>NZ_CP148092.1:0-1762614 GCF_042140505.1 Rhizobium sp. T1470
CAGATCAGCAGGCTGTATTGCAGCGGCGCAAGCAGCGATGCCGGTGCAAGCTTCAGCGAACGCGTGATCAACAGGTGCGCGCAGGACGCGACGACGCCAAGCCCAATCATGCCGCCGAGTTCGACCGGTGTTGTCGGCTGCCAGGCGCCGATCGATAGCACTGCTCCGACGGCAAGGGCGGCGATCATCTGCCAGGTGACGAGGGTCGTATCGCTTGTGTTGCGCAGATATCGGTTCAGGACGAGCGCCATCGAAAAGGAGAGGCTGCCGACAATCCCGAAGAGAGAGGGCAGCGACAGCATCGCCGAGGACGGACGAAGCGCAATCACAACGCCGCAGAAGCCGACGAAGACGGCAAGCCAACGGCGCCAGCCGATGCGTTCGTTGAGGAAAAAGTGCGACAGGGCCGCGACGTAGATCGGCCCGGCCATGTAGAAGGTCATCACGTCGGCCAGCGGCAGATAGGCGACTGCGGCGTAAAACAGGCCAACATCGAGCGTCGCCAAGAGCACGCGCAGAAACTGCAGTCCCTTCTGCTCCACCTTGAAAAGCTGGGCTGGACCCTGTCTGGCGATCAGCGGCCCGAGGATGATGAAGCATCCAAGTGAGCGGATGAGCAGCACCTGCCCGACAGAGAAGCTCGTCACCAGCCACTTACCCATCGCGTCGTTGAGCGCGAAGAGAAAGTCCCCGAGCAGCATCAGAACAACGCCCATCAATACGAAGTTCCTGAGGCCTGTCGCGCTCGGCTGCGGTTGCATGTCGGATTCCTGTTGCTGGTCGCCGCCTCGCTGCGGCAGGCGGGCCGTCGCCCATATCGACCAGGGTGTCAAGCCATCGCGGAGGCTATTGCGACTTGCCCCGCAGCATTTCGATGATTGCCGAGAAATCGCGGCCGCCGTTCCCCTGTTTCTCGAAAAGAGCGTAAAGCTGCGAGGCTTCGGCTCCGAGCGGCGTAGACGCGCCAGTGGACAGTGCAGCCTCTTGTGATAGTCGCAGATCCTTCAACATCAGCGCCGCCGCGAAACCCGGTTTGTATCCGTTGTTTGCCGGTGATGTTGGAACCGGCCCCGGGACAGGGCAATAGGTGCTGATCGACCAGCATTGTCCAGACGAGGTCGAGGCGACGTCGAACAGCGCTTGATGCGAAAGACCGAGCTTTTCGCCGAGTGCGAAGGCCTCGCAGACACCGATCATCGATATGCCGAGGATCATGTTGTTGCAGATTTTGGCTGCCTGCCCGGCGCCGGGCTCTCCGCAATGGACGATCTTCTTGCCCATCGCTTCCAGGATGGGCTTTGCCTTTGCGAAGGCCTCGTCGGAGCCACCCGCCATGAAGGTCAGCGTACCGGCCGCCGCCCCGCCGGTGCCGCCCGAAACAGGGGCATCGAGGGAAAGGCAGCCGGTATTGCTTGCCATTTCGTGTGCTTTGCGGGCGCTGTCGACGTCGATCGTGGAGCTGTCGATGACAAGCGTCCCGGCGCGAATCGACCGGAGAATGTCCGTCCATGCGCTGAGCACGTGCTTGCCCTGCGGCAACATCGTCACGACGATTTCCGCGTCCGAGACGGCCTGGCTGATATGGCTCGCCGCCGTGACGCCCTGCGCTTGCGCGGCCTGCAGCACCGGTGCTGCGAGATCGAAGCCGGTAACTTGATGACCTGCCTTGACGAGGTTGGCGGCCATCGGCCCGCCCATATTGCCAAGCCCGATGAATGCGATCCGTGCCATGCCGTTCTCCTATCGGTTATCCGCCAGGATCATGGCCGCTGCCATTTCGGCGATCATGATCGTCGGCGAATTGGTGTTGCCTGATGTGATGGTCGGCATCACGGAGGCGTCTGCAATCCGAAGCTTCGCCAAAGCCCTGAACCTCAGGCGGGGGTCGACGACACTTTCGCGATCCGCGCCCATCCGGCATGTCCCGACAGGGTGGAAGATCGTCGTGCCGATATCGCCGGCCGCCTCGGCCAGTTCCGCATCCGTGTGGTAGCTCGGGCCAGGTTTGAACTCTTCCGGCTGGAACCGCGCGAATGACGGTTCTGCGACAATTTTCCGTGTCAGGCGTATCGAGCGAATAGCTATGTCGCGATCGCGTTCGGTCGAGAGATAGTTCGGGCTGATCGTCGGCTGGGCGGCAAAATCCGGGCTTGCCACATGCACCCAACCGCGGCTTTCGGGCCTGAGGTTGCAAACGCTTGCGGTGATGGCTGGGAATGGGTGCACCGGGTCGCCGAACTTGTCGAGTGACACCGGCTGCACATGATATTGAAGGTCCGGCGTTTCCTTGTCGGGGCCGGATCGGGTAAAGATGCCAAGCTGGCTCGGCGCCATCGCCATCGGTCCGGAGCGCTTGACGAGATATTCCAGGCCAATCGCCGCCTTGCCGATGAGCCTCGTTGCCTTCTCGTTTAATGTCGGAACGCCGGTGACTTTGTAGGCCATGCGAAGCTGCAGGTGATCCTGTAGGTTCTCGCCTATGCCCTTCACTTCGGTGATGACCTCCACGCCCGCGTTCTGCAACACATCGCCGCGGCCGAGGCCCGACAATTCCAGAATGTGCGGTGAACCGATCGCACCCGCTGCAAGGACCGTTTCCCTTGTCGCGTGAGCGCGCTTCGTGATACCCCGATGCTGATAATCGACACCTGTGACCGCGCCTTCCTCAATGACCAAGCGACATGCCTGCGCCTTCGTCAGGACCGTCAGATTGCTCCGCCGCATGGCCGGACGCAGGAAAGCCTTGGCGGTGTTCCAGCGAATGCCCGACCGCTGGTTGACGTCGAAGTAGCCGGACCCCTCATTGTTGCCGGTGTTGAAATCGGGACTCTCAGGAATGCCTGCCTCCCTGGCCGCCGCCTGGAATGCATCGAGCACTGCCCAGCGCACGCGGGCCTTTTCCACGCGCCACTCGCCACCGGCGCCATGCAGTTCGTTCTCACCGCGATAGTGATCTTCCGATTTGCGGAAGAACGGAAGAACGTCGTCCCAACTCCAGCCGGTGCATCCCATCTGCCGCCAGAGATCATAGTCGCGCGCCTGGCCGCGCATGTAGATCATGCCGTTGATCGAGGAGCAGCCGCCAAGCACCTTGCCGCGCGGATAGTTTAGCGCGCGCCCGTTCAGTCCCTGTTGCGGAGCGGTCGTGAAGCACCAGTCGGTGCGCGGGTTGTTGATGCAATAGAGATATCCGACGGGGATATGGATCCAGTGATAATTGTCACTGCCGCCGGCCTCCAGCAGCAGCACGCGCGTGTTCCTGTCCTTAGACAGCCGATTGGCGAGCACGCAGCCGGCGCTGCCGGCGCCAATGATGATGTAGTCGAAACGATCCATGCTCATGTCACCCCGCGGCTTAGCGGCGGTAGACGAAGCCGAGCTTCCGACCAAGACGCGAAGCGTAGAACTCGCCAATGATGCCGCGGCGGAAGATCAGCACGCAAATCATGAATACGATACCGGTGACGATCGTCACCGGAAATTCCGATGTCGCCAGGTAGTTTTCGAGTGTCACGACGAGGCCGGCGCCGAACAACGGACCGATCAGCGTCCCGATGCCGCCAAGCAGCGTCATCAGGATCACCTCGCCCGACATCTGCCAGGCAACATCGGTCAAGGTCGCGAACTGGAAGACGAGCGATTTGACCGCCCCGGCGAGCCCCGCGAGTGCCGCCGACATCACGAAGGCGCCAAGCTTGTAGCGGGCGACGGAATAGCCGAGCGATATCGCCCGTTGCTCGTTTTCCCGGATCGATTTCAGGATCATTCCGAAGGGCGAATTGATGAAACGCCAAATGATCAGGATACCGACGACAAAGACGGCCAGCACGAAATAATACATGCTGGTCGCGTCATTGAGATCGAGGAGGCCGAACAGATGGCCGCGCGGCACGGACTGGATGCCGTCCTCGCCATGGGTGAAGTCTGATTGCAGGCAGAAGAAGAAGAACATCTGCGATAGGGCGAGTGTGATCATCGCAAAATAGATGCCCTGGCGTCGGATCGCGAAAAAACCCATGACGAGGCCGAGGGCGGCAGCTCCTACCACACCGACAGCGATGCCAAGCTCCGGCGAAACTCCCCATTCCTTCACGGCATGGGCGGTAAAATAAGCAGCTCCGCCGAAGAACGTCGCATGGCCGAACGACAGAAGGCCGGTGTAGCCGAGAAGAAGATTGAAGGCGCAGGCAAACAGCGCGAAGCACAAGAGCTTCATCAGGAAAATCGGATAGAAGAAAAACGGCGCCAGCAGCAGGAGCAGCAGGCCGATGATGAGGAAGGCTGCCTGCACCGAAAGGGCAGTGCGGTTCTTTTCCGTTCTCATGGTCTCGGTGATCTCTGTCATCGTCATGCATCCCGGCCGAAGAGGCCCGCGGGCCTGATGAGGAGAACGATTGCCATGATGACGAAGATCACGATGTTGGAGGCTTCGGGATAGAAGACCTTGGTGAGACCTTCGGCAATACCCAGTACGTAGCCGGTGATGATCGCCCCCATGATCGAGCCCATGCCGCCGACCACGACGACCGCAAAGACGACGATGATCATGCTGGAACCCATCAGCGGCGACACCTGATAGATCGGTGCGGCAAGCACGCCCGCGAAGGCAGCAAGACCGGCTCCGAGCGCATAGGTCATGGTCAGCAGGACCGGCACGTTGACGCCAAATACCTGGACGAGTGTCGCATTCTCGGTCGCTGCCCGCAGATATGCACCGAGTTTCGTCTTCTCGATCAGGAGCCAGGTGCCGAGGCAGATCACGAGCGATACGGCCACGACCCAACCGCGATAGATCGGCAGAAACATGAAGCCGAGATTGACGGAACCTGCAAGGGCGGCGGGCTGCGCATAGGGCTGCCCGGAAGAGCCATAGAGATAGCGGAAGGTGCCCTCCACGGCGAGTGCGAGCCCGAAGGTGAAAAGCAGTCCGTACAGCGGATCGAGGTCATAGAGCCGGCGAAGGAACAATCGCTCGACCACCGCGCCGGCCAGAGCGACGATGACGGGTGCCAGGATCAGCGACGGCCAATACCCGATGCCGGCATAGGCAAGCAGAAGGTAGGCGGCGAAGGCGCCGAGCATATATTGCGCGCCGTGCGCGAAATTGATGACCCGCAACAAACCGAAGATGATGGCGAGCCCGAGGCTCAAGAGGGCATAAAACGAGCCGTTGATCAGGCCGATCAGCAACTGGCCCATAAACGCCTGTAGGGGAATGCCGAAGATCATCGTCATGAGATCACACTCCCAGAACCTTGTGCAGCGTATCCATCCGCTGCGGCAGCTCGCCCACGGGGAACTCCGAAACCATCTGCCCGTGATCCATAAGATAGAAACGATCGGCGATCCGGCTAGCGAAACGGAAATTCTGCTCCACGAGCAGGATCGTCATGCCACGCTCCTTCAATTGTTTCAGCACCTCGCCGATGCGTTGGACGATGACCGGGGCTAAGCCCTCGGTGGGCTCGTCGAGCAACAGCATGCGCACGCCCGTGCGCAGAATGCGGGCGATCGCCAGCATCTGCTGCTCACCGCCCGACAGTTTCGTGCCCGCACTGTTGCGGCGCTCATAGAGGTTTGGAAACAGCTCGTAGATCTCGTCCACGCTCAGGCCGCCGGAGGCAACGATCGGCGGCAGCAGCAGATTTTCTAACACCGTCAGTGTCGAGAATATGCCCCGTTCCTCCGGCACGAAACCGATGCCTTGGCGCGCTGTCTTGTGCAACGGCACCTGCATCATGTCCTCGCCGGCAAAGATCAGCTTGCCTTTGCGGGCGCGCACAATGCCCGTTATGGTCCGCAGCGTCGTCGTCTTTCCGACGCCGTTGCGGCCGAGGATGGTGATCGTCTCACCTTCGCCGACGCGCATGTCGACACCGTGCAGGATGTGGCTTTCGCCGTACCAGGCATTGAGCCCCTGGAGCTCCAGAAGTGTCGTCATCAACCCTCCTCCGAGCCCATGTATGCTTGGCGCACGCGCGCATCGGCGCTCACCGTCGCATAATCGCCCTCGGCGAGAATCTCGCCACGCTGCAGCACCGTCACCTGCTGGCAGATGTCGGCGACCACAGACAGATTGTGTTCGACCATCAGGACGGCGCGGTCGCGCGCCACGTCCCGGATCAGCGCCGAAACGATGCCGACATCCTCGTGCCCCATGCCTGCCATTGGCTCGTCGAGCAGGAGCACTCTCGGGTCAAGCGCCAGCGTCGTGGCGATCTCGAGCACGCGCTTGCGGCCATAGGAGAGATCGGCGGCGATCGCATCGCGCTCGTTCGAAAGGCCGACTTTCGCAAGCAGTTGTTCGGCACGTTCGTTCAATTCGTCGAGAGCCGAAAGCGGACGCCAGAATTGCGTCGACAGATTGTTTGGCCGCTGCAGTGCCACGCGGACATTGTCGAGAACGCTCAAATGCGGAAACACCGCCGAGATCTGAAACGACCGCACCAGTCCCATCCGCGCCACCTTGTCCGGTGCCGTTTTGGTGATGTCGGTGCCCATCAGCGTGATGGTACCGGCACTGGGCTGCAAAAACTTCGTAAGCAGGTTGAAGACGGTGGTCTTGCCAGCACCGTTGGGGCCGATCAAGGCATGCACACTTGCATCGTGGACGTCGAGATCGACATTCTTGACAGCAGTGAAGCCGCCGAAGTCGCGGCGCAGGCCGCGGGCGGAGAGTACCACCCGCGGCGTCGCGTTCGATTGTGTTGCGGAAACCGCCATCGGTTTAGTTCACCAGGGCGCAGCCGCTCTTGGCGGGATCGATATAGGCTTCCTTGCCGGGAATGGTCGCCAGAACGTTGAAGTAGTCCCACGGTTCCTTGCTGTCGGCTGGCTTTTTGACCTGAAGCAGGTACATGTCATGGATCATGCGGCCGTTCGGGCCAACCGTGCCGCCGCGCCCGAAGACGTCATCGACTGGCATTTCATGCAACTGCTTGGCAACGGCATCGGTGTCGTCGGTACCGGCCTTCTGGATCGCCTTCAGGTATTGAAGGACGGCCGAGTAGGTGCCGGTATGGACCATGTTCGGCATCCTGCCTGTACGGGCGAAGAACTTCTTGCCGAACTCGCGGCTCTTGTCGTCGAGGTTCCAGTAGTAGCCTTCGGTCAGCGTCAGCCCCTGTGCCGCATCGAGGCCGAGCCCATGGACTTCCGCAAGCGTGAAGAGCAGTGCCGCCAGATGTTGGCCGCTTTGGGTGATGCCAAACTCGGCCGCCTGCTTGATGGCGTTGGAGGTATCGAGGCCGGCATTGGCAAGGCCGATCACCTTGGCGCCGGACGATTGCGCCTGCAGCAGGAACGACGAGAAGTCCTGTGTCGAGAGGGGGTGGCGCACGGAACCGACCACTTTGCCGCCGTTGGCCTTGACGAAATCGCTCGTCTGCTGCTCCAGAGAATAACCGAACGCATAGTCGGCCGTCAGGAAGAACCAGCTGTCGCCACCCTGCTTGACGAGCGCGCCGCCGGTGCCGACGGCCAGCGCATGCGTGTCATAGGCCCAGTGGAAGCCGTAGGGCGAGCAGGCCTTGCCGGTCAGGTCCGTCGTTGCCGCGCCGGTGACGATGTCGATCTTCTTCTTTTCCTTGGCGACAGCCTGGACCGCGAGCGCTACCGATGAGGTGGTCAGTTCCATGATCGCGTCGACCTGCTCGGTGTCGTACCATTGGCGAGCGATGTTGGAGGCGATGTCGGCCTTGTTCTGGTGGTCGGCATCAACGATCTCCACCGGCACGCCCAGAACTTTACCGCCGAAATCCTCGACGGCCATCTTGGCTGCCTCCACGGAGGACTTGCCGCCGAAATCAGCGTAGACGCCCGACTGATCGTTCAGGATGCCGATCTTCACCTTGCCGTCGGATGCACCATCGGCGAGTACGGCGGTGCTGCTTGCAAGCAGGAATGCGAGCGATGCTATGAGATTCTTTCGCATATGTCTCTCCTCCCAGAGATTGGCCAGAATGCGGATCTGTTCAGATTTGGCCAGCCGCCCTCCTCAAAGCTGCCAGCGCATGCCTTACGATCACGGAATTAGTCCATTCAAGCAAGGCCGCTTTACAACTAATTCCAAACAGTATCTGCTCGTTTTTGAACAGAAGTGCTGTCGCATCGCGACCGTGGCTCAATGAATGCAGATCGTTAGGGTGCTTTCGTTGGAACGTAGGGCAGGCCGCGGTGATTTGCAGGCTGCCCGGCATTAGACGAAAGACCAATAGCGGCCGCTTGACGATCGCAGCGCCCACAGGGGGATTGATGAACAATTCGGCGCAATTCACCTGGGATGACCTGCAGTTCTTTCTCGCCGTTGCCCGCACCGGCCAGCTATCGACTGCCGCGCGGCAATTGCGCACCAGCCACGCGACGGTTTCGCGCCGCATCGACCGGCTGGAATTTGCCCTGAAGGTCAAACTCTTCGAGCGTAATCCGCGCGGCTATGTGATGACTGCCATGGGCGCGCGCTTCGTCGAGACCGCCGAAAAGATGGAGCAGGAAACCGAGCGGCTGCGCGCCGACCTGACCGACGGCGCCACAACGCAGCGTGGCGTGGTGCGGCTGAGCGCGCCGGAAGGCTTTTCCAACTTCTTCTTTGCGCGCGTGCTGCCGCAGTTCGTCGCCCGCCACCCGAATTTGTCGCTTGAGCTGGTGACGATCCAGCAGATCATGTCGCTGTCGCGCAAGGAGGCCGATATCACCGTCGTTCTCGATGAACCGAAGGGCGGCCCGTATTTCTCCGACAAGCTCACCGACTACCATCTCCAGGTCTATGGTTCGCGGGAGTACCTGCAACGAAGTGCGCCGATCACCTGCCGCGACGACCTTTTGGAGCATCCCTTCATCAGCTATATCGAGGAGATGATCTTTGCCCCCGGCCTCGACTATCTCGGCGACGTGCATCCGCGCATCAAACCGCAGTTCCAGAGCTCCAGCATCTTCGCGCAGCTGACAGCGACACGAAACGGCCTGGGGCTGTGTGTGCTTCCCTATTTTTTCGCTAGCCGTTACCCGGAGCTGGAACGGGTCCTTCCTGATGAGGTCGATCTCAGGCGGCATTACTGGATTACTTGCCATCGCGACCTTCGGCAGTCGCCGCGGGTGCGGGCCGTCATCGATTTCCTGCGCGAGGCCGTGATCGGCAAGGATGTCAGGTTCATTCCTCCCTGGGTGAGGCGATAGGTTGGCCCAGGGGTCGGTTCCTGGCGAGTTGACCCGTCCGTCCGGCGGGTCTATGCCCGAAGAAGGTTCGCGCCGGCAGGTGAATGAGGAGGAGTGACCATGCAGCATACCCGCGAGATCTTCGACTGGGCCGATCCGTTCCGGCTTGTGGAGCAGTTGTCGGACGAGGAACGCATGGTGCAGGAGACGGCACAATCCTACGCGCAGGAACAGCTGGTGCCGCGCGTGCTCGAGGCCTTCCGCAACGAGAAGACCGATCCTCGGATCTTTCGCGAAATGGGCGAGCTCGGCCTGCTTGGGCCGACGATTGCGCCGGAATATGGCGGGGCGGGCCTCGGCTACGTCGCCTATGGCCTGATCGCCCGCGAGGTCGAGCGCGTCGACAGCGGCTACCGCTCGATGATGAGCGTGCAGTCCTCCCTGGTCATGGTGCCGATCGATGCCTTCGGTTCGGAGGCGCAGAAGCAGAAATATCTGCCAAAGCTTGCGACCGGCGAATGGATCGGCTGCTTTGGCTTGACCGAGCCCAACCACGGCTCGGATCCGGGCTCGATGGTGACGCGGGCAAGGAAGGTCGATGGCGGCTATAGCCTGTCGGGCGCCAAGACCTGGATCTCCAATGCCCCGATCGCCGACGTCTTCGTGGTCTGGGCCAAGACCGAGGACGGTGTCATCCGCGGCTTCATCCTGGAAAAGGGCTGGAATGGCCTGTCGGCGCCGGCCATCCATGGCAAGGTCGGCCTGCGCGCCTCGATCACCGGTGAGGTGGTGATGGACAATGTCTTCGTGCCGGAAGAGAACCTGCTGCCCGACGTGTCGGGTCTTAAAGGTCCGTTTACCTGCCTGAATTCTGCCCGCTTCGGCATTGCCTGGGGGGTGCTCGGAGCTGCCGAGGATTGCTACGCGAGGGCACGCCAATATGTGCTCGACCGCAAGCAGTTCGGTCGGCCTCTCGCCGCCAACCAGCTGATCCAGAAGAAACTCGCCGACATGGTGACGGAGATTTCGCTTGGTCTGCAGGGCTGCCTAAGGCTCGGCCGCATGAAGGAAGATGGGCATCCGCCGGTGGAGCTGACCTCGATCGTCAAGCGCAATTCCTGCGGCAAGGCGCTCGACATCGCCAGGCTTGCCCGCGACATGCTGGGCGGCAACGGCATCTCCGACGAGTTCGGCGTTGCCCGCCATCTCGTCAACCTCGAGGTCGTCAACACCTACGAGGGAACCCACGACGTCCACGCCCTGATCCTCGGCCGCGCCATCACCGGCATCGCCGCATTCGCGAATTGAGCCATATTGGGCATCGCGCAAATTGAAACCCGCGCGACAATGTGCCAGCTTCCCATGACCGCGAGAATATTGCCCGCGGCATGGGGGATTGCACATGCTTTTGTTTCTTGCATTTCTGATTGGAATTATCGCAGGCCTCAGGGCCATGATGGCGCCGGCCGTCGTTGCTTGGGGTGCCGCACTCGGCGGGTTTGACGTTTCACAGACCCCGCTTGCCGTCATGGGATATCGCTGGACGCCCTGGGTGTTCACGCTGCTTGCTGTCGTCGAGTTGATAACCGACCAGCTACCCTCGACCCCGTCACGCAAAGTTCCCATGCAGTTTGCCGCCCGGCTCGTGATGGGTGCGCTGACGGGCGCCACGATCGGCGCGTCCGGCGGATCGCTCGTCGGTGGGTTGATTGCAGGCATCGTCGGTGCCGTGGTTGGGACGCTTGGCGGTGCGGCCGCCCGCGCCAAGCTGGCCGCCGCCTTCGGCAAGGATACACCAGCAGCGCTGATCGAGGACGCGGTTGCGATCATCGGCGCGATCATCATCGTGGGAGCAGTCTGATGCCTAGTTTTGACGCCATCGTCATCGGGGGCGGCCAGTCCGGCCCCTTCCTCGCCGCCCGCATGGTCGAAAAGGGCATGAAGGTGGCGTTGATCGAACGCAAGTTCCTCGGCGGTACCTGCGTCAATGCCGGCTGCATGCCTACCAAGACGCTGGTGGCAAGCGCTCGCGCTGCCCACATGGCACGGCGCGGGGCCGACTATGGCGTGACGATCCCAGGCCCCGTCGGCATCGACATGACGGTGGTGCGCAAGCGCGCCGAAACCGTGACGATGAATGCCCGCAACGGCCTGATCAACTGGTTTGCCGGCATGGACGGGATCACCCTCATCTATGGCCATGCTCGTTTCGAAGATGCTCAAAGCGTCACCGTGAACGGCGAGACGCTGACGGCCCCGAAGATCTTCCTGAATGTCGGGGCGCGGCCGATCATCCCCGATTTGCCGGGTATTGATGATATCGATTACCTCACCAGCACCTCGATTATTCATCTCGACACGCTTCCGAGGCACCTGGCGGTCATCGGCGGCAGCTATATCAGCCTCGAATTCGCGCAGATGTATCGTCGCTTCGGGGCCGACGTGACGGTGATCGAGCGCGGCCCGAAGCTTGCCTCGCGCGAGGATGCGGACATTTCGGACGCGATCGCCGATATCCTGCGTTCGGAAGGCGTTGGCGTGCACACCGATGCTGACGGTATAGGCTTTTCCAGGACGGCCAATGGGATCAACGTCAGCGTCGGCAATGGTCAGCCGCCCATCGAGGCAAGCCACGTGCTTATCGCTACCGGCCGCACGCCGAATACCGACGATCTCGGCCTCGACAAGGCTGGCGTCGTCACCGACCAGCGCGGCTACATCACCGTTAACGACAAGCTTGCGACCAATGTCGAAGGCATCTGGGCGCTCGGCGATTGCAATGGCCGCGGTGCCTTTACCCATACCTCCTACAACGACTTCGAGATCGCTGCCGCCAACCTCATCGACGGCGAGGACCGCAAGCTCAGCGATCGCATTCTCGCCTACGCGCTTTATATCGACCCGCCGCTTGGCCGTGTCGGCATGACCGAGAAGGAGGCACGCGCCTCTGGTCGCAAGATCATGATTTCGACCCGGCCGATGAACCGGGTCGGACGCGCTAACGAGCGCGCCGAGACCAAAGGCTTCATGAAGGTGATCGCCGATGCCGAAACGCAGCAGATCCTCGGAGCGGCCATCCTCGGAATCGAGGGCGACGAGGTGATCCATGGCCTCATTGATGCGATGAATGCCAAGGCCCCCTACCCGGTGTTGAAATGGGCCGTGCCGATCCATCCGACCGTGTCCGAGCTGATCCCGACGCTGCTTGCGGATTTGAAAGCGGTTTAGCTGCGGAGGCGGTCTTCCGGCCCGTGGTTTGACCTTGCATCTCACTCGGACGGCGCTGGACATTGCCTCGCCGGAGCAAATGGATATGGCGCTTGACGGCACCCCATTCGGTGGTTTTGGCTCCGCAATCGGAGCGAAACTTGGCGTTGCTGCGGTCATCTCCGGAATGCGAAACCCCGGATGAAGAAGCCAGCGTCCTTCTTCATTACCCCCAGCGACCGTCCCGCCGCGACGCCTCGTGGTCCATCGTTCGCTGACGTGCCCTAGTCCGCGCTTGCGGCCGGGAGTTGGTCGTCGAGTGCCGCCAATATTCTATAGGCTGCCTTCACGCGCTCGCTGTTGGGATAGTTCTTGTTCGCGAAGAGCGCCACGCCGATGCCCTGTGACGGCACGAAGGCGACATAGGCGCCGAAGCCGTTGGTGGATCCGGTCTTGTTGAACAGGGCGTCCTTAACTGGCTGCCGCGGTGACGACAGTTTTTCGATCTCGTGGGCATGGAGGGTCATTTCAGTCGCGTTGCCTGCCAGGAGATGGTCGAGGTCCGTGGGGTAGGCGTAGATTTCCCATCCAAGTCCCTGCGTCATGCCTCCAATCTTGTAGTAGCCGACATGCGTTGCTGCGATCGCCGCCTGCAGCGGGTTGTCGAGGCCGGAAGCGTCCATGTTGGCTTCGATGAAGCCAAGCATGTCGGACGCCGACATCTTCACACCATAGGCCTCGGAATCGAGGACGCCGGGCGAGACACGGCTGGCCTTGCCGCTCTTTGAATAGCCGTAGGCGTAGTTGGCCGCCTCGTTCTTCGGAACGGTGATGAAACTATGGCTGAGGCCGAGTGCCGGAAACAGCTCCTGCTGCATCAGATCATCGAACGGCCAGCCCATGGCTTTCGCTGCGGCATAGCCGAACAGTCCGATGCTCGGATTGGAATAGAGGCGATGCGTGCCTGGCGCATAGCTCGGCTTCCAGTTCTTGTAATAGCCAACCATCTCTTTGTGATTGGTCACCTCGTCCGGAAACTGCAAAGGCAAACCGCCCGCCATATAGGTTCCGAGGTCGAGCATGGTGACACTGGCGAGGCGGCTGCCGGCGAGCTCCGGGAGGTATTTGGTCGGGCTGTCGGCGAAGGACAGGTCGCCACTGGCTTCAGCGTAGGCCGCGAGCGTCGCAGTAAAAGTCTTGCTGACTGAGCCGATTTCAAACAGCGTCGCGTCGGTGACCTTTTGCCCGTTCGCCTTGGAGGCGACGCCGTAATTGAAGACATATCGCTTTCCCTTCGCAGTCACGGCAATCGCCATGCCTGATATGTCGTTCTTCGCCATCAAGGGGCCTGCCACGGCATCGACGAGGCGGCCAAATCCGCCTTGCTGCTCGGCGGCGTGCGCGCCGGTGCCGAGGATGAGCGATACGGCGGCGAGAATACCGAAGGTAGATTGTGGAATATTTCTCATAACAGATGCTATGCCTCGGGTTCATGGTATCGCCGCGCGATCTCCGCCGCGGCGAGGACGTCCAATGCGAAGTGCCCGCCGTTGCAAGATAATTCGGTATCTTGCGCGGTTTCCGCCGATCTGATCGGCCCAGGCGAGGTTTGTATACGAAGCCTGTACGGACGCCTCAAACGACGATATTTAGCAACAGGTATTAGAAAAACTTGGGTATCCGATGGTTCGTCCGCACCTGCCGTTGAACGCGCTGCGCGCCTTCGAAGCGTCTGCCCGGCACCTGAGCTTCACCAAAGCCGCGATCGAACTCTGCGTGACGCAGGCCGCGGTCAGCCATCAGGTGAAGAGTCTGGAGACGCGGCTCAATGTCACGCTGTTCGAGCGGCTGCCGCGCGGCCTTATGCTAACCAGCGAGGGCGAGACGTTGCTGCCGGCGTTGCGGGATGCGTTCGACCGTATCGCCGGACGCTCGAGCGCTTCGAGGGCGGACATTGTCGCGAGGTTCTTCGCGTGGGGGCCGTCGGCACTTTTGCGGTCGGCTGGCTGCTGCCACGGCTGCGCGCGTTTCATGCGCGGCACCCCTTCATCGATCTGCGCCTCTCCACCAACAACAACCGCGTCGATATCGCCGCCGAGGGGCTCGATTATGCGATCCGTTTCGGTTCGGGCGCCTGGCACGGCGTGGAGGCGGTGCGTCTGCTGGAATCCCCGTTGTCGGCTCTCTGTGTTCCCGAGATCGCGACGCAGCTAAGCTCGCCTGCTGATCTCTTGAAGCAGACGCTGCTGCGGTCGTACAGGGCCGATGAGTGGTCGCAGTGGTTTGTCGCCGCCGGACTGGAGGCGAACCTGCCGCTGCTGCGGAGCATTGTTTTCGACTCGTCGCTCGCCATGATGGAGGCAGCACTGCAGGGTGCTGGCGTTGCCTTGGCGCCGCCGCTGATGTTTTCGCGCCCCCTGCTTGCCGAGACCATCCGCCAGCCTTTCGAGATCACGGTCACCATGGGAAGCTACTGGCTGACCCGTTTGCAGTCGCGCCCGGAGACGCCGGCCATGTCGGCCTTTCGTCTCTGGCTTTCGGAAGTGGCCGGCGCGTCCAGCACCTGATCGGTCGGGTTCTCTCGCTGTGGACCTGGCGACGGTGGCGGCGTAAGGTGCGGGCTCTGCCGAGGGGTTCCGAAGGACACAGGACGTGGCTATCTTCATGGACCGGCATGATCTTGCGGGGACAACCGCCGAAGACATTGCCGAGGCGCATCGCAAGGATCTGGCCGTTGAGGATCGGTACGGGGTGAAGTTCCTCACCTATTGGTACGATCAGCGGCGTGGAACAGCGTTCTGTCTGATCGATGCGCCGGATGCCGAGACCGCGCAATGCGTCCACCGCGAAGCGCACGGTTTCATCGCCGGCGAAGTCGTCGAGGTCGCCCTGTCCGCGGTCGAGGCATTTCTTGGGCGGATTCATGAACCCGAACAGATGGCCGGCCAGTCCGTCGCCGAAAGGGATGCCGGCCACAGAGCGATTCTTTTTACCGATATCGTCGGCTCGACGGAGATGACATCGCGCCTCGGGGACCGCATGGCAGCCGAACTCGTGCGGGCACATGATGCGATCGTGCGACGCTGTCTGGCACAATGCGAGGGCAGAGAAGTCAAGCACACCGGTGACGGCATCATGGCCTCCTTCGTCTCCACGCACGCCGCCGTCGGTTGCGCGATGAGCATCCAGCGGGAATTCAGGCGCTACAACGGCGGCACGCCGGAACCCATTCACGTTCGCATTGGCCTCGATTGCGGCGAGCCCATCGAAGACAGCCATGATCTCTTCGGCTCGACCGTGCAATTGGCTGCGCGGTTGTGTGCGGCAGCCACGGGCGATCACATCCTCGTATCGGAAAATATTTTTCGCGAGCACGGAGCGGCCGATCTCTTCGCCAATGCGGCGCGCCGGCGTCTCAAGGGCTTTTCCAAGCCGGTTCTGGCATTCGAGTGCGATTGGGCTGATGAGGTTCAATCGACATAGCCGTTGCCTCGATCGGCCACCCCATTGGCGGCGGCGACCGAACGCGTGTCGAGGCGTCGCGGGCTATTCCATCACGATCTGCAGCTTCACGTCGCTTGGACGCGCCTCGACGGCGCGATCGAAGGCCTTGACGGAATCCTCGAAGGTGAAGGTTTCCGAAATCAGCGGTTTCAGATCGACGCGACCGGAGCCGAGCAGCGCAATGGAGCGCTCATACTGATGCGCGTAGCGGAATACCGTCTCGATGCGAATTTCTTTCGTGGAGGCGGTCGAAACGTCGAAGCCGATCGGATTGACCGGCAGGCCAACGGCGACAATGACGCCACCTGGCCGTGGCAGTTCCATGATGGTTTCCCAGGCCTTCGGAGAGCCGGAGCATTCGAAGATGACATCGGCACCCCAGCCGTCCGTCAGGCCCGCGACCTCCTCGATGAGATTCTTCTCGCGGATGTTAAGCGGGATGACGCCCTGGTATTGAGCGGCAATGTCGAGTTTCGGTTGGGCAAGGTCGGCCACGAGCGCGCGGGCGCAGCCGCCGGCAAGGGCTGCGATCGCCACCATCGTGCCAATCGGGCCGGCGCCCAGCACCACCGCTGTGTCGCCGGGCACGATCTTCGCCTTGGTTGCGGCCTGCATGCCGACAGCGAAAGGCTCGACCATGGCGCCCTCGGCGAAGCTCACATTGTCCGGAAGCTTGTAGGTGTAGTTGGCCGGATGCACGACTTCGGGCGTCAGGACACCGTGGATCGGCGGCGTCGCCCAGAAGGTGACGGCAGGATCGACATTGTACATGCCGAGCCTGCTTGCCTTGGAATTGGGATCGGGAATGCCAGGCTCCATGCAGACCCGGTCGCCCACCTTCAGATGCGTCACGCCAGCGCCGACCTCGACGACGGTGCCGGCGGCTTCGTGGCCGAGCACCATCGGCTCGTTGACGACGAAGGGGCCGATCTTGCCATGGGTGTAGTAATGGACATCAGAGCCGCAGACGCCGACCGTATGAATCCTGATCCTCACCTGCCCCGGACCCGTATCCATGGGCAGGTCGATGTCGCGAAGCGCGAGTTCATGCTGGCGCTCGAGCACCAGCGCGCGGACTTTGGCCATTGTCTGTTCCTTCCCGATTGCCTTCCCGCGCCGTCTGAGTCGGCGCGGCTTTGGAAGGACTATAAGACCCGAAGCCTTCGCAATTCAATTGTATTGCGAAGCGTTTGCTCATGAAACGATGAAATGCCCATTTAGGGAAGGCTGGCGATCTGGCGCGGCAGATGGTCAGCCGAACTTGACGAGATTGAGCACCGGCAATGGCCCGCCGGGGAACTGCGTGAGGCTGCCTCCGATGGCAAGCGAGCCGAGGTCGATGCCGAAGAAGCCGAGCTTTTCGATCAGCGAGCCGATCTCTACTTTCGCGCCAGCGTCATCGCCCGAATAGAACAGGACACGCTTGCCGCCTTCGGCTGCGGGGTTGCCGGACAGAAGGTGCGACTGCAGGTGGTTGAAGGCCTTGACCACACGCGCGCCCGGAACGAGATCGGCGAAGATCTCGCTGGACAGACGACCGTTCAAGGCAGCGGGCTTGAAGAGCGGCGCCTCGATCGGATTGTTGGCGTCGATGACGATGCGACCGTTCCAGTCCGGCAGGCCGGAAAGCGCTTGCGGCAACTTCGACCAGGGAACGGCGACGAGGACGATATCGGCCTTCGCTGCCTCTTCCACGGTCGCTGCTGTCACGAAAGGCCGAAGCTCCGCGGCAAGCTCCGCAAGCGCCTCCGGCCCGCGGCTGTTCGATATGATGGCGTGGATGCCGGCCCGGACGAGCGCGCGGGCAACGGTGGCGCCGATACTGCCGGCGCCGATGATACCGATGGACATTTGGTTTTCTCCTTCGATTGTCGCCATTTCGATCACTCCAGGGTTTCGTCGTTCGATCGAGTGAATATCGCCCGCCAATTCTTTCTCAATAAGCAGCCAGTCGCTTGAATTGTCTTCAAGCGTTCATTGAAAATTTGGGTGATCTTTATGCGGTGTTTATATGTGTGGTCGGCTATCACGCTCGAACCTTTATCTCATCTGGGCATATGAACGCGCAGCAATGCGGCCCCGAAAATCAGTTTGCGGCAATGGCAACGGTGCAATCGGGTGCGAGCATGGCGTTAGCTGGCCCTGGCGCGCCTCGCACGAACGACAAGAGAGATGTCATGGACCTTTCGATGATCATCCGTCCCGAGCACACCTTCATAGGCGTGTCGGTCGCGACGAAATGGAGCGGGCTGCAAAATATTGCGGAGAAGGCTGCCTCCGCCTTCGGCATCGACGAAAGGAAGATATTGCAGGCTTTGGAAAGCCGGGAGAGCCTCGGCTCGACGGGCATCGGCAATGGCGTTGCGGTTCCGCATGCCGTGGTCGAAGGGATGACGCATCCGCATGGCTTGCTCGTACGCTTTGCGCGGCCGCTCGATTTCGAGGCCGTCGACGACGTATCGACCGACATTGCCTTCGCGCTTTTATTTGGCGAGGCAAACCGTGGCGAGTATCTGAACGTGCTGGCGGCCATCGCGCGCCAGCTGCAGACACCCGGCGTTCTTGCGGCCATGCGCAAGGCGAGAACCGCGGAAGAGCTCTATTCGGATTTCCTGGCCGATTCTCGTGTTTGACGATCAGATGGACGCACGGCTCAGAAGTCGCGTTGGAACCGCAGGAAGCCTTCTACCTGGTCGTCGCCTTCCTCTTCGTCGTGATACCGCACGCTGAGGCGTGTCCTCAGATCAGCGACGACCATGTAGTTGACCGTTATGCCGGCCGTTACAACGCAAACGCTGCTGCCGACGATAGGGAAAATCAGACGATTCGGTTCCTGCAAAATATGATGGTAAGTGTCAGCGGGTGCAGCCCCCGCGCGGCGTCTCTCGGGTTTCGCCGCCGCCAAGGAGAGCAAAGCCATTGCCAAAGCGCGCCTCAAATGGGATGGCATTCCAGACTGGCACCTGGAACAGAAACATTCTTCGTTTCATTATACGACCAACTTGGTAGAGTTTCGGCCATCAACGAAGGAGGTTTCCATGCAGTCGATAAGGATCACACGGCTTCTCGCGGCTGTGGCGCTGGCAGGTAGCGTCGCAATCGGGGCCGTCGCTCCCGCATACGCGGACCAGACGCTTCTCAACGTATCCTACGATCCGACGCGAGAACTCTATAAGGATTTCAATGCCGCTTTCGCTGCGAAGTGGCAGAAGGACACCGGTGAGGCGGTGACCATCAAGGCTTCGCATGGTGGGTCTGGCGCACAGGCGCGCTCGGTGATCGATGGGCTTGATGCCGATGTCGTGACCCTTGCTCTCGAGGGTGACATCGACGCGATTGCCGCCAAGACCGGCAAGATCCCGGCAGATTGGAAAACAAAGTTCCCGAACAATTCGACGCCTTATACGTCAACGATTGTATTCCTTGTTCGCAAGGGCAATCCGAAGGGCATCAAGGACTGGGGCGATCTGGTGAAGGACGACGTCCAGGTCATCACTCCCAATCCGAAGACGTCAGGCGGCGCCCGCTGGAATTTCCTGGCGGCCTGGGCATGGGCCAAGCAGGCCAATGGCGGCGATGACACCAAGGCTCAGGACTATGTGACGAAGCTCCTGCAGCATGTTCCGGTTCTCGACACCGGCGCGCGCGGCGCAACGACGACCTTCGTCCAGCGCGGCCTCGGCGACGTTCTTCTTGCCTGGGAAAACGAAGCCTATCTCTCACTGGAAGAGCTTGGGCCCGATCAGTTCGAAATCGTCACGCCGACGTTCTCGATCCGCGCTGACCCGCCGGTCGCCGTCGTTGACGGCAACGTCGACAAGAAGGGAACCCGCAAGGTCGCGGAAGCCTACCTGAACTATCTTTATTCGGACGAGGGTCAGAAGATTGCGGCCAAGCACTTCTACCGTCCGACCAAGCCCGAAGCGGCCGACAAGGCAGACATCGCGCGCTTTCCAAACCTGAAGCTCGCGACGATCGACGATTTCGGCGGCTGGAAGCAAGCACAGCCGAAATTCTTCGGCGATGGCGGCGTATTTGACCAAATCTACAAGCCGGCACAATAATACGTCGCATGAGAGCACATAACCCCACGCGGTGGCGGTTCAGACGGCCGAGCGTCATTCCAGGTTTTGGAATGGCGCTCGGCCTTACCTTGACCTGGCTCACCCTTTTGATCCTCATTCCGATTTCGGGCCTTGCCTGGCGGTCAAGCGAGCTTGGCTGGGCAAAGTTCCTGGCCATTGCCTTCGATCCTCGCACCGCAAGCGCCTTGCGCATCAGCTTTGGCGCCGCTTTTGCGGCGGCCTGCATCAATGCTGCCTTCGGCGTCGTGCTGGCCTGGGTGCTGGTGCGCTACCGGTTTCCAGGCAAACGCGTCATCGACGCCATGGTGGACCTGCCCTTTGCGCTACCGACCGCCGTTGCCGGTATCGCGCTCGCGACCCTTTATGCACCGAACGGCTGGATCGGCCAGTTTCTCACGCCGCTCGGCATCAAGATCGCCTTCACGCCGCTCGGTATCGTTATCGCCCTCGTCTTCGTCGGCCTGCCTTTCGTGGTTCGCACGGTGCAGCCGGTGATGGAAGAGATCGACAAGGAAGTCGAGGAGGCTGCCGCAACGCTCGGCGCTACCCGTCTCCAGACGATCTTCCGTGTGCTGTTGCCGGGCTTGGCGCCGCCTGTTCTGACAGGCTTTGCGCTCGCTTTTGCCCGTGGCGTCGGCGAATATGGCTCGGTGATCTTCATTGCCGGCAATCTTCCCTTCCGGTCGGAGATCGCACCGCTGCTGATCGTCATCAAGCTCGAGGAATACAACTATGCCGCTGCGACGGCCATCGCTGCAGTGATGCTAGTTCTCTCGTTCGTCATGCTGCTGATCATCAACCTCATCCAGAGCTGGAGCAGACGGAGGTACTATGGCGCTTGACACCAGTGTTCAGCCGACAAAAGTGCGCTCCGCCGTTACCGAGCACCGGTTCGCGCGTTGGACGCTGATCCTTGCCTCGCTGATCTTCCTGACGCTGATCCTGCTTCTACCCTTGGCGGCAGTCTTCGTGGAAGCGTTCCGCAAGGGTGCCGGGGCGTTCCTCGAGGCATTGCAGGACGAGGAGACCTTTTCGGCCATTCGTCTGACCCTCATCGTCGCGGGCGTCAGCGTGCCTCTCAACCTGATCTTTGGCGTGGCGGCTGCATGGGCGATTGCCAAGTTCGAGTTCAAGGGCAAGGCCTTCCTGACGACGTTGATCGACTTGCCCTTCTCAGTCTCGCCTGTCATTTCGGGTCTGGTGTTCGTGCTACTGCTTGGCGCCAACACTCATCTCGGCCACTGGTTGAGCGCCCACGACATCAAGATCCTGTTTGCCGTTCCGGGACTGATCCTCGCCACCATGTTCGTCACCTTCCCCTTCGTGGCGCGCGAACTGATCCCGCTGATGCAGGAGCAGGGAACGGGCGACGAAGAGGCCGCACTTTCGCTCGGCGCCAGCGGCTGGCAAACCTTCTGGTACGTGACTGTGCCCAACATCAAATGGGGTCTGCTCTACGGCGTATTGCTCTGCAACGCGCGCGCCATGGGCGAGTTCGGTGCCGTATCGGTGGTCTCAGGCCATATTCGCGGACAGACGAACACCATGCCGCTGCAGGTGGAAATTCTCTATAATGAGTACAATTTCACCGGCGCGTTCGCCGTTGCCACCCTGCTTGCATTGCTTGCGCTCGTGACCCTTGTTTTGAAGACGCTGCTCGAGATGCGATACAGCGAAGAAATAGCCGCCAGCCGACGGCACTGAAGGAATTAGAATGGAAGTTCGCGTTCAAAACTTGCGCAAGGAATTCGACCGGTTTCCGGCGTTGCACGACGTCTCGCTCGACATCCGCTCCGGAGAGCTGATTGCGCTGCTCGGGCCGTCCGGCTCCGGCAAGACGACCTTGCTGCGCCTCATCGCCGGTCTGGAGAGCCCGACGGAAGGGCTGATCTACTTCGGCGACGAGGACGCGTCGAAGAAGACCGTCCAGCAGCGCAACATCGGCTTTGTCTTCCAGCACTATGCCCTTTTTCGGCATATGACCGTGCTTGATAACGTCTCCTTCGGTCTGAAAGTGCGCGACGGTGCGAGACGCCCTCCGAGGGCGGAAATCCGTAGGCGCGCACTGGAGCTTCTGGATCTTGTCCAGCTCTCGGGGCTGGAGAAGCGCTATCCGGCCCAGCTTTCCGGCGGCCAGCGTCAGCGCGTCGCGCTTGCGCGCGCCATGGCGGTCGAACCAACCGTACTTCTTCTCGATGAGCCTTTCGGCGCACTCGACGCCCAGGTGCGCAAGGACCTGCGCAAATGGCTGCGCGAGATCCATGACCACACCGGCCACACGACTGTTTTCGTCACGCACGATCAGGACGAGGCGATGGAGCTTGCCGACCGCGTCGTCGTGATGAGCCAGGGTGCGATTGAACAGATCGGAACACCTGATGAAGTGTATGACAACCCGAACTCCCCCTTCGTCTTCGGCTTTGTCGGACAGTCAAACTGTCTCGACGTGCGGGTGAACGGCGGAGAAGTCTGGTTCGAGGACCGGCCCCTCGGCCTCAAGGTCGAAAACGAGGCGGATGGGGATGCCCAACTCTACTTCCGGCCACATGACATCGAATTGCGAGATGGTTGCGGTGGCTGCATCGCCGGCTTGCTGACGACCAGCCGGCGCGTCGCCGGCACGCGCCACATCGAGGTCGACATCGGCAAGGGGCTTCCACCGATC
The DNA here is from genome assembly GCF_042140505.1 of Rhizobium sp. T1470. NCBI lineage: Bacteria > Pseudomonadati > Pseudomonadota > Alphaproteobacteria > Hyphomicrobiales > Rhizobiaceae > Rhizobium > Rhizobium sp. T1470. Next base: position 22,615 of record NZ_CP148092.1, read on the forward strand.
GAACTGGAACTGTCGCCATCGCAGGCCGGGAGCCTCGATCGCAGCCGGATTGCCTTCCGACCGAAGCGGTGGAAATTGTTCCGGGCAACGCCATAGAGGTAGAAACCGCGCTGACGTGGTTGGAATACGCTCCGAATCAGTTCCTGATAGGATGGTGATTTCGACCATTGCGGACGTGACCTGCGATGGCGACTATCATCGTTTTCAGTGCGTTATGCGATCGCGAATCAGCCTGCCCAGCAGGCAAAACGCGGCCAAATCAAATTGTGATACTAATTGGATTTGAAATTTACCCGAAACGCGGATACAAAAGCGGCCACTTAATCGAGAAGGGCTTTACTACTCCAAATAGGGGGGCACCTGCTGTTGAGGGCGCATCTAGCGTTGGGAAAATCTCTTGCCGGGATTTTGTTGGCAGGCTTTGCGGCTGCGAGCTGCACGACTGCGCAGCAGCCGGCTACAAAGGCGGTCAGCCAGGCCGTGACGCCCAGGAGCGCGGGGCAATCCGCGCAGGCAACAAAAGTCACCTTCAATTATACTGCCAAGGATCGCGATTGCCTGAAGCGGGCAATGTACTTCGAGTCCGAGCATTCGGACCGCGACGGCTATATGGCAGTCGGAACCGTGGTCATGAACCGGCTGACGTCGGGAGCCTATCCCGAGTCGATCTGCGGCGTCGTTGCCCAGCAGAGGCAGTTTGCGCCCGGTGTTATGACGCGGGAAGTCGAGCCCGCCGCGGAGATCGAGCTGACGGATGCGGCTGACGCAATTCTGCGTGGCGAACGGCATCCTGGCGTCAAGGACGCGATGTTCTTCCACACAGACGGCCTGACGTTCCCGTACCGCAACATGCATTACGTAACGATCGCCGGCGGAAATGCGTTCTACGAAAAGCGTGGCCGGGATGGCGAGCTGCAGACGCCGGCGCCCCTGCCCTCATATGAAGTTGCTATGAACTATTTGCCCGGTCAGAGACTGATGCCCGCGCAGTTCGAGGCGCTTGTTCCAACCACCGTCCCGGTGCCGATTCCAATGCCGGGGTCGGCAGCGACACTGGCTACAGAGCCGGCAGCGCGGGCACCGAGCGAAGCGGCGATGCCAGTCGCCACCGAAGCGGTCATGCCGGTCGCCATTCCGACGCCGAGACCAGCCTATAACGATGCCGTGTTGCGCGGCAGCCTCGCCCACGGCTAACGTCTCGCGTTGCCTACCTCGCTCTGTTTCCATCCGCGTCGAAGACGTGCAGGTATTGCGCGGGAAAGGATACGCTGACCTTCGGGCCGGCCGTCAGCGCTTCGCGATCAAGCGTGAAGATCTTGAACGGCAGGCCGTGCAGCGACAGGTGCAGAATGATGCCGAAGCCTGTGGGCTCGACCAACTCGACGTCCGCACCCATGCCGCTCTGGTCGGCAACGACGACGTGCTCGGGGCGGATCCCCAACGTGACCTTGGTGCCGTTTGCGAGCGAAAGCGGCGCAGCCAGCGGCACGATCGTTCCATCCTTCAGGCGGACGCTGCCATCGGCATAGGTGGCGTCGAGGAAGTTCATCCCCGGCGAGCCGATGAAGCCGGCGACGAAGAGGTTGGCCGGCCGGTCGTATAGTTCAAGCGGGCTGCCGACCTGCTGAACGACGCCGCCATGCATGGCAACGATCCTGTCGGCCAGCGTCATCGCCTCGATCTGGTCGTGAGTGACGTAGATTGACGTGGCCTTCAGGTCGCCATGCAGCTTCTTGATTTCCGCGCGCATCTGCTCGCGCAGGCGCGCGTCAAGGTTCGACAGCGGCTCGTCGAAGAGGAAGGCCTTCGGTTGGCGTACGATCGCGCGGCCCATGGCGACGCGTTGGCGTTGGCCTCCGGACAGCGCCTTCGGCCGCCGTTCGAGCAGCGGGTCCAGACCAAGCTTGGAGGCAGCACCTGAAACTGCGCTGGCGATCTTTTCCTTGGCCGTCTTCCTGAGCTTCAGACTGTAGCTCATGTTGCCGGCGACATTCATGTGCGGATAGAGCGCGTAGGACTGGAACACCATGGCGATGTCGCGGTCCTTCGGATGCAACTCGTTAACGCGCTTCCCGGCGATGCGGATCTCGCCCCCGGTCACGTCCTCCAGCCCTGCGATCATGCGCAGCAGGGTGGACTTGCCGCAGCCCGACGGGCCGACGAGCACGACAAACTCGCCGTCCTTGATCCTGAGGTCGACGTCGTGCAGCACCTGCACTGGGCCATAGGCCTTCTTGACGTTCTGGATATCGATCGATGCCATTTTGATTAACCCTTGACCGCGCCGGCCGTCAGGCCCTGGACGAGATAACGCTGGATGAGCAGGAAGAAGAGACCGGCCGGGATGAGCGCGAGCACGCCCGCTGCCATCATCTGCCCGAAGTCCACTGAGAATTTGGAGACGAAGGTGAGAAGCCCGACAGGGAAGGTCGCCGCATCGTTGCCGTTGATCAGCATGAGTGCAAAGAGAAGTTCGCTCCATGCCGCGGTGAACACGAAGCCGAGCGTTGCGGCAATGCCGGGCAGCGTCAGCGGCAGGATGATCTGCCGGAAGGCGGTAAACTGCGTTGCACCGTCAATCATCGCCGCCTCCTCGAGGTCTTTCGGGATACCGTCGAAGAAAGACTGCATCAGGAAGGTCGCGAAGGGTACGTTGAAGGCGGTGTAGACCACGATGAGGCCGGTGAGACTGTTCGTCAGGTGCAGCGGCGACAGGATCTTGAAGATCGGGGCGACCAGCATGACGAGAGGGAACATCTGCGTCAGAAGCATCAGAGCGACGATCCAGTACTTGGCCCGGAAATTGAACCGCGACAGTGCGTAGCCGGAGAGCGAAGCGCAGATCGTGACGACGACCGCGGTCGAGGCTGACACGATCAGGCTGTTCTTGAAGAAGGTCGGGAAGGCACTGTGCTGGATCACGAAGGCATAATGATCCCAGGTCGTGCGGGACGGCCACATCCGCACACCCTCGGAATAGAGCAGATCGTTCGGAGTGACTGATACCTTGAGCAACCAGAAGAGCGGAAACAGCGCGAAGGCGACGTAACACAGGACGGCCACGCGATGCGCGACGGTTGGCAGGATGGATCTTTTCATGGCCTCAGTCCTTGTTCAGCAGGGTCTGCCTGAGCAGGATGATCAACATCGAATAGGCAAGCAGCAACACGAGCAGCACCAGCGCGATTGCCGAGGCATAGCCGAAGTCGAGCCGCCTGAAGGCCTGCGTGAAAATGTAGCTGGCGACGATCTGCGTGCGGTCGGCCGGACCGCCGCTCGTCATGACGACAATCAGGTCGGCAAAGTTGGAGACCCAGACGGTGCGCAGCAGCACGGTGATGGCGATCGTCGGCGCGAGGAAGGGCAGGGTGATCGAGCGGAAGCGCTGCAACCAGCCGGCGCCGTCGATGGAGGCTGCCTCATAGAGATCGCGCGGGATCGCCTGCAGGGCGGCCAGCAGCGTGATCGCAAAGAACGGAATGCCCCACCAGACGTTGGCGACGATCGGCCCCCACATCGCATATCGCGGGTCGGAGAGGATGTTGCCTGGCTCGCTCATCAGGCCGAGTGCGTAAAGCCAATGCGGGATCGGCCCGATCACCGGATTAAACAGCCATGCCCAGTTGAGACCGGCGAGGAATGAGGGAACGGCCCAGGGCAGGAAAACCAGCGCCTGCACGACGCCCCTGCCCCAGAACGGCTTGTCGAGCAGCAGCGCGAGAATGAGGCCGAAGATGAACTGCAAAAGAACGGAGGCGCCCGTCCACCAGAGCGTGTTCTTCAGCGCGCCATAGAAGGCGGCATCCTTCGCGAGTGCACGGAAATGGTCGAGCCCGATAAAACCGCCGGAGAACGGGTTGAGCAGCTGGATGTCGCGGAACGCGTAGGAGACGCCGATCGCCAGAGGCACCAGCATCACGGCGATGATGAGGATCAGCGAGGGGGCGCTATAGAGATAGGGTTCCGAGGCATCGGCGACGCGCTTCAGCCACGGCCTGCGGTCGCGGCGACTGTCGAGCGTATCGGCGGTCATTGTCATCAGGCAAGCTTCCGTTGTGCGGCCTCAAGGGCGCGCCATCTATGTCGTTCAGGGCGTTGGCGGCAGCCCTCTTTGCCAGGGCTGCCGCTTGACGTGGTACCTACTTCTTGGCCAGAAACTTCTGCTGTGCCTTGGTGAGGTAGTCCGCCCACTGGTCCGCCAGGTCCTTGGCCGAAATATCCCCGAGGAGCGCCTGCTGCGAGGTCTTGATTGCCAGCGAGTCCTTGAAGAAGGCGAATTCTTCGAGGTAGGTCGGCATCACCGTCGGGACGGTGTTCGGATCGGCCAGTTCCTCGAACCAGCCCTTGAACTGGTCACCCGCATAGAAGGGATCCTTCTCGGCGGTCGTATAGGCAGGAAGCGCGCCGATGCGCTTGTTCCATTCGAGGTTGCCTTCCGGGCCTTCGAGCGTCGCGATCAGCTTCCAAGACAGGTCCTTGTTCTGGCTCGTAGTGAACATCGACCAGCCACCATAGCCGATCGTCGGGAAGGACTTTCCGTCCGGGCCCTTCGGGAGCGGCATCACGCCGAAGTCGTCCTTTTTCATGCGCTCGGCGATCGCAATCAGGGCGTCCGGATCCTGATCGAGGAAGGCGCAGGTGCCGGAATAGAAGCCGGCGACGACTTCATTGAAGCCCCAGTTGACGCTGTCCTTCGGCGCATAGCCCTTCTTGTAGAGATCGACCATCCACTCGATGCCCTTCGCCCAGCCGGGGCTGTTCATCGTCGAGGTGCCGTCTTCGTTGAAGTACTTGTTCGAGCCTGCCATCGAGGCTGCGAAGATCATCCAGCCGTTAAGGCCACCTGGGCCGCCGCGCATGCAGTAGCCGTATTTGCCGGGAAGCTTGGAGACTTTCTCCGAAGCCGCCGTGAACTCTTCCAGCGTCTTCGGTGGTTCGGAAACGCCGGCTTCCTTGAGCAGTTTCTTGTTGTAGAACATGGCGCGCAGATAGAACCCGTAAGGCAGCATATAGGCCGTGTTCTTCACGTCGCGACCGAGTTCGAGGGCGCGCGGCGTCAGTTCCTTTGTGTGATCCCACTTTTCGAGATAGGGCTCGAGGCTTTCGAGCATGCCGTTATTGCCGTAGAGCGACAGCCAGGTATCTGGCATTTCCATGACGTCAGGCGTGTCGCCGGCCGAAACCATTGTCGCGAACTTCTGGAAGGCTTCGTTCCAGGGCAGCGAGATGATGTCGACCTTGGTGCCGGGGTTCGCAGCCTCGAATTTGCCGACGATCGACTTCAGCGTTTCGGTGCGTTCGGGGCTGGTGATGACCTCGACCAGCTTCAGCGTGGTATCGGCGAGTGCGGTGCCGGCCATCATCGTGGCGAGTAGAGTGGCGGTGATCAGTCTTTTCATGCTTGCTCCCCCTTTTCAGGTTTTTGAGGTTTTGAACGCTTAAGAGGCGACCGCCAGTGCCGCCTCAATGTCCTTCCACAAGGCCTCGGTTCCTTCGAGGCCGACGTGGAGGCGTACGGACCGCGCATGGATCCCGAAGGCATGCGCGGAATTCGGTTGCGCCTTCTGCTGAAGGACGACCTCGCCTGGTACGATCAGGCTTTCATGCCCACCCCAGCTCACTCCCAGTTTGAAGAGCTTGAGGTGATCGGCGAAGGCGCGGATATCGACGCCCTCGCGGAATATGAAGGAAAACAGCCCCGACGTGCCGTTGAGGCCGGCAGGCAGGCGGTTGGCGAGACCTGGATGGCAGACCGCCTCCACCACGTCGAGCTCCTGCAGGCGTATTGCGATTGTCATCGCGGCGGCTTCGTGGGCCCGCATGCGGATCGGTAGCGTGCGCAGGCCGCGAATGAGAAGCCAGGCATCGAAGGGCGAGAGCTTGCCGCCGAGATAGGGATAGGCTTCCGCCTTGATGCGGGCGATCATCTCCTTCGACCCGACGACAACCCCAGCGACGACATCGCTGTGGCCGCCGAGATATTTCGAGGCCGAATGGATGACGATATCGACGCCGAGCGAGATCGGCTGCTGGAAGTAGGGGCTTGCCCAGCTGTTGTCGATCATCGTGATGATGCCATGCTTCTTGGCGAGCGCGGCGAGCGCGCCGACGTCATGAGCGTCCATCACCCAGCTGGTCGGGCTTTCCATGTAGAAGAGTTTAGCGCCGGGCAGCGCCTTTGCCACCGCCTCCTCATCGCGGCCATCGACATAGGTGACTTCGACCTTCATGCGCTTCAGGATCGTGCCGAAAAGGCGGAAAGCGTCGGGATAGACGTGCTTGACCGCGACGATCCGGTCGCCCGGTTCGACGAAGGACAGCACCGCCGAAGAGATCGCCGCCATGCCGCTCGCAAAGCCGAGCGCGTCTTCGGCTCCCTCAAGCTTCGCCAGCATTTCCTCAAACATGCGAACCGTTGGGTTGAGGCCGCGCGTATAGATCGGCCGCACCTTCTCGCCGCGATAGGAGGAGATCATGTCGTCATAATTGGAAAAGGTGAAAAGTGACGTCTGGAAAATCGGCGGCACGACGGCTTCGGCGAAGTTTCCTTCGTCGTGTGCGGTGATAAGCGAGGCAAGATCGAACGCGTCTGCGCCGTTATTCATTTCGACATTTCCTTGATATCGTCCTCGACAACCTCGAGGATTTTCAGTGTCTCTTCCCGCGCGGCCTCGGCATCCCGGGCGGCGATCGCGTTGTAGAGCGTGCGATGAAAGGGAAAGGAGCGGCGTGCGAAATCCTCGCGCTCGAAAGGGTGCTCCCAGAACTGCCAGAATGTCTCGCGCATCTGCTCGAGAAGCTGGCGAAAAAGCGGATTGTGGGTGGCATCGTAGATGGCAAGGTGGAAGGCCAGATCCTCCGGACCGGACGTGCCCTTCGATATGTGGACGCGTTCCATCGCGTCGAGGTTCTGCTCGATCAGGATGAGATCCTTGTCGGTCCGCTTTCTCGCTGCGACCATGCAGGCCTCGCATTCGATCCCGCGGCGCACCTCAAGGGTCTGCAGCAACACGTCGCGCAGATGGCCAGTGTCCAGCGATAGCGGCATATGGATCGTCGCCTTCGAAACCGGTTTCAGTAGGTAGGTGCCGCTGCCTTTACGGGTTTCGATGACGCCAAGTGCCTGGAAGTGACGGATCGCCTCGCGGATCGTCGAGCGGCCGACCATCAGCGCTGACATCAGCTCGCGCTCTGCCGGCAGCCGATCGCCCGCCTTCAGCTGCGCGCTTTGAACATAATCGGCCAGCGCGTCGGTTACCTGACGCGCTCGGTCGATCGCCGGAAGCGGCCGGATAATCGGCCTGTCGCTGCTTGGTGCCTTCATGGTTCCCCAAATTCTTGTAGGCAGGCGACCTTTGAATTGGTCTGACATCTTAGCATTTCGCAAAGTTTAGGAGGCGTCAAGGTCGCTCTCCATATGAAGAGCAGATTCCAATTTTCCGGAAAACCCTGCCTAAAATCAGAAAACTGCTAATTAGATCTTCCCAAAGAGCCAATCTCGGACAAAGGTAGGAATTTATTTCTAGTTCCAATGTTTTCGTGAGCTTGCGGAGCTGGAATGTTGAATTTGCACGGCACCTCACTACGGGACGCGCTCCTACTGGCCCATACAGAACGGTCGGCTTCGGAGGACGACGGAACGAGAGGGATGTCATTTTTCAATGTTCTGGTATCGTCTGCCCTCCGTGTGGGGAGTTGGCGTTATGACGAGTTTGGTTCCGGACGCCTTTTGCTGAGCGATATCCGACAAGCACACTAATGGGCAGACCACCATCGTGCAGGTTTCTACCGTCTTCGGCGAAGACCCCGACTATTGGACGCTCGCTGTCGTCGGCCTCAAGCCGCCCTATCAGCGGGTCGTTCGACACCACGAAGATATCGTTGCCCTGGTATTCGGCCTCGATCATGGCTAGTTCGCCATCGTCCATTTGAGTTCCCCCCCACATTGCGCGCTGCAGTCTGTTGCATATGACGTTTTTATGACAGGGTTTGTCACGACAGGTTCAAGAGGAGGCGAAGCATGAGTGAGAAGCGGAAACGAGTTTATGAAGCGCTTTTGGATGGCGCCGCAGAAGGTCTTTCCGGCAAGGGGCTTTACGATTTCGTATTGAAACGTTGTCCCAAGGCGACCAGCAAGAAGATTGTGCGTGCCTCGCTTCTGGCGCTTACAGATCCTCATGTAAGGGATCCGAATATCCTGAACACCATCTACGCGCTCGCGATAAAACACCGAATGGATGAGGTCGGCTCCGCGATCGATCCCGACGATGAGGAGAACCCTGCCGAGAAAACCCCAGTTCTCCGCAAGCTGAAAAAGAAGGCAGAATCGTCCACGTTGGCAGCCCTTCAGGCGCATCCGACCTGATTGGGAAGCGACTATACCGAGGCGGCATCCGGAAAAGGCCAAAGATGCAAAAACGCCAAGGTTAACCCGAGCAGGCCAAGGCCATCTTCAGGATCGGCGCCCTGGCGTCGGGAAAGCAGCGAGAACTTTCCTGCGACTGGGAGGCAGTCTATCACCCCGCCGCTTAGTCAAATCGCAACGCAATGACCGCAATGGGGCCGGGAACGGATGGGCAGGTTTCCGGCGCAGGATAGGCAAAAGAGGACGCTGATTCTCGCAGAGATTTAGGACAACGGTTTGCGTGCATCCGTGAAGCAGTGCTGCGCAGAAACGGTTGGCTGGTGCACGAGCAAGGCATCAAGCCGCACATTCCGGTCTTCGATAAGTCGGGCAGAACAGATGGCACATTCTCCCGCAAGGACTTTACTTGGGATCGGCAGAACGACGTTTACCGCTGCCCCGCAGACAAGGTGTTGACCACCAGCGGCACTATCGTCAACGACAACCAGCTTCCGTACCGCGCGAGCAAATACGATTGCGAGGTCTGCGAACTCAAAACGAGATGCTGCCCAAAAGAACAGGCACGGAAGGTTCCGCGATCAATCCATGAGGGGGCGCGGGGCATGGCACGCGATATCGCCAAAACGGACGCCTAGCCTTGCAGCACTTTCGATCAGTTTTTCCACGAGGAAGGCTTGTGTGCCCCAGATGGTTTGTCGAGGTCGAGTGCCAAATACGGGAGGACGAATGGTCTAAGCTGGTTACGAACCAAACCGTTCTCTGAGACGCGGGACCGAAAAGTCCAGAAAGGCGCGCAGTTTCAGTGGCACCTGGCGTTGGCTGGGATAGACGAAGCTGACCGGTATAGCGGAGGGTTCATACGCCTCCAGCAATGTGACGAGCGCGCCCGAGTTCACCAAGTCGTCGATCTGGTATGACAACACTCGGGCAATGCCGGCCCCGGCAGTTGCAGCGCTAACCGCCGCCTCGCCCGAGTTCACGACAAGCCGGGATGGGATTGGTATAATCTGCGGGGCTCCCACCGAATGGAAGTTCCAATTACTCCCAAGCACCAAATCGTCGTAAGTTACACATTCGTGCGAGGACAGATCGGTTGGCGTCTTTGGCACACCTCGCATTTCCAAATAGCTCGGACTGGCGCACAGCACTTGGCGTATCGACGCAACGCGCGTGGAGATCATACTGCTGTCGGGCAGTTTGCCGACGCGCAGCGCGAGATCGACATTCTCCTCGAGCAAATTCACGTTCCGATAAGTCATCTGCACGCGCATGTGAATGTCCGGAAAGGCGCGCAGAAATTCCGCGACGACGGGCATGACATGGACGCGCCCCATGGCTGGCGACACGCTGATGATCAGTTCCCCTCGGGGTGTCAGAAATTCGCCGGCGGCCACGCGCTCGGCTTCCGCGATGTCTTCCATGATCCGTCGGCATAAGGCGACGTAGCTGCGCCCGGCGTCGGTGAGCGCCAGCTTGCGGTTGCCACGCAGCAGCAAGCGGATTTTCAGGTGCTCCTCCAGCTCAGAGACCCGTCTGCTCACCGTCGTCAAGGGTAAGCGGAGCTGGCGACTGGCGGCGGAGAGGCTCCCCGTGTCTACTGCGGCAAGCAGAATGGTCATGGCTTCGAGACGGTCCATAGCCTTTCACCAGTGGAAGGATGCCTGCCAAGTTTACCGTCTAATCGTCGAAACTGGAACGGTCTATGTTCTTCGCGTCGGCTTCGAAAGCTCGGCAAATCCCAACGCTGCTCGAAAGGAGACAATGCAATGACCATGCTCATGCAGACGCTTGCCGCCGTCGGCACCGTGCTCGCCACCAGCGCCTTCGCCCACGCCGCTGTCCACAGCGCGAGAGAGTTCCGCGACGCTCCAACCTTCGTCGCGATTGGAGGCGGGTCCGCACGCACGCTGATCTGGGATTCTCCGCTCCCTCGATTCCCCAGGCGCTGGCCGAGGCCGCCCTCTGAGGCCAGCACCGAGTGAAGAAACGCGCTAATCGCACCCGTGTTAGGGGGCGGCACCCTCCAGGCATCACCGGTATTGGCATCTATCTATAACTGGATGACCTGCCCTGGCGGTGGCCGCCACTAGTCCAGCAACGCTCGCAACAACCGACATGCAGCACCCGGTCTTAGTGGATCGAAGTCCGGGGTGAAGACCCCATGAGAAAGGAACCAACTCCATGCACAAGGAAATCATTGCTGCCGCTTTTGCGGCTTTGTCGTCTAGTGCCGTCTTTGCCCATGCCGAACACTTGTCCGCCGGGTCGCCGGATAACGGGACCGTCAACACCGCGCCGACCAGCAAGGCCGACGCAATCATCCCCTTCCGCGTCCACGTGCCGGACGCGGACCTTGCCGACCTGAAGCGGCGCCTCGCGGCGACCCGCTGGCCTGACAAGGAGACGGTGGCCGATCACTCGCAGGGCGCACAGCTCGCAAAGCTCCAGGAACTCGTCCGCTATTGGGGCAGCGATTACGATTGGCGAAAGGCGGAGGCGAAATTGAACGCCTTTCCGCAGTTCAAGACGACCATCGACGGCGTAGACGTCCACTTCATCCACGTCCGCTCGCGCCACCCGAACGCGATGCCGCTGATCGTCACGCACGGTTGGCCCGGCTCGATCTTCGAGCAGATCAAGATCATCGGTTCGCTCACCGACCCAACCGCATTCGGCGGCCGGGCCGAGGACGCCTTCGACGTGGTGATTCCGTCCCTGCCGGGCTACGGCTTCTCGTCTCGACCCACCGAGACCGGATGGGACGTGGAGCGCATCGGCCGTGCTTGGGACGTGCTGATGAAGCGGCTGGGGTACACGCGCTACGTCGCCCAGGGTGGCGATTGGGGCGCGGGCGTCGTCGAGGCGATGGCGCGGCAGGCGCCGACGGGACTGCTCGGCATCCACACCAACCTGCCAGCGGTGTTCCCGCCCGACGCTGCCGAGGCGATCGCCACCGGCGGGCCCGCGCCCGTGGGACTGACCACGAAGGAGCGCGCGGAATTCGATGCCATGCAGGGGTTCATCAAGAGCGGCGGCTGGGGTTACCTGACGATGATGAGCGCGCGACCGCAGGCCGTCGGCTACGGCTTGACGGATTCGCCCGCCGGCCTGGCGGGGTGGATGCTCGTGCATGGCGGGTTCGGAAAGTGGACGTACGGCAAGGATCTCGAACAGCGGCCAACGCCGGACGAAGTGCTGGACAACTTTTCGCTGCACTGGCTGACCAACACCATATCGTCTGGGGCGAGGCTCTACTGGGAGAATCGCGATCAGAACCTCATCAGTGCAGCCGCGCAAAAGACCAATGAGATCACGATCCCCGTGGCGATCACGACGTTCCCGGACGACGATCTTTTTCGAGCACCGGAGACATGGGCGCGCCGCGCCTTCCCCAGCTTGACCTATTTCCACGATGCCGAAAGAGGCGGCCACTTCCCCGCCTGGGAGGAACCGGTGATTTTCACCCGCGAACTCCGGGCGGCGTTCAAGCCGCTGCGTGAGGAGCTTAATTGAGAGGGTGCGGGGCGGACGCTTGCCGCCCCGCACTCTCCGAGAAGCAGACCGAAACATAAAGACCAGAGGAGAATGCAATGACCACCAACCTCTTCCTCCCGGAGGATCTCGAGGACGTCAGCAGGACGCGGAAGCTCGCGGAACGCGATCTGAAAGCGCTTCACGCCGTTGCGGACTGGATCAAGACTTTCGTGGCCAGACCTCGCAAGGATCTCGGCCGCGCTGGGCCTGTCTGTCCTTTCGTACCTCGGGCCTGGGAACGTGAAACACTTTGGCTCGCTCCTGAGCGGATCGCCGACCGGAGCGTGCTCGACGTTGTCCAACTCATAAAGGTTTATAGGAAACTGTTCCTGAACGCTCAAGCTATTGGCGGCGAGGACGCGATCGACAAATCAATCGTCGTTGTATTCACCGATTTGTCGGCGGATCGAGCAAGTGATCTCTTTGACCGCGTCCTACAGGATCTCGGAGTACCGTCCTATGCAGAAGATGGACTGGTGCTCGGAGGGTTTTAGGAAACCAATGAGGGGGCTGCGCTATACAACCCCAGCTTTCGACCGTTCACAGCGCCCGTGCCGTTTCTGCTGATCAGGCACACCGTCATCAGCGATTGGAAATTCTTTCTGGACAACGAGGAACTGCTCGATCTTTGGGCGCGTCGCCATGGAGAATCAGCGGTGCCGGCTCTCGCTGAGGAACTACGCGGCTTGCCGTGGCGCGCGAGGCGCGACTAGTACCGCGCCACAGAGATTATGACGGGTTGGGTTATCGTAGAATGGGCAAGTCTTCTGGTGGGATGAGAAGTTGGATGCTGCGTGCTGCGCCTGGCACGCGGGATATAAATCCTGCCTTCTCGAGGGTCAGCACCATCTGGTGAACAGACGGAGCCGTAACGGCGAAGTGGCGACGCATGTCGGCTTCGGCCGGAGGCTGTTTGAAGATGCGGCTGTAGGCGTAGATGAAGGCCAGGTACTGGCCTTGGACTTGCGTAAGGCCATGTCTTGCCGTTGCGGCTTGCGGGTCAAGTGAGGGACTCATTTTCGGATTCATCTGCGTCTCCGCGCTGAAGGAGGTGTCGATGACTATAAAGTTTCACGTAGAGCTTAGCCAATCGGAACGTGATCAACTGGCCGTTTTGTTGAGCGGGGGACGCCATGCGTCGCGCAAGATCAAGCGCGCCCAGATCCTGGTGGCGGCGGACGAAGGCTTCAGCGACGAGGTGATCGCGGCAACCTTGAACGTCAGCGGATCGACGATTTACCGGACCAAGCGCCGGTTTGTGGAAGCCAATCTGGAAGGCGCGCTCAGTGAAGAACCGCGCCCGGGTGTTGAGCGCAAGCTATCGAGCAAGGAGGAGGCGCTGTTGGTGGCGACCGCCTGCTCAAAGCCGCCGCCCGGGCGAGCCCGCTGGACCCTGGAGCTTCTGGCCGATGAGATGGTCCGACTCACCGATCATGACGAGTTGTCCTCGGAGACCGTACGTCGCCGGCTGGCTGAGAATCATCTCAAACCTTGGCGCAAAGACATGTGGTGCATCCCAAAGCTCGATGGGGAATACGTCGCGCGCATGGAGGATGTTCTCGACCTCTACGCAGAGACGCCTGATCCACAAAGGCCCGTGGTCTGCTTCGACGAGAGCCCGACCCAACTCATCGGCGAAGTGCGCGAGCCCATTGCGGCCAAGCCTGGCCAGCTTGAACGCTACGACTGCGTAGTATCGCCGAAACGGCACGGTCAATCTGTTTGTCTTCATGGACGCCCACCAGCCCTGGCGCAGGGTGAAGGTCACCGATCGGCGAACCAACCAAGACTTCGCCCAGTGCATGCGCGAACTGGTCGACGTCGATTATCCCGACGCCCCGATCATCCGCGTGGTGATGGACAACCTCTCCACCCATTCCGCCGGGGCGCTTTACGACGCATTTCCAGCCCCGGAGGCTCGAAGGGTGCTGAAGCGACTGGAGTTCCACCACACGCCCAAGCACGCCAGTTGGCTCAACATGGTCGAGATCGAGATCGGTGTCCTGCGCAGCCAATGCCTCGACCGTCGTATCGACAATAAAGACACCATAATCGCCGAAGTCGCAGCCTGGGAGCAGCAACGCAACGCTAATGGCGCAAAGATCCAATGGATGTTCACAACCGAAAAAGCCCGCCAAAAGCTCCGCAAAGCTTACCCCGTCAAAGAGTCATAATCTCTGTGGCGCGGCACTAGTTGACTCAACTCCCTCAGGGCAAACGTCATCGTAGTGTCCTCCCATTGCTCGGTCGACAAATTGAGTGTTGGCAGTTTGATGTCTTTCCACATGGTACGCTTTGATTTCTGTCAAATGCCCGAAAGTAGGGGATCTGCGGTCCAGAATCTGCGTCGCCTGCCACAAAGCCACCTGAACGCCTGCCGCTCTCGCGTGCACCGGTCCGATGTGGCCACTGGCGCGCTCGCACCTCTTCAGCCTGTCCACGGCAAGCGTGCTGCCGCTGGCTCCTATCCTCAAAGGCTCAAAAGGCCAATCAACGCGCGGATGAGCGTGCATTTTAGGCCGCGTTCACCTCGCCTGTATCGATCTTCTCACCAAACTGAAGAGCCGCCAGCCGAGCGTAGGTTCCGCCTTTGCTCAATAGAGAGGAATGCGTTCCCTCCTCGACCACTCTTCCTTCGTCCACCACCAATATGCGATCCGCCTTCAAAACAGTCGCAAGACGATGCGCGATAACGAGTGTCGTTTTGCCACGCATCAGGCTCTCAAGAGCGTCCTTTACTGCTGCCTCGTTCTCGGCGTCCAGGGCCGAGGTTGCCTTGTGAAGCAGTAGTATCGTGGCATCTCGCAGGATCGCCCTTGCAATCGCAATTCTCTGCCTTTGGCCACCTGAAAGGGTCATGCCTCTCTCACCACGACCGTATCGTATTTTTTTCGAGTTTGGAAATAAAGTCATGGGCTTGCGCTTTCACGGCCGCAGCAATCACTGCCTCGCGTGTCGCGTCAGGCCGGCCGAACGCGATATTGTCGAAAATCGACGCTGCAAAGATTGTCACATCCTGAGGAACGACTGCAATTTCCTTCCTGACATCCTCCGCTGACAGCGAAGACAGCTGGCGGCCGTCGAACAAGATCGAGCCACCGCCCGGTTTGTAGAACTTCAGCAAAAGCGAGAGGATAGTACTTTTCCCGCCGCCGGAGGGTCCGACGACAGCTACGGTTTCGCCGGCTTTCACTTGCAGGGACAGACGATTTAGAACCGAGGCTTCGGGAGCACCGGGATATGCGAAACGAACATCGTTCACCTCGAGAGTGCCCTTCGCTGGGCGTGGCAAAGGAAAAGTCGGCGTTGCCGCTACTTCAGCCGTGGGCTCGTCGAGCAACTCAAAGAGACGCTCGGCTGCGCCCGCTGCCTGGGCCAACTCACCCCAGACTTCGGAAAGCGAACCAAGAGAACCGGCAGCGATTACGGAATACAACAGAAATTGGCTCAGCGCTCCGGGTGTCAGCGTACCGGCCAGCACATCGTGAGCGCCGACCCATAGAACTCCCACCACGCTACTAAAGATCAGCGTTATGGCGAAGCCTGTGAGCAAGGAGCGCGCACGGATGGCAGCGGCAGCGCTCTCGTACGCGAGTTCTACGTCAGCGGAGTATTTCCTTTGAGCTGCATCTTCACCGTTGAAAGCCTGCACTGTGCGACTTGCAGCAATCGTTTCACTGGCGAACGCGGATGCCTGGGCGATCTTTGATCGCGATCAAGAAACGGAGAGACCTTGCTAACAATCACAATCGTTCCTGGAGCCGGCACCACTTGCGGACACGGCCGTAGGGCGCACTGAAGCCACCGCCCAGAATGCGTGCGACGTCCGAATAGTCTGGGTGGTCAGAGCGTCAATCGTCAAAAACACCCGGGCAACGCTCGGCAGCTAAGAAAATCGAGAAAAATCAAGAATAGATTCTATCAGTCCTTACGCTCACCATTAGTATTTTGGAGTCTTGCGCCAAATTAACCAATATTAAACCATGTAAAGACTATCGTTAATCGGACCATCCATACAAGTCTACTTCAGATTGCGGAAAAACCGCGTCACAAACTTACTGCAAGCAGAAATTGTTGTGGATGACGAAGCGATATTATTCCAGCAACAACTTCAGGAGGGGCAATGAGTTTCCTGTTCGGAAAAGGGTCGGATGCTGCACTTGTATTGGCAGCAATGGACAAATCCCAGGCTGTTATCGAGTTCGCTCTCGACGGCAAGGTTCTGACCGCAAACGACAATTTCTGCCGCTCGCTAGGCTACGATTTGAGCGAAATCGTGGGCCAACATCACAGGATGTTTGTCGATCCCGATGAAGCCCGGTCGGCTGAATACCGCGATTTTTGGACAAGACTAGGCCGAGGCGAGTTCGATCGCCGTCAATACCGCAGGATTGGCAAGGCTGGCAAACAGATCTGGATCGAAGCATCGTACAACCCGGTGGTGCGCGCCGGCAAACCATACAAGGTCGTCAAATTCGCAACAGATATAACGGCGCAGAAGCTCAAGAGTGCGGAAGATGCCGGCAAGCTTGACGCTCTATCTCGGGCCCAGGCGGTTATCGAGTTCAGCCCGAACGGCGATATCATCACAGCCAACGAGAACTTCCTGGCGGCGCTTGGCTATCGACTCGGCGAAATTGAAGGCCGACATCACTCCATGTTCTGTGATCCGGGTTATGCGCAAAGCGGCGAGTACGAAAAGTTTTGGGAGCGCCTTCGCGGCGGTGAGTATGCTGCCGAGGAATTCCTGCGGTTCGGCAAGGGAGGCAAGCGCGTTTGGGTGCAAGCGTCCTACAACCCGATTTTCGACATGAACGGCAGTGTGTTCAAGATCGTCAAGTTCGCCACAGATATCACCGGACGCGTCGAGAACGTCGAAACGCTCGCGCAGTCGCTCGGCATGCTTGCGGAAGGGGATCTGACCCTCGCCCTCGAAAAGACGTTCATCCCCTCGCTGGAGCGGCTTCGCACCGACTTCAACCAAGCTGTCGCAAGACTCCGCATGGCGATGGAAGATGTCGGCCACAATGCACGGGCAATCGCGGCCGGATCCACCCAAATCCGCGCCGCCGCGGATGACCTGTCGAAACGAACGGAACAGCAGGCCGCCTCGGTGGAGGAAACGGCGGCAGCGCTCGAGGAAATTACCACGACAGTTGCCGATTCCAGCCGGCGTGCAGAGGAAGCGGGCGACCTCGTTGCCGTGACGCGCGACAATGCCGAGAAGTCCGGGGATATCGTTCGCAAGGCCATCGCCGCGATGGGCCAAATCGAGAGTTCCTCCAATGAGATCTCGAACATCATCGGCGTCATCGATGATATCGCCTTTCAAACGAACCTTCTGGCGCTTAATGCGGGGGTCGAGGCGGCGCGTGCCGGCGAAGCGGGAAAAGGCTTCGCTGTCGTGGCGCAGGAGGTGCGCGAATTGGCCCAGCGGTCCGCGACCGCGGCAAAGGAGATCAAGGGTCTGATCAATGCGTCGGGAGAGCAGGTCAAGAGCGGCGTCAGCCTAGTCAATCAAACCGGCGAGGTCCTGGAAAAGATCGTTCAGCAAGTGCAGCAGATCAATGTGAATGTTGCCGCGATCGTCGAGGCATCAAAAGAACAGACGACTGGCCTGAAGGAAATAAACAGCGCCGTGAATACGATGGACCAAGGAACCCAGCAGAACGCAGCGATGGTCGAGGAGTCGACCGCGGCCAGCCACAGTCTGGCAAAGGAGGCTCACGCATTGTTCCAGTTGGTTGGCCAATTCAGGGTCAGCGACCGATTGTCGGCTATGACAACCGAGCAAACAAATCCAAAGCATCACACCATATCCTCGCCGGCACATCGAGTGGCCGCGCAAGTCGCAAGGGCATTCGGCGGCAGAGCATCTGGCGTAGCCGACGATCAGTGGAGTTCGTTCTGACCCCTGGTTTGTCGTTGTGCGCAGAACCAGACAGCATCCGGCAGGATGCTGTCTGGTAATCCGATGCAAATAGTGACACAGCCAGAGGCCATCTTCGTACGCCTGGTTGTATTTATTCAACACCTTGAAGCTTCCGCGGTTTCGTGTCTTGGTCCCGTTAAGCAACGTGCCGGGCGAGCGCGCAGCGCGACCAGAGCGCATGCAGCGCATCCACGAGATGCTCGATGTCGGCATCGCTGTGGAGCGGCGTCGGGGTGATGCGCAGGCGCTCGGTCTTCTTCGGCACCGTCGGGTAGTTGATCGGCTGCACATAGACACCGCAATTGTCGAGCAGCAGGTCGCAGATCCACTTGCACTTTGCCGCATCGCCAACAATGACCGGAACGATATGGTTTGGGTTTGGCATGTGCGGGATGCCGCGCTGATCGAGCAGCGCCCGCAGCTTGCGGACACGATCCTGGTGACGCGCACGCTCGAAGGGACTGACCTTCAGATGCTGGATCGAGGCGACCGCACCGGCCGCAAGTGCCGGCGGCAGCGCCGTCGTGCAGCTCCAAGGTTTCGATGAGCAAATATCTGCTTACGAGGTCGGAACGAGAAGCGGAAGGCCGAATGCCGTGCACGAGCCGAAGCGAGGTTGAAGGGCAAGGTTTTGAATGGTTATGGAGCAAATGCCACAAAGTCGAGCCTGAGCGCCAAGGCTACTCATCTCGCGGCGTGAAGAGAGCTTTTTCTTTCTATTTTCTGCAACGATTGCAGCGTTGATCTGGTTGAAGAAATCCTCCGGAATGAACGCGTCGTCAACGCGACTGGGGTCATCGGGTCGTGGAGGCAGATCATAGCCAGCCCCCTTGATCTCCGGAACCGTGTCGATTTCAACTTTGGGCATCGGTTCCTCCGTTGCTCAATCTCAAACGACAAGCGCCCGGCTTGCTGTCGAACAAGGCTCGCCTTGCCACTCGAAGGGTTCAATTCTTATACTCCTGTCGCTATGGACAAGACATTCGTGACAGCGCGGGAAGATCGGCCCGGGGAAGCTTGGCTATCCCGATTTATCGCTGGGCGAGCAGAGGCCGAGAGATGGTATTTTGGCCAAGCTGCGTCACCGACCCCAACCGCCAAAGACTGTCGCGCTGCCTTGCTGCAGCACATGCCCGAGTTAGTGCCTTACTATGAGCACGCATGCGCCCTCGTTGGAGATGATGAGGTGGCGCATCGGATGCTGAGCCACTACCGGCCCGCGCCGGAACGCTACGGCTGCAGTCAGGCTGTCTGGCTGGGCAAAGAAGGACCAGCACTGGTCCGCAACTTCGACTATCCGCCCGACATCGTTTCGGATCGCTTCGAGATGACCGCATGGTCGGGATTGAGGGTAATCTCCAAGGCGCAGCGACCATGGGGAGGTTGTGTCGACGGGATGAACGAGGACGGACTGGTCGCCAGTGTGACTCTCGCCGGAAGCCGCACTCAGGGCGTCGGTTTCTCGATAATCCTCATGATCCGTTACATCCTGGAGACCTGTCATCACGTGAACCAGGCAATTGAGGCGCTGTGCCGAATACCCGTGGCGCTTTCGCAGAACGTGACCGTCCTCGACCGCTCAGGCCGCTACGCCACCCTATTCCTCGGCCCTGACCAGCGACCGATCATTTCGCGCCTGAAAGCATGCACGAACCATCAGCGAACCGCTAGACCCTCATCGTCCTCAATGGCGCGCCAGCTCATAGCTCAGCAAGCGCTGGAAGACCCGTCCATGTCGCTTTCGCGGCTGACCGACCTATTCCTTCTGCCACCACTTTACTGCAGGCGTGGTTCGTACCCAACTCTCTACACGGCTGTTTATCGACCTGTGGAAGGGCGAGTGGATTATGTCTGGCCGGGTAAACGCTGGTCCCAACGGTTCGAGGACTTCCGAGAAGGCGAGTATACGCACACCTATGGCTAGCCTTCCAGGCGGGTTTAATCCCTGTCTCCGTCGTGCAGAGATAAATCCCCGGTGGAAACTGACTATGGGGTGGGACCTACGGGTGCCGGCCCACCTTTATTCAGGAACTTCCCTCCTCCTCGCAAATTTCGTTCGCAGGCCGGTCGGCTGCTGAAGGAGACGTGCGGTGTCAACGGATCTGCAGGAAGCAAGAACGAAGTGGTTCCGGTCGCTGGAGCCTGTCCCGTTGGACGACATGATCGGCCTATGGCGCGGCGTCGGCATACCGTCTGGACATCCTCTTGATGGCGTGCTCGAAAACCTGGACTGGTTCGGCAAGCGTATCCGTCCTGACCTGCGGGCCGACGCCCTGCTCTTCCGGTGGAGTGGTGGCCGCCTGGTTGCGATCGAGCCGCCGTTCTTCCCGATCAGGCAGGCGATCAGGTTCGCCTCGTTGGGGCGCACATCCATCGCTCGCAACTGGTTCTCGTATCTGCACAGGGCGTTCCGCGCTCGAGGCACCACGGCGTCCTTGGAACTCCGGACGCTGGACGGCGTCGAGACGGCAGCGATGGTCTACGACAGGCAACCGATCGTCGACTACCTCCGACTGATCGCTGATGAGGAAGTTGGCGGGATGATGTGCGTGGAAGGCGAAGCACGCAGGTATTTCTTCCGACTCCGGAGGGTCGAGCCTTCGGCGCCGTGACCCATAAGGCGTGGGCGTTGAGCTGTCCGGTAGCAGATGCCACCAGTTAAGGGCTCGTCGGCTGCTTTGCGCCGCCAAAGAACATGCCTATCCGAGAGCGCTTTGCTCGGCGCAAATCCTATCGACCAGAGCATCGAGTTCACCCCTTGGCGGACGGCTCTTTGCCAGGCGCTGCTTGAGGTGCATGATCGGCTCAGCCAGGATTTCATCCAAGCTTTCCGCGCAGGTGAAGTCACCCGCCACGTGCTTGACCTTCGAATTGTCGAAGATCGCAGTCCAGACCTTGTCGCCGATTAGCGGGCCTACCCAATCCGGATTGTACCTGATCAGGGTGTCCGTCGCCACGTGGACGATCCTGGCCTCTACGCCCAGCAATCTGGCAATCGTCTTTTGAATATCGTCCCAGATGTGCGCGCGATCCGAGGTGATGTGGAAAATCTCGCTTCGCGCCGCCGGCTTGCCGAAAAGCCCAACGAAAGGCACTGCAAAATCGACCGAGCGGGTCAGTGTCCAGGGCGTGTGGCCATCGCCCGCTACGATCGTGGGCTCGCCATCCAGCATGCGTCTCGCCATGACGTCGCTGTCGCCCATCATGATCGGCAGGCCCGTGCGCACGGTGTGGCTGGGGCGGACGATCGTCCAGGCCCGATTCTTGGACTTCTTGAGCAATTCCTCGCAGGCAATCTTGGCCTGGCTGTAGGGCCAGTAGGGATTGATCGCCGGTGTCTTCTCAGTAATTACATAGTGACGCGCCGGCTTCTCATAGACCGAGGCCGAAGAGATGAAAATGTACTGACCGCAATTGCCCGCAAATACGTCGATGTCTCGCCCGACCTGATCGGGCGTGAAGGCGATGAACTGACATACGACGTCATAATTGGCCTTGGCGAGATCCGCGTAGGCCGTCGATCCAAGTTCGCCGACGATCGAGGTGACCCCCGCAGGCAGCGGGTCGCTTCTCAAACCGCGGTTGTAGATGCTGACATGATGACCCTGGGTAACGGCGCGCTCGACGCATGGATATGAGATTTGGCCGGTGCCGCCAATGAAAAGGACTTTCAAAGCCATGTGAAGGACCTCAGTGTCTGACGCGCATGATCTATGATCGCTCTTCATAGCGCGAAAGAACTTGAGCGTCTCCCGCAAATCTCGTGCACCCCTGATCGCGCAGCGAGCGTGGGAGTGTCCGCTTTGGGGCGTAGCTGCCGCTGGTGGCATTACCGAATACCGCTTAATCAAACTCGCCGGCTGACGGCTGACGATCTCGCGGGGAATGTTGCGCTAGAGGTTGATCCAGTCCGTTAGCATCTTGAACGAACGTGCTTTTTCGAGGCCCAAAGCTGCTCCTCACCGAGAACCCGCAAATCTGGGCCGACAACGGCCCGCCACGTTCGATTTCCCAACCGGACTGAAAGGCGGGATTTGCCATCATCCAAACCGCTGCCCTTTTCGACAACACTGACGACCGCTCCACGTTTCAGATAATGCCGCATGGCGTCAGGCGAGATTCCAAATCGGGAAGCGATCGCTTCCGCGTCCAGAATAAAATCGCCGTTTGAATCCGTCTCAATCTTCAAAGCATGCTCCATCAACCTGCACTGTAGCGATTTCACACGCGGGACTGCGTCAAGTCTAATGTAGGTTGGGTACCGTGAGCTTCCAGGCCATTACGTCATCTTCTGATATTCGAATGCGCTCGAACGGACCACTCTTGCGCTGCCGCAATTTCACCGCGGCGATTTCGCAAATCGCAGGCACGCTGTCCTGTAGCCGGGTCTCATCTGCACGAGGCGGAGACGCGAACATCAATAGGGCTTGTCGATCGATCATAACGGTTCGTTGCGCGCCGTCATTTCAAAAAGCACGACTCCTCCGTCACCGGAAGATTTAAGAAATGCGGTGAGAAATCTGAACGACATGCTCGGCACTCCTCTCCTTGATGTTGGCCCACCCTTCCTGCCAGGCGGGCCAAGCATTCTTGTCCATTCGGGAACGGGTTGGACCCGACTTTTCACACCTTAGCACCGCCCCATCGCTCGTCTTTGCGCAAGATCAAAGAACGTTGGTGAGCGGTCGGTCTGCCGCCGTGGATGTCACCATCGTTTGAATACCGACCAGGGCGCTCGGGCACCAAAATTCTCCCTTCCTACGAAGGTCGCCGGGTCGGGGCGCGTCGGAAATAGGGTTCTCGGTTTCGCCGTCTGAGCTTGGAAAAGTTCGCGCGAGCTGCCGGCGCAAAGCTAATCAGCTAGGGCTCGCGAATGCGGGTAGCACCGGGCAGTGACCCAGCCACTAAGTGGAACGGGGAGAGGCAGCGGCAGCTGGCATCCTGCCGCCGACCACGCGAATGTTCTCTTGATACTCACCTCGGCGATGTCAAGGTGGGCACCCTTGCACAGCCAAACGAAGTCGGATAAGTTGCGTCAGTCCACAGCAACAATCGAAGGAGGCGTGTAATGACGGTCATTTTCATCTCGCACGCCACTTTGGCCTAAGGTTCCTGTAGCGCACTCCACTCCGCATCCGAGATCTTCTCAAGCAGCAACCTGCCACAGATCGGCGTCTACACGCTGCTCGTTCGTGCGCTCAAGCGTACGCCATGGGCCCGGCAACTTGCTATTAGAAGGCTCGGCGCCCATGCCGAGAACACTCATGAAAAAACAAAGAGCCGCTGTCGACAATCTGGCAGCCTCCATTGAAGAACTCTGTGCTCGTTTTGGTGTTGGCGCGACCGTTTTCGCGCTTCTTGTCGCAGCTTGGAGATATCGCCGTGCACCGAACACCGTCGCAACGCTGTCCGACTGGATGCGCCGCGACCTTGCGTTGGGCGAAGATTAAAGGGCTCGCTCTAACCTGTTCGAATCGAAGAGATCGCGGCAGCATCCGCGATCTTCTTGACCAGTAAGCATCCTTTGCCAACCGATCACGGGTTTCGTGCTATGAGACAACACGGACGCGGTGGCATTTTCCCCGCTGACGGTTGGAAGCTACTGCTGCGGTTTGTCGGCGAAATGTTTTATCGCGTACTCGGCAACGTGCTGGTTCGACTGCCTTGCATCATCCAGCCAGAACGGGAAGAGCTGCCACTGATGGACCATGCCTGCCCAGATCTCCGTTTGGACATCAACGCCGGCCCTTCGAGCCTTGTCGGCCAGCCGCAGGGTGTCGTCGAGAAGCGCTTCGCCCGCACCGACCTGCATCAGCAGTGGGGGAAATCCGGTCAGGTCGGCATAAAGGGGTGACACCATAGGATCGGCCGGCGAGCGTGTTCCCAGATAGGCTTTGCGCATGAGATCGAGTTCGGCGGAGTCGATCAGCGGAGCGGTACTGGCGTTCGTCGTCAAAGAAGCGCCTGTGGCAGCCAGATCGGTGATCGGGCTCACTGCGACGACGGCCGCGGGCAGTGATCCTTTCACTCGCATCTGCCGCAGCGTGGCTTCGATCGCCAGATTCCCGCCGACGGAGTTGCCGGCAACGACGATGTTGTTGCTCTCATAG
This sequence comes from Rhizobium sp. T1470, assembly GCF_042140505.1. Taxonomy (NCBI): domain Bacteria; kingdom Pseudomonadati; phylum Pseudomonadota; class Alphaproteobacteria; order Hyphomicrobiales; family Rhizobiaceae; genus Rhizobium; species Rhizobium sp. T1470. The sequence continues at coordinate 46,556 of NZ_CP148092.1, forward strand.
CCGGAATCGAGCAGCCACCGATAAGCTGTCAGCGCATCGTCGACCTGAGCCGGATACGGATAGTCCGGTGCGAGCCTGTAGTCGATGAGGAGGACGTCGGCCGACGCCGCCTTGGCCAGCGAGCCGGCCACGGCCCGATGCGTCCGCAGCGAACCGCTGTAGAAGCCGCCGCCATGAATATAGAGGATAGCCCGGCGGCCAAGGGGATGATGCAGTCTTGCCGGCCAGATGAGCTGTGCATCGACGCCGCCGGCGTCGACCTGCCTGATTTGGACGCGTGTCGGCTCGGGGGTCGATGCCATCAGGGCCTCGAAGGCGTCGCGCCGGTCGCGCAGGCTGTCGGCTTTCGCGTAGTGCTGCTCCCACGTCGCGATGAGTTTGCGGACCTGTTCCTTCGAGGCTTGTGTCTGGGGCGTAGTATCGCCGGCCCGGGCCGGTAGCGCCAAAGGCGCCAAGGCGATGCCAGCGGCCAACCACGCGATAGTCCACCTTGTCATCAAGCCGCCGTTCAACCATGCAAACCCGCGCAACACGGCCATCTGTCGCAAAGCTCCGGCCCCAAGCACCACGAAACCTCCCAATCCAAGATATCTGTCGAGATCAACTGAACCTGCCATGACCGCAAGCCGTGTCAAGGCTTTGTGACCGCGACGATGCCTTGTCGTGTGCGACGTGCAGGTGCCTGCGACAGGAAAGGCCGCCCTTACATGAGCTGGAGAGGCTAGCTCTTCGTGCTCAGCTCCTCCACCCGCTTGAGATTGACCACTGCTTTGACTGGCAAGTGATCCGACGCGACGCGGGCAAGCGGCGTATCGTGGGCCTCGACTGCTGTCACGACGCCCTTGCGGTTCGCCATGATGCGATCAAGAGCGAGGACGGGAAGTCGTGCGGGAAAGCTCGGCACGGCCAACGGCTGCGGGCCGAAAACGGATTGGAACGTGTGCAGCGACGAGCGGTCGCCGAGCCGCCATTCATTGAGATCGCCGAGCAGGATGGTCGGGACCTCTCGCTTGTCTGCCATCAGTTCGACCAACATTTTGGCCTGCTGCGCGCGCGAGTGGCGAAGCAGGCCAAAATGGGCGGCGATGATGCGTAAGGCCCCGCCGCGTTCCAGATCGAGTTCGGCGACAAGCGCACCGCGAGGCTCGAGCCCGGGAAGATTGATCTGGTGCACGTCACGCACCAAGCCTCTCTTGAAGAGCACGACATTGCCATGCCAGCCATGAGCCTTGGCCATGCCGTTCACCGGCACCGGGATCAGTCCGGTTTCCCGCTCCAGCCGACCAAGGTCGAGGATGCCGGTGCGCTCGCCAAAGCGGGTGTCGGCCTCCTGCAGTGCGATGACGTCAGCGCCGATTTCATGAATGACGCGACTGGTTCGCTCCGGGTCGAAGCGCCGGTCGTTGCCGACGCATTTGTGGACGTTGTAGGAGGCGATCAGAGTGCCATCTAAGCGCGGCTTTTGCTCCGAATGTGCCGCATCCAGCCGCTTTCTTCGACTGCGGATCGACGCTAGGATGTTGGCGGGCAGGCTGTCCTTTTTGGCATGCATCGGAGTTTGCTGGCGTTCCGTTGGTCGTCGAGGTTTTGTTTGGAGTATAGGCCGGGTATTCAAACTTGCCATGCTTTTAGGCCGAAGAAATCTCTTATAAGTAGGGCGATCCGAGCCAAAGGACCTTCTCGAGCAACCGGACGGCGAAGGGGCGCGCGCGCAAGCCTTGGAGCGTGACCGGCGAAGCCAACTTGATGGCCTCGTCGATATGGTCGTCGATCTCGCTGGCAAAGCCTTCATTCAGCACCTCCAGGTCGATCTCGAAATTCAGCCGCAGCGACCTCGGGTCGAGGTTGGACGATCCGACATAGGACCAGACGCCATCGATCGACAGGAGCTTGGAGTGGCTGAAAGCACCACTGGAGCGCCAGATGCGGCAGTAGTTGGTGAGGATCTGGTCGAATTGCGCGGTCATGGCGCGGTCGACGAGAACGAGATTATTGACAGCCGGAACGACGATATCGACCTCCACGCCGCGTCTTGCCGCCGTCGCCAGTGCACTGATGAGCTCGCGGTCCGGCAGGAAATAGGGCGACATGATACGGATCGATTGGCGCGCAATGGAGAAGGCCCCCATCAGCATTTTGTGGTTCGTCTCGATGCTTCTGTCAGGCCCCGATGCCACGACACGCATGAAGACGGGATCCCCCGGCTGCCGCTCGGGCAGCGCGGTTCGCCACGCCTCTCCTTGCAGGATTTCGCCGGTGGTAAAGCGCCAGTCCTCAGCCGCGACGTTGAAGAGATCGGCGACAACCGGCCCGGTGACGCTGAAATGGGTGTCGCGGGCGAAGTTTTCTCCCGCCATCTCGCGTGTGAATCCGGCCCGAATGTTCATGCCGCCTGTCAGCGCAATGCGGCCGTCGACGATGAAGATCTTGCGGTGGGTGCGCAAGTTCGCATATGGCAAACGCAACCCGATGATGACGTTTCCATTGAAGACCGAGACGGTAACGCCGCCCTCGGCAAGGTATCCGAGAATGCTCGGCACGGAATAGCGGGCGCCGACGGCATCGATCAGCACGCGCACCTCGACGCCACGCTTTACGGCGGCTATGAGGCAATCTGCGATCCTCAGTCCGAGCGGGTCGCGGTCAAAAATGTAGGTTTCCAGCAGGACGCTGCGCTCAGCGCCATCGATCGCCGTCTTCATCGCGGCGTAACAGTCGTCGCCCGTCTCCAGCATGTCGATCGTATTGCCGGTTGCCAGCGGATTGCGGGCGACGCGGTCGCCGAGTGTCTGCAGGGCCGCGAAACGACGGCCGAAGCCAGTGATGACGATTTCGCTGTCGGCGTCGAAGCTTTCGAGCTCGTCAAGGTCCGCGTCGGGCATCAGCGCATCACGCCGAAGGCTCAGCGAGGCGCGCCGGATACGGTTGATGCCGGCAATCGCATAAAGCACGGCCCCGATGATTGGCGAGAGAATGATGACGCCGACCCAGCCGATCGCGGCGCGAACCTCTTCCTTGGTCATGGCTGCGTGGATCGCTGCTGCGGCGCCCATGGCGAGCGAAACAACGAATAGAATATGTGGCCAATAGGTCGATATGAGATAAAACATTGCGTTGAACTATAACGACAAAGCTGCGTCGTTCAATTGTGCACGCAAGAGCGCGACGTTGCCCGACTTTCTCTGCTCCAAAATCACTCGCCCGGAGAAAAATTGCCGTGCCGCTGAAGAGTTCCTTGTTGCGATGCGGAATTTCTTTTTGCGGTGTGTCAAAAATTGCTTGAAACAGCGTGTTTCCTCTGGAACTCTAGCGCCAGTATCGCGTTAGACCACGGGCATCATCTGACTGGAGATCGGCGATGACAGAGACTCACGAAGAGTGGATCAAGAAGCGTGCCTATGCGCTGTGGGAAGAGGAAGGGCGTCCACCGGGACGAGATTTCCTACATTGGGAACAAGCCCGGGCCGAGCGCGAAGCGCTTGAAGGGTCCGCCGCGTCTGTGGATGGCAAGGAGGTAAAGACGCGCAAGCGCACGGCCGCCCCTCCAAAGGCAAATGGCGTGATGAAGGCGGCCGCTCCAAAGAAAGCAGCCAGCGGCAAATCAGCGTGACCCTCACGTCATTGTTGCAAAGGGCGTCCTTGTGACGCCCTTCGTCACACGAATGCATTGCTGTTGCTCTATTGATTTCCAAAGGGTGCGCGAAGGGCGCTTCGGGAAAAACACAGATGACGGTGCATAGCTCCTACCTCGCAGTAAAAATGCTGCCGCGGCAATCGGCGATGGAACCAAAATCGCACTCGGATGTTCATCGCGGCAGTGGGAGCGTGGCCATGAACAGAAGCGACTTCGATGCTATTCCGGTTTTGGTGATCGTAGCGGCTTGCTACCACGTCGTTGCGCCAGTGTGAGGTCAGAATGACTGTTCTCGTTGTCGCCGCGATCGCCTATCTGACCCTCGCCCTAATCCTTGTCTATGCGATCGACAATCTCGTTGCACTGTTCTTCCCCGATGCACATTCTGCTATGCTGCTGAATTTCCCCACCTTGGAAAAGATGATGGCGGCTTCGCGCAAGTATTATCGCAAATAGGTCGACCTCGTGCCACCAGCGCGGGATCAGCGCTTAGGCCGAAGCTGCCACCGCCCGCATTGTAATCACCGTCATCTCGCTGCTTTTGCCTCCGCGAGCGCGTAGAGCGGAAACCGCGAAGTGATCTCGATCGTCATGTCGCCGGTCTCCTGTCGTTCAAGATCCGATCAAGCTCGGTTGTACGGGATTTGGACAGCCCCGCCTTCTCAGCAAACTGTGGCCAGCGGCCAATCGACGTTCGAACCTGTTCGATGACATCCTTCGCGTCCCGATCGGGAATCGATGCTTCCCTGGAGATGGTCAACAGGTGTTGCATGCCTGGGTTTCTCCCTTCGCCCGCGACATCCGCACTGTGCTCTCCTCCTGGCCCGGAGGAAAAGGTAAGGTCGTAAGCAGGAGAGAGAGTCCATCGTCCGTCTCCATTCATGAGGAAGGCATGGTTCTTAGCGTGGTCGTCTCGGTTCCGCGCATACACGTTGAAGACCATGTGTCGAAACATCCGCAGGACTTCGGAACTGTCGCGGGTCATCATGAGCGTCAGCTTGTGGAGCTGTCCGTAGTTCAGCGACGCCTCGCGATGGTTGGCGTTCAGGATGCCACTGGCGGTATGCATGTGCAGTCGGCCGGCAGGCGTTCGGTCAAATCGTTTCGTGGCGAAGAGGCGGTTGCCCTTGTCTGTGTCGAATATTCGCGTCTCGGCCATTTCCAGCCCTGCGGCGCGCGCCATCAAAGCATACGCCTTCTCCTCGACGCCCATCTCGGCCGGGTCGGCAGCGCCGCGTCCCTTCACCATCCATCGTTCGAAACCGTGTTCCATGTCCTGTCCGTAATCCAGAACGAATATATTTTTGGCTTTGTTGAAACCAATCATCATTTTCGGACGCGCACCCGCTGAGCCGCCCTGTGCGCCCTGCAGAGTGTCGATGTCGGCAGTATCCATCTCAGCTTGGACGAGGTCGACCTGCTCGACGAACCAATCCAAATCGATGTCCTCGGCAGGCTTCTTATCGTCGGGTCGTTCTGGGATATACGCTAGCGCTCCCATTCCCGTTCTTCCGACCGCAGAGAGGCGATCCAGTGGGGTTAGCAGGTGATGGTCGATACCGGCCCTTTGAAGACGGCGATCAAGCAGGGTTCGTCCCCATCCGTCGGGCAGACTGTCGTTAAACAAACCATGGACCCCGTCGAAGGGATCGCGCGGTGCCGCAATCAAGCCCGGACTTGTCTTCACGTGGAAAGGGGATACCGGCAAAGACGCAGTGAGGAATTCTGCCGAGTACTCGAAATAGGCCCTGCGTTCGCTCCCACTCCATGCAAGGGTTCCCAGACTTCTCTGACTCCCCTCGAGATCGAGGACGACGCTGATTTTTCGGATCGGCTTGAACTTCATTTCCGACGCACCCTCTGCCTGACGGGGCGGTCAACGACATCGTCGATTGTCTTCGGCGGCCGAGGCGGAAACAAGTGCTCGAACTCAGCTTCGCCTTCTAGGACAAACGCAACCCTCACAAGGGCTCCGAGCGAAATCTTTCCTGTCTCCTCGAACAGTCTTATAGAGCCATAGGAGACGCCCGCCCTTGCAGCTAGATCCTTCTGGGTGAGGCCGCCATCAATCCGCCGACGCTTCATCCTTTGCGAGAGGCCCCTGATCACCTCCGCGGGAGATGTCATACTAAATGCGAACATATTAACACTTATTTCGTTTATCGAGATATAATTGCCAATATAATAGCAATTATATTGAAATTCAACGGTGCGCCAACAATTGCGCGGATTTCCCGATCGACTTCCGCCGGACACCCTTGTGCGGTCCGCGTCGGCGCAGGGCACCGGTTCTCCCAGGTTGCGACGCTTTGCGCGTATTTGCGCGGCGGTGGAACTTTTCGCGCCCCGGCCGGTTGGCCCCTTTCTAGTGGGAAAGCAGGCAGGCATGCCAAGAGGCGATAAATCCGCATATACCAAGGTCACGCAGCGCCTGGCGTCTCGGCCAAATGGCGGACCGGGGTCGGCGAACTGGGAAAGCGGTGATAGTGTACAAATGACCCGGCCGGGTAGAAGGATCCTCACCGAGGCGTTCCAAACAGGCGCAAGGCGCCGCCATGGCGCGTCCAGCGGCTGAGGGCCCGACCTTCGCGAAGAAGGCCGCGGCGGCCCAGCAAGCACTACGAGCAGCACACGCATCACCAAAGTGATGCGATGCGTTGAATTGATGCGAGCCCCCAGGAGCGGCATTCATGGCATATGAACTGTATTATTGGGATGGAATTCAGGGCCGCGGCGAGTTTGTGCGTCTGGCACTGGAAGAAGCGCGGGCAGACTATGTCGACGTTGCCAGACAGTCCGGACGTGGGATGGGCACCGACGTCATGCTGGAGTTGATGCACAGCAGGCTCGAAGCCCACATTCCATTCGCGCCGCCATTTCTCAAAGATGGCGAGCTGATTGTCTCTCACGTCGCCAACATCCTCTTCTATCTCGGCCCGAAGCTTGGACTTGCGCCTAAGGTCGAAAAGCTCCGCTACGTCGCCAACGGCCTGCAGCTGACGATCACCGATCTGGTAGCGGAGGTGCACGACACGCATCACCCGATCGCGACATCACGTTACTACGAGGAGCAGAAGCAGGAGGCGAAAGCCCGTTCCGCCGCTTTTATCAGCGAGCGCATTCCGAAGTTCTGCGGCTACTTCGAGCAGGTGCTGCAACAAAATCCCAAGGGATCAAGCCACATCGTTGGCGACACGCTTAGCTACGTCGACCTGTCCCTGTTCCACGTGATCGAGGGCCTGCGATATGCCTTTCCAAATGCGATGAAGGCTTATGCGACGGCCTATCCAGCTTTGGCAGCGTTGCACGATACTGTCTCAAAGCGCCCCAACCTCGCCGCCTACCTACGCTCGGAGCGACGCCTCGCCTTCAACGAGGAAGGCATCTTTCGGCACTACCCTGAACTCGATGTTGCGACGTAGCGATATTGCATTGCCCCGGGTCGAGAGAGGCTGATAAGCTCCCCTCGCCCCTATCCGTCCCATCATACTGCGGAGGCTGTCGCTGCCATGGCAAATCTTGCACAATTGCTTGCATCCATGAAGATTCCGGACCTTGCCGGCAAGGCGGTGCTGATCACCGGCGCTTCGACGGGAATCGGTGCTGCCTTGGCGCGCGCTTTTGCCGCCCAGGAGGTGAAGCTCGGCATTCACTATAATGCCAGCCGGGAGCCGGCCGAAGCGCTTGCCGAAGAAATCCGGGCGGCAGGCGGCACGGCGCATCTCGTGCATGGCGACGTGTCACGGGAAGGCGAGAGCGAACGCGTCGTCGAGGAGACGGCCAGAACCTTCGGGCATCTTGACGGGTTGATAAACAATGCTGGCGGCATGCTCGGGCGCAAGCCAACCGCTGAATATACCGACGAGCACTATATGAAGGTCATGGATCTGAACGCTCGCTCGGTGCTCGCCGCCACACGCGCGGCCCATCCGTGGCTGAAGAAGCAAGGCGGGTTCATCATCAACACGACCTCTATTGCGGCCCGCAACGGCGGCGGCAACGGCGCCGTGCTTTATGCGGCGTCAAAGGGTTTTGTTTCGACCATCACCCGCGGCCACGCCAAGGAGTTCGTTCCCGACCGCATCCGGGTCAACGCTGTGGCCCCTGGCGTCATCGCCACACCGTTTCATGAGCGCTATACGAACGACGAGCAGATGGAGATGCAGCGCAAATCCATCCCGATGGGTTTTGTCGGGACACCGGAAGATTGCGTCGGTGCCTACCTGTTCCTCGCGTCTCCAACGCTTTCCGGTTATGTCACCGGCCAGATCATCGAGGTCAACGGCGGCCAGCTGATGCCCTAAGCGACACCGCGCAAATGGACATCGGCGCAACGGTCTGCCACGTCGCTTTCTTTTGTCGCGCGTGTCAGGCGCGCTCAAGCGCGATCGCAATCCCCTGCCCGACACCGATGCACATGGTCGAGAGCGAGTAGCGTCCTCCGGTTTCGCGCAGTTCGATCGCTGCTGTCCCGGTGATGCGCGCGCCGGACATGCCAAGCGGATGGCCAAGCGCGATCGCTCCGCCATTGCGGTTCACCCGGCCGTCGTCGTCGGCAATGGCGAGTTCGCGCAGAACTGCCAGGCCCTGCGATGCGAAGGCTTCGTTGAGTTCGATCACATCAAACTGGGCTTGCGTCATGCCCAGCCGGGACATCAGCTTGCGCGACGCCGGAATCGGGCCGATGCCCATGATGCGCGGCGGCACGGCGGCCGCTGCTCCCCCCAGAATGCGGGCGATCGGGGTCAGTCCATGCTTTCTGACCGCAGCTTCGCTGGCGATGATCAGGGCGGCAGCGCCGTCGTTGACGCCGGAGGCATTGCCGGCCGTTACCGTCCCGCCTTCCTTCTTGAAGGGAGTGGAAAGCTTGGCAAGCGCTTCCATCGTGGTCGCACGCGGATGCTCGTCCTTGTCGACGACGACAGGATCTCCCTTGCGCTGCGGAATGGTGACCGAGGTGATTTCCTTTGACAGACGACCGCTTGCCTGCGCAGCCGCGGCCTTGGCCTGGCTGCGTACGGCGAAGGCATCCTGATCCTCGCGCGCAACCTTGTAGTCTTTTGCGACGTTCTCGCCGGTCTCCGGCATGGAGTCGACGCCGTATTGCTTTTTCATGAGAGGATTGATGAAGCGCCAGCCGATCGTCGTGTCGTAGATCTCGGCGTGGCGCGAAAACGCCGTCTCGGCCTTCGGCATGACAAAGGGGGCGCGCGACATGCTTTCGACGCCACCCGCAATCATCAGGTCGGCCTCGCCGGCACGGATTGCACGGGCAGCGGCGATCACCGCATCCATGCCAGAGCCGCAGAGACGGTTTATCGTCGTGCCGGGTACGCAGAAGGGCAGGCCAGCCAGCAGCGAAGACATGCGGGCAACGTTGCGATTATCCTCGCCAGCCTGGTTGGCGCAGCCGAAGATCACGTCGTCGACGGCTTCCCAATCCACCTTGCCGTTGCGCTCCATGAGCGCCTTGACGGGCACGGCGCCGAGATCGTCGGCACGAACGGTTGCAAGCGAGCCGCCGAAGCGGCCGATTGGGGTGCGGATATAATCGCAGATGTATGCATCAGCCATTTACGCGGCCTCCTTGTCGCCCTGATGGGCCTTTTTCGTGCGCGCATTGATGTCGCGCAGTGTCATGAGTTCGGTGTCGCTCGGGACCGGGGTCTCGATGACTTGGTCGGCAAACTTGATCGACCAGCCGCAATTCTCGATGATCTGCTGTCGGCTGACGCCGCGATGGATTGAGACGACCGTAAGCTCCTTCGTCGCCGGATCCGGTTCGAGAATGCAGAGATCGGTGATGACGCGGGTCGGCCCCTTGGTCGTCATGCCGAGACGCTCGCGGTGATTGCCGCCTTCGCCGTGGCCCATGGAGGTGATGAAGTGGAGTTTCTCGACGAAGCCGCGCTTGGAAAGCGCCATGGTGATGAAGATCTGACCGCAATTGCTGGCGATCTCGGGCGCCCCACCACCACCTGGCAGGCGTACTTTCGGATGATTATAAGGGCCGACCACCGTCGTGTTCAGATTGGCGAACTTGTCGATCTGGGCGCCGCCGAGAAAGCCCGTGGTGATACGGCCGCCTTGCAGCCAGTAGCGGAACATTTCCGGCACCGATACGGTGAAAAGCGCAGTGTCGCACAGTTCGCCATCGCCGATCGACAGAGGCAGCACGTCCGGTTTGGTGCCAACCGTGCCGCTCTCGTAGATCAGCGTGATATCAGGTGCGTGCGTCAGCCGCGCAACGTTGCAGGCGGCCGAGGGTGCGCCGATGCCGACGAAGCAGACGTCGTCGTTGGTCAGCGCGCGGGCTGCGGCAATGGTCATCATTTCGGTAGGGGTAAAGTCGTTCATTCTTTCCTCCTCACGCAATCTTCCTTGCATGCTTGGCAAAGTCTTCGGGGCTCGCCTGCATGACGTTCTCGTCGATCCATGTCTGGAAGGTATCGCGATCGCGGGCGATCTCGTCCCAGGCGATGTAAAAGGCGTTCGAGCGCGGATAGTAGCCCTGCGCATAGGATGGGAATGCGCCGCCCGGCACGTTCGCCACCGCGCTCACGGCCCAGGTCGGCAACACGACCGAGTTTGGCGATGGCGGGTCGAGCTCATCGACGATCTCCTCGACCGTCACGATCGAGCGCTTGGCGGCAAGCACGGCTTCCTTCTGCACGCCGACGATGCCTTCGAGCAGGACGTTGCCCTTGCGGTCGGCACGCAGCGCGTGAATGATCGTGACATCGGGGCGAATGGCCGGAACGGCGGCCAGAACCTCGCCGGTGAAGGGGCAGGTCACGGACTTGATGTTCGCATTGACCTTGGGAAGATCGGCGCCGATATAGCCGCGCAATGCGGCAAACGGCAGATTGGCCGCCCCCGCCTCGTAGGCATTGGCCATGGCCGCGTGGCTGTGCTCTTCGATTTCCAGCGGCCGTGGCCACTGGTTCTCCACCGCATCGCGGAAGCGATGCAGTGAGCCGACGCCCGGATTGCCGCCCCAGGAGAACTTCATGCCGCGCGCGGCCCCAACCCCGATCAGCTGGTCGTAGAGAATGTCTGGGGTCATGCGAACCAGATAGAGATCCTTCTTGCCCTGGCGGATCACCTCGTGGCCGGCGGCATAGGGGATGAGATGGGTGAAGCCCTCCATGGCAACGGTGTCGCCATCCCTGACGTTTTCAGCGACGGCTTCCTTCAACGATACGATCTTCGCCATGTGGCCTCCCGCAATCCTGCTGTCGAATGCGGGCCAATAAGCGCTTCTGCAAAACCGGCGTCAAATATTTTGTGCGTTATTTGACATTTGTTCGTATATCGCACAAAATAACGGCGAGGAGAACGGTGATGCGTGAAACAGATTTTGTCAGCGGCTTTGCCCGAGGTCTCAAGGTCATCGAAGCATTCGAGGAGACGCGCCAGCGCCTTTCGATTGCCGAAGCCGCGAGGCTGACCGGGCTCGACCGCGCCACGGTGCGGCGCTCGTTGCTGACGCTCGCCGAACTTGGCTATGCCGATTATGACGGCAAGTTCTTTGCCCTGACGCCGAAGATCCTGCGGCTCGGACACGCCTATCTCTCTGCAACGCCCCTGCCTGTTCTTATCCAGCCCCATCTCGATCAGTTGTCGGAGAAGGCTGGGCAGAGCGCGTCAGCCTCGGTGCTCGACGGCACCGAGATCGTCTATATCGCCCGCGCCTCGCAGCGCCGCGTCATGTCGATCAACCTGACACCCGGCAGCCGCCTTCCGGCCTACTGCGCCTCGATGGGTCGGGTGCTGCTTGCGGCGCTCACGGAGGCCGAAGCCAGATCAATCCTCGCCCGCACCGACCTCAAGCCCAACACGCTAAATACCAAGACAGATGTGGAAGAACTGGTGCGGGAGTTCGGGCGCGTGCGCGAACAGGGCTATGCGGTGATCGACCAGGAGTTGGAAATCGGCCTTTGCTCGATTGCCGTGCCCGTCGAGAACGACCGCGGACAGACGGTGGCGGCCATCAATATTGGCGCACCGGCCGCCCACGCGCCGGCCGCCGATATGCCGGTCCGCTATCTGCCTCTGCTCAAAGAAACACAGAAGGCTCTGCGCCTGGTGTTGCGCTAGACGCCAAGTTTGGCCCGTTCTGCCACGCGCCATGCGCGCGGTGTCTGGCCGGCCTGTTTGAGGAAGAAGCGCGAGAAATAGGCAGGATCCGAAAACCCAAGCCGGTAGGCGATTTCCTGGACGCTGCCGAAGGTGAAGACCAGCTCGCGCTTTGCCTCGTCGAGGAGTTTGCGGGCGATCAGCTCATGCGCTCCGTGGCCGGTCGTCGCGCGCACGATCCGATTGAGGTGCGTCGGCGAAATGCCGAGCGCCTTGGCATAGAAGGCAGCCGGCTCATGCGACTTGAAATGCCGCTGGATCAACCCGTGCAGCAGCTCCATGCGACGCTCATTCTCATCGGCAGCCCCCTGATCTTCCTGCTTTTCGGAAGACAGCCGCGCTGCGATGAGCAGGGCCGATGTCAGATAGGACTCCAACAGGTCGTTGCGCCCGGCCCGCTGCTGCGCGAATTCGTGCCCCAGTCGCTGAAGGCAAGCCGCGACATAGCGGCCGTCCTCATCGTCCATGTCGAGTTTCGTCAGGTGCGGCGATGCCATCCATTCTCCGAGCCGACTGCGGTCGCCGGGAAAGGCCTTCAAATGCGAACTCAGTACCGTGATGACGAAGCCGCCAACATCCCTGGAGAAGCGAAATCCGTGATCGAGGCTTGGAGGAACAGTGATCACCGACTGCGGTTCGATCGGGTGCCAGACGTTTGAAAACATCGCCTCCCCAGAGCCGCTATCTATGTACAATATCTGAAAAAAACTGTCATGGCGGTGCGGCCGGATCTCCCAATGATGCAGGCTGCTCCTCGATGGAATCGTTTCGCAATGCAGCCAGAAATCCGGCTTTCCTCCGGTTTTCTCCCCGTAGAGCTCATATGTCGGAACGATCCTCGCCACCGTCGCCTCCTCTCTGTCCTATGTTCGATTAGTGCAATTTCATGATGGAATTGTCCATTGCTGACGGCCCCCTGCCACGTCAGAATTTGGCAAAAGACAAGTGCGGGAGGACAGCATGCGCACACAGGTAGCCATCATCGGCTCGGGCCCCTCGGGGCTTTTGCTCGGCCAGTTGCTATCGCAGGCCGGTATCGACAACATCATCCTCGACCGCGTTGGAAAGGACTACATTCTTGGTCGCGTGCGCGCCGGAGTGCTGGAGGAAGGAACCGTTGGTCTCATCGACAAGGCAAAGGCCGGCGCGCGCATGCATGCCGAGGGGCTGCCGCATGATGGCTTCTCGCTTGCCTTCGACGGGCGCGATCACCGCATCGACCTCTTCGACCTGACTGGCGGCAAGCGCGTCATGGTCTACGGGCAGACAGAAGTCACCCGGGATCTGATTAAGCAGCGCGAGATCAGCGGGGCGCAGACGATCTACGAGGCGGCGAGCGTCGAGCCGCACGACTTCGACGGAGGGGTGCCTTACGTGACCTACGAGAAGGACGGCGCCACCCACCGCATAGACTGCGATTTCATCGCCGGCTGCGACGGCTTCCATGGCGCCTGTCGCAAGACAGTGCCGGAAAAGTCGCTGCGTACCGTCGAGAAGGTCTATCCTTTCGGCTGGCTCGGAATTCTGTCCGAGGTTGCTCCCGTCAACCACGAGTTGATCTATGCCAACCACCCGCGCGGATTTGCGCTTTGCTCCATGCGTTCGCAACATCGCAGCCGCTATTACATCCAGTGTCCGGTGGACGAAAGGGTTGAGGACTGGAGCGACGATCGTTTCTGGGACGAGTTGCGGCGTCGCCTGCCTGTGCACCATGCCGAGGCGCTTGTCACGGCGCCCTCCTTCGAGAAGTCGATCGCGCCGTTGCGCTCCTTCGTTGCCGAGCCGATGCGGTTCGGCCGCATGTTCCTTGTCGGCGATGCCGCCCATATCGTTCCGCCAACCGGCGCCAAAGGCCTCAATCTCGCCGCGAGCGACGTGCACTATCTGTTTTCAGGCCTCATAGAGCATTACCAGGATCGTTCGAACGCAGGCATCGACGCCTACTCGCAAAGGGCGCTTGCTCGGGTCTGGAAGGCGGTTCGTTTCTCCTGGTGGATGACGACGATGATGCACCGGTTCCCAAACACCGGTGACTTCGACCAAAAGATTCAGGAAGCCGAACTCGACTATCTGACGCATTCGCGCGCAGCCTCGACTGCGCTTGCGGAAAATTACGTCGGCCTTCCCTACTAGTGCCGCGCCACAGAGATTATGACTCTTTGACGGGGTAAGCTTTGCGGAGCTTTTGGCGGGCTTTTTCGGTTGTGAACATCCATTGGATCTTTGCGCCATTAGCGTTGCGTTGCTGCTCCCAGGCTGCGACTTCGGCGATTATGGTGTCTTTATTGTCGATACGACGGTCGAGGCATTGGCTGCGCAGGACACCGATCTCGATCTCGACCATGTTGAGCCAACTGGCGTGCTTGGGCGTGTGGTGGAACTCCAGTCGCTTCAGCACCCTTCGAGCCTCCGGGGCTGGAAATGCGTCGTAAAGCGCCCCGGCGGAATGGGTGGAGAGGTTGTCCATCACCACGCGGATGATCGGGGCGTCGGGATAATCGACGTCGACCAGTTCGCGCATGCACTGGGCGAAGTCTTGGTTGGTTCGCCGATCGGTGACCTTCACCCTGCGCCAGGGCTGGTGGGCGTCCATGAAGACAAACAGATTGACCGTGCCGTTTCGGCGATACTCGCAGTCGTAGCGTTCAAGCTGGCCAGGCTTGGCCGCAATGGGCTCGCGCACTTCGCCGATGAGTTGGGTCGGGCTCTCGTCGAAGCAGACCACGGGCCTTTGTGGATCAGGCGTCTCTGCGTAGAGGTCGAGAACATCCTCCATGCGCGCGACGTATTCCCCATCGAGCTTTGGGATGCACCACATGTCTTTGCGCCAAGGTTTGAGATGATTCTCAGCCAGCCGGCGACGTACGGTCTCCGAGGACAACTCGTCATGATCGGTGAGTCGGACCATCTCATCGGCCAGAAGCTCCAGGGTCCAGCGGGCTCGCCCGGGCGGCGGCTTTGAGCAGGCGGTCGCCACCAACAGCGCCTCCTCCTTGCTCGATAGCTTGCGCTCAACACCCGGGCGCGGTTCTTCACTGAGCGCGCCTTCCAGATTGGCTTCCACAAACCGGCGCTTGGTCCGGTAAATCGTCGATCCGCTGACGTTCAAGGTTGCCGCGATCACCTCGTCGCTGAAGCCTTCGTCCGCCGCCACCAGGATCTGGGCGCGCTTGATCTTGCGCGACGCATGGCGTCCCCCGCTCAACAAAACGGCCAGTTGATCACGTTCCGATTGGCTAAGCTCTACGTGAAACTTTATATTCATCGACACCTCCTTCAGCGCGGAGACGCAGATGAATCCGAAAATGAGTCCCTCACTTGACCCGCAAGCCGCAACGGCAAGACATGGCCTTACGCAAGTCCAAGGCCAGTACCTGGCCTTCATCTACGCCTACAGCCGCATCTTCAAACAGCCTCCGGCCGAAGCCGACATGCGTCGCCACTTCGCCGTTACGGCTCCGTCTGTTCACCAGATGGTGCTGACCCTCGAGAAGGCAGGATTTATATCCCGCGTGCCAGGCGCAGCACGCAGCATCCAACTTCTCATCCCACCAGAAGACTTGCCCATTCTACGATAACCCAACCCGTCATAATCTCTGTGGCGCGGTACTAGCTCCCCTTCCGCCATCCACGGAAGGGCGCATGGAGAGCGGCGGTGGTTGATGCGTCCCCACCGCTGCTCGCCCGCTCTGGCAAGGCATCAAGAGGCGCTTGGCGCCTGGGCATCGATCGCAGCCATTGCTTCGGCGAGCGCAGCGCGCACGCGTGCGCGCTCATCCGGGTCAAGTTGCGCCACATCGAGATGAAGGTCGAGGCCCGCAAAGTGCTCACTCAGCACGCGCAGATTTTGATCGGCGCCCAACAGTCCGTTGACGGCATAAGGCACCACCTGGCGGTGAATGCCCTTCATGGTGATCGGCGGCAGGGGCGTCGCATCGACGATGTCCTTCACGAGTGCGTAGGTTTCGTAGCTGATGACGATCTTCCCACCCTCGGCAATGGATTGCAGGCGCGCGGCCAGATTGGCTTCGGCGCCGATGATCGTGTAATCCATGCGATCGCTGCTGCCGAAATTGCCGACATTGCAATAGCCTGAGTTGATCCCCATTCGCACCATGAACGGTTCCTCCGTGCCGTCGAGACGCCATTTCTCCTTCAGTTCGCCAAGGCGGCGTTGCATATCGACGGCCATCCGCAGGCAGGCTTTTGCGTCTTCGACAGCGCCATTCGTTTCCGGATCGCCGAAGAATACCAATACCGCGTCGCCAATGAACTTATCGAGCGTGCCGCCATGCTTGAGTGCAATGGCAGACATCTCGGTCAGGTATTCGTTCAGCATTTGCGTCAGCGCTTCCGGCTGCAGCCGCTCGGTGGTGGCGGTGAAATCCTTGATGTCTGAAAAGAAGATAGCCAGTCGCTTGCGCTCGGTCTGTACAACGACATCCCTCTGGCCGCTGAAAATGCTCTTGTAGACCTGAGGAGACAGATAGCGCGAGATCTTCATGGAGATGCTTGCCAGAAACTCGTTGGCCGATTCCAGTTCGCGGTTGACGCCCTGAATGAGGGCGGTCTGGCGCTGCTGGAAAACGATGAAGCCGATACCAAGCCCTGCCATAAACAAGAAATAGAGCAGCAGGTATTTGAAGGCGAATACGGTGTGGGCAAAGGGTTGCTTGATGATCACTTCCTGAATGCCGCGCACATCGCCGACTTTCCAGTCCGTCTTCGGGCTCTCCGGATGGGCGTTGTGGCAGGCGACACATGCCTCAGCCATGATGACCGGCGTCACAAGTCGAAATGTATTCGTAAAGCCGCTGCGGTTGATCTTGGTCGGCGTCTGCTTGGGATCGGCACGCAGCGCAGCCAGAGCATTCGTTTCAAAAGCATCGAGCGGATGCGGCGCGCGCCGCTTGAACGGCAGATCGGAAAGGAAACGATAAGTAATATTGGCTTGCTGCTGCCGGATGACATCACCCAGTTCGAGCGAGAGCGTTGCCGGGATCGGAATCGCGCCGGGTATGTTGGCATAATCGTGTGTCACGACCGTTGCGATGTCGCTACCGGCCGCATGTGCTGCAAGAATGCGGCCGACGACGTTGCTGGCATAGTAGGAGCGGATGCTGGTGATCAGCGAGCTCATATCCTCCGCCTGACGTTTCACGGAGCTTTGCGAGAGCGTGCTGACGTCCATCCAAACGGCAATCGGCAAGCCCGCCAGCAAAGCCAGGATCAATAGGCTGATGAAATATCCGGTGTTTCGTGCGGCCCGGCCACGATCGGTCTTACGGGTCACGGCAGGCTCCGACGAATATCAACCCGCGTTCGCGCGAAGTCGGTTTGCGCAAGCGGCGTCGCCACCCGTTTGTTCATGCAGTGGCTTGGGTCGAAAATCCTGCCAATCATCTTGGAAACTGGGTCCTCTTCGCAGATTGCCATTTCGGAAGGAGGAGCACGCGTCCATCCATGCCGTCAACTGCTCGCTGCCGGCCAAAGTTGGAGGCATAGAGGGATGCCCGCCCGCCCTCTCAGATCTTCCGGAACTCGAGCTCGTATATGACTTCGTCGCCGGTCGTCGGATCCACGCCCGGCGCGCCGCTGATGACCAACCGCTTGCCGTCGATGGAGAATGGCCTGATCAGGTCGCTGACGCCCCAGGCCGGATTCCAGCTGGCATCGACATGGTGGATAACGCGGCCGTTATCGAACGTGTAGCTGCCGGCATAGGCGAGCATGCTATCGAAGAGCGCGACTTTTTCTGAATCTGTCGGCATTTTGCCGTTGGCTCTTGGCCGTTCGCTGCTGACGACCAATGCCATCATTCTACCGTCCGGTTGATAGGATAGGAAACCAACGGGATCCGGGCCCATCGCGTCGGAAACGGCGCCGGACGAAACCATCTTGCGTTTCCACGACACCATTCGCCAAGTTCCATGTAAAGCGGCTGCACTTCCCATAGGCTCCCCCATGCGCCGTTGCATTCGCGGAGCATATCATGGGGCCAGCACATGGAACAGGCTATGGCTTTGCCACGTCTGCAGCCGCTTCCCGCAACGTCTGCATGAGGATCGATAGCGGCAGCGAGGGGATGGCATCCGTCCGCATCGTCAGGCCGACCGGTCCCTTCGTCTCGCTCGTGTCGATTGGCAGGACCTTCAACAGGCCGTCGGCGATGTCGGTGGCGACGACGCCCGTGGAAATGATCCAGATGGCGTTACTGGTGCGCACAAAGGCGCGGCCAAAGGAGTCCGAAACTGTTTCGATCTGGTTTGGCAGGCTGGCGACGCCGTTGGCGATCAGGAAGCTTTCCACAAACGGCCGGATGATCGAAGCCCGGGTGGGCATCAGGACGGTGTATTCGCCGAGGCTGGCAAAGAGCGATTGCTTGCTCTTGAGCAAGGGGTGGTCGGCACGAACCGCAAAGACGACCTGCTCGGAATAGAGATGTTCAAAGGAGAAGCCTGCCATCTTCTCCGCGCCAGCAAGGCGCCCCACAACGAGATCGAGATCCCCGACCCGCAACTGCTCCAAAAGCACTGCGTTCTCCCCCGTGACGATCTTGATGCGGCTCCAGGTGTTCTCCTTGAGGAAGAGTTCCATGGCGCGTGGCATGATGCGGGTCGACACCGTTGGCAGTGCGCCGATTCGGATCGGCGGCGCCTCGCCGAAACGCTCCTGCGAGACCGAGTCGAGCCCCTGGCGCAGCGCCGTCAGTGCCGCCCCCGCGTGGCGGAGAAAGACGTCGCCATAGCGGGTGATCTTGATGCCGCGTCCATCGCGCTCGAAGACCGCGACGCCCAGCACGTCTTCCAGCTCGCGGATCGTCTTTGTCACCGCCGGCTGGCTGACATTGAGCAGTTCGGCAGCCTTCATCACGCTTTTCTGACGCGCGACCTCGACAAACGTCTGCAGATGACGAAACTTTACGCGACTGTCGACCACGTTTCATAACTCCCGAGTTATCGAAATGCCACGAAATATCATTTTACCTAACCAGATTAAACATTCAATTTGAACCTGGGTCTGCGCAGGATCTTTCATCAGTCGACCGCGACGTGTTGGATGTGCGCGGAGAGGAGATTGGCCGTGCAATTTGCCCGCATCAACGACATTGCGATCCACTATCAGCTGATTGGAGGTCCCCCCGACAAGCCAGTCATCGTCTTTGCCAACTCACTCGGGACGGACTTCCGCATCTGGCGTGACGTCATCGTCCGGCTGGCCGGGGACTATGCGATCGTTGTCTACGACAAGCGCGGCCACGGGCTTTCCGATGTCGGCCAGGTCCCCTATTCGATCGAGGACCATGCCTCAGACCTTGCCGGTCTGCTCGATCTTCTGGCGGTGAAGCGGGCTTTCATGTGCGGGCTTTCCGTGGGCGGGCTGATCGCGCAGGCGCTCTATAGGGCGCGTCCAGACATGGTGCAAGGGCTGATCCTGTGCGACACCGCCCACAAGATCGGCACGGCCGAGAGCTGGAATGCCCGGATTGCCACCGTCGCCAGCAAGGGGATCGGCAGTATCGTCGATGGCGTCATGGAGCTCTGGTTCACGCCGGCCTTCCGGCGACCGGAGAACACGGCCTATCACGGCTATCGCAATATGCTCGTGCGCCAGCCGGTGGAAGGTTATCTCGCCACCTGCGAGGCGATCCGCGATGCCGACTATACGGAGGCGGCTGCCAAGATCAGTGTTCCGACGATCTGCATTGTCGGAGACCAGGATGGCTCCACGCCGCCTGACCTCGTGAAGTCGACCGCCAAGCTCATTCCCAATGCCTCCTTCGAGATTATCCGCGACGCCGGCCATATCCCTTGCGTGGAGCAGCCGGACGTGCTGACCGCAATCATCAGGGCATTCATCGGACCCGCATTGCATGGAGAAAACAACCCATGAGTGAACTCCCGTCATCGGAGCGCTTTGAGCAAGGGATGGCCACGCGCCGTGCCGTGCTCGGCGACGCCCATGTCGACCGCGCCGTGGCAAGCTCGACGCCGTTCGACAAGCCGTTTCAAGACCTGATCACGGAAGCCGCCTGGGGACACGTCTGGTCGCGTCCGACGCTAACGCGCCGCGAGCGATCGATCGTGACCATCGCTGTCTTAGCCGCGCTCGGCCAGGACGACGAGGTGGCGATGCACGTTCGCGCCACCGCCAACACCGGCGCCTCTCGTGACGACATCTGCGAAGCGCTGCTGCATGTGGCGATTTATGCCGGCGTTCCCGCCGCCAATCACGCCATCAAGATCGCCAAGCATGTTTTCGAACAGATGGACGCCGGCAAGGCGGCCTGAAAGGCATAGGATGTCCGACCTCCCTAACCGCATGCCCGAAACCGGCGCCTTCTTTGCACGTGACCGAGCATGGCACGCGCCCGCCTTCACCCCCGGCTACAAGACGTCGGTCCTGCGCTCGCCGCAGCGCGCCCTGCTTTCGCTCGACGGCACGATCTCGGAGATCACCGGTCCTGTCTTTGGCCATTCGATGATCGGCGAACTCGACAATGACCTGATCCACAACTTCGCCAAGCCAGGCGAGAGCGCCATCGGCGAGCGCATCGTGGTTCATGGCCGCGTGCTTGACGAACGCGGCCGGGCGGTGCCCGGTGCGCTTGTTGAATTCTGGCAGGCCAATGCCGGCGGCCGCTACCGCCACAAGAAGGAAACCTATCTTGCCGCAATCGATCCGAACTTCGGCGGCTGTGGGCGCTCCATCACCGATGAAGACGGTCAATATGCGTTCCGTACCGTTCGTCCGGGCGCCTATCCCTGGCCGAACGGTGTCAATGACTGGCGACCGGCCCATATCCACTTCTCGATCTTCGGCCACGGCTTTGCCCAGCGCCTGATCACACAAATGTATTTCGAGGGGGATCCGATGATCTGGAAGTGTCCAATCGTCGGCACGATCCCCGACAAGCGCGCCATCGAGCAATTGATTGCGCCGCTCGACTGGGGCAACACAATTCCAATGGATGCACGCGCCTATAAATTCGACATCGTGCTGCGCGGTCGCCGCTCGACGATGTTCGAAAACCGGCCGGAGGGGAACTGATGGTACAGCAACTCGGCTACCTGAAGGAAACGCCTTCGCAGACGGCGGGTCCCTATGTCCATATTGGTCTGACCCCGAACGTGTGCGATATCAACGGCGTCTACGAGGCCGACCTTGGCACGGTGATGGTCAACGACAAAACGCTTGGCGAGCGCATCAGCGTCAGCGGCCGCGTCTTTGATGGTGCCGGCGCGTTGGTACGCGATGCAGTTATCGAAATCTGGCAGGCAGACAGCGCCGGCCTCTACGATAGCCCCTCTGACATGCGTGGTACGGCCGATCCGAACTTCTCCGGCTGGGGACGTTGTGCGACACGCGCCGACGACGGCGTCTTCGTTTTCGACACGATCAAGCCCGGCCGCGTCCCTTTCAAGGACGGCCGCAAGATGGCGCCGCACATCACTTTCTGGATCGTCGCGCGCGGCATCAACATCGGCCTGCATACGCGCATGTATTTCCCCGAAGAGACCGAGGCAAACAAGACAGATCCGCTCCTCATGCGCATCGAGCAGAAAGAGCGCGTCGATACGCTGATCGCCACGCGTGAAGGATCGACCTACACCTTCGACATCCGGCTCCAGGGAGACAGGGAGACGGTGTTCCTGGATATCTGACCCGCAAGCTGGTGCGGGACCTAGTAAACGCGACGATTCCCGGCGCAGTTATCGGTCCCTGCAAGAAAGACGCCGATGACCATCTCACCTTTCGATCACCCCTTCCTCTGCGGCCTGCTCGGCGATGGCGAAACGGCGTCGTATTTCTCTGCTGATGCGGATATTCGCGCCATGCTTGCTTTTGAGGCCGCCCTCGCCAAGGCCGAGGCGGTCCATGGTCTGATTTCGCCTGATGCGGCTCGCCGGATCGGTGTCGTTTGCGCCACATTTGAACCGGATCTTTCCCAGCTCAGAGCCGCCACGGCCTGCGATGGCGTTGTCGTTGCCGATCTCGTCAAACAGCTTCGCAAAGCCGTGGGCAGCCCGTTTTCGGATTGTGTTCACCTCGGCGCCACCAGCCAGGATGTCATCGACACCAGCCTGATGGTTCGGCTGAAGGCGGTCGCGTTCCTGTTTTCGAACCGCCTTTCAAAGATCGCACAAGCATTCGACGACCTCGACGCGAGGTTTGGCAAGGCCCGCCTGATGGGGCGCACACGCATGCAGGCGGCCATTGCCATCACCGTGTCCGATCGTCTCCGGGCCTGGCGCGCGCCGCTCGAGGGCTATCGCGACAGGCTGACCGAACAGCGGTTTCTTGTGCAGTTCGGCGGCGCCGCCGGAACGCTTGAGACGCTGAAGGACAAGGCGCCGTCCATACGGGCCGCTCTTGCTCAGGAGCTCGGGCTTGGCGACGAGCCGCAGTGGCAAAGCCAGCGCGGGTTAATAGCAGATCTCGCCAGTCTGCTTTCCCTCATCAGCGGAAGTCTTGGCAAGTTTGGCCAGGATATTGCGCTTCTGGCGCAGGCCGGCGATGAGATCGGGCTTGCCGGTGGCGGTGGTTCGTCCGCCATGTCCCACAAGCAGAACCCAGTCGCGGCCGAAACTCTGGTTGCCCTTGCGCGTTTCAACGCAACCCAGCTTTCCGGTATTCATCAGTCGCTCGTGCACGAGCAGGAGCGCTCCGGTGCGGCCTGGACGCTGGAATGGCTCATTCTACCGCAAATGGTTATGGCGACGGCCGCTTCGCTGCGTCTGGCATTCGAGCTGACGGGCAATATACGGCGAATTGGCGCCGCAAAATCATAACCCCTGAACTATGAGTTTCGCCTTTTATTTCATTTTACATTACCGTTTTGAATGAGACACTATCGCCAAAGTTTTAGCTCTGGGCTAATCCGGCGTAGGAGTGCGCCATCGTCAACGGGAGGATTTATGAAACGGTTTGTCCTGGCCGCCGTTGCGGCAATCGTCATGAGCACAGCGGCCTATGCCGATACCATAAAGGTCGGTGTCGTCGGGCCGTTCTCGGGTCCATTCGCCCTGCAGGGCAAGAACTTCAAGGCCGGCATCGACGCTTACATGACGATCAACGGCAACAAGATCGGCGACAATACCGTGGAGGTGATCTATCGCGACCTTCCCGCCGCCGATCCGGCGCAATCCAAGGCGTTGGCGCAGGAACTGGTCGTCAAGGAAAAGGTGCAGTATCTCGCCGGCTTCTATTTCACGCCTGACGCCATGGCTGTGACGCCGATCCTCAAGCAGGCGAATACGCCGCTCGTCATCATGAACGCCGCCACATCGGCGATTGTCACAAAGAGCCCGCTGGTGGTGCGCACCTCCTTCACGACCTGGCAGACCTCCACCCCGATCGCCAAGGTTGCCCATGATGCCGGCGTCGCCAAGGTGATCTCTGTCGTCAGCGACTACGGCCCCGGTGTCGATGCCGAGAATGCCTTTAAGGCGGCGTTCGAGAAGGAAGGCGGGCAGGTGATCGAGGCAATCCGCATGCCGCTGTCGACCAACGACTTCAGCCCGATCATGCAGCGCATCAAGGATTCCGGTGCGCAAGGGGTCTTCGCCTTCCTGCCGTCCGGTCCGACCACCCTCGGCTTCGTCAAGGCCTACAACGAAAATGGCCTCAAGGATGCCGGCATCAAGTTCTTCGCGCCGGGCGACCTGACGCAAGAGTCCGATCTTCCCGCGCTTGGCGATGCTGCCCTCGGAATCCAGACGACTTTCCATTATGCCGTCTCGCACGACTCGCCCGAGAACAAGGCGTTCGTCGAAGCTGCCGCCAAGGCAATCGGCAACAGGGCGGAATTGTCCTTCCCCGCCGTCGGCGCCTATGACGGCATGAATGTCATCTACAAGATGATCGAGGCGACCGGCGGCAAGCAGGATGCGGCC
The DNA here is from genome assembly GCF_042140505.1 of Rhizobium sp. T1470. Classification (NCBI taxonomy): domain Bacteria; kingdom Pseudomonadati; phylum Pseudomonadota; class Alphaproteobacteria; order Hyphomicrobiales; family Rhizobiaceae; genus Rhizobium; species Rhizobium sp. T1470. The sequence goes on from NZ_CP148092.1 coordinate 70,226, forward strand.
AAGGCCGTCGAGGCCGTCAAGGGGCTTTCCTGGGTCAGCCCGCGTGGCCCCGTCTCGATTGATCCGGAAAGCCGCCACATCACGCAGAACATCTACCTGCGCGAGGTCGTCAAGGCCGATGACGGCACCTACTACAACAAGGAAGTCCACACGTTCGAAAAGCAGGGTGACCCTGGCCTTGCCGCGGCGAAATGACAGCCTGTCTCTTGTGATACCGGCAGCGGACCAGAAATGCTTCTAGCGCGACGCAAGCGCGCCAGAAGTCTCGAAATGCCGGCCCGCTCCAACAGCATCGGGATAGCCTCATGCAAACAGTCTTCAGCATAGCCGTCGATGCGCTTGCCTATGGCATGGTGCTGTTCGTCATCTCGATCGGCCTCTCGGTAACGATGGGACTGATGCGCGTCGTCAATCTCGCGCACGGCGCCTTCGCCATGATCGGCGGCTATATTGCCTCCTATGCCGCACGCGACCTCGGGCTCGGCTATGGCGTTGCGGTCATAGCGGCGGTCGTCGGCACGGTGATCATCGCGGCCCCTATCGAACGCTTCCTCTATCGACGCATCTATGGGGCGCCTGAATTGACACAGGTGCTGATGACGATCGGCATTACTTTCTGCATTATCGGCATTGCCAATTACGTGTTCGGTCCGACCCTGAAGACGATCCCGCTGCCGGGAGGACTTCAAGGCTCCGCCGACCTTGGCTTCCGCACCATCCCCGTGCATCGCCTCTTTGCGATCCTGTGCGGGCTCGCCGTCGCCGGCGGGCTCTGGTACGCGATCGAAAGGACGAGTTTCGGCGTGAAGTTGCGCGCCTCGGTCGACAATGCCGCAATGGCGGCAGCGCTCGGCGTACGCACCGAAATCATCTATGCATTGAGTTTTGCCGTTGCCGTCGGGCTTGCCGCCTTCGGCGGCGTGGTCGGCGCAGAGCTGCTGCCTGTCGAACCCTATTATGCGCTGCGCTACATGGTGACTTTCCTCGTGGTGGTTTCGGTCGGCGGCGCCGGGTCGATCCCAGGAGCACTGATTGCCTGTCTCGTGCTCGGCGCAATTGACACCACCGGTCGCTATCTCATGCCGGAATTTGGCGAATTCTTCTTCTACCTCGCCGTCATTGCCATCATCTGCATCTTCCCGCGCGGTCTTGCAGGACGGACGAAATGAAAATGGCTGTTGTCATGAACACCGAAGCAGCAGTTTCCACCTCCGACCGCCCCCGCCGCTCACGCTCCCTGGGGCGTGATGTCGCAGGCGTCGCCGCCATTACAGTCGTTGCTGTCATCGGCTACCTGTTGTTTCCGGACAATCTCGCGCTGCTCACCCGCATCGTTGCCGTTGCTCTGCTTGTCCTGTCACTCGATCTCGTCACTGGCTATTGCGGCGTCGCGACACTCGGCCATGCAGCCCTCTTCGGCTCGGGCGCCTATGCGGCCGGCATCCTCTCGGCCCATTACGGCATCAATGACCCGCTACTGATGACGCTTGCCGGCATCGCCGGAGGCGCTGTCGCCGGGCTGGTCAGCGGCGCCGTCATCCTGCGCGGCCAAGGTCTGCCGCAGCTCGTGCTGTCGATCGCACTCATCAACCTGTTCCACGAGTTCGCCAACAAGGCGTCGAGCTGGACGGGCGGCAGCGACGGGCTTTCGGGCATCTCCGCTGATCCGATCTTCGGCTACTTCGAATTCGATCTCTACGGCCACACCGCCTATGTCTTTGCGATTGTCCTGCTGCTGATCGTCTTCGTGGTCCTGCGCCTGCTTGTCCGCTCTCCATTCGGCATGCTGTGTCGCGGCATCAAGGAGGATGATGTGCGCATCCGCGCCATGGGCGCGTCACCGAAGGTCGCCCTGATGAAGATGTATGTAATCTCAGGCGCGGTCGCCGGCATCGGAGGGGCGCTGAACGCCGTCACCACACAGGTCGTGGGCCTCGACAGCCTGTCCTTCACGCTTTCGGCGGAGTCGCTGGTCATGCTCGTGCTTGGCGGCACAGGCTCGCTGTTCGGCGCGCTTTCCGGGACCGTGATCTTCATGCTCTTTGAGGATTACGTCTCGGCTGCAAACCCATTCCACTGGCTGACGATGGTCGGCGCGCTGTTGATCACCGTTGTTCTTTTTGCCCCGAAGGGGCTCTACGGATCCACGGCGGCCTTTTTGGCCCGCAAACGGAAGGCCGAACAATGAGTGCCGTGTCGATGGCACCAGGCGACCGCGTGGCGCTGATCGGACCGAACGGTGCCGGCAAGACTACGTTCGTCAATCTCGTGACCGGCAACTTACAGCCCGATTCCGGCGATGTTCGTCTTGCTGGCGAAACAGTCACCAAGGTCAGAGCCAACGGCCGCGTCAAGCGCGGATTGGTGCGATCCTTCCAGGTTACCCGGCTCTTCCTCGAGATGACGCCGGCCGAGCATGTGGCGCTTGCCATCCTCCAGCGTCAGGGACGCACGGGCCGCATGTTCGGACATTTTCTCGCCATGCCCGATGTGATGGACGAGGTGAGCGATCTGCTCGGCACGCTTGGCATCGCCCATCTGATGCACCGCAGGGTGAACGAGATCGCCTATGGCCAGCAACGTCTCCTGGAGATTGCCGTTGCCATGGCCTTGCGGCCAAAGGTACTATTGCTTGATGAGCCGGCCGCCGGTGTTCCCCAGAGCGATACCGGACGCATCGAGCAGGCGCTTGCCGACCTGCCCGCCGACCTCGCCGTCCTGATGATCGAGCACGACATGGATCTTGTCTTCCGCTTCGCCAAGCGCGTCGTCGTTCTTGCTGCAGGAGCGATCATCTTCGACGGATCGCCTGTTGATGTCACCAAGGATGCCCGCGTTCGCGAGGCCTATCTCGGGAGCTATGCCAATGCCAGCCACGCCGCTTGAGGTCGAAAACCTATCTGCCGGCTATGGGCCGACACGCGTTCTGGACGGCGTTTCCTTCTCTGTTCCCGCCGGTGCGCGCCTTGCCGTGCTCGGCCGCAACGGCATGGGCAAGACCACGCTGCTCGCCACGCTCGCCGGACAGACCAAACGCTATGATGGCACGATACGCATCGGCACGGCCGATGTGACGGCGATGCCAAGTGCTGCACGCGCTCACAAGGGATTGGGCTATGTGCCGCAGGCGCGCTGCGTCTTCCCTACATTGACAGTGGAGGAAAACCTCTTCGTCGGCCTGAAAGGCCGCGCCAAGACCGCCCTGGAAGAAGCCTACGACATGTTTCCGCGTTTGAAGGAGCGACGCCGAAACCTCGGCAACCGGCTTTCGGGCGGCGAACAGCAGATGCTGTCCACGGCGCGCACGATCCTCGGCCGCCCGTCGGTACTTCTGCTGGACGAGCCACTCGAGGGGCTGGCGCCCGTCATTTGCGAGGAACTGATGGCGGCCTTCGCCGAACTTGCAAAGACCGGTGATATGACCATTCTTCTTGTGGAGCAGCGCATCCAAAGCGCGCTCGACTTTGCCGATCATGTGATCGTGCTTGAGCGCGGGCGGCTTGCCTGGGCTGGCACGCCGAAGACGCTGTCCGACGACCAGGATGCCGTCGAGCGTCTGCTGGGCGTGGGCGGTTTGCACTAACTCGCGACCAGGTCGCGTTGCGGTTCCAACAGAAGCGTCCTGCCCGCGCCTGGCGTTCTCATACTATCGACGCAGGAGCCGACAATTGTATTCGCGCAGTTGAGAAACCATTTAATAGACAAGAAATGCGGAACATGCCGCTTTTGTCTTGCCAGGCGTCATCCTCCGTTCACCAAAAACAAACCATAAGCAGTTGCGTTCTGACGTGAAAACCGATTGCTTAGGAATATCTACCATTCTGCTGGCAGCTGGTAGAAACGGTATGAAGGATACAGGGCAGCCTATGGAAATCAGCGCTTCGCTTGTTCATCAAAGTATGATTACGATGGAGTTGTGGGGTCGGCCCATTTTGAAGACGCGATGAGTAAAGATCTGTTTCAGGTAAAGTTTTGGGGCGTTCGCGGCAGCATCCCGGTCTCGGGCCCCGAATTCGATCGCTACGGCGGCAACACCTCGTGCATCGAAATTCGCTGCGGTGAACACCGGATGATCTTCGACGCCGGATCAGGCGTACGCGAAGCCGGGCTTGCCATGCTGAATGAGGACGTCCGGAATGTCGACCTGTTTTTCAGTCACTGTCACTACGACCACATCATCGGCCTGCCGTTCTTCAAGGCGATTTACTATCCCACCATCGACCTGACGATCTGGTCCGGCCATCTTGACGGAAAGATGAGCACCCGCGAGATGATCGAGCAGTTCATCAGCCCGCCATGGTTCCCTGTCAAAACCGACATCTGCCAGGCGACGATGAGCTTTCGCGACTTTCATGCGGGTCAGACGCTGGAGCCACGGCCCGGCATCAAGATCAAGACCTTCATGCTGAACCACCCCGGCGGGGCGATCGGGTACCGTGTGGAATGGAAGGGACGCTCCGTGGCGCTGATCTACGACATCGAGCATATTCCCGGCGTCTATGATCCGGTTGCGCTGGAGATGATGAAAGACGTCGATCTTGCCGTTTACGACTGCACCTACAACGAAGACGAGATGCAGCGCTTCAAGGGCTTCGGCCATTCCACATGGCAGCATGGTGTCGAACTCGCCAAGATGGCCGGCACCAAGCAGTTTGCCCTGTTCCACCATGCACCCTCGCGAACAGATACCCAGCTGGAGCGGATGGAACAGGAGGCACAGGCTTCGTTCCGAGGAGCTTTCGCCGCAAGGGACAATCAGGTCCTCGAAATCTAGCCAAGCAGATCGCGCGCCGACATCCAGGCGGCGCCCGGATGATGCCCGGTCTCTTGGAAGAGACGGGTCAGGAACTCCCATTCCGACGCGCCATGCACCAGATGGTGGGTGAGTATGCCGACCGGCTCATCGTCCTTTGCAAAGCGAGCCTGCAATTGCGCGACCAGGTCTGCGACCAGATCGCCATGCGGCCGGTTCCCGCGCTGTTTGCGGCTGTTGACAACGTCGACATGCGTGTTCAACAGGCGGATCGGACCGCCGGCCTCAGCCCTGCCGAATATCGACAGAGCTTTGAAGTCCCGCGCGCCAAGTTGGGGGACCAGTGCCTCGCTTATTCTGTTCCAGGGCGGCACCAGCATCGGGACCAGCCTTGGGCCGTAAAGGCCTTGAAGGGCGACAAGTCCATCGTGCAATTGCCCGAGCACGACGTCGGCCGACCGGTGGCGGCCGAGTTCCTGTTTCTTTTCGTCTGGGCCGGCATGGTTTGCATGCGACCAGCCGTGCACGGCCACAAGGATGTGGCCTTCTCCAGACAGACGTGTCGCCAGGGCTTCTCCGGTAGAGGCCGGAATGACCGCAATTGTTAGCGGGAGGCAAGCCCGGCGAGTGACCTCCAGCAGTGTTTCGAGTGCGTCAGTCGGCTCGGTGGCATCGTCGTCGCGCAACCAAAATCGTGCCTGGCAACCTGCTGCCCGCCAGCGGTCCAGCTCCTGTCGCAGTGGGGTCCAGATCTGATCGTCGGTCATGCTTCTTGTCTCACGTAAGTCCGCAAAATGGTGTCGAGCGCTGTCGCCGCGACCTTGAGAGAGCGCTCTTTCAGAACGAAGTGACGCGCACGTGTCCCCATTGTCGAGCGCCTGACGGGATCGTCAAGCAAAGCCGCGATTGCCGCTGCGAAGGCCGGCACATCTGCCTGGGGTGTCAGATCGCCGGTGATGCCGTCGATAACCACCTCCGGAACGCCAGCGGTCCTCTGGGCGACCACCGGCAACCCCGCCGCCTGGGCCTCCAGGTAAGCAAGTCCGTAGGCTTCTCCGCAACCCGGCCACACATAGATGCCGGAGTGGCTGAGCTCATCAGCGATCTCGCCGGCGCTCAGCTCTTTGAGCCATTCGATGCGATCCGGTTCGAACACGCCAAGCAACCGCTCCACGTCGGCCCGCATCGGCCCATCCCCGGCGATTGCCAGTGTCCAGGGACGATCCCGAAGGAGCCCCAGCGCCTCGGCGAGCATCGTGTAGCTCTGCATCTTGTCGCCGCCGCGCATCATCGCGACGGCGATCAGGCGTTGTGGCTTAGCCTGAGGCAAGGCGGTCTCGAAAAGCGCAGTGTCGATGAAAGGCTTAAGCGCGGCGAATGAACCTGTCGGCAGGGCCTTAATCAGACCCGCCCTGTCACGCTCCGTCAAAACGATGTTGACGGCGGCGTCGCGGGCGCCATCCACCACCAGCCGCTGCAGCGGCGCCCATTCGCTTGCATCTCGCTTGGCCGAATAGGATGCCTCGGCTGTGACGTAGGGAATGGCGAATTCCCGGCACAGTGTCGGTCCGAAGGGATCGGGCGATTTGTAGTATGGATGGTAGCAGAACCACAGATCTAGCCGCTGCTGACTGGACCAGTCGTTGCGCAGGCGCTGCAGTTCCACGTGTGCGGCTGACAGTCGCCGGGTCGCCTCTTCGGGCGTCGCGGCAAAGCTGCGGAATGCCGAGACGATCTCGACGGAATGCCCGGCAAGCTCCAGGGCCCGCATGAGCAGGCGCGCCATCAGACGGTCGCCGGACGGAACAGGGTGGTCCGGCGATTTCAACGGTGCGAAGAACGCAACCCGCATTGTCCTACCTCCGCCGACACACACTGTTTACAATCGATGTCTGGGCTTGCCACGAGAAATTCCGCTATTGTCAGCTTCCTTGAGTTTTGCTGATAACATGTGAAAGGCGATCGCAATCGCAGTGGCGGCAATTCCACCTCAATTCCGTCATCTCTATTGCATTTGTCATTTGATATTCAAGAACGGGAATGAATGGCGACGATCGCTGCCACCAGTATTTTTTCAGAGCGCTCGATCAGACGAGCTCGGCTCGGCTCCGGGCTCGTTATGTTTTTCTTCGTGCTGCTGCATCTGTCCAACCATGCGCTGGGTCTTATTTCCGTCTCGGCCGCCGACGATGGGCGAAGGCTTTTTCTGGCGGTCTGGCGCAACCCTTTGGGAACGACGGTGTTTTACGGGGCCGTCCTCGTTCACATCACGCTGGTTCTGCGCGCTGTCTATATGCGTCGCAGCCTAGTGATGCCGGCCGGCGAGATGGCTCAGATCGTGCTTGGGATCTCCATCCCCTTGCTGTTGATGGACCATGTCATCGGCACCCGCATCGCCCATACGCTCTTCCACTACCGGGACGACTACGAGACAATCGTTCGTCTCTTGTGGATCACGGCGCCGGCGAGCGGATGGCGCCAGGTCGCCGCACTGCTCGCCGTCTGGATCCACGGCTGCATCGGTCTGCATTTTTGGCTGCGCTATAGGCCCTGGTATGGCAGCATCGCCGCCCTTTTCCTTGCCGTTGCGATCCTGCTGCCCGTTCTTGCCATCCTCGGCTTCATCGAAATGGGCCGGACGATCGCAGAACCCGCTTATGAGGGAATGGTCAACACCGATCGCTACCGCGACAATCTCAACACCCGCCACTACTCGGACCCGGAAGCGCAGCGTCAACTCGCCATGGTCCGTGCGGGACTTTACGGGTCCTTTTCCGGCGCGCTGCTGATCGTCGTCGGTGCCCGCTCCTGGCGACGTTGGCGCGAGCGGGTCAATCAAGTCACGGTGCGCTATCCGGGCGGTGAGGCCATCAGCGTGCCGCGTGGCTTTACCGTTCTCGAGGCAAGCCGGCTCGGCGGCCTGCCGCACTATTCTGTCTGCGGCGGAAAGGGGCAATGCTCGACCTGCCGGGTCCAGATTCTGAGCCGGTTTGACGACCTGCCGCCGCCTGACAAGCTGGAGCAATCGACGCTCAAACGGATCAAAGCCGCCGCCGACGTACGGCTTGCCTGCCAACTGCGACCGACGCACGACGTGACAGTCGCGCCGCTGCTCATTGCGGCGACGGAAACGACATTGCCGCCAAACACCCAGGAGACGAGCCCTGGACGCGAGCGCGAGATCACCGTTCTGTTCTGCGACATCCGCCATTTCACCTCATTGACGGAAACGCGCCTGCCCTTCGACATCGTGTTTCTGCTCAACCGCTATTTTGCGTTGGTCGGCAACGCCGTAGAGAAGTCCGGCGGGCGCATAGACAAGTTCATCGGGGACGGCGCCATGGCACTCTTCGGCATCGGTAGCTCGCCGCAAGAGGCGTGTCGCCAGGCGCTTGCCGCGGCGGCGGCCATCGTGCGCGACATCGAAAAGCTCGGCGCCGAACTTTCGGACGAACTTTCCATGCCGCTTCACATCGCCATCGGCATTCATACGGGCCCGGCCGTCGTCGGAACGCTCGGCTATGGCCGGGTGCGCAGCCTCACCGCAATCGGCGATACGGTGAATGTGGCAAGCCGGCTGGAGACTGCGGCCAAGGAATTCGATGCGGCCATCGTCATTTCCGAAACGGTCGCAAACCTTTCCGGAGCGGATACGGCCGGTGTGGAAAGCCGTGAAATCAGTGTGCGCGGTCGCGCCCTGCCCTTGAAAGTCTATGTCATTCCGAGTGACAAAGCCGCCGAACTGGTCGAAGGAAAAGATGCATGACGAGCCGCGACTGGTTCAGGGCCAAATTCTGGAAGAAGCGCCTGCGTAGGGCGCGCAATGCAATTGCCAAAAGGTTCTTCAATACCCGCACCGGGCGGCGGTTGCTGATCGAAAATCTCGGGCCACGCGTCGTTGCAATGACGGTCGATGCGGGCGATCACCTGATGACCTTTTCGCCGTCGGACTACATCGGGCGCAAGGTTTTTCGAAAGGGACACTTTGAGCGCGAGCATGTCGACCGTTTGATCACCGTGCTGCGCGAGCGCGGCTTGATGCACAAACATGGCTGTCTTCTGGAGATCGGCGGCAACATCGGCACGCAGACCGTCTACTTCGCGCTGAGCGGCGCCTATGCGCGCATCGTCAGCGTCGAGCCCGACCCGCGCAACTTCCCGCTGTTGCAGACCAATATCCGCCAGAACAAGCTCGAGGGAATGGTAACGCTGGTCCACTGCGCCGCCGGGGCGACAGCGGGCGAGATCGACTTCTACATGAACGCCAACAATCATGGAAAAAGCAGCGCGTTTCGAAAGAGCGCCACAGACCGGAAGACGAGCGTCCCGGTCAAGCCGGTGATGCAGATCCTGGACGAGCTTTGCATCGATCCTGCCGATATTGGCCTCGTCTGGATGGACATCGAGGGCTATGAACCGATTGCCTGCCGCTCGATGACGCCGCTCCTGTCACGCCGCGTGCCGCTCTACATGGAGTTCACGCCGCTTTTTTACGGTCCGGAACAGACACGCGAGTTCATCAAGACGCTTTCCGCCTTCTACGAGAATTGCCTGGTCTTCTTCGAGGAGGACGAGCAGGAGATGAAAGTCATCGACCTGCCGGGCAGCATCGAGCAGTATGACGTGCTCTTTCTTGCCTGATCACGTCCGCCGATAGAGAAAGTAGCGGCCTTCCTTGACGCCGGCGGGCAAGGGCAGTGGCTCGAGTTCCGGGCGCTCCAGCGGCAGGCCGCTGACCGCGATACCATCCCTGGCAAGCACACCGACCATGAGTTGCGGCAGCCACGTCAGCGTGATGGCGTCGATCTCGTCGTGCCCGGTGCCGATATCGGCATGCGCGAGTGCTGCCCCGATACCAACGAAAGCCTGGCCGGATTTGCGGATATCGCCGGTCACCATGTTCTCCGCCGGCGGCGTCGAAGACGAATAGGAGCGGACCTCGCGATCGAAGGCAATGATGCGACGATCCGGAAAATGCTCGCGCAGATGATCATAGGTGCGGCCATTGCCGAGGCCAAATTCCAGAACCGGACCTTCGGTGCCGTTCACGAGGGCGACGATTGCATTCAATATGTCGCGCTGAGCCGTTAAGCGGCGGATAAAGCTGTCCAGGCGGCTCATCTATGTCCTTGTCCATTCACTAATTTTCGACATCGGTGCTAACACATGAAACCGTATGAAGTCGATTGCCGTAGATGCAAAATGGCGTTGCAGTCGCAGCATAGGTCTGTGCTAGGCTTCTCACATGAACGACGTATCAAATGAAAGATTCTTTGCCGACGTGCCGGTTTTCACCGACTTCGAGCGCGTCACCGATACCAGCAACTATCACCCGCTCCCCGACGGCTGGTTCCTGGCGCTCGCCGACATCGTCGGTTCGACGCAGGCGATCGCGGCCGGCCGCTACAAGGACGTGAACATGGCCGGCGTCAGCGTCATTTCGGCGGTGCTGAATGCGGTTGACAAGGGCGACTACCCGTTCGTGTTCGGCGGCGATGGCGCCGTGGTCGCATTGCCGGGAGGACTGGAGGGTTTAGCGCGTGGCGCATTGGCGGCGGCGCAGCGATGGGTTGAGGAGGAAATGGGCCTGACGCTGCGCATTGCGGTCGTGCCTCTCACCGATATTCGCAAGGAAGGCCTGGACGTTCGCGTCGCGCGTCATGCTGCCAGCCCGTTCGTCACCTATGCGATGTTTGCCGGCGGTGGAGCCAGTTGGGCCGAACGCCAGATGAAGAGCGGACGCTATGGTGTTGACGCCTCACCGCCCGGCACACGGCCGGATCTGACCGGTCTGTCGTGCCGATGGAGCCCAATCGCGGCACACAACGGCGAGATTGTCTCCATTATCGCCGTACCGGCCGAGGGCGGTCGCCCCAGCGCGGCGTTCCGCAAGCTCGTGATGGAGGTGGTGGCCATCTCTGCAGAGCAGGGCCGCGGCGGCCACCCGGTTCCTCCGGACGGCCCCGAATTTGCCTTTTCGATGAGGGGCGTCGATCGAGAGGCGCGGGCAACAGCAATGCCGGGAAAGCGGTTGAAGCAGAAGCTGTTCATCATGCTTCAAATCGTTCTCGTGGTCGTCCTGCACAGGCTGGGCGCCAAGTTCTTCGGCTTCGATGCCCGGCGTTACACGCAGGACGTTTCCGGAAACTCTGACTTTCGCAAGTTCGACGATGGCCTGAAGATGACGATCGATGTCGACGCGCAACATCTCGGCCGCATTGAGGCGCTCCTCGAAGAGGCGAAAGCGAAGGGCATTGCTCGTTTTGGTCTTCACCGGCAGGCTTCAGCGCTGATGACCTGTTTTGTTCCCACGCCGCTTTCGCGCGATCACGTGCACTTCATCGATGGCGCCAGCGGCGGCTACGCCGTCGCCGCGAGCCAGATCACAGGCAAGAAGCTGTCTGCAGTCAACATCACGCCTTGACGATGTGATCGGCGCGCAGCCCGAGACGCGCGAAAACGTTGCGCGTGTCGATGATCAGCGCGGCACTGCTTGCGATGACCGCATAGTCGAGCTGATCATGGTCGGTTGCCACGAGAACGGCGTCGTAGGTTTCCAAAGTCTCCCGCGTCAGGGTCATTGACGTCCGGCCCTTCAGATGCTGGTATTCGCGTGTCGACGGAATCTCGGCGACATGGGGATCGTGATAATCGGCCTTGCCGCCGCGCTCTTCGATGAGCTCCATCAGGCGTAGCGAAGGGCTCTCGCGAATGTCGGCGACGTTCTTCTTGTAGGCAAGGCCGAGAACCAGGACCCGTGAGCGGCTAAGGGCCTTGCCGGCGCGGATGTCGAGTGCTTCGGCAAGCTTGCCGACGACGTAACGCGGCATGGCCGAATTGATCTCACCGGCGAGTTCGATGAAGCGCGTCGGCAACTCGTATTCGCGGGATTTCCAGGTGAGGTAGAAGGGATCGATCGGGATGCAGTGGCCGCCGAGGCCGGGGCCGGGATAGAAGGGCATGTAGCCGAATGGCTTGGTCTTTGCAGCGTCGATCACTTCCCAGACATCGATCCCCATGGCGGCGTAGACGGTCTTCAGCTCGTTAACGAGCGCGATGTTGACCGACCGGAAGATGTTTTCCGTCAGCTTGACGGCCTCTGCGGTTGCGTTGGAAGACACCGGAACGACGGTTTTGACCGCCGCGCCGTAAAAGCTCGTCATCAGCGCCAGCGCCTGTGCACCGTCGCCGGCGACGACCTTTGGAATGGTCGCCGTGTGATAGTGCTGATTGCCCGGGTCCTCACGTTCGGGCGAAAAGCCGACGAAGAAGTCGCTGCCCGATTTCAGACCGGTCTTCTCAAGGATGACCTTGACGATGTCGTCCGTGGTGCCCGGATAAGTCGTCGATTCCAGCACCACAAGCTGGCCGGCTCGCAGATGCTCGGCAATCGAGCGGGACGTTTCCTCGACAAAGGAAAGATCAGGGTCGCGGTGCTTGGTGAGCGGCGTCGGCACGCAGATGACAATGACATCGCAGGCCGCAAGCTTGGCAAAGTCCGTTGTGGCAGAAAAGCGCCCGCCGTCAATTTCGGCAGCGAGATCGTCGCTTCCGACAGAATCGATGTAGGAACGCCTCGCCTCGAGCGCGACGATCTTCTTGGCGTCGATGTCAAAGCCGGTAACGACAAAACCGCTGCGGGCAATGGCGATTGCCAGCGGCAGGCCGACGTAGCCGAGGCCTATGACGCCGGCTCGGGCGCTGCGGGTTTCGATCTTGCTTAAAAGGATGTCGTAGGCAAAGGAACTGGCCAAGGCAGGTCTCATCTGAGTGCTGAACGGTACCCTGATCTAATGGAAGACCGTGGCAATTGAAACCCGCCCGCAAATCACTGCCCACGACGCAATCGTGAAACTCGCGCCAAGGATGCGCCGCGATCACCCCGCAGGTCTGACCGGTGTGACCAAAAAGACCCGGTGTGCCCGAAGAGAGCCATCGCAATGCCAGAAAATGTGCAGATGCCATTGTTTGGGGTTTGCCCCATGCCTATCTACGTTGAATAACGAACCGCGAGAAAGGACTGCCTATCCTGCCCGCTTTATCAAGGGTTTGACAGGTGCCGCTGCCGGGCTCCCGGCAGATCGTTGACACAATATTACCGCTCGTCCATCCTCCTACCCGCCCTGCGCACGGCATTGCTGCAGGCTGGGTCGCTGACGCTTTTCAGGAGTGGACGTCCTTTATGAGGATACTACCGAGAATGGGCACGATCGAATCCAGCGTCTCCTCTATTTTGTTGGATCGGGTCGCTGAATGGCTGACCAATTCCTCGTTGGCCGGGGATGATCTAGAGAGCGTCGTTCGCGGATTTTGCGAACGCATCGCGGCGGCCGGCCTGCCGATCGCGCGCGTGCATCTCACATTTTCCATGCTGCATCCGCTCTACGATGCGCTGAGCTTCACATGGCGACGCGCAAGCGGCGTGACGATCGAAGGATATCGCCATACCGCAGGGCAGAAACCAGACCGCTTTCTGCAGAGCCCGTATTACTACCTCCTGGACAATAACCTCCAGCACATCCGCCGTCGCATCCCAGCCGACGGGGCAGCCGAGTTTCCGGTCTTCGTCGATCTGCGCGAAGAGCGCATCACCGACTATTTGGCGTTCGTCCAACCGTTCGGCGATGGCTCGGTGCAGGGGATGATGGGATCGTGGTCGACTGACAGCCATACCGGTTTTTCCGACGACATGATCGATGCGCTGCTGCGTATGCAGAACCACCTTGCCGTTGCGGCCAAGATGGCAGTTCTCGGCAAGCTCGCCAACAACATGCTGACCACCTATCTGGGCGGCGATGCCGGCAAGCGGGTGTTGAATGGCCAGATCCGTCGCGGCGACGGCGAGACGATCCGTGCCGCTCTCGTTATGGGCGATATGCGCCAGTCGACCGTGTATGCCGAAAAGGAAGGCCGGCAGGCCTACATCGATACGCTGAACCAGTTCTTCGACGCAATCGCGGCGCCGTTCAATCGCAATGGTGGTGAGATCCTAAGTTTCCTCGGGGACGGCTTCCTGGCGGTCTATCCCTGCGGCCGGCACAAGGATCCCTCCAAGATTGCCTGTCAGGCCGCCCTTTCTGCGGTCCATCAGGCGCAAGCCCGGGTTGCGGAATTGAACCGGGAACGATTGGAGGCGGGCTTGAGCAAGGTTTCCTACGGGATCGGCCTGCACGTCGGCAATGTGATGTTCGGCAATGTCGGCCTCAAGGACCGGCTGACGTTTTCGGCCTTCGGCTCTGCTGTCAACGAGGTCCAGCGCCTGCAATCGCTGACGAAGAAATACTCGAGCGAGGTGGTCGCAAGCCAGGCTTTCGCCGGCTACTGCGGTGGCGAGTGGCGCACCTTGGGAGAAGAAAAGCTGCGCGGCATCCGCCAGAAGGTCACGGTTCTGCAGCCGCACGTGCCGGCGTCTGTCCTGCATGTCGAAGAGAACTTCCGGGACGTCGTACCAGCCGCACTTTCTGAGGCGGAGCAGGTCATCCTGCTTCATCGTGATGCTCGCAAGCAGGCCAAGAAACCAACGGTGGAGGAGTTCATTCAATAGGGGTGCTGGCAACCCCAGAGACAGTCGAGGTTTGAACTTGTCCAGCGTATGAAATGCGCCAGTTTTTCCGTGTCCGTCATCAACTGGACACCCCGATTGCGGTACGATAGTGTGCCTTAACGGGAACAAAGAAAAACTGGGGAATTTCATTGGTATGGCGTCCGCCTCGGATCTTTTGCGCATCGAGAACCTCGACGTTTCCTTCTCGGTTTTCGGCGATCGCCTGCGCGTCGTAAAGAACGCGAATATTCGTATTTTGCCGGGCAAGGTCACCGCGCTCGTCGGAGAATCCGGCTCGGGCAAATCGGTCATCAGCCAGAGCATAATGGGGATTCTCCCGAACCCGGCGAGAGCGGAAGGGCGCATTCTCTTCACCGATCCGTTGGACGGCAAAACGACCGATATTCTGCAATATTCGCGCGACAGCGCTGAGATGCGTGACCTGCGCGGCCGGCGTATGACGACGATCTTTCAGGAGCCGATGACCTCGCTGTCGCCGCTCCACACCGTCGGCAATCAGATCGGAGAAGCGCTCCTCATCCACACGGAAGCCGACAAGAAGGAAGCACGCGAGAAGACCGAGGAGATGCTGGGTCTCGTGGGCTTTGCCAACCCGAAGCGCACCTTCGAGATGTACCCCTTCGAACTCTCGGGCGGCATGCGCCAGCGCGCGATGATCGCCATGGCGCTGATCTGCAATCCGGCGCTGCTGATCGCCGACGAGCCGACAACCGCCCTCGACGTGACAATTCAGGCGCAGATCCTGGAGCTGTTGCGTGACCTCCAGCACAAGCTCGGAATGGCGATGCTGCTGATCACCCACGATCTCGGCGTCGTCGCCAACATGGCAGACGAGGTGGTGGTGATCTATCACGGTGAGATCATGGAGGCGGGACCGGTCGAGTCGATCTTCCGCAACCCTCAGCATCCGTACCTCAAGGGCCTGATGGCGGCCGTGCCGCATTTCGACATGAAGCCGGGCGAGCGCCTTAAGGCGTTGCGCGATGTTCCGGTTAACCTGGAGTCCTTAATCGGCAAGAAGAAGGTGAAGGCCGAAGGGCCGGAGATCCTCCTTTCCGTCAACAACCTCTCCAAGGTGTTCAAGACCCGCAACCGCGGCTTCTTTGGAACGCGCGAAGCTGCCCTTGTCCGCGCTGTTGACGATGTCAGCTTTGACATCCGCCGAGGGGAGTGCCTGGGGCTCGTCGGTGAATCGGGATGCGGCAAGACGACGGTCAGCAAGATATTGATGCGGGCCGTGACGCCGGACGGCGGCTCGGTCATTTTCAACGATGGCAAGGACGTGATCGACGTCCTGTCCGTCTCCGGTGACGATCTGCAGGCGCTGCGCACCAAGATACAGATGGTCTTCCAGGACCCGGTCTCCTCGCTGTCGCCACGCATGACCGTGCGCAATATCCTCAGCGAGCCGCTGGAGATTCACGATCGTGGGAACGGTGCGGAGCGTAAGCAGAGGGTGGAGGGGTTGATGGGCGCGATCGGCCTCGACCGGCGCTACCTCAATCGCTACCCGCACAGTTTCTCCGGCGGACAGCGCCAGCGTATCGGCATTGCCCGTGCGCTTGCGCTTGGGCCGAAACTTGTCATTCTCGACGAGCCGGTATCGGCGCTCGACGTTTCCGTTCAGGCACAGATCCTCAACCTGCTCAAGGACCTGCAGAAGGACCTCGGGCTGACCTACCTGTTCATTTCGCACAATCTGGCGGTCGTCGACTACATGGCCGACCGCATCGCAGTGATGTGCAAGGGGCGCATCGTCGAGATCGCCCCGCGCGAGATTATCTTGCGTGATCCGGTGCATCCCTACACGAAGTCGCTGTTGGCGGCAGTCCCCTTCCCCGACCTCAATCGGCCGCTCGATTTCGAGGCGCTGAGAAAAAACGGCGCCGCCGACAAGCAGAACTGGGGCATTACCTTTACGGCGGAACATGATGATGCTTCCGAGCTCGATTATGCCGATCTCGGCAACGGCCATCTTGTGCGGGCCCGCAAGGGTGCTGACGCAAAGGAGCTTCGCTCATGGTAACGCGGCGCACATTTCTTGGTGGTGTTATCGGTTCGGCAATAGCGCCTTCCCTCGTCGAGGCAGCGGCGGATCGTGACATTGAGCCGGAGTTTCTCAGGGATTGGTTGCGCGCGGGCCGCATTCCTCCGATGGTGGATCGCCTGCCGACGCATCCGCGCATCGTCAACATGAAGGAAGCGGGGCGGCAACCCGGCGTCTATGGCGGCACGGTTCGCACGATCATCGGCAGCCAGAAGGACATCCGCTACATGACCGTCTACGGCTATTCGCGCCTGGTCGGTTATGACAAGCATCTGATGTTCCAGCCGGATATTCTCATGGGCTTCGAATCCAAGGATGACACGGTCTTCACCTTCTATCTGCGCGAGGGTCACCGCTGGTCCGATGGCGCACCCTTTACGGTGGACGATTTCCGCTACTGGTGGGACGATGTGATCCTCAGCAAGGATCTGACGCCTGGGGGAGGCGCGCTTGAGTTGCGACCGCACGGCAAGCTGCCGAAATTTGAAGTGCTCGACGCTTTGACGGTTCGCTACACCTGGGAACGACCCAATCCGATGTTCATGCCGGCGCTCGCCGGCCCACTGCCGCTCGTAATCTTCGGGCCAGGGCACTATCTCAAGCAGTTCCACAAGAAATATCAGGACGACTTCCGCCTGTCGGCGCTGATGAAGGAAAACCGCGTCAAGAAATGGGCGGACTTGCACATCAAGATGTCGCGCTCCTCACGCCCTGAAAATCCGAACCTGCCGACGCTCGATCCATGGCGCAACACCACGCCACTGCCGGCCGACCAGTTCGTGTTCGTGCGAAACCCGTTTTTCCACCGGGTCGACGAGAACGGCGTGCAACTGCCCTATATCGACAAGTTCATCCTTAACGTCAGTTCGTCCTCGATCATCGCTGCCAAGGCCGGTGCCGGTGAATCCGACCTGCAGGCGACGGGCGTCGACTTCAACGACTACACATTCCTTAAGGATGCCGAAAAGCGGTTTCCGGTGAAGGTCAACCTGTGGAAGCAGGTGCGCGGATCGCGCGTGGCGCTGCTGCCAAACCTCAACTGCGCCGACGAGGTCTGGCGTAACCTGTTTCGAGAAGCCCGCTTCCGCCGCGCGCTGTCGATGGCGATCGACCGGCACGAGATCAACATGGTCGCCTTCTACGGCCTTGGCAGGGCAAGTGCTGATACCGTTTTGCCCGATAGCCCCCTTTTCAAGCCGGAATATGCCGAAGCCTTCATTGCCCACGATCCGGATCAGGCAAACAAGCTCCTGGACGAGCTCGGACTGACGAACCGTGCCGCCGACGGCATTCGTCTGCTGTCTGACGGGCGCCGCGCCGAAATCACCGTGGAAACGGCTGGGGAAAGCAATCTCGACACTGACGTGCTGGAACTGGTGCGTGACCATTGGCGCGAGGTCGGTCTCGCCCTCTATACCCGCACCTCGCAGCGTGATGTCTTTCGCAGCCGCGCCATGAGCGGCACGATCATGATGTCGATCTGGTTCGGCATCGAGAACGGCGTCGCAACCGCCGACATGCCGCCCGGGCAGCTTGCACCGACGCTTGACGATCAGCTGCAATGGCCGCTTTGGGGAATGTACCACCTGTCTGCTGGGCAGGAAGGCAGCGCTCCCGATCTGCCGGAAGTGGAGCAGCTGGTCGATCTTCTCCAACAGTGGGGCGAGACCGCAAGGTTTAAAGAGCGCGAAGTGATCTGGCATCAGATGCTGGGGCTCTATACCCAACAGGTCTTCTCGATCGGCCTCATCAACGGCACCCTGCAGCCGATCCTCAGATCCGCCAAGCTGCAGAACGTGCCTGAGAAGGCCCTCTATGGTTTCGATCCAACGTCCTATCTCGGCCTCTATATGCCGGATGCCTTCTGGTTCAAGGAGGCTTGAGGGATGCTGAAATACATTCTTTGGCGCATCGCAGCGATGGTGCCGACGCTGTTCATCATCTCGGCACTGGTCTTCACGATCATCGAACTGCCGCCAGGTGACTTCTTCGAAAGCCAGATCGCCGAACTGCGCGCCCAGGGCGAAAGCGCCAACCTTGAGGAGATCGAAGAGCTTCGCAAGCAGTATGGTTTCGACAGATCCGAGATCGTCCGCTACGTCTATTGGGTTGGCGGCATGCTTCATGGGGACTTCGGCTATTCGTTCGAGTACCAGCTGCCGGTTTCCGATGTCGTCGGTGATCGCCTTTGGTTGACGATGCTCGTCTCCTTTTCCACCATCCTTTTGACCTGGCTCATCGCATTTCCGATCGGGATCTATTCAGCGACCCATCAGTACAGTTGGGGAGACTACGGGCTGACCTTTCTCGGTCTCCTGGGCATCGCCGTCCCGAACTTCATGCTGGCGTTGATCCTGATGTACTTCGCCAATATCTGGTTCGGGGTTTCGATCGGGCATTTGATGGATCAGAGGTTCCTCAACGCGCCGATGAGCTGGGAAAAGGCGCGTTCGATCCTCTCGCATCTCTGGATACCGGTGATCATCGTGGGAACGGCAGGCACGGCCGGCATGATTCGGCGGCTTCGCGCCAACCTGCTCGACGAGATGCAGAAACAGTATGTCGTGACCGCTCGCGCCAAAGGGCTTCACCCGCTTCGCGCGCTGGTGAAATACCCGCTGCGCATGGCTCTTAACTTCTTCGTTGCCGATATCGGATCGATCCTGCCTTCAATCATCTCAGGTGCGGAAATCGTTGCGATCGTGCTTTCGCTGGAGACGACCGGGCCAATGCTCATCAAGGCTCTTCAGAGCCAGGACATGTATCTGGCAGGTTCCTTCCTGATGTTCCTCGCCTTTCTCAACGTGATCGGTGTTCTCGTCTCCGACATCGCGCTTGGTTTCCTCGATCCGCGTATCCGCCTGCAAGGCAGGAGCACCAAATAGATGTCGCCCTTGCCACCGCCCGGCGCACCGCTGCCGCACTATGTTTCCACCGCACCCTTCGATCCCATGGCGACCGAAGGGATGACGTCTGCGCAATCGCGCATCCATCTCGCCTCGCAGAAGCAATTGATGTGGTGGAAATTCAAGCAGCACCGGCTGGCGCTTGCCTCCGGTATCTTCCTGCTTGCCATTTACCTCATGATTGTCGTCGTCGAATTCATTGCGCCCTACGGGCTGCACACCAGGAATGTCGATTTCATCCACTCGCCGCCACAGCGCGTCCATTTCTTCAACAATGGCAAGTTTGTCGGCCCCTTCGTCTACGGGCGAAGCATGTCGCTTGATCTCGACACGCTGCACCGGATCTACACCGACAAGCCAAACGATGTGCAGCCGATCCGTTTCTTCTGCCGCGGCGATCCCTACAAGCTCTGGGGGCTGGTGAGTTCTGACCTGCATCTGGTCTGCCCGGCAATCGGCGGACAGATGTTTCTACTCGGTACTGACCGCCTCGGTCGCGATGTGCTTTCCCGCATTCTCTACGGCGCGCGCATTTCGCTGACGATCGGCCTGATCGGCATCACCATCAGCTTCTGCCTCGGCATCGTGATCGGCGGCCTTGCCGGCTATTGGGGCGGCGCCTTCGATTTGATCGTTCAGCGCGTGATCGAAGTGCTGCAGTCGTTGCCGAGCCTGCCGCTTTGGATGGCGCTGGCGGCGATCATGCCGGCCACCTGGAGCCCGATCGTCATCTATTTCGGGATCACGGTCATCCTGGGGATCATCGATTGGACCGGGCTGGCGCGAGCGGTGCGCTCGAAACTCTTGGCTCTGCGGGAAGAAGATTATGTGCAGGCCGCCCAACTGATGGGCGCCAGCACACCGCGCGTCATTGGCCGACACCTTGTTCCCGGCTTCATGTCCCATCTGATCGCCTCTGCCACGATTTCGATCCCTGGGATGATTCTTGGCGAGACGGCACTCAGCTTTCTTGGCCTCGGTCTGCGTCCGCCGATCACCAGTTGGGGCATTCTGCTGACAGAAGCAAAGAGCGTAAGCGTCATCGCATTCTATCCATGGTTGCTTTTTCCGATTATACCGGTCGTTCTGGTGATTTTGGCGTTCAACTTTCTGGGAGACGGCTTGCGCGATGCGGCAGATCCCTACAAATAGCGGCCAGCCCGGCGGAGCGCTGCTCTGTCTTCTGACGGCCAGCAGAAACCGACGGTGCTAGTATGGTCTACAGCGCAGAAGGATTGCCCATGGCACGGCGCCTGGAAGATGCCCGTATCCTCATGTATAGCCACGACACGTTCGGACTCGGCCATTTGCGCCGCTGCCGCGCGATCGCGCATGCTTTGGTCGAGGATTATCGCGGCCTCAACATTCTCATTATCTCTGGTGCCACGATCGCCGGCGCGTTCGACTATCGAGCGCGCGTCGACTTCGTGAAGATCCCGAGCGTTATCAAGCTTCGCAACGGCGAATATACCTCGATGGCGGGCCATATCGACCTGCATGAAACGCTGAAGATGCGTGAGGCCAGTATTCGCCACACGGCCGAAACGTTCCAACCCGACATTTTCATCGTCGACAAGGAGCCGATGGGGCTGAAGGGTGAGGTAGAGGAGACGTTGGCCTATCTCAAGGCGCGCGGCACCGTTCTGGTGCTTGGGCTGCGCGAAATCATGGATGCGCCACACCTGCTCGATGCCGAATGGAAGCGAAACGGCATCATGCAAAAGATCGACCACTATTACGATTCCGTCTGGGTTTACGGGCCGCCGGATTTCTACGATCCGCTCGTCGGTCTGGACGTTCCGGCAAGTGTGCGCAGAAAGATGGATTTCGTGGGATTCTTGCAACGCAGTGTCTCCACGAGCAAGACCTCGATCAATGCACGCTCGGACAACTACATTCTGGTCACGACCGGCGGTGGCGGCGATGGGTCAGATCTGGTCCACGATGTCATGAATGCCTATGAGAATGATCCGACCTTGCAACAAAAAGCCCTCGTTGTGCTGGGCCCTTACATGCCAGCGGCCGAGCGCTCCAAGCTGGTGACCAAAGGGTCACGCATCCCCTACATCGAGGTGATCGAGTTCGATAACCACATGGAAGAGTTGATGGTGGGCGCCACGGGCGTCGTGGCCATGGGCGGTTACAATACCTATTGCGAAATCCTCTCGTTCGACAAGCCTGCCCTTATTGTTCCTCGCGTGAAGCCGCGGCAGGAGCAGTTGTTGCGCGCCAGGCGGGCAAGTGCGCTCGGGCTCGTTGATGTATTGCTGCCGGATCAGTCCGCAGATCCGACGGTGATGTCTGAAGCGTTGAAACGACTGCCCGAACGCGTACCGCCGTCAAAGAGTGGCTGTACCTTGCAGCTGCAAGGCTTGGATCATATCTCGCAGACGGTCGGACATTGGCTGGATGGCCGCGGTCGCCACCTGTCCGTCGTCGGGGCCGAGTGAAGACCAAGACCTTGTCGCAGCGTCGTAAGATCCTTGTCGTTCTGAAGGGCTATCCGCGCCTTTCGGAAACGTTTATCGCCCAGGAACTGCGCGGTCTGGAGAAGGCCGGCTTCGAGCTGACCTTGATCTCGATGCGCCGCCCCACCGACAAGAAGCGGCATCCGGTGCATGACGAGATCAGGGCACGCGTCGTCTATCTGCCGGAGTATCTCCACGAGGAGCCGATCCGCGTGCTGAAGGGACTGATGGCGAGCTTTCGCAAGCCCGGCATCAAGGCGCTGTGGAAACGCTTCTTCAAGGACCTGGCGCGCGACCTCTCCCGCAACCGCTTCAGACGGCTTGGACAGGCGATGGTACTCGCACGCGAGTGGCCGGACAATGGCGAATGGCTGCACGCACATTTCATCCATACCCCCGCCTCCGTGACCGAATATACGAGCATTCTTACCGGCGTGCCGTGGACGTGCTCTGCCCATGCCAAGGACATCTGGACATCGCCCGATTGGGAACTGCATGAGAAGCTTGGCAGTGCCCGCTGGACCGTGACCTGCACGCGAAGCGGATACGAGCACATGCGGACGCTGACACCGCGCAAGGAAGCTGTGCATTTGAGCTATCACGGGCTCGATCTGGCACGTTTCGGGCATTTCGGCGGCAAACGATCGCAGCGCGATGGCAGCGACCCGGCGGATCCGGCCTTCATTCTCAGCGTCGGCCGCGCGGTGGAGAAGAAGGGATACGACACGCTGTTGAAGGCACTGTCCCTGCTGCCCGGCGACTTGAACTGGCGTTTCGAACATATCGGTGGTGGCGACAATCTGTCGAAGCTGAAGGTCCTGGCTGCGGATCTTAATCTGGCGGATCGGATCATCTGGAAGGGTGCACTTGCCCAGGAAGATGTACTCGATCATTATCGCCGGGCCGATGTTTTTGCGCTTGCCTGCCGGATTGCTTCCAATGGTGATCGCGACGGTTTGCCGAACGTGCTGGTGGAGGCGTCCAGCCAGCGTGTGCCTTGCATTTCGACGTCGGTATCCGGCGTCCCAGAGCTTCTCGTCGATGGCGAAAACGGGATGGTGGTGCCACCGGACGACCCAGCAGCGCTCGCGGTGGCACTTGAGGAAATGATCCGCCATCCCGCCTTGCGGTCGCGGTTGGGAAACGCTGCGGAAAAGCGCGTGCGCGAGCATTTCGATCATGAGGCGAGTATCGATCAGCTTGGCCGGCTGTTTGCAGACGAATGGCAAAAAGCCTCATGAAGACGCCCCGGGTCTTTTTCTATGTCCAACACCTGCTTGGCATCGGCCACATTGCTCGGGCAAGCCGCATCGCCAGCGCGCTCGTCAGCGACGGGTTCGACGTCACCGTTGTGACCGGCGGTCTGCCGGTTCCGGGTTTCCCCGCAGGCGGCATCAAGACGGTGACGCTGCCGCCGGTTGTGGCGAGCAATGCGGGTTTTTCCGGACTTGCGGACGGCAATGGCGTTGCCGCCGACGAGGCATTCCTGAGCCGGCGTCGCGATCTGCTGCTTGCCGCCTTTTTTGATGCAGCGCCGGATGTCGTCATCATCGAAGCTTTTCCCTTTGGTCGCCGGCAGATGCGGTTCGAATTGCTTCCGCTTCTTGACGCCATCGAAACGGCGCATCCTCGACCGAAGCTCTTTAGCTCCGTGCGCGATATCCTGCAGCAGAACCGCAAGCCGGGACGCGACGAGGAGACCGTCGGGCTTGTCAGGGACCATTTTGACGGCGTCCTGGTGCACGGGGATCCCGACTTTGTGCGTTTGGAAGATACGTTTCCCTTGACGTGCGAGATCGCATCGAAAATTCGCTATACCGGCATGGTGGCGGCCGCACGCTCGGCCGATCCCAAGGAAACCTTTGACATTATTGCATCCGCCGGTGGCGGAGCGGTCGGCCTTGATCTGCTTGGTGCCGCCAACAAAGCCGCCGCCCTGTTGCCGGCGAACCTGCGGTGGCTGCTTATCGGCGGGCCGAACCTTCCGGAGGTCGATTTCGCCAGCTTGGCGGATGCGGCGCCGCAAAATGTTACCCTCGTCCGGTTTCGCAAGGATTTCCCTTCGCTGCTGCGCGGCGCGCGTGTTTCCATCTCGCAGGCGGGTTACAACACCATTGGTGATCTGCTGCAGACCGATTGCAGGGCGATCCTCGTTCCCTTCGTTGCTGGCGGAGAAACGGAGCAGACGGTTCGTGCGCAACGGCTGCAGGCACTCGGGCTTGCAGATGTCCTGCCGCAGGCCGGTCTGACCCCCGAGATCGTTGCCGGTGCCATCAGGACTGCACTTGCGACGCGGCGCGCGGCGCCGGTGTCGCTGGATCTGAGCGGTGCTCACAAAACAGCGGCGATCATTCGTTCAATGATTGGCTGAAACCCTCGCACTTTGCGAAAGTCATGTGATATAAACAACGTCCCGGCGAGAATCGGCATGACGACGGCAAGCCGATTCGCCTTGTTTTCATTATGAGATCCGGCGGTCCGGTTGCATGGTCCTGTTTTCGGCATTCCCCTTTGTCTTGCCGCAGGTTCACTGCCCCCAGATTTCCCAGGCAACTGACGGTTAGCAATGGAAAAAAGCCTCGCGCGTTACATCTGGTCAAACACGCGGCTGCAGCAGCTCTGGATTTTGACAGTCGTTGCAGTTTCGATGATCCCCTATTTCCTGTCTTTCGACCTGCCGAAGCAGATCGTCAACGGACCGATTCAGGGTTCGGGCTTCGAGGGCCAGGGCGCAACACAAACCTTCATGCGGCTCGTCTATACGTTTCCCGTCATCGGCGAAGTCGAGTTCTTCAAGGGTGTCCAGCTTGACCGGCTGCAGATGCTGATGGGGCTGAGCCTCGTCTTCCTGGCGCTTGTTGTTCTGAACGGACTCTTCAAATTCTATATCAACACCTACAAGGGGCGGCTTGGCGAGCGGATGCTGCGCCGCATTCGCTTCGAGCTGATAGACCGGGTCCTGCGGTTCCCGCCGTCGCATTTCAAGCGCGTCAAATCGGCTGAGATCGCGACAATGATCAAGGATGAAGTGGAGCCGATGGGCGGCTTCACGGGCGATGCCTTCGTTTCGCCGGCCCTGCTCGGCGGTCAGGCGCTGACGGCACTCGCCTTTATCATCATTCAGAACTTCTGGCTCGGGATGATCGCTGCGGCGATCGTCGGTGTCCAGGCGGTCGTGATCCCGCGCATGAGAAAGCGGCTGCTTGAGCTTGGCCGCCTGCGTCAGATCACAGCGCGCGAACTGTCTGGCCGCGTCGGCGAGATCGTCGATGGCATAGGCACAATTCATGGTAACGACACGTCGAATTTCGAGCGTGCCGACATTGCCACGCGGCTTGGGTTGATCTTCTCGATCCGATACGATCTCTATCAGTGGAAGTTTCTGGTCAAGTTCCTGAACAACTTCCTGGCCCAGGTGACGCCGTTCCTGTTTTATGCGATCGGCGGCTATCTCGCGCTGCAGGGGCGTCTGGATATCGGTCAGCTTGTGGCCGTCATCAGCGCCTACAAGGACCTGCCCGGTCCGCTGAAGGAGCTGATCGATTGGGATCAGATGCGCCAGGACGTGCAGGTCAAGTACCAGCAGGTCTACGAGCAGTTCAATGTGGAGCCGTTGATCGATGGCAAGATCCAGGAGATTTCGGATGCGGCGATAGGCGCATTGTCGGCCCCGCTCGTGATCACCAACCTGAGTGTGAGTGACGATAGCGGCGCGCGGCTGGTCGACCACGTCTCGGTCGAGATCAAGCCGAATGAAACGGTCGCGGTGGTCGGCCCGAACTCCAGCGGCGCGGAAGCCTTCGCGGAGGCTCTCGGTCGGCTGGTGTGGCCGGACTCCGGCCGCGTGACCATCGACGGCAAGGACCTTCTCGATCTGCCCGAGTCCATTACCGGTCGACGCATTTCCTACGCATCCGCCGACACCTACTTCTTCCACGGGACGCTGCAGGACAATCTCCTTTACGGCTTGAAGCACGCCCCCTTGCGCGAGCCGCAATATGACGGCAAGGAGGCTCTGGAGGCCAAGTGGCATGCTGAAGAGGCCGTCAAGGCCGGCAATCCGACGATGGATATCAACAGCGACTGGGTGGACTATCAGGCCGCCGGTGCGACGGGCCCGCACGACATCCTAACGGCGATCCGGCCGGTGCTCGATGCCGTGCTCATTTCGCAGGACATTCTCGATCTCGCGCTTCGATCGACGGTCAACACAAGCGTGCATGTGGCGCTCGCCGATCACATCGTCGATCTGCGATCGGCACTGCGCCAGCGCATGCAGGAAACCGAGCTCGCCAACATCGTCGTGCCGTTTGATTTCGACGCCTACAATCGGCAGGCCACGGTCGGCGAGAACCTGCTCTTCGGTTCGATGAAGCGGCCGATGATGAACAATCGCCGGTTGGCGGCGCATCCCTATTTCCAGGCGCTGTTTCGCGAGACCGGTCTCAGCAACGATCTCTATGCCATGGGCCTTGAGATCGCGGAAAACGCCGTCGAACTCTTTCATGACCTGCCGCCGGATCACCCGTTCTTCCAGCAGCTGACCTTCATGACGGCAGACGATATCCCGACCTATCAGGCTCTGCTGCAGAAACTGCAGAGCCGACGGTTTGACGACGCAGCTCCCGACGAGCGTTCGGCCATTATTCGGCTAAGCTTTGCCTATATCGAGCCGCGGCATCGTTTTGGTCTGCTGACAGACGAGCTGATGGAAAAGATCGTCAATGCCCGCAAGCAGTTCCACGAGAACATTCCTGAAGATCTCGCCGCCGTCATCGAACGATACGATCCGGAGCGCTTCATCTCCTCGGCAAGCCTGATGGACAACGTCCTGTTCGGACGTATCGCCTACCAGCAGGCCGACGCGTCCGATCGTATCCGGGCCATCATGGGTGACCTGTTCGACAAGCTCGACCTGTTCGACGACGTCTTGTCGATCGGGCTTGAATTTGACGTTGGCTCAGGCGGCAAACGCCTGACAATGGTGCAGCGGCAGAAGCTCAATCTTGCCCGCGCGCTTCTCAAACGATCTGACTATTTCGTCTTCAATCGGCCGATGTCAGCGCTCGACCAGCGTGTTCAGGACCAGATCACGCGCAACATTGTCGAAGGATTGCACAAGGAAGGCGAACGGCCGGCCATCATCTGGGTGCTTTCGAACGCAAAACTCGCGGAAATGTTTGATCGAATCCTGTTGTTTGACCGCGGCGCGCTGGCCGAAGCAGGAAACTTTCCGGAGCTTTCCGAACAAAACGGTATGTTCAAGGAACTGTTATCGTAATATTCTACTGAGGGGACAATAAAGATGGCGCCCCTTGCGAGGTGCCACGGTCAAACGTCGTGCACCGAACAGCGCGACAGGGATAATACGTTTATGCTGTTGAGAGACGAAGTCGAAATGCTGCGGCGGGTGCCAATCTTCTCGCGGATAGCACCTGCGAAACTCAAATTGTTGGCCTTCACTTCCGATCGCATGACATACAACGTCGGACAGGACCTCTTCCATCAGGGCGATCCGGCCGATGCCGCTTATGTCGTTCTGTCGGGAACCGCCGACATTCTTGTCCATTCGCCCGCCGGCGACATCAAGGTCGCCGATGTGGAACTCAATTCGATCGTCGGCGAAATCGCCATTCTATGTGACGTCTCGCGTACCGCGACGGTTCGCGCCACCTCGCCTTTGGAAGTCCTGCGCATCAGCAAGGAACACTTCCTGAAATTGCTCAGCGATTTCCCCGAAATGGCCGTCGAGGTGATGCGGGTGTTGGCAGACCGTTTGAACCATACAACGGCGGAACTGACTGCAGCCCGTGCGGCGAAGCTGCCGCAGGTCGCGATGTAGCGATTTCAACGTCTTTGAAGGCAAAAGGCCTGCCTCAGATCGTGAAGCAGGCCTTTTTTCTGTTTTGGCGCATTCAGTCGCGCTGTTCGAGCGCCTTGCTGAAGGCCAGAGCAGCGAGTGTGCAAACGGCGCCCGACAGCAGGTAGTAGCCAACGAAAGGCAGGCCGAAACGACTGGACAGTGTCAGTGCGACCAGCGGCGCAAAACCAGCGCCGACGAGCCAGGCAAGATCGGAGGTAAAGGCGGCGCCCGTATAGCGGTAGCCTCTGCCGAAGCGCGATGAGATCGAGCCGGTCGCCTGGCCGAAGGACAGGCCAAGGACGCCGAAGCCGATGATGACAAAGGCATCCAGCCCTTCGGATCCGGCAGCGATCAGGAACGGCCCGATGAAGCTGAAGATCGCGATCAGCACGGCACAGATGCCAAGCTGGGCGCGCCGGCCGATGCGGTCTGCGATCATGCCGGAGACGACGATCGCGACGAGACCGACCATGGCGCCGACGATCTGCACGACCATGAACGTGCCGATCGGCTGGGTTCCGTAGAGGTACATCCAGGTAAGCGGGAAGATCGTCACGAGGTGGAACATCGCGAAGCTTGCGAGCGGAACGAAGGCCCCGAGCAGAATGTCGCGTCCATGGACGCGCAGCACATCACGGATCGGTGCTGCTTCGAGTTCGTGCTGTTCCAGCGCCGAGCCGAAATCCGGCGTCATGACGAGACGCAAACGCGCAAAGAGCGCAACCACGTTGATTGCAAAGGCGACGAAGAACGGAAAGCGCCAGCCCCAGCTCAGGAAGTCCTCACTGGACAGATTGGCGATGAAATAACCAAACAGCACGCTTGCCAGCGCAAAGCCGATCGGGGCGCCGATCTGCGGGATCATCGCATACCAGCCGCGGTGGTTTGGCGGTGCGTTGAGTGCAAGCAGCGAGGCCAGACCATCCCATGCGCCGCCGAGTGCAAAGCCCTGGCCGAGCCGGAACAGGGCCAGCAAGGCGATCGACCAGGCGCCGATCTCGTTGTAGCCCGGCAGGAACGCGATCGACGCCGTCGAACCGCCAAGCAGAAACAATGCGATCGTCAGCTTGGCGCCGCGGCCGTAGATACGGTCGATGGTCATGAACACGACCGATCCGACCGGGCGCGCCAGAAAGGCGAGCGAAAAGATCGCAAAGGAATAGAGTGTTGCCGTCAGTCGATCGGGTGCGAAAGGAAAGACAAGCTGAGGGAAGACCAGGACCGATGCCAGGCCGTAGACGAAGAAATCGAAGAATTCCGACATGCGCCCAATGACGACGCCGATCGCGATGCTGCCGGGTGATACCGGCTTGTCGGCATGAATTCGCCGCGCATCCTGTTCCATCGATGTGGATGATGGTCCGTAATGTGTAGTATTCGCCATTAAACGCCTCCCTGTCGAGGCACCCTGTGGCAAAGCGCCTCAGCAGCGATCTTGATCAAACCACTGCGCTTATCAAGTCTGATCGACGTAAATAGTTCATCTTCCTGCTCCGAAAATTAGATGTGGATGAAAAATCGCTTTCCGTGCCGCGAAATCGGCCCGCAAAAGGCTGGCATGATCGGCCCTCGGGGATATATTAGCCCTTCGAAAAGGGTTGTGCGCAAAAATCCTTCGAATCTTGATCAGGATTTTGACATCCTGCGCCACGTGTCTTATCCCGCAGTGCGGCAATTCTGCTGCACTGCGACCAAACACCTCATGTTGCTATCAGGTACAGTGCTTTAGTCGCGGTTCGGACGAAACAACAAGAGCATAGAGACGTGCAAAAACTGCCAAAGTTTTCTCGCCATCTCCTCATTCTGCCACTGCTTTTGACGCTGGCAGGATGTAATTTGGTGGTCATGTCGCCTTCGGGCGATATCGCTGTGCAGCAACGCGACCTGATCATTGTGTCGACGGTTTTGATGCTGCTGATCATCGTTCCGGTGCTCTTCCTGACGCTGCTGTTTGCCTGGCGTTACCGCCGGTCCAACACGGCAGCCACCTATGATCCGGAATGGCACCATTCCACACGTCTCGAAGTGGTCATCTGGTCGGCACCGCTGGCAATCATCATCGCGCTCGGCGCCGTTACCTGGATCAGCACGCACAAGCTCGACCCGTTTCGGCCGCTGGACCGGCTCGATGCCGAACGCAGCATCCCTGCTGATGTCAAGCCGCTGACCGTCGAAGTGGTCGCCCTCGACTGGAAATGGCTGTTCTTCTATCCCGAACTCGGCATCGCGACCGTCAATGAGATGGCGGCCCCTGTCGACGTTCCGATTAGATTCAGGATCACCGCCTCGTCGGTCATGAACTCCTTCTACGTGCCGGCGCTCGCCGGCCAGATCTATGCGATGCCCGGCATGGAGACCAATCTGCACGCGGTCATCAACAAGGAAGGCGTCTATGACGGCTTTTCGGCCAATTACAGTGGCGCCGGCTTCTCGCACATGCGCTTCAAGTTCCATGGCGTGAATCAAGAAGGCTTCAATCAGTGGGTGGCGCAGGTCAAGGAGAAGGGGACGGCGCTTAATCGGGATACCTATCTCAAGCTCGAGCGGCCAAGTGAGAGAGAGCCGGTGCGCTACTTCGCGTCGGTCGACAACGATCTCTTCAATGCGATCCTCAACCTGTGCGCAGCACCAGGCAAGATGTGCATGAACGAAATGATGCACATCGACATGATGGGCGGCGGCGGCAAGGAAAGCGCCGAAAACCGCGAGAAGCTGAGCTACGACACCCGCCACGCCGATCAAACGGGCCACGGGGCTTCAGCGGATGAGAGCCACGATGCCATCGAAACCAGGCCGGCAGACGCTGTCAACGGCGCCGGCCAGACCGACGACATGCAGACCATGCCGGGAATGCAGCATGATGGGCACTCCATGCCCGGCATGGACCAGAAAACCGGCGATACGACGCCTGCGCAACCAAACAGCAACTAGACCTGGCGCTTTGCGTCGATACGACATCAATAAACGGGTTTATTCCATGTTTTCCAATCCGGACCTCCTGAAGTTCATCTTCGGTCGGTTGACCCTAGAATCGATCCCCTATCACGAGCCGATCCTGGTCGTGACCTTTGCGGTCGTCGCGCTTGGCGGCATCGCGCTTCTGGGCGTTGTCACCTACTTCAAGCTCTGGGGTTATCTCTGGCGTGAATGGCTGACGAGCGTCGATCACAAGAAGATCGGCATCATGTATGTCATCCTTGCGCTCATCATGCTGCTGCGTGGGTTCTCCGACGCGATCATGATGCGCCTGCAGCAGGCAATCGCCTTCAACGGATCGGGTGGCTATCTGCCGCCGCATCACTACGACCAGGTCTTCACCGCCCATGGCGTCATCATGATCTTTTTCATGGCGATGCCGTTCGTCACGGGCCTGATGAACCTTGTCGTGCCGCTGCAGATCGGCGCACGCGACGTCTCCTTCCCGTTCCTAAACAATTTCTCGTTCTGGATGACGACGGCCGGCGCGATCATCATCATGCTCTCGCTCTTCATCGGCGAATTCGCCCAGACCGGCTGGCTGGCCTATCCGCCGCTGTCGGGGTCCGACTACAGCCCGGGCGTCGGTGTCGACTATTACATCTGGGGTCTGCAGGTGGCCGGTGTCGGCACGACGCTATCGGGGATCAACCTGATTGCGACCATCGTGAAGATGCGCGCACCCGGTATGAGTTTTATGAAGATGCCGGTCTTCACCTGGACGTCGCTGTGCACCAACATCCTGATCGTGGCGACCTTCCCGGTCCTGACGGCGACGCTGGCGCTGCTCTCGCTCGACCGTTACGCCGGCACGAACTTCTTCACGAATGACCTCGGCGGCAATCCGATGATGTACGTCAACCTCATCTGGATCTGGGGGCACCCGGAAGTCTACATCCTGGTGCTGCCGGCCTTCGGTATCTTCTCGGAAGTCGTTGCCACCTTCTGCGGCAAGCGTCTCTTTGGCTACGCCTCGATGGTCTATGCCACCTGCGTGATCATGATCCTGTCCTACCTCGTCTGGCTGCACCATTTCTTCACGATGGGCTCGGGGGCCAGCGTCAACTCGTTCTTCGGCATCACCACGATGATCATCTCGATCCCGACAGGGGCGAAGATGTTCAACTGGCTGTTTACGATGTATCGCGGCCGCATTCGCTACGAAGTGCCGATGCTCTGGACGATCGGCTTCATGGTGACCTTCGTCATCGGCGGCATGACCGGCGTTCTGCTCGCCGTTCCGCCGGCAGATTTCGTCCTGCACAACTCGCTCTTCCTGATCGCTCACTTCCACAATGTCATCATCGGCGGCGTGGTGTTCGGTCTGATGGCGGGCGTCACCTATTGGTTCCCGAAGGCGTTCGGCTACAAGCTCGATCCGTTCTGGGGCAAGATGTCCTTCTGGTTCTGGCTGATCGGCTTCTACTTCGCCTTCATGCCGCTTTACGTGCTCGGCCTGATGGGCGTGACCCGCCGCGTGTCGCAGTTCGAGGATCCGTCGTTGCAGATCTGGTTCATCATCGCCGCATTCGGCGCCGTCCTGATCGCGATCGGCATCGCCTCCTTCATCATCCAGCTCGTCGTCAGCTTCTTCAAGCGCGAAGAGCTGCGTGACACGACGGGTGATCCGTGGGATGCCCGGACGCTGGAATGGTCGACCTCGTCGCCTCCTCCGGCCTACAACTTCGCCTTCACGCCGGTCGTCCACGACCATGATTCCTTCTACGACATGAAGGCGCGCGGCTATGCCCGCCCGCTGGAAGGCTTCAAGCCGATCCACATGCCGAAGAACACCGGAACCGGTGTCATCCTCGGCGCAATCAGCGTCGTGCTGGCCTTCGCCCTCATCTGGTACATGTGGTGGCTCGCCGTTCTGTCGTTCGCAGCCATGATTGCCGTCGCGATCGGCCATACCTTTAACTACAAGCGCGACTTCTATATCCCCGCGAAGGAAGTCACGGAAACGGAAGGCAAGCGTACGGCACTGCTTGCCGAGCAGGTGTAAGACCATGAGCGATACTGTGATCGACAAGGCCGACAAGCCTGAATTCTACCTGACCGAGGAGCACCACCCGGAAGGCAGCACCATGCTGGGCTTCTGGCTCTACCTGATGAGCGACTGCCTCATCTTTGCGGTGCTGTTTGCAACCTATGGCGTTCTCGGCCGCAACTATGCGGCCGGGCCGTCGCCGGCCGATCTTTTCGATCTGCCGCTGGTGGCGATCAACACCTCGATGCTGCTTCTGTCCTCCATCACCTACGGCTTTGCGATGCTGCAGATGGAGCGGAAGGAGAAGGGCGCCACGCTCTTCTGGCTCGCCATTACCGGCATCTTCGGCCTGGCCTTCCTCGGCCTCGAACTCTACGAGTTTGCGCACCTGATCCACGAAGGTGCCGGCCCGACGCGCAGTGCCTTCCTGTCGTGCTTCTTCACGCTGGTCGGCACGCACGGTCTGCACGTCACCTTCGGCATCGTCTGGCTGGTGACGCTGATGGTGCAGGTGTCGATGCGCGGTCTGATCCCGGAAAATCGCCGCCGCCTGATGTGCCTGTCGATGTTCTGGCACTTCCTAGACGTCGTCTGGATCGGCGTCTTCTCCTTCGTCTATCTGATGGGAGTTCTCGGATGACCTCTAACGCACCTGCAACCGAGGACGCTCACGAAGCCCATCACGGTCACAGCCACGGTCACGAGGCCGCCCACGGCACCTTCAAGAGCTATATGATCGGCTTCGTGCTGTCGGTCATCCTGACGGCGATCCCGTTCTGGCTGGTTATCGCCGGCGTGTTCGACAACTCGGCCGTCACCGCCGTCTGCGTCATGGGGCTCGCCGCCGTTCAGATCGTCGTTCATATGATCTTCTTCCTGCATATGAACCCGCGCTCGGAAGGCGGCTGGACGATGATGGCGCTGATCTTCACGCTCTTGCTTGTCGCGATCGCGCTCGCCGGCTCCCTCTGGGTCATGCATCATCTGAACACAAACATGATGCCGATGAGCCCCGAAATGATGAAGAACATGCCCTAAGGGCAGGAGCGGGTGGCGGTCACGCCGCCCGCAAGGTTTCTGGCCATGGCCGACGCTCCCACCAAAAAAGCACAAAGACAGCATAGTGCCGCTGGGTTGGCGACGTTCTGCGGCCTCATGGTGCTGCTGATTGCCGCGCTGGTTTTGCTCGGTGTCTGGCAGGTCGAACGGCTTTCCTGGAAAAAGGGCCTGATTGCCAGCGTCGATCAGCGTGTTCATGGCGAACCGGTTCCTGCGCCGGCACGCGCAGCATGGGGACAGGTCAGCCGCGCTATGGACGAATATCGTCATGTGACGGCCGAAGGTATCTTGCAGAACGACAAGGAAACGCTGATCTACGCGTCGACGACGCTCGGCCCCGGCTATTGGGTGATCACGCCGCTCACGCTCTCGGGCGGGACGTCTATCCTGATCAACCGCGGCTTCGTACCAGCCGACAAGCGCGATCCTTCAACACGCAGCGAAGGGCAGAAACCGACGCCGGTGAAGATCACCGGGCTGCTGAGGATCACGGAGCCGAAGGGCACGTTGATCAAGTCCAACGATCCGGCCAACGATCGCTGGTATTCACGCGATGTGGCCGCCATCGCCGAGCGCCGCGACGTCGCTAACGTCGCCCCCTATTTCATCGATGCCGATGCGACGCCCAATCCCGGCGGCCTGCCGGTCGGCGGGTTGACGCAGATCGTCTTCCCCAACAACCATCTGGTCTATGCGCTGACCTGGTTCGTGCTGGCGATCATGGCTGCCGGGCTGCTGGCCTTGGTTGCCCGCAGTGAGTTGCGCGCCCGTCGGGTCTGATCAGACAGCCTTGCTCTGCGGGTAGAAGCGCTGGGCGACATGCTCTCCCAGTGCAAAAGCCTGACTGACGATCTCGGGAACGAGATCGATGTCAGGCAGACTGCCGAGCCCAAGAGGTCCGACGGCAAACAGTCCATCGGCCGTTGATCCATCCGCAAGGCAAGGCTGGCCGCGCTGATTGACGGCCAGGCCCAGTGATAATTCGTCCGGCAGAGCCAAGCCTTCGCTTACCAGGCTTGCGAGCAGTGGTGCGCTCAGGCGCGGTCCGCGGCAGCGGCAATCCAGGATGCGCTCGGCATGCACGATCTCGTCGGACTGCGAGCCGGCAGGCCGGAAGAAGAGGCCGCCCAGGCCCTGACGTCCCACGACGCCGCGGCGAAGAACCGTATTGCCACCGGCCAGTTCGCTCTGAAGACGGGCGTAAATGGCCTCCGGCAGGCGGTTGCGATGGCTGTCGTAGATGGCTCGTAGATGCCGGTTGAATTGATGCTTTTGATGGGCCGGCAGCGCGCGCCACAAAGAACGGGCGTGCCTGCGCAATCCGTTCATGACGGATTGCCAGCTTCGGCCCTCCTCCTCTGCCTGGCGGCAGGCGCTGCGGATGAAGCGCAGGATGTCGGGAAGGTTTGATGGCAGAGCATCTGCGGGAAAAACCGGGTCAGCAGAGTTCGGCGTATGGCTCTGCGGCAGGAAACCGTGCCTGGAAAGAATGGTAACCTGACCCGCATAGCCGGCATCGCGCAACTGCAGAAGCTGATCGACGACCCTGATGCCGCTGCCAAGCAGGACCGTGTGCGGTCGTGCAATCAGGCGCTGGGCTCTGATCGGCGACGGCTCTTGCTGCGGTTCTTCGATCTCTGGCAAGCCGTAGCCGGTGGCGAGGATGACTGCATCGAACAGCGGATTGGCAGGATTGGCGCTTTCGAGCAGGAAGCGGTTGCGGTGGCTCCTGCGGATCGCCACGACCGGTTCGTGGCAGACCTGAACGGTGATGTCCTTGCGGGCGGACAAGGCTTCCGAGAAGCGTTGGTAGACGTAGTCGCTGAAAATCTCTTTCGGCACGAAGATCTGGCGAAATCCCGGGATCGCCGCAGGTACGGCGGCGCGAAATTCCGCGTTGCTACAGAGCCAGTCGTTGAAATCGTCGCTATCGCCGGCGCAAACCGAAAGATCGCGCACACGCGTATTCAGGATCGTTGAGGCACGCGTTGAGGAGAGTGCCTGTCCACCGCTGACCGACGAATTGGGATCGAAAAGCTGCAGATGAAACGGCATGCGCACCGTCTTCATCAGGGCGATTGCGCTCATCATTCCGGAAAAGCCGCGGCCGACAATGGCAAACCGCGGCATGGCGCAGATCTGTGCTGCCGCCGCTGACTTCGAAGAAAACAGGCCTTGAACCGTCATCTCAACTCCCCTGCGACCCTTGCGCATCGTGTCTCGATTGGTTTCAACGCGGGAAAATTGCTCGCGCGTTGACAAGGTTCACGCGGTTTTGAACCGCCTATAGTCTATCAAACTGGTCGTGTATGAAAGCTCCAAAAGACGATTTAGGCAAGCATTTTATTCGAAGTCCTATTGTCGGAATATGATAAGTACAGGAAACATTTGGATATTTTTGGAGAAAACGGGCCGTCTCGGTGCCCGCATCTTCAACTTGCCAAGCTCACGATAAAATAACCAACTGGTGAATTCTTGACTTGAAGGGCCGAGAGGAATCGGCAAAAGTAAGGGCGCTAATCAATCCTTCATGGATTCGCCGTCTTTCCGGACCAGCGTCCGGCCACACCTTATGTTTTGGAACATTACCGTGAGCAGCGATGCTTTAACACGCGCGACGAAGCCCTCGGCTTCGATGGCGAAGGCGATTGCGGCAGGCTGGGGCAAAGGCCTCTTCACGCTCGTGCGCATCACCGTCATGGCGTTTCGCCATCCCTGGCAATCCGGTTTCGCCATTGGCGCAACCCTTGTGGCCTCCACCTTCCAGCTGATGATCCCTCGCCTGCTCGGCCAGGCCGTCGACCACACGCAGATCGCGGTGCAAGGCGGTCAGGCAGGGCAACTGGCGCAGGATGCGCTTTTGACGACCGCGCTGATGCTGCTCGGCGCCAGCGTCCTGCGCGGCATCTTTACGATGATCCAGAACTATTACAGCGAAAGCGTCGGCCATCATATCGGCTACGAGCTACGCCTTGCCTGCTACGAGAAGATCCAACGGCTCTCCTTCAGCTTTCACGACAGCGTCCATTCGGGCGACCTGATCACCATCGGGTTGCTCGACCTCGAAGGTGTGCGCATGTACTTTTCGACGGCGCTGGTGCGCATGGTGCTGTTGACGATGCTGATTGGCATCGGCGCCTATATGCTGCTTTCCACAGACGTCGTTCTCGGTTTGCTTGCCTTAAGCTTCGTGCCATTCGTCGGCTGGCGCTCCTCGGTCACGCAGTTGCGGTTGCGTGCAACCTGGCTCGAGCTGCAGGAGCGGCTATCGGTGTTGACGCGCATCATGGAGGAAAATCTCGGGGGCATCCGCGTCGTCCGCGCCTTTGCCGCGCAGGCGCACGAGATAAGGAAGTTCGAGAAGGCCTCGAAGAGCGCTCTCACACTCGCCCACCAGCGCGTCGGTATCCGCGTTGTCAACACGAGCGCTATGACCTTCTCCTTCTTCGCGGCCATGGGACTGGTGCTGTGGATCGGCGGCGGCAAGGTGATGTCAGGCGAGATCACCGTCGGCACGCTCGCCTCGTTCCTGACCTTCATGACGATCCTGCAGATGCCGGTTCGCCAGCTTGGTCTCATGGTCAATGCCTTCGCACGTGCTTCGACCTGCGGCACCCGCCTCTTCAACCTGCTCGACCTCGAGATCGCCGTGCGCGATGCGCCGGATGCAAAGGATCTGGCGCTGAATGACGGTACGCTTCGCCTCGAGAATGTAAGCTTTACCTATCCGAGTTCGCCGATACACGAGGTGTTGCGCAATGTTTCCTTCGAGGCAAAGCGCGGCGAGACGATCGGCATCGTGGGTCCGCCCGGCAGCGGTAAGTCGACGCTTGCCCACCTCATCCCGCGCTTTTACGACGTCACCAAGGGCAGGATTACCCTTGACGGACAGGACATTGGCAAGGCGACGCTGCAGTCGCTGCGTCGCGCCGTCGCCGTCGTGCAGCAGGATTCCTTCCTGTTCACGACCTCGATCGAAAACAACATTGCCTATGGAGACCCCTGGGCAAAGGAAAGCCGGATCGAGCGGGCGAGCGAAAGCGCACAGCTGCACAACTACGTGCTCGGCCTGCCGACCGGCTATGGAACGGTCGTCGGCGAACGCGGCGTGTCGCTGTCGGGAGGACAGCGCCAGCGTCTGTCGATCGCCCGCGCGCTGATGCTGAAGCCTGCCGTCATGATCTTCGATGATTCGACGGCTGCAATCGATGCCGCAACCGAACAGCGCATCCGTGCAGCAATGCGCAAATATGCGGCTGATCGCGTGACGATCATCGTGGCGCATCGCTTGAGTTCTTTGATGCATGCCGACCAGATCCTGTTTGTCGAGCATGGAGAAATCGTCGAGCGGGGCACACATGAAGAGTTGCTGGCCGCCGGCGGGCGCTACAAGGCGCTTTTCGATCTACAGGTGCGGCCGGGCGACGAGGCCCTCAGTGCCTAGGGAGGAATGAATGGCCGAGGAACTGGAAACCGAACGCTCCGACGTTCGCGAGGACGGACGCCGCCCGCCGCGCGCGGTCGTCGGCTCCCACCGCATCGAGGAGGAGATGTTCGGCAAGGCCTTCGACGGCAACATCGTCAAACGCATCTGGGGCTTTGTGCATCCCTATCGGAGGCAGGTGGTACTCTCGGTGGCCGCCGTTTTGACGTTCACGGCGATGCAGTTGCTGATCCCGCTGATCATCCGCTATGCGATCGATCACGGCATGCAGCCCGGAGGAAGCCATTCAGCGCTGACGTGGTCGATGGTCGCCTTTGTGATCGCGATCTTGATCAACTACGGTGCCAGCTACGCGCAGGAGACGCTGGTGGGCAACGTTGCCGAAGAGGTTCTCTTCGACATCCGCAAGGCGATGTTTTCGCACCTGCAGCGGGTTTCGCTCTCCTTCATGGACAAAACCGAGGTCGGGCGCCTGATGTCGCGCCTGCAGGGCGACGTCAATTCGATGCAGGAATTTCTGGAAACCTCCGTCCTGTCGGTCGGTGATATCGCACTGCTGTTCGGCATCGTCTTCGTCATGCTCTATCTCGACTTCAAGCTCGGCCTTCTGACACTTTCCGTCCTGCCTATCCTTTTTGTCGTGCGTCTCTTCTGGCTGCCGCTGGCGCGCAAGTCCTTCATGGCAGCGCATGAGACCAATTCCGTCGCCAGCGGCGCGCTGGCCGAAGCGATCCATGGCGTGCGGGCCGTCCAGAGTATGGACCGCCAGGGCGTCAACTTCATGCTCTATGACGACAAGGCGAAGGCGAACCTGAAGACGCACCTGACGGCGGCGCGCTACGCCCAGGTGATGGTGCCGATCGTGGACTCGCTGACCGGTGTTGCTATGGCGCTTGTCATTGTCGTCGGTGGTGCACGTGTGCTCAACCAGGCGCTTGATGTCGGCGTCCTTGTCGCTTTCCTGTTCTATATCCAGCGGTTCTTCGACCCGATCCGGTCGCTGACGCTGCAGTATTCGGTGATGCAGCGCGCCATGGCCTCCGGTCAGCGACTGACGGAAGTTCTCGATGTGCCGGTCGACATCAGGGACGCACCAAATGCCAGGGAGCTTTCCGCCGATATGGACGGATCGGTTGAATTTCGTGACGTCGTCTTCGGCTACAATCCCAAGCTCCCGGTTCTCAAGCATGTCAGCTTCAAGGTAAACCCGGGCGAAACGGTTGCCCTTGTCGGCCCGACAGGTTCGGGCAAATCGAGCTGCATGTCGCTGATCCATCGCTTTTACGACGTTCAGCAGGGACAGGTACTGGTCGGCGGGCACGATGTGCGCGATCTGACACAGGATTCGCTTGGCAACCAGATCGCCATGGTTCTTCAGGAACCATTCCTGTTTACCGGCACGGTGTTCGACAACATTCGCTACCACAAGGCGGAGGCAACCCGCGAGCAGGTCATCGAGGCTGCGAAGGCCGTCGGCGCCCATGACTTCATCATGCGTTTGCCGCAGGGCTATGACAGCATGCTTGGCGAGCGTGGCGGCAATCTATCTCTTGGTCAGCGTCAGCTTCTGAGCTTTGCCCGCGCGCTGGTGGCTGACGCGAAAATCCTGGTCCTCGACGAGGCGACGGCCAATATCGACAGCTATACGGAGATGCTGATCCAGAAGGCGCTGGTCAAGCTCCTCGAAAACCGCACGGGACTTGTCATAGCCCACCGCCTCGCCACCATCCGGGAGGCGGATCGCATCATCGTCTTGCAGAACGGCGAACTGATCGAGACCGGGAACCATCAACAGCTGATGAAAAACCGCAAGCTCTATTCCAGGCTCTACAATCTGAACTACGCGTCGTTCGACGATATTCCCGACACGGTTTTGGAAGAAACGGCGGCGAACGGTTCAGCCACTTAACGTTACTAATTGAAGAGGAGGACCTTCCATGGATTATCGCAGGCTTGGCCATAGTGGAGCGGTCGTCGCCGCCTACTGCCTCGGCACCATGACATTCGGCGCCGAGGCTGATGAAGCGGCATCGCACAAGCTTCTCGACGACTATTTCGCCTGGGGCGGCAATTTCGTCGACACCGCCGATGTCTACAGCGCCGGCAAGTCCGAAGAGATCATCGGCCAGTGGCTGAAGACACGGCCGACCGAGGCAAAACAGGCCGTGATCGCAACCAAGGGGCGCTTCCCGATGGGCCCCGGTCCAAACGACATCGGCCTTTCGCGCCGCCACCTGAACCAGGCGCTCGACGCTTCGCTTTCGCGTCTCGGTGTCGAGCATATCGATCTCTATCAGATGCATGCATGGGACGCGCTGA
The DNA here is from genome assembly GCF_042140505.1 of Rhizobium sp. T1470. Classification (NCBI taxonomy): domain Bacteria; kingdom Pseudomonadati; phylum Pseudomonadota; class Alphaproteobacteria; order Hyphomicrobiales; family Rhizobiaceae; genus Rhizobium; species Rhizobium sp. T1470. Next base: position 110,616 of record NZ_CP148092.1, read on the forward strand.
CGCCGATCGAGGAGACGTTGCGCTTTCTCGATGATGCCGTATCGGCCGGCAAGATCGGTTATTACGGCTTCTCCAACTATGTGGGATGGCACATCGCCAAAGCCGTGGAAATCGCCAAGTCGCGCGGCTATACGCGACCAGTAACGCTGCAGCCGCAATATAGCCTTCTGGTGCGCGACATCGAGCTGGAGATTATCGCGGCATGCCAGGATGCCGGCATGGGCCTGCTGCCATGGTCACCGCTTGGCGGCGGCTGGCTGACGGGCAAATACCGGCGTGACCAGATGCCGACGGGTGCGACCCGTCTCGGCGAGAACCCGAACAGGGGTATGGAATCTTACGCCGCGCGCAATGCGCAGGAGCGCACCTGGGCGATCATCGACACGGTGGAGGAGATTGCCAAGGCCCGTGGCGTCAGCATGGCGCAGGTGGCGCTTGCCTGGACGGCGGCGCGACCAGCGGTGACGTCGGTCATTCTCGGCGCGCGCACGAGTGAGCAGCTTGCGGACAATCTCGCTGCGGCAAAGCTTTTGCTTTCCGAAGAGGAGATGACGAAGCTGAGCGAAGTCAGCCAGCCCCATGTGGCCGACTACCCCTATGGTGCCGGCGGCACGAACCAGCGGTATCGAAAAATCGAAGGCGGACGGTAAATTGGTCGTGGCGGCCGGAAGGCATTTCGGCTGCCACTTTGATCAGAGGCGCACGCCGCTTGTCTCGTCGAAAAGATGTAGCCGCGACGGATCGACGGTCACGCCAATCGTCTCGCGCGCCCGCGCGATGCCTCGGCCCGTCTCGACGATCGTCAGTTCGGGTGTGGTCGCCGCCGTGACGAAGGTGGATGAACCGGTCGATTCCACCACGGCTACCGGCACGTCGAACGTGCCCTGCCCTGCTGCCGTGATCCCGATATGCTCCGGGCGAAGGCCAACGGTGACCTTGCGGCCGGCTTGGACTTGATGGTCGATCGCGATCTTGTGCTTCACACTGCCAAGATCGATCGTCAGGCTCTTGCCGTCGTCGGCGACAACAGCCGGAATGAAGTTCATGGCGGGCGAACCGATGAAACCTGCGACAAACTTGTTGGCGGGCTTGTCGTAAAGGTCCAGCGGCCTGCCCTGCTGCTCGATGATACCTTCGCGCATGACGACGACATGGTCGGCCATGGTCATCGCCTCGATCTGGTCGTGGGTGACATAGACCGACGTCGCGCCGAGCCGGTCGTGCAGCGCGCGGATTTCCTTGCGCATCGACACGCGCAGTGCCGCATCGAGATTGGATAGCGGCTCGTCAAACAGGAAGGCCTTGGGATGCCGGATGATTGCGCGGCCCATGGCGACGCGCTGGCGCTGGCCGCCGGAAAGCTGACGTGGATAGCGGTCGAGCAGTCCGGTAAGACCGGTTATCTGCGCCACCTCGTGCGCCCTCTTTCTCGCTTCATCCTTGGATACGCCACGCATGCGCAACGAATAGGTCAGATTTTCGGCCACCGTCATATGTGGATAAAGCGCATAGGACTGGAACACCATGGCGATGTCACGCTTGCGCGGCGGCATGTCGTTCATTACCTCGCCGGCGATCTGCAAGGTGCCTTCGGAAATCTTCTCCAGCCCCGCCAGCGACCGGAGCAACGTGGATTTGCCGCAGCCCGACGGACCGACAAGTGCCACGAAACTGCCTTTTGGGATCGTAAGGTTGATATCCCTCAGCGCATGGTAGGCACCGTAATGCTTGTTGACGCCGGTCAATTCGATCTGTGTGGTCATTTCAAAGCTCCGGAAGTCAGGCCGGAGACGATCCGGCGCTGTAGAAGAACGAAGATGGCGAGGATCGGCGTCACATACATCGCCGCGAAAGCCATGATCTTGTTCCACTCGCTGGTATTTGGGCCGATGAAGGAATAAAGGCCGACACTCGACGGCTGGAGTTCGATGTTCTGGATCATCGACTTCGAATAGACGAATTCGCCGAAGGCCTGCATGAAGATCAGGATCGCGGCGACCAGGATGCCGTTGCGCGCCAGTGGCAGGACGATGTTGAAGAAGGCGCCGACACGCGAATTTCCGTCGACCAGCGCCGCCTCCTCGAGTTCCTGGGGCACGCTCATGAAAGTGGCTCGCACAAGCACCACGAAGAAGGGCATGGTTTTCGCCGCTGTCGCCAAAATTACAGCAAAGCGTGGGAAGTCGAGAACGCCAATCTGCGAAAACCCGACGAAAATCGGCGTAATCATCAGCGAGGCGGGTAACACCTGCAGCATCAGCACGAGGAAAAGACCGATATCGATCCAGATGTTGCGGTAGCGCGCCAGCACATAGGCAAGCCCGGTGCCCAGTATCGTCACCAGCGCGACGCTGCCGGTGGCGATCACCACCGAATTCCAGATGTAGTGGCCCATCTTCAGGCCCAACCAGACGTCACCATAGACATGCCATTGCGGATTGCTGGCGTGGAAAGTCGGCGGCGTCGCGAACATGTCCGACGTGGTCTTGAGGCTGCTCAGATACATCCAGTAGAGCGGAAAGAGGTAGATGATTGCCAGCACCACGGCAATCACGAAAAGCAGACGGTACTTCATGGTCTCGCTCATCCGCGCACCTCATGGCGGGTCGAACGTACATAGATGACCGAGGCGATCATCACGACGATGATCATCACCACTGAAATCGTTGCGCCCTTGGCGAAATCATACTCCTTGAAGGACCAAAGCCACGCCCAGTATTGCGCGACGTTGGAGGAATTGTTCGGGCCGCCTGATGTGATAACCGCAAAGAGATCGAATTGCTGCAATGTGAAGATCATGCCGAGCGAGACGACGGCACCGATCGTTGAACGCATCATCGGCAGCGTGATGGTCCAGAACCGCTGCCAGCCATTGGCGCCGTCGAGTTCGGCCGCCTCGTAGAGGTCGCCGGGAATGGAGGAGAGACCAACCGAAAGCAGGATCATATTGAAGGACACACCGAGCCAGATATTGGCGATAATCACCGCCCACAGCGAATAGGCCGGATCTGAGCGCCAGAAGATGTTGGCATCTGTGATCGACAGGCTCTTGAGCAGGTAGTTCAGCACGCCGAAATCGCCCGACAGGATCAGATTCCAGATCGCGCCGACGACGAGGCCGGGCATCACCCACGAAACAAGAAACAGACCGCGCAGCCAGGACGATCCGGGAAAACCGATCCAGAAGAACAGCGCCAGCCCGAAGCCGATAAGAAACTGTCCGGCGATCGACGCTACGACGAAGACCACCGTGTTCTTCATCACCAGCCAGGCTTCCGGCCGCGCGAACACTTCCTGATAGTTCTTCAAGCCGACAAAGGGGCGGAATACCTGCGCGAGACTGAACATATCGACCTGTTGCAGGCTCATCAGCACGTTGTAGACAAGCGGCAGGAAAGACAGGAAAAACAGAAATGCAAAGGGAATCGCCGCAAGTGTGACGTCAAACCCCTTTCCGTCTCTTATTCCGCTGGCAACAGTGCGCATACTCCAAGGCTCCTGACCCATACATTCGACGCGATATGCTTCGAATGTCCATATTTTCTGAATGCCCCTCCGGGCACCTTCCTCTCAAGGAAGAGAGCAGATGCTTGCCGAACCGCGACGTCAAGATCCGTGCCGCGCAAGCAAGAGCAGAGAGTGCCGGGAGGGAGCGCCACCACAGTCTCCACCCTCTCCCTTGAGAGGAAGATGTCCGAAGAACAATAACACGACAATCCGTGTTCCTGGCGGTGCCGCCGGACGACAATCCGGCGGCACGTCAGGCCGATCTCAGCCTTCGCCGAGGATACCCTTGATGGTCTGGGCTGCCTGGTCGAGAGCAGCCTGCGGTGTGGCCTGCCCCGTCAGCGCGGACTGGATGGCGTCCTGGATCGCCTTGGATATCTTCGGCCACTGCGGATGCGGACCACGCGGCTTGGCATATTTCAGCTGCTCGAGGAATACCTTGAGTGCAGCATCCTTCTTCTCATTGCCGGTCGGCGGAATGGCGATGTCCGAACGGGCCGGCAACTGGCCATAGTTTTTGAACATCTTGTCATCCTGTGAGGCGAAGTATTCGAGCGCCTTGAAGGCCTCGGCCGGATGCTTGGTACTGGCGAAGATCGCCCAGTTGAAGTCGCCCATCGCGGAAGACGGCTCGACGCCGTCCTTCGGCACCGGCATTAGCGTCACGCGCCAGTCGAACTTGGCTTCCTGCGACATGCGGTCGAGTTCCCACGGACCGGAAATCACCATCGCCGCATTGCCGGAATTGAAGGTACCCGTCGAGTCCCACTGTCCGCGGGTCAGGGTGTCAGGCGAAGCAAGCTTCTCGTCGAGGATGGTCTTCCAGGTTTCCAGCGCCTTGACGGCGCCAGCCGTATTGACGTGGTCATAGCCACCCCCGCCCATCTGCGCCCAAGGCAGGAACTGGAAAGTGCCTTCCTCGTTCGCCTTGGCCGAGAAAGCCAGACCATAAACGTTCTTGGCCGGATCGTTCAGCTTGCGGGCCGTATCCACCAGTTCATCCCAGGTGTGCGGCGGCTTGTCGGGATCGAGGCCCTTGGCCTTGAACATGTCGACATTGTAGTAGAGCGCAATCGTATTGGTTGCTTTCGGCACGCCGAAGAGCTTGCTGTCCCAGGTGACCGAGTTCAGCGGACCAGGAAAATAGTTTTCCTTCTTGATCACCGAGGACTTGGCGATCATGTCGGTGAGATCGAGGAACGCGCCATGCGAGGCGAACATTGCATGTTCCGGATTGTCGACAGCGATGATATCTGGCGCCTGACCGGTGGAATAAGCGCGCATCGCTTCACTGACAACATCGTCGAACTGGATCTCGCGATATTCGATCTTGATGCCGTTGTTCAGCGCGTTGAATTCCTTCACCAGGTTCGGCGCCGGCTGGACATCCTTGTCCAGCGACCAGACCGTGATGGTGACATCCTCGGCCTTGGCGGCCAGGCCGAAGAGAGAAACGCCTGCCAGCGCCAAAGCGCCGATTACTGCAAACTTGCGGATACCCATAGTTCTCCTCCTTTGTGGTTATCCTGTCGGAAGCCGGCGATTCCTCCTCGCCGGCCACGATGTCATCAGACCGGATCGACGACGAAGTCGCCGCCCCGGGCATGCTTGAGATGGTTCAGTGCGTAGACCTGACCGGTCATTTCCAAATCGTCGCGGTAGACCGGGTCGTGCCAGCCTTCGATGTCGATCGAGCCGGACCAACCGGCAAGCCGCAGTTCGGAAATAACGTCGGTCCAGTTGCTGTCGCCAAAGCCCGGCGTGCGCATGAAGACGAACTTCTCCTTGCCGAAGATGCCGTGCTCCTTGATGACATCCCAGCGGATCGTCGCGTCCTTGCCGTGCACGTGGAAGATCTTTTTTGCCCACTTGCGGATCTGCGGTAGCGGCTCGATCAGATAGACCATCTGATGGCAGGGCTCCCACTCCAGGCCGATATGATCGTCCGGGGTTTCGTTAAAGATCAGTTCCCAGGCATCCGGGTTGTGGGCGATGTTCCAATCACCGGTCGCCCAGTTGCCGTCCATGGCGCAGTTTTCGAAGGCGATCTTGATGCCCTTGTCGGCTGCACGCTTCGCAAGCTCGCTCCAGATCTCCTTGTAGCGCGGCAGGCTGTCGGTCAGCGGCTTGTTGCGGATGCGGCCGGTAAAGCCGGCAACACAGGTTGCGCCGAAATGGTGGGCGTTGTCGATGCAATCCTTCCAGCCCTTTAGCGTCTCAAGGTCGATGTCGGCGGTCTCCAGCGGATTGCCGAACATGCCAAGCGTCGAAATGGTAATGTCACGACCGCCGATGGCATCGACGCAGCGCTTGCCAAGTTCGGCAAGATCCTGGCCGTTGGTCGTCTGCCAGAAGAAGGGCTCGAAGCTTTCGAAGCCCATATCGGCGATCTGGCCGATACGCTTGTCGGCACCGCCCTTGGAGGCGCTGACCATGGTGCCGATACGAATGGACTTGGCAGGGTTGCTCACAATCTCTTTCCTTATGCTGAAATCTCAATGCGCCTGCCGGTCTTGGCGCTCTCGATCGCGCCGAAGACCATGGCGAGGCTTCTGATATTGTCGGAACTTGCCGTCTCAGGCCGCTTGCCGGTATTGATCGCCTCCACGAAACTCGAAATAACGCTGGCATGGCCATGCGTTTCTTCCTCGTGAGCCGGTTCAGGAACGTTTACGGGCGCAACGCCATGCAACAGACCAGGCTCATTGCCGGCAACGGCGGCGCTGAACGTATCGGCGCCATCCCAGGTCAGCATGCCCTTTGAGCCGACGAGACGCCACTCACTTTCCCAACTGGTGCGCTCGCCTTCCGCACACCAGGAGCCGCGATAGGTGAAGACGACATCATCGGCAAATTCGAAGGTCGCATTGGCAGATGCGCCGTGCCTGTACCAGGAGCCTTTGGGGTTGCGTTCAACGCAATAGACGGCGAGCGGCTTCTTGTCGGCGACATAGCGGGCGGCATCGAACGTGTGGATCGCCATGTCGAGGAGCAAGACATTGTCCATCTCTTCGCGGAAGCCCCCGAAATGCGGTCCGAGGAAGAAATCGCAATGGATGGCGGTCAGGTCACCGATTGACCCGCTCTCGACAAAACGGCGCATGCGGCGCACGCCCGAGATGAACCGACGGTTCTGAATGATGGCGTGGATCTTGCCGGTTTCAGCCGCCAGATCGATCAGGGCCGCTCCTTCTGCAAGCGAGGTTGCCATCGGCTTTTCGCTGAGAACGTGGCAGCCGGCCTTCAGCGCGGTGGAGACGACGTTGAAACGTGCCGTCGGGACGACGACGTCAAACACGATGTCGGCGTTCGACCTTGCAATGACGTCGGCAAGATCTGTACCGGTCACAGCCCCTTCGAGGCCGAACTCGGCGGCGAGCGCCTCGGCTGCTGCCGGATTGACGTCGACAAGGCCCTTGACCTTTATGGCGGCTTTAAGAGCCGGGGTTTCCTGGATAGCGCGCAGCCAACCCTTGGACATGGCTCCGCACCCGCATAGAACGGCATTCAAAGTCACGATTTCCTCCGGTGGATCGTTTCTGGTTTTCCTCCCGAAACGCATCCCGTAAACGTTTACGATACTAAGCGGAAACGTTTCCTGGTGTCAATACCATGCGGTTCTTGCAAGAATGCTGCGGAAAACGCCTGCAAATGCGGACCCTTAGGCAAATCGATATTGCGCCGCAGCAAGGAAAATATCACCGTCGATTTCAAAGGCTGACCGGTGCACGAGCGTTGCAGCGAGGATGGATCGTTCAAACAGATGACGTCATCGGCGCCAAGGTCGTCAGTCGGCAAACGAGGACGCGGACTTGCGCCCTCGTCAACGCTGCAGTGAGCAGACTGGCAAGACATCCGAGCTTATGCCTTGAGAGAAAAAGCGTCGCTTTCTCCGGGAACGAGTTCGAGAGGCCAGATCGTGTTGCGTGCGCCTTTCGGGTAGTGCGCCGCATAGGCCGGCATTGTCGCAAGCAAGGTTTCGGCAAGCTCGACGCCGAGATCGCGCAGTGACATGCGAAAGCAGGTGAGTGATGGCTGCAGGAATTTGCCGCGCGGTTCTTCGCGAAAGCCGATGACCGCGAGATCGCGACCGGGAATAATGCCTGCCTCATTCAGGCGCCGGTAGAGACCGATCGCCATGAGCTCATAGATAAGGATGATCGCCGTCGGCTTGCTGTCGAGCCGCAGCATCTCGTGGCCGGCCTGATAGCCGCCCTGCTCACTGGATTTGACGCGGATGACCAGCGACGGATCGAAGGCGATGCCATGCCGCTCAAGGGCTTGCCGATAGGTATCGACGAAGATATAGCCGAGGTTGATGTCGTTGGATGGTGCGGCGATAGCGATACGACGATGTCCCTTCGATACCAGGCGATCGACGGCGCAGGCAGCAACGCCCTCGAAGTCAAGATCGATCCAGGTGTGGCTGCCGCCGGATGTGCTGCGGCCGAGTGCTACGAAGGGGATCTTGGCTTTCACCAGCAGGTCGATGCGTTTGTCGACGCGCTGCGTTGCCGAGATGATCATGGCATCGACGATCCGTCGCGCGACCATCCGCTTCAGATACTCGTGGGGGTCTTCATCATTCGGGCACGGCAGCATGAGCAGGTCAAGCTTGTGACGCGACAGCACGCTCTGCAAGCCGCCGGTGACGCCAAGGAAGAAGTTGTCGCTGTTTTCGACCGTCTCCTTGCTGGATTCGATCATCAGGCCGATGACGTTTGTCGTGCCCTGACGCAGGCTGCGTCCGGACTGGTTCGCCACATATCCAAGCTCTTCGGCGGCTGCGAGCACACGCTTGCGCGTCTCTTCGTTGACGTCGGGCCTGTCGTTTAGCGCACGCGAAACCGTCCCGATTGAAATGTCGAGATGCTTGGCGAGTTGGCGAATACCCTTCATCTGCGGCAATCTTCCTCCCCGATGGAACGATTTGCCTTCCTATCTGCCATACTAAAACGTTTCCGGAAAGCGTCCTTACGACGAGCGATGGGGCCCGGTGTTCAAATCGCCAGTGAGCCGGATGTCGCCAGCGCCACCATAGCCACGAGGGCGCCGGCGGCGGCTCCGGTCGATTTCGCCATTGCGTCTGGCAGTCGCGCATGGCGCGACGGCGACAAGAGCTGCAGCAATTCCGAAATGCCCGCGCCGATCACACAGCTGACACCAACCAGTGCCGCGGAATGTGAATAGCCAAGCACAAAGAAGAACGCCATTGCCGCGAAGGCGAGGCTTCTGTCGAGGTTGACGCGCGTGATCGTTCGCGGGCGCAGCCTGATGGGGGCAATCGTCACGAAGAAAATCAAGGCAAACAGCAGCCACGCGATTGCTTGCGCAACGACGACCAGGTGCAACCCACTGACAATTTCGTCGGACACGTCGGACATCCTCTTATCGCCGCTTTGCAGGAACATGCAGACGCGCTGGCACGGTTTCAACTATGCGACGAAAGCGAATTCAAGAATCCAGTGAACCGGCGAAGACTTCCGCATCAGGGAACGCCTGCGCCACCGCATCCTTCCTCGAAAGAATGGGCATCGTATCGATCGGCCAGCGAATGTTCAGCGTCGGATCATTCCAAATAATCGCCCGCTCGTTCTCCGGCGAATAGAAATCCGTGGTCTTGTAGAGGAACTGCGCGGACTCGGAAAGCACAAGAAAGCCGTGGGCGAAACCGGCCGGAATCCAGAGCTGCCGTTTGTTGTCGGCAGACAGGGTTTCCCCGACCCATTTGCCGAAGGTCGGCGACGCCTTGCGCAGGTCGACGGCAACGTCAAACACCTCTCCGTCGACGACGCGCACCAGTTTTCCCTGCGGTTGTTTGATCTGGTAGTGCAGTCCTCGCAGCACGCCCCTTGCCGATTTGGAGTGGTTGTCCTGCACGAAGGTGAGATCTTGACCGACGAGCGCACTAAACTGCGCCTGATTGAAGCTCTCGAAGAAAAAGCCGCGATCGTCGCCATAGACCGTCGGCTCGATCAGCAACACGTCAGCGATCTCCAGCGACTTTACCTTCATTGATTGCCGGCCTCCGCCACAAGCCGCAGCAGGTATTTGCCATAGCCGCTTTTGGCAAGCGGTGCAGCCAGGCGCTCGAGATGCCCACCGTCGATCCAGCCGTTTCGGAAGGCAATCTCTTCTGGGCAGGAGACCTTCAGACCTTGGCGGTGTTCCAGCGTCGAAATGAACTGGCCGGCGTCAAGCAGAGAGTCGTGGGTGCCCGTATCGAGCCAGGCATAGCCTCGACCCATGATTTCCACCGTCAGGCTGCCGTCATTCAGGTAGCGGCTGTTGAGGTCGGTAATCTCTAGCTCGCCCCTCGCCGAGGGCTTGAGCTGCCTGGCATACTCGACAGCCCTCTCGTCATAGAAATAAAGGCCTGTTACGGCATAGTTCGATTTCGCTCGAGACGGCTTTTCCTCGATTGACAGGGCTCTGTTTGCTCCGTCGAACTCGACGACACCGTAGCGTTCGGGATCGAGCACATGGTAGGCGAAGACGGTTGCGCCGCTTGTGCGCGACATGCCGCTGGCGAGCAACAGCGGCAGGTCATGTCCGTAAAAAATATTGTCGCCGAGCACAAGGGCGCTCGGTGATCCTTCGAGAAAGTCCTCGCCGATGACGAAGGCCTGGGCCAGGCCATCGGGCGACGGCTGTACGGCATAGGAGAAGTTGATGCCCCATTGCTCGCCGGTCCCCAGCAACGCCTCAAAGCGCGGGGTATCCTGCGGGGTCGATATGACGAGTATGTCCCGGATACCCGCGAGCATCAGCGTGCTCAGCGGATAGTAGATCATCGGTTTGTCGAAGACCGGCAGCAACTGCTTGCTGATTGCCAACGTCGCGGGGTGCAGGCGGGTGCCGGAACCGCCGGCGAGGATGATGCCTTTTCGAGTCACGTCTGCGGCTCCCGTTCTCTGAGTTGATCAAGCATCCTGTCTACGTGCACGCTCCAGTACGGCAGATCCAATCCCAGGCAACTGGCGAGTGCATCGCAGTTGAGCAAGGAGTTCCGCGGCCGCGCTGCAGGCAGTGGGTATTCCTCCGTCGCAATGGGCTCGATGTCGCCAACATCAGTCCGCAGGGTGAACCCCAGTTCACGCGCACGTCGAACGACATAGAATGCAAGTTCATGCCAGCTGGTTTGGCCCTGCGCCGTCAGATGATAGATGCCGCTGTCAAATTGCCCTTGGCGATGAGCCGCCACCGCCAGCGCCGTAACGTCGGCGATAAGTTCGGCTGATGTCGGCGCGCCAAACTGGTCGGCAACAATTCGCAGCGTCGGCCGTTCACGCGCCAAGCGAAGGATGGTGTTGATGAAATTGGCACCCGTCGCCGAGAAAACCCAGCTCGTCCGCAATATGACGAACCTGCAGCCTGATGCCTTGATCGCTTGCTCGCCTGCTCGCTTTGATTGCCCGTAGACGTTCAGCGGATTGGTGTCGTCACTTTCGACGTATGGCCTCTGTTTCCGGCCGTCGAATACGTAGTCTGTCGAGTAGTGAATGAGCGTCGCGCCGCGGTCGCGGGCAAACCGAGCGATAATCTGCGGCGCATCGGCATTGATGCGGAAAGCGGTATCGGGCGTCGATTCTGCGCGATCAACCTCAGTCCAGGCGGCTGCGTTGACGATGAGATCGGGCGCATGAGCTTCCAAGATCGCAGGAAGGGTGTCCGTCGCCGCCATGTCGAGGTCTCGCCGTTCCAGCGCCGTCACCGCACCGAGCGGAAGAAGCGTTCGATGAAGTTCCCGGCCCACCTGGCCGTTCTTGCCAAGCAGCAGGATGTTCATGCGTATTGCTTTGCGATCCAGTTGCGATAGCTGCCCAAGGTGACATTGCGGACCCAGTCCGGATGATCCAGATACCAGCGAACGGTCTTCCTGATGCCGGTCTCGAACGTCTCGGCTGGTCGCCAACCCAACTCTGCTTCAATCTTGCCCGCGTTGATCGCATAGCGCCGGTCGTGGCCCGGACGATCGGTCACGAATGTGATCTGTTCCTGATAGGAGCTGCCATCGGCTCTTGGCTTAAGTTCGTCAAGCACGTCGCACAGCATCATCACGACCTCAAGATTGGTCCGCTCGTTCCAGCCTCCGATATTGTAGGTCTGCCCCGGCAGGCCTGCATCCAACACTCGCCGAATTGCGCTGCAGTGATCCTTTACATAGAGCCAGTCGCGAATTTGCCGCCCATCGCCGTAGAGCGGCAATGGGCGACCCGAAATGGCGTTGTGAATGACCAGAGGAATGAGCTTTTCGGGAAAGTGAAATGGACCGTAGTTGTTGGAGCAATTGGTGGTCAGCACAGGCAGACCATAGGTGTGATGGTAGGCTCGCATCAGATGGTCCGCGGCTGCTTTGCTGGCGGAGTAAGGGCTGTTGGGCTGGTACTGATTTTGTTCATCGAAGGCAGGATCACCGGCCTGCAATGTACCAAAAACCTCATCGGTCGAAATGTGTAGGAAACGAAACTCCTGGCGATCCCTTAACCCGCCCCAATAGGCCCGGGCTGCTTCCAGCAAGCGGAATGCGCCCACGATGTTGGTCTGAATGAAGTCCTCGGGCCCATGGATCGAGCGGTCAACGTGACTTTCGGCGGCGAAGTTCACGATTGCGCGCGGCTGGTATCGCGTCATGAGGTTGGTTACGAGAGCGCCGTCTCCAATGCTTCCATGGACGAACGTGTACCTGGCGTCTGTCGTGAGCGAGGCCAAATTCTCTCTGTTGCCAGCATAGGTCAGCGCGTCGAGGTTAAGAACGGGCTCGTCGCTTTGAGCCAGCCAGTCAAGAATGAAGTTCGAGCCGATAAAACCGGCGCCGCCAGTCACCAAAATCATCGCTTACACACCCTTCGCACTAACGCAAATACTCACTAACGATGACCACCTAGTAGACGTTGCTGCGGTCAACCATGCAGACCATTGTCAAAAAGACGATTTTCAGATCGAGCCACAGCGACCAGTTATTGATGTACCAGAGGTCATGGCGAACACGATCAGCCATCCGATCCACAGTCGGCGTTTCGCCTCGGCATCCGTTGATCTGAGCCCAGCCCGTTAGTCCCGGTTTGACATGCCGACGTGAAGCATATTGAGCGATAAGCGCTCCGTAGAGATCATCGTGCACCAACGCATGTGGGCGCGGACCGACCACCGACATGTCGCCTCGAAGGACGTTCCAGAATTGAGGCAGTTCGTCCAGGCTGGTCGATCGAATGAAGCTGCCAACGCGAGTGATGCGAGGATCGTTGCGTGTTGCCTGGCGCACGTCAGTGGAATCCTCCATGACCGACATGCTGCGAAACTTGAGGATGCGAAACGCGCGGCCACTATACCCCTTTCGCGACTGCACGAAGAAAATCGGTCCGGGACTGTCGAGTTTGATGACAACCGCGACGACGGCGCAGATCGGAAACATGACCACCAGGGCGGCAATCGAAAAGACGATATCGAACGCTCGTTTCAGCCCGCGCTCGTAAACGTCGAGAGGCGGCCGGTGTGTCTGAAATACACGTCGTTCGCCGACGGTCTGCGCAAAGCCTTCGACGACGTCGCCAACGATGCCGCCGAACATGACGCTCACCGGCACGCAGAATTGGCGAAGCGTGATCAGGCACTCTTCCAGGGCACGCAAATTCGCGAAGTCACTCCAGGCAACCAGCACCTCATCGACCTCGGCTATGCCATGTTTCTCATAGGCGTCGCTGGTTGATGCCAGGGCCAGATCGGCCTCGGCGATCCGCATCGTGTACTTGACGGATAGACCGCTGAGAGCGGCACGTTGAACGACAGGTTCGGTCGGCATCGTGCCTGGGCAAATCAAAAGGACGCGACGGGTGGGAAATGCAGCGCGTGCAACGGCCCTGTGGAGATGGTGGTGCCAGAACAGGCGCAAAGCGATCAGTCCACCCATGGAGAGAACCGACGTCGTTATGATTGCACCCCGAGATACCGTCGTGTCGAGCTTTAGGAACAGGACAACGGCCAGAAGGAACAAAAGCACCGCGGGCAGAAGTGCAGAAATCAACACCAACTGGCGACGGAACGAGAGCATCTCGCCGGGTCGATAAGCATGGACGCCAAACATGGCCAGCACAAAAATCGTGGCAACGAGCAGACCGATGCCAACGTAAAGTGACGGGTCAGCAAGACCACCAAAGACAATCCGTTCGTAAAACAGATGGCCCGCGGCGCTCGCCGCGATGAGAAGAATAAAATCGAACGCCGCCGCAATGCCGGTGATCGCAAAGCTATTGAAACCGAACCATCTCCGGTCGCTCTTGACGGAAAGGTGCAGGTCCCAGTTATGCTCGACTGGAATGGTCATGTTTCACACCCTCAACCCTGCCTAATAGTTAACATGAGTTGAACGTACGCAACAATTATCCTCGAATACGCCTTATTGCGTAACGAGAGATGCCTTTTGAAAGAATATTTTACTTGTGTTATACTTTAAATATATTCTTGATACTTGTAGAGAAGGAAGGAATTTATTGTCTGCTCCTGAGATCAAGCTGCGCGTGCGGTCTCCTCTTTCACCACGCCGCTCGACATAGATTAGTCGAATCAACCAGTTAGATGACGCCCGCTGGATCGACGAGACAAGGTAATATCGCCCTCTCGAGCAGACGCTCGCACCGGCTTCCACTCGCGTACAAAGCGACCAAGGTTGGGCGTTTGGCAGGTCTTTTAAGGTATAGGCGGAAAGCTTTCGCGTCAGCATCTGCGGCTCATCGCAATCGACAACGACACAGAATTCCAAACGATGCCGATGGCTCAAGCCACGACTGGCCATACGACTGGCGCGTCCTCAAGAACGCTATTTGCCACGGCCATGAGCGCGTCTTGAAATGGCCTGCGGTCGCCCGAGAATTGGATGAATTGTTTTGGGCTCGTCGCCCGCGACAGCGGCTCAAACCGCGTTCGCTTGCCCGCTGATGACAGGCACGGTCGTCGGGTCGTGGAGGGCTCGCCTCCTGGAGCATTCGACGCACAGGCGGTCGACGACTGGTTGGCGCCGGAGCCCGCTTGCTGATGGCAATCGGACTTGTGCGAACGGACCAACGTCTTCGCTCCAGCGCCGTTTCCAGCCGGTTTCCTATCTCACCGCGTCTAGCTTGTTTATTGCGAACTGATAGTGGTTGCCCGTGCCCCCGCGGCTGACCACCAATTTGCGCGTCTTGGTTATGATGCGCGCGAAGTTTCCATCCGTCGTGATCGACCGCGCGGTCGAAATCGTGGCGTAGCTTTCTCCGGGGAATTTCTGCGGACATGCCTTGCCACCGATGGCATAGATGCGTGCCCCGCCCGTTTCGTATCGTTGTTGAATCGGCCGGCCATTCGGGTCGGCAAGGACCTTGCAGCCCGGCGCGTTTGGTACCGGAATAATCCGGTACCAAGGGCTGTCGGCGACAGCGCAAGGCACGGACAATGACAGTAGGGCGGAGACGACAAGGAATAATCTCAACATGATCCAGCTCCTTCGTTGTCAACAATGTAAAGCTATATTAACACAAGCTAATCGACAAGATTTTTTCGAATCTCAAGAAGAAAAACGAGAGACGATCCGAGCTTGTATCAATGATTTGACATAGTCTTGTGAGAAATTCTTTCTATGTTTCAGCGGGCGTGAATGTACGTTGATCTTGCCGTCTGCAAGCAATGCTTTCACTGGCAGCTAAATCCTTCGGCGAGTGCGAAGAGGTTCACAATGGCTCACGGATTTTTGGCGTCTTTTCTTGTCGTTCGCATGTCGGTTTTCTGCAGCTGCGCGGCGTTCGCCGGTGCGAGTTTCGCGGCGACACTTGATGTTTCTCCATCGCCAAGGCGCAGCATCCAGGCTGCCCTCAACAAAGCAGAGCCAGGTGATGTGATCCGGCTTAAACCCGGAGTGTATTATGAAGATTTCAAGACGGTCCGAAACGGCAAGCCCGGCAAACCGATCGTGATCACCGGTCCTCGGTCGGCATTCGTCAAGGGAGCTGGCGCGCCGAGGGTGATCGAAATCAACCACGACTATACGGTGCTGCGCGGATTCACCGTCGATGGAAAGGTCGGCGCCGGTAACAACAAGAGGAGTTATCGCAACAAGCTCATCTATGTCATCGGCAAGACGCGTGGAGACGGCGTAACGGGCCTGCGAATATTGAACATGTCCGTCAAAAATGCCGGTGGTGAATGCATCAGGCTTCGCTACCAGACGCGTCGAAACGAGATTGCCTATTCGCAGATCAGCAATTGCGGCCGCTACGACTTCGCCTTCAGAGATGGCGGCAAGAACGGCGAGGGCATCTACATTGGCACCGCGCCGGAGCAGCGGGGCGCTCATGGAGCTCCGGACCGATCCGTCGACGCCTCAGACGGCAATCTCGTCCATCACAATGTCATCGACACCAAGGGCAACGAGTGCGTTGATATCAAGGAAGGGTCAAGCCGTAACATCGTCGAGCACAATCAATGTTCCGGCCAGAAGGACAAGAACTCGGGCGGCTTCGATTCTCGCGGCAACAACAACGTCTTCCGCTACAACACTGTTAGCAATGTGCGAGGCGCTGGGGTGCGTCTCGGTGGTGACAGCGACAAGGACGGCCTCCACAACGATGTCTATGGCAACACGTTTCGCAAAGTCGGAGTAGCGGTCGTGCGCGCAGAGCGCGGTCCACAGGGCAAGGTGTGCGGCAACACCTCGCAGAGCAGTTCCGAAAAGAAAAAGGGCAAGGTACCGCTCGAACCACTCGCCAAATGCTGACGGTTGCTGCCGCCGCAGCCAGGTGTCTCGGTCCGCTTCTCAATTGGATGACAGCTTCTGAAGTGCGGCCTGCGCCAGGGGATATCCGCCCGCTGCCGACTTTTCCAACCACTGCCGACCTGTCGCGTCGTCCTGCGCGTCGTCGGTCGACTGAAGCATCATCATGCCCAGAAGATATTGCGCCTCCGGATCATTCTGCTTGGCTGCGCTTTCGCGATAGGTCTGTGCCTTCTCAAGCGAGGCATCGACGCCGGTGCCGTAGTAATAGGCATTGCCAAGCACCTTTGAGGCTCTCGCATATCCACTGGCTGCAGCCGACTGAAGACTGCCGATGATCTGGTCCTTCCGGCTCTTGTTGACATCGGAACGCTGCAGAGCCCGTGACAGATAATCGATGGCATCAGCGTTGCCGCGTTCCGCCAGGGTCTGGAATATCGAAATTGCCTCGTCGACCGCCTCCGGCTTGTCCTTCTTCCACAGGACCTGTGCCATCACCTTCAGCGCATTTGGATCGGCCGCCCGTCCCTCCGCCCGGATGGCAGCCATCGCTTCGTCCTGTACCGATGGTGGGTAATCGAGATTGAGCAATTGCTTCGCGGGCCTGCCGGCGTCGAGCGGATTGAGCGCTATCGATTGCAGGAGCAAGTCTGAGCTCACCGCGACATCGTCCGGCGTCTTGCTGAGCACGATGCGCTTGGCAATCTCGGTGTAGAGCTTTGCTCGGCGTGCCGGTTCAAGTCGAACCGCCCATTTCTTCGCCTCAGGGATGTTCTTGGGGGTGCCGCGGCCTTCGGCAAGAGCGAGCGCTGTCGCCTCGATGCCCTTGGCATTCCCGACAACAGCTGCCCATCGATACCACTTATAGGCCACCACGTCATTTTGCGGGACATCCAACCCGGCGTATTGAATCAATCCGTAGGCCGCCACGCAGCTCTTGCACCCACGCATGGCCTCCGCCGCAAGCGAGCGCAGGACGGCCGGGGTTCTGTCCCCAAAGGCATACTCGTTCATCAAGACGCCCTTGGCGAGAAGCCGTGTGGCGTCCCGCGACGTTGGACCTGCGAGCAGAAGGGCGAAGCCATAATTGGGATTGCGCACCTTTCGCTCGGGTGTGGTCAGTGCCGCTGTGGCGATCAACAGACGCTTGGGCAAGGGAAGCTTGACCGCCGCATTGACTTCGGGCCAGCCCTTCGCGATCCGCAGCTCCTCCCAATTCGCGTATGTCTCGACAACGGGCCTTGGCGTCGGCTTCACGATCTTCGCCGCTTCAGCGGTCGCGAGTGTTGATGTTGCCATCAGAGCGGTCAGCAATATGCGTAGGATGCTCTTCATGACGCCTACTCCTGCATTGACGTTTCAGTTTGCCAGGTCGACCGACTTGGTGAGCCAGCGCTGCGCTTCTTCGGTATCAGCTTTTGTGCCGAAGCCGATCTGCAGCGCGATTGCATATTTCTCAAAAGCGCCGCGGTAGCCCGCATGCGCCGCCTTCGAGAGCCATTCAGTGCTCTTGGCATCGGAGTGCTCGAACCCGTGGGTGCCAGCCGCGTAGAAATCGGAAACGTTGAGCATGGCGGCTCCATTCCCGAGCGTTGCTGCCTTCAGGGTCCAAGTTTTGGCTGCTTGCGTGAACGCGGGGCTGCCTTCGCAGAGCCGCAGATAAAGCCTGGACAAGAGGGTTGCGACCTGCTGTGAATTCTGCGCCGCGAGATCGCGCAGCAGCGCTTCCACCTTCTCGTCACCGCGTGTGGCATCGTCGAGCGTGGTCTGCTGCGACAGGATCTCTGTCACCAGGCTTTCCAGGGCCCCCTCGTCGCCAAGCCTCGCGCTTTTCACCAGCCACATGTAGCTGGTCTTGTCATCCATCGGCAAACCCTCGCCGGTGCCATACATCCGGCCGATCTCGCGCATGGCCTCGCGCTTTCCACCCTCGGCAGCGTCCTTCATGAGCTCGATTGCCCTTGCCTTTTCGGCCGGCCGTTCGTTCAGCAGAAAACGGGCAACCTGGTATTGCGTGCTTGGATCCTTCGTGGGCTCGGCCATCACTTGATCGAAGAGACCGAGATAGTCCTGCTTGAATTGCGGCATGGTTCGTATCGCCAAGGCAACCTGTATCTTTTCCTTCTCCAGGCAAAGCGGCCGGCTGAGGGCGGCCTTCAAAACGGTTGCCTGGCGCTCGGTGTCGCCTTCAAGTTCGGCTCGCTTGAGGAGCGTGCGCAAATCGCCAGACGCGTTGGCGCGAGAAAGCCATTGCTGCCAATCCGCTCCACCGCCGTCGGCGGCCGCCACCTTCATGTCCACCAGCCGCAACATGGCCGGGATACTGCCCCTGGACGCCGCCTCGACGAAGACGGATGTGGCCCTCTTGGGATCTGGCTCGAGTGTTGGATCGGGATCGATGTAGAGCCTCGCCAGCTCGAAGAGCACGTCCGGATTTCCGGTCGGAGCCGACGCCTCCAGCATCGCTCTTGCCTTGATAGCGTCGCGCTCCTCTAAGGCATCCGGCGACAGAAGCGCTCGCGCCTCGGTCAACGTCGCAACGCCAGGATCGGCTGTCATGGCCCGCTGGTGCCAGGTCTTGGCCGCGGCCGCATCCTTCGGTGTTCCGCGGCCGTTGCGATAAGATTGGCTGACACGCATCATGGCTTCGACATCGCCTTGCTTAGCCGCTTGCACGAGATAGTCGACCGCTGCGGCATCGCCATCAGCTGTGCGGTTGGCAAAAGCCTCGTCTGCAAGCCTCAAGAGGCTTGCCGCGTTGCCTGCGGCCGCCGCCTTTTCAAGCCAGACGCGTGCCTTGGCACGGTCCTTCTCGACACCCGTTCCACAGGAATAGAGAGATGACAGCTCGCTCATTGCAACCCCGAGGCCGTGGTCGGCGGCGGCTTTCAAATACTCCAGTGGATCCTTGTCCAGCCTTATCGATGGCTTTTCACCGGAGGCAAGGTTGTAGAGTTCGAATGCGGAACGCGACGAGCCAAGATCGGCCGCCTTCGTCAGCGTTTGCTTGGCGAGCTCGAAATTCGGTGCGCCAGCGCTGCCGCGCGCATAGATGATGCCGAGTTGCTCCAGTGTGCGCAGGCTGGCGTCCGGCAGCACAGCCGCCTTCTGCAGGCTTTGCAGCTCGAGACCGGGATCTGTTCCGGCCCCGTAGGCACCACGATAGTAGGCGGCCTTCATTTCATAGGCGCGCGGGTTGTTGCGCTCTGCTTCCTGAGCCAGCAGTTTGAATGCTTCGTCCTTGCCGCTACCTTGTTGTGAGGTTGAAAGCAGGAGATCAGCAAGGGTCAGCCGGCTTGCTGAATGTCCAAGCGCTGATGCTTGCCTCAAAAGCCCGATTGCCTGCTGCTGATTGGCGACAACGCCATTGTCCTCAAGGTAGCGGCGCGCCAGTGTTGACATTGCCCTGACATCACCGAGCTTTACGGCAGCTTGCAGCCATTCTGCCGAGGTCTGTTTGTCATCGAGCCCCAAATCGGGATCGATCAGGATGTCGGCAAAACCGGTCAGGACGCTACAATCGCCGGTGCCCAGCCTTTCCGACATCTTCGAGATCGCGCGATCCAGATAAACCCGGCTGGTGTGCGCGGTCTCTGCCAGTTGAGGATTGCGGTAGTAGAGGCGCGCAAGCTCAAGCTCGGCGTTCGGATCGCCGGCATTTGCTGCCGCTGTAAGGTATGCTTGTGACGTCTTGAGGTCGGCCGGCACGACCTCCCCTTCGCGATAGAGTCGGCCGAGAAAGGTTCCCGCCTCGATCGTCCCGCGTTTGATTGCCTCGGCCTCGGCCCTGACGATGTCATCGGCGCGCAGAGAGGCATCGTCGTCATCGGCCAGAATGCGACCGTAGAGATGGAGTGCCCGACCTCTTCCGGCAAAAGGCACCTGGCTGAGGTAAAGGGCCATGCGTTCAGCGGTCGCCGGGCTTCTCTGATATTGACTGTAGGGGTTGAAGAGCGTTTGCGCGTCCTGCAGCATGTCGTCGGGCGAGATCGTGCTTTGGCTCTTGCCGTCAAAGCGGCTCCAGTTGCGTGGCGCAGGTACCGCAGGCGGCGCGACACAGATGTGCGAGTAGTCGAAATCCGGGCTCAGTGGAATCAATGTCTGAGTGGCGGTGGCGGCAACGACGTTCGTTGCAAGACCCGGCGCGCAGAAGGCAAGCGTCGCTGCGAGCGCGGTCTTTCGGAAACGCCCAAGCCGGCGGCCGGCGGCCGCACCCCAAATCTCGTTTCCGTGCGACATTTAAACGCTACCTCATTGTTTGCGACCGTCATCACTCTCGTGCTTTGCCGATCTCATTTTTTCGAGCATGCGCTGGCTTGCCCGCGCGATAATCTCGTTCCTCACCAGGACGACCCAGTTGTGGGTCGGCCAAACTCCACAATCGCTCCGGGCCGGCACGATGAGCGCTGTACAGGCAAGGACACGGGAATTGCGCCCTCGGTTTCCCTCCAGGTTCAAATCTGCGAGCGATGGGCGCGGTATTCGCTTGCGAAATGTGACGCTGCGTTGGCGCTCACTCTTCCACATCATTGTCCTCGACCCCCTGCAGCGATACGGAAGACATGTCTTCCGCACCCATTCTTTTGAGTTTCTTTGCGGCTTGAACATGCTGGAGGGCGCGCGCTCTCTGCAGCCACTTGATTGCTTCGGCCTTGCTTGCGTCCGTATTGGCGGCTTCAAGATCCAGGGCCAGATGGAACATTGCAGCGGCGCTGCCCGCATTTGCCGCTCGCAGCTCCCATTCGCGCGCCTTCTTCGGATCCTTGCCAACGCCGACGCCGAATTTGTAGACCTCGGCCAGTCTGTGCATCGCATCGGGAGCATCCCAGCCGCTGCTGGCCGACGCCCGTTCCAGCCACAGGATGCCAGCCTCTGGATCGCGCTGGGTGCCGAAGCCGGATAGAAGTGCGACGCCCGCTCCGATCATCGCCGATACGTGACCTTCCCTGGCGCCGCGCATGTTCAGTCTGAAGTTCTGGGACGCGTCGACCTCGGGACCGATGGCAGAGCCATATGTCTCCGCAAGATCGTGCCAGGCAAAGGCAAAGCCGTGCTCGGCCGCAGAGCGCAGCAGCTGAACGGCCGTGTCTTCCTGCCTTTCGACGCCGCTGCCCCAGATGTAGGCGAGGCCAAGATCCCGCGTCGCCATCCGGCTTCCCGCATCAGAGGAAATCTTCAGGTAGGTCGCCGCAACAGCCAGATTGCGTTCAACGCCTCGCCCTTCCCGATAGGCGCGCGCCATGCGCAAGTTGGCGACCGGATCGTCCGGATGGAGTGTGATCACCGCGCGGTAATAGTTGACGGCCTTCTGGCCGTTGCCTTCGACAAACTTGCCGTCCATGTAGAGGTCGCCAAGTTTCAAGATGGCATCGACATCGCCTTTCTGGGACGCCTGCTCCAATAGTTCCAGGCCGGCGGGGACATCTTTGACATCTCCTTTCCCCTCGATATAGACGCTCGACAGGGCGACGGCAGCACCGGGAATTTTTGCGCCGGAAAGCTCGCGCAGCATCGCGGCTCCCTGGAGATTGAGGCGTATATCCGACGGCATCAGCATGACGCTTGCCAGATGCACTTTCTCACGCGGAACATCGCTCATCGTCTTCAGGGCCAGTCGCAGCCATTGCGCCCCGACATTCGGATCCTGCGCCCGTTCTGACGCATATTCGTAGAGCTCTACAGCAGCCGAGCTGTTGTTCTTTCGAGCGGCAGCGGTCAGCCGATCGATCGCCTCGTCCAGCTTGCCGTTTGCTTTGAGGAATCGCGCCATTTCGACCGGCGCTTCCCGGTTCCCTGCCGCGATCGCATCGGAGAAGGCCTTATGTGCATCGTGAAATGCGGTCTCCCCGCCACGCGAAAGATAAAGGTTCGCCAAACTGACCAAGGCATCGGTGGCGCCAAGCGAAATTGCCTTCTTGTAGAGCGCGACTGCCCTATCGAAATCCTGGCCGACGATTTCGCCATCGGCATAGGCCTCGGCCTCCTTCAGCATGGCGCTCTCGCTGCCGGCTCGAGAGGCGCGCTCGATATAGGGGAAGGCTTTCTTGCGCTTGTTCACATCGGCGGATGAGAGGTAGACCTCGGCCAGGCGATTGAGCACCTCGACCGATTCGGCTGCTGCAAGGGCTCTGTGATAAAGGTCGATAGCTTTCGTCTCGTCCACCTGTCCCATGACGCCTTTGGCGTACATGTCGCCGAGCAGCAGCTGTCCAGTGACGCTTCCCTTCGCCGCCAGCCCGCTCAGCTTTTCAAGTGCAAGGGCGACGTTTTCTTGGCTTCTCAGAGACGGGGCATCGATAACCAGATGCGCAAATCGCGTGAGGGCGGCGTTGGAGCCATTCCTCACGCCAAGCCGGAAAATGCTTGCGGCGCGCGTCTGGTCGATGACGACACCTGCTCCGTCGCGAAAGCTCTCGCCGATCCGGATCAGATCGTCGACGTTAGCCACGTCGCCGGCCATTGTCGCCTCATAGAGCTGGTCCGACGACTGCCTGCGCTGCTCGGCCGTTTCCTGCAATGCCTGGGAATAATAAAGGACCGCCGTCGCGTCCTTGGCGTCGATCAGTTTGGCAATCCAAACGTCGTATACGTCCGGTGGAACTTTCAGCGGACCGGCATCAGCAAAGTCCCGCACCAATTCCTGCGCGGCTTCGATCGATCCGTCGCGTGCGGCTGTTTGGTATTGTTCGACTGCGGCTGTGGGATCGAAGAGCGGCGTGTCGGGATTGCCGAGCAGACGTGCCACCCACACGACGGCTGCCGATTGGCCCAATTGTGCCGCCTTTCGATACCAAGCCAAGGCCTCCTTCTGATCCTCGGCTTTGTCCGACAGCTTTCGATAGTATCCGCCGAGATCGAAGGCCGCGCCTGCATCCCCTCGCGCCACGCGCTGACGCAAAAGGTCAAGCCCGAAGCTCGTCATCGCAGCGGCCTGTGCCGGTGTTGCGCCGGAAAGCTTTGCAAGCTCGAATGCCGCAGCGCCGTCGCCGAGGCGAAGGGCAAGATTGAGGTTGTCGCGCGCGTCCTGATCGCGGCTTGGAAGAGATGCGAGCTTCTGCCCGCGGATATAGGCCGCCTCGGCATTGCCCGTCTTGATGACGGCGTCGAGGAGTGCCAGCGCACGGTCGACGTCAACCGGTCCCCCCTCGCCTGCCAGCATCATCTTGGCGAGCAGCAGTTTTGCTTCCGCCTGTCTGGCGCCGGGCAATGTCACGGCTGTCTCAAGAGCTTGGCGTGCTTTCGGGAAGTTTGGCACCCTCAACGGATTGTCGGCCGAGACTGCCAGTCCGCCCCGCAACTGCTTGGCAACCCTCAAAAGCGCCTCACCATCCGTCTGCTGGATCAGTAGATCGACCTGCTCGGCCGGCGTTGCCGTTGGCTCTGCGGCTACCATGATCGGCGCTGAGACGGCGAGATAGCCGGCTGCAAGCAAGATGGAGAAGTGCCTCTGGCGCGGTCTCATCCTTGCCTCCAGAAGCAGGTGGCGTTGCCGCCGGCGAATTCGTCGATGAGAGGACGTTCGTTTGCTCCTTCTCGTTCGAGGAGGGCGCCTGCACGCCGTTGAATGAAGTTCGGTGGTTCATGAGCGGCCACAGCCTCGAGGAACGCCAGGTAGTGGCGTCCGTTGCCCCTGTTTTCGAGGAAGCCGAAATCCGGCTTCATGAAGTCCTGTTCCGGTCCGGGAATGTAGTTCTCGGCGGAGTAGGCTTTGACCAGGATCGGGTTGGTCATGCCATTCATCCAGTAGGACAGGACCGTCCACATGGATTTCTTCCTTCCATCGACGGCAGCCGTGGCCTCGAACAGGGCGTCCTGCCCGCCGGCAGCAATTTCGGCCATGACGGTCATGCTTGTCAGCGACTGGCGCATATACCAGAGTGCGCGCGCACCGCGGCGGGTTTCGAGAGGAAGGCTGCCGTCGGCACGGGCGTCGTTCAGGATGATACCAAAGCGGTCGAGCCCCTTTTGATAAAGCTCCTGGTCGCCCGTCAGGCTGCCCCAGGCCATCAGCACGCTGTCGGCCAGATAGCGGTGGTTGTTGTAGTCGACGCTTCCCTCGAAGATCTGATCGGTTCGTCGCACCAGCGGATCGATCCAGGCGATCAGCCTCTGCTTTTCTTGATCACCGAGCCCGTCGCGGATGATCGAATAGGCCACGACAGTCGGCAGCATCAGACGTTTCAGAGCGTAGTAGGCGTCGTGAATCTTTTCGGTTTCAGAGAATGCGCCGGCGTCAGCCCATTTCAGCAGAAAGGCCGTGAGCATCTCCTCGGCCCGTTTGTCACCGGCAAGCGCGCGGCCGGACAGGACCATGACCGCCCAGGCGTACTGATTGCCGGACCGGTCCGTGCCGTATCCCTGTGTGGTCGTCAGACCCTTGATAACCTCGATGTTCAGCCATTTGGCGTCGGCGTCGACCGCAAGGCACGCCTTGCGAGCATCAGATGATGGGTTCTGCGCGAGAAAATCCTTGCGTGCCTTCACGTCAAAGAGGCCCTGATAGCCGCCGTTTGCTGCCTGCGCCACGGATGCCTGTGTCGCGCCCGGCACCGCAACCGCACTGAGGACGGCCGCTAGCAGGGCGATCCCGCTGCGTGCCGCGAGAAAAGAGTGAGCCGCATTTTTCAACTGCTGTCTCCTTTTCCATGGAAACTTTCAAACTGCACGGAGCCGCGAGCGTCGGTGCAATTGCCGGAAGTTTTGCTGTCAAAGAAAAGTGCATCGTTCTCCCCCAAGAACCCCGCCTCCCTGAAGGCGCATTCGTAATTTTCCGGCCGCTGCGGACGGCATGTGGATGCGATCGCCACGTCCTGATGCCCGTTGAAGCGCAGCACGTGGCCCTCGAACGGGCGTGTGTCGCCGTCGAGGAGACGACCTTCCTGATTGCGGAATTCGTTCTTTGCCAATGTGAGTCCCGAGACGCCGGCGGCCTTTATCCCCTTGCCATTTGCAGAGATCAGGTTGCCGGAGGCGGTAAAGGTCGTCAGTGGCACATAAGGATCCATCACCAGATCGCGCTTGTGCTCATCCTGTGCGAGCGACAGGTCGCTGATGTAGCCGCTGATCGCCTCGAGCTTGTTGCGAACGATGGCGTTGTCATGGACACCGATGTCCCAGCTGTTGCGCATGCGCACGCCGGAGCGGCCATTGTCGACGAACGCGTTGGCGACCGCGAGATTGCAACTGCTCTCGAAGAATGTCAGGCCATCCTGGTCGTTCCTAAAGGAAAGGTTGCCGTAAACGAGATTGTCGACGCTGTCGCGGTCGAGCATCAGGCCGGAGCCCTTGTTGTGGAACACCATGTTGCCGATTTGCCAACTGGCATCGACACCGCGGGAGATGATGATCCCATGCTTGACCATCGTGTCGTGCGCGGTGTTGAGCGCAATCAGCAGCCGCTGCGAGCGGTCGTGGGGATCAACGCCATAAAGGACGTTGTTTGCGTACTCGTTTCCGATAAGCGAGATGTCATCGGCCTCATAGGAATAGAAGCCGTACTCGAAGTTGTGAAAATAATTCTCGACGACGATGCCTGTCGGATTTCGCAACTGCTCGCGAGCCTTGGCAATGGTCTTCGGTCCGGCCGAAAACGTCAGGCCGAAAGACTTCGAGGCTGCGTACCCCAGCGAATCCAAGACCGATCCGCCAATATACATTTCGGAATTGCTCCAGCCGACGATGAAGGGCCGGAATATACCGCGCGTGTCCTTGCTGGAACTGCGCGGCTTCAACAGCGCTTCATCCCATGAGGTTACGGTCGTGTCCTGAATGTAGAGCCTGCCGCCGACCGCCAGAAAGGCACCGGCAGTGGCCGACAAGCGATAGGTAGACGCCTCCTGACCGGACAAGATCAAGCCTGCCTTCTCGCCGACGAGCAACGGCGCGCGAAGCGTCACGATGTCGCCGTCCCGCTCGACCAGCGGCTCGCCGGCCATGCTATCGAGCTGCATTGCCAGACTGCCGAGCGTGTAGACGCCGCTTTGAATGACGATGATCCGCGGATAAAGAAGCCCTTGTGCGCGCGCAGCGTGGGACAGACCGGTAAATCCGCCTGCGAGATCCTCCATGAATTTGCTTTCATAGGGACTGAGGTTTCCGAGCGTTATCGAGATCCGTCCCGGCGTCGGCAGCGGTACCATCGAGCGCGTCGTCGCGGCTGTCTTGCTTATGTCGGGGTATCCGTATTTGGCAAGCGGGGCGCTTATGACGGATGTCGTGCGCAGAGACATTCGGCCATCGCTGAAGACAGGCGTCGAAAGGTGGGCCGGGTCTTCGTCCATAGCCGCCAATGCCACCTTCTTCAGCCAGTCCTTATACTCTGAGGGGTCGCCCTTGCCGATTCCCCAACCGAGCCGGTCGAGGTGACGCAACTGCGCTTGCGCAATGGCGCGAAAGGTGCGCACCCGAAGCATCGGATCGTGGAATTCCCTGGTGGCAAGAACGGCCGTCTCGACGTAGGCCGGATCGTTGGCGGCCGCGATCATCACCTCGGCTTTGAGCATCTCATCGCGGGCGGCGGGCTGGCTTTCGAAATAGGCGATGGCGTTCTTGGTGTCGCCAGACAATGCAGCCCGGCTTGCAATGCGTCCTGCTGCTTTCGCCTTCAGCTTCTCGTCGGAAATCTTGCTGACGAGCTTTTTTGCAAGCTCGATCTGGTTGGACTTCGACAAATAGTCGATAATGTCGAAGAACAGGTCGTCGCGCTTGTCTGCCTCGTCCACCCCGCCTGCATACGCGATCGCCTGGCTGACGACATGTTCCGCCTTTTCGGCCCCATCCGTTGCCGATATTTCCTTGGCAAGCCGCAGGAGCGCTTCGACGCGGTATTCCGGTTCCCTGATGGACGTTGCAAGGCCCATTGCGTCGTCGATTTTGCCGTTGCGCGCCAAGACCCGGACAATTTCCGATTGCACGCGGCCCTTGTCTTCGTCGTTTGCGATCTCGTCAGCGATCTTCGTTGCGGCATCGAGGTCTCCCTCTCTCGCCTGGGCGCGACCGATGCCTGAAAGCGCCTGCTCCCGGTCCTTGAGTGTGGTGATTTTCGGGAGAAGCGCTTCGGCCTTCTTCAAATCGTCGCTGTCTGCAAACGCCTTGGCAAGATTGCCCAGGGCATTGGATGCACCTTGCATGTCAGTCAACTGATCTGCGAACGCCTGGGCGTCATCAAAGCGCTTGAGGTCGGTTGCCCCACCTATGGCTGCAATCAGGGCGGCTTCCTTGGCATCGCCGCTCAACACTTTGACGATCTCCGTGCCCCGATCGTACTGCTGTGTTGCCATCTTCGCCAGCCCGCGATCGCTGAGTTCGGAGGCAAGCGTGAAGTCGATCTCTGCGAGCCCCGGGCCACGTTCCATCGCCCCGGTCATTGCCGTCGCGTCGATCAGACGGTCGGCATCGACGCGGTTCTTGACGATGCGGACGATCAGGTCTTCCTGATCACTCCGATCGGCGAGGCTCGTGGCGAAAACCGGGAAAAGGTTCACTGCATTTGCTTTGAGCGCTGCGCTCAGGACCTCGTTGACGACGTCGGCGCGATGTTCGGACGATTCCGGATCGACGGCGAGCGCCAACAGCAGGGCCTCATCTATCCGCCCGGCCTTTAGTTCGGTTTTCACTGTTGCCGAGATGTCCTCGAATTTGGCGTCTTTGATGTCCTTCTTGCCGAGTTTCTTATCGCCGAGCAGGCGCAGGGCGATATCGTAGCGGGCAAATCCACGCATGCGAGCCGGCCACATCCCACCGACGGCCCTATTGATGATGTTGGAGGTCAGCTTCGGTTCGACATAGGCTCCGACCTGGGCGATGTTGTTGAGCGCGGCATTCTTCTCATCCGCCGAGGCAAGCTGTGCGCTGACATCGATTGCCCTTTCCAAGAGGGTCAAGGCGGCATCGTGGTCGCTCGCGATCTGTCGCGCATAGTCGGCCAGAGCCGATACTTTGAGTTCCGGCGCCGACAGGGCGTCGATAAGATCGTCGATCCTCAGTCTTGTCGCGACGCGCGCGTCCGGGTCGGCCCCCTTGTCGGTCAGGCTTGCGAAGGTGGCGCTCAGGGTACCCGTTGTGACGACGTCGGGCGTAATGCCGTCCGCCTCGAAATTGGCAATGCTAGTTCTGGCAGAACCATCACCACCTTCCGCGGCTGCCGCGAGCGTGGCCAACTGGTCGCGGGCGCGGTCATAGGCCTTGATCCGCTCAGCGGGCGTCCTTGATTTATCTACGTCAAGAACGGATTGCCGGATTTTCTCGACGATCTGTTGAACACTGTCCGATGTCTGAGCAAATGCCGGAGAAATCCCGCTTGCCCAAAGCAGAGCTCCGGCAGTCAGAGCTGAGGCGGTCAATTTCGCGAGGTCTCGTTTTGTGCACGTCATACGCATTAACTCCCTCGTCATTCCTTGCTATCGAACTCGTCCGATACGATTTGCTCTCACTCACCTGGTTGGCTGGAGCGCTCCTCTTATCCCTTGGTTTCCGCCGCTGGTCGGCTCTCGGTCCCGGTCGTGTCGACGAAGCTCTTCAGTATTTGCGGCGGGGTCCTGGTCGTCCACGGCGAATGCACGAACCGCACCGTCACCGGCGTTCCGACGATCGAGGCGAGATCTGCGTCGCCGACGTCAATGTTGATCGGGATCTTGTTGCCAGAGGCAAGATCGGTGCTTGTCAGCTTCGGCAGATCGCGGATGGCAGCATTCGAAATGCTCTTCCCATCGGGAAGCTCGACAAGAACACGCGCGCCCTTATAGAGACGCAGGGCTTGGGAATAGTCCACCATCGCCACGACGTGCGGTTTGGCATTCTGCATGCTCAGTGAAAGAAGCCGTTGTCCGGCTCGGACCTGGCTGTCCAGTCCGACCTGAACGTCCTGAATGATGCAGTCACAGCGCGCCAGCACGGTGACACTGCGGTTGTTGGCCGTGGGCAGGATCGTCGCCACGGGATCGCCGGCCTTCACCGCGCCTTGCGTCACGATGTTGGTGACGACACCGTCTGACGGCGCGATCACGGTAGCCGAATCGATCGTCACAAGGGACTGGTCGGCGCGGAACGTCCAGAGCCGCTGATAAAGCGCACCCCATAAGAAAAGCAGCACCCCGATGCCGAGGATCGACGTTACGACAATTCGCAGCCACCGCCTGGCCACCGCCTCGTACCACCCGCCAGCGGCGTGTTCCTCGGAGCTGCCATCCTTCTTCCGACCACGCGGATCGATGGATCGGCTCGACAGATCCAGGACGTCGTTGAGTGTGACGACCTCGCCACTCAGATGAGCATCACGCACGTAGCGCAGAAAGCGGAGCTTTTCCTCCGTCAGCGACATGTACTGAAAGCCTGTGCGTCCCTTCGTCGGGTCGCAGTAGCGAACCTGTGCATCCACCCTTAGCGTGAAGACAAAGCCGTCGAAGGGGAATTCAAGGTCAACTGGAAATGTCTTGAATTCGGGCAGCACGGTCTTGCCGGTCGCCACCCCCACACCACCAACCGACCAGTCGAGACAGGTGTAGCGGTATCCGTCGATCACGCATTTTAAGGGAAGTTTGTAGCGCGCATGCTGGCGTTGTACATCCGCTTCGAACTTTACGACGTTCATATCCACTCCCTCAATTTACCGGGTCCAGCCCGTAGGCCATTGCAAATATGGGTGCTTCCGGAATTGCCAGTTGTCCGAGGACAACGGCGACGATCGTCACGAAAACGGTGAGCGCGATGACATGAACAAGTGTTGACGAGGCGTCGCGAACGCGGCTTTCGAAGCGTGTCCGGTTGTCTAAAAGCGTCGTCTTCTGACGCGTCCACTTTTGCTTGTTCAGGTGGAAGAAGATGTAGGTTTTGACGACCGATCCGTAGATCTGATTGAAATAGATGAAGAAGGGGTAGAAGGCCGAAACGCGGCGGCGCGAGTTAAACAGCATCAGCGTCAGCAAATAGCGCGTTGCGAGCACCCACAGAAGGTAGATGAGGAAGGCGAACGGTGCCTCGAACAATCCCACGAGGAGAACCATTGCCAGTCCAGCGAGCGAGGTCCACATCGAGACGCGTTGATCGAAGATCGTCCACCAGGTGAAGAAGCCGATTTTCGATGGTCCGAGTGCCAGCGCCCGTGAATTCGTGCGCAGCATGTTGCCGAACCAGCGCACCATCAACTGTGTCGCTGCTGGCAGGAAGTGTTTGGACGGTGGCTCCTCGACGGTCGCGACGACAACGTCTGGAATGTAGAGCATCTTGTAACCGTTGCGCAGGAGCCAGAACCAGCTCGACTTGTCGTCTCCGGTCAGGAACGTCAGCCGGCCGAGCCGCCAGTGATCGACGTAGTCAGATTCGACCTGCCTCACGAAATCGGGATCGCAGACAATCGACGCCCTGAACATCGACATCCGACCCGTCAGCGTCAGCACCTTGCGTGACAATCCGTTCGACGACATGAGGATATGGCGCTGGGCAAACCGCAAGCTGTACCAGATATGGAACTTTGCCTTGCCATGCACATGTGAGACCTCGTCGGTCGTCAGCGCGCCAACGCTGCGATCGGCCCGGAAAAAGCCGATACATTTGCTGACGAAATCAAAAGGTACGATCGAGTCGCCGTCGATTAGGGCCACCACATCGTCCGCCTTGGGCTCCTGCCGACAAATCGCACGGAAGGCATAAGCCAGCGCATCGCGCTTGCCGGTCCCGGCGATGCGTGTGATGACAAGGCGAACATTGGTGTCTTCACCGCAGATCAGGCGGTAAAGCAGTTTGATCAGACGCTGGTCTCCCATCTCGACGATGGAGGCGACCACGGTCGCGCCACCTGGTGCCTGCTTTGCGGCTTCAAACGCGGCGCGGTAGACGGCTGAAGTCGTATCGCCGTCGATGCGGAAACTGGTGACGAGTAGGAAAACATGTTGGCTGCCCTCGATGTCAGCGCATTCACGCATCGCATCGTCGGCCTCGGCGCGCATTTTTGGAAAGACGATCGAGCGGTAGATGTTGGATCGCACAAAATGCGCGAGGCCCCAGCCATATCGCCAGACCGCGAGGAAACCGAGGCCGAAAAGCGCACCGGAATGGGCACTTGCAAGACTATCGAGGGGTGTTGCGGAGGCGATGCAAAGGATCAAAGCGATATAGACGAGATGGGCTTCCAGCGTTTCGCTCCAGGCGACGAGCCGTGAAGCGGATCTGGGGTCACGACCGTCGGGCACCTTTGCCAGTAGACGATCTACCGGCGCGGCAACTGCTCCATAGCCATCGGCATACTGCGTTTTTGCCATTACTCCATGCCTCGGTGATCATGCCGTGCTGCTTCTCGAGAAGCGCGGGCCTCCTCCCGTGTATACCTGACCAGATACGCCGGCCCTGTCGGGCGGCCGGCGACGTGCATGTCACCAGCACAGGCCGTGATAGATGACGTTTCTGTTTTCCGGTCTTTCGATGCGCGCCAGATCGATGACGGTTACCGGCTTGCCGGCGGTTTCGATCGCATCCTTCAGACCGGGGTACGTGTTGCCGACGACAATGACTTCGGATGCAGCGATAACGTCCTTGATGCTGTCGTGGAGGAGCGGCGCTATATGCTTGAGAAAATTGCGGCCCTGGCTCGCATCCCTGGCAACATGGGGATCGTAGATCAACACATCCTTGCCCTTGCCAAGAAAACCCTCGACGAGTTCAAGTAATGGGCTTTCCCTGAGGTCGTCTGTATCGGCCTTGAAGGTCACGCCGATGAAGCCGATTGTCTCATGTGAGGCTGCGTCGACCAGCGAACGGGCATGATCGATCTGAACAGCATTGGCAAGCCGCGCGGCGTCCAGGACCGGCGTCGGCACGTTCATGGCGCGCCCGAGTGCCGTCAACGCCCGCAGATCCTTCGGAAGGCAGGAACCGCCATAGGCGAAGCCCGGCTTCATATAGGCCCGGGATATATTAAGGCGCGTATCGGAGCACAGCACATCCATGACGACGTGGCTGTCGATGTTCTTGGCCTTGCAGATGTTGCCGATCTCGTTCGAGAAGCTGATCTTGACGGCATGCCAGCAGTTGCTGGCATATTTGACGATCTCCGCGCAGCCCATCGGAATGACATGCGGTGTGACGCCAATGTGGCCGACGAGCGTCTTCAGCGCATCAATGGAGCGCGTATCATCCGCATACTGCCCGAACACGATCGCACCGGGCTTGTAGTAGTCGGCGATTGCCGTGCTCTCGCGAAGGAATTCGGGGTAGTAGGCGACGCCGAAATCACGTCCGGCGATCTTCCCTGAAGCCTTCTCCAGCGTTGGAATGACGAGCTCTTCCATCGTGCCGGGCAGGATCGTCGAACGCATGACAATGATATGAAAGTCGCCCTTGTGCCGCAGCGCATTGCCGATGTCTTCGCAAACCTGACGAACGTGATCGGTGTTCAAGGTGCCATCCGACTGGCTCGGTGTTCCGACACAGCAAAACGAGATATCGGTATCGTTGATGGCGTCGACTGCGCAGTGGGTTGCGCTCAAAAGGTCGTTTGCGTGCGCGTGTTGCAAAAGCTCGTCCAGGCCGGGCTCGACGATCGGAGCCAGACCTCCGGCAAGACGCTCGACCTTAAACCGGTCAGGATCGACCGCCACGACGGCGAATCCGTCCTTGCTGAGGCATGCGGAGAAAACGCAACCAACATAACCAGCGCCAAAGACACTCACGCGATAGGGACGGGCCTCGGCGCTTGGATAGTAATTGTCTAGAACGGCGACTTTTTGTTTGGAGGCAAGGCGGACCGAATTCAGCTCAAGTTCCATGTTTAACCTCGTCTGCGCACAGTTAAACTCTCCGGAGAATTTCTTCGCGGAAACACTTGCTTACAGTCTAAGGAAACCCCCACGAGACGTAGTTTATTAACCGTCTTTGTTGTCGCGGTGACAATTATGCTAAGCGCAAATAACGATGTATGCAATAGATAAAAATTAGAGAAACATAATATAGATTTCGGCTGCGTTTCTTGAGGTTTAAATAAGTAAAATAAATCAAACGATTATGGGTGACGTTGGAAGGTGCGCAGCGCAATGTCCGAGCCAAAGGCTCTTGCTTTTCACGGTTAACCACCAGCTGTTTTGCGTTCAAATCAGCGCAGATGAGTGTATTTCATTCTGGGACTTCGCAAGATTGCGCACGCTGCCGCCAATACTTTCATGAGAAGTATTTATTGCTATTTGGCCGTAATGTTTCTGTGAACCGTGCTTCACCGTGCCGCGCCCGTGGGATTTACAAAGCTTCAGGGCTGCCAGGTGGTCACCCCTTCACAGCGCCTGCGGTCAGCGAGCCGGAAATCTGTCGATACATGACGAGACCGAGCACGGCGGGTGGCAGCGCGCCGAGCATCATGACGGCCGATGCGGTTCCCCACTGCACCCCGCCTCCGCTGGCGGCAAAGAAGAAGGAAGCGCCGACGGTCATCGGGACTGCCTGGCTGGTCGTCAGCATGAGGCCAAACAGGAACTCGTTCCAGGCAGTGATAAAGCCGAAGATGAAGGTTGTCACCAATGCTGGCCGAACGACGGGCCTGATGATCATCACCATCACCTGCCACGTACTGGCGCCATCGACTTTCGCGGCCTCGTCGAGTTCCAGAGGCACATCGGAAATGGCGTTGACCATGATGACAAGCGCAAGTGGTGTATTGACGATCGTCAGGATAAGCCCCAGCCCGAGCTGCGTATCCAACAGACCAAGCCATTGATACATCATGTAGAGCGGGATTGCGAAGATGATCAGCGGCACTGCCCGCAGGTTGATGATGATCGGCAACACGGTACGCTTGCCTGCCTCGCTTCGGGCGATGACATAGGCGGCCGGGAAGGTGAGAATGATCGCTAGGCTCGTGCCGATGAGCGAAGCGATCGTGCTGTTGAAAAGGTAGGAGTAGATGTTGAACCGGTCCGTCTGCGTCAGAACGCGAAGGTAATTCTCCAGCGTCGGCTGGCTGACCCAGAGGCCGGCGTTGACCGATAGTTCTCTCGCACTCTTCAGCGAGGTGACGAATGTGACGATGACCGGAAAGTTCATCGCCAGGGCGGCAGCCGTAAAAACGATCCAACGAGCAGCGTTCAGCATCGCTATGTCCTCCTGCGTCCGGCGAGCCAGTTGAGGCCATAGAGCACGGCAAGCGATGCTACGAACAGCACGACGGAGGCGGCAACGGCTTTGCCGATCGCGCCTTCCTTGAAAAAGGCCTGGTAGATGTAGATCGAAAGCGATGTTGTCGATCCGCCGGCACCACTGCCGGTCAGCGCATAGACGTTGTCGAATACGCGAAAGCCGTCGATGAAGCGGATGAACAAGGCAATGACGAGCGTGGGCAGCATCAGCGGAAGCTCGATCCACCACAGGACCTTGTACCATGGTGCGCCATCGAGCGAGGCCGCCTCGCGCACATCCAGCGGTATCGCAACGTAGGCCATGTAAAACAGCAGGAAGGCGAACGGCGTCCACTGCAGCGTCTCGACAACGACAAGCGTGCGAAAGGCATTGTTGATGTCGAGGAAGGCTGGGCTGTCACCGAACCAAGAGAAGAGATAGTAGGGAACCGGCCCGGCGAACTCGTGCAGGACGAGCCGGTACATCAGGCCGATCATTGCAGGGGCGACCATCAAGGGTAGCATCAATGGCGCCATCAGAAACGATCGTCTTGCAATGAGTGGCGCAAGAAAGACCGCGAGGAACAGGCCGATCAGGCATTCGGCAAGTGCGGTCACGACACCAAAGCGCATCGAGAACGATACGGCCTGCCAGAATTCCCGGTCGGCAAGCACCGCAGCATAGTTGCCGAGCCCGCTGAGGCTTGGACTGCGCAGGCTCTCAAAGCTGACGGTCGAGATGGAATAGATGAGGTTGACGAGGGAAGGAAAGCCCAGGAAGAGAAGCAGGAACGCCACAAGCGGCGTCAGGTAGGCTCTGCCTTCGGCACGGTTTACAATAGCCATTATGGTCCGCCCGATGGGCCGGCGCCAGGCGAAACCTGACGCCGGGTTCGTCTTACTTCTTCAACAGATCCTGCATGCCCGTCTTGACATGGGCAAGCGCCTCGTCGAGGCCTTGCTGGCCGGACCAGAAACCCGTGAATTCCTTGGCCTGAAGCTCGTAAACCGACAGGGCGCTTGCGGCGGTGGCGCCGTTCATCACGTAGCCGTATTTGCTGGCGAATTCACCGAGTTTGACGAGGTCGGGACGGTCGCTGGAAACCTTGGCGACGACATCGGGCGAAAGGGCCGGAGAGCCACCGCTCCTGGCGTAGAGAAGTGCTGCATCTTCCGTGGCCAGCCATTTCAGGAACTTGGTCGCTCCTTCCTTGTTCTTGGCATTCTTGTTGAGGCCAAGACCGAGACCATGAATGTGATCGGCGCGCCCGTTAGGGCCGGCGGGCGGCGCGACGATACCGGTCACCGCGGCCACGGCCGGCGACTTTTCGGCGTTGGTCAGATCGGCCGCAGCGGCATTCCATTGCAGCGCGGTTGCAGCCTGGCCCGAGCCATATGCCGCGTTGGTCTCAGCGTACTCGTAGCTGAGCGAATCCTTCGGCGACGCGCCTGCATCATAGAGCTTCTTGTAGAGCTCGAGGCCGGTCTTGTACGCATCGGAATCAACCGTAATCTTGCCGTCCTTGTCCATCCAATCGCCACCATAGGACCGCGGCAGGGATTGAAAGACCATCATGTTGAAAAGCAGGTTCTTCATCTGAAGAACAGTGCCGTAGCGCACCGGGCTCGCCGAATTCACCTGCTTGCTGAAATAGAGCGAGGTTGCTGCCCAATCGTCCCAGGTCCAACTGTCGGGATCCTTCGGCTGCAGCTCCTTGCCGAGGTATTTTTTGGCAATTTCTTCGTAGGTCTTCTTTGCCGCCTCATCCTTCATCAAGGCGTCAACCAGATCCTTTCGGTAGTACATGAAGTGCAGCGACAGATCCGTGGGCACGCCATATTGCTTGCCATCGAACTGCATCGTCTTGAGCACGGCTTCACCAAACACCTTGGCGGCCTCAGGACCCAGTTCAACCGCTTCCATGTATGGCGCGTAACGGCCGATCGAGTAGGTGGCGACCAGATTGACATCGAAAGCGTCGGAGCCGGCGGCCATGTCGGCCTGCAGCTTGTCGAAGAAGCCATCGCGGTTGAAGAACAGCAATTGCACCTTGTCGGCGTCGCTGATGCCGGCTTGCGCATTGTAGGCTTCGACCGTGGCTCTGAGCGCGGTTTCCTCCGAGCCACCCGGCCAGCCGAGCACAGTTACAGCCGCGTTTGCCATGCCCGGCAGCGTAACGCTCGCAAGAAGCAGAGCCAGTGCCGGAAGAGACCCAGTGTTGAATTTCATCGTCGTTCCCTTTCTTTTGTTGGGTTTCATGCCATTCGCTCGCCGCTACTTTTCGTCTCCAGCAAGGTCCGCGGCGCCAATGATGCCTGCGCGGCGGCCGAGCTTTGCCGCCACGAGACGCGGCGTAAGACTGGGCGACAGACCCGACAGGTGGCTGCGCATGAGATCGAGATACCCCTGCGCCAGACCGATGCCGCCGCCGATGACGATCGCGTCCGGATCGAGCATCAACTGGATATCCCGGCAGAGCATCGCAACGCGATGGGCCGAATGCGACACGATATCGGCGGCCCAGCTTTCGCCGTTGCGCGCGCGGTCGAAAACGTCGACCGCATCGATCGGATGGCCCGCCGCCAACGCCTCGCGGGCAATCCATCTGCCTGACGTCTGATCTTCAAATGGAACCTGCCCCTGCGATGGCGACCGGATCAGGCCAAAGTGGCCGGCAAGCCCTGAAAGCGGCTTCCCATTGATGACGATCCCGCCTCCAATGCCGGTCGAGATCGTCAGAAACACAAGGTCGCAACCTACCCCTGCCCCGAACTTGTATTCCCCCCACGCCGCAGCCTGCGCGTCGTTGACGGCATAAGCCGGCCTGCCAAGCAAAGCTGTGACCCGGTCTTGAAGAGGATAGAGATCGGGAATGGGTAGGGTCGCCGGATTGAGCGCCGACCAGTTCCCACCTTGGATAAAGCCGGTCACCGCAATGCCGATCCGTGTGTATCGGTTCCGCCAGCTTGCCGTGCTCTTGCACACCGTCGAGAGCCAGGCATCCGGCCCGGCGTCGCGTTCGGTGGGAACGACGATCTCTTCCAGAACAGCAGCGCCGCTGATGAGCGCCGCCATCGTCTTGGTGCCGCCGATGTCGATGGAAAGAACGGTTTCCCGCTTCGTGTCGTGCGGGCGCTGATATGCCTTGCCGATCGCCTCATTGAACCATGAGGTCACGTGCTCGGTGCGGGTTATGGCAGAGCCGACGACAACGGCAAACGCCCCGGCTTGCGCTGCCGCGAAAGCTTGCTCAGGCGAACGGATGCGACCCTCGGCGATGACATAGGGTGTCAGTTTTCGCATCGCCACGATGAGTTCGATATCAGGGTCGACCGGTTCCGGCCCGTTGACGTAGCCGGACAGTGTGGTGCCGACGAAATCGACGCCGGCGGCAAGGGCTCGCTGCGCATCGGCGATGGAGGAGCAGTCTGCCATCGTCAGCTTGCCCCTTGCCTTGGCAGTGCCGACAAGCTCCTCCACCGAAGCCGGGCGGCGGCGGTCGGTCGCATCGAAGGCGATGATATCGGCACCGGCATCGGCCAGCGCTTCGGCGTCGGCAACGAAAGGTGTGATGCGAACCGGACTGTCGGGAAGATCTCGCTTGACGATGCCGACAATCGGAGCGGCAACGACGGGGCGTACGGCTTTGACATAGTCGACCGACTCGATCCTCAACGCCTTGGCGCCAGCCTTAAGGGCGGCCTTTGCAAAGCCCGCGACGAAATCCGCATGATCCATCGGCCCGCCGGGAACCGGCTGGCACGATACGATAAGACTCTTCTTGATGTCGTCGTGTCGCACTCGTGACACTCCATTTCGGCATCACGATAGATAGAAAATACCAGATTACAACCAGTTTGTAACTGGTCTTATCGCTGCAACTCGAAAACGAAATCGTAGACGTCGCCTTTGTAGCGTGTCTCACAGTATTCCACGATCTGTTCGTCAGGCAGGAAGCAGCGTCTTTCAGTCATCAAGAGGGGAGCGCCAACCTCGCAGTGCAGATGCTGCGCATCGTCGCTGGATGCCGCTCTCGAACGCATGCGCTGGATTGCCCGCTGGGGCATGAAGCCACGCGCCTCAAGGGCCTCGTAGAGCGAATCTCCAATCAGATCAGGCGTTGGAAGAAAGCGGGTCGGAACGGTGGACGTTTCGACCGCGATTGGTGCGCCGTCCGCGGTGCGAACCCGCTTCATGCGGATGACATTTGCGTTCGCGGACACGCCGAGCGCCATCATCTCCGCTGGCGATGGGCGGCTTATCTGCTTGGAAATCCATATGCATCCGGCCACCATGCCACGGGCGCGGATATCCTCCGAGAAACTCGTCAACGTCGACAGCGACTTCTCGACACGCGATCCGACCTCCGTCTTGAAACCATGGCGGCGATTGAGGAGCCCCTCTTCCTCAAGCAATGCCAGCGCCTTGCGCACCGTCACACGCGACAGCGACAGGCTCTCGGCAAGAACCCGCTCGCCCGGCAAAACAGCGCCGGCTTTCACGACGTTTGAACGAATGGCAGCTTCAATGGCCGACCTGAGCCGTTTGTAAAGGGGCACATCGGGCGCCGTCAGGCTGAACTCCTTGCTGACGCGTTCGATCAAGCTGGTACTTGGCATGGCTCCCCTCGCGATGGACCGATTGCCAAAAGATTTATGGAAATCGTTATCTGGAGCTATACTGGTATTATACTGTTCATGCAATTGCTGACGAGCGACCCGATGGCACCACTCCGGATCGGGCCATGTGCGGGCTGCTCGGCATCAGTGCCGTATGACAGTTCTGATGCGGACACTTGCTGCTCGAAACCAGCTCGAAATCGTTCTGGCTTCTTAAAAGCTGAGCATGGCGCACGAAGCCGGCGCGCACGGGCGGCCCACGAGCCACTGCGTGACCAACACTATGCCGTCAGGCGGCGGGTCAAAAGCATCTGTCGACGCTCCCACCAGACAAGTGTGAGGCTGGAGGCAACGATCAGCGCAGCACCGGCCACCACATGCGGTGTCGGGACGTCCGACCAGATAAGATAGCCGTAGAGAAACGCCCAGACGAGGCCGCTATATTCCATCGGCGCGAGTGTTGAGGCGGGTGCGTAGCGGAAGCCCTCGTAAAGCAGATACTGGCCGGCTGCAGCCACGAAGCCGAGGCCGATCATAAGGATCCAGCCGAAAAGATCCGGCGTCTTCCACAGCCATGGCAGCATGACGCCGCAAGCGACAACGAACAGAAAGCTTGTTGCCATCATCTGGTTCAGCGTGCTTTCAGTGCGGCTGACAAGGCGAACAAGCACCGTGCTCCACGCCCAGCAGAAACCGGCGAAGATGACCATTCCGGCCGGTACAAGGCTTGGTGCTTCTGCTGGATTGGCTGCCAGCACCACGCCTGCGAACCCGCCGATGCACGCCAACCAGCGCATCGGCCCGACACTTTCCTTGAGGACGAGGATCGATAGCATCACGACCATGATGGGTGCTGAGAAATACATCGTGGTAATCTCGGCAAGGCCGAGATCGCGTGCAGCCGAGTAATAGGCCATCCATGCAGCAAGCATGAGTCCGGCACGCACGAGCAGAGACTTCCGGTGGGGGCTTTTCAGTATGGAAGGATGCCGCAGCCGCCGGACCATGATGCCGGCGACGATAACGATCATGATGCTGCGCATGAAGAGGATCTGCGGGACCGCGTAATCGGCCACGAGCCACTTCACCACCGCGTCCTGGATGGCAAACAGCGAATAGCCGGAACAAGCAAGCGCAATTCCGACGAGCGGGCTCGGGGCGTGGTCATGGGATGGTGAGAGCATTGGCCTGCGACGGGTTACATCTTGTGGATGACGCCTATCAAGAAGCTCGCCTCGTGACAATCGCCAGAAATCAATCGCAGAGTGCCGTCGGACGGCCAGGGAATTCTCGGCCCGGTTTTGATTGGTACCCCTACCCGTTGCTTCATCTGTGCGACCTTATGGCAGATCCTCGCTTCGGGCCTTGCCTCGCGGACGCAACTGCGGTGTATCATGAGCAGTCTTAGGGCAAGCAGAGGGTGCGTGGAATGAATGACGGCAAGTCGGCGCTTTACATGGCGACGTCGTGGGCGCTGTGGCCAGCGCTCTTCGCGGCGGGTTTGATCGGGGCGGGCTTTGCCTTCCACACAAAGGTACCCCTGTTGTGGTTCAATCTGGTTTATCTGACGCTCGTGGCTGCAATCGCAAGCTTCGAGCGGTTGATGCCCTATGAGCAAGACTGGCTGAAGCATGATGGCGAAACCTTCAACGACATCGCCCATACGCTCCTGACCAAGGGTGGCGTGCAGATTGCAGCGGCCATCGGAGCATCTGCCCCAATGGCGCTCGCGACGGTCGTGCAGCCGGCGCTTACGTCGCCGACGGCGATATGGCCGGACCAATGGCCCCTCGTCTTCCAAGTCGTGCTGGGTTTGATCATTGCCGAATTCGGTCTTTACGTCGCACACCGCGCCGCCCACGAGATCCTGTCGTTGTGGCGATTTCATGCCCTGCATCACAGCGTGGAGCGCCTGTGGGTCGTCAACACCGGTCGTTTTCACGTGGTCGATTCGCTCTTCAAGATCGCGCTCAGTCAGGTTCCCCTCTACCTCCTGGGAGCGCCCCTGCCCGTCTTTCTCTGGATCAGCGCCGTCACAGCCTTCATCGGCCTTCTCACTCATTGCAACATGGATGTTCGCACAGGCCCGCTCGACCTGGTTTTTAGCACACCTCGCTTGCATCGTTGGCATCATTCCAAGGTGCTTGCCGAAGGAAATACGAACTATGGCGAGAATCTTGTGCTGTGGGATCAGCTATTTGGCACCTATTTCAATCCGGCGCGCAGGCCGCCTGCCGAGATCGGCATCAGTGGACGGATTGCCGAGGGCTTCATCGCCCAGCTTGTCCAACCGTTTTCGGCCAAAGGGTTCAAGCAGATCCTAGGACGTCGCCGCGAGCCGCAAATGCGCCCCTTGTCTCAAGAGGAGCAGGTCGCACAGAGTGATATCGGCCGGCACAGCCGGTTCAAGCGGCGGTGAAAGAGGGTGGGACGCCTAACCGCAGATGGCGCTCAGCCATTTGCTGCGCGCCGTCTGTGGAGATATATCGATGTACGGAAACGCGAGCCGGGAAAAACTTACTCGGCAGGTGTCGCCCACCTTGCATCGCTTTGGAAAATATCATTGAGCTTGTAAGCAACTTCCGTCCGGTTCGTTGCCTTCAGCTTCTTCATGATATTGCGGATGTGAACCTTGACCGTGCTTTCGCGTAGATTGAGTTCATAGGCGATGATCTTGTTCGCCTTTCCCTTGCGAAGCGCCTGCACGACCTCGGCTTGCCTTAACGTGAAGATGCGCGCGAGCTCGTTCGGCCGCTGTTGTTGCTGGCTCGCCTTCACTGTTGCTGCTGCCGCCGCAGAAAAGCTGTTGCCCGCGACAATAAAGGTGCCGCCTGCAACCGCCAGGGCGATTGCCTCGACGCAAACCTCGATTCCGACGGAGGTCGGAATGAAGCCGCGCGCGCCGTATTCGAGTACTCTCAACGTTTGACTAAGGTCATCACCATCGGCCAGAATAATCACTGGAGCCGGTGCAAGTTCCGAGGTGATATTCGCGATCTCTTCACACAGCGCTGCATCATTTGCCTTGCCGCCAGCGATATTGAGGAGAACCGCGCCAACCGGTTGGCAGGTATCCTTCTTTTTCCGCCATTCTGCGATCGAGCCAACGGCAACA
Organism: Rhizobium sp. T1470; assembly: GCF_042140505.1. NCBI lineage: Bacteria > Pseudomonadati > Pseudomonadota > Alphaproteobacteria > Hyphomicrobiales > Rhizobiaceae > Rhizobium > Rhizobium sp. T1470. The sequence continues at coordinate 152,692 of NZ_CP148092.1, forward strand.
GCACTCATGCCAAGGCCATTCGCCCTTAATGTCGTCGCAAGGCATTCGCGTTCGAGTGTTCTGGCGTCGACGATCAGCAGGCACTGATCATCGCCGTGTGTCTCGTCAGAATGCTCGAAATCTATGGTTGCCTTGGATGGTGTCGTTACAGGCCGGAGCCTGCTCAATGGTATTCTTGCACTTTCAAACTCTGAAGGTACGTAATTCATACTAGCCTCATACCCTATAGTGCTGGGGATGGTTCGCACGAAGTATACGCAATACTTTGCGAAGGTCCCCTGAGCGCAGTGATGATCCCCTTTAGTATGCAAGTAAAGTAGATCCCCAACCTTTGCCCAACCACAATTTTGTTGAATGATGGATTTCTACTTTATTAAGAAACTACATACATGCTTGCTAATAAGCAATACAAAAATATTTCCAAAAGTTAACCGGAGAAATCTAAATATACAAAAATGTACCACTCGTTGGCGAATCGTGAAATGTAGTTTCAGTGCACGGTAAAAGTGACATGATGACCTCGCTCGCGCTGATATTTGTTGGAATAAAAATCCTGAATAATGTTACGGCATCAGCGTATTTTCGGCAGAAATACGCTTAAAGATCGCATTTGTGCATGGTTAATTCTGTGGATTGCAACTGTAGTAACTATTCAGTTTCCTGACAGGAGCCAGATATACAACGCAAGCTTGTGATTTGTATTTGGCATTTTCTGCTGGCGCCCGATAAATATTATTACGATGCGCTTGGCGGAGCCTCCTTGTGAGGGCCCTCTCAAGATCGTTCCATTTTCTGTCATGAATGAGAGATTGACGGCGCTCGAAGGAGATGCGCTCACGCTTCCGGTTGGGATACAGAGTTGCTTGGCCCATAGGCTTGCCCGAATACCAAGGCATAGGAGAAGACCTGAAATGCCAACACCTCGTTTCGCCCTCAACCATATGGCGGCGCCGTCGCTGCCGATTGAAGACTTCTTCGGCATGGCCACCGCGCTTGGCATCGATGCCGTCGAGATTCGCAACGATCTCACAGGCAACGCGATCATCGATGGAACCTCGCCGGAGACCGTCGCCGCGGCGGCGAAACGCCATGCGACGACGATTGTTTCGATCAATGCGCTGCAGCGCTTCAACGAGTGGAATGCCACGCGTGCCGATGAAGCACGGGAACTGATCGAATATGCGAAGGCATGCGGCGCACAGGCGCTCGTTCTTGTCCCGAAAAACGATGGCACCGGTCGAGCCGATGGCGAGCGTCAGGAGAATCTGCGCCAGTCGCTGGTTGCACTGAAGCCCATGCTTGATGCTGCCGGGATCGTCGGGCTTGTGGAGCCACTGGGCTTTGACATTTGCTCCCTTCGTTCCAAGGCGGAGGCCGCCGCAGCAATTGATGCCCTGGCGGCCCGATCGACCTTCAAGCTCGTTCATGACACGTTCCATCATCACCTTGCCGGCGAGGAACAACTGTTTCCCGAGCTGACCGGGCTGGTCCATATCTCGGGCGTCGACGATCCCACCGTTTCTGTCGCCGATATGCGCGATCCGCACCGCGTCCTGGTGGCGGCAAATGATCGTCTGGACAACACCGGACAGATCAGGGCGCTGATGGAAGCGGGTTATGCGGGACTGTTCTCGTTCGAGCCCTTCGCAGCCGAAGTACACGATCTGAAGGATCCGGAAAAGGCGCTGCGGGCGAGCATGGATTACCTCTCGACGCAGGTCTGAGCCGAGTGAGCCCTTCCCCCTACTCGCGACCGCGAAAGCGTCGCTGGTAGGTGGCGTCATAAAGCGAGCTTTCGCGAAAGTCGGTGGCCATCAGCGATGGGCCGATAAAGATGATCGCCGTGCGCTCGATGGGAGCGGCGGTCAGCTTTGTCTCGATGTTGCCAAGCGTTCCGCGCACGACCCGTTCATCTGGCCAGGATGCCTTGGCGACGATCGCAACCGGGCAATCGGCGCCGTAGAGCGGCGTTAGTTCTGCAACAACCTGCCCCAGCGCATGAATGGCAAGGTGGATGGCCAAAGTTGACCCCGTTGCGCCGAATTTCGCCAGCGTTTCGTCGTTCGGCATGGGCGATGCACGCCCCGAAACGCGCGTCAGCACCAGACTTTGCGCTACTGCCGGGATGGTCAGCTCGCGACCAAGGGTGGCGGCAGCGGCCGCAAAAGCAGGCACGCCAGGTGTCATCGTGTAGTCGATGCCATGCTTTTCGAGCCGGCGGATTTGCTCGGCGACTGCACTCCAAACCGAAAGGTCGCCCGAATGCAGTCGCGCCACATCCTCGCCGGCGGCCGCCGCGCGCAGGTACTCGGACTCGATCTCGTCGAGCGACATCGGCGCGGTATCAATGATACGCGCCCCAGGCGGGCAGTAATGCAATAATTCCGGCGACACAATCGATCCAGCATGAAGACAGACAGGGCACTGGGCGATGAGGTCGCGGCCGCGCACCGTGATCAGATCCGCCGCACCCGGTCCCGCGCCGATGAAATGCACAGTCGTCATGTTTTTTTTCTCACTTCTTTATATAGCGCCATTGCGTCACTGGCATGGCTGGCCGCCAACCGTTCATGCCGCCGATGGGTGCAGAGCGCGATACTTCAATGCGCGTCAGCGTGCCGCCGCGCTCTTCATGCATTGACAGCAGTAGCGCCTCCATCTCGAGCGTGACGGCGTTGGCTACGAGGCGCCCTCCCCCCTTTAGCACCTGAAGCGCCACGTCGAGCACGCCTGCCCCGCTGCCGCCACCGCCGACGAAGATCGCATCAGGTTCAGGTAGGTTCGCAAGCGCCTCGGGCGCCTTGCCTTCGACGATGGCAAGCCCGGGGACACCGAGGGCAAGCGTGTTGCGCGCAATTCGTGCCGCTCGCTCGCTTGATTGCTCGATTGCAACTGCCCGCAGCGACGGATCGGCGAGCATCCATTCGATGCCGATCGAACCGGAGCCAGCTCCAATATCCCAGAGCAGTTCGCCGTGGCGGGGAGCAAGCGCTGAGAGCGTGATCGCACGGACGTCCTGTTTGGTTAACTGGCCGTCGTGCTCAAAGAGCGTATCATCGAGCCCCGGCGTAAACGCTATCACCCGCGCCCCCTCCCCTGCCACGACCTCAATGGCACAGACGTTTAGTGGATCGATCTGACCGAGATCGAAGCTATCGGCGCGTGCCTGGCGTCGCCGCTCGCGCTGCCCGCCAAGCGCCTCAAGGACGTGCAATTGGGACTGGCCGAAACCGGAGACGCGCAGAAGTTCTGCAAGCTGGCTCGGCGTCTCGGCGTCTGAGGTCAGTGCGGCAATCCGCCGGCCGTGATGCAGGTGCGGTCGGATCAGTTCGAGTGGACGGCCGTGCAGAGAAATCGTCGCCACCTCTTGCAGCGGCCAGCCCAGACGCGAGGCGGCCAGGCTGAACGAGGATGGGGCTGGAATGACCCGCATTTCCTCGGCGCTGATACGTCGGGATAAAGTAGCCCCGATTCCATAAAGAAATGGATCGCCCGAGCCGAGGACGACGACCGGCAAACCGCGGCGCGCGGCGACTGCCTCGACGGACCGATCGAACGGACTTTCCCAACAGAGCCTCTCGCCGGTGACGAGCGCGGCCACCAACTCATGATGCCGCCTGCCGCCGAAGACGACAGGTGCGGCCGCGATCAGCTGTTTTGCCTCATCGCCCAGACCGGCTGGACCGTCTTCTCCGATGCCGATAATAGTCAGCCAGCGTCGGCTGGAAGCAGAAGGCATATCACACATGGGCAAAATCCGCATCCTGATGCTTGGGGGGACTGGCGAAGCGCGTGCGCTGGCCCAATCGCTCACTGATACAGGCCGGTATGACGTTCTGCTTTGCCTTGCGGGCAGGACTGAGAAACCGTCCCATCAGCCGGTTCCGGTTCGCATCGGCGGCTTTGGCGGAGCTGAAGGGCTTGCGGCGTTTCTGCAGGAAGGGCGGTTCGACCTCATAATTGACGCAACTCATCCCTTCGCAGCTCGCATTTCGCGGAACGCCGGCGCGGCGTCGGCGGCAAGCGGCATTCCCGCATTGGCGCTGCGCCGACCCGAATGGAGAGCTGAACCGAAAGACCGGTGGACACATGTCGCGACTGTTGCCGAAGCAATCGGCTCGCTTGGCTCCTCCCCCCGCAGGGTCTTCCTGGCGATCGGTCGCCAGGAAGCGCATCGCGCCGAAGCGGCTCCCCAGCACTTCTACCTCGTGAGAAGCGTCGATCCAGTTGCGCCGCCGCTTATCCTTCCTAACGTCTGCCTCGTGCTCGATCGAGGCCCCTATGATGTCGAACGTGAAACCTCGCTGTTTCGCGCCCATCGAATCGACGCCTTGGTGACCAAGAACAGTGGTGGCTCGGCGACCTATGCAAAGATCGAGGCAGCACGCCAACTCGGCATCGAGGTGATTATGATCGCACGCGCGCCTGCTGCCGCCATGCAGACGGTCGCAACGATCGAAGCAATGCTGGCAGCGATCGATCACCTCTTCCCCTCAGCAATGGAGCGCGGAGTGTAGACGAGATCAGGCTTGCCGTCTCGGGAGATCACCTTCGTTTCAGGCGAGCCAATGATGACACAGGTTGCCATGTCCGCGGTTGCTGCGTCGGCGTCGGCAAGGCGCTGGACGGTGATACATTCGTCGGCACGTCCTGCCGCCCTGCCGAAAATCACCGGCGTCGCCGCGGGAAGCTCGGCGCGCAGCAAGTCGAACGCTCTACCCAATTGCCAGGGTCGTGCCTTGCTGATCGGGTTGTAAAGGGCGATGACAAAGCCTGCTCTGGCCACCATCAACAGGCGATTTTCTATGATATTCCAAGGCTTTAGATTGTCCGACAGCGATATGGCGCAAAAATCATGGCCAAGCGGCGCGCCGACGCGGGCGGCGACCGCAAGCATGGCGGTAATTCCCGGTAGCACGATCAGATCAACCGCGCGCCATTCTTGCGGACCGTTGTCAATGGCCTCGCAGACGGCCGCCGCCATCGCGAAGACTCCTGGATCTCCCCCGGAAACGACGCAGACGCTCGCGCCGGCCGCCGCCGCGCGCAGAGCTGCCGATGCCCGATCGAGCTCCTCCCGGTTATCGGATGCCTGTCGCCGCTGATCGGATCGCAGGTTTAACCGGTCGAGATAGGGTCCGTATCCGTAGAATTCGGTTGACTGGGACACGGCGGCTAAAGCTTCCGGCGTCATCTGGTGCGGATTGCCCGGGCCCGTTCCGATCACGAAGAGCGTCCCGGTCACCGGCTGGCCTCCCAGCCGGGCACGAGTACCAGGGAAAAGTAAGGGGCGTCGCCATCAAGGCGGTCGACAAGCTTTGTCATTGCCGCATTGGCCATCGTACCGCGCTCCACATAAACGGCTTCGGCAAGGCGGCCCGACGCTTCCAGCGCGCGGCGAATCTTGGGAAGGTTGCGTCCAACCTTCATGATAACGGCGGCCTGCGTATCCGACAGCCTCCGCTGCAACTCGGCTTCAGCCATCGTACCGGGTAGTACGGAAAGGACGTCGTCTCCCTGGACAATCGGAATACCGGCAAGCGACCAGCATCCGGACATGGCGCTGATGCCGGGAATGACCTCGGTTGGATAGCGGTTCGCCAACCGTATATGCAGATGCATATAGGAACCGTAGAACAAGGGATCCCCTTCGCTCAACACGGCAACGGTGCGGCCCTTCTCCAGATGGACAGCGACGGCGTCTGCCGATTGATCGTAGAAGGTGGTAATCTGGTTGCGGTAAGCCTCCTCGCTCTTCTCGATCTCGGTCGTCACCGGATAGTAGAGCGGCAACAACGTCTTTTCTGCGCTCAAGAGAGGCTCGACGATCGACTTGCCGTTGCCGCCCCTGCCCTGCTTGGCAAAATAGGCGACGACATGTGCTGCTTCGATCGCCTTGACGGCTTTGAGGGTCAGGAGTTCCGGATCGCCGGGGCCGGTGCCGACGCCGATAAGGCGGCCAAGGTTCCTCATAGGCCGGGCCTCGCCAGAGCGTTTACGGCGGCTGCTGTCATCGCGCTACCACCGAGGCGGCCACGCACGATTGCAAATGGTACGCCATAGGAATTTTCGGCAAGTGCATCCTTGGATTCAGCTGCGCCAACAAAACCGACCGGCATCCCGATGATTGCTGCCGGTTTCGGTGCGCCGTCGCGCAACAATTCAAGAAGATGGAAGAGGGCCGTCGGGGCATTGCCGATGGCAACGACGCTGCCGCCAAGCCGCTCCAGCCAAAGCTGAAGCGCGGCAGCCGAGCGGGTATTGCCGGCTTGCTTTGCCAGTTCCGCCGTGCGCGGATCATGCAGCGTGCAAAGCACCTCGTTGTGTGCTGGCAGGCGCCTACGGGTGACGCCGTGCGCCACCATTTCTGCGTCGCAAAAGATCGGTGCCCCATCATGCAAGGCTGCGCGTGCGGCACTGACGAAGCCGGGCGCGAACACGAAATGCTCTGCCGCTTCAACGAGACCGCATGCATGGATCATGCGCACGGCAATATCGGCTTCCTCCGCAGAAAACCGTGAAAGGTCAGCTTCGCTGCGAATGATCGCAAAAGATCGCTCATAGATCGCATCGCCGCTGTGAATGTAATCGTAGTCCGGCATTCCTATCCCTGTCGCAGCGCCCTTGTGACGTCGCCTTTGCCGACCCGTCTAAGGCAGGCAGCAGCCGATTCGCCAGCGTGTCTCTCGTTTTTGATGAGGCGAGCGAGTTCCTCTATAGCGGAATCGATGTCGCCGCTAGCAATCTGTGCATCGGGAGCATCCGAAGCCTTCCCGTTGAGGATGAGATGGTAGCCGTCCTGCGCGCCGACAATGGAAAGGGTCGGCTGCGGATGGGCACACCCCTTGGCGCAGCCGGAGAGATGAACAACCATGGAGCCGTCCAGCAATTCGGGAGCGATGGACACCAATCTCTCTGCATGGGCCTTGGTGTGATAATGGCCTGAGGCGCAGGCGCCGGCGCCTGCACACGTGGCGATGTGCGCCGACGGATCGTGACGGTCGGTAGACAGGCCATACCTCGACGCCATCTGCGCAATGAGTATCGCGGATCGACATGTGAGCTCAGCCAGTAAGAAAATGTGTCCAGGGCTCGGCCGGACTTGCGTTGCGCCGAAAGCTTTGGCTGAGCCGAGGAACGCGACGAGATCGCTGGCGCGTACTTGCCCGAAGCGAGGCCTCAGTCCGAGAACTGCGGCGCCATCCGCAAGGGTAAGGGTGCCGACCAAGGGATCTTGGAATGCGGGGGCTCTTGCGCGCTTCATCAGCTCCATCGCGGGGAAGGCCGACAGGAGGCGCGCGCCTTCGACATCGCGGCATCGTTTGTGCCGGCCAAGCGAAATGAGCAGGCGAAGCAGATCTCCAACTGCTCGAACAGCCTGATCGGCGCTTCCTATCAGCAATGGCAGTGCGGTTCGTCCGTCGCCGTTGATGGCGACTTGCCAGACACCGGCGGATACGGCGGTAACACGAATGTCACCAGCAACGGCAGCAAGCCCACAGTTGCTCCCACCATCGATCAGAATTGAGAGTTTCGGCGCCAGCATGGGGGAAAGGAGCTCCGCGGCGAGTTTGTCGCGCAGCAGTGCTTCAATCTCGGCGGGGTTCCCGATCTCGTCAGGCGCGATGCCATGCAACGGTGAGAGTTCAATCACGGGACCGGCGGGAACCGAGATTCCGGCGGCGTCGAGATCGGCTGCGAGCGGTTGGACGGTCTGTGGTCCAAGGCCGCGAATTTGCAGGCTGCCGCGCGCTGTGATCTCGAGTATCCCGTTACCGTGCCTGTGCGCTGCCTCGGCCAACTGGATGAATTGCTGGATCGAAAGAATGCCGCCGGCCGGCCGCAGCCGCGCCAACAGACCGTCGCCCGTTTGCATCGGCTCCAGCAGCGTCGGACAGGCGCCACGACGCATCCGGGGCGAGGGGACCTCCTCCCGGCTATCGCGCGCCGTCTGTTCGCCAGGTGCCATTGTCGCCAGTTCCTTCGCTCATGTCCTTATATGATTGGGACAATCCGCGCAAAACCATGATCTTCGTCAAAGATCATCGAAATCGTGACCTTTGCGGAGCAGATAGATGTCCATGATCCAGCCGTGGCGCGCACGCGCTTCAGCCCGTACTCTGACGATCTCGTCGGCAACGTCAGCCAGTCGTCCGGCGCGCGTGATCTCGTCGGGCGTGCCAAGATAGGCACCCCAGAAGATCTCCGCGTCGGGGTCATCGATTTTCGAAAAGGCGAGCTCGCCATCGAGCATGACGACCGTGCTTTCAGCCCGATTGCCTTTTTCGACGAGACGCCGACCCGTGGTGAGTTCGAGCGGCTTTCCGACAAGGTTGATCGGGATGCGATGGCTTGCAGCAAGGGCTTGTACACTCGTAATGCCGGGAATGACGCTGAATGCGAAGCCGAAACTGCTGGCTACACGGGCGCGTTCCAGAATGCGGATTGTGCTGTCGTAGAGGCTGGGGTCGCCCCAGATCAGGAAGGCACCCGTACCGGCCTCTGGCAGGCCTTCGATGAGCCTGACATAGGTCTCGGCAATGGCGGCATGCCACGCATCCACACTTTCGAGATAGGTCCGGTCGGCTGTGGCTCGCTTTGGTACGGAAAATTCGATGATCTCAGTCTTGCTGTTGGTGACGTAGCGGCTGCAGATCTCGCGGCGAACAGCAGCCAAACCGTCTTTTTCCGGGCCTTTGGTCGGGATGAAGATGGCGTCGGAGGCATTCATGGCGTTGATCGCCTGAATGGTGACGTGCTCGGGGTTTCCTGTTCCAATGCCGATGATGTGGATATGAGGCACGCCGTCTTACCTTTTTCAGTTCGGCTCGTTTGTGGCGCAACCAAGCCGTCGCCGCAAGAGGGTAAGGCGCAGTTGGCCGCGGCCAACTTTGCGAGTGCCTGCCAGCCATGGCCATTCTTGTCGCGATTCGCGAATCATGGCATTCTCGATACGCTTTTTAGCGCGATGTTGACAGAAAAGCGCATTGATAGGGATCGAGTGTTTTGGACAACATTAGCGTATCGACGACGGATGTCCGCATCGAGCGGCACGCCAACCAACTTTCGCGTCAGCTGAAGCTTCTTCGTGAAAAGCTCTTTCCGCCGTTGTCCCAGAAGACGCTGCGGACGTTTACGTCCGGCGAAGCGGCGCAAATGATCGGTGTGTCCGACGGCTACCTGCGCCAGCTGTCGCTCGACGGTAAGGGGCCGCAGCCAGACGTCTCCGTCAACGGCCGACGGTCCTATACGCTCGCCCAGATTAACGAGCTGCGCCACCATATGGCGCGGATCAAGCCGAAGGATGCGCTCTCCTATCTTCCGTGGCGTCGGCCGGGCGAAAAGCTGCAGACGGTGGCGGTGACGAATTTCAAGGGCGGCTCGGCAAAGACCACCACGACCCTTTACCTCGCCCAGTACCTGGCGCTGAACGGCTACCGCGTGCTGGCAATCGATCTCGATCCGCAGGCATCGCTGTCGTCCATGCTCGGGGTCCAACCGGAGTTCGATCTGGCTGACGGTGATACGCTCTACGGCGCGATCCGCTATGATGCGAGCCGTCGTTCGCTCAAGGACGTCGTACGCAAGACCTATTTCGAGGGACTTGACCTCGTGCCAGGAAATCTTGAGCTGATGGAGTTCGAGCACGAGACGCCGCGCGCGCTCGGGGATCGCCAACGGACCGGGGAGGTGTTCTTTCGGCGTGTCGGTGTTGCCATTTCAGAGGTCGAGGCCAACTACGATGTCGTCGTCATCGATTGCCCGCCGCAGCTGGGTTATCTGACGCTCGGCGCCGTGTGCGCGGCAACGTCGCTTCTGATCACCATCCACCCGCAGATGGTCGACGTTGCGTCGATGTCGCAGTTTTTGTTGATGACCTCGGATCTGCTGTCCGTCGTGCGCAAGGCCGGTGGCGACCTGCAACATGACTTCATCAAATATGTGGTCACGCGCCACGAGCCGTTCGATGCGCCGCAGTCGCAGATCGTGGCGTTGCTGCGCAACCTTTTCAGCGACGATGTGCTGACGGCGACCATCCTGAAGTCCACGGCGATCGCCGATGCCGGGCTGACGAAGCAGTCGCTCTACGAGATCGAGCGAGGTCAGGTCCGGCGTTCGACCTATGACCGCGCGTTGGAGTCGGTCAACGCTGCGAATGGTGAGGTGTTGGCGGGAATTCACAAAGCATGGGGCCGGACATGAGCAGACGGGATCGACTGAAGGGACTGTTCGACGATACTGCGCAGGAGTTGGCCGCGGCCAACTCGGAGGATGAAACGCCGATGCGCGGCCCGGCCGGCCCGGTCCGTTCGATGGCGCTGACGCTTGGGCGCATGGAGGAAGAAAGCAGGGCGATGCAGGAGGCGCTGCTATCTGGCGAGCGCGTCGTTGAACTCGATCCAGAACTCATCGACATGTCCTTCGTCAGAGATCGGCTGGCGGAACTTCCCCAGGATGTCGCGGACGAACTGGTACGGTCGATCGAGGAAGATGGACAGGAAGTGCCTATTCTCGTTCGACGGCATCCGCAGCACGATACGCGTTACCAGGTGGTTTACGGACATCGGCGGCTCCAGGCGCTGCGACTGCTCGGGCGCAAGGTGCAGGCGATCATCCGGACACTGGATGATGTCGATGTCGTCATCGCGCAAGGTATCGAGAATTCCGCGAGACGTAACCTCTCCTATATTGAACGAGCCGTCTTTGCCTTCAATCTCGAGAGCAAGGGTTTCGAGCGGCCTGTTATCATGAAGGCCCTTTCGACCGACAAGACGGAATTGTCAAAACTGATCTCGGTTGCCAAGAGCATTCCAATGGAGGCCATCCTGACGATCGGTGCCGCGCCGGCCGCGGGACGTCGCAAATGGATCGCGCTTGCGCAAGGTTGGACCAGCGCAACGACATCGAGGTTGCGGGGGCTGCTTGGCTCGGAGGACTTTGCCGCTCAAGCGAGCGATCGTCGCTTCGACCTCGTTGTCGCCGAACTGGCAAAGAAGCCGGAGAGACAGGAGGCCACGGAGTATGAATGGTTGCCGAAGCGGGACGGCAAGATCAAGGGTCGCATCCGCAGCGCGGGCGATTCCTTTACCATCGCGCTAAAGACAGGCGATGCGGCGGATTTTGGCGGCTACGTCGCGCGCCACCTCGATGAACTCTATGAGGCATTCAAGGCTGGAAAGTAGCGTCGCGGCCGGCGTGCGCTCAGTCTGCCTCGAAAACCGGCTCGCTCCCAGTCGATATTCACCGTGCGGCGATTTGAGTGCGCCGACGATCGATGCCATACATGACGGAAGTTAAGCGTGATTTGGATTCCGTTGCGGAAAAATTAAGATAGCTAACAATGCGCTATGAGATCGACAGTCCATTGCTGGTCAGCCTGTTGCCGACGATCGTCCAGGCCGAGGATGGGTTGGCGAGGCTGGACGAAAGGACGACACGCGTCACGGTCGCGGAAGGCTTTGCCGAACGCCGACATTTCTTTGACGCTATCGGTGCCTTGTGGGTCGCCGGTGAACTGGTTCACGTCGAAGACCTCGTCTTGCACGATGCCCGCATGGATACACGCACGCCAAGCCACGAGCTGACGATCGCCCATTCCATTTTGCGAATGCGAAGGCGCATCTGGACTGCCGCACCCGACTGGGCGCTGAGCCCCGCAGGATTGTCGGTTCTGGCCGGCGGCATGGAAGGGGAGGGGCCCCTCGAAATCAAGAGCACAAAGCCTTTGGTCGACGAGGATGCAGAAGGCGAGGTGGATGGTCTTCTCTCCGCTGAACTGGCCGCGATCGATGCGATCCTGGAAAGGTCGCAGCGTTTGTTGGATAGCCATGGCCATCTCGGCAGGTCCGAGCCACACGACACGCCCGAGCGCACGCGCGAGAAGCGCAGCGACGATCCCCTCGGCCTGTTCGATGACGAGGAATGGGACGAGGTTGCGCGCCTCGGGGCATGGCGCAAGACGATCGCCATCGCCGACGCATTGCCAGCGACGCTCGGCGCAGCTCTGATATTTGATGCCTGGGAGAGGATCGAGCCACTTCGTCGGCAGCATTGGCTTGGAGGCCTTCTGGTCGCCAGCTATTTGCGCGCACGCGGCAAGGTCACGTCCCATCTTTTTGCCTTCTATGCCGGCCTCAAGACGATACGCCATGAGCGGCGACGTGCGCGCGACCGGCTGACGCGATTGCAGGCTTTTCTAGAGGGCATGGCAGAAAGCGCTGCCGTAGGACTCAAGGAAATGGACCGTCTTTCGCTGGCGCGCACGCAAATGGAAATCCGCTTCAGGGATCGCCGATCAAACAGCAGCCTGCCGCGGCTTGCGGACTTCGTCCTGTCGCGGCCGATGGTCTCGTCGGCAATGGTGGCGCGCGAGTTGCAGGTGACCAGTCGCGGCGCGCTCAATCTGCTGAACGACATTGGCATCCGTGAAATCACCGGACGAGGGCGCTATCGCGCCTGGGGCATAATCTGATCCGAGACTAAAAAGAAAGCGGCCGGGCGTGGAGACCTGGCCGCTTTTTCTCGGTGAACACCCGATCCGCGCATCCTGTCACAGAGTGCGGACCGGGCGCTCTAGCGCTTCCATTGCCCCCAGAAGCGCTGATCCTTACTCTCGCTCACCTGTGAAATTGAGCAGAAGCTGGAAGATGTTGACGAAGTTCAGGTAGAGCGACAGCGCGCCGAAGACAGCAAGCTTCTGGTTCGATTCCTGATCGTAGTTCTCGGCATACTGCTCCTTGATGTTCTGCGTGTCGTAGGCCGTCAAACCGACAAAGACGAGGATGCCGATGACCGAGATGGCGAACTGCAGCGCACTGGAGCCAAGGAAGATGTTGACGATGCTCGCGATGATGACACCGATCAGACCCATCATCAGGAACGAGCCGAAGCGGGAGAGATCCTTCTTCGTCACATAGCCGTAAAGGCTGGTGGTACCAAACATGGTCGCTGCGATGAAGAAGGTGCGTGCGATGCTCGTGCCCGTAAAGACAAGAAAGACGGATGCAAGCGACAGGCCCATGACCGCGCAGAAGGCCCAGAAGGTCATCTGTGCCGTACTAGCCGACATCGTCTGGATCTTGAACGAGAAGAAGAAGACGAAGGCGAGCGGCGCAAGCATCACCACCCACTTGAGCGGGGACTGGAAGATCGGCACATAGAGTGCTGGCGTGCTGCCGACGACAAAGGCGACGATGCCCGTGATAACGAGGCCGACGCCCATGTAGTTATAGACACGCAGCATATGCTGGCGCAGCCCCTCGTCGAACAGCGCTTGCGAGCCTGCGGCCGAGCCGTAGCCAAAACGCGGATTGGTCGGGTTCATACTGATCTCCTCGGTTGGACTAATAAAGCGTGCGGGCGAGCCGATCGGCTGCCGCATCCAGGTTTATCTCGCGATCGCCAGCGACGAGCGCATAGGCCACATCGCCAATCTGCCAGTAGGCCGCTTCTGCCTTGTCGAGCGCGACATGGTTTACGGACCGCACGGCGAATGCGCCCGGTCGCACGGCAAAGAGCGAAATCTGTTTGTCTTGCGACGTCTTGATCGCCATTTCGACGCTCGGGCCGAACTCGGACGGGAATATCTGCACATCGGCGATCTTCCAGTCTTCCGGCAGTTGCGGCATGACGATCGCAGTCGCTGCGCGAATATCCTCCGCCTTGTAGATTGCGACGGATTGAGATGGCACGGACTGGCGCAGCAGCGCCGTATGATAGGCGCGCACCGCATCCTCGACATAGGCCGGGGCAGGCACAGAGGCGGCAACTTCAGTCGCCGTAAATGCGCCGAAGGAGGTATGGGCGACCCAGCCTGCAGCAACAAGAACGCCGACGGCTGCGATGCGCTGCACCGAATGAAGGATGCGGCCATAGGCGAGGCCGCGTTCCAAACGTCGCGCCGCATCGCGCGTATCGGGACGGCCGAACGCGCTTTCGCCGGCGAGCGCGAGACGCAATTCGCCCCTCATGCTGAGATCAGCCATGACCTTCGCGGCAATCGCGGGGTTCTCTGACAGGAAGGACTCGACCTGAATGCGACGCGCCACGTCGAGTTCGCCGTCGACATAAGCATCGAGATCAGCGTCGATGATAGGATCAATTGCCTTCATTGCCGTTGCCTCCGATTAATCTCAAACCCGATGCGCGCGGCGCCTTCTCCTCGAATTCGCGAAGCTGCGCGCGGGCGCGCGAAATGCGCGACATCAAGGTGCCCATCGGAATGCCGAGGGCCGTTGCCGCTTCCTGGTAGGAAAGATCCTCGATCGCAACCAGATGCAGTGCCTCGCGCTGCTCCTCCGGAAGATGGAAGAACGCGTCTCGTACCTGTTGGAGACGTACGGCATGCTCCTGGGCGGCCTGCAGCGACTGCTCCGTCTCGACGGCGGCTTCCTCGTGTCGGCGCGCCAAGGATCGATCCTGGCGGACGCGATCGATGTGAGCATTGTGCAGGATCGAAAGCAGCCAGGTGCGCAGGTTGCCACCGCGGCGGAAGCTCTGCTTCTTCTCGTAGGCCCGCAGCAGGGCGTCATGAACGAGATCTTCCGCATCATCCGAATTGCGCACGAGCGAGCGTGCATAGCGCCGAAGCGCTGCCAGCTGGCTTATGACGTCGAATGGGCGTTCTTTGCGTTCCATGATTGAGTATACGGATTTGAGCGAAGAGTTATTCCATCGTCGACAAAAATTCGAATGAGCGTTTGGTCATCGATGGGAAAGCGACGGCCTGACATCGGGACGATGCCGGGCGCAAAACCGCGTAGAACGATGCGCAGGCTTATTCAGGTCGACCGTCCGACAGCTCCACAAGGATCGGACAATCGGGTCTGTCGTTGCCGTGGCATGCGTGGATCAGATGCTCCAACGTGCGACGCAGTCCGGTGAGTTCCTGGATCTTGCGATCGATTTCGCTCAACTTCGCCTGCGTCAGTTCCTTGACATCCGCACTCGCCCGGCTCTTGTCTTCGTAGAGGGCCAGCAGCTGGCGACATTCCTCGACGGAAAAGCCGAGGCCGCGCGATCTCTGCAGAAAGCGCAGTTTGTGGACATCGGTTTCGGCATAGTCGCGATAGCCATTTCCACTTCTCTCGGGGCGGATCAAGCCGATATCCTCATAGTAGCGGATCGTCTTCGGCGCCAATCCGGCGCGTTGCGAGGCTTGCCCGATATTCATGCGATCTCCTGTAGCTTGACGAACCGCAGTCGCAGCGCATTGGCGATGACCGAGACGGACGACAGGCTCATGGCGGCGGCAGCGATCATCGGCGACAGAAGCAATCCGAACACAGGATAGAGCACACCCGCCGCCAGCGGCACGCCAAGCGCGTTATAGCCGAAAGCGAAGGTGAGGTTCTGTCGGATATTGAGCATCGTGGCCATCGCCAGCCGCCTCGCGCGAACGATCCCATTCAGATCACCTTTCACCAGCGTCAGACCGGCACTTTCCATGGCAACATCAGCGCCCGTGCCCATTGCGATACCCACATCGGCTGCGGCGAGCGCGGGCGCGTCGTTGACGCCATCGCCGGCCATGGCGACGACCGCACCCTTGGCACGCAGCTCATCGACCAAGGCCTTCTTGCCTTCTGGCAGAATGTCGGCGCGTACCTCGTCGATGCCGAGGCTCTTTGCCACGGCGCGCGCGGTGCGTTCATTGTCGCCCGTGGCCATGATGATCGTCAGCCCGTTGTCGTGCAGCGCCTTGATGGCAGCTGCCGTGGTCTGCTTGATCTGATCGGCAACGGCCACGAAACCGGCGAGACGGCCATCGACGACCACGAACATGACCGTCTTGCCGTCATCACGCAGCGAGCGAACCTGTTCGGCAAGGGGGGTGACGTCGATACCGAGATCATCCATCATTGCGGCGTTGCCGAGCGCGACAACTGTCCCATCGGCCTTGCCCAGGACGCCTTTGCCGGTTCTCGCTTCGAAGTCGCTGGCATCGCTCGGATCGATGCCGCGTTCCTGCGCGCCGGATACGATTGCCTCGGCGAGCGGATGCTCGGATGCGCGCTCAAGGCTCGCGGTCAGCTTTAGCAGGCGAGTGTCGCTGATGCCGCCAAGGGGAACAACATCTGTCAGTCTGGGCTTTCCTTCAGTCAGCGTACCCGTCTTGTCGACGATCAGCGTGTCGACGCGTGCGAAGCGTTCAAGCGCTTCCGCATCCTTGATCAGAACGCCTTCATGAGCGCCGCGGCCGGTCGCGATCATGATCGACATTGGTGTCGCCAGGCCGAGTGCGCAAGGGCATGCGATAATGAGTACGGCAATGGCGGCAAGCAACGCATGCGCCATGCGGGGCTCTGGGCCGACAAAGCTCCAGACGACGAAGGCCATGACAGCAGCAGCAATGACAGCGGGAACGAATATTGCCGAAACGCGGTCGACGGCACCCTGGATGGGCGCGCGCGAACGCTGCGCTCTTGCGACCAAGTCGACGATGCGCGACAGCGTCGTGTCGGCACCGACCTTCTCGGCGATCATGACCAGCGTTCCGTTCTTGTTGATCGTGCCGCCGGTGACCGCGTCGCCCGTCCGCTTTTCGACCGGAATCGGTTCGCCTGTTATCATGGACTCGTCGACAGTCGATTGCCCTTCGCTGACGGAACCGTCAATCGGGATGCGCTCGCCCGGACGAACCCGCACACTCTCGCCGACCCGTATCTCATCGATGGCGACATCGGTCTCCGAGCCGTCTGCATTGACGCGCCGTGCGGTCTTCGGTGCAAGGTCAAGCAATGCGCGTAAGGCCGAACCGGTTCTTTCTCTTGCCTTCAGTTCCAGAACCTGGCCGACGAACACGAGAGCGACAATGACGGCCGCCGCTTCGAAATACACAGGAACGGCATCACCATGGCCGCGGAAGGTATGCGGGAATAGGCCGGGCGCCATCGCCGCGACGACGCTGTAAAGATACGCCGTGCCAACACCCAGTCCAATCAGCGTCCACATGTTCGGGCTGCGGTTGACAAGGGAGGCAAAGGCGCGGCGGAAGAAAGGCAGGGCGGCCCAAAGGACGACCGGTGTGGCGAGGAGCAGCTCGATCCACGTGGCTTGCGGTTCGCCAATCCAGTCACGCAGCGGCAGACCGATCATCGGGCCCATACTGATTGCAAGCAGCGGGATCGAGAGTGCAGCGCTGACCCAGAGCCGGCGGGTGAAATCCACCAGTTCCCGATTCGGACCTGCATCTGCCGGTGGAATGCCCATCGGTTCCAGCGCCATGCCGCATTTCGGGCAGTCGCCCGGATGATCGCTGATGACCTCGGGATGCATCGGGCAGGTATAAAGGGTCCCTTTCGGCATCGGCTCTGGGGCAGGTCTATCTCCGTCGCGATAGGCGGCGGGATCGGCCTCGAACTTCGTCTTGCAGCCGCCCGAGCAGAAGTAGAATTTTTCGCCTTCGTGCTTTAGGAAGTGCTTGGCAGTCGCGCGATCGACGGTCATGCCGCAGACCGGATCCGTCGCCGTCAGATAGTCCTGCGGCGCAGCTTCGAACTTTCGCCGGCAGCCATCGGAGCAGAAATGATAGACATGCCCGCCATATTGAAGCGAAGGCTTGCCGGCCTTGGGACCGACCGTCATTCCGCAGACAGGATCACGCACAACGTCGGCGGCAGCGTCAGCGCCGTGGTCATGACCATGTTCTTCGTGATTGTGGTGGTCGTGCGTGCTATCCATCCGAGTCTCCTTTGCCTAATAGGGCAGCGGAACCTCTTATGAACCTTCCAGCACCTGGAAGGTCAAGCGGAAATGTTCGGCATTAAATCAACGCGCAGTGTCGGCAGTGTCGGATGAACGGAATTGATGAGACTAAGCTCCCTGACCGCGTGTTTGAATCGGGTTTCGTGAGACGAGATATGGGCGCGCGCGGCCGGATAGCCTGTAATGCATTGGCTTGCTTGAACGTTTCGGCAATTCTTACCTAGGCGAGGAAGTGCAAGTTGGCTCCAGGGTAGTCTTGCAACGTGGCTTGCGACTGCTTTCTTGAAAGGATCTCCACGGCGCCTTGTCACGCGAGATCTTGGACGAGGCTGAAACAGCACGTCTTCAGGCAAGAAGGCAGGTGAAGTGAGCCGCACTCGTGGGCCATGAAGGGGCGGATCCTTTGAAGACGTTCGGCAAATCGGCAATCGGAGAGGGGACGGCGCCGTGGGTCACAACCGGCGCCAGGCGGCAACGACGGTGATGAGGCAGCGGCCAGCTTGGTCGCCTGACGCTTAAGAGTGGCGCACTAAAACAAAGGGCCTGCCGGGGCAGGCCTTTAGCGGGTTGCATCGGTCATCTGGCAGATACTGAAATACCAATTGCGACAAATTCCGCACCTTGCAGGTATCAAAGCACATCGGTCTGCTGCTCGCACGTCAGGAAAAAGCTTCCGGTCGATGAAGGAGCTCAGTTCTTGCGATGGGGTCCTCGTTCCTCGGCGGGCACGTCATCAGCCTGCAGGATAAGGAGGGTTCCGAGCGCTCTGGCAGATTCTCGCGGCAGGGCATAGTGCAGCCACCCAAAGCGAGGATCGCGAATGTGAAGAAGCGGTTCTCCAAGCAGTGCGTCGGGTTCTGAGTACCAACGTGGATCAAGAACGGCGTCGACCATCTGCCCACCCTCCCAATTCTCGTCATGAGGCGGCGGCATCTCAGCCCTGATCTGGCCGGCGCCTTCGATAAGATCTGATACGGAAGTTGCGTCAAGCACGAACGCGACCGGCGGATCTGTCGGAAACGTGATCGTCAACGTCTTAAACTCGTCGTCGAGTTCCCACTGAGGTTCCCCGCTGTTGATCATGCTCACCTCTTGGTGATCGCATCGTGCAAGATGCAGTCGTGGATTGCCGACGACGCAAAACAAGAGAAAGCCGACGATGATTGATGGCCCTGTTCGATACAACCGTTCGATTTAGGATGGCCTATAGTGTCGCAACTTCTCTTTGATGGCACGTACTCACTTGGACGTATGAACTGCTTCCCCACAGTGCTCGATCTCTTAATCGATGCATTCATCCCGGCCGGTAAAGTGCGCCGGCCGGGGCATGGCGCATGCAGCCCCGGCCGGTATTTGCCGATCAGCAAGGGACCAGTGGAGGTCGGGTCGCCGCATCTCCTTGTGATCGTCGTGCATGGTCTTCGAATTTTTCGGCCAAAGTGAGACGCGTACCAATGGATGAAAACCTAGCCGAACAGAGGCTGGAACCGGCGGAGGCTGGGTGCCTTCCCAGGAGAAGCTCGCCGGCCCGATGGTCATGTCGTCAAAGATATCAGTCGCCATTTGAGACTTTGTGGAGGACGGCGGCGTAGGACCAACGAGGTGTCGAGCCCTTTAAGCCAACGCATTCAGGCCAAGTCGCAGAATGCCTCTGTGGTGCCCATGGCAGAATGCTCGGGAGGTCACCGGGGCGATGTCTCCCGTCAGTCCAGTGACCTCTTGACCTGCTAAGACGATCAGACGCGCCATCGACGCTTCAGGCAATTGCTTCATCGGCTTCAGCCCCTGCTTGCTTGCATGGCCTTGCGCAGCTGTCGCAGCGCGCGCAATAGGCTTTGAATGGTCTCAGCGCCTCAAAATTAGCATCGATTTGACGATTGGCCTCAGTTTGCGTCGTATCGGAGCGCTTCCTGTTCGCGGATGCCAATCGTCTCGAAGCGGTCCGCACGCGATCGATGCTCCTGAGAATGGCCAACAGATGCTTCGCTTCCTCAGCTTCCATCGCGGCGAGAGGAACGCCATCCAGGCGCGCTGGCTCATGCGTTGCCTGATCAATGATAGACCAGCCTGAGCCTTCCATACGGAGACGATATTCTTCGGCCATCGGCAATCCCCATTTTTTGACACCTGTCATTCTGAACGAGGGCAGTCGAAGCTGCTATTTCCCAAATTGGCCGGTTTCGTCGCTCAAAAGTTGTATATTCAAGGGCCGTAATATAGTGGGTGGGACCGTACTCGTGCAGTTCAGGTCAACAATTACCCGCCCAGCGCCTGGTACGGCTCCATTGAATTGTTAGCAAATCACGGTCTTGTTCTCCTGGCCACGGCGCCTGCTCACAAGCCTGTCGAGGATACCATTCGGTTATAACGAAGGGCATCACGTGACGGCGACTCAGGAGGCGCGAAAGATCGTAGGGCACGCGGGGTACAATGCGCCTGTGCTTTCCGCCTTCAAGCTCCACCAACCCATATCGCGCCCTGGTCTTTAAATTAGTTCTGTGGTCGGTTCAAAATCGTGGTCGGAGAGGTTTCTCTGCGACTTCACTCCTTAGCGCCTGTAGCGCGCCGTCTGCCATTTCCTGACCGACGTGGGGGCCTTTGTTACCGTGTTCGGGATAGTATCCGGGCAGGTCGACCGGCATGCTTCTCCCTTTGTAGGTGAATGGGCGCACGACGCCCTGGTGCAAAAACTCGCCGGTTGCAACAAGATCATCGCTTCGTTCCGGATGTATCGATCTTCTGGCAGGCCAGATCTTGATCAGCGACAGGTATGGAACGTCGCGCTTTGCGGCGGCGACCTTGATCTGTTCCAGAAGAGAGTTGGGCAGGCGCAACGAGATCGAGGTGGACGATGGTTTCAGGTTCGGCAATCGCACCTTCGCCGCTTTCCTCCAGTCGATATGATCGGCAGAGTCATGGTGTTCCCAATAAGTCCGCTCTTCGGCTTCCGTGCTGAAGTGCGGCACGGGATCGGGCTTCCTGCTCATTATAGCTCCGCTCCTTTCGGCTCATATCCCGGGCGGAAA
This sequence comes from Rhizobium sp. T1470, assembly GCF_042140505.1. NCBI lineage: Bacteria > Pseudomonadati > Pseudomonadota > Alphaproteobacteria > Hyphomicrobiales > Rhizobiaceae > Rhizobium > Rhizobium sp. T1470. Next base: position 173,424 of record NZ_CP148092.1, read on the forward strand.
TCACCCGGATTCTCGTTTCGTTTGTCCGAAGCGTGAAGGTGATATGGAGCAACCTTCCGTCATCGGTGCGGCCGAGCGCATGAATGCGCTGCTCGCTAACTATGTCTCAGATCGGGCACCGCCGGCCAGTCGGCTACAATGAAGCGCATCGCTGAACCAAACAACCGACTGGATACAAACACGACGATTGGCTATCCTTCGTAAATGGTTCTTGACCGACTCGTGAAGATAGCCGCGTGGTTGTCGCTTGCTGCCATCCTGTTCGTGACCGTCTCGCCGATCGGTATACGACCGCACGACGTCATGTCCGTGCGCTATGACCGAGCACTCGCCTTCACAGCAATGGCTCTCCTGTTCGTGGTAGCCTATCCCCGTCACTTTTGGGCTTGCGCGATCCTGGTCATACTCGGAGCGGCCGCGATAGAACTCCTCCAGTATTTCTCACCAACCCGCCATGCGCGGCTTGAGGACGCTTCTGTGAAAGCTGTCGGTGCAACAATCGGCGTGGCTCTGGGGTTTGCAGCAAACTGGATCCGTCCGCCGCGCTCGAGCTAGTCTGCTCTAAAGGTGAGTCAAATTTCCGGCCGAACCATTTCAGATGGCTGATCAACTCGTTATCGATGGAACCCAGGTCGTTTTTTGAGCGGCTCGGAATAACACCTCGACTTGGTCGTGCCTCCTATCGGCGTCTTTAACTTCCATGCGGATGAACCATCTCCGGGGGCTTGGGTTTCGATCGGAGAACCCACCGGGGCCAATTGCAATTGTGGCTGAGGGCAGGAAATTCCTGGACGCTAAAAAAGCATCTGGAGACAGCCTTGGTCGATTTCCCTTCAGATGATCATTCGACGAAGACACCGACGCTTGCGGCCCGGCCCATGGCGTCAATCACTGTGAGCTTCGAGTAACCGCCACCATCCGGAATCCACTGATTGGTGCGACGCCGAGAGACGTCGGGCAATGGTTTGCCGTTGGCAAGCCAGCGGAAAGGCGCCCGTCCGCCTTGCAACTTCAGCATCAACGGCGATAGGTCGCCAGTTCTTGCGCCAAGGTCGACATGCGCGCCCTCAGGTGGATAGACGATCTGCGGTGCCGGTTCACGGCTCGATGTTGTTAACAGGCCATTTTGGTTGATGGCGAAGCGACGTTGACTGATCGGCAGTTCGGCCTGTGCGATCCGCAATGCTCCCGATGGCGGGCGGGGAAGGGGCGTGGTTGCGATCCCCGACTTTGCAAAACCCTCAAAGAGGATAGGGGCCGCAGTCCCGTACCCTGTCAATCCCGGCGCAGCCCCGTTGTCAGGGCGACCGACCCAAACGCCAAGAACATAGCGTCCATCATAACCAACCGACCACGCATCGCGGTAGCCGTAGCTCGTACCGGTCTTGTAAGCGATCCCTCGTTTGGGAGCGCCGGGCGGTGGAATGACGCCGGAGAGGATGTCGGCGACATTCCAGACGGCCACCGGGTCAAGCAGGCCCTCCCCATCGATCTTGCCCGGCCGCTCGTTGACGCCGTCGCCGATGAGCGAAGGCCGGCCACGATTGGCGAGCGCGGTGTAGAGCTGCACCAAATCCTTCAGCGTGATGCCGAGGCCACCGAGACCGATTGCAAGACCCGGTGTTTCGTTCGGGGGCAAAAGAGGCCGCACCTCGGCGCGGCGAAAGCGGATCAGCAGCTTCGCCGGATTGACGGCATCAAGCAGCTTTACGGCCGGCACGTTCAGGGACAACTGCAGGGCCTCGCGCACCGTGACATCGCCCTGATAGCTCATGTCGAAATTTCGTGGGCGGTAGCCGAAGAAATCGGCGGGGCGATCCTCGATGATCGTCTCCTGGCTGACGAGACCTTCCTCGAATGCCAAACCGTAAATGAACGGTTTTAGCGTCGAGCCCGGCGAGCGGCTGGCGCGCGTCATGTCGATCCAGCCAGAGCGGCTGGCATCGAAGTAATCGGCTGAACCGACCTCGCCGACGATATCGCCCGTCTGCGCATCCGCCATGACCATGGCGATCGACAGCTTCGGACCGAGTTTCAATGCGGCGGCGCGGGCAACGGCTTCCAATCCGGTCTGCACCGTCTTCTTCAGCGTCGTCCCGTATTGCAGCGCTTTCGGATCCTTGCGGCGGGCCGCCTCGGCCACATGGGCGGCGAGCGCCGGGAGTTGCATGCGCCGTGCCGGCACCGGAACGACTTCAGCGCGTGCCGCCTCACCCTCGCCAACAGCTTCGGCGACGCCGACACGCTGCAGCACCCGTTTGCGAGCCGTCTGCGCGGCCGCAAGATTGCGGTCCGGGCGGCGCTTTTCCGGTAGCTGCGGCAGCGCGACGAGAAGGGCGGCCTCGGCGACCGTCAGCCGCCGCGGCTCTTTGCCGAAATACGCAAGGCTTGCAGCCCGCGCGCCCTCGAGATTCCCGCCATAGGGTGCGTGCGTCAGATAGAGATTTAGGATCTCATCCTTCGTTAGCCGCCGCTCGATCTGGATCGCGCGTGCCATCTGCAAGAGCTTCGCCGACAAAGAGCGGCCTTGGCGTGGTTCAATCAGCCGCGCGACCTGCATCGACAGCGTCGATGCGCCGGAGACGATGCGGCCATTGGTGACGAGCTGGACGGCGGCACGTGCGATCGCTTGCAGATCGATGCCGCCATGCGTGTAAAACCGCCGATCCTCGTAGGCGACAAGCATCTTGAGGAATTGTGGATCGACATCGGTGCCAGTGGTTTTGAGACGCCACAGACCGTCCGGTGTTGCGAAGGCCCGCAGCAACTGACCGTCCGCATCGAGCACTTCCGCAGATACCGTATAGGCCTTGTCGAGTGGCGGCGGATAGGCCTGGTCGGCAGCGTCGAGCAAGACCAGCCCAGCGCCGGCAAGGAAGATGCCAGCAACGCTTCCAATCGCGAGCTTCCTTGTCAGTCTCATTTCGGTGCTGGGGTGACCTCCATCTTGCCGGTCGCCGTGCGGGCAGAAAGCTGTGGCCGATACATGTCCTCAACGACGGCGGCCGGATGATCATAAGTGCCGGGTGTGACGGCGCGCACGACATAGGCGACATTGATTTCACGGTTGTCGTCCGCCGAGCGGTTGAACGCCGCCACGAAGCGGTCATTGCGGAATTCCGTATGGGCGGCCGTGACTTCGCCGATCCACTCAAAGTTCGTCAGTTGAGCGCTGTCTACAAGGCTTGGATTGTCGATCTGGAAGCCGGCCGGCAGCAGATCCGTCACGACGATGCGCGACGGCCAGCTGTTGCTTTCCGTGATGTGCAAAACGACGACATAACGCTCGTTCTGCTTTGCCTCGGTCACGTTCGTCTGCTCGCCATCCATCGTGTAGTAAGTACGCTCGATGGCAAAGCCGTCGCCGCCTGCGGGCGGCGGCACAGCGGGAGCGGCGACCGTCGTCACGACAGCGGAGACCGGATCGCTTGTCTGGTTGGTGAGGGTAAGCGCATTGCCCGTCAAGGCGTCTCCAGTCATTTTTGCCATATAGGCGCCATTGTGCAGCGCGCCGTTGACGTCGATCTTGATCGAGTCGTCGCCGCCCTGAATGGCGCGAGCGGCAAGCAGCATCCATGCCTGTTCCTGGGTGCTGGTATATTTGTTGCGGTTCCATTCCTTGGCGACAGCCTTCGCCAGTTCCGGAACCACCGGCGGGACAGGACGGCTTTCGGCTGAAAGGGCAAGGATCGCGGCGCCATCCCGCAGGATCGAGCCGTAGTCAGTCCTCGAAAGATTGACCCTTGTGACCATCGATTGCTCTGACATCTGCAAGGCGTCGACGAAGATATTCTTCGAGCGGATTGCATCGCCATAGAGCGCTAACGCTGCCGCGATATGGGCCTTGGCAAGCGGCGTTGGAAAGTCGTTGATCATCGTATCAGCATAATATCGAAGGTCGCTGATCGCAGCCTTCTTATTGCGGGCGAGGACGTAAAGCGCATAGGCAATCTGATCGCCCTGCTCCTTGACATTGACGTCGTAGCTCAGGGCGTTCTGCAGGTTCTCGAGCGCTTGCGCGAAGGCGCGATCCGGTACGTCGTATTTCTGCTCGCGAGCGCGCGTCAGGAAATCGGTGACATAAGAATCAAGCCAGAGATCGCCACTGTCAGGTCCCCAAAGGCCGAAACTTCCGGCCGAGGCCTGGTATGAAAGCACCCGGTAGATTGCGTCTTGAACGCGTTTCTTCACATCGGCGTCGTCATCAAGGCCAGCTTGCCTGGCAAGCTCGCTCAGATAGATGAGCGGCAGGGCACGGCTCGTCGTCTGCTCGGCGCAGCCGAACGGGTAGCGATCGAGTGACATCAACAGGGCCGGAATGTCAAAGGCGGCCGAGCGCGTGACGCTGACGCTGACGGCGGCACCCGGCAGCACACTGTCTGCCAATAGCGCCTCGTCGACTGTCAGCTTAGCGCCTGGATTGAGCGCCAGCACGCGGCGTTCGGTCATCGGCAAAACAGCTGGTCGGACAGGCACGTCAACCGTTTGATCCAGTGACAGGCCTGCCGCGTCCGAGAGATTGATCGAAACACTGCCGTCGCCCGGCTGGTTTGCCGTTACTGCAAGTGTCAGGGCCGATTTGGCACCCGATTCAAGGCGGATGGCCTGCGAAGCCTGGTTCACACCCACCGCGTCGTTGCCGGTAACGGTCAGCTTGTAATCGCCTGCTGGGGCGTCGGTGTTGGCAATATCGAGGCGAAGCTCGGACGCATCACCGGGCGCGAGGAAGCGCGGCAGGCTCGCCGTCACGACGACCGGATCGCGGATGACGATATCCTTCGTGCCATGGCCAACGCCGGCCTTCGACCAGGCAACCGCCATCACGCGGGCTGTGCCGTTGAACTGTGGGATGTCGAAGCTGACGGTTGCCTTGCCCTTGGCATCGAGCTTTACCGGACCGGAGAAGAAGGCGACGAGCTTTTGCGTCGGGGGGCTTCCCTCAAGCGCCACGCTACCGCCATCACCGCCTGTCTTGAGCTTGCCGGTAACACCGAGCGAACCGTCAATCAGCCGCCCGTAAAGGTCACGGATCTCGAGACCGAGCTGGCGCTGGCCGAAATACCAATCTTCGGGGTTCGGAGGCTCGTATCGGGTGAGATTGAGAATGCCGACATCGACGGCAGCAACGGTCACATAAGCATCCTCGTTGACGCCTGCACCTGCAACGGCCAGCGTAATCGGAAGCGGTGCGCGCGGCAGCATCTTTTCCGGCGCGTCGATCGTGACCTGCAATGCGCGGTCGGCGGGGTCGACCTTCAGCCATTTGACGCCAATGGCGCGCATTGGCATATGGCTCTCCTGTGCATCGCCGGGGCGGAACAAGGTCGCAGTCACATAGGCGCCAGCGCCCCAATCAGCGGTAACCGGGATGTCGACTTCGCCGCCGTTTTCACCAACCGTAGCGTTCTGGATGGCAACGAGGTTTTCCGTGCCGGCCGCGATCATCAACTCACCGGCATAGCGCGAAGAGACCTTTAGCTTGGCTGTTTCGCCGACCTTGTAGCTGTCCTTGTCCAAGGCGATCTCAAGCCCATCAGGGGTCTCCGTCGACGCTGCCTGGACAAACCAGCCGGCGTCGAACTCGACGCTGGACGCAGGGCCGTCGGTCTCAGTGCTTTCGACTTCAAGGCGGTAGCGCCCCCAAGCGACCGCCGAGGAAATTTTCGCCCCGTCCTCGGCCGCGCTGACGCTGCCGTTGCCAACCTGCTCCGCTGTGAAGATCGGCTCGTATTTCCAGGCAGTACCGTCGCGATACCATTGGTAGTCGCGGTTGAGCTTGTAGAGCTTCCAGCGCAGGCCGCTCATCGCCTGCTTCTCGCCGTCGGCTCCAACGCCGATGACGGTGAAGTTGGCGATCGAATTCTCTCCAAGGTCGCCCGAGAATTCCGGCTTGATGCCGATCATCGGGCCTTGGTTTTTGACGGGGAGGGCGAGCGATCGCTCGATCGCGCGACCGCCTGCTTCCTGCATTCGGATGTAGACCATCGCATTGAGCAACTGCGTCGTCGCCGGCAGATCGCCAACAGTCAACTCCGTAATACCCTCGCCGTTCTCATCGAGTTCGGGGAGGCCTTCGATGGTCTGGCGGGTGTCTTCACTGGCTTCCTCATCGGCGAGGCCGAAGAAGTAGCCAGGGAATGCGTCCGCCTGCCGTGTCGGCTTGATGACGACATCGCCTTCGAGCGAAAGCCCTGCGGCTGGCGCGCCGTACAGATACTTGCCGCTGATGTTGATGGTTGCCGGAGTGTCCGGACCGATAACCTTCGCTTCGGTCTTGATCTCCATGTCGGTGCGATCCGGCACGAAGTCATCGACAAGGAATGTCTTCGTCGCAATTGGTGAGCCCTTCGGATCGGTGTGAATGTTCATCGTCCAGGTGCCACGCATGGCGCTTTCCTGAACAGGCAGGTCGACGGAGTAACCGCCAATATTGCTGGTCGGACTGGCGATCCGGCGGTCCTCGACACCATCGGGACGCAGAAAGATGAAGGTGAGTGGCAGGTTCTCGATGGCTTTCCCATCGGTATCGCGCGCGAGTGCCGCAGCATGCACCGTCTCACCGGCGCGGTAGATGCCGCGCTCGGTCCAGGTCAAAACATCGATGGCACCTGGGGAAGCGCGTCCCGTTACGCCGCGATCGGACAGATCGAAACCAGCACGGGTCATGTCGAGGAAGACGTAGTCGGCGGTGCCTTGCTTTGCGGTGATGACCGCGGGCGTGAGTGCTGCCGTGGCACGCATCAGACCGGCGGTAAAGGTCGCGCGACCCTTCTCGTCGGTCGTCGCGGTTCCCAGCACCTCATTGTTCTTCGCCAGAAGCTGCAGCTCGACGCCGGCGATCGGTTTTGCCGATGCAAGCGAGCGGGTGAACACGTTGAGACCATCCGTGCCCGCATAGGTCGTGACCCCCATATCGGAGACGACAAACCATTGCGTCGCCTGCGCATTCCAGTCCTGGTCCGGGGCGTTTGGTGCGGTTGCCGTTAACACATAGACGCCCGGCTTGCGCTCGGGCACTGCCTCATCTACCGGAAAACTGGTGACGACGTCCTTGTTGAGATCGCTCGCGATATCGATCGAGCCTTGCCAGACGAGTTCACCGCTTTCGTCTTCGATCCGCTGTGCGCTGTAACCATCGAGCTGGGTCAGGAATTGCGAGCTCGTCAACAGCGGCGCGATGCCACGATCACCGATACGGTAGAGCTTGAGAGTGGCGGAGGCCATGTTGACCGAAACGATCGGAATTCCGCGACGCGCGGTCGACGGCAGCACGAAGCTGTCGCCGGTGAAGCGCACGCTGGCAGTGCGATCCTTGACATAGACATCGAGGCTGACCGGAGCCTCCAGGACTTCATCGACTGAAGAAGGCAAGCCCGTACGGAAGGTGATCTTGTAATTTTCGCCATGCGTCAGCCCCTCGACGCAGATCTGCTTGTCTTTGGTTTCGAGTGCCTTGGGGGCGGCACCGTTCAGCGTCACGAAAGGCGTATAGTCCACAGTTTTGACCAGGGACTCCGAAAATGTCGCGCAGGTGCGCGGAGTTGCACTGTCTGCGTCGACGGTATGCTCGGTAATGCGAAATCCTTGCGTCGATTTGAGCTGCAAGAACGCCGCCTGAACGTCCTTGGCGTTCACGAGCGCCAGGCTTGCCTTGTAGGCGTTGAGGGCGGCGCGATAATTGGTGTTCTTTTCGAGTGCGGCGGCCAGCACGGAGAGCGCCTCGGCACGGCTCGACGTCGTCCGGGTCAACTCGTAGCCGTTCACAGCGGCAAGAACAGCCTGTCCGTAGATCTCGCCGCCATTGTTGTCGTCGGTCTTGACAAAGCTGTCCCCGGCACGTGCCGTTTCCAGCCAGAGATCCGCATTCTCCCGGGAAAGAGCAAGCGCACTGCGGAAGGACTTCATCGCCTCGATGACATTGCCCGCCGTCAGGTCGAGGCGGGCATTGGCAATCAGACTGTCAGCGCTCTGGCCCTGCTGATCATCGGCCACGTCAAGATTGGCCTTGTCGTCGCGCGCCTGCTGGATCACGTCGCCGGAGAGGAAGGTGAGGCGAGGGGCTGCGCCGATGTCCGGCTCCTGCTGCATGGATGTCTCGACGATCTTGCCGGCAATGGCGCCCGGGAAGGCATTCATCGTCTTGAAATCGGACTTCAGGAAGCACCACTTCACCTTCGGATTGTAGGTGAACGCCTTGCAGGATTTGTCGCCGATGCAGGACGTTTTGCACTGATCCAGCGTGACGTTCTGTTCGGTGCGCAGATCGAAGCCGAAATAATCGGCGTCCTGGATCGTCTGGATCTGGCGCTTCGTATCCGCCGCCACGGCGGGAAGGCTTGCGATGATTGACGAGACAGCAACGGCGACGATAGCGAAAAACGCGCGTACAGACATAGTTCCCCCCGAGATGCTGGCGCTGATCCGGCTGCACTCTCCGCACTCCACGTCCGGTTGTCAACTCGATCAAATGCGCTGTTTCGCAATGAGCCAGGTGCTGCCGCAGCGCTCTCACATCGGCGTGAGGTGCTGGGTTTTGATTTGCTTGGCGCAGCGCCATGCACCATCGTTGCGTCATGGAATTGGGAGACTTCGCTATGTCCGCTTTTCTTCTCCGAAGGTTTGACTTTCGGTTCATTCTGGCTGTCGTGACCTTGTTGGGATCGCCCGTCTTTGCCGCCGAGAGAGCTGTTGTCCTCCCGCCGCCGGCAATCGACGAGCCCATCGAGGCAAACGCCGAAACCGCGGTGTTCGCAGGCGGATGCTTCTGGGGCATTCAAGGTGTCTTCCAGCATGTGAAGGGCGTGAAATCGGCTGTCTCTGGCTACGCCGGGGGAACAAGCAATACGGCGATCTACCAGACGGTCAGCACTGGAACGACAGGTCACGCCGAGTCGGTAAAGGTGATCTTCGATCCCTCCGAGGTCAGCTACGGAACGCTTCTGCAGATTTTCTTTTCGGTCGCCCACAATCCGACAGAGCTAAATCACCAGGGTCCCGATACCGGCACACAGTACCGATCGGCATTGTTTGTGGCGAGCCCGCAGCAGCGTCGGATCGCGGAGAACTACATTGCACAGCTCGGCCGGGCCGCCATCTTTCCGGACCCGATCGTAACCGAGGTCGACAATCTGGAGGGCTTCTATCCAGCCGAGCGCTACCATCAGGATTATCTCGCTCTCAATCCGACAAATCCGTACATCGTCATCAACGACTTGCCGAAAATCGAAAACCTGAGGTCGGTGTTTCCGCGCAACTTTCGCAGCCGACCTGTCCTCGTTCTCAAGGCAAAGGGTTGATATCCCCGAAAAAAACCTGGCATGTTCCGTGCACTGCGGTTGCGTTGTTAACGATTTGTCAATGTTAACAATATTTTGCCTGCAAGTTATTGCGCCCCAACCCGGAACATATCGTCCTGACGTTCGTTACCCCGGCGCCAACCAACACGCAGTTGAGCGTCACCAGTGTTGTAAAATGAGTAAAGCAAGGGACATTTCATGGCCAGCGATGTCGAAACCAAGCGGCCGACATACGGTGTTGCGCGTCAAAGCGTCTTGATCGTTGAGGATGAATTCCTGATTGCCCTTGACCTTGAATCGACCATCAAGGACATGGGGCTGAACGTGGCCGGTGTCGCCCGCGACAAGGAGCAGGCGCTGACGCTGGCGCCGCTGGCTGACATTGCATTTGTGGATGTCAACTTGGCCGATGGTGCAACGGGGCCAGAGATTGGACAACGGCTCGTCGAGGAATTTGGCGTAACTGTGGTTTTCATGACCGGCAACCCTGAAGCTGTCGTGGGGCGCGTTGAGGGAGCGCTGGACATCCTCAGCAAGCCGGCCACGCCATCGATTGTGCAGACCTCTTTGCGCCATGCGCTCGATGTGCGCCGGAGTGGATGACGCTGTGATGTGAATTCCCGGATGACCGGTATGCGCCAACCGTCAACATCACGACGTGGTCATCATGCTGCTCGAACATCCAGCTGATCTACCGCTGCGATCACGCCTCTGAGCTCCGCCAGTCCCTTCAGCCGGCCGATGCAGGAATAGCCTGGATTGACCGTCTTCGTCTGGTCGTCGATCAGGAGGTGGCCATGGTCGGGACGCATTGGAATAATGCTGTCGGTCCTGCCGACTGCGGCGCGGCGACGTTCTTCTCGGCGCAGGAGCGAAATCAGCGAGACCATGTTGACGTCTCCGCCAAGGTGCTCGGCTTCGATGAAGGAGCCATCTGGTTCCTTGCTGACATTTCGCAGGTGCGCGAAGTGGATGCGCTCGGCAAAGCGGCTCGCCAGCTCGACGACGTCGTTGCCGTGACGCGAGCCGTAGGAACCGGCGCAAAGGGTTATGCCATTGGCGGTGTGATCGACCGCCGCGAAAATGGTCTCTATATCGTCCGCCTTCGATACCACGCGCGGCAACCCGAACAACGAGAACGGAGGGTCGTCGGGGTGAATTGCAAGACGAACATTGTTTTCGACGGCCACCGGCACGACCTCCTTGAGAAAGTCGACCAGATTGCTGCGCATGTCGTCGTCTGAGAGATCGTCGAACGCTGCAATGTGCGTGCGGATGGCTTCGCGCGTGTGGCTGTCCTCACCGCCGGGCAGGCCGGCGATAATGTTTTTTTCGAGGGTTTGCACATCCTCCTCGCTCATGCCCGCCAATCGCTTTCGCGCTGCCTCGACGAGTTCAGCGTCGTAGCTGTCTTCGGCCGCCGCCCGCTTCAAGACAAAGACGTCATAGGCGATGAAGTCGATCATGTCGAAGCGCAGCGCCAGACCGCCGACGGGGGTTGGGTAAAGGAGGTTTGTGCGCGTCCAGTCCACGACCGGCATGAAGTTGTAGCAGACCACAGGCACGCCACCTTTGCCGAGATTGGCGAGACTCTGCTTCCACGCGTCGACATAACGGTGCCAGTTTTCGTTTCGCAGTTTGATTGCCGAATTGACGGGAATGGACTCGCAGACCGACCAGACCATGCCGGCATCTCTGACGAGTGCCATTCGTTCGGCGACGTCCTCCGGACTCCAGACGCGGCCGTCATAGATATGGTGGAGGGCTGTCACGATACCTTTTGCGCCCGCCTGACGGGCATGGGACAATGTAACCGGGTCCTGAGGCCCGAACCAGCGCCAACTTTCCAACATAAGACATCTCCTCGAAATGTTGGACAATTAATCGCAATCTCATCACTTGATGCAAGAAGAAATTGATCATTGTGAAAATAAGCCCAACATATTAGGCTGGTCGTATGGAAAACGGAGGTCATTGGCGTGGAGTCAGGCAATCGCGCTTCGGCCGTCGATGACGTCGTACGGCAAATCCGCCTTCTGATCCGCGAGCGCGGACTTGGCGTCGGTGACGTCCTGCCGAGCGAGGTCGAACTGGCCACGATGTTCGAGTCCAGTCGGAATACGGTGCGTGAGGCCTTCCGCACGTTGAAGGCGTATGGTGTGGCTGAATCCAGGCAAAAGGTCGGCGCCGTCCTGACAGACCAGCATCAAGACGCGATGCGCGATCTCTTTTCTTTTGCCATGGAGATTTCCGTCGATGCTTTCCGCGACATACAGGGGTATCGGCGGCTGACGGAAATGAACCTGTTCGATGTGCTCGCTGAGCGCATTACGGAACAGGCTGTTGCCGACATGGCGGCGGTCAATGTGTCCATTCTGACAGCGCAAAACGCCGAGCGTGCCTCCGAACTCGATTTCCAGTTTCACCGCATGCTGGTGGATGGCGCGGGCAATCGCACATTGTCGGAAACCTATGGCATGCTGAAGCCGGTCATTCAGCGCTTGATGCTCGCGGGTAAATCGCAACGATTGACGCTGCAGATGGTTGTGAGCGAGCACAGCGACATTCTTCAAGCGCTGCGCGATCGCAACCGGATTGCTTTCATCTATCACATGGATCGGCATCTGAGCGCCGGTCTCGAATTCATTTCTGAATGAATGCGGCAAGAGGTGGAGAAGACTGATGGGAGAATTTGCCGGCAAGACCGCAGTTGTCACGGGCACGACCGGGATCGGACGCGCGATCGCATTGCATTTGGCGCGAGAGGGCGCCGCCGTTGCCGCCCTCGGCATCGATGAAAAGGCCAATGCTGAACTTTCCGAGATCGCTGCTGCAGACGGACTGGCCCTGCGCGTCATCCATACGGATGTCTCCATTCCCGACAGCGTGCGTGATGCCTTTGTCCAGACCATTGCTGTGTATGGAGGCCTCGATATCATCGTCAACTCGGCCGCAGTGCATCCCTATGGCAATGCCACGGACACGCCCTTCGAGACCTTCATGCGCTGCATGGCGGTAAACGTCGGCTCGATCCATCTGACGGCGGAGCATGGCGTGCCGGAAATGCGCAAGCGCGGCGGCGGCGCCATCATCAACATCTCGAGCGTGCAAGGCTTTGCCTGCCAGCCCGGCGTCTCAGCCTACGTCGCCTCGAAGGGCGCGATCCATGCGTTGACGCGCGCCATGGCGATCGACTTCGCCGCAGACAAGATACGCGTCGTATCGATCAGCCCGGGTTCGGTGCGCACGCCGATCCTGGAGCTGGCCGCGCGCACGTTCGAAGGAGCCGATGCCGATGTCGATGCCGTCTTTCGGCGTTTCGGAAAAGCGCATCCGCTTGGCCGCATTGGCGAGCCCGAAGAGGTGGCTGCGCTTGCTGCCTTCCTCGCCTCGGACAAGGCTTCCTTCATTACCGGATCGGACCACCGGATCGATGGCGGGTTGACGGCCGGTATAGGCGTGCGTTGAAGCCCATTTTCAAAATCCCCTTGCCTTGGCCCCGGTCCCTAGCCGCACCCCACCAAACGTCAGACGAGGCCGGTGAGCAGGGCTATGCCGGCCAGCGCGGCAATGCCGCCGGCCGAACGTGCGACAACTGCGCCCCGCTGCTCGCTGACTTTGCCGATCAGATAGCCAAGGCCAATGCCGGCAAGGTGCAGTGCTGCGGTCGCAAGCATGAAACCCGCCGCATAAGCGACACCGCCCGCAGCGGCCGGCATCTCTGAGCCGTGCGCGTGTCCATGAAAGATCGCAAACAGGCCGACGACCCCTGCCGCGATGGCGACCGGAGCCTGGATGCCCAGCGCAACGACAGCGCCCAGGACGATCACGGAAAGAGCAATTCCGGCTTCGACAAAGGGCAAGGCGATCCTCATCATACCGAGGGCGCTGCCGATAGCCATCACCGAGACGAAGGTCAAAGGAACCAGCCAAAGCGCACGGCCGCCAATCTGCCAGGCGATAAGGCCGACCAGAACCATGGCGAGCACGTGATCGAGACCCGAAACCGGATGGCTGAAGCCGTGGAGGAAGCCAACCGTTTGTCCGACGCCTGTGTGGGCGAAGGCGAGCGACGGAGCAAGGGCGGCAGCCGCGAGCAGGACGTTAAGTTTGATGCTCTTTGAAAACATGGATGCCCCCGTTTGTGTGCAATGTTGACGGCAAAAAAATGGCATGCCGGATCAGAAGGATAAAGCAAAAAATCGAGCGACACCGTCATTTGACGTAGAGCGATTTGGAAGCGTCGGGCCCCTCAGGTTGGCGGCATGGTGCCAAACACCGAAACCAGGCCTAGCACCGCCAAGCCCAAGACCATTTCTGCGGCAGTCGCCCATTTCAGCAACTGCAGCGATGGGCTGCTTGCGAGCCGCGGGACAAGAATGTAGCGATTGGTGATCGCAAGCGCGACCAAGACAAACACGATCAGGATCTTGATGCTGAGCAGGAACTGATAGTCGAGCCGCCAATTCAGCGGAGGCGATCCGATGATCAGGAACGTATTGATGATGCCGGTCGCGATCACGACTGCGACCGCAACATGGCCCGCGGTCGAAAACCGCATCAGCGCTGCCCGCGCGTCATTCTGCCACCGTGCGTCGCGAAGCATCGGCAGGATGACGATGACAGGCACCAGGGCCCCGAGCCAGGCGCCACCGGACAGGAGGTGAAGGCCGTCGTTAAGGCGCTGCGGTGCCCGCAGCCAACCACTGTTCATCGCGGCATGACCACTGATCGTCAGACTGATCAACAGCAATCCGGCGATGATCGCCTGGGCGCGGTGTCTGAACGGGACTGGCGCAAGGCACGAAATTGCCAGGAGAACGGTGGCACCGGCCTGGGCAATCCAGGCTCGCCCGACGTTTGTTCCTGAAAGAATGGTTCGTATCATCTCGGGCCCAAGCGCATCGCTCCAGCCTTCCCCGATCGTTGCCGCGCGCAACGGGAGCAGCGATGCGGTCGTGCCGATGACGAGAAGGAGTGCGAGGATGTACCAGTTGCGGAGCCGTCGGCTCACCTGTGCGGCCAGGTCAGCAGGCACGACCCAGCAGAGATAGGCCGATGCGCCCCATAAAAACACGGCGGCGGCATCAAACAGGAAGCGGCACAGGATGAGTGCAGCATCTGGTGTCACGGCTTGACCGTAAACCCGTAAGTGCCATTGGTCTTGTGGCCGTCCGTTGAAAGGACGTGCCATTCCACGGCGTAGGCGCCGGGGCCAAGCATTTCGGGAAGAGGGACCATCAAGGTTTTGCCTTCATCCATCAGCATCGCGTCGCCGGTTTTCACCATCGCCTTGTCCGGGCCGGTGACTTTCACGCCGGAGAACTTGATGTCGAGTTCTTCAGAGAAGTGCAGGTCGAGTTCGGCAGGGGAGGTCGCGACCGTTGCCTTGTCGGCAGGCACGTTTTTCGTCAGCTGTGCATGCGCAAGGGCCTGCCCGGCAACGCCGAGGATCGCAACGGTGGACAATGCGACAAGGCGGGAAAGTGTCGGCATGTTCTTACTTTCTAAATTGAGACGACGGTTTCGTAAGGGGTAGGAGCCTATTGCGGTTTGGGCATATCCATGCCGTCCATGTCGGAGTGGTGGTCTTTGGCACTGGCTCCGCCAGCGTTGCCAACTTCAAATTCGACGTCGACGGAGCCCGCCTTTTCGAATGTCAGGGTCGCCTTGATCATCTCGCCCTCCTTGAAGGGCTCTGCCACTTCCATGAACATGATGTGGAAGCCGCCTGGCTTCAGCTCGACGGTTTGGCCGGCTGGAATGACGAGCCCCCCGGCGACGGGGCGCATTGTCATCACGCCGTTGCTGACGCTCATCTGATGGACTTCCGTTTTTTCTGCCCGCTTAGAAGTGATGCTGATAAGCTTGTCGTCGGTCGAACCGGTGTTGGTGAGTTTGAGGTATCCGCCGCCGACCTTGGCGCCCGGCACCATGGCGCGTGCATGCGGGTGGCCAATTGCGATGTCTCCGGCCTTGAAGTCATGGGCATCGGCGATTGCGGCGAACAAGCCAGCAAACAACAGGGCTGTGACGAGTCTCAAAAGCTGCTTCATAATGGTCTCCAACAGGATAGGCTCTTAAACGGCACGAAAAACCGCGGCGTCGACGGGAGCTTCCTTGCGAAATGAAAATGCGATGTGGAAACGCTCTGCTTCGGGTTAAACGGATCCCAGAGGGGCCACCTTAACTGCAAGCATTGCGGGATTCGCTGTCAAGCACATGCCCAATTGCGGGGAGGTGCCCGCGGGCCGGTATTTGGCGGGAGTGTTCGCCGCAGAGATATATCGGTGTCGTAGACCTGCCTGGCAAAGGTTGAGGTCCAAATAAGCTTCGTGCCAGAGTTCTGAGGAACCGGCAGCAAGACCGAGGCACCGATCCGGCAGGCCTCGCAGCCATGCATTTGCGCCTTCTCATGCTTGTGCATCCCACCGGCTTTGCCAGCTACGCAGATCACGGGAAGCGTGCCGTCCGGCAGAACGTATTCGGCAAATTCGGCGGGGACGAGGGCGTCCTTGGCAAAGGATGGCGCTTGATGAGCGAAGCCGACAAGCAGCAGCGCGATGGCGCAGATCATGCGTGCCATCCATTGCGTGATTTTCGCTTGCCTCGCTCTCAACCGTCATTCTCCCTGACAGGACGTCAGTATGCGAGACTTCAATAAATCTCAATGCGGCAATTTGAAAGGGGCTCGCGGCGCGATCGCTGACGCTGTTGCGACGCGTGAGTGCTGCACATTGAATGAGGAGGGCAATTTGTACATTGTCTGGTTGAGCGGTCGCGGCACCGACTGCGATATTCTGGCGTCCAGCACGGAGCACGGGACATGACTGATGGGGCTTGGAATTTCTGGATCGATCGCGGAGGCACGTTCACGGATATCATTGGCCGTGCGCCAGATGGCGGTTTGCATCCGCGAAAGCTTCTCTCCGAAAACCCGGAATCTTATCGCGATGCGGCGATCCACGGAATTCGCGGTCTGCTCGGTCTCGGGCCGGCCGACCCGATACCTTCCGATCGCATTGGCGAGATTCGCATGGGGACGACCGTTGCCACAAACGCGCTTCTGGAGCGCAAGGGCGACAGGGTTCTTTTGTTGATCACCAAGGGGTTTCGTGACGCGCTTCGCATCGCCTACCAGGCCCGCCCTGACATTTTTGCCAAGGAGATCATTCTGCCGGAACAGTTGTACGAGCGGGTGGCGGAGGTCCATGAACGTGTTCGCGTGGATGGCTCGATCGAGGTGCCGCTCGAGACCTCCGGTGTGGAGCAGGCGATCACCAGAGCAAGAGCCGACGGGATTGATGCAGTCGCGATCGTGTTCATGCACTCCTACAAGTATCCGCAGCACGAAAAAGCGGTCGCAGACCTCTGCCGGGCGGCGGGATTCAAGCAGATTTCGGTGAGCCACGACGTATCTCCGCTGCTTAAGCTGGTCGGCCGGGGCGATACGACCGTCGTGGACGCCTATCTCTCGCCGATTTTATCTCGCTACGTTCAGCAGGTGGCCGGCGAGCTCGGGGTGGAGAGCGCCGGAAAGGCGTCGCCGCGCCTCAATTTCATGATGTCATCAGGTGGTCTAACCGCCGCACGTTTGTTCCAGGGCAAGGATGCACTGCTTTCGGGGCCGGCAGGCGGTGTGGTCGGTATGGTGGAAACTGCAAAACTCGCCGGTTTCCACAAGGTCATCGGCTTTGACATGGGAGGCACCTCAACCGATGTTGCCCACTATGACGGCGAATACGAACGCGCCTTCGATACCGAAGTTGCAGGGGTTCGAGTGAGGGCGCCGATGATGCGCATTCATACGGTCGCCGCCGGCGGCGGCTCCATCCTTCATTTTGAAGCCGGCCGCTTCCGCGTCGGGCCTGATTCGGCGGGGGCCAATCCGGGACCGACCTGCTATCGTCGTGGCGGGGAATTGGCGGTGACAGACGCCAACGTCATGCTCGGCAAGCTGCAACCGGATCTGTTTCCCGCAATCTTTGGGCCAGGCCAGAACGAGCCCCTCGACGCCGATGCCGTACGCGCCAAATTCGAGGTCCTGTCGGCCCAGGCAGCCACCGGATACAGCCCGGAGAGTGTCGCAGAAGGTTTCATAAAGATCGCGGTCGAGAATATGGCCAACGCGATCAAGAAAATCTCGGTACAGCGTGGCTATGACGTGACGGGCTACCTGCTGAACTGTTTCGGTGGTGCCGGAGGGCAACATGCCTGCCTTGTTGCCGATGCCCTCGGCATGTCAATGGTGCTCGTCCATCCCTTTTCCGGGCTGCTGTCGGCTTACGGCATGGGCTTGTCTTCGCTCTTCGCATCCCGTCAGCAAGCGTTTATCAAACCGCTGTCGGAAGAGTCGCTCTTGGAGCTTAGCCGCCTGATCGCTTCCTTGACCGCCGACGTCGGCGAGAAGCTGAAGGCACAAGGCATAGCAGCCAACAAAATCGACTTTAGACCCATCCTGGATCTCCGTTACGAGGGTACAGACACCACGCTGCCGGTCAATTTCTACCACGGCTCGATACTGGCGGCGCGGGCCGATTTCGAGCGGGCGCATAAGGCGCAGTTCGGCTTCGTCTACGACGAAAAGATGATTGTCGTCGAATCCGTTGGCGTCGAGGGGACCGATCGCTCCGCTGAAAGGCACCAAGAGGGCAACCAGGAGACCGTAGCCGGGGTTTCTCGCACCGCTGAAAATCGTCGCGTCTTTTTCGATGGCGTCTGGCGCGACACCAGCGTCTTCAAGCGTGATGATCTCCTGCCCGGTGGTCAGGCCCTCGGTCCAGCGCTCATTATCGAAGCCAATCAGACGATCGTCGTCGAACCCGGATGGCAGGCAGAGATCACCCAGAAGAACCACGTCTTGCTCCGTCGCGTTGAAAAGAAGAAAACGGCAGCAGCAGTAGGGACGCTGGCCGATCCGGTGATGCTGGAGATATTCAACAATCTGTTCATGTCGATTGCAGAACAGATGGGCCTCACGCTGCAAAACACCGCCTCATCCGTGAACATCAAGGAACGGTTGGATTTCTCCTGTGCCGTTTTCGATCGGACCGGTGCGCTGGTCGCCAATGCACCACATATGCCGGTGCATCTGGGCTCGATGGACCGATCGGTGGAGACGATCATCAGGTTGAACGCGGGTAATATTCGCCCAGGCGACGTGTTTGCTCTGAACGCCCCTTACAACGGCGGCACGCATCTGCCGGACATAACGGTCGTCACGCCTGTCTTCGACGACACCGGATGCGACATCCTGTTCTATGTTGCCTCCCGCGGACATCACGCCGACGTCGGAGGCACGGCGCCGGGCTCGATGACCCCGCTTGCGACGACCGTCGATGAGGAAGGGGTGCTTTTCGACAACTTCCATCTGGTCGAACGCGGTCGCTTTCGCGAGGCCGAACTGTACGAGCTCCTCACAAATCATCCTTATCCGGCGCGCAATCCGCACCAGAACATCGCGGATCTAAAGGCGCAGATTGCCTCCAACGAGAAGGGCGTGGCGGAGTTGCGCAGAATGGTTGCTCATTTCGGTCTTTCGGTGGTCGAAGCCTATATGGGTCATGTGCAGGACAACGCGGCCGAAAGCGTGCGTCGTGTCATCGACCGCTTGCCGGATACCGCTCAATACGATTACCCGACCGACACGGGCCAGGTGATCAAGGTCAAGATCATGGTCGACCGCAAGAAGCGCCAGGCCACTGTGGATTTCAGCGGAACCTCGCAAGTGAAGATGAACAACTTCAATGCGCCGGAGCCGGTCACTCGCGCTGCAGTTCTCTACGCATTCCGAGTGATGGTCGAGGCCAACATTCCAATGAATGCTGGCTGCCTGAGACCGATCAACATCATCATTCCGGACGGCTGCATGCTAAAGCCGGCCTATCCGGCTGCGGTCGTAGCAGGGAATGTGGAGACATCCCAGCACGTGACCAATGCGCTCTTCGGCGCAATGGGGTCGATGGCCAATGCGCAGGGGACGATGAACAATCTGACGTTCGGCAACGCGAAATACCAATACTACGAAACGATCTGCTCGGGCTCGCCGGCGGGCCAGATGAACGACGGCCGCGGCTTTGCTGGAACGGCTGGCGTCCACACACACATGACGAATTCCCGCCTGACCGATCCGGAGGTGCTGGAACTGCGATTCCCAGTTCTATTGGAGGACTTTCACATCAGGGAGGGCTCCGGTGGAAAAGGCAAGTGGACCGCCGGCGACGGGACTGAGCGTACCATTCGATTTCTGGAACGGATGGAATGCGCCATCCTGTCGTCCCACCGCAACCGTCCGCCTCGGGGCCTCAATGGAGGCGGCGACGGTAGGGTTGGGGTGACAAGTGTCCGCCGGTTGGATGGTCGGATCGAAATACTAAGGGCGAGTGATCAGACAGTGCTCGAGGCGGGGGAGGCCGTCACGGTCATCACGCCGACCGCCGGCGGGGTTGGAAACTGATCCTAGTAGCGCGTTTTCGTGGTTCGAAGCATATCAGGCGGCCTCGGCGAGCTTGTGGGTCCAGGTGTGGATGACGGGGTGACGATTGACGTCGTCGATACCGGCCATAGTGCGCTGCTTGAGCTCATGTTGGCCATGCAACCACGAGTCCTCGATAAGGCAATCGGGTGAGAAATGGATGCTTGTCTCCCGCATCGACCATACTGTCCTCGATCGTAACGGAGGCGCCGGGGTGTCGACATCGATCCGGTTGTCGTGCTCCGCGTCATGCGAACACCGGGCGCCTTGATGTGCAAGTCGCAAGTCACCCGTTTGGCGTCGATCACCGTGTTCGGTTCGGTAATTCCGCATGGACCCGTGTAGGGCGTAAGCTCAGTGCCCTTCGGCACGCCGGAATTGTTCGGGCCAGGAAACGAGCTAGGTCGATTGCCTGCGCGCTGCTAACGACGGTCAGAACCGACAGGCAAAGCAAGGCATGTTTTTCACCCTTTCGACCGGTGTCAACCTTGGCCAGATTTTCGCGTCTTCCGGATGTCATCTGCGATGTTCGGCGCGATGACGATGGCTCACCTATTCTTTGAAGGAGTTCCAGCTATGGACCGCGGGTTCCAGCGACGGCTTAGCGTCATCGCATCAGTCGCGCCGCAGGCAAGTGAAACCATGATAGCGGTTCTGTAGCCGCGGATAAGGACGAGGCCAACAAAAGCCAGTCCGCGCGACCTCCAACCGCTCAGGCGCGCTGAGCTGCAAATCCGTGTCACTTCTGCAACGGGAGAAAGAGCAACAGCGGCGGCCCGCACGATCCAGCGCAACCTCCAGCCGCGTCTGCCCTTTATACGGGCAAGATCATGGGCAGTGTGTCGCTGCCACTTTAAGGCCAATTCCGAAAAACTCTTGCGAGCGGGATGGTAGGCAATCATTTTCTCGCAATAATGCGTTCGATAGCCTCCTCTTAAAGCTCGCTGACCCCAATCACGATCTTCGGCGATATCGATGCCCCCAAATTCACCGACCGAGGCGAAGACCTCCGCGCGCACTGCCAGGTTGCCGGTTCCCGTAAATCCCTGCTTTGCTATGTACTCCTTCATGCGATAGGCGAACACGCTTTCATAGGCTTCCAAAAGCGTCGGGTGGCTTGGATTTTCGCAACCGATCCGCACGTCTCCGCCAAGGATGGACTTCTTTGCATCAGAGGAAAACTGGTGCTCGATTTCATCTAACCACCCATCCGCGGCAATACAGTCAGCATCGATGAAAGCAAGGGTGTCTCCGGCCGCGTTTGCTACACCGAGATTGCGCGCCGGACCTGGACCGGGCACCGATTGCGACAGAAGCTTGACATTTGGAAAGGACGCGCAAACCTCCACGGGCATCTGTTTCGACCCGTTATCCACCACGATTATCTCCACCGAGAGCCTCGGGTTAACCTCGCGTGTCAGCGAAGCCAAGCACCTTCGGAGCATTTCGGGCTGGTCAAGATGCGGGATAATGACGCTTATCATTGACGTCCAACCTCCTGCGAAACACCGTGCGGTAGGCAGTCAAATAGCGGCGAGCTTCGGTTGCCCACTGGAACTCACGCTCGGCGACGGCTCGTCCCGCAGCTGACATCTCCATGCACCGCTGCGGATCATCCACAAGCGCAAGAATTCCGTCCGCGAGGCCTTCTGGCGAATGCTCCGGGACCACAAGGGCCGCTTCCCTAGCATCGCGCCTCGCTTGCCGAAGGTTGAACTGAACGATGGGCAGGCCCAGCATCATGTATTCAAAGACCTTGTTCATTGAGAGCTTGTCGTTGAATTCGTTGGGCGGATCTGGAATGACACCGATGTTGAGCGCAGACAGATGCGCCATGAGAGGCTGACCGCTCAGGTAGCCACTGAAGCGTAAGGAATCGCCAAGGTTCAGCTCGGCTGCGAGCTTTTTCAGCCGACCAAGTTCTGGACCATCGCCAATGATGAGGCCATGGACGTCGCTTCGCTTGCGCACGTGGATAATCTCGGCGAGGGCGCGCACCATGGTCTCCACGCCATCCTGCTCACCCATGATGCCAAGATAGCCGATCAGGTGCTTGCCGGGAGCGACGAGCGACTGATCAGCAAGGGTGCGCCGGAAACGGGAAGCTTCCGGATAACTCTTGACAACGACGACGCGATCGGGAGCCATGCCGCCGCGTGCGATGGCAATGTCACGAAAGGTCTCGTTCGTCGCGATGCTGGCGTCCGCCATCCGGAATGTCTGCCGTTCAAAGAAGCAGAGCAACCGGTGAAACATGTCCTTGCGCCCAAACTTGGTAACATAGAGTTCCGGGCTGAGATCGTGGTGGTCGAATACAAAGCGTGTGCCGAATAGCAATTTATGGATCAGCGCCACCAGGAACATCAGGTCGGGGGGATTGCACGCCTGAATGGCGTCGATTGACTGGCGCCGGCGAACGCGGAAAGAGAGACAGGTCTGGTGAAAAAGCGCAAGGCAATACTCTCTCAAGTAGCCAGCTGCACGAGAGGCCTCGCGAAGAGCGTGCCGGTATATATGGACCCCCTCCAGGACTTCGTAGCTTTTTTCGTGTCCCTTTCCCTTGGGGCATATCACCGACACCTCATAGCCGGCCTCAATTAGCGCTTTCGCTTCCTGCCAGACCCTACGATCGAACGGAACCGGCAGATTCTCGACCAGGATCAGAATGTGATGGTTGCTAGGAATGACAGCCTCCCGTGTGTTGAAAACACATCAAGGCTCGATGATACGGTCCCGCCGCCACGCCACTCTAGTTACCAAACCGGTTAAAAAGGGTGGCCTTTGGTTGATCCGTGGTTCAACCATATGGGTATCTATGAATCTGGATAGTATTGTATGTAAAGATATTTCGATATTTGCTTGTTTACATGAGTGGCAAAAGGAAAACACGTCAGTGTCGGAGGAAATTTTCCGAGAAAGAGATGGAAGTACATTGCTTCGTCCGATTTCTTCTGGCGACGTGCAGCGAGTGGCAGACTTCCTTCATGCAGAGCTGAATGGGCGACTGTCATCAGCGACATGGGCATCGGCGATACGGCCATCATGGCAGGCAACGTCCCCCAATCACGGTTACATGCTGGTCAGTGGAGAACGCATCGTCGGCGTGTATGTTGCCTTTTATTCGGCGCGACGCGTTGGAGAAAGCGTCGAGAAGTTCTGCAACTTGAGTGCCTGGTGCGTCCTGGATGGCTATCGAGCGCATGGCCTGCGACTCCTGAAGGCACTCCTTGACCAGGGTGGCTACACGTTCACCGATCTGTCGCCAAGCGGGAATGTCGTTCCGCTCAATCGTCGCCTCAAGTTCCAGCAAATCGACACAGCAGCTGCCCTGGTGATAAACCTTCCGCGGCCGAGTTGGGGAAGCGGCGTTTCGATTGTCACCGATCCACGTCTAATCGAGCGTCATCTCGACGAACGCAATCTTGGTATCTACAAGGACCATGTCCTTGCCCCTGCCGCACATCATCTCGCTGTGATAAAGCGCGATCGCTGCTGCTACGTCATATTCCGCAAGGATACGCGCAAAAGACTGCGGGTGTTCGCATCGATCCTGCATGTCGGAGATCGCGACCTTTTCGCGGAGACTGCTCACCAGATCTACAGCTACCTGCTAACGCGCTTTGGTGTTGTCGCGACCTTTGTCGAAGACCGCTTTGCCGACGTGCACCCAAAACTGTCCATCTCGCTTCGATCGCCGCGTCCAAAGATGTTCTTGAGCGACCGAGTGTCTGCGAGCGAGGTCGACTACCTCTACAGCGAACTTACCTGCGTACCTTGGTAGTGAGGAGTTTGGACACCAATGCAGCCGCCGATTAAGTGCAATATTTCCGATCTGCTTCGCCATGAGGCAGCGTCGTTCGGCAATTCTCCCGCGCTGACATACAAGAACATCACCAGTAGCTACGTTGAGCTATGGCAAAACGCCTGCGGATTTGCTTCAGGCCTTGGCTCCCTCGAAACGAGACCAGGCGACCGCGTGGCGGTTCTCCTCGATAAACGGTTTGAGACCATCGTTTCGATATTCGGAACGGCGGCGGCACGTTGCGTAACGGTGCCCATCAATCCCGTATTGAGGTCACAGCAAGTCGCCTACATACTGGCCGACTGCGATGTCAGGATATTGGTGACATCAACAGATCGTCTGGCTCAACTCCAGGACCACCTCGCCGACATTCCATCGTTGGAACATGTCGTCCTTGTCGACGGGCCGGGATCAGAGATTGAGAATGATAAACAGTCTCCAGCCACCCATTCGTGGGTCGAATTGGTTCCGGTAGAAGCAGACGAACCTCCCTCTGCAGGCGTCGATTGTGATGTTGCGGCGATCCTCTACACCTCCGGAAGTACGGGAAAGCCAAAGGGCGTGGTGCTCAGCCATCGCAACATGATCGTGGGCGCTGAGAGCGTTAGTCACTATCTCGGAAACGGTCCGCACGACACGATCCTGTCGGTGCTGCCACTGAGTTTCGACGCGGGGTTGAGCCAGTTGACAACGGCGTTCAATTCCGGCGCCCATGTCGTGCTTATGAATTACCTCCTGCCTCTTGACGTTGTGCGACTATGCGAGAAGCACAAGGTCACGGGGATTACCGGCGTTCCACCTTTTTGGATTCAGGTCGCGGGCCTTAGCTGGCCAGCCGAGGTCGGCGCTCGACTGCGCTACTTTGCAAATACAGGCGGGAGGATGCCCAAGGCGACACTTGACCGGTTACGGTCTTCCTTTCCCGATGCGCTTCCATACCTGATGTACGGACTGACGGAGGCTTTTCGGTCCACCTATCTCGACCCGTCTGAAATCGATCGTCGGCCGGACTCGATCGGAAAGGCGATCCCCAATGCAGAAATCCTTGTCGTGAGGCCGGACGGAACGCTGTGTGATCCTGACGAACCGGGGGAGTTGGTCCACCGAGGTCCGCTTGTGGCGCTGGGGTATTGGAACGATCCCGCCCGCACCAGCGAACGCTTTCGGCCGTGGCCAGGAACCGGCGCCGTATGGCGGCAACCCGAATTGGCCGTGTTTTCCGGAGATACAGTGGTCCGGGACGAAGAGGGGTTCTTGTACTTCGTCGGCCGGCGCGATGAAATGATCAAGACGTCTGGGTATCGTGTCAGTCCAACCGAAATCGAGGAAGTGGCCTATGCCACGGGTCTGACGCGCGACGCCGTTGCCATGGGGATAGATGACAAAGCCCTTGGGCAGCGTATCGTTCTTGTTGCAAGTCCGGTTGCCGAAACGCTGGATGTTGGCGCCTTGCTGACAGCATTCAGACATCGATTGCCGCAATACATGGTGCCGTCAAAGGTAATCGAGATGGCGTCAATTCCCACCAACCCAAACGGCAAGTTCGACCGCGTACTCTTGAGGGAGCAATTGGGACAGTGAGCGCACATCCTTCTATCGACATGTTCGACGTTGCTGAAGACTGCCTGGCTGTCGGCGGAGTCCGCCTGGATCGTCTCGCCGACCGCGTCGGAACGACACCCTTCTTCGCTTACGACCGCCGATTGATAACCGCGAGAGTGGCCTATCTCCGCTCGGTTCTGCCGAAGGACGTCAAACTCAGCTATGCCATCAAGGCGAACCCGATGCCGGCAGTGGTTCAGCACCTGGCGGGACTTGTCGATTCATTCGATGTCGCTTCCGCATTCGAAATGAAAACCGCGCTGGATACCGTGGTGCCTTCCTCCAGCATCAGTTTTGCCGGACCCGGCAAAACGGCGATCGAATTGGCCCAGGCTGTCGCTGCTGGCGTGACGATCGAGATGGAATCGGAGTCAGAGGCTTCGCGCATTATCGAAGCTGGAAATCGTCTCGGCATCCGACCAAGGGTCGCCTTGCGAGTAAACCCGAATTTCCAGGTCAAGGGCTCGGGGATGAAGATGGGCGGCGGACCGCAACAGTTCGGCGTTGATGCCGAAGAGGTGCCGTCGCTGCTTGAAAAACTGGCCAGCGCAGACCTGGATTTCCTCGGATTTCATGTATTCGCGGGCTCACAAAATCTCCACTCGGATATTCTTTGCGAAGCTTTCTCTCGGAATGTCGAACTGCTGCTGGATCTTTCCGGAAAGTATGGTCACTCCGTTCGCTACCTAAATCTCGGTGGCGGTTTCGGGATCCCGTACTTTGAAAAGGACCGCTCTCTCGATCTCGTTCCTGTAGGGAAAAGGCTTACTGAGCTGGTTGAAAACACAATCCGCCCTTTATTGCCTGGTGCGAAAATTGTCATTGAGCTCGGCCGGTACCTTGTCGGCGAGTCTGGCGTCTATGTCACGAGAGTGGTTGACCGCAAGGTTTCGCGAGGACGGGTCTATCTGGTCGTTGACGGAGGGCTCCATCATCAACTGGCTGCATCAGGTAATTTTGGCCAGGTAATTCGCCGCAACTATCCCATCGTCATCGGCAACAAGATGAATAGCATCGAGCGGGAGATCGTTTCGGTGGTCGGGTGCCTTTGCACCCCGCTGGATCTGCTCGGCGACAATGTCTCTTTGCCGCCCGCAGACGTGGGCGATCTCGTCGTTGTCTTCCAAGCCGGCGCATATGGCTTGACCGCAAGCCCAACCGCATTTCTGGGTCATCCCATGCCGCCGGAGGTGCTCGTTTGATCCGTCGTTATCAGTATTCGCAATCACTGGAGGCATCATGAATTCTTCAACACTCGAGTCCGTGAAAGACGTCATCGCCGAAACCCTCGAAATCAATGACCGGGGCCGCATCGCCAACCCATCAACCCCACTGTTCGGAAATCTGCCGGAACTTGATTCATTTGCAGTGCTCAGCTTGGCGGCCGCTCTTGAAGCTCGGTTTGGGATCAAGATCGATGACGACGATTTCAGCGCTGAACTATTCGAAACGGTTGGGTCGATTGCATCATTCGTCGACCTGCATCGGCCAAAAGCCGACGTCGCTGTCGGCTAGAGAATTCGGAACGCGAGGCTTCCAAGCGAGTTCGCGAGGCTTTTGATGAGCTCGCGATCGGGTGGCGAACTGAACTATGTGAGGCAGACATGACAGCGTTAGCAGACAATGTCCTCTACCCCTTCGGCGCAAGTGCAGCCGGGGCGAGCGTCGCCGTCGTCATCGTAACGTTCAATAGTGCCGATGCCTTGCCGGCGCTATTGGATTCCCTTGTCGACGGCCTGGAGGGAGTGGATCGGTTTGAGGTTATTGTAGTCGACAATGATTCCAAAGACGGGTCCGCAGAGATCGCTCAGGACCATCCCCTGCGCCCAACAGTTATCCGAACGGGCCGAAACGCCGGCTATGCGGCAGCGATCAATATTGCTTCCCGGAGAGCAAATGCCGGTGCCCATTTGCTTATCTTAAACCCTGACCTTCGGCTCTATCCTGGCGCAGTCAAGCCGTTAATCGAGCAGGTGGCAACGTCGAAAGTGGGAGTGGTCGTTCCGCTCAACTATAAGGAAGATGGATCCATCGATCCCACTTTGAGACGCGAGCCCTCGATCATCACCGCCTGGGCGGATTCAATTTTAGGCGGAAATTTGGCTGCTCGACTGGGGCTTGGCGAGATCGTTGGCGAGCTTGGCCAGTACGATCGCCGCCGGTCTGTCCAATGGGCCACGGGATCGGCGCTGCTTGTAACGTCTGAGGTCCGCAAAATTGTCGGCGCGTGGGACGAGTCGTTTTTTCTCTACAGTGAAGAGGTGGATTACCAGCGAAGGATCCGCGAGGCGGGATATGACATTGTTTATGAGCCGAGATCGAAGGTGATGCATGCCGGCGGGGGAAGCGGCACGGGACCCCGGCTGTTCGCACTGCTGACCGCCAACAGGATTCGTTACTACCGCCGTCACCACGGGGCACTGCGAACCTCGCTTTTCAAACTGGGGGTGGCTATTGGACACGCAGCCCGGTCGTGGCGGGGAGCGTCGCATCGTGCAGCGTTGGTCGGCGCATTGGCTCCGCTGCGGTCAGCTGCTGCATTTCTGGAAAGCACGCGGGGCTAGGATGGCGAGAGTAGGTGAGTACCGCATCGTTAATTTCCACGGGATTGGAGAGCCGATGCGTGAGCTTGAGCCGGGCGAAGCCGACTATTGGGTCAGCCATGATCGCTTCCTGACGATCCTCGATCGGATTGCTTCTCATCCCGCACGCGAACGAATATCGATCACGTTCGACGATGGAAACGCCTCCGATCTCCTGATTGCTGCACCCGAACTTCGCCAACGCGGTCTTCGCGCGCAATTCTTTGTCTTGACCGGCCGTATAGGGAAGGAGGGTTCTCTTACAGCGGATGACATCCGCACTCTTATTGCTTTGGAAATGCGTATAGGTAGCCATGGCGTTGGTCATCGTGACTGGACGCGACTGACGGCCAACGAGCTTCTCTATGAACTCGAATCGTCAAAAGCTCAGCTGGAACAAATATGTGATCGCCCCGTCAACGCGGCTTCGATGCCGTTTGGATGGTACAATGGCGCTGTTTTGAAGCAGATACGAAATGCGGGATACAGGGCGGCTTACTCAAGCGGGGGAGGGAGCGCTAAAGTGGAGGGCTTCCTTAAGCCTAGAAATTCGGTGCGATCAGAGACAGCTGACAGCTGGCTAGACGATGTTCTGTCAGGAAAGATCCCTTTCTGGAGAAAGCTTCGTAACGCCGCGCGGACGAAGTTTCGAGTGTAAGGATCAGCGCGTCAGGGCTTGGAAAGTCTTCGCCGAAGAGCATTGACCGGAGGGAGAGACTGAGATGGCAAAGTTGCTGCTGGTGGCACCCACATGCAATGGTGAAGATGTTGGCGAGGCGTGGGTCGCATTTCAGTGGGCTCGGCGGCTCGGTGAGCGTCACGACGTGACGTTACTGACCTATCATAAGAAGGGTGCAACGCCTGCCGCTCAGCAACTCAGCAACGTGAAAATCGTGGAGTGGAGCGAGCCTCCGGTCCTTGGCCGGGCGGAGCGACTGAACAGCATTCTCAAGCCTGGTTACATTCCCTTTTACTACCGTGCGCGACGGTGGATACGGCAAGCACTTACGGATGGCATGAGGTTCGATATTGTGCATCAGCCCGTCCCAGTCGCGATGCGGTATCCGTCGCCAGCGGCAAATCTCGGTTTGCCACTCGTTATCGGGCCAGTTGGAGGTGGCCTCAATACTCCCCCAGGGTTTGTAGGGGAGGATGGCTCTTCCCCGTGGTACACTCGATTGCGCAATCTGGATCGCCACCGTCTTCGTTGGGACCCACTCCTACGAGGAACATATGGAAGTGCCGACTGCGTTCTGGGTATAGCGCGATACGTTGAAGAACAGTTGTCCGCAGTTCCCGTAAGGCGTTTCGAAGTCATGAGCGAGACTGGTATCGACGTGATGCCTCCGCCGATAGTCAAATCCGGACAATCAGGTCCGGTGAGGCTGTTATACGCGGGGCGTCTAATCCGGACGAAGGGCGCGCGAGACATTATTAACGCCATGGCGCTGTTGCGTGATTTGCCCGTAGAGCTTGCTATTGTCGGAGATGGACCCGATCGCGGAGCATGCGAGGCATTGATAGCGTCTCTGGGTCTTTCCGAGCGGGTTTCCCTCTTGGGGTGGCGTCCAAAGGATGAGCTTCCCGGATTCTATCGACAGGCGGACGTTTTCGTCTTTCCAAGCTACCGCGAACCGGGTGGAAACGTTGCACTCGAAGCCATGAGTTTTTCACTGCCGCTGGTCGTGGTTGATCGCGGCGGTCCCGGGAGTGCGACGTCGGATCTCTGTGCAATTAAGCTTGGCATCTCTACGCCGGACGCACTTGCGGTCGACATTGCCGATGCCGTACGCAGGCTTGTGGTAAGCCCCGCGTTGCGTGTGCGTATGGGTGCTGCATCTTATGCCCACGCGACGCAAACTGCTTTGTGGTCCTCCAAACTTGACCGCATGGACTCAATTTATGCCGACCTTATGAACAATGGCCGAGTGCGGAGTTGAACGGCTACGCTCGGGTTGGGGAGCGGCAGCAGAGCTCTCGAAGACTGGCTGTCGAAATCACCATACGTTAGTCAATTTGGACGACGCAAATATCAGAAGTATTAATCGCGGTCGGAGGTAATAGTGACTATTATTTGGCCTGGTCATTGATCGATTTCCAAATGGCTGTCGAGCGTGAGTGAGACCGGGCAGAAAATGATAACAAGCAACTACCACGGACCTCGCTCGGGGCAGACAAACCTACGCAGCTCGACAGTCGATCAAGGCGCACGGCCGCCAGACAATCTCATCGCCGCGACCCGGAAATCAGCTTCCGACCAAGCAGACGAGACGCGCTTGGCGTGGCCGGTCAAGGTTTTCCTTGCTGGCCTGCTGGTCCCGTGGGTACTTCCAATTGGGCCGCTCAATCTTTCTGTCTATCGGATTATCCTCCTGCTCGCGCTCCTGCCATGCATCGTCAAGTGGTCGCAGGGGAAAGCGGGGAAAAAAAGAGTGGCCGATTTCGGCCTCATTCTTTTTTGTTTGTGGGCGGCAATCTCCTTTGTGGTCGTGCAGGGTATCGACCAGGCCATTGAGCCTTCGGGCATTCTTTTCATAGAAACGATCGGTTCGTACCTCCTGGCTCGGGTTTGCATTCGCAATGCTGACGACTTCCGCAATATGGTGGTGTTTGTCGCCAAACTGATCATATGCCTGCTGCCATTCACCGTTTATGAATGGGTGACGGGGACCAACTTGCTGCTTCTCGCATTTGGATCAGTATTCCGGACGGAGGCAATAACATGGATGGCGCCCCGGATGGGCTTTTCGCGCGTCCAGGGACCTTTTAACCATTCGATATTATTTGGTACGTTCTGCGGAAGCATGCTCGCGTTGACATACCTAGCGACGAAGGGAAAGGTGTCGGGTATTTCGCGCGGCGTTTTAACCGGTTTGGTGGGATTTTCCGCGTTCCTGTCGATGTCTTCTGCGCCGCTGGCCGGGGTGGTTTTCCAAATTGCCTTGCTGCAGTGGAACAAGGTTCTTGGCGGCTTTACCGCTCGCTGGAAGCTGCTTTGGGCAGTTGCATTTGTCGGTTATCTCATTGTTGAGCTTGGCTCCAATCAAACACCGGCGCAGTTCTATATTTCGCATTTCACGTTTGATCAGCAGACCGGATGGTATCGGCTTTGGATCTGGGAGTATGGGTCTGCATCGGTCGCTAATCATCCAATTTTTGGAATTGGGCTGGGTGATTGGGCGCGGCCACAATGGATGCCAGGAGACAGTGTCGACAACTTCTGGCTATTGATGGCTATGCGGCATGGCGTGCCTGGTTTCCTGTTCATGGTGCTATCCCTGCTTTCTATCTGGCTCTCTGTCGCGAAGAAAACTGATATCGATCCTGATATTGATGGTTGCAGGACGTCCTATCTCATCTGCATGGTAGCCCTTGTCTTCGTTGGCTCAACCGTGCATTTCTGGGTGGCCGCATACGTTTGGTTTTTCTTCCTAGTCGGCTCCGGTGTGTGGATTCTCGATTGCAGCAGCAGCCAGCAATCAGAACGTCACAATGGCAATGTTCGCAAGCCGCGGGCCCGCTATCGTGTTGTGCAGGGCGAATCGCAAGCTCGAAGCGCTTGTGGCGCAGGCACAAACCTAGGATTAGGCAGCCCTCCACTTAGGCAGAAAGCAGCTGCTCCGATGACGCTGATATCGATAAGTTTGAAGTATTCGTGAGTGGAACCGCTGCACAGTGCACCAATCCACGATGGGACAGGAGCGGACTCCAAAATGCTCTCGAACCGCCTGGGCGTTCTTGCCCGATGTAACGTACCCCCGTTGGCCTGGTGGCAAGATTCAGTTGTCACTGCAAACAGTCCTTAAGCGTTCACTGACCCCTTCTATTCGGCCTAGCCGGAATATGTCACAAGATCCTGCCTCTTTTGGACGCGTTGAACAGCGGCTGGTCGGGCAGGCTGGATGAGATCGACGGGCGGACTGCCGTCGTTGTGGGCGACGCGCTGAGCGATCAATGATGGCGTAAGCGGCCGCGAAACGGCCATCTGGTGACGGAATCTAACCGCGGGCCTTTCGAAATTGATGGTTGAAAGGCGGTCACGTAGATTGTGGCACTTGGGGCATCGAGGACCTTCCTCGAGAGTTGTGAATTCATCGGGCTGCAGGGTCGGGATGGGGTGATGCGGATCTCGCCGGCACGCGGATGCCAAAACCAAGTGATCCAAGGGAGCAAGATCTGTTCCTGTCCAGGCTCGACACGATCATCAACTTGACGAAACGGCGCGAAGGTTGCCGGGACACCACCTGCCGGTGAAGGAAGAGCGCTTCGGTTCGGTTTGTTCGGATGCGTTTTCCGTGCCGAGGCAATTCTGAGGCTCGGCTGGTGAATGAGTCTCGAGCGCTTCCCCAGCACACCTTTGAAAGCCGCGCCTCACGCTGACTCAATGACCCGAAATACCGCCTGCGATGAGCGCCGCAGTGTTCACGTCCGGCTCTTTTCAGCCGTCCTCGATCTCCAGGCGCCGACGATCTGCATCACTTTCCTTGATGCTCGCTTTGGATGTCGGATCGCCTCCTTGGCCGGCCGTAGCATGTCTCTGTAGTTCCCGTATTTGTTGATTGGAACCTCCGACACCTCTTTCCAGAGGGCTTCGATGGCCTGGAAATATATGTCGCCCTTGCGTCTCACCTCCGGCGGAAGGGAC
Organism: Rhizobium sp. T1470; assembly: GCF_042140505.1. Taxonomy (NCBI): domain Bacteria; kingdom Pseudomonadati; phylum Pseudomonadota; class Alphaproteobacteria; order Hyphomicrobiales; family Rhizobiaceae; genus Rhizobium; species Rhizobium sp. T1470. The sequence continues at coordinate 205,825 of NZ_CP148092.1, forward strand.
AGCATGTCCACATAATTTGCTCTGGATATCATGGGGTGAATTTCGAGTTGCTTTGGTTTTACATACGAATCGCAAAATCCCCACGTGCTCATCCGCAATTCAAGATAGGCAAGATCCAATATGAAAAAAGCGTCGAAATGGGCAAGGGGGGCAAGCCAGTTATCCACCGCGCTTACCACCTCGGCGGTCCGTGACAACTTCAACCTAGCCACCAGACCTTTGGCGTCTATGACTGTGTCAGGTCTGGCATTCAGCCATAAGAAGCCGCGGCCCACTTCTCCCCCAAGGCCACCTACAAAGGGTCGTCCCTCGAGCGGCTTGACGCTCGGGTGCATCTTGACGTTGTTGCCGCCAACGCAGTGACCAGCTCTAAACCGCCAAAGATCCGCCTCCGCTTCAGTTGCCTCACGGTACTGCAAGACTTGATGCCGCAAGCCGAACTGACGCGCCAGGCGTCTCGCGCAGGCGACATCCAAATCTGCTGTCGGCGCCGCCACAGTCACAAAAGTCAGGTTCGCGAGCATGTACCGGGAACATGCCAGCAGAAGGCGCGAGTCATTGCCTGCAGTCAGCGCTACACTGGTACTGCCGGCGCGTGCAAGGATCTCTATCGTTTTAGAAATGCGGTCGCAGATTCTTGCGCAAGTCGACACTGGATCGGGAGAGACCTCGATTGTTGCGACCGGCCAATGGCGGCTTGCCGCCCAGCTGTCTAAATCCAGGTAGTGATTGCAAAGAAGACGTTCGATGCCCTCGTGTGCCGTGAGGCCGGCCGTGAACCAACCGGCGTCCTCGATATCGAGGGTTTTGTAAAGTTCTGCTCGAAAACGCTTCTTATATTCGACGGCGTCGAGAAGAACCGAAGCGGTCGCGCCAGCAACTCTTGCCTCTGGATCATATACCACCGAGAGTGTGCCATTGGCATCAAGGTAGATGCGTCTCGATCCGAGCGCGCTGAGGACGAACAGGAAGCTTCCAGCCAATCGATAAATGTTCTTCTCAACGAAATCATCCAGGTCTTGGACGTCATCCAGCTTGCAGTCGACCCTGTACTGCCCGTCGACAATAACGCCTCGATCAAGGTCGATGGGCATACCTAACAGCAAGCCGATGGACCGGTTGTCGGCATCCACCACCGGCACAACAGGCGTTGTCGGAGCCAAGTTCAGGAAAAGCGTGCCGAGTTGACGTTGCTGCCAGCCGTGCGGGCATGGCTTGGCGACAGTCGAAATGACGAACTGTCCATCAAAGTTATCTTGTCCTGGCAGCAACATGTCTTTTTCCCTTGGAGGAGGATGCCTAAGTAATGCAGATCCGGCCGCATCCCGGGGCGAAGCTTTCCAAGTTTACCCGATAGTGTTCATGAACGTAAACGCACTCGTGGGTCATCTATTTGGATGAAAACGCAAGTATGGTGGAGGACTATACGTATACGAGGAAGCTTTTGCGTGTATAGCTGCGTTTTTGCTCTATCTCCTGCCCCACAGTCCCGACTTCAACCCATTGAAATGGCCCTTTCCAAACTGAAAGCGCTTCTGTGGGCAAAGAGCGGTCGGTTGATGCGTTGTGGGATACCGTCGGGAAAATCGGGACGCTTTGCAAACCGCAGGAATGTGCAAACTACTTCGCGGCCGCAGGATATGACCTCGATCAAAGCGGACGCGCTCTAGTTGGCGGGCGGAACGGTCGCGCCGTCGTCCCAGAGGTTGCTTTGCCAGAGGCTGCCTTCAGCGTTGGAGTCGAACGAGGTGACTGGTCCATAGATGCCGCACTTGCCCATGCCGCCGCGCCGGAAGATGTTGTCGGTGAACACGATGTGATGCGCGTTCGGGTACGGCTTTCCTGTGGTGGAGCCGCCGTACACGCAGTACGAGCTGGCGGCCTGACCGGTGAGTCCCTCGCGGGACTCGATCAGGTTGTCGGTGAACGTGTTGTTGTTCACGGTGCCGAAGTCGCCATAGCCTGAGACCGCGGCAGAGCAGCCCGATCCCGCGCCTCCGGTGGGGTTGGGGTAAGCGATGGCGTCGCAGGAGATCGTGTTGTGCACGAACGTGCCGTGTGAGTCCTGCCGGATGCCGGACTCGTGGTCGATGCCACGCTTGTCGCCGTACTGGCCGTGGATGTAGGAGTCGCGGATCTCGCAGGTGGTGTTGCAGTTCACCGAACGAGAGCCACCTGACACCTCGACGCGGAGGAGCTTGAACCTGGCCTCACCGACCACGGTGGCCGTGGAGTCTGGCCCACGAACTTCGGAGTCTGTCAGGCTGTAGGATCCGTTCAGGTAGCAACAGTCGGAGTACACCGTGCCGTTGATGATCGAGTTTGTGATGGCGGTCTTAGGGCCAAGGAGCCGGAGCTGATCGCAGGTGATAACCTTGCGGTCGATCTTCACGTCTGCAGCGGTGATCGTGCAGGAGCCGGTGTACGGCGTCAGGCTCGACTTGAGGTCGTCCGGGACGCCCGTGTTGGTCTCGTTCGGGAAGCTGCGTCCGAGGACCACGATGCCACCCGTGGAGGGGTGGCCGGAGGTCGGGGTGGGAAGGCTGTCCGCCAGCCGTTCCTTCGACACGGTAATCGGACCCGTTGGCATCAGTTTGCGGACTTCGAGGGCCAGATCGGTGGGCTCTTTCCGGTCCAGGGTCGAGAAGTCCACCTGTGTCGCTTTGATGTCAGTGATGACGACCTGGTCCGTATCGTCGTGTGCGACGGTCTTTCCGCTGACGCTGATGACACCGTAGATCGGCTTTGCGGCATCGCTGGCTTTGAGCTCGGTGAACGCGGGCCAGTCGGTGAATTGAGGCTGGAAAAGCGTCAGCGTCGCACCGTTGCCCGTCATGAAGCTGCGCGGCCACGGCGGTCTGTCGGGTTCGGTGCGATTGATGTATTTGCCGTTGACGGACCCATCCCTGCCTAAAAACTTGACGGTGCACCAAGCCCCGCTGGCATCACATTCGGAGACGTCGAGCGGGCTGCCCTCCCGGATGTTTCCGAAGCTGCCATAGCCCGTGCCTGGCTCTGAGCGAAAATTGACGGTCGCTGTAGCCACCGCCGGGGTCGCAGCCGCGCTCGTGGCGAACATCGATGCCGACGCTATCAACGCTGCAAGTCTCTTCATCGGCCTCTCCGTCGCGACCGTCGGCAAATCGTCACGCTCCCGCCCGGTTTGGCCGCCAAGAACTTAAATGCATAGCCCTTTTGACCATGGGCGATATGAGGAGCCTGATATTCGGCGGATTATCCAAAAAACTTGCCACAAGAAACTTCCTCGCAGTGGATCTTTTCCCAAGCTTTAGAAAGTATCTACTAGCTCCGATCATCAACAGCGATCGTTGAATCTTCAGTTTTCTAAGTATTGTTCTGTTCTTCCTCAGTATACGCAGGTATCCAATTAGCTCTCTGCGATCATTCATGGATATGCTATCGGCTGAGATAAAGCCAAGTACGACCGGTTCCATATCCTCGTATATGGTCGTGTGCTGAGCCAGCCGAATTGCGAATTCCCAATCCTCATTGGCACTCGCGCACTCATCGAACCAATCCGTTCCGGGGAAGCAACCCTTCTGGAACAGCGCGTTTTGAACACTGATCCGGTTCTCCGTCAAAAGTCGGACCAGCTGATTCTCGTCTATACGAAGCGGTCCTTCTGGCGGCGGCGCTTGCAACATGCGTGTGGGGCCATAGTAAACAATTTTAGCTCCCGTCACGACCTGGACGTGCTCGGGTAATGACGCAAGAAGTTGAAGCTGTCGCTCGAGTTTGTTGGGTAGCCAAATATCGTCGCTGTCTTGAAAAGCTATGTAATCACCTGTGGCATGAGCAAGGCCCGTATTGCGCGCAGCACCTGCACCGCCGTTTTGTGGTCGCCTGACATACCTGACCCGAGTATCGCCTATTCCCCGCACCACGCTTTCAATATCTTCGGATGAGGCATCGTCAACGACAATCAGTTCAAGGTCCTTATGTGATTGGATAAGGACACTATTCATCGCAGCGACTAAACTGCGACTTCTGTTATAGGTTGGAAGTATCACCGAGACGATGTTAGGCATAAAGGCTCCTGTGCGCAGTTCGGCATTCGCAGCCATCCTAGTCTTCTTTGGCTTGCAATGTAATTTGCCCAATAGGTGGTAGCCGTCCGATCTCCCAAAGAGATAGTGGCTGAGATTGCAGACCAGCAACTCGGTCGGTCCCGCGGTCACAATCGGATCTAACGCTGTAGGGATTTTGGGGACCGTGCGCGCGGACTCGGTTTCGCTTGGAGGGCAATAACTGGGTGGTGCGCACCGGGAGGTTTCATATGAGACGGCGCAGATACTTCCCGGCCAGCTCGCCTGGCTGGCAAGCTGACGGCGCAAGAGACACTCTTGCCCTGACCCTGGAAGGATGAACGAGAGGTGTGGAGGAAGAAAGACCGATTGCAGCTTGGGGATTACGGCCGAGCTTCACACGCGCGGCCGAAGCTTAATGACGAGGTGTTCGAAGGCTTTCCGAGGCTGCATGGCGTTTAGCCAATGTCCATACTCCATATCGTGCTGCAGTCGTCACGTTTACGAAGAAGGGGGCATGATGGTCGTTGTCGACACGTGTGGCATGCCATCGATCGTAGTCGCCAAAACCTCAAAAAGAGGGGGGCCATTCACCAGATCGTGCTGCTGATAGTATCGTCTTTTGGAGGTTCCGATTTCGACGCTTTTGAAAAGGGTTGTGATTGGCGATTTCCACTGACGCTGCCAGACCAGCGGCGCGGAGTGCTTCGCCGATCCGAGCTGCGGGGGAGGCTTTGACCACGGACGTATACACATCCAATTGAAAATCGACAGCTCGGTGCAATGCAAAACGCTTACTCACGAACTCTCTGCCAAATTGGCCGAGTTCGCTGCGTCGGTCTGGCTGGTGAATAAGGGGCGCGATTTGTGCCACCAATCGACTGGGGCCGGATGCACCATCTGCCAGTCCGTAGAAGCCTTGTCTTAAGAAAAGCTCACAGCTGGTTTGGTCGAACAGTTCAGAGAAAGCTTGCTCACCTTGAACGATGAGCGGGCGCCCGATTGCCAACGCTCGAAGTGCCGAACTCCCCATGGCAATCACAAGATCGGCTGCCGCATAAGCGCTGCGCGGATCGGGGTCAGCGCCAATTAGCGCAACCACCTCTCGCCCGTGGCGTCTATTTACGTCATCCGCACGACATTGCAGCGCACCACGGGCCGGCCCATCTCCGACCAGAATGAGTTTCACTGGGTGTGAGCTTGCAAGCTGATCCACTGCGTCGATACCTCTTACCAGTGCATCCAGCTTAAGATCGAGCGCCAGACGTGAGACGCTTACGATCAAAAAATCTTCGTTTCCTACGCCGTGTGCAGACCGAAACTCTCTTCCGCTGATGTGCGGATTGTCACGTTCCACGTCGATTGGCGGCTCGAGCACCCAGACATTCGCCCGATGACGCTTACGCGCTTCCTCGCCGAGGTCAGCCGTTCCCATAATCAACGGAACCGATGCCGGAATGTGTGGCATGACCTGCATGCTCAAAACCGTGCATAGGAGCGGAACACGCAGAGCCAGAGCCGCGCCAAAATAAGAATCGAGACACGGCGGCCATTCGTACGCATGGATGAGATCAAGTCGCTCGCGACGAGATATTGCCGCAATTTGCGCAATTCGCGATGGCGCAGGTCGGTATTTAAGGTCGTGAGCTGGCAGGAAGCGAAGACCCCTTTCCTCTATGTAATCAACGAGAGGCCCGGGAATACCGTAAACGATAACCTCGTGGCCCCTTTCGGCAACTCCAGCAGCAAGATCAATTGCGTTTATCTGACTGCCGCCGAGCGTCAAATCGTGAGGATATACGAGAATACGCAATACACCCCTCCATTAAGAGCGCTTTCGACAGATTTGCCCGACCACTCATCAAGCTTGTATATGTTCTGGGTGACGAAGTAACATCAATACCAACTTTCGATAATTATTTTACGTGAATATATATTTAAAATACACCGATATGGCCGCGTACAATACGTTAGATCTACGACTTTCGGGTAGACTAAATACCGATTTTTGCTCGCTTTACTGCAGAAAGGCAAAGTTGTCTTGTTATGCGGGCCGATAGTGAAGCAACGGCAAAGGCAAATTCCGGCTCACCGATGCTCCTACGTTTCTGAGTTAATCTAACAGGGGACCTTAACGACATGATCGCACCGAGCGTCACCTTGGGTGACGGCGTCGTTATTCATCATCCGGATTTGGTAAATCTATATGGTTGTTCCATTGGCGCTGGAACGCGTATTGGCACCTTTGTCGAAATCCAGAAAAATGCCTCGATTGCAGAAAACTGCAAGATCTCCAGCCACTCTTTCATTTGCGAAGGCGTCACAATCGAAGACGGCGTCTTTGTAGGTCACGGCGTGATGTTCACCAACGACCTGCATCCACGTGCGGTCAACCTGGATGGTAGCGTTCAGTCCGACGCGGACTGGTCAGTCGTGCCGACGTTCGTCAAGCGTTGCGCGTCGATAGGCAGCAACGCCACCATCGTCGCGGGGGTAACGATCGGAGAGGGCGCACAGATTGGCGCGGGTGCGGTCGTCACCAAGGATGTGCCCGCCTACGCAATTGTAGCCGGCGTGCCGGCAAGAATCATCGGCCGCGCAAAGGATGCGCCAGTCGAAATCATGTCATCCGGGAGAGCAAGATGATTGGGGTTGCCGTCGTCGGTTACGGGTATTGGGGACCGAACCTGGTCCGGAATCTTGCGGAAACGCCTGGCGCAAAGCTTATGTGGGTGTGTGATCTCAAGAAGGACCGCCTAGCAGGCGTCCAGCTGCGCTACCCGACAGTCCAGATCACCGATGACTTCGACGAGGTGTTGCGTGACCCTCTCGTTGATGCGGTCGCCATCGCGACCCCAGTATCGGCGCACTACATGCTGGCAATGAAAGCGCTGATGGCCGGCAAGCACGTGTTTGTCGAAAAGCCGATGGCCTCGAATTCTGAAGAAGCTCGTCGGATGGTGGAAGAGGCTGCGCGAAGACGCCTTATTCTCGCAGTTGACCACACCTTCATCCACACGGGTGCGGTCCGCAAGATGCGGGAAATCATCGAGAACGGTCTGGGAGACATTTACTACTACGATTCCGTGCGCGTAAATCTCGGCCTTTTCCAGCACGACGTCAGCGTCATCTGGGATCTCGCCGTCCACGATCTATCAATTATGGACTACGTTCTGCCGGAAAAGCCGGTGGCGGTCTCGGCCACAGGCATGGGGCATGTCGTGGGCGAACCGGAGAACATCGCCTATCTGACGCTCTTCTTCGAGAGTAAAATGATTGCCCACATCCACGTCAATTGGCTGGCACCAGTCAAGGTGCGCCGTACGTTGATCGGCGGCAGTAGCAAGATGATCGTCTACGACGACCTGGAGCCGAGCGAGAAGATCAAGGTTTACGACAAGGGCATCACGCTTAACGGCAATCCGCAAGCTGACGGTGAGAAAGTCTACGATATGCGCGTGGGCTATCGAACCGGTGACATGTATGCACCTCAACTCGATATGACGGAAGCGCTTGGCCGCGAACTCAAGCAGTTTGTCGACTGCGTCGTCACGAATAGCCAGCCGATCGCCGATGGCCATGCGGGACTTCGGGTTGTGCGCATTCTTGAGGCTGCCACCCAGTCGCTCGCGCAGCGCGGGCGTGTCGTCGAACTCGAGCCGGCGAGGATGATTGCATGATCCCCCTGCTCGATCTCAAGGCTCAGTATGCCGCCATCAAGAGCGAGGTCGAGCCCGCCGTGCTGCGCGTGCTCGCGTCGGGCCATTATGTGCTTGGCGAGGAAGTCGCCCGCTTCGAGGAGGAGTTCGCGGCCTATTGCGATGCCAAGCATGCGATCGCGGTCAACACCGGTACAAGCGCTTTGCATCTTGCTCTGCTTGCTGCCGGCGTCGGCCCAGGTGACGAGGTCGTAACAGTTTCGTTCACGTTCGTCGCGACTGCATCTGCAGTCAGCTATACGGGCGCTCGTCCTGTCTTCGTTGATGTCGAACCGGCGACGCTCACAATGGATCCAGGCAAGCTGGAAGCCGCGATAACACCGCGGACCAAGGCCATCATGCCAGTCCATCTTTATGGACAGATGGCGGACATGGACGCAATCAAGGCCATCGCTGACAAGCACGGAATTCCGGTGATTGAGGACGCGTGCCAGGCTCATGGGGCAGAATACAAGGGACGGCGTGCGGGAAGCATCGGTGTGTCGGGCTGCTTTAGCTTTTACCCTGGCAAAAACCTCGGCGCCTGTGGCGAAGGCGGCATCGTCGTCACTAATGACGACGAGCATGCCAAGAAAATCCGAATGTTACGGGACTGGGGCCAGGAACAGCGCTATCACCATACACTCAAGGGCTTCAACTACCGCATGGATGAAATCCAGGGCGCAATCCTGCGCATCAAGCTTCGACATCTCGAAGCCTGGACGGAAGCACGACGGGTTCGCGCCGATCGCTACTCAAAGCTCATGGCCGGCTCGCGATCCGTGCGCGTCCCCATTGCGATGATGGATCGACGGCATGTCTACCACGTTTACGCCGTGCGCACCCACGACCGCGAGCGGTTGCAGCACTCGTTGCGGTCAGAGGGCATTCATACCGGGCTCCACTACCCGATACCAATCCATCTCCAAAAGGCGCACGCCGATCTTGGCTATCGTTCCGGAGATCTCCCGATATCTGAGGCCGCAGCGCGTGAAGTTCTCTCGTTGCCGATCTATCCGGAGCTCACAATAAAACAAGTCGATCAGATTGCCGCTGCTGTGGAGCAGGACGCCTATGTCAGCTGACCCCGTCACCGGCGTGCGTCTTGTCCTGGCCGTGCACGGGCGCCAGCAACCCGCCTTGGACCCTGACTATGTCGTTCAGCTGGCAAAAGAGCTGGCGCGCACGTATGGCACCGCAGGCCTCATTGAACTCTACGCACGGTTTGCGACCGGCGATGGGTTCGTTGACAGCTTCATGCGTAAGGCGATCTGGAAAAGCCTGGCGCGCACCTGCGGGAACGGCTTGCAGGTCGGTAGCGGCGCCGGTTTCAAGCATCCGGAAACGTTCGAGATCGGCGAGGGGGTCTTTATCGGCGCACAATCCTACATTCAGGGCAGATTCGACGGCACCTGCCGGATCGGCAACAACGTGTGGATCGGGCCCCAAGCCTATTTTGACGCGCGTGACCTCGTGCTTGAAGATCATGTCGGGTGGGGCCCTGGCGCAAAGGTGCTGGGCTCAAGTCACACTGCAATACCAGTCGACATGCCAATTATCCGCACCGACCTAGAAATCAGGCCGGTCCGCATTGGCGCGTGGGCAGACATCGGCACCAATGCCACCATCCTTCCAGGTGTGACTATTGGTAAAGGCGCAATTGTCGGCGCGGGAGCCGTTGTCGTTGACGATGTCGCACCCTTCTCTGTCGTTGCCGGCGTTCCTGCAAAATTCCTCCGCTGGCGATCGGATCAGGATTCGGGCGGACCAAATTCGGAGAGTTGAAGTATGAAAGACAAACGGATTTTGATCACCGGCGGCGCCGGTCTCATCGGATCGCACATTGCGGATCTTGTCGCCCGTGAGGAACCGAAGGAAATACTGATCCTCGATAACTTCGTCCGTGGCAGACTAGAGAATCTGGCTGACGCCGTCGACAAAGCTCCCGTAACCATAGTCGAGGGAGACATTCGCGATCGAGCGCTTCTCAAGGAAGTCAGCCAAGGTATCGATGTCGTCTTCCACCAGGCTGCCATTCGCATTACGCAGTGCGCGGAGGAGCCGCGGCTTGCATTTGACGTTCTGGCGGGCGGGACATTCGACGTTCTTGAAGCCGCCGTTCAGGCCGGGGTGTCGAAGGTTGTAGCAGCGTCCTCTGCTTCGGTCCTTGGATTGGCCGACAGCTTCCCGACCACGGAGGAGCATCACCCATACAATAATCGTACAATCTATGGCGCCGCCAAAGCCTTCAACGAGGGGCTGTTGCGCAGCTTTGCGGAGATGTATGGGCTGCGCTACGTGGCACTGCGCTACTTCAACGTCTATGGACCCCGCATGGATGTTTACGGCGCCTACACGGAAGTTCTGATCCGTTGGATGGAACGGATTGCCGGCGGCTTGCCGCCGATCATCCTCGGCGATGGTACGCAGACGATGGATTTCGTGCATGTGTACGACATTGCGCGGGCTAATCTGCTTGCTGCGAAATCCGATGTGACTGACGAGGTCTTCAATGTGGCAAGCGGTAGCGAGACGAGCCTTCGCGAGCTTGCGGCCCTGCTGACCAAGGTAATGGGCTCATCGTTAGAGCCCCAATTTGGGCCGGCGCGCAAAGTCAATGCCGTGCCGCGACGCCTTGCTTCGACTGCCAAGGCCGAGGAGCTCCTGGGCTTTAGCTCACAGGTGACAATGGAAGAGGGCCTGCGTGATCTTGTGGCGTGGTGGCGCCAGGAAAAAAGCGTGAAGGCAGGAGAGGCAGCATGAGCCAGATTCCGGTTGCCAAGCCTGTTCTCGATGAACATGAAGTCGAGGCGGTCCGACGCGTTATTTTATCGGGCTGGGTTACACAAGGGCCTGAGGTGGCTGCCTTCGAAGAAGAGTTTGCCGACTTTGTTGGTGCTAGGCACGCATGCGCCGTTTCAAATTGCACAACCGCGCTTCACCTTGCTCTCAAGGCGGTCGGGGTCGACGCTGGCGATGAAGTCATAACCGTTAGCCACACGTTCATCGCAACCGCAAATGCGATCCGCTATTGTGGCGCCGTGCCGGTCTTCGTTGATATCGAGAAAGATGGTTACAACATCGATCCTGACCTGATCGAGGCGGCCATCACGCCCCGCACCAAGGCCATCGTTTGCGTCCATCAGCTCGGAATGCCTTGCGACCTGCATCGTATTGTTGCGATCGCAGCCCGTCATTGCATCCCGGTGATTGAGGATGCTGCTTGCGCGACTGGTAGCGAAATCCTCTGGAAGGGTCGTTGGGAAAAGATTGGCAAGCCCCATGGCGATATTGCTTGCTTTTCGTTTCATCCCCGTAAGGTAGTGACAACGGGCGATGGCGGTATGCTGACGACCGCCAATCCCGAGTATGACCGAAAGTTTCGCCTGTGGCGGCAGCATGGCATGAGTGTCACGGATGCCGTACGGCACGGTTCCAAGCAGGTCATTTTCGAATCCTATCCCGAGCTTGGTTACAACTATCGAATGACCGATATGCAGGCCGCCGTCGGTCGAGAACAACTCAAGCGCCTTCCGACGATCATCGCGCGGCGGCGCGAGATCGCGAGCCACTACACCGAGAAGCTTTCTTCGGCAGCGAATGTCGAGCTGCCCAACGAGCCCACTTGGGCTCGCAGCAATTGGCAGAGCTTCTGTCTCAAATTGGCATCATATTTGGATCAACGCGATGTCATGCAGGAGCTGCTTGACCGAGGGGTTTCGACAAGACGTGGGATCATGAACATTCACCTCGAGGGCGCCTATTCCGTGCCTGGGTCACACCGGGTTGTGACGAGCCTTCAGCAAAGCGTTGCAGCACAGCAGCACTCGATCATTCTGCCACTGTTTGCGCAGATGGAAGGGATCGATGTGACCTGCGTCGTGGAGGCAGTGCAGGCCTCTGTCTCGCCCCATTTGGCGATTGAGCGGGTGGGTTGATTTCCCACCTGCAGCTTGCGGCCGCCGTCAGACTGAAGTGATCCTGGGAAAAGGCCTGACCGGATTCCCCAGTCAATGTAAACGACCCGGCTTGTCTGGCCCGACCTGGCGATTGCCGACGCCAACTTCGCCCTTTGGCGCACTGCAAGTGATGGCGTTCGACATCTCCTCGACGGTCGTGCGCTCTATTCTTTGATCGAGTTCGGTCTGACAGTTGCGCTGCGTCTTTGCCAATTGTCTTGCTGATGTTCAGCCGCTCCGATATCGCGGGAGCCGGACGATCTGGCTTGTGCGTCACTCTCAAAATCGATCGGATCGCCCCATGCTTTACACGTTCAAGTCAGAGACAGAATAAAAACCGGCGTCGGCCAAGGTCGGCCGTTTGTGCCGAAGCCTTGTCCCGGATTTACCGGGATTATTGGAATGCACCCTATCGTGAGACATTGATATCGCTGTCCGAAATTCAGTGGAATCCTTGTCCGGATTTTCCAAAACCTGCAGGGCATGCCGGTTTGGTTGGATTCGCGAAAGTCTCCACCGTTCAAAACGTGGCGTCTAAAAACGCAGTCGGCGGACACCGTTCGTTTCTTTTCGGCGCTGGGAACAGTTCGCCAAAAGGCGAACTTGCCGACGAAGATGAAAACCGTGAAGATTGGCACTTCAAAAACGCATGCACTTTTCGGGGGGGCGGGAGTGGTAGACAATTATGAGTTCAGTTGGCACCCCGGCATTGGCGACCCCACGATCGCGGGATGGGTTACAGTCGCTCTCTACTTGCTTGCCAGCGTCAGCTGCTGGATGACTATGGGGTGCGTCCGTCGGCAAAATTGGAACGACAAATCCGACGCGCATATCTGGCGCATTATCTCAGTATTCTTTTTCATTCTCGGCATAAATAAGCAGCTAGACCTTCAGTCTGGCATGACAGAGCTTGGCCGCATGCTTGCTTACTCGGAGGGCTGGTATGAACGACGCCAGGCTGTTCAAATTTATTTCGTGGTTAGCGTTGCCGCTGTGTGCCTGGCCATTATACCAGCCTTTATCTACTGGGTTAGAACGTCGCCAATTCAGATGTGGATTGCATTGGTCGGCTCGACGTTTGTGCTCGGGTACGTGCTAATTCGTGCGGCATCTTTCCATCATCTCGACAGCTTCTTTAGAAGCCGTTTCCTAGGCCTCAAATGGTACTGGATTCTGGAGATGGCTGGGATTGTCATTGTGCTGCTCGCCAGCGAGTGGCGGCGAGCAAAAGTCGTCCAGCAAATAGGTGGACGTGTCGCCAGTTAGGTCATTGAACGCCTGGCACGGATGCGATCTATCGCATGAAGAAATCATCGACGAGGTCGCCCGCGACCACAATGCCACAATACACCGCCGCCGTCGAAGCGGCCGGGAAGATGTCAAGCTCCTCGCTCAAAAAAGCATGTGTTCTGCTCGGCCGCAGGACAGTGCCCGGCGCTTTGTCACTGATTGCAGCCATCCCTGGTGGATGTTGCCAACGACCAGTCTATTTCAGGCGTATCGCGCTGAAAAGTCGCCTCGTTGTCGCGAGGGGATGCGACGTGAAGAAGGGCTTGCCAATCTGCATGATTGCGACTGACGGGTCTGCCTCAAACCCCTCGCATGTTTAGAAGAGGCCGGATCAGTCGCGGAAACGCGTGTTCAGGTAGCAGACCTGCAAGCATCCTCAGGGAGTAGAGGCCGACCATGATCGCAATCGCCAGCCCGAGACTGGTTGCTTGCCAGAGCGGCAAAAACTGGAAGGCGCCAAACACCAATCCTGATATCGGAAGATAGGCGATGATCAGTTTGCGATTGGCCGGTGACCAGCGAAAATTCGTGTAGCGTCGTGCAACACAATATATCAGGATGCCGTGCCAAACGTAGAGGCCGAAGAATGCAAAGCCTGCCCCTGCAGCGCCGAATTTAGGCACACACAGCCAAGCAAGTCCAACATGAACAACGGTCGCGGCGACTTCTGACCAGAAGAAAATCGCCTTAGCGCCCTTGGCAAGTACGATGAATCCAATCGGCCAGGCCACAATTCTCAGCATCATTCCAAGGCAAATCCAGCGCAGAATTTCGACCGCCCCCTGGAACTCCGAGGAGTAAAAAAGCGCCATGACCGCTGGGGCCAGCGTCAGTGTTGCGATCAGACCTGGACCTGCCAATAGGATGCTCACTTCAGTCTGTTCGTTGACCAGTCGGTTGCATTCTGCGTTGTCCTCGGCAACAGCGGTAAGGCGTGGATAGAAGTCGGTTCCCATGGCCTGCAGGATGAAGCCGGCATAAAGGCCTCCCAAGGACCATGCTGCCTGATAGAGGCCAGCCGCATGCAACCCGCTTTCCGACGAGACGATGAGACGAATGGCGTAGGCGCTGCCCATTGTCAAAAAGCCACTCGCCATAAATACGATGCCAAGCTTAAATAGCGCGCTCGTTTCCTGCAGTGCCCGTCCCGCTGACAGAGAGACGCTAGGGATATCAATCCTCCGGCTGAACCACCACGAGATTACGAAGCTTGCGAAAGCTGCTGCCGCGAGTGCTATCGCGATCCCACGCGAGCCCAGGAAATAAATGATCGGCACCCCGACGACCAAACTGAAGAGGCCCCCGAGCACACTCATCCAGGCGAGACCGGAAATGTCGCGCACACCCTGTATCAGCGCTCCTCTTCCTGCAGCTGCAACCTGAAAGAACACCGCGAGCGACAGGATCATCACGCCGACCATATGCTGGCGATCTCCGAAGGTGAACTCTGCCACAGGTCCGGAAAAAAGAAGCAAGAGTGCCGCTCCCACCAAGCCCAGGATGATGGAAACGCGGCGCAGCACCGCGACAACCTCTGATATCCGCTTGGCATCGTGCGAACCGACAGCCGCTATCTGCCGAACACCACTGGCATTGATGCCAAGACCTGCGACGGTCTGAGCGATATCTGCGACTGAATTGTAGAGCGCCATCATGCCGATGCCTTCGGGTCCGAGAAGCAGCGCCATGGCTTTGTTTCGGGCGATGGAGAACACCACATTGATGACGGACGAGCCACCGATCAGCATGGTGGACCTGATGATCTGATTGTAACTCTTGCTATCTTGACCGCTGGGAAGGGTAGCGGGCGTCGGATTTAGAGAACCAGGCTTCATTGAGATTGCTTTGCAATGATAAATACGCAGATCATTGGCCGACGCCCTGTGGTGTCGATGCGGACATATCCGGCGATATTGACGCAGGTGTTTGGGACGCTGCGACAAGGGTGACCTTCAAGACGTCTCCCGGCCCCATTGACGTGGCCTCAAAAGCGGGTGTCTCGGTGCTCTTGCCACCACTGTTGCGGACGACGGTGTACACAAGCTTTGGTTTTCCAACGGGCCCCAACGACGCGCCCGATGCCAGGGTTTCCATAAGCACTTTCTGAGTTGTGATCTTCTTAACCTGCAAACTGCTCATAACGGCGCGCTCCGACTGCAAAGCCGAAGCAATTTCTGTCTGTCTTCTGTCTGCAAGTCCTTCAAGATCCCGCGTCGTCTGGCTGATGCTTTGCCGGGCCCGCATTATCAGGACGGTAAGATCAAGGCGCTCGTTCTGGTAAGCTCTTATCACGCGCTCGGCTTCTGCCTGTCGTGTTGCGACAAGTGCGCCGCGTTCAATGAGGGCAATGGTGCTATTGAGCTGCTGTTGCGCTGAGTTTATGTTTGCGTCCGTACTCTTTATCTTCGTTTCAAGCACGCTGATCTCGCTTGAGAGGAGATCGCGAAGCGCATTCAACGATTTCGTCTGCCTCGTAAGCTCGTTTGCCCTCGCCGAGAATATGGCCTCTTCCTGCTGGTATACGGCAGCGCCATCGCCATCGTTCGATTGTTTCTGTTTGGATCGGAACGTTGGCTGCCCCGCCATTTCTGCTTCCAGGCGCTCAATTTTTGCGGCACTGCGCATGATCGAGTCATCGATCTCCTTTGCATCGCCGACCAGTTTGAAAACCGCTTGTGGGCTTTCGGTCGCATCCAGTGCCCGCATCTGGCCTCCGCCCACCGCCAAGGCTTGAAGAACCGTCATCCCGGTTCGGAATTCATATTCGCCAGGATTTTTGACGTCGCCCACGACATAGATCGGTGGGTATTTCAGGATTTCGATGGTAGCGGCTGGCTCGTCGACCAGCCCGATCTTTTCTTTCAGCTTTTTGGAGATGTCCGATGCCAGAGCCGCTTCGTCCTTGTTTTCAACGGACACGGCGCCAACCAGTGGGACAATGATTGTCCCCTGGTCCGAGACTGTATATTCCCCCCCCACGGCAGCCCATTGCTCGTAGCTTCCCTTCGTTGGCATCCACTGGACAAGCGTCAGCCGAATCTTCGTGTTGGGGAAAATTGGGGAGGCGAGGGCTGCGCCGACATTCAGGACAAACAGCAAAGCACTCGCAGTTGCAACAAGCCGTGGGACAGCGCGCGGAAGCTTGTCGAAACCTGTGTGCAATATCATGTAACGCTCCAACAAGATTTCGCGACACCTCGAGCTGAAGCAGGAGCTGCCGTGGGTGCTGTCTGGTACAGCGATGATTTTATTCTTTCATTCTACGGTATCGCTATCTTTCGGGGCAATATGCCAGAAGTAATCAATAGGAGTTAGTCTTCGCGACACTCAAAAGAATTGATTGGCTGGAATCAGTAACGAAACATGACGGCAAGGCGAGATTGAAAGCTACCCAAATGGACTAGCGAACGACCATGCCATATACACTAACGACCAACTATCATGCCTTTCAAATCTGGTCGAAGATGACACCTCGCACTACGCCGCTCTAGTTTTCAAGTTCGGATATATTCGTAATGGGTGACATCGATGTCCACTTTTACCTTTCAATTCTTCGACGGAGGTTGCCGTATATCCTGCTGTGCGTAACAGCGAGTACGGTTCTGGCTCTTATTTTTGCGGTATTTCAGCCACGCACCTATCAGTCGTCGGCAAAGATCCTGGTCGAGGCGCCGCAGATCCCCGTCAACCTCGTCCGGTCCACTGTCCAGACCAGTTCCATGGGCCAGTTGCAAATAATCCAGCAGCAGGTGACGACGCGGGACAATCTTGTCAAACTCGCAGCAAAGCTCGACATCTACGCCGGCGAAAAGGAACAGCCGCCGGTCGAATACCTTGTAAAAAACATGCGTTCCCGCATCATTTTTGAAGAAACAGAATTGAGCGGCGGCGACGGTGCATCGGTATTCACGATTGGGTTCGAGGCCAAGTCCCCGCTCCTGGCAGCGCAGGTCGCCAATGAGCTTGCGACATCGATCCTGTCCGGCAATCAGAAACAAAGAACAGACAGGGCAGGAAATACTCTGGAGTTCTTTGACGACGAGGTGAAAAGACTGGATGGCGACCTTGCTCGTGTCGAGGCGGAACTCCTGAAATTCAAGAACGAAAACAGAGAAACGCTTCCCGAAAGCCTGGGTTTTCGTCGCACACAGCAGAGCGCATTGCAGGAACGGCTGATATCGCTCGAGCGGGAGCAATCGGATCTTCGCACAAGACGCAGTCTTCTGGTTGAAACCTACATGGTTACCGGCAAATATCCCACCGGCGAGCCTTTGACTGCGGAACAACAAATGCTGCTCGATCTGAACAAGGCCCTTTCCGATCAGCTTACGGTATTCTCGGAAACGAGCCCAAACATAGTCGCGCTGCGGGCGCGCATCGCCGCACTGCGCGGCAAGGTGGTCCCCAAGAAGCAAGAGGGTGGCGACACCAAGGCGCCATCGGGTCTTGATTTTCAGCTCTCCGACGTGGACAGGCGGATTGAAGCGATCGAACAGGAGCGGGCGCAGATAACCGGGAAGATTGAAGAACTGACGCAATCCATCCGCGCCACGCCAGCCACCGATATTCGACTGAACGCCCTTGAGCGCACGCTTGCGAATACGCAAACGCAGTACAACACGGCAATTGCCAAACGGGCAGAAGCCTCGTTGGGCCAGCAGATGGAGGCACGTTCCGACGGCGGGCGATTCTCACTTCTGGAGGAAGCCACCCAACCGCAACAACCACTGCGATCGAAACGTCGTCTCATCGTTATTGGCGGCATCCTCGCAGGGCTTGGCTTGAGTCTCGCAGTCATCGCATTGCTTGAAATACTGAACAAGACGATCCGCCGGCCGGCTGAATTGGTCCAGATGCTCCAGGCGCAGCCACTTGCGGTTATTCCTTTCATCAACACCCCCTACGAAACCCGAACGCCACCATTGAAAAGGAAGCTCAATAGCGTCACGCGAATATTCAGCCACCGTTGACGTCGTGGGATGACTGCCGGTCTTCCCGGACTGCTGGCCAAAAAGTGAACCCGAGTAGCGTCATGCTTCGACGCAGTGATTGAGGAAATGCAATGGAATTTGTTGGCAGATCGTCGCGCAGTAGAGGAATTGCCGAGATGGACGATCGGAGCCCGGCATTGCCGGAACCGCTGGATATTGTGCGAGGCGCATGGGAGGGACTACCCCCGCTTGTTGTTGACCACGATGCAGCTGCCAACAATCGCGTCATCACTTTGAACGGATCATCCCCGGCTCATGCTGCCTTTGACATGATGCGCACAAAGCTGCTGCGTCTGCTTAGGGAGAACAAGTGGACCTCGGTTGCCATCACGTCTCCGACCCCTTCATGCGGGAAGACCTGCGTTGCGCTGAACCTCGCATTCAGTCTGGCCAATCAGGGGGATTGTCGAACTGTGCTCGTCGATCTCGATCTACGGCGCCCGCAGATCGGCAAGGCCCTTGGCATCAAAAATTCAGGCTCAATCGAGAGCTTCCTGAAGGGGGACGCTGGCTTACGCGAAACGTTCTTTCGATACGGAGACAACCTCGCGATTGCGCCAAACCGACAGCCAATGCGCTTCTCGGCCGAACTCCTTCAAAGTGGCGCGGCATCTCAATCACTACAAGCGATGCGTCAGGAGGTAAAACCGGACGTCATCCTCTATGATTTGCCGCCTATGCTGTCGACCGATGATGTACTTGCGTTCCTGCCGAATGTAGACGGCGTCATCCTCGTTGCTGCTTCCGACCAAAGCACGATGAGCGAAGTGGATATTTGCGAGCAGAGCCTGCAGGAGAAGACGAACGTGCTAGGCGTTGTCCTCAACAAGAGCCAACACAGTCAGACGCAATACGGCTACTGAGACAAGCCGCGGCCCGGATAGTCCTGCTCCCTATTCAACCCATCCCTCAAACTGATTGCAGGGCGGCTCGGCCAGACCGTCTGCCGCGAGCGCGTTGAGCCTGACAGCAATTTCTGTCAGTCCGCGCTCTTCAGCATAATGCATCAGACCACCCCGCCAGCGTGGGAACCCATATCCGTGGATTTCTACAAGGTCGATGTCGGCTGACCTGAGCGCGACCTTATCCTTCAGGATCTTCGCGGCCTCGTTGACCATCGGCAAGACGATGCAGTCGATGATCGCAGCCTCATCCCATTGCCGTTGTGGCGTTCCGGTCGCAAGCTCGCCGATGATGCCAGCAACGATTTTCGAAGGTTGCGGCGTACGGTCGCCCTTGGTGTAGTCGTACCATCCACCGCCACTCTTGTGCCCAAAGCGCTCCAATGCACAAAGCCGCTCAGCGACCGGTGCAAAGGGAGTATCGCCGCGCGCATGCGCCGCCCGGCGTTGGAAGGCAGCAATGTCGAGACCGCCGAGGTCCTGAGCCTCGAAGGGGCCCATCGGAAAGCCGAAGGTGCGCATCGCCGCATCGACCGCCTGTGGTGTCGCGCCTGCTAGCAACAGGCGCTCGGCCTGGGCGCGGGTCATTTTCAGGATCCGGTTGCCAATAAAGCCATCGCAGATGCCGGCGCGCACCGGAATCTTGTTCAGCATGCGGGCGAGCGCAAAACCCGTCGCCAGTGTCGCCGCCGTGGTTTGAGCTGTCGGCACGATCTCCAGCAGTTTCATGACATGAGCCGGGCTGAAGAAGTGCAACCCGACAAAGCGCTCTGGATGCTTGATGCCGGCCGCAATCTCTTCTGGATCGAGGTAGGAGGTGTTGGTGGCAAGCACGGCGTCAGCGCGGCAAACTGCAGACAGCCTGCTGAAGACGTCGCGCTTGACGTCGATATCCTCAAATACCGCCTCTATGACGAGGTCGACTCCGGCGAGAAGGCCATAGTCGGTCGTGCCCGTTACGGCCGACAGCCGCTCGGCCGCGGCTTCGGAACTGATCTTACCGCGCTTGACCAAACCGTCAATAATCGAGCGCAGGTTGGAAAGGCCGCGTTCGAGCGCAACCTCGTCGCGCTCCACCAGCGTGACGGGCAATCTCGCGTCGCAAAGGGCTGCCGCGATTCCTGCACCCATGGTTCCGCCACCGATCACAGCGGGAGAACGGATCCTCCGGGGCTCGACACCGCCAAGCTCCGGCGGCCTCAGGGCTGCACGTTCCGCGAAGAAAACATGGCGCAAGGCAGAAGCCTGGGACGAGCCGCGCAACTCGAGAAACGTCTGGCGTTCGAAGGCCATTGCAGCCTCGAAATCGGCCTCAGCCGCCGTGCGCACGCAGGCGAGTGCACGGAGCGGCGCGTCCTCGCGCTTGGCGCGGCCGGCAACCACCGTCGTGCTCGTTTCCCAAAACGCTGCGTCCACTGCGGGCACACCTCGTTGGCGAAGTGGAAGCGGAAGAGACTGATCGAGGGCCGCGCGCGCAAAGTCGATCGCCCCCTTTTCCAGATCACCTTCGACGACCGCGTCAATCAGACCCTGCGCACGGGCCCTGGGCGCGGCCACCGGCGTGCCGGTTGTGACCATTTCCGCGGCAAGCGCCGGCCCGACGAGCCGTGGCAGCCGCACCGTGCCGCCGGCGCCTGGTACGATGCCAAGGCGGACTTCGGGCAAGCCGACGCTCGCTGACGGTACCGCCACGCGAAAACGGCAGCCGAGCGCTACTTCGAAGCCGCCGCCAAGCGCACTGCCGTGAATTGCGGCGACCCATGGCTTGGCTGCCGTCTCGATGCGTGCGACGAGATCCGGTAGGTGAGGGGGTGTCGGGGGCTTTCCGAATTCGTTGACGTCGGCACCGGCGATGAAGGTCCGCCCCTCGCAGATCAGAACCACTGCGCGCACCGATGGATCGGCGTCCAGCGTCTCAGCCGCATTCCACAAATCCTGCCGCAGCGCCTGCGACAGGGCGTTGACGGGCGGGTTGTCGATGGTGACGATGGCGACGTCGCCGGCGCGTTCGATGGTCACGGTCATGATGTCATATTCCCACGTAGGCTTCGCGAATGCGTTTATCGGCAATCAGGTGCTCCCCCCAAGAGAACATAGGTTAAGTCAAAGCCCCGTCACGCCGCCTTCGGGCGGCGCCACATGACGATACGGAATCGGTTGGCCACGAAGGCTGTGTCTGTCAGGCTGGCGTTGCCTGCCGGGTTGGCACCGGTGACATGGAAATCACTGAACGCAGCACTCTGGTTGACGAAGATGCCGCCAGTCAGATTGATCGAGAGGTTGACGCCGGCCTTTGCGAAGGCGTCCACGGCAGCGTCAGTTCGGTTGTCGTTCGTGTCGTAGAGTGCCGCGGTGATGGCACCTTTGCGGCGGGCAAGCGTTGCCGCTTTTGCGATGCCGTCGTCTGCATCCGCGACGCCGACGATGAAGGCGATCGGACCGAAGCGCTCTTCCTCATGCGCATCCGTCTTGTCGGCATCGACGGCAAGGACGAGGGGTGTTGCCGTGCGCGCATCTCCAGCGTTGATCGGGGCAGAATCGCGAATGATCGTTCCGAGGCCACGGGCTGTCGCAATACGGGCCAAGGTTGCCGGATTGGCGATAGCGCCACAGACGCCGGCGGCGCGCGCCGGATCGGCAACAAGGTCGTCGATTGCCGCAACAATACCCCCTGCAACATCGTCGAAGCTCTTGTGACCCTGGTTCGTCTCTATGCCGTTCCTGGGGACGTAGATGTTCTGGGGCGCGGTGCACATCTGGCCACTGTAGAGGCAGAGGGAGAAGGCGATGTTGGCGCACATCCCGGCGAAATCGTCTGTGGCAGCGACGACGATCGAATTGACACCGGCCTCCTCCGTGTAGAGAGGAGCCTCTCCGGCATGCCGGCGCAGCCAATCGCCGAAGCTGTTCGAGCCCGTATAATCGATGATCGACACGGCATCGTTCTCAACGAGATCGCGGGTGATTTCGGCGCCGGGCGCATCAGCGGCGAGGAGCGCGACGTCGGCGGCAAATCCTTCTTGGCTCAACACCTGACGGATGACCGAAACGGTGATTGCCAACGGCAGGATTGCGCCCGGATGGGGCTTGACGATGACCGTGTTGCCGGTCGCAAGGCTGGCAAACAGGCCCGGATAGCTGTTCCAGGTCGGGAAGGTCTGGCAGCCGATTACCAGCGAGACGCCACGCGGCACGATCCGCCAGTGCTTTTCGAGAACGATTGGCTCGGCTATTCCTTGCGGTTTGGTCCAAACGGCCTGAGCGGGCGTGCGGGTCATCTCTTGGAAGGCATAGGCAAGGGCCTCAAGACCACGATCCTGCGCATGCGGGCCGCCGGCCTGGAACGCCATGGCAAACGCCTGCCCGGTCGTATGCATGACGGCGTTGGCCATTTCGAAGCTGATGCGATTGAGGCGGGCGAGAATTTCAAGGCAGATCCCGACGCGCGTTTCCGCTGATGCGGCAGCCCATGCGGGAGCCGCAGTCCTGGAGGCTTCAACCAGCGTTATGGCGTCCACAGCCGGATAGGTGATGCCAAGGGGCGGGCCGAACGGCGAAACCTCAGTGCCAACCGTTGCCGTTGCCGGATGACCGGGCAGATCGAAGGGCCTGCCAAGCCGGGCATTGTAGGAGGACAGACCATCGTCCTTGGCGGTTTCGCCATAGATCTTGCCACTCGGGACTTCGGGATAGGCCGACCAGTAGCCGCGTTCCTGCGCTGCCTTCAGGGCTGCGGCAAGGGTCTGCTGGTGGCGGGCAAACAGGGTGTGCATTCACATGGTCCTCTCATGCTCTGGATTTATAATTGACCGGCCGGTCGGTTTATGCAAGAGTTTTTTCATGAACCGCCCGATCCTGGCGGAACTGGAGGAAACATGTCCGAATCCGACACCGTCCTGTCGGCGTTTGCCGATGGCGTCCTTACGCTGACCCTCAACCGCCCCGACAAGCTCAATGCCTTCAACGAGGACATGCATCGGGCTCTGCGCGCCGGTTTTAAGCGTGCGCATGACGATGCGTCCGTGCGCGCCGTGCTTCTTACCGGAGCTGGTCGAGGCTTCTGCGCCGGGCAGGATCTCGGCGATCGCGATCCACGCAAGGGCGGCGCTGCTCCCGACCTCGGGCGCACGATCGAGCTCTTTTATAACCCGCTGATCCGCCTCATCAGGACACTCGACAAGCCCGTCATCTGCGCGGTGAACGGCGTCGCAGCCGGCGCCGGCGCCAACATTGCGCTTGCCTGCGACATCACCCTGGCTGCGCGCTCGGCGCGCTTCATTCAGGCCTTTGCCAAGATCGGCCTGGTGCCTGATTCCGGCGGGACCTGGAGCCTGCCCCGCCTGCTTGGTGAAGCGCGTGCCAAGGCGCTCGCAATGACAGCAGAGCCGCTCGACGCGGAAACGGCGGCAGGCTGGGGCCTGATCTGGAAGGTGGTCGAAGATGCCACACTCCTTGATGAAGCTACCGCACTTGCTGTCAGGCTTGCCGCCGGGCCGACAAGGGGCCTTGGCATGACCAAGCGCGCCATTCAGGCCGCGGCGACCAACTCGCTGGATGAGCAGCTGGAGCTGGAACGCGATCTTCAACGTGAGGCTGGGCGCAGCGCCGACTACGCCGAGGGCGTCTCCGCATTCCTGGAAAAGCGCAAGCCGGAGTTCAGGGGACAATGACCGACAGGCTCGTTCTGACGGCGCAGGAGCTTGCCGACGCCTGCGCGGACGCGATGTGGCGCGAGGATAACGCCACGCGTCATCTCGGCATGGCCGTGGAGCAGGTAGCACCGGGCGTGGCGGTGATCTCGATGGTTATCAAGCCTGAAATGACCAACGGTCATGGAACCTGCCATGGCGGATACATCTTCACGCTGGCCGATTCCGCCTTCGCCTTTGCCTGCAACACCTACAACCAGCGGGCCGTCGCGCAACATTGCTCGGTCACCTACATCGCACCGGCCATTGCCGGCGACCGGTTGACGGCAACGGCGCGCGAGGTTTCGCGGCGCGGTCGCGGCGGCATCTACGACATCAACGTGACCAATCAGAACGGCGAGCAGATAGCCGAATTTCGCGGTCACTCGCGCACCGTCAAGGGCACCCTCTTGCCGGAGCGGCCTTAAAGCGACCGGCCGTTCATCTTGGAGGAGACAGACATGGAAGACCTATCACCCCGCCCCGGCGACCTCGACGCCGTCGAGACCGCCTCGCGCGATGAACTTGCGGCACTCCAGCTCGATCGGATGAAATGGTCGTTGAGCCACGCCTATGAGAACTCCGCCTTCTACCGCGCGCGCTTTGACGAGGTGGGCGTCCATCCGTCGGATCTGACATCGCTGGCCGATCTGGCGAAGTTCCCGTTCACGACCAAGAAGGATCTTCGTGACACTTATCCCTTCGGCATGTTTGCCGTGCCGCGCGAGAAACTGACGCGCATTCATGGTTCGTCGGGTACAACAGGCAAGCCGACGGTGGTTGGCTACACGCAGAAGGATATCGACATCTGGGC
Organism: Rhizobium sp. T1470; assembly: GCF_042140505.1. Classification (NCBI taxonomy): domain Bacteria; kingdom Pseudomonadati; phylum Pseudomonadota; class Alphaproteobacteria; order Hyphomicrobiales; family Rhizobiaceae; genus Rhizobium; species Rhizobium sp. T1470. Next base: position 230,213 of record NZ_CP148092.1, read on the forward strand.
AGACGTGGTGGCGCGTTCGATCCGCGCCGCTGGCGGCCGTCGTGGCGACATGGTCCATGTCGCTTACGGCTATGGGCTCTTCACCGGCGGCCTGGGTGCCCATTACGGCGCCGAGCGGCTTGGCTGTACCGTCGTGCCGATGTCCAGCGGCATGACCGAGCGGCAGGTCACGCTGATGCAGGATTTCAAGCCACGCATCATCATGGTGACGCCCTCTTATATGCTCTCCATCCTCGACGAATTCCGCCGCCAGGGGATCGACCCGCGTAAGAGCTCGCTGGCGGTCGGCATTTTCGGCGCCGAACCCTGGACGAACGCGATGCGTCAGGAGATCGAGCAGTCTTTCGACATGCATGCGGTCGACATTTATGGCCTCTCGGAAGTCATGGGGCCTGGCGTTGCCAGTGAGTGCGTCGAGACCAAGGACGGGCTGCATGTCTGGGAAGACCATTTTTATCCCGAGATTATCGACCCGGCCACGGGCGAGGTTCTGCCCGATGGCGAGATGGGCGAGCTCGTCTTCACGACGCTGACGAAGGAAGGCCTGCCGATCATCCGCTATCGCACGCGCGACCTGACGCGGCTCTTGCCCGGCACGGCACGCTGCATGCGGCGCATCGAAAAAATCACCGGCCGCTCGGACGACATGATGATCCTGCGCGGCGTCAACGTCTTCCCGACGCAGATCGAGGAGCAGATCCTGAAATGTCAGGGGCTCGCCCCGCATTTCCAGATCGAGCTCAGCCGCGCCGGCCGTATGGATCAGATGACCGTCCATGTCGAGTGCGCGCCTGACGCCGCCGACGAAATTGCGCGCGCTTCCTCGGCAAAAGCCCTTGCCCACTACATCAAGAGCGTCGTTGGTGTTACCACAAAGATCGAGATTCGCGACCCGGGTGGAGTCGCACGGTCCGAGGGTAAGGCCAAGCGGGTCGTCGACAACAGGCCGAAGGAATAAAGCCGATTGCTTCCCGGCGTGGTGACATTCCGGGAAGCGTCAAGCAAGAGCTGTCGAAAGCTCGTCGCGTGGAGGGCGCGGAGAAAGAACAGGAACGCAGGATAATATGGCACGAACGCGCGCGATCGACTTTGAAGAGAAACAACGCAGCCTCTTGAGCAGCGCCGCTGCCGTGTTTGCCGAGATGGGGATGGAGAAAGCCTCCATGGCTCACATCGCCTCGCGCAGCAACGTTTCCAAAGCCCTGCTTTACCACTACTACCCGAGCAAGGACGCCCTGATCTTCGATATCATTCGCAACCATCTCGAAGAGTTGGAAGCTGCCCTTGCTGCCGCGGATAAACCCGGCGTTTCTCCTCAGGAAAGATTGCGGCTTCTCGTTCGCCTGGTACTGGAAAACTATCGCGGCGCCGACAACGAGCACAAGGTGCAGCTGAACGGTACGAGCGCGCTCTCGCCAGCGCAACTTGACGAGCTGCGTGCCATCGAACGGAGGATCGTCAAGCGTTTTTCCAACACCATCTTCGAGATCAATCCGGATCTCAACGCGAACAAGCCGTTGCTGATGCCGGTGACGATGTCGCTCTTCGGCATGATGAACTGGGTCTATATGTGGTTTCGACCGGGCGGTCCTGTCAGCCGCGACGAATATGCCGATATTGCCACCACCCTGATCCTCGAGGGCGTCAAGGCGGTGCGCTGAGCGCTAGGCTTGATTGCTAATTTCAGCCGATCCAGCATCAATGGATGGATCGTATCCGGGCTCCCTGGCGCCTTCTCGGCGATTTCTCGCTGAGTTCGCCGATGACCCCTTGTCGGCGATCCGACCGTAAGGCTGTTCTGGTGATGCCAGGTTATATTCCGCTTTAAGCCTTTTGGGCAGATGCCCGGATCAGGCGGTTACGTTGGTGGCGGCCCTCAGATGAGCAATTGCCCTAAGGCGATGCAGCTGCTGACCTGAGGGAGCCATCCGCTAGATCGCGGCAATAGATAATAACGGTTCATCATTTCGGTTTGACGGGCAGTAGATTCCCGAGCTCCATTGGAAAGGGGAACAAGATCGTCGAAGTCTTCTCACCGGCGATGACGTTCAATGTGCTCAAATAGCGAAGTTGCATAGCCTCTGGTTGCCTGGCCAGGATTTCGGCCGCTTCGAGTAGCTTCGCTGCGGCCTGCTGCTCGCCCTCGGCATTGATGATCTTGGCGCGACGCTCGCGTTCGGCTTCCGCTTGACGGGCAATTGCGCGGATCATCGATTCATTGATATCGACATGTTTGATCTCGACATTGGCAACTTTGATGCCCCACGCATCCGTCTGGGCGTCAAGGATTTCCTGAATGTCCAAGTTGAGCTTGTCGCGCTCGGCCAGCATCTCATCGAGGTCGTGCTTGCCGAGTACCGAGCGCAACGTCGTCTGGGCAAGCTGGCTTGTCGCCATCATGAAATCCTCGACCTGTATCGTCGACTTCTCGGGATCGATGACCCTGAAATAGATCACCGCGCTGACGCGCACCGAGACGTTGTCGTGAGAAATGACGTCCTGGCTGGGGACATCCAGTACGCGCGTACGCAAATCGACCCGTATCATCTGCTGGACGTAAGGGACGAGCAGGATCAGGCCGGGTCCCTTGACGCCGGTAAAGCGGCCAAGTGTAAAAACGACGCCGCGTTCGTATTCCCGCAAGATCTTGACCGCGGATGCGACGATGACGAGCAAGATAAGGATCGCCACAAGATAAAAGGCGAGATCTGCAAACATACCCATTTCTTCTTCTCCTGCTTCCTAAGGCCGCTAGATCTCCTGCAGGCTGCGTGCGACTTCGAGCGTCAGCCCGTTTCGGCCGGTCACCCTGACGCCGTCACCAGCGGCGAGTGGCTCGGCAGAAATCGCCTTCCACCGCTCGCCATGCGCGATGACGTAACCCCTAGCCCCAGCCCAGCTCTCAACCTTGCCCGAAATTCCGATCATCTGCTCTGCACCGGTGGCGACCTCGCGCCAGCGCGAGGTGAATGCGAGGCGAGCAACGACAAGGCTGAAAGCGAGGCTGGCGGCTGCGATCGCACCCAGTACGGGCCAGGAAACTTCTAGGCCGGGGATATCCGTGTCGAACAGAATGGTTGCGCCGAGCACCAGCGCCACACCGCCGCCGACGCCGAGCGCGCCGAACGTTGGCGAATGCGCCTCTGCCACCGTCAGCCCGACGCCGAGGATGATCAGCCCGATGCCGGCGAAACTCACCGGCAGCAATGCCAGGGCATAGAGCCCAAGAAGCAGGCAGATGCCACCAATCGTGCCAGGAAGCATTGTCCCAGGCGCAAGAAATTCGAAGATCAGGCCATAGATTCCGACCATCATGAGGATGATTGCGATGTTTGGATCGGTAATCACGGAAAGTAGGCGCGTTCGCCAGTCCGGCTGGAATTCCTCGACGACAAGACCGGCGGTATCGAGCCGAACATCTGTTTGGCCGACCCGGACCATGCGTCCCTGGGCCTGGGTCAAGAGATCGCCAACGGTAGCTGCCGTGAAATCGATGACGTGCTCGCGCGCGGCGGCGGTCGATGAAAGGCTCGCAGCTTCGCGCACTGCTTTTTCTGCCCAGTCGGCGTTGCGATTGCGCAGTTCCGCAAGCCCTCGAATGTACGCCACCGCGTCGTTGATAGCTTTCGCTTCGCTGGCGTCGCGGGGAGGCTGCGGCGGCTTGCCGCTCGGATTGTCCTTGTTGGGCTCCGGCTCGCCGCCGAAGGGCTTTCCGCCAAGTGCAATCGGTGTCGCAGCGCCGAGATTGGTGCCTGGCGCCATTGCCGCGATATGGCTTGCGTAGAGAATATAGGTGCCAGCACTGGCCGCCCGCGCCCCACTCGGTGCCACAAAACCTGCCACAGGCACGGACGACGCAAGGATTGCGCGAATGATTTCCCGCATGGAGGTGTCGAGACCGCCTGGTGTGTCGATCTGTAGGACAATCAGGCCCGCGCCACGTTCGCCGGCACGTTGAAGGCCTCGCATCACATAGTCGGCAGCCGCCGGACTGATGGCGCCGTTCACCTTCAAGACTATAGCCGCGCGCTTGGATTCCGATGCCAGCAGGGCCGTCAGGCCCACAGCTGAGAGCAGCGAGAACAACGAGATCAGGATTGGCGGCAGCCACCGCCAACACCTTAAGCTCAGCGCTACCACCTGCGGAACGCTCATGATTTCTAATATATGTGTCAGAAATCACAAAGAGAAAGGAAAGCGTCGGAAGCGGCGCCCAAAGACGAACGCAAAGCTCAAGCGTTCGCTCGTACCGTCAGCTTAGCTTGGCGAGGATGCGACGCCTCAAGTCCCAGATGGGCTCTTGAGCGCAATGCAAAATTGTTGCCGCTACCCCTTCATCAGACAGCTTAGGACGTCGGAAAAACCGACCCCCAGAACTGCGATGACGACCAGGGCAAGAATCAAGAAAATGCGAATACAGGCACTCTAAATATAGCTCCCGATGTGATAATATTTGCAACTCGCTCGAGGATGAGATGCCGGGCGACGTTTCGACTTTTCGCAGAGCGGTTCGCCTGGGTGTCGAGGTAGCGTTTCCGCTATGCCGGAAAGAGTGAATCCCCCGATAAAGACGCCTCGGGATAACATCTCGGAATGGGAGGTGTACAATGCTTCGCAGATTGTTTCTCACCTTGGCTATTGCGACGTCCGCGCTCGCGATCAACGGAGCCGCATGGGCTGACATCACGATCCTCGTGCCATCGGGCAGCGAGGGTGACGGTCTCAGGGCCGCTGCCGACGACTACGGAAAGTTGAAGGGCACGAAGGTGGAGGCCGTCCAGGCGCCTTATGCCAACGTGTTCGAGCAAGGCGCCAATGCCGGCGCGACCAAGTCCGGTGTCTTCGACATTATCCTCATGGACGATCCGTGGATTCCGTTTTTCGCCGAGAACGGGCATCTGGAAGATCTGACCGCTTACTTCAAGAAGGCCGGAATGGAAGGGCCGGACAGTGATTTCCTTTCGAAGTCGCTGGCGGTCTGCCGCAATCCCTACAATACCGGGCCCTATGTATGTCTGCCCTATGTGGGGAATGCGCAGATGTTCTTCTATGACGCTGCCAAGTACAAGGAAGCTGGGGTAGATACTCCAAAGACCTGGGATGACGTGTTGAAGGCGAGCAAGAAGCTGACAGAAAGCGGAGGTGGCCGTTATTTCGGTTACGTCTTCCGAGGCGGCCAGGGAAATCCGGTGGTTGCCGATTTCATGCCGATCTTCTGGTCCTATGGCGCTGATATGTTCAACGCCGACCGAACCAAGGTAACGATCGACACGCCTGAAGGGGCCGCTGCCATGAAGACATTCATGGCGCTGCGCGATGTCTCACCGAAGGGCGTGGAGAGTTACAACGCCAACGAGGTTGGCACCGCACTCGCCGCCGGTACTGCTGCGTCTTCGATCAACTGGCCGAACTGGGTTGCGACCTTTGAAGATCCGACCCAATCGAAGATGGTCGGCAAGATCTCCTACAGTCCCATTCCTGCTGGAACGAAACCGGGCAGCTCGGAAATCGGCCATTGGACGATGGGCATCATGTCGGCTTCCAAGAATAAGCAGGAAGCTTTCGACTTCATGATGTGGGCGACCTCGCCCGAACAGATCAAGGTTTCGGCCCTACGGGGCAATCCGCCTGTCCGGACCTCGGTCTTCACCGACCCGGAACTGACCTCGCAAGAGAAGTTCCGGCACTATCCGGTGTTGATGGAGGCGATCCAGGCCTCGACTCCCCGTCCGCGTCACCCGAAGTGGCCAGAGATCGAGAATGCCTTCGGCATCGAGCTTTCCAAGGCGGTCGCAGGCACGATCACGCCGCAAGAGGCTCTGAAGAGCTCGCAGGAGGCGGTCTCACGGATTACGAACCTTTATTAGGCAACAGCTATTCGGAGCGGGGTTTTCGGACGCCGCTCCTTTCCTGCGCCGGCAATTACGCCCGATGAGCTTGAAACCCGAGAATTCAGGCGCCCCGGGGCAGGGCTTTACGGGAGAGGTCAATGTTGACGTCGGAAAGCGGAACCATGCCCGCGCCGCTTCGATCGGGTGGCGGTCTGGAGCGATGGGTAGAGCGGCATTTGCGCTTCCTCATGCTTGCGCCGACGGTACTCATACTCCTGGGCCTGACGATTTTTCCCAGCGTCTACATGTTCTATGCGGCGGTTCACAAAATCAGCCCGAATCCCGATCTGCCCTGGACGTTCGTCGGTGCCGGTAATTTCGCGCGGCTTTTTTCCGACACGCAATTTCACGTCGCGCTCTGGAACACCATCATATTTACGGTCGCGGCGGTGACGTCGGAATTCATCCTCGGTCTCGGTCTGGCGCTGCTCCTTGATAAATTCATTCGCAAGTTGACCTTTCTGAAGACCGTTCTGATGATCCCCATGATGCTGCCGCCGATCGCGGTCGCGATCACATGGAAGCTCATCTATGAGCCTCAGTTCGGCGTCCTGAACGAAATCATGTTCCGCCTCGGTCTGCCATTGCAGGCATGGGCGGGCGACGTGAACCTTGCGATGTTCTCGATCATCGTTGCCGACGTCTGGCAATGGACACCCTTCATATTCCTTCTCATGTTGGCGGGGTTGGCGAGCCTGCCGGTCGAGCCCTACGAGGCCGCCGCGCTCGACGGAGCCTCGTCCTGGCAGCAGTTCCGGGACCTGACGCTGCCGTTTCTCAAACCGGTTATCGCCATTGCGCTTCTCCTGCGTGTCATGGATGCACTGCGTCTTTTCGATCTGGTCTTCATCCTGACGGGAGGGGGGCCGGCTGACCGAACCAAGGTCTTGAGCCTTTATATCTATCAGGTCGCCTACCGCTTCGCCGATCCAGGCTACGCGGCGGCGATGTCGCTCTTTGTGCTGTTTGTAACGATCGTTTTAAGCACCTGGTTCATGAAACGCATGCGGTTGGCGGAATGACCATGACACTGCCAAAAAAAATACACGCGCGCAGCCGGACCACAGAGGCGCTCATCCGCCTGCTGGCCTATCTGACGATCGTTGTCGCGCTGGTCGTCACACTTTTTCCGATCTATTGGATCGCGACCAACTCGTTTAAATATGATATCGACATTTTCGCAGTGCCGCCGGAGTGGCTGCCCCGCAACCCCACCCTAAAACACTACAACGAAGCGTTTATCCAGCGTCCGTTCCTACGCTACGCGCTGAACAGCTTTCTCGTCGCCATCGGAACGACGATCGTTTCCCTGACATTCGGCACAATGGCCGGCTACGCCTTGGCACGGTTCAGCTATCCCTGGCAGTGGCGGAAGCAGATTTCGTTCTGGATCCTGTCAACGCGCATGATGCCGCCCATCGTCAGCATCATTCCGCTCTACCTGTTCTTCAACTATTTCGACATGCTCAACACGAAGTCGGCTCTCATTGTCGCCTACACCGCCTTCAATCTGCCCTTCGCGACGTGGATGATGAAGAGCTATTTCCAGGATCTTCCGGTCGAACTGGAGGAGGCGGCGATGGTCGACGGCGACACACGGTGGGGCGCATTCCTGCACGTGGCGTTGCCTCTTGCCCGGCCTGGGCTTGCAGCCACCGCCATCTTCTGTCTGATCATCTCGTGGAACGAGTTTCTACTTTCCCTCATCATCACGCTCACCGAGCAGTCGCAGACACTGCCGATCGGCATTGCCGGGCGCGTAACGCAGTACAACACCTATTGGGGTGAAATCAGTGCGGCGGGGTTCATGGCCTGCGTGCCAATCGTCATCTTCGCCTTCATCGTCCAGAAGCATCTCGTCCGGGGCTTGTCCCTGGGTGCCGTCAAAGGTTGAGACCTATGGCGTCCGTCACATTCAAAAACGTCTGCAAGAAGTTCGGCGAATTCGTTGCCGTCAATGATTTCAACCTCGAGATCAGGGACAAGGAGTTTCTCGTTTTGCTCGGACCTTCCGGTTGCGGCAAGACAACGACCATGCGGATGGTCGCGGGTCTCGAGGAAGCGACATTCGGCGACATCTACATCGACGAGGACCGCGTCAACGGTGTCCTTCCCAAGTATCGCGACGTTGCAATGGTATTCCAGTCATATGCTTTGTATCCGCACCTCACCGTCGAAGACAACATCGGCTACCCGCTAAAGATCCGCAAAGTGCCGCCGGCTGAATGCAAGCGGCGAATAGCCGAAGTCGCGCGGCGTGTGGAACTCGACTCGATGTTGTCGCGGCTGCCGAAGGAGCTTTCCGGCGGTCAGCGCCAGCGCGTGGCACTTGCCCGCGCTATCGTGCGCACACCACGCGTCTTTCTGATGGACGAGCCGCTGTCCAATCTCGATGCCAAGCTTCGCACACAGATGCGCGCCGAGCTGAAGCACCTGCAACATGAGCTGCAGGTCACGACGATCTACGTGACCCATGACCAGATAGAAGCGATGACGCTTGCCCATCGCGTGGCCGTGATGAACAAGGGCGTCATCGAGCAGCTTGGGACGCCGCGGGAGATCTATAACGATCCCCGCACGCTCTTCGTTGCCGGCTTTATTGGTTCGCCGCCGATGAACCTAGTTCCGGGCGAAGTGAGAGACGGTGTGTTCATTAGTGCCGGCCTCAGGGTCGCGGGTATCGGCCAGGCAAGCGTCCCTCGAGCTGTCCTCGGCGTCCGCCCCGAGGACGTCCACCCGACTGATGCCGGTGATGTAGACGTCAATCTGGTCGCGCCGATCTATTCGGCGGAACTCACCGGCGAGAATACGCTTGTGAGCCTGCGGTTGGGAGGTCAACTCATGACCTTGCGTGCCGACAAGAATTTCACGGGTCAGATCGACCAGCAGATCGGCGTCAAGGTCGCGACGGATCGCGTCTTTCTGTTCAATGGCGAGACTGAAGATCGTGTTGACTTCTAGCCTTTGGACGGCAGTGATGGTGATCACCCTGGCATTTGGTGCGACCGCTGCCGATGGCGGCCTCATCGCTGCAAATCCGCTGATTGAAATTCCTGCCGGGACGTTCATCTTCGGCCGCGACGACGGCCCTGAAAACGAACGCCCGCGGCGCGAAGTGGAGGGGCAGGCGTTTGCGATCAATCGCACCGAGATTACAAACCGGCAATATGGGCTCTTCGTCAAGGAGACCGGCCATCGGGCGGCCTTCTACGCCAATCACCCGATCCTGGGATTGGACGACCGGCCGGTCGTCGGGGTCAGTTGGGAAGACGCCGATGCATTTTGCCGTCACTACGGGTTGGTTCTTCCATCGGAACAACAATACGAGCGGGCGGCACGCGGACCGAAGGGCAGCGCGTTTCCATGGGGCGAGGTCCCACCGGGCAATGCGCGCGCAAATTCTGGGGCGGATGCCTGTTGTTCCGGCGACGCGCGCGATGGGTATCCGATGACCGCACCGGCGGCGTCCTTTCCCGATGGCGCAAGCAAAGAGGGCGTCCTCAATCTTGTCGGCAATGTCTGGGAGTGGACCCGTGATGTCTACGCGCCGTATGAAGGCGGGACCGCGGCGAGGAGCGCCGGGCTGTACCGCGTGCTTCGTGGTGGCTCCTGGAACAGCGATCCAAACCACCTGACAACGACCTATCGGCTCGCCTATGATCCGGAATTCCGGTTCTCAGCCAATGGTGGCTTCAGATGCGTCCGTTCTACACTTTGATTATCGTCTCCGGTTTTCTGCTGCTCCAAGCCACCGGTGCCGGTGCTGAACCGACGGCGCCGCCCGGCTACACGCTTAAGACCTTCAACACGCCTGGTGCCGCCTTCGCCGGCCTATCTCGCGACGCCGGAGACCTGCTCGTCAGCGATCTCGCCAGCGGCCGGCTCTACCGGCGCGGCGCGGACGGCAAGCTTGTCGCATTCGGTCCGGTATTTCCCCATGGCCTCGACGTGATCGGCGACCCGACCGGTCCATATCGTGTCGTCCGCGCCGATGATGGCCTTGTCGTCGCCCAGGGATGGACGCCAGTCGGCTCCAAGCAGGGGCCGTTTGACCACGCGCTCGTTGCGCTCGACGCGGGCGGAAAGGTCCGTGTCATCAGTAGCGATTTCTGGAATCCGTTCGACTTCGTTGCGGCGAGCGGAAGCTACTACGTGATCGACTCCGCGCGAAACAGTGTCGAACGCCTACAGCCCGACGGCCACAAAAGCACGCTTCTGACATTCCGCCGCATGGGGCAGGCGCCCACGGCGCTCCGCAGCCTTTCACCGACCGAGTTCGCCGAAGGCAACAGCTACGAAACCGATGCGGTGCCAGCCGGTATCGCCCTTCACGGCGGGCGCCTTTATATAGCGCTGTTCGGCGGCTTTCCCTTCCTTACAGGAGCCGGAAAGATCGTTTCGGTTCCCGAGGCTGGCGATCAGTCAACGCCGCGGATTGACGTCGAAGCACTCAATGCGCCCGTGAGCATTGCTTTCGACAACGGTGGAGAGATGCTTGTCCTCGAACACGGCACCTACGACCAGAAAGAAGGTTTTCGGAAGGCGAGTGGGAGATTGCTGAAGTTCAATAAAACGGCACGGGAACGGAAGGCTATTCTTGAGGGCCTGACCCGCCCGGTGTCAGTGCTTGTCTGGGACGAGCGGCGGATCGTCGTTTCCGAGCTGGGCGGCAACCTCTATGTCTTGACGCGCGAATCTGTTCGCTGAGCGTGGCGATCCCGATTTTGGTCCTAGATCAATGCAGATACTTGCTTGGCGCCAAGCTGAGTTGCGCTGCCCTATCCACGACGGCCTTGCGCTTTAGTTCTTGTTTCGCATTGTCCCGAAACCTGTTCCCGTTCGGGGGGCATGCCTTGGCTTAATCACCGAATTTCAGCCGCTCCAGGATCAGCGGGTCATACGCGGGAGCCTGGATCCGCCGACGATCTGCCTCCGGTTCGCTGAGCGGTTCGACGGGTCGAAGCTTGTCCTTGGCTTCCAGTGCGAGGCGCTGATAAACGCCCGTTCCCTGACGCTTCAAGGCGACTTCTTTTTCGCTGAGTTCGCGAATGACCCTGGCAGGTGATCCGACCACCAGGCTGTTTGCCGGGATTTCAGCGCCTGCCTTGACGAAAGCCATGGCGGCAACGATCGAATTTTCGCCGATCACGGCTTCGTCCATGACCACCGCATTCATTCCGACCATGGCATTGCGACCGATGCGGCAGCCGTGCAGCACGGCGCCGTGGCCGATATGACCGCCTTGGCCGATCACCACCTCGAGGTCAGGAAAGCTATGAACGACGCAGGTCTCTTGAACGTTCGAACCACGTTCCATGACGATCCGCCCGAAATCGCCGCGCAATACGGCGCACGGGCCGACATAGCAGGCCGGTCCAATGATGACGTCGCCAATCACCACGGCGGCCGGATGGACGAAAGCCGTTGGATGGATCACCGGCACGACGCCATCATAGGAATAGACCTGCGCCATCTTAATCAGTCCCTTGTCTTGGCCACCATCGTCAGCACGTCGTACTGGGCAACCGTCGCACCACTCTGGTTGCTCACACGGCAATCCCAGCGCACTTCGCCATGCTCGGCGCCGATGCGCGGGTTGATCTCCTTGCAGGTCAATTGCACCTGCAGCGTATCGCCCGGATTGACCGGCGTGAGGAAGCGCAGGTTGTCGACCCCGTAATTGGCGAGAACCGGGCCAGGGGCCGGGTCAACAAATAGACCGGCGGCGAAGGCGACGATCAGATAGCCGTGGGCGACGCGGCCGTCGAAGAACGGATTGGCGCGTGCGGCTTCCTCGTCCATGTGGGCATAGAAGGTATCGCCTGTGAAGTTGGCGAAATGCTCGATATCTTCAAGCGTGACCGTGCGCGTACCGGTTACCAGCTGGTCGCCAATTTGCAGTTCTGCAAGCGACTTGCGGAACGGGTGCTCGCCATCACGGCGCACGTCGGCACCGGCAACCCAGCGGCCGGTGACGGCACACAAAAGCGTCGGTGCGCCTTGCACCGCCGTGCGCTGCATGTAGTGCATGACCCCGCGAAGGCCGCCCAATTCCTCGCCACCGCCGGCGCGTCCTGGACCGCCATGCACGAGGCCGGGCAGCGGCGAGCCATGACCGGTCGACGTCTTGGCGCTCGTGCGGTTGCCGATCAGCACCCGTCCGTGGAACGGCGCCATGCCGAGGACCACCTCTTCGGCAAAGATGCGATCGTTGGTGAAGACGGAAGAAACGAGACTTCCCTTGCCGCGGCGGGCAAGATCCACCGCCTCCTCGGCACTGTCATAAGGCATGACCGTGCTGACCGGACCGAAGGCTTCGACATCGTGCACCGCCTTGGCTTGCCAGGGCTTGTCGCAATAAAGCAGGACCGGATTGAGGAAGGCGCCGGCTTCAGCGTCACCCGACACAACGCGCGGTTTGTCCGGATCGCCGGCGACGATCTCGGCATCGGCGAGAAGATCGCGGATGCGCGCGCGGACCTCGTCACGCTGAGCAAGGCTTGCAAGCGGGCCCATGCGGACGGATTCATCGGCGGCATTGCCGAGCGTGGTGTTGCCAAGACGCTCGCCAAGGACGGAGACCAGCGCGTCGCAATAGGCGCGTGGCGCGATGACGCGGCGGATGGCCGTGCACTTCTGGCCGGCCTTTGCCGTCATTTCGCGAGAGACTTCCTTGACGAAGAGGTCGAACTCTTCCGTGCCGGGGCCGGCGTCGAGGCCGAGGACGGAGGCATTGAGGCTATCTGCCTCCATGGTGAAGCGCACCGAATTTTCGATGATCGCCGGATGGGTCTTCAGCTTGCGGCCCGTCCAGGCCGAACCGGTGAAGGTTACGACATCTTGCCCGTCGACATGGTCGAGGAGATCGCCGACCGAACCGCAGACCAGTTGCACTGCGCCCTCTGGCAGAAGACCGGTTTCGACCATGCGACGCACGACAAGCTCGGTGAGATAGGCCGTTTGGCTTGCCGGCTTGACGATCGCCGGCATGCCGGCGATGAGGGTCGGCGCCAGCTTCTCCAGCATGCCCCAGACCGGGAAGTTGAAGGCATTGATGTGAATGGCGACGCCCTGCAGTGGCGACAGAATGTGCCGGGCCGAGAACGTTGCGTCTCGCGACAGGGTTTCCACGTCGCCATCAACGAGTACGCGCGTATTGGGCAGCTGGCGTCGACCCTTTGAGGCATAGGACAACAAAGTGCCGATGCCGCCGTCGATATCGATCCAGCTGTCTGTCCTGGTGGCGCCGGTCGCCGACGACAGGGCGTAGAACTCCTCCTTGCGGTCCATCAGCGCCTGGCCAAGTGCCTTGAGCATGGCGGCGCGCTCATGAAACGACATGCGCCTGAGTGCGGGGCCAGCCTTGTCGCGGCCGTAGGCCAGAGACGACGCAAAATCGACGCCGGCAGAATCGATCAGCGCCACCGGTGCACCTGTCGAGGCATCGCGCAGTTCAGCGCCATCCTTCGTGCCGGGAACCCAGCGGCCATAGACATAGCTTTCGAGGCGGCGTGGCTCCTTTACCAGAACGTTCATTGTTTTAATCCTTCCGGTCGGTTCAGGTTGAGCGCAGCAAGCTGCGCGTCGATGGCCGCCTGCCATTCAGACAGCAGCGTCTCGTTAGGGGTATGGCGAAGGCCGAAACGGGACAGTGTTTGGTAGCGCACCGATCCGGAGAACCCAAAGCTTGCGGCAACGCGCGGCCGCCAATAGATGATCGCTTCACGGGCCGCTTTCGCCCCTTCCTCATCTTCGGCAATCCGCTTCAACGCCTCGATGCCGAGTTCGGTGTGATGCGCCTCGCGCGGCAGAATGGCGCGGAACACTTCGGCAAGTGGCTGGTAGGAGACGTGAGCGAGCTCCCGCAACTGGATGGTGCTTGCAGTGCCCATCAGCACATTCATAACGACTGCATCGATCCAGCCCTCAAGGGGATAGTGGAAAACAGAAAGGCGCATGTCGCCGCCCTTTCGTGCTGCACCGATATCGGTGTCGCGCTTCAGGCGGGCGTCCCATGGATGGTGCGCGGCATAGCGGCCGATATCGGCGCCGAAGCTACCCATGATCTCGAGCACGCGTCCGGCATGGTCGGTCTTTTCAAGCACGATCTTGGCAGACGCGATGCGCTCCTTGATACCAGGCGCATCGTTGATCGTGTCGGCAAAGCCGGCCGCACCCGCAAGATCGCTGTCGACGAAACTCGCCATCAGGCGCAAGAGCTCGCCGCGATAGCGCGGCGGCGCATTGTCCGGCGACGTCAGCACGCCCCCCTTGAGCAGATATTCCTCGATCGGCATCGTATCGGACATCGGCATTCCTCCCTCGGTCCCCGACCGATTACTGGTCGTAGCTGACGACGAGGCGGTCGCTCAGCGGATAGCACTGGCAGGTCAAGACGTAGCCCTGGCGGACCTCGTAGTCCTCGAGCGCATGGTTGACCTCCATCTCGGTCTCACCCTCCAGGACCTTGGCTCGACAAGTGGAACAGACACCTGCCTTGCAGGCGTAGGGCGCGTCCATGTGGTTTTCGAGCGCCGCCTCGAGCAGCGTTTGCCCTTGTTTCGGCATCTTGAAGACACGGGTTGCGCCATCGAGCGTCACCGTTGCCTGGCAGGCCGTGTCCTTGTCGACGCCCGCAGCACTTTGCGCCCTGCGGCCAGCGCGTCCCGGCTGGGAGGATGCGAAGAGTTCGAACTTGATCTGTTCCTCGCGCATCCCGTGATCGCGAAGTGCAGCGGCAATCGACAGCATCATCGGTTCCGGTCCGCAAATGAAGACCGTATCGATGGCCTTCAGATCGATCCAGTGCTTGAACAGGCCGGCGCACTTGTCGACGTCGATGCGACCCGTAAAGAGATCGATATCCTGCGCCTCGCTTTCCAGAATGTGCAAGACCGACAGCCGGCCGAGATAGGTGTCCTTCAGGTCGTCCAGCTCCTCGCGGAACATGATCGAGCTGATTTGCCGGTTGGCATAGACCAGCGTGAAGCGTGACCGTGGCTCGCGAGAAAGCGTCGTCTTAATGATCGAAAGGACCGGTGTGATGCCGCTTCCGCCGGCAAATCCCAGATAGGTCTTGGAAACATCAGGCTCGATCGCCGTGAAGAACGCGCCCATCGGCGGCATGGCTTCCATGGTGTCGCCGACGCTGAGGTCTTCGTTCGCCCAGGTCGAAAAGCAGCCACCGTCCACCCGCTTGATGCCGACCCTCAGCACGCCCTCATCCCGCCCCGCACAGATCGAATAGGAACGTCGCAACTCCTCGCCGTCGAATTTGCGGCGGAAGGTCAGGTACTGGCCCTGCGTGAAATCGAACGCGCTGCGGTCCTCGTCCTGCGGGGTAAGCGTAACGACGACGGCATCGCGCGTTTCGCGCCGGATGTCGGTGACCTGAAGGGAATGGAAACGTGCCATATTGGGGACCTCACTAGGCAAAGGGTCAGATGCACTTGAAATAATCGAATGGTTCCAGGCAGTCGGTGCAGCGATAGCTCGCCTTGCACGGTGTCGAGCCGAACTGGCTGATCTTTTCCGTGTTCGTCGATCCGCAACGCGGACAGGCGATCGTCAGATTGGAGCTGCCGGAGAGCCGGTCGACGCGCTGGCGCAGGATGCCGTCTATCGCCGTTCCGTCCACGGGCGGCGCAATGCCGTAGGCGCGTAGTTTTTCGCGACCCTCGGTGCTGATCCAGTCGGTCGTCCAGGCCGGTGACAGCTGGCGCTCCAGTCTGAGCTTTTCGATCCCCTTTTCCTTTAGCGCCCGCTCGATATCGAGGTTGATGAGCGTGGTCGCCGGACAGCCGGAATAGGTGGGCGTCACCGTCACGACCAGTATGTCCTCCTTCCAGGCGACACCGCGGATGATGCCAAGATCGACAAGCGAGATCACCGGGATTTCCGGATCCGGCACCTCTTCAAGCCACCGCCAGATATCAGCGATCGATGGCAACGTCGCGGCTGTCATAACCGCCTCCTTCCGTTTACCAGCTCGCGCCCGGATAGGCGCGCTGCAGGAACTGCAGTTCAGCGAGGATGAAGCCCATGTGCTCGGTATGAACGCCGCGCTTGCCGCCCTTATGCATGAAGCCGTCGACCGGCTTCTTCAGCGTCGCGTCTGAAAGCGCGTCATCAACCAGCTCGTCCCACGCCGCCTTCAGGCTTTCGGGCTCCGGTGCAATGCCGGCCGCAGCAAGCTCGGCATCGGACGCGTCGCCGACGAAAAGTTCGCCGGTGTAGGCCCAGAGATCGTCGAGCGCCTCCTGCATGCGCCGGTGGCTTTCGGCGGTGCCGTCACCAAGACGGATGATCAGATCGCGGCTGCGATCGAGATGATAGGCAACTTCCTTCGAGGCTTTTTCCGCGATGTCGGCGATGCGCTTGTCGGTCGACGAGCGCAGGGCTCTCAACATCAGGAAATGCCAGGCATCGAACAGGAATTGACGCATCAGCGTCTTCCCAAAATCGCCGTTCGGGCGCTCGACGAGCAGCACGTTGCGGAAGTCGCGGGCATCGCGCAGATAGGCAAGATTGTCGGCGCTGCGGCCCTGAGCTTCGATTTCACCGGCAAGACCGAGCCAGAGCTGGGTCTGTCCGATCAGATCAAGCGCGGTGTTGGAAAGCGCGATGTCCTCTTCCAGTGCCGGCGAATGCCCGCACCACTCGGACACACGGTGGCCGAGGATGAGCGCGTTATCGCCGATCCGCGTCAGGAACTCGAAGAGCGCCGTCGGGCTGACGGCCGTGTTGGAGGGGGCGCTCATCACATATGCCCCACTTCATCGGGAATGTCGAAGAACGTCGGGTGGCGGTAGACCTTGGAGTTTGACGGGTCGAACAGCGGCCCTTTCTCCGACGGAGCACTTGCGGTGATTTCGCTCGAGCGCACCACCCAGATGCTCACCCCTTCATTGCGGCGGGTATAGACGTCGCGGGCGTTGTTGATGGCCATTTCGGCGTCCGGCGCATGCAGGCTGCCGACATGCCGGTGATTGAGGCCGTGCTGGCCGCGGATGAAGACTTCCCAAAGGGGCCATTCGCTGGGCATCGATGTTTCTCCCTGCTCGCGCTCCGCGGCCAAAGGGCCTGGAAAATCGCGTATTTGTTACGATTGCGACTGCTAATGTGCGGACGCCCGAGAGGCGTGCGCACATTACTCGGCGGCGGTGGGCGCTGCGGCGCGGCGCGATGTCATCTTCTCGGCATGGGCAACGAGACCATCGCGGAACCACGCGCCGTCGTTCCATGCCTTCTGTCGGGCGCTGAGGCGCTCGCCATTGCACGGGCCATTGCCGGCGATGACGGCGAAGAACTCGGTCCAATCAGGCTCACCGAAATCGTAGCCGCCCTTTTCCTCGTTCCACGTCAGATCCGGATCCGGTAGCGTCAGGCCGAGATACTCGGCTTGTGGCACGGTCTGGTCGACAAACTTCTGGCGTAGCTCGTCGTTGGAGTTTTGCTTGATCTTCCAGGCCATCGATTGGGCCGAGTGCACCGATGCATCGTCCGAGGGTCCGAACATCATCAGCGACGGCCACCACCAGCGGTTCAGCGCGTCCTGGACCATTTCCCTTTGGGCGGGCGTGCCTTTCACCATCTTCATCAGGATGTCGAAACCCTGGCGCTGGTGAAAGCTTTCCTCCTTGCAGATGCGAACCATGGCGCGAGCATAAGGCCCGTAGGAACAGCGCTGCAGCGGCACCTGGTTCATGATGGCTGCACCGTCGACCAGCCAGCCAATCGTACCGATATCGGCCCAGCTGAGCGTCGGGTAATTGAAGATCGAGGAGTACTTTGCCTTGCCGCTGTGCAGCTGCTCGTACATCTCGTCCCGGCTGATGCCGAGTGTTTCGGCCGCACAGTAGAGGTATAATCCATGACCGGCTTCATCCTGCACCTTGGCAAGCAGGATGGCCTTGCGCTGCAGCGTCGGGGCGCGGGTGATCCAGTTGCCCTCCGGCAGTTGGCCGACGATCTCTGAGTGAGCATGCTGGCTGATCTGGCGCATCAGCGTCTTGCGGTAGCCTTCCGGCATCCACTCCTTCGGTTCGACCTTCTGGCCGGCGTCAATTCGTTCCTGAAACGCGCGTTCGACCGGGTCCAGCTCGTCGAGCGTCTTGACACGGGCGCTGTCGGTTTTGACCATCTGTGCGTACACGGTTCGTCTCCTTTGCCTTCGCGCGTCAGACGCGCTCGAGAATGATTGCGATGCCCTGACCGACGCCGATACACATGGTGCAAAGCGCATAGCGACCGCCCTGGCGCTGCAATTGGTAGGTCGCCGTCGTGACCAGCCGGGCGCCGCTCATGCCCAGCGGATGGCCGATTGCGATGGCGCCGCCATTCGGATTGACATGGGGCGCATCATCGGGGAGGTCCAGATCGCGCAGCACGGCGAGCGCCTGGGCGGCAAATGCCTCGTTCAGCTCGATCACGTCCATCTGGCCGATTGCAAGCCCGGCGCGCTCCAGCACGCGCCGCGCGGCAGGGGTTGGACCAACGCCCATAATGCGCGGCTCGACGCCGGCTGCAGCCATTGCGACGATGCGTGCCTTCGGCCTCAGACCCTGCGCTTTTGCAGCCGCCTCGCGCGCGACAATGAGGGCGGCAGCACCGTCATTGACGCCCGACGCATTGCCCGCCGTGACGCTAAAGTCCGGGCCGGTTACTCCCTTGAGCTTTGAAAGCTGCTCGGCCGTCGTGCCCGGGCGTGGGTGTTCGTCGCGGTCAACGACAACGGGATCACCCTTCTTCTGCGCAACCTTGACGCTGACCAGTTCGTCGGCGAACAGGCCAGCCTCCTGAGCCGCTTCCCATCGGGCCTGGCTGCGAGCCGCAAACGCGTCCTGGTCGGCGCGGCTGACGCCAAAATCGCCTGCCACGTTGTCGGCTGTCTCAGGCATGGAATCGACGCCGAACTTCGCCTTCATCCTTGGATTGATGAAGCGCCAGCCGATCGTCGTGTCGTAGACCGCATTGCTCCGGGAAAAGGCGCTGTCTGCCTTCGGCATGACGAAGGGCGCGCGGCTCATGCTCTCGACGCCACCGGCGATCACGAAGTCGCAGTCGCCGGCGCGGATTGCCCTTGCCGCCATGCCGACGGCATCCATGCCCGATCCACACAAGCGATTGACGGTTGTTGCCGGAACAGTGACGGGCATGCCGGACAGTAGCACGGCCATGCGACCGACATTGTGGTTGTCTTCGCCCGCCTGGTTGGCGCAGCCATAGATGAGATCGTCGACCTTGCTCCAGTCGACACCAGGATTGCGTTCCATCAGCGCGGTGAGTGGAAGGGCTGCCAGATCATCCGCGCGCACTGCAGCAAGCGCACCCCCATAGCGGCCGATGGGTGTGCGAACAGCATCACAGATGAACGCTTCCGACATGCGCGGTTTCCTCCTGCTCCCTCAAGGTCGATCAATGCAAATTTGATTAACCGACCGATCGGTCATGTATTAGCATGCCACATGTCACATATCAACAGACAATTAGACAAAAATTGTGATGTTTGCGGCTATGCCCGATGAGTATACCACAAACACCTGGGCAAGAGGCCAGGACGGGTTCGGGCGCTAGACGCGCTGCTTGGAAAGGCCGGTCAGTCGACGGTCGGTCGCGGCAGTCGCTATCGCCAACGGCCCGACCGCCGTGACGAAGTTGCGCGCCACATGGGCGTCGGCGGCGGGCGAGAGTTTTCGATAAAGACAAGCGAAGAGTCGCCGTGCATCCTGGCCGGGCCAATCCTTTGGCAAGGCGGGGGAGGGTAGTCTCGGATCATGCAGCAAGACACTGCGGAAGCGATGCGTCAAAAGCAGCCGCACCGCCAAGGACGTCTTCGCAGCCGGCGCGTCAGATTCCAGGAATCGGGCGATCGGCTCAAATTGGGCGAGGAATTGCCGGTAGGCAGCAGCGTGCGGAGCAAGATCCCAATAATCCGCGACGAAGGCCGCCAGTGCCTTTTGGCCGGACGCGGTTTCGGCACCAAAGACCGTGCCGGCAATCGTTGCCGGTAGTGGCCCTGCAGGTCCAACTGCCAGGCGAGGTCCAAGACGCGCAAAGCCAGCGCGCTGGAGCGCCTGCATCTGTTCGTCGGCAGATAAGCCTGTCATATGGACGAACTGCCAGCCGCGATCCTCGAAAGGTTCGAAGAGCACCATGGCGGCTGCGGCAAACTCGCGCCCGGCAGACTGGGATAGGCGATAGTAGCTTCGCCGTCCTTCCCTTTCACCAAGAAGCTGTCCCGAGGCGACCAGTCGCGACACGGCGGTTCTGACGAGGGTTTCGCTGATGCCGACGTCGGCGCAGGTTTCAATCAGGTTGCCGATCCATGCCACACCACCGCGCGGTTCGACGACGTCGCCGTAGATCGTCACGATGAAACCGGCTGCCTTGAGGGGACTTTCGGCAAGAATGGTTCCTATCAGTTCCCTTGCCTGGACGTCTGCTTGATTGGTCGCTGCCGTCACTGAACCCTCCTTGGAACGTGCCGGCGCGGCCTATCACATTAAAGGGGTAGCTGCACCCCCGTTTACGGCGTGCAGCCGCAGTATGCGGAGCTGCAAGGCTCCGGGACGGTGGAGGCCTTGCTGCCGATCTTATCATTCCATCCTCTCACGGCTCCCGGATTGCGCTATCAAGCCCACGCAGTATCGGATAGAGGAAGTATGAGATCACCGTGCGGCGGCCGACCATGATCTCGGCGGAAACCGTCATGCCAGGAAGCAGTCGCACGGGCTCGTCGGAACCTTTCAGCCTTGTGTCTGCAAGCGGTATGCGTGCCTTGAAGTAGGGGGCGGCCGTTTGGTTCGCTGCCTCCTGCTGTGACGGGGTGAATGCATCGCGGCTGACCGTTCTCACTGTTCCAGACGCGGTGCCATATTTTTGGAACGGGTACGCATCGAACTTGATCCGCGTTTCCTTGCCCGTGGTAATGCGGCCGATGTCGCGCGTGTTGACCGAGACCTCGGCCTCCAGCGGTACATTGAGCGGAACCAGCGTCACGATGGGCTCCGCCTCTCGAACCACCGAGCCGACGGAGCGCTGCGCCAGGTCAAGGACGACCGCATCGGCTGGTGCGGTCAACACCACCATGTCGCGCCGAAGCTCCATCTTCTTCAGTTCCTCGGCGGCAGTGTCGCGCTGACTACGCAGCTCTACAAGCTGCTCCATGGCGGCGCGTCGGAAGTCCTCGATGAACGCCTGCCGGTCGGCCTTGAGCTTGGACAAGGTGTGTTCGGCTTCATCAGCCTTGCCCTGGACCGCCGTAAGGGTAGTTTCCACGTCAAGACGGGCATCACGCGATCCCAGAAGCGTAATCAGAGACCCGCTCTCGCGATCATACAGCCGTTCCCTGGCGCCCTCGATCTGTGACAGCGTTTTGCGTCGATCCGCAAGAACTGCCTCCTGGTTCCGGCTTGAAGCAATCGTCGCCGCCTGGGCGGCAATCTGCTGATCGTAGTTCTGCAACTGTGCAGCATAATAGGCGCGGCGCTGCCCGAACAATTGCATCTGAAGCAGTTCGTCGCGCGATAAGCCCGCCGTCTTGGTGTAGTCCGTGCCGGCAAGCTCGGCTTCCAGGCGTTTCACCTGGGCGTCGAGGGCTATGAATTTTGCCCGTTGCTGATCGACGTCAGACTGGCTGAACGTCGCATCAAGCGTGGCGAGCACCTGGCCTTTCTTGACGATCTCTCCGGCCGTGACATTGATCGTTCGAATGATCGACGTCTCGAGCGGTTGCACCACGATGGTCGGCATCGTCGTAATCAGCTTGCCGGGCGCGACAACGACCTCGTCGATCGACGAGACGGACGCCCAGACAATGATCGCGGTAATGAGCGCAGTGATGCCGTAGAGCGTCATGCGGGCGACCCTTGGAGGAGCCCGCTCTTCAAGCTCCACAGCATCGGACTGGAATTCCGCGATCGCGGCCGGCAACGAGCGCCTGAGTGCTGGTTGCGTGACTGGGGCCGTCGTCGGAACAGGCAGGTTCTCTCTTGGTTTTTCAGCGCGCGCGGTCATGCTACCTGCCTCATCTGCTGTGACCACAGGTGACGGTATGTCATGCAGCGCGTCACGAGTTGATCATGCCTGCCGATATCGGCGATCTTGCCGCGTTCGACGACCAGGATGGCGTCCGCATCGACAAGTGTGGAGAGGCGGTGCGAGACAATGACCACCGTTCGCCCAGCCGCGATCTGGCTGAGGTTCTGGCGGATGATCGTCTCGCTGTCGGGGTCAAGCGCGCTGGTGGCCTCATCGAGGATCAGAAGTTTCGGATCGGTGATCAGTGCCCGAGCGATAGCCAGGCGCTGCCTCTGCCCGCCGGATAGGTTCGAGGCGTTTTCCTCAAGCATGGTGTCGAAGCCGCGTGGAAGCCGCTCGATGAACTCTTCGGCGCCGGCGATACGCGCGACCTCCATGATCTCCTCGATGCTGGCGTCGGGCTTTGCTGCCGCGATGTTCTCGCGAACGGTGCCCCGGAAAAGGAAGTTGTCCTGCAGCACGACGCCGGTGCTCGTTCTCAGATGCACGAGGTCGATCTCCCGACTGTCATAACCATCCATTCGAATGATGCCCTGCTGGTTCTGATAAAGACCCTGGATGAGGCGAGTGATCGTGGTTTTGCCAGAACCGCTCTTGCCAACAACGCCAAATACGCAGCCGGCCGGAATGCTGAAGGAGACGTCGTCGAGCGCAGGGGCCCCATCCGGCCCATAGCGGAACGTTACCTTGTCGAATTCGATGTTGCCTCTAAGATGCGGGCGGATGCCGCGACCGCGGCCGGCTTGCTCCGGGCGCTGGTTCATGATCTCGCCGAGCATGCGTACCGAAAGCGCAACCTCCTGGTACTCGTGCACCATCGTCACGATCTGGACAAGCGGACCCGAGACCCGCCCAGCCAGCATGTTGAATGCGACCAGCGCGCCGATCGTCATGGCGCCGCTGAAGACGTCGAGCGCGCCAAGCCCGATAATGGCGACGCTCATCAGTTTCTCGAGAAGCCCGGTCATCGACTGAGCGACCGTGGAAATCTTCTCGACCCGGAAACGTACGGATATCGATTGCGCCGAGTAGTCGTCCCAGGCGCGGCGCTGACGCGGTTCGAGCGCCAGTGACTTGACGGTACGCATGCCGTGCACCGTTTCGACGAGCAGAGCCTGCCGGTCGCCTTCGGCCTTGTAGAGCGCCTGCAGGCGGCGCTGGAAGGGGCCGACAAGAAGCATGACGACGAGGCCGACGAGGGCAGCAAAACCCATGACGACGAGCGTGAGCTTCACGCTGTAGAGAAGCAGGATCGGAATGAAGACCATCAAAGACACGCCGTCGAGAAGCGTCAGAAAGAGGCGCCCCGTCAGGAACTCGCGAATGCGGCCGGTCTGCTGCATATGCTTGACGAGAACGCCCGCCGATGCCTGTTCGAAGAGTGCAATCGGAAGATTGAGCAGATGTCCAAAGGTCCGCGTCGCGACCCTGATATCGATCCGGTTTGTCGCATAGAGCAGCAGATAGCGTCGCAGGAAGCTGAACGCGGCATCGAAAACAAGGGCAATGGCAATGCCGGCGGTGAGGACCGTCAGCGTTGCGTAGCTTTGATGGACCAGCACCTTGTCAATGACGAGCTGGAAGAAGATCGGGGTCGTCAGGCCAAGCCCGTAAAGGACGATGGCCGCAAGCGCAACGTCGCGGAAGAAGCTGCGCTGCTTGATGATTTCGGGAATGAACCAACGGAAGCCGAACGGCTGGTCGGCATCATGCAGACTGTAGTTCCGCTTTAGCATCACCACGGATCCACGCCAGGATCTGGTGAATTGCTCCTCGTTCAGAAGAATGAAATCGGGTCGCTCGGCCAAGGGGTCGAGGACCCTGACCTTTGCTTCTTCCTCACCCATCGCGGGTCCGGCAATGACGACCCAGTTGCTGTTTTCAAGCTGGGCCAGAACCGGGAAGGCCTCGCCCAACTGGAGTAGCGACGACCAGTTGAGGCTAATCTGCCGGGCGCGAAGACCGGCATCCTTGGCCATCCGCAGCAACTGCCGGACTTCCACCGGCCGCTCGTCGACAGCATAGTCGTGCTGCAGGCGTTCGGGTGACAGATCGACGCCGTGATGGCGCGCGACAAGTGCAAGGCAGTGTAGATTGGTGTGCAAAAACGTACTCATGGCCCACCCGAGCGTCTGCGTTGAAAACCAGATGAAGGTCAGTTGAAGTTCGGCGATGCGTTTGCCGACGCACCAGACGGCTGGATGATTTCAGCCTTCGGGCTTGATGGCAGATCGTTGATACGGCGCACGGCCCCGGCTTCCACAAGTCCGCCCAGTGCTTTCTGCATCAGGTCGACTGCGTTCGCAAAAGCGTCGACCGGCATGATGATGCGTTGGCGGAAGACAGGCTTCGGGTTGTTGCTCGCATCGCGCTCCGTGGCCGACAGCGACATCAGATCGATACGCACAATGGTGCCGGTGACGGTGATTTCGCCAATTCCGTCTGCATAGAGTTCATTGCTCATTGTCGTCTCCTCGTTTTGATGAGTGATCATGGATGGTGATGCTGCGCGTGTTTCCAGGCCGGGAACGGATCCGTGAGACTTCTGCCGAGATCGGGGTCAAAGCTTGCCTCTTCTCCGATCAGGCAGTCGTTAAGTGCGGTGCTGATTGCCTGCTGATCAAGGCCTGTGCCGATGAAAACGAGTTCCTGGCGGCGATCGCCCCAGACCGCATCCCAATAACGGTCGAGCAACTGGCGGAATTGCGGATAGCGTGGCCAATGTGCCTTGGACACGCTCGCCCACCAGAAGCCCTTGGTGTCTGTGCGCCGCTGTGTGCCGGCAATGGAAAGCAGTCCGATTTCGCTCGGCCGTGTTGCCAGCCAGAAGTGCCCCTTGGCGCGAATGAGGCCCGGCCAACGCTGCGCGAGGAAGCGATCGAGCGCTGCGGGGTCGAAGGGGCGGCGCGCGCGATAGACGAAACTCGAAATGCCGTACTCTTCGGTTTCTGGGACATGATCGCCCCAGCCGTAGAGCGCCTTGTGCCAATACGGATGACGGGCCGACTTGGCTTCGCTGAAAAGACCGGTATCCAGAATGGTGGAAAGCGGCAGATCGCCGAAGTCCGTTTCGATGACGCGGGCATCGGGATTGAGCGCGGCAACGATCTGGCGCACCATCGCGCGTGTTTCGGAACTGACATCCGAGATCTTGTTGATGACGACGACATCGGCGAATTCGATCTGCTCCACCAGGAGATCGACGAGTGTCCGTTCGTCATCGGCGTCGCGGGTCCCCCCGCGATCACTCAGGAAATCTGCGCTTGAGTAGTCTGCAAGCAGGTTCGCTGCGTCGACGACGGAAACCATCGTATCCAGCCGCGCAACGTCGCAGAGCGCACTGCCATTTTCGTCGCGAAAGGAGAATGTGGCGGCGATCGGCAAAGGTTCGGCGATGCCGGTGCCCTCGATCAGCAGGTAGTCGAAGCGATCGTCGCCAGCAAGCCGATGCACTTCGCTCAAGAGATCGTCGCGCAGTGTGCAACAGATGCACCCATTGGTCAGTTCGACCAGCGTTTCATTGGTGCGTGACAGATTGGCGCCACCATCACGAACGAGCTCGGCATCGATATTGATCTCGCTCATGTCGTTGACGATCACGGCGACCCGGCGTCCTTCCCGGTTACGCAAAACATGGTTGAGGATGGTTGTCTTTCCCGCGCCGAGGAAACCCGCCAAAACCGTTACTGGGAGGCGCGTGTCGCCACCTGTCATTGATACTCCCCCACTCGCCATTACGCTGCGAGCTGCTGCTTGAATGCCACGTCCACATAGTAATTGGTGCTGTTGTATGTGCTTGTCGGAAACAGCCCGCTGGAGCCGTATCCATAGACGCCGTTGCCACCACTGAGCGCCGACGACATGGCCTGCAGATTGCCGTTTGTCGTGCTGTCACTGAAGAAGTTGCCCGTTGCCGAATAATTGCCGTTCGTGCTGTAGGAGACGACGTATGTCGTGCCGGCATCGATTGCGACCTGTTGCGAGAGATTGACGGACTGCCAACCGCTTGCGCTCTCATTGGTGAAGGTCGCACTCGCAAGCAATGTGCCGCTTGCCGTCCAGAGATAGCCCGTGTGGGCTCCGGTATTTTCCTCACTCTTGTAGAAACGAATGCCGGTGATCCAGCCTGCTGCATCCGACTGGAACTTCATGCCGAGATTGACCGGGCTGTTGTCATTGACCGAGATGATCGCAGGCGTCGTACCGGCGGCAAAGACGTTCTGCTCGCTGCCCTGGTTAGAAATGGCGAGGGATGCCTGCGCCGTGGCCGTTGCGCCCTTCGCGTCGGTGATTGTGTAGGAGAAGCTTGCAGACCCGGTGTAGCCCGTCGACGGTGTAAATGTGATCATGCTCGACTGGCTGTCGAAGGACACCGTTCCGTTCACTGCATTGCCGACGCCGGTAACGGAAATTGCGTCGCCGTCGGGATCGCTGTCATTGGCGAGTAAGGCTGAGGCAAGGATCGTCAACGGCGTATTCGCTGCGCCGGAAATCCCTGTGTCGTTCGCAGCCAGAGGCGCTGCGTTTTGAGTTGCCGTTTGATAAAGTACGTCCACCCAGTAGTTTGTTGCGTTGTAGGTCGCAGTCGGGAACAGGCTGCCTGTACCGTAGGCATAGACACCGTTGCCGCTTGACGGCGCCGTCAGGGCGCCATTGGAATGGCTGCTGGCGAAATAGTTTGGCGTCGCAGCATAGAAGCCGTTCGAGTGATAGCTCGCCACATAGGTCACGCCTGCCGAGATGCTGACAGGCTGCGAGAAGGTTACCGACTGCCAGCCGCTTGCTGTTTCGTTCGTGAATGTTGCCGACGCCAGAAGGATCCCCGTGCTGCTCCACAGCGAACCGACATGCGTGCCTGTATCCTGCGCGCTCTTATAGTAGCGCAGGCCGGCGATCTCGCCTCGTTCGGAGGCAACGAACTTGACGCCGAGCTCGACGGATCCTGGATCGTTTTCCGCGAGATTGGTCGGTGTGTCGTTCGACGAAAACAGACCGGTGCCCGTTGGCTGCGGACCAACCGTCAAGCTGACCGTTGCGGAGGCAGTTCCACCCCGGCCATCAGCAATAGTGTAGGAGAAGTTTGCTGCTCCGACGTAGCCTGCCGTCGGAGTGAACATAATCGTATTCGTGATGCTGTCGAAGGTGACCGTGCCGTTTGCCCCATTCGCAACGCCCGTAATCGACAGTGGATCGCCGTCCGGGTCATTGTCGTTTGCTAGAAGAGCTGCCGAGGCGATTGACAATGCCGTATTTGCGTATGTGTTGAAGCCGTTGTCATTAGCTGCAACGGGCACTGAATTCACCGTCGATTGGTTGAATACGACATCGACCCAGTAATTGGATGCCTGATAGCTAGACGTTGGGAAAGTCGTGCCAGTTCCATAGGAATAGACACCGTTCCCGCCGCTTGCCGTCGCCGAAAGGCCAGTCAGAGCACCATTGGTATGCGCAGAGTTGAAGTAGCCCGCTGTCGCAACGTAGGTCCCGGTCGCGTGGTAGGACGCCACATATGTCACCCCGGCCTGGATTTGGAGCGGATTGGAGAACTGCGCAGTCTGCCAGCCGCTTAAAGACTCATTTGTGAACGTTACCGTGCTCAGCAGCGTGCCATCGGCGCTCCAGATGGAGCCAGTATGAGTGCCGGTAGAGCCGGCCGCCTTGTAGAATCGAATTCCGGTGAGCGAACCGCTGCTCGATGCCGTAAACTTCATGCCCAACTCGATGGCGGAATTGTCGCTAAAGGCTTGCCCGGTTGGCCCTTCGTTTGGTTGAAACAGCGAGACACCGGCCGCAATCTCCTCCACAGAGACGGTTACGCTTCCCTGGTCCGTTCCTCCCCGCCCATCGGAAAGCGTGTAGCTGAAGCTGGCCGGACCGGTGTAGTTCGCGTTCGGTGTGAAGATGACGTTGCCAGTTTGAGTATCCAGAGCAACCGTTCCGTTGACTGCGTTGCCGACGCCAATGATCGTCAGGGCATCGCCGTTCGCATCGGTATCGTTTGCTACAAGAGAGGCAAATGACAATGTCAAACTGCCGTTGCGCGAGATGGTGAAGCCGCCATCGTCGGTTGCAACGGGTGAAGTGTTTGGACCGGCGTCGAACACGACGTCAACCCAGTAGTTGGATCCGCCAGCGTTATTGCCCGGAAAAGTGCTGGTTGCGCCATATGCATAGGCGCTGCCGCCATCGACTGCCTTCAGTACGCCGCTGCTGTAGGTCGAGGTGAAGTAGTTCTCGGTGACAGAGTAATAACCATTGCTATGATAGGAGGCGACAAAGGTCGTTCCGGCCGAAATATGAATCGGCGAGGAGAACATGACTGTTTGCCAGCCGGAAAGAGATTCGCCCGTTGATACACCGGTTGCAAGCAGCGTACCATTTGCGTCCCACAGACTGACCGTATGCTCACCGACGTTGTAGAAGCCCTTGTAGAAACGGATCCCCTCAATGTAGCCGCCCGTGGTGGACTGGAAGCGGAGCCCGAGTTCGACACCGTCGCGGTCGATCGCAGTCTCGAGCACAGGTTTGGATGCCAGCGTCCAAAGACCCGTTGTGTCGGGCAAGGTTACGGCAACCTGCTTTCCGGAGGATGGCGTCTCCAGGTTGACACTGTCATCCACAGCACGTGACATGATCGTGTAGGTACCGCTCGCCTGGACGACCCAGTTGTAGCTCCAGTTTTCGCGGCCAGTTGCCTTGAACCAATGCGTCCCACCGTCGGTCGAAACCTCGATGCCGGCGATGATGCCCCCGCCGAAGTCCTGGGCGGTGCCAGTGATCGTGACATGCTGGCCTTCGACGAAGCTCGCACCAATGATTGGCGACGTGATCGTCGATGTTGGCTTGACGCTGTCGGTTGATTGCGTGGCGAGGATAAGGCTGGCGTCCAGCGTGGTTGGCTGGATTCCCATATCTGCAAACATGTTGACCATGGCTTGCTGGACATTAGGGTCGGTTGGCGTGGACGTACCCTGGTGTTGGTCGTTTAGTCCCCATGACCAGAAGACGGTGCCGGCGCCGAATACCAAGGCTCCGCTTTCGGCCCTGTACATTGTCAGGCTGTGGTTTGCGACAGCATCGCCAATGCTGGTGCCATAGTCACGAAGATAAGTGCTTACCGCCACCGAAGAGAGTGACAGGTTGATCAGGCCGTCCGGTCTGAACCCGTTTTCGACGTCGGAATCCCATTCGTAGCCAAGCAGGTTCTGAACGAGATTATAGGTTTCGCCAGGCTGAAGGTTGGCAACGTCCGTGTTGCGCCAGAAGCGAAGATTTGAATAGTCGAACGGTATGGAAATGGTGTCGGTGCGGTAGCTGTCGACCGTGAACATGGTACCGGTCAATGCGTTCTCCGGCTGCTGTCCGGGATCGGCATAGCGTGGATCCCGCCATGTGCCGGTGCCGATGTCACTCGGATCGCTGCTCGTTCCCCAGGTCTCCTTGTAGCACACCATCGTGCGATAGGCTTGACCGTTGCCGTCGATGCTGCTTTCCCAACGCACCTTCCAATAGCATTCGTTGCCGCTCCAGAAGGCGAGATTGACGCCGCTGTCACGTGCAGCCTCGACATTGGCACGCTGCTCGGCAGACCAGTACTCGTCGTGTCCGACCGACAGATATGCTTGATGGTTGAGGAGCAGATTGCCATTTCGGGCCGCATCGACGCCGGAGACGTAGGATACGTCGTAGCCGTTCTGCTCAAGCCACTGGATAGCAGAATGTTCGGCGCCGAAAATGTAATCCCACGTTCCGCCAGTCGGGCTTGTGTTCGTGATAATCGGACGGTTGTAGCTGATGGCAGATGCACGACCGATTGCCGTCAGGCCGCAACTGCAATTGGGCGGCAGGTAGCCGATCATATCTGCTGGATCGACCGGAACCTCCCCGTAGTAGAGGCTTGCCCCACCCCATGCATTGTAGGCCTGCCAGGTCGTATCAGAGGTCTGGAAGACGATGTCACTGGTTGAGGCGTCGTCACGCACGACGAATGGAATGATGCTTGCGTCTTCCGTGCCGTCCTCGCGGACCAGCTTGGCGATATAGACGCCCGATACGGCGTCTGCCGGAATCTCCCAGCTCGCCGAGACCGACCAGTTTCCACAGTCGATCAGGCCGAGCGACATATCGACGATGGGGTGCGGCTGTATCTGCGCCGTCGTCAGTGACTTGTCGATCGAGGCAACCTTGCGTGCACCATCGCCGCCGTAATAGCCCAGACGATAGATGTCGATGCGGTAGTGGGTCGAGTCAGTCGCGATCTTGAAGTCGACGGTCTGGCCAATGTTGGTGCTGATTTCGGTTGCAAAGCCCTGAATCGTGCCGCCGCCGTCGCCGTCGAGGCCCCACTCGCTGATCGGATCGCCCGGTTTCTCGTTTTCTTTGGCGATCTTGTTGACGGGGGCGGCGACGGCCGCCGTTGTTACAAGCGCCAGCGGAGCCGTCGTCGCTGTGGCCGTGGCCGCCGTCGTCGAAGCAGATGAAGTGTCCTCACTTGTCGCGTCAACACGTGTCGCGTCAACACTTGCAGCCGAGGAGAACTTCATGATCGGAGCACTCGACGTATCACTCACGCCCGAGACTAACGAGGCAGTGGGAGCGTCCGACAAAGCAGGGTCCAGAGACGTTGTGGCGATGGCGGTGGCG
The DNA here is from genome assembly GCF_042140505.1 of Rhizobium sp. T1470. NCBI lineage: Bacteria > Pseudomonadati > Pseudomonadota > Alphaproteobacteria > Hyphomicrobiales > Rhizobiaceae > Rhizobium > Rhizobium sp. T1470. Next base: position 260,788 of record NZ_CP148092.1, read on the forward strand.
GGGTCGGGTGGCAGGACGGTGCGTGGCTTTGCTGCCGGCTGGGAACCATCCGTCGAGCTCGCTGTTGGCGTTGTTGCGGCATCCAATGCGAAGATGGCACTGCTGTCGACCGGAGAAACGGTATTTGCTGCCTGCGGCGTTTGCTGCGCGGCCGCCCCATTCAGGAGGGGAAATGCCGCAGCCGGAGATCCCGTCAGCGAGGCGTTCACCGATCCCACTGCACCCAAGTCAGCAATCGGCCGGTCGCCGCCAGTCGACGAAACCATCGTTGCGTTCACGAGGAGAGCACTGCCCGCAGTCGCTGCGCTGTAAACACTCGAGGTGCCACCGTAGGCGCTCAAAAAATCGCGGTTTTTGATGCTGATCCTCAACATTCCAAACGCCCCCAATCGCAATGCGACACATGTCCACGGGCACTATCCTGTCACGTTTGTGGCGAGAGAGAACGACAGTAATCCGCAGTATCCGGCACCGCAGGGCATACCCCGATAGGCTTATTGGTGCGTGTATAAGGCGATGGGGCCTACCGGATGTCGGCGGCCAACCGTGGCCAGAAGAGGATTGGTATCGTTTTGAAATCCGTTCCTTTTCACGGGCCGCTTATCTCCCGGCCTACCGATCGCGCCGCACGCCGTCGCGAGCATCAGGGGTGAGTGGATCTACCTTAACGAGAGATTTGATTGGGGACAGTTTCAACGACAAGGTCGATCAGGAGGCCTCATCGGGGTGGCGACGGTCGGGCAGCGTTGCGGCTTTTGCGTCATGAACCGCGAACGGCCGCTCGAACATCTTGCACCACCTGCGCACACACCCAAACCGCCGAGGAAGAGTTCCCGGTGCGAGCGAAAAGCTCATTCCATACGCCATAAAGTTGACCTCGAAATACCTCTTTCGGCATCAACTCACGATGCTTTGATAAATTCCCAGACATGAATAGTCATATTAAATTGCGTCGGGGCTGGGGGTTGAGAGTCCCAGGGAGGAATAAAGCAATGGGTATCGCCAGCATTGCAAGACGAATTAAACAAAAAAATCTCGCTTATATACTAGGACGCTTCAGAACCGTTCGCGTCGCATACAGCTCAGGTCGAGGCGCAGTCGAATTTCTCATGCCCCCGCGCAAAAGCATGGGCAAGTGGCTGATGCCGACCCTCTTTGGCGATGCAAAGATTGCCGATATTGTTCAAACCATCCGAGATGAAGCCGTCTTCGTTGGCTTGAACCTGCCCGGTCATATCGTGGACGAGATCAAGACCTTCGCGCTCTCTGAGCCTTTGCACGCGATCTATGATCCGAAAGGACCGACCTTTCGCTATTCTGATGTCTCAGGCGGGGTAGCTGCTGACGGAAGACCTATGCCGATTGGAGGCGTATCAGACCCTGCGCGATGCCCTGCAGTGCAGAAGGTCATCAATGATCCGGTGTTGCGTTCAATCGTTCGCAAGTATCTCGGTCACGAGCCCAGAAAGATCACGACGATTCTGGATTGGAGCTTTGCCTCATCGATGAGCGACGAGGAACGACGCCGCTTGAAACATGGCGTCATCGACTATCACTACGACGTCGAGGGCTATAATTTCGTTTATGCGAGTTTCTACATCACCGACACGGACCGCTATTCGGGAGCGCACGTGATGATGAAACGCTCGCACAAGCGCAAGCCGTTGCGAATGCTGCTCGGGTCGGCGCGTGCAAGCCAGGAGGCGGTCTACAGACAATACGGTCAGGAGAATGAAATCACCATCGAGGGGCCTGCCGGCACGGGCTTCGTTCAGGACACCTCCTGCTTCCACAGGGCATCTCCTCCCACCCTTGGCGATCGGCTGATGCTGGCAATCCGCTTCATCAACTGATCATCATCTGGTTGTGCCATGGCCAGTCGCTTAATGAGCAGGTGCATTCGATCGCAACACCTGCTCAATGCGACAGCGCGCTGTTTGCCGCCAAGCGCTGAAATGGTCCTGACGATCGACGACCAGCCATTGGTCACGGGTCTTGCAGGCTGTCGATCAATGGCGCGAACCGTCCATCAACAAATTTGCCAACAGCCTCGTGATCGACAATGTTGAATCCGACCCAGCCTCAATGGGGGTCCCTGGACTTTTCAGATCCCGAGTCATGCAGAACCGATAGGGGGCATGCTGTGACGCGAGAGGTCGCTGCCAAAGACGCGAATTCCCCCGTGAGATCGTCGCGGCGGCCGCTGCGATAGACGGTGATCTCTGTGGCGAGGACAAACGCGGGCGCAAGCCGCCGCGTTTTCACAATGTCGCTCTGACGCCACCCTTTTCGACCGTTTTTGCACAAGCCTGCTTCATGTCGCAATCAGCGGCGTCACCGATTCGACACTGCAAGCGCGTGCAAATGCGGGCTCTCGTGAAGCTGACCCTAGCAGCGTCTGTCTTGAAAGTTTCATATATCGCTGTCGACCGGGATGCTTGCACGCTCTTGCAGCAACGTGCAAAATTCATCGAAACCGGAGATCCAACTGCGTGTCCGAAAAGCTGTTTGCTAGCGCCCAGGAGGTCGCCGAGAGGGCGGGTGTGTCGCGATTCGGCGGTATCGCGGACGTTCACGCCGGGTGCAAGCGTATCGACGGAGACCCGGCGCAAGGTGCTCGAGGCCGCCGAAGCGCTCGGCTATCACGTCAATGAGCTCGCCCGCGGTCTGATGCGCAATGAGAGCGGCATTGTTTGTCTCATCGTGTCGGACGTGGCAACACCCTATCGTTCTGCTTTGCTGCGCGAACTGACACTATTGCTTCAGAACGCCGGCAAGGTCGCCATGCTGATCAATACGGATCGCTCGGACGGCAGCGTTGATCGTGCCCTTCGCCAGGCGATCCGCTATCGCGCGGATGCCTCGATCATGCTCTCGGGAATGCCGGACAAATCCATTGCGCAACTCTGTCTGCGCAGCGGACAGCGGCTTGTCCTCATCAACCGCGATGACGAACAGCCCGGTCCTTTGCGGATTAATCTCGACGATGACGAGGCGGCCGGACGTGTGGTTACGGCTTTCGTCAGGGCCGGATGCCGAAAGCTCGCCTTCGCCAACTCGGAAGCTGGAACACCAAGCCTGATGGCTCGAGAACAGGGATTTGTCGCGGCAGCGAATGCGCTCGGAATCAAGGTTTCCGTCGAACGCCATGGCTGGACGGGTTATGAAGCAGGGAAAGTCCTGGCGCAGCGAATGTTGACGCGCACCGAGCGCCCGGACGCGGTCTTTTGCGCAACCGACCTCCTGGCTTGCGGATTCATGGACGCCGCCCGCCACCAGTTTTCGATATCGGTGCCGGACCAGCTATGCATTGCCGGCTTCGACGATATCGACCAGGCCTCATGGTCGTCCTACGACCTGACGACCTTCGCGCAGCCGGTTTCAGCGATAGCTTCCAAGGCAGTGGAGTGGCTTTCGCAACCGCAATCGGAAAACGGCGACACCATTTCCGAGCAGTCGATCAGACTCCGTGCCGAGCTGGTTTGGCGGGGCTCGATTCGGGGCGGCTAGTGGTTATCATCTAGGGGACCTAGATCGCCAGCAGCGCAGCGAGAGCTCGCGGCCCGCAGTATGCCATTGCGATATGACGAATATTTCTCTGGACCTGTTACGACTGGGCAGCATGCGCGGCAGCGCCTTGCGCCAAGAGTGTGCGTGGCGAAGAAGCACTACGCAAACATATTGGGACCGATCTCCTCGCTAACCTCAATGATTACATCCGCCGGGACATTGTTCCTCCGGGCCGCGGCGAGAATGGCTTCCGTATTTGGCGCCTCGTAAAGGCAGTAAGTCTTTTTCCTGTCCGCGCTGAGGAAGGAAAAAATCCACTTCACTCCTTCCTGATCGTTGATCAGGTTGATTTGCTCGACCCCGTCTTTCGATAAATCGAGTTGCTCTGCAAAGTTTCTTTCAATGATGTAGCGTGGCATGACGAGACCTTCTTCCCACCAAAAGCAGCGAACTGCTGGTCCTAATGAATCGTTGGCTTCAGTCGCTGTTGCAGCCGCACCATTCCCAGTTCGGCCGCAGTTGACCGGGCATGCTCGGATAGCGACATTGCTCTCTTTATCGCGGCCCGGCTACCTATTTTCATCAGCAAGTCCGCATAATCTGCCTGTGTGTGTGCGAGCCACGGCCGCGAGCCGATTGCCGAGTTCATCTCGAGCGCGTGCTCAAAGTGCTCCGACGCTCTGTCGAATTCACCCAACGCGGCTGCCAACACTCCCAGATAGCGGCTTGCCGCGCCGAAGCAAACGGTCGCCATACCTATCGTGACGGTCATCTCCTTGTAGTCGAGCATAAGCTTATAGAGGGTCTGGGCAGCATCCGCGTCGCCGAGACCGGCGGCGACTTCCGTCAGGAACGAGAGGGACGCACTTCGCTTTCCGTCAAGCGGAAGGGCGAAGCCCGTGCGGGCAAGCTCGCTCAACCTCCGCTGGGCCGCTTCCCGATACCCGAGGTCAAAGGCAACCAAGGCAAAACCCGGTAGCCAGATGGTTTCCTCCGGGTTTTCCTCGATCAACAGTTTCATGACCGGTGCGACCTCCGAGAGGCGGCTCTGCTCCCGTCGGATCGCGAACATCTGCATGCCGTAAACGCCCTCGGGCGCCGCGCCAAGGTTCCGCATCCCCAGCTTCAGCGCTTCTTCAGCGAACTCTTCCGCGGCGGTGAACCTTCCATCGAGGATGGCCATCATCGCTCTTGCGATGCGAGCGTAGAACTGGACGTTGAGATGCTGCCGCTTGGTACCAAGTTCTTCCAGCGCGTCAACCGCCCGATCGGCTCGTGCGCGGTCGCCGAGCTCCGTGGAGACGTAGGCGTCAATTGAAAGCGCTCGGCTTTGCACATCGTCGTCGTCGATCTCACCCGCGAGGCGTCTTATTTCATCTAGGCGAACGATCCGATCGTTTCTCTCCATGACGGATTTGACCGGTGCCGGTGTCAGGAATGGCAGAGTGGAGAGCTCCACAAGCGCAGTTTTATCGCCAACCCGTCGGGCCAGTTCGATTCCTTCACCGTGGCATTTTGCGGCGTTCTTGCTGTCGCTCAGGTAGGTGTATGCCCGCGCAAGGCGGCTGAGAAGCTGGCATCGCGACCTCTTATCCGCTGGTTCAACCATCGCCAGGGCTTCCTCGAGAAGCGGCAACGTTTCGGCAAGCGAATTCGAGGAGAGGAATTTGGAGCCGTCAAGACCGATCACCGCGCGAACAAAGGCTTGCGTGTCGGTCGCTTCGCGTGCCAATGGGGCAGCCAGCCTGTATTTCGCCAGCGAATCCGTCATGCGGCCCGCAGCGAAGAGGGCGTCGCCGAGTTTTAGGATCGCGGCGAGCAGGTCCGTTTGCCGGTCAGGTCCTTTGGGCAACTGCTCTGCGATCGCCAGGGCGTTCTGGAAATGGTCGACCGCCTCATAGTTGGCTGATCGTGCAAGGGCGCGTTCTCCGGCCTTCATCCAGTAGGGAAGCGCGAGCTCAATCCGTTGCGCTTTCTCGTAGTGCTGGGCAATGAGCTCGGGCTGCGTGGCAGCGACGTCGGCATACTGGTCGATGAGAACCCTGGCGATCTCCTCGTGGAAATGTCGACGGCGCCGGTTGAGGAGCGATTGGTAGGCCGCATCCTGAATGAGCGCATGGCGAAAAACGAGAGCATCATGCAAAACGCCGCCTTCGACGACGATCTGGCTGGACTCGAGCTGGTTCAGTGCTTCCTCGAGCGTTCGCTCGTCGAGGCCTGCGATCTTCGAAAGAAGGCCGCGATCGAATTCCCTGCCTATTACGGCGGCAATTTGCGCGACCTTCTTGGCCGTCGTCGCCAAACGATCGAGACGTGTCATCAGGGAGCCCTGCAGACTGTCCGGGATCTCTAAGTTGAGCGACGTCGACTTTCCGCTCTCCACGATCGACCGGGTCAACTCCTCGACGAACAGCGGCACTCCGTCCGTTCGCTCCGCAATCCGTTCGGCAAGCTGTTCGGGAATGTCGGAGACCATCGATTCGATCAGCTCGCGCATCTGCTGCCGGGTCAGGCGCCCAATGGAGAGGGTCGTCGCCTGCGCCAGTCCGCTTGCCCAGTCCGCGCTCCATTCCGGTCGATGGGTCACAACGACAAGGGCGGCTGTGCCGTGAAGCCGGCTGACGACTTCTCTCAGAACTTCGCTGGTGGACGGGTCCATCCAGTGCGCGTCTTCGACGACCATGAGCACCGGTGCGATCCTGGCCGCAAGCAGCAAACGGTTCGCCAATGTGCGGACGAGAAGTTCCTTGCGCTGGTGGGCGGGGAGATCCGGCGGCCTGAACTCGTCGCCGACGTCGAGCGAAAGCAGCTCGGCATAGATCGCGCCAACCTCGGAGGGACTTTCGCCGTAGAGGCGAACAAGGGTGCAAAACTTTTCGACGCGCGTGTTCCGGTCATCTGTCGGGGCAAACGATGCGACCCGGCTTAGTCGCTCGACGATCGGGTAAAAGGCCGAGGTAGCGTGATAGGGTGAACATTGCAATCGGATGAGTTCATGCTGTGTCTCTTGCAGATGCTCTTCGAAAGCCTCGATTAGGCGAGATTTCCCGATGCCAGCCTCCCCCGACAGGAAGACCGCCTGGCCTTGGCCGGCCTTCGCCAACTCCCACCGTTCGAGCAGCAGCCCGATCTCACTAACGCGGCCGACAAATTTCGAAAGCCCGGTGGCATGCGAGGCTTCGAAACGGCTATCCACCTCTCGCTCACCGCGGACTTCGAACAGCGCAATGGGCGAGGTGAAGCCTCTGAGCTCCTGCTCGCCGAGGCTCTGGATTTCGAACGATTGCCCAGCGAGGCGGCGGGTGCTGTCGGAGACCACGATCTGGCCTGGGGCGGCCGCGGCCTGCAGGCGTGCTGCCAGGTTGGGAGTGTCTCCCGCGATCGATGCACGCTCCTTCGCGCTACCGTCGGTGTTGCCAACGACCACGTGCCCTGATGCGATGCCAATGCGCGCCTTCAATTGCTGCGTGTTGGGCGACTGCAGGGCGTCGACGGCGGCCATCGCCTCGAGGCCGGCCCGGATTGAACGCTCGGCATGGTCCTCGTATGCCATGGGCCATCCGAAATAGGCAAGCACGCCATCTCCGAGATACTTGGCGACGTAGCCTCCGAACCGCGTGACTGCGCCGGCGACGCTATCCTGATAACGGCGAGTCAACTCGTGCATGTCTTCCGGGTCGAGCTGCGCCGACAGCGCGGTCGACCCGACCAGGTCGCAGAAGAGCACGCTGAGCAGTCGCCGGTCAGCCGCAGTTTCGGACGCGGCCTCGGTAGCGGCTGAAGCAGCAGGCTGTTCGTCCGGACGTTGCTGCGCAAGTCCGTTTATAGCAGCTAGAATAATCTTCCGGTGCCCAAGCGAGACGCCGAGCTCCCGGAGGTCGGATTCCGCGATATGAGGGAGCGCTCGCAGATCAACGTCATTCTCGACGAAGGCCTCGGCGTACTTGCCAAGACCGAGTTGACTTAGCCAATCCTCAATCGTCTGCATCGACGTCCATTCCGCTCCACCGTTCTTAAAAAAAAATACCACGAGCGTCGCCGTCGTGCCACGCTGTGGCGCAGGGGCTGTTCGCACCCGGAGGGGATCGAGGAAATCAAAGTATCCCGTCGGGACGCCCCTGGGCATCAGGTTTGCTCATGACCGAATTTGCGAAGCTCATTTTCCTTCGCCGCTCAGGCGCGGCATCTTCAAGGCTAGCTATGACTGGGAGGATTATAGACTATCCGCATCTTTTAGCGCATTCTTTGAGCTCGAAAATCGGCCGCTGTGGGGAGCGAAGTCAGTCGTCAGTGCATCGTTCTCGTGAACGCGTCTCGCCAGCGTTCGATCCGACGTCAGGAACTCCAGGCTCGGCTTCAGGAGGGTGTAATGAACAGCGAAAACATCGGGAAGCTCACACAGAATCTTCGCGGCGCTCTTATCGGACGCGATCATGTCGACTACGAGGACGCCCGCAAGCTGTACAACGCCATGATCGACAAGCGGCCGCTGCTGATCGCAAAGTGTACGGATGCAGCGGACGTGAGTGCCGCCGTAAACTTCGGCCGCGACAACGAACTTCCGATCGCCGTCCGCGGCGGCGGCCACAACGGAGCTGGATTTGCCAGCGTCGACGACGGCCTCGTCATCGATCTGTCGCTGCTGCGGGGTGTGCGCGTCGATCCGGTAAGGCGGACCGTTCGCGTCGGCGGCGGGTGCACAACTGGCGACGTCGACCATGCCACCCACGGCTTTAGGCTTGCAATCCCCTTCGGTATCGTCTCGACCACAGGCGTAGCGGGCCTGACGCTGAACGGCGGCCACGGATACCTCACCCGCCAATACGGGCTTGCCATCGACAATCTGATCGAGGCCGACGTGGTGCTGGCGGACGGCACGTTCGTCATCACGAGTAAGACTGAGCGCCCCGATCTCTTCTGGGGGCTGCGCGGCGGCGGCGGCAACTTTGGCGTCGTTACCAGTTTTCTGTTCGAGGCGCACCCTGCGGACACCGTCTATGCCGGTCCGATCTTCTGGGAGTTGAAGAAGGCCGCGGATATTATGCGCTGGTACCGCGAGTTTCTGCCGACCGCGCCGGACGAGTTCTACATTTTCCTTGGGCTACAGACAGTTCCCTCGGCCGATCCATTCCCGGTGGACCATCGTGGCAAGCGGATCTGCGTGATGCTCGTTTCATACAACGGGGCAGTCGCCGACGGGGAGAAGGCAGTCAACGCCGTCCGCAAGGCGCTTCCCGAGCCGATTATCGATTTTGCCGGTCCGATACAATACCCAGCCCTTCAAGCCATGTTCGACGGGCTCTATCCGAAAGGCCTCCAATGGTACTGGAAGGGCGACTTCGTGAAGACGCTTCCCGACGCAGCGATCGAAGCGCACATCGAGCAGGTTGCCAAGGCGCCCAGCGAACCCTCGTGCATGCACCTCTACCCGATCGACGCCGCTGTCCACCGCAAGGCAAAAAATGAAACGGCATGGAATTGCCGCGATGCCACGTGGTCGATGGTGATTGCTGGGGTCGACGCCGACCCGCATCAGGCGCCGACGCTGAAGAAATGGGCAACCGACTATTGGCAGGCCGTCCACCCGTTCGATCTCGGCGGCGCTTATCCGAACTTCATGATGGGCGACGAAGGCGACGCACGCCTGAAGGCCACGTACGGCGACAACTACGAGGGTCTCGTCAACCTGAAAAGGAAATACGACCCGGGCAACTTGTTCCGGATGAACCACAACATCCGTCCTGCAGCCTGACCTCTCGAGGAGCCTGCCGAGAGCGGCGTTGCCTAGAAACGCCACCGTCGAACGGCCGTGATCGCAGGACACCACACCATTCTGGTCGACGGCTGCGTCGCGCCAGGACAGGCCGAGTAAGTCGTCGAAAATGTCAGCGCCCTGCCGCATGCTTCTGGTGAAAAGGAACACGAGCCGGGGCGGCGAGATGACGAACAACGTACGAATTTGCCGATGCCTGGCACTGCGTGCGCAGCGGCTATTTCCATTCCCAGAACAGATTAGACGAGAAGGGCCGGTGCTGCACCATGCTGCCCGCACGATGGGCCTTCTGCTCGTAGGCTGCAGCTTCCGCCTCTCCGTTCAATCCAACAAAATGCATCCTTGTCGACAAAGTCTTTGGTTGTCCCTTCTGGCGGAAGACGAAATGCACCGCGCAGGTCGGGTACTGCCAATTGTCGGTTAGAAGCTCGGCGAACTGCTTCGCATCCTGCTCGCGCCCCTGTCCGGTGAAGGCCAGAAACTGGCCGAGATTGAAAAATCCCGCGAACAGAGGATAGGCACCCTGCTGCTGCATCTGGACAGCCTGACCGGTCGTGAAGTCGCGGCGGTAGGACAGGCCTTCCGTCAGACCTTTCGCTTTCTTTGCGGAGTAGCTGACGAGGTTCTTTTGGGCTAGCAGTTCCATCGTCAACGCGTAGGTCTGGTAGCGCTCCGCGTTGGCGTGAAGGTCATCGATCCTGGCTTTCAGGTCAACGATGTAGTCTCGATACAATGCGGCCGCCATTCTCAACTGCTCCGTCAGCATGAGCGCGCTAGCTATCAGATAATGCCCCAGCTCCAAACCGATTTTGCGTCTCGCGATCCGAGCTTGGGACGGAAATCGCTTCAGGCGTGCAATGCGTGCCCGAGCGCCTTGAGGGCAGCCTCCTGGAGAGCCTCGCTGCGCGTCGGATGCGCATGGATCGTACCGGCGAGGTCCTCCAGCCGCGCGCCCATCTCGATGGCCAGTGCAAAACCCGCTGAGAGTTCGGAAACGCCGACGCCTACGGCCTGCAGGCCAAGGACGAGATTGGTATCGGCCCGGGCGACGACGCGTATGAAGCCCTCCTCCGACAGCATGGTCATCGCCCGGCCATTTGCGCTGAACGGGAATTGTCCGACGCGGATCGCATAGCCTTGAGCACGTGCCTCGTCCGGCGAAAGCCCGGCAGTCACGATTTCCGGATCGGTAAAGCAGATCGCCGGAATGCAGCGTTTGTCCCAGGCGCGCTTCCTGCCGGCAATGATCTCGGCGACCATTTCTCCCTGCGCCATGGCGCGATGGGCCAGCATCGGTTCACCGGTGACGTCGCCGATTGCATAGACGCCCCGCATGGAGGTGCGGCAGCGATCATCGATGCGAAGGTACGGCCCGCTGCGATCGAGATCGAGCTCTTCGATACCTGAGCCTGCCGATCGCGGCCGCCGACCGACCGTGACAAGCACCCGGTCGGCAGGCAGCAGTTGTTGCTGTCCGCCCGATGTCTCGACGACAAGTGCATTGCCGTCGTCCGAGAGGCTCTTTGCCTCCGCTCCCGTCAGGGTGCGAATGCCGAGATCACCAAGCCGGCGCGCGACGGGTCGCACCAGGTCGGCATCATATTGCGGCAGTATCTGCTGGGTGGCTTCGACGACTGTTACCTCTGAGCCCAGCTTGGCAAAAGCGATACCGAGTTCGAGGCCAATGTAACCGCCTCCGACGACAACCAGTCTCTTCGGCACTTCGCCGAGCGAGAGCGCCTCGGTGGACGAGATCACCCGACCGCCGAAAGGAAGGGCGGAAAGTTCCACGGGCTTAGAACCTGTGGCGATAACAACAGTCTCCGCGCGGATGACCTGCATGCCCGTCTCGGTCTCGACCTCGACCGTCTTACCGTCGCGGAAGGCCGCGCGGCCGTGAACGATCTTGACCCTTGCCTTCTGCAGCAGCGCGGAGACACCGCTGTTCAGGCGGCCGACGATGCCGTCCTTCCAGGCAATGGTCTTGGCGAGGTCGATGGTTGCGGCCTCGATACCGATGCCCATTGCGTTTCTGCCGGTCAGCATCTGCTTGGCAGCACCAAACTCCTCGGCCGCATGGATGAGGGCCTTGGAAGGAATGCATCCGACGTTGAGGCAGGTGCCACCCGGCTTGTCAGCCTCGACGATGACGGTGTCGAGACCGAGTTGCCCGGCTCGAATGGCGCAGACATAACCGCCGGGTCCAGCGCCGATGACGAGAAGCTTGCAGACGATCTCTTTCATAAATCCTAGCCTTCGATGAAAATCAGGGCGGGTGTTTCGAGAAGCACCCGGACACGTTGGACGAAGGTGGCAGCATCCCATCCGTCAATGATGCGGTGGTCGAAACTCGAGGATAGGTTCATCATCTTGCGCGGCACGAACTGCGTGCCATCCCAGGCCGGGCGCACGGCAATCTTGTTCACGCCGATAATGGCGACCTCCGGGTGGTTGATCACCGGTGTCGAGACGATGCCGCCGAGCGCGCCAAGCGAACTGATGGTGATGGTCGAGCCGCTGAGCTCGTCGCGGGTCGCGCTACCGGCGCGCGCCGCCTCGGCCAGGCGGCTCATCTCGATCGCACAATCCCAGATGCCGCGTGCCTCAGCGTTCTTGACGACGGGCACGACAAGTCCGGCGGGTGTCTGGGCGGCAATGCCGATATGGACGCCGCCATGCCGGGTGAGGATGCCTTTATCGTCGTCGAAGGTGGCGTTGACACTCGGTTGCTCGGCAACCGCCTTGACGATTGCCCGCATAAGGAACGGCAGCACGGTGAGTTTCGGCTGCTCTGGCTTGCGGTCGCGGTTCATCGTGGCCCGCAGCTCCTCCAGCGCGGTCACGTCGACTTCCTCGACATAGGTGATGTGGGGAATGCGAGAGGTCGACAGCGACATCTTTTCGGCGATCCGGCGCCGAAGGCCGGTGAGCTTGACCTCCTCGGTCGACGTTTTTTTCGCGATGGCCGGTTGGAGGAAGGGCAGCTCGCCGCGCGCGATGAATTGCTCGACGTCTTCGCGAAGGATGCGACCGGCGGGGCCAGATCCCTTGAGCTGACGCAGGTCGACGCCGCTTTCCCTTGCCAAAAGCCGAACAGATGGCGACGCCAGCGGTTTTTCTGCGGGAACCGCGGCCTGAGGTCGTGGTGGGAGGGCAGCCGTCGGCGCAGCTGTGTCTTTTGGTTGAACTGTCGGGGGGGGCGCACTTTCAGGAGCCTTCGCGCCAGCAGCGGCAGGCGCGTCGACCCGTTCGATCGCCGCACCACTGCCCGTCTCGATGCGCACAAGCGGCGCCTTGACCGCGATCTTGTCGCCGATTTCGGCACCCAACCAGACGACAGTCCCCGTGACCGGCGACGGGATCTCGACGGTCGCCTTGTCGGTCATAACGGCGGCGATCACCATATCTTCCTTTACCGGGTCGCCTGCCTTGACATGCCATTCCACGAGTTCGGCCTCGGCCACGCCTTCGCCGACATCGGGCATCTTGATGATGAATTCGCCCATGTCTCAGGCCTCCATGACTTCGGCAAGTGCTCGCCCGACACGTCCGGGGCCGGGGAAGTAATCCCATTCCTGGGCGTGCGGATACGGTGTGTCCCAGCCGGCGACGCGCACGACAGGCGCTTCAAGATGGTAGAAGCAGTGTTCCTGCACGAGCGATGCGATCTCGCCGCCAAATCCCGACGTCAGCGTCGCCTCGTGGACGACGACACAGCGTCCCGTCTTGCCGACGGATTGCACGATGGTATCGAGATCAAGGGGCAGCAGACTGCGTAGATCTATCACCTCGGCATCGATGCCGGTATCCTCGGCGGCCGCCAGCGCGACATGAACCATCGTGCCGTAGGCGATCACCGTCACCGCCGAGCCTGCGCGTCGAACGTCGGCCTTTCCGATCGGAATCGAATAATGCCCTTCGGGCACCTCGCCGAGCTCATGCTTCGACCATGGGGTGACGGGCCGTTCGTGATGACCATCAAACGGCCCGTTGTAGAGCCGTTTCGGCTCCAGGAACATCACCGGATCCGGATCCTCGATGGCGGCAATCAGCAGTCCCTTGGCGTCATAGGGATTGGAGGGCACGACCACCTTCAATCCGCAGACATGCGTAAACAGCGCTTCCGGGCTCTGGCTGTGTGTCTGGCCGCCGAAGATGCCGCCACCCGTCGGCATGCGAAGGACGATCGGGCACGTAAAGTCGCCGTTCGAGCGATAGCGGATGCGGGCCGCCTCCTGGGTGATCTGATCGTAGGCCGGATACATATAATCGGCGAACTGGATCTCGACGCAGGGCTTCAAGCCGTAGGCCGCCATGCCAATGGCCGTACCGACGATGCCGGATTCGCTGATCGGCGTATCGAAACAGCGTGTCTTGCCGTATTTCGCCTGTAACCCTTGAGTGCAGCGAAACACCCCGCCGAAGTATCCGACGTCCTCGCCGAAAACCACCACATCGTCATCGCGGGCCATCGAAACGTCCATGGCGCTTCGCACGGCCTCGATCATCGTCATCCTGGCCATCTCAGAAACCTGCCTTCTGCCGCTGGCGGCGAATGTGGGGCGGCATTTCCGCATAGACACCTTCGAAGATGTCACGCACCGAGGGCCTGCCACCGGCATGCAGCGTGCCGTGATGTTCTGCCTGCTTCTGGGCTTCGATGACCTCGTCCATGATTTCGGCCTCGGCCTGAACATGGCGTTCTTCCGACCATGCGCCCCTGACGATCAGATGCTTCTTCAGACGCAACACCGGGTCACCCAACGGCCAGGCTTCGGACTCGGTCTTCGGCCGATAGGCGCTTGGATCGTCCGATGTCGAATGGGCGCCGACGCGATAAGTGACGTATTCGATCAAGGTCGGCCCAAGGTTGCGCCTGGCTCGTTCCGTGGCCCAGCGAGCAACCGCGTAGACGGCGAGGTAATCGTTGCCGTCGACGCGCAAGGCAGGAATTCCGAAACCAAGTCCGCGCGCGGCAAACGTGCCGGAGCCGCCACGTGCGATCCCCTGGAAGGTGGAAATCGCCCACTGGTTGTTGACGATATTGAGGATGACCGGGGCCTTGTAGGTGGAGGCGAAGACCAAAGCGGAATGAAAATCGGATTCTGCCGTCGAGCCGTCGCCGATCCAGGCCGCCGCGATCCTGCTGTCGTTCTTGATGGCCGAAGCCATGGCCCAACCGACGGCCTGCACATATTGGGTCGCCAGATTGCCTGAGATGGTGAAGAAGCCGTGCTCCTTCGACGAATACATGATCGGCAGCTGACGGCCGCGCAACGGGTCGCTTTCATTCGAGAAGATCTGGTTCATCATCTCGACCATGGGATAGTCGTCGGCGATGAGAAGGCCCGCCTGCCGATAGGTCGGGAAATTCATGTCGCCCTTGCGAAGGGCCTTGCGAAAGGCGCAGCTGACGGCTTCCTCGCCCAGATGCTGCATGTAGAACGACGTCTTGCCCTGGCGCTGCGCCATCAGCATGCGGGCATCGAAGGCGCGAAGCTTCATCATGTTGCGCAGGCCGGTCAGCAGCTCCTCGTTGGACAGCATGCCCGTCCACGGGCCGACGGCTTCGCCCTCCCGATTGAGCACACGGATGATCGAATAGGCAAGGTCGCGGATCTCCTCCGGCGCAACGTCGATCTCGGGGCGCGGCACCACACCGGCCTTGGCAATCTTCACGTTGGAAAAATCAGGTTGGCCGCCCGGTCGCACGGCGGGTTCTGGAACATGGAGGCTCAGTTGAGCTGCGTCCGTCATATCGTAGTTTCCCTCCCAGCTGCGATGTTCGTTTCTCTCCTCAGAAACGGAACGCCGCATTTCTCGTTCTTATAGATTGCGCGCGATCACCATTTTCTGCACGTCGCTCGTTCCCTCGTAAATCTGGCAGATGCGGACATCCCGATAGATACGCTCGACAGGATAGTCGGCCATATAGCCGTAGCCACCATGAATCTGGATCGCATCCGAGCAGACCCGCTCTGCCATCTCGGACGCAAAGAGTTTGGCCATCGATGCTTCCGAAAGGCACGGCAGACCATTGTCGCGCAGCGTCGCGGCATGAAACACCAGCTGACGGGCGGCCTCGATCTGGGTTGCCATGTCGGCGAGGCGGAAGGCGACCGCCTGATGCTCGATGATTGCCTTGCCGAAAGTCGTGCGTTCGCGCGCATAGTCGCGCGCAGCCTCAAAGGCAGCACGCGCCATGCCGACTGCCTGAGCGCCGATCCCGATGCGACCGCCTTCGAGGTTGGCGAGCGCAATCCGATATCCCTGGCCCTCCGAACCCAGCCGCAATTCGGCCGGGATGCGCATGCCGTTGAAGGCGATCTGGCAAGTGTCGGTCGAATGCAGCCCAAGCTTTTCCTCCACGCGGATGACTTCGTAGCCCGGCGTATCGGTTGGGACGATGAAGGCGGTAATTCCCTTCTTGCCGGCATCCGGATCGGTCACGGCAAAGACGATGATCACCTGGCCATTCTTGCCCGAGGTGATGAACTGCTTGGCACCGTCGAGCACGTAATGATCGCCATCGCGGCGCGCCCGGCTGCGCAGATTGGATGCGTCCGAACCTGCTTGCGGTTCCGTCAGTGCAAAGCCGCCGATCCATTCGCCGCTGGCAAACTTGGGCAGGAAACGCTGCTTCTGCTCATCGGTGCCGAATTTCAAGATCGGCACGCAGGCCACGGAACTGTGGACGCTCATGATGGTCGAGCATGGTCCGTCGCCGGCGGCGATTTCTTCAAGTGCGGCTGCATAGGCGACAGTGCCGGTATCGGAACCGCCATAGTCTTCGGGAACCAGCATGCCGAGCATGCCGAGTTCACCCATCTCGTTGAGTTCTTCGCGTGGAAACCTGTGCTCCCGGTCGCGCGCAGCCGCACCCGGGGCAAGGCGCTTTCGGGCAAAATCGCGCGCAAGATCGCGGATTTGTTGGCTCAGATCGGAAAGGATCATGCTCGTCTCCTCCCGGCCCTTCTAATGACGCTCGATTGCAACGGCGGTTGCCTCGCCACCGCCGATGCATAGGGCAGCCATGCCGCGCTTCAGCTCATAGCGCTCGAGAGCCGCAAGCAGCGTGACGAGAATACGTGCGCCAGACGCACCGATCGGGTGCCCAAGGGCGCAGGCCCCGCCATGCACATTGACCTTTTCGTCCGGCAGCCTCAGGTCGCGCATGGCAGCCATGGCGACAACGGCAAATGCTTCATTGATCTCAAAAAGGTCAACGGTATCGAGCGGCCAGCCGATCCGATCGGAGAGCTTCTGCAAGGCGCCGATCGGAGCGGTGGCAAAGAGATTGGGCGCCTGCGAATGCGTGGCATGGCCGCTGATTGTCGCAAGCGCGTTCAATCCCCGGCGTTCGGCTTCGGAACGACGCATCAGCACGAGAGCGGCCGCACCATCGGAGATCGAACTGGAGTTGGCTGCGGTCACGGTACCGCCGTCGCGGAAGGCCGGTTTGAGGAGCGGAATCTTGTCGATCCTTGCCTTGCCGGGCTGTTCGTCTCGGCTGACCATCTGTTCGCCCTTTCCCGCGGTGACGGAGACCGGCGTGATCTCGGCGTCGAAGTAGCCGGCCTCGATGGCCTTTTGCGCGCGCATCAGCGATGTGACCGCATAATGGTCCTGCGCCTCGCGCGTGAACTGATATGCCTCGGCGCAGTCCTCGGCGAAGGTGCCCATCAAGCGTCCCTTGTCATAAGCGTCCTCCAGCCCGTCGAGGAACATATGATCGATGACGCGCCCGTGGCCAAGCCGGTAGCCGCCACGGGCACGATCAAGGAGATAGGGCGCATTGGTCATGCTTTCCATGCCGCCGGCGACGCCGACAGTGGCGCTTCCCGTCGCCAGAAGATCATGCGTCAGCATGACGGCTTTCATCCCGGAGCCACACATCTTGTTGACGGTGCTGGCGCCGGTGGAAAAGGGCAGGCCTGCCCCGATTGCCGCCTGCCGGGCAGGTGCCTGGCCCTGGCCTGCCGGCAATACGCAGCCGAACACGACCTCGTCGACGGCATCGTGCTCGACCAGGCTGCGCTGAAGCGCCGCGCGGATAACAGCGGCCCCGAGCTCGGGTGCGGCTGCCTCTTTGAGTTCACCTTGGAAACCGCCGATCGGCGTGCGCGCTGCACCGACGATGACGATAGGGTCCTGCAAAGCCATTGTCTCAATCCTTCCAGACAAACGGTCAGCGCGCGCTCATGCGCAACGCACCGTCGAGGCGAATGACCTCGCCGTTCAGCATGCTGTTTTCACATATATGGCGCACCAGCGCGGCAAATTCGGCGGGCCTGCCGAGGCGCGGCGGAAAGGGCACACTCTTGCCGAGCGCTTCCTGCACTTCATGCGGCATGCCTGCCATCATCGGCGTTTCGAAAATGCCCGGGGCAATCGAAACGACGCGAATGCCGTGGCGGGCAAG
Source organism: Rhizobium sp. T1470 (assembly GCF_042140505.1). NCBI lineage: Bacteria > Pseudomonadati > Pseudomonadota > Alphaproteobacteria > Hyphomicrobiales > Rhizobiaceae > Rhizobium > Rhizobium sp. T1470. The sequence continues at coordinate 278,493 of NZ_CP148092.1, forward strand.
CTCGCGGGCGATCGGAAGCGTCATCGAGGCGATGCCGCCCTTGGAGGCAGCGTATGCGGCCTGGCCGACTTGCCCGTCGAAGGCCGCGATCGAGGCGGTGTTGACGATGATGCCGCACTCGCCCTCGGCATCCGGCTGCTGATGCTGGATGGCCGATGCCGCTAGACGGATCATGTTGAAGGTGCCGACGAGATTGATGCTGATTGTCCGCACGAAATTGTCGAGACTGTGGGGACCATCGCGGCCGATGACCTTCTCGCCCGGCGCCACGCCAGCGCAGTTTACGAGCCCGCTCAAGCCGCCGAATGACTCCAGCGCGGTTGCCACCACAGCGGCTCCATCCTCCGCGTTGGTCACGTCGGCCTTGACGTAGCAGGCATTGGTGCCAAGCTCTGCGGCAATTGCCTCTGCGACTGTATCGTTGAGATCGGCGATGACCACGCGCGCGCCGTTTTCAACCAGCATACGCGCCGTTGCCGCACCGAGGCCTGACCCGCCGCCGGTCACGATAAAGGTTGCTCCACGGATCAGCATCGGTCTCCTCCCATCACCTTGCGATCGTCGCCTGTGGGATGTGCCATCCTTCCGGTACGATCCCAAGGAAGTGGATTCTATTCCGTCGCCATATTGCAAGCGATGACTAAAGTGCTGCATTGTTTTGGACAGTTTTGCCATAAGTGGGAGGAACTGGTGGCTGACATCGATAGGCGCATGATCGCGCCGGGATTCGTCGAGGAGGCGCTCGATAGCCTGAGGCGTATGGGACGGCCGACACGACCACTGCTTTCTTCGCTGGGGCTGCCGGCGGTGGTCGATCAGCCGGTATCGGCCGAAACTTACGGCGCTCTGTGGCTTGCCATCGCCCGAGAGCTCGATGACGAGTTTTTCGGGATGGGCGGGCGGCCGATGCGCAGCGGCAGCTTTACCCTGCTTTGCCATTGCGTCTTGCATGCACGAACGCTCGGCCATGCGCTGCGCCGGGCTCTGCGTTTCCTCGACGTCGTGCTGGATGATCCGCGCGGTCAGCTTGTCGTCAAGGATGGGCTTGCCGAGATCGAGCTGGCCGATGCCGGTGGACCGCGTTCGGCGTTCGCCTATCGCACCTATTGGATCCTCATCCATGGAATAACCTGCTGGCTGGTTGGTCGGCGCATTCCGATCCGGCTCGTCGACTTTCGCTGCGCCGAACCGAAGCAGGAGGCCGACTATCGGCTGTTCTTCGGCGCGCCGGTCAGGTTTGGGCAACCGATAAGCCGCCTTGGCTTCGACAGTGCGATGCTGGAGCTGCCGATCATGCGCACGCAGCAGGCGCTGAAGCAGTTTTTGCGAGGGGCGCCGGCCAATATTCTGGTGCGTTATCGCTATGATGCGGGGCTTGCTTCCAGTGTCAGGCGGCGGCTCGACAAGGTGCCTCCATCTGCATGGAAGAATTTCGGGGATCTTGCCGCAGACATGCGCATGCCGCCGTCCACCTTGCGTCACCGGCTTCGTGACGAGGGACAGAGCTATGCCGGCATCAAGGACGATATACGCCGTGATCTTGCCGTCGACATGCTGCTCAACACGTCGAAGACCATCGGCGATATTGCCGCTCAGCTTGGCTATTCCGAGCCCAGTGCCTTCTTCCGCGCCTTTCGCAAATGGATGTCGAAAAGCCCGGACGCTTTCCGCAGGCAAAGCGGTGCAGCCGCCCTATAAGGTGGACACAACGCTTGAGAATATCCGCCACTTCTCGTGGATCTACGCCCTGAATTTCCCAGAAAATTTTGAAAGTCTTTCGCCGGCGGCATGGAAATACCCGTCGACCTACAAGATCCCTCTGGCCGCCGATCGGCCGAGAATATTCAGCATCCGCCTTGCCGAGTGGTCGGTCAACCGCGAAGACACCATTCGTCGGTCGAAAGCCGTCGGCGAGCCCCCCTGATACTTGCAATCTCCGTGCTTGCAGCAATCTCCATGGCGGTGGCGAGCGTTGCAGACTATTATATTCCTCCTTGCATCGATGCGTCGGCGAGGCCGGAACGTGTGCTGATGGCCATCGAATGCATGCGTGCTCTTGAAGGAAGGTTGACCGGTATGCCTGCCGCTCGCGACGATTTGCGGGATTTTCTGCGCCAAGAGCCAGATTGCATTCTCGTCCAAGTGACGAGAGCAGTCGGCTCGACACCGCGCGATACCGATGCCTGGATGCTGGTGGCCAAGAGCCGCTGCTTTTCAACCATCGGCGGTGGGCAGCTGGAATATATGGCGATCGATCAGGCACGACGCACGCTTCGCCAATCCCAGCCGACCACAACGATGAGCATTCCGCTTGGTCCGGAAATTGGTCAATGCTGCGGCGGTCGGGTCGGGCTGTCGTTCACCCCAGTGACGCGCGACGTTGCAAACGAGCTGATTGCGCGAACCGACGCCGAGATGGCCCGAAGACCTCATGTCTATGTTTTTGGCGCCGGACATGTTGGCGACGCTTTGGCAACGGCATTGTCGCTGGCGCCCCTGCGTACGGTGCTGGTCGATACCCGCGACGACGAGCTTGCCGCGTCGCGTGCATCGGGCATTGAAACATGCCTGACGGCAATGCCAGAGGCGATCGTGCGCGATGCGCCGGCGGGAAGCGCATTCGTCATTCTCACCCACGACCATGCGCTCGACTTTCTGATCGCCGCCGAAGCACTGCGTCGGGGCGATGCCGCCTATGTCGGGATGATTGGCTCGAAGACAAAACGGGCGACCTTCAAGAACTGGCTCACGCACGAAGTCGGGAGCAAAGAGCTCATCGATTGCCTCGTCTGCCCGATCGGCGGCACGGCCATAAAGGACAAGCGTCCCGCCGTCATTGCAACGCTTGCAGCCGCCGAAATCATGGTGGCCGCCCTGTCGTATCACGCGTTGGCCAGTACCAAAAAAACAGTAGCTTAAAGCGGTCCGGCTTTAATCCCCAAGGTCAACGCTCGAAAGGTTCGCCGAGCGAGGCAACGCCATTCAGCTTCAACAGGCGACGATCTGCCGAAATGATGCCGAGCACGATGATCGTGACGAGATAGGGAAGGCTTGCAAGCAGCTGTGACGGAACGTTCAATCCCGTCGCCTGGGCGGCAAGGCTGATCAATGATACGGCACCGAAGAGGCATGCCCCCAGGAAAATGCGGCCGGTCATCCAGGTTCCGAAGACGACAAGCGCGATCGCGATCCAGCCGCGCCCGGCGATCATCCCATCTGCCCAGAGCGGTGTGTAGACCACTGCCGCATAGGCGCCGGCAAAGCCGGCCATCGCGCCGCCGAATGCGACGGCGGCAAAGCGAATGGCAATGACGCGATAGCCAATCGCGTGGGCGGCCTTGGGATTCTCGCCGACGGCGCGCACAACGAGGCCGATCTTCGAATAGGCAAACATTGCCCAGATGGCGAGCGTTGCCGCGAGCGACAGCCACACGACGGCGTCCTGGATGAAGAGCCCGCCAACGATCGGGATGTCCGACAACCAGGGAAGGGCAAGCTTTGGAATTCCCTTGACCGTCAAGCTTTCATAGGTCTTGCCGAAGAGTGCAGACAGACCCTGGCCAAGGATGCCGATGGCAAGTCCTGTTGCCACCTGGTTTGCCCGAAATCCAAGCGCGATAACCGCAAAGACCACGGAAAGGATGGCGCTGCCAAGCCCCGCGACGACGAAGCCTAGAAGATGTCCACCGCCATGGTAGACGATGATGAAGGCAAGTGCCGCGCCAAAGGCCATAAGACCTTCGACGCCGAGGTTGAGAACGCCTGCACGCTCGACCACCAGCTCGCCGAGCGCGGCGAGAAGAAACGGCGTCGCAGCCGCGAGCATGCCAGCAAGGATGAACGCGATGGCGTTCATGGCTGGCTCCAGTAGGCGCTCCGGCGCCATTCGAGACGATAGCGAACGAAGGCGATGGCAACCAGATAGGCGAGCAACAGGCTGCCCTGGAAAACACGGACCGCAGCGATTGGCAGGTTTGCCGACACCATGGCGTTGTCGCCGCCGATATAAAGTGCTGCCATGAACAATGCGGAGGCGACGATGCCAATCGGATGCAAGCCGCCGAGATAGGCGACGATGATGGCCGCATAGCCGTAACCGGTAGAAATCGAGCGCTGCAGCTGTCCCAAGGGGCCTGCGACCTCGGCCGCCCCGGCAAGGCCTGCCGCGCAGCCGCCGATCAGCAGCGATAGCCAGATCGCCCGGCCCTGCCTGAAGCCGGCATAACCGGCCGCGCGCGGCGCCAGGCCACCCACCTGGAGCTTGTAGCCGGTGAAACTCTTCTGCATGAAAACCCAGGCGGCCAATGAAAGGGCGATGGCAATCAGCAGCGAGACGTTGACGCGCGTACCGGAAATCAGGATCGGCACCATGGCGTCATACTGGAACATCACGGATTGGGGGAAGTTGAAGCCGTTCGGATCCTTCCACGGGCCCAGCAGCAGGAAGTTCAAAAGCTGCGCGGCAACGAGGCTCAGCATGAGCGAAACGAGGATTTCGTTGGCATTGAGCCTGACGCGCCAGAATGCGGTGAGCGAAGCCCAAGAGGCGCCGCCGATGACGCCAAGGAAAAGCATCACCGGCCAAATCCACTGCCCGGTTGCCTCAGGAAACCAGACGGGGATCGCGGATGCGAAAATGGCGCCCAGAATGAATTGGCCCTCGGCGCCGATGTTGAAGACCTTGGCGCGAAAGCCGATCGCAAGACCCTGTGCGATGAGCAGAAGCGGTCCCGCCTTCAACAGCACCTCCGCAAAAGAAGCCCAGGAGTAAAAGGGCTCGAGCAGCATTGCGTAGACAACATCGACCGGATCGCGGCCCATCAGCACGTAGAGGCCGAGATTGAGGATGGTGGCCGCCGAAAGGGCAAGGAAGGGTGCTGCCAGCGTTGCGGCAATCGAAGCGCGCTCCCGGCGCACAAGCGTGGGCAGAAAGGCAACGGACAGGGCACTCATGCAATGACCTTCTTCGGCAAGGGCTGTGCGCCAATCATGTAACGGCCGACCTCCTCGGGTCGGGTATCCCTGGTCACGAGCGGCGGACTAAGCGTGCCGTGGTGCATCACCTGGATGAAATCGCAGAGTTCGAAAAGCTCCTCGAGTTCCTCGGAAATCACGAGAATGGCCATGCCGTCATTGCGTAGCGCGACAAGTCTGCGGCGCACCGCGGACGCGGCGCCAACATCGACGCCCCAGGTGGGTTGCGCGACAAAAAGCAGCTTGGGTGAAAGCATGATCTCGCGGCCGACGATGAACTTCTGCAGATTGCCGCCGGAAAGGGCGCCGGCCTCAGTGTCCGGGCCGGGCGTGCGAACGTCATATTGGCGAATGCAGTCATCGGTGAAGGCCGTCGCCTTCGCCTGATCGATCAGGCCATGGCGCAAGAGGGTCAAGGGATGGGCCGTCAACAGGCTGTTGAGAACCAGCGACATCTCCGGAACCGCACCCCGTCCGAGCCTGTCCTCCGGGGCGAATGCAAATCCAAGCTGGCGTCGGGCGGCGGCGTTGAGCCGTCCGACATCCTGCCCCATCATGTAGATCCTGTCGCGCTGTTCTTTCGCCAGTTGAACCTCGCCAGAGATCAACGAGGCGAGCTCGCCTTGACCGTTGCCCGAAATGCCGGCAATGCCGAGGATTTCGCCGGAACGAACGGTGAGCGTGATATCGCTCAACGGTACGGCAAAAGGATCTTCGGGCCGGTGATTAAGGCCGATGATCTCAAGCCGCTTCTCGCCGCCCGACAGCGGCAGCGCCGGCATAGGCTCGGGCATGTCGCGACCGATCATCATGCGGGCGAGGTCGTGGGCATCATGCATGCGTGGGTCGATATGTCCCGTGACACGCCCGCCGCGCAGGATCGTCGCCCTGTCGCAGATCGCCCGAATTTCCTCCAGCTTGTGGGAGATGAAGAGGATGGAAACGCCGCCATCGCGCAGCCTGCGCAAGGTGTCGAAGAGCGTCTCGATGAGTTGCGGCGGCAGGACGGATGTGGGCTCGTCAAGGATCAGCAGCCTTGGACTGGTCATCAGGCAACGTGTGATTTCTACGCGCTGTCGCTCGCCCACGGAGAGCGTGTGCACATGAGCGAGCGGATCGACCTCCAGGCCGAAATCACGCCCGAGTTTGCCGATGCGCTGCATGAGATCGGCTTTCCTGCCTGGAACCACCAGCTGGATATTTTCCAAGACGGTCAGGGTCTCAAACAGCGAAAAATGCTGGAAGACCATGCCGATCCCCTTGCGCCTCGCCTCGGCGGGGGAGGCAAAAGCCAGGGGCTCGCCTCGCCAGACAACGGTCCCGCTGTCTGGCGGCTCGACGCCATAGATCATCTTCATCAGCGTCGATTTGCCCGCCCCGTTTTCTCCGAGAATTGCATGGATCGACTGCGGCGCAACATCCAGATCGATGCCTTGATTGGCATGGATCGGGCCGTAGCTTTTCGAAATGCCGCGAAGCGACAGGAGCGGGACGGTCATGGCTTACTTCGGCAGAGGCGTGGTCACGCCCTTGACGTGCCAGTCCATGGCCACGATTTCGCCATCCGTCAGGGTTTTGCCGGAGGCAGCACCCTCACTGCCATCGGCCTTGGTGATTGGTCCGGTGAACGGCGAAAGGCTTCCGTCGGCAATCTTTTTTTCTGCCGCCTTGATCTTGGTCATCGTGTCGGCCGGGATCGCAGGGTTCCAATCCACGACCTCGACAACCTTGTCGGCAACACCAAGGAAAGTATTTGCGCCCTTGAACGTGTTGGATAGATGGGCATCGACCGAGGCCTTGAAGAACGGCGACCAGTCTGTGGAGACGCAGCCTAGATAGGTCTTCGGGGCGTAGCTTTTCATCGACGAGTTGAGGTTGAAGGCATAGACGCCGGCTTCCTCACATGCCGAAATGACAGAGGGGGTGTCTTGCGCATTGGAGAAGATCACGTCGCATTTTTGGGCAATCAGGGCCTTTGCCGCTTCCTGCTCCTTGGCCGGGTCGAACCACGAGTTCACCCACACGACCGAAACCTCGATATCGGGCCTGACGGCCTGGGCACCCAGCGTGAAAGCATTGATGGAGGTGATCAACTCGGGGATGGCGAAGGCAGAAACCGAACCGAGCTTGCCGGTCTTGGAAAGAGCAGCAGCCGCCATGCCAAGCAGATAAGTGCCCTGGAAATACTTGGCAGCAAATGGCGAGAAGTTCGGAGCCACCTGAAAGCCCGATGCATGCAAGACGGTGACTTTGGGATTGCGGCGGGCAATCTGCAGGGCACCGTTCTGATACCCGAAGGAGCCGGCAATCAGGAACGTGTTTCCGTCGGCGACCGTCTTGTTCATGATCCGGTCAGCGTCCGGGCCCTCGGGAATATTCTCGACGACCGTCACCTTCACCTTGTCGCCATACGCGGCCTTGATGGGGTCGAGGCCGGCAGCGAGCGCGTGCCCCCAGCCAACGTCGCCGACCGGAGAGGGGACGACGAGTGTGATGCCGAGCGGTTTGTCAGCCGCCAGCGCCGCGCGGCCGCCAATGGCGCCGGCCAGGCCGGCAGCGGCGGCTGTCTGCATCAGGGTTCTGCGGGTTATCATTGTCATGTTTTGGTTCCCCTTTTTGGTGTTTTAAAATTCCACGGTCGAAAGAGCGGCCTCGGCCTCGGCAAACAGTCGGGCTTCGTCGAGGCCCGCGAATTCGCCTTTCTGCCAGACGATGCGGCCGTTGATCATCGTCAAGTCGGTCGGCATGCCGATGCCGACCTTGGCCATTAGGCTCAGCGGATCGTGGCGTGTGCCGACATAGTCCATGCGCCGTGTGTCGATTGCAAAAAGGTCAGCGGCCATACCCGGTGCAAGTCGACCGATGTCGCTGCGGCCAAGCAGGGCCGCGCCGCCTGTTGTTGCATAGCCGAGGAAATCGACCGGAGGCGGAACCGGGTGGAGGCGCGTGGATGCCGCCAGGCACTGCAGCATGTAGGCTGAGTGCAGGCAATGCATCAGATTTGAATTGTCGTTGGAGGCTGCTCCGTCGCAGCCGAGCCCCACCCGAAGGCCGAACGCTGCCATGGCGGGGATGTCCGTCACTTCGGCGCCAACCAGATAAACCGGCTCTGGGCAATGAGAAACACCGGTGCCGCTTGCAGCCATTTTGCGCAGTTCGTCATGTGTCAGTTCCCAGCAATGGGCATAGAAGGCATCGGGGCCGGCAAAGCCGAGTTCCGCTAAGTAGTCGACCGTGCGCATTCCGTGCCGCGCCGCCATGACCGGGCTCTCGCCCTCGCCAACATGCGTGTGCATCTGGACGCCGCGATCGCGCGCCAGCGCGACCGATTGGACGAAGGTCTCACGGTAGCAATTAACCGGCTGGCAGGGGGCGACCACCACCTGGCGCATGCTGAAGGGGCTCGCATCGTGATAGCTGTCGATCAGGCGTGCACAATCACCAATGAATTCGTCCGTCGTTTCGAGCATCTGATCCGGAATGGTCGAGCCCTTAGACTTCGGCAAGGTATTGCCGCCACGACCGGCGTGAAAGCGCATCCCGAGACGTTCGGCTGCCTCGAACTGGCGGTCGATCAGCCGTTTGCCGGCATGTCGCGGGAAGCAATATTGGTGGTCGAAGGCCGTGGTGCAGCCATGCTTGATCAACTCGGCCATCGCTGTGAGCGAGGCGTGGTAGAAGCAATCCTCGTTGAGCCGCGAGAAGACCGGATAGATGCGGTCAAGCCACTCGATAACCGAAAGCTTCGTCCAGTCGAGATCAGCGCGATTGCGCACGAAGCACTGGAAGAAGTGATGGTGGGTGTTGACGAGCCCCGGGTAGACGAACCAGCCGGCGGCATCTTGTGCGATTGTTCCGACCGGCAACTCGCTTTGGCCAAGATCTTCGCCGATCGCCTGGACCGCCCGGCCGTTTGTCAGAATGTCGACATTGCGTTGGACTGTCGGGCCCTTGCCCTCGTTAACGATCACAGCCGCGCAGTTCTTCAGGAGATAGCCGGCCATGTCACTCCTCGCCCGACCCGATCTGAGGTTCGGGCTTCAGCTCGTGCAGTCGGTGGATGCCGGGCATCTCGATGAAGGCGTTAAGCGCGCGGATTGCGCGCGACCAGAGGCGGATTGCGGGATAGGGATCGAGTGAAACGCCACCGTCCGGCGCGAGCGCCACGTAGGGGAAGCAGGCGATATCGGCGACTGTCGGATGGCGTGATGCGAGAAACGGCATGCCGCGCAGCTTCTGTTCGACGAGCCCGGCTTCCAACTCGCGTAGCGCCGTAATCCCCTGTGCCTGGAGGACGGCAATATCCCCCGGACGCAGTAGCATCTCATGCAGACGCGCGCCGCCAAGACTTGCCGTCAGCCGGTGCGAAAAGGAAAGCCACTGCTGCACGCGGGCGGCTTCCTCGGCCGTGCCGCCGCCGAGCCACTCTGGAGCACTCCTTGCCGCTAGATAAACAAGCATGGAAGACGATTCGGTCAGGATCAGCTCGCCGTCCTTGAGGATCGGTATGGAGCCTGCAGGGTTAATCGCCATGAGCTCGAGCCCGCGATGCTCGGCGCCGGGATGAAAATCCACCGGTCTGATATCGAGCTTGACGCCCGTCAGTGCCGCCATCAGACGCACTTTGTAGCAGCTGGGCGAAAGGATATAATCGTAGAGCTTCATTGCGCCACCAACTGTGCGCCATAGGTGTAGTCGTGGCGTTTCAGCCAGCGTCGGTAAGCGACCGACGTCAGGTCGGCTCGCGTCGGGATTTCCATACCGGGGTCGAGTGGCAGAAGAGGCGGGATCTGGTTTTCAAGGATCGACCGGTCCTGGAGAAAGATCGTCTGCTGGAAGTGGATGAGATCGGTCATCGGTGTGACATCGTCGAACAGCGCCATCCATGGCCAGACGTCGCACAGATCTTCAGCGAGCGGTTGCACGAAGAGCGTGATGACGTCCCATTCGCTGGGGCGCGGCGGGCAGGTCTTGTAAAGCACCGAGCAGGTCGGAGCCGGCACCCGGTACATGTATTCCGTCGTGATGCCGCCGCTTGCCGATTTTGCAGCCTGTGGCTGGTAGAACTTCACCTGTGTTGCCCAGACTTCGTCCTTTCGGATTTCGACCCTGTAGTTCTGCACCTCGGTGTGCGGTTCGGCCCCTAAGATGTCGGTATGCACGAAGGGAAAATGCGCGATGTCGAGAAAGTTCTCCACGGCGCGAAGCGGCGAACACCGCACGCGAACGACGCCAACATCGACAAATCGGCGACCAGGCTGATCAGCCTCGGGGATCGAAAACAGGTCCTTTTGCGGGGCGCCGAGAGAGGACCAGACGTGGCCATAGCGAACGCAAACGGGCAGGGGGCGCCGATCGCTTGAGGTGACTGTAGCGCTGCCGCCGTCGCGTGAGACTTCGATCGGTTCGCCCATCAGAGCGGTCTTGTACGCCTTGCCGTCGAGCTGGCTGAAGAGGCTGACCGGATACCACTCGTCGAGCATCGCTCCTTGTGCCATCACGCAAGCCCTTTTGTTTCGACGTCTTCGGCCACGCGCCGGACGGTCTCGGCGGCCCGGGAGGCCAAGATGCGTTCGCAAGGCGTGGCATCGCCATTGAGAAGAACATGAACGAGCGTCTGGGCCTGCGCCTGTGCGACAAGCAAAAGTGACATCTCTTTCGAATGCCGCGCGGTCCTGAGAAGGCCGTCGGCGCCCGTCTTTTCGCCGGCTGCGGCTTCAATGGCGGCGATGCCGGCATCAGCCGTCAGCGAGCGCAGAGGCAAGAGGCCTTGAAATCGCGGTGGCCCGTCGTCCCGCTCTCCAACAGCGACCCAGATCACCCCGCCGGATTCTTCGACCTGTTGTGTTGCGACGCGGATCGTCTGCGGCGGAATGAGGCCCGGATGGGCCGGAATGCGCAGACAGTGTCCGGCCTGTGCATAACTCCAGCCGTGATAGATGCAGGACAAAGCCTCGCCGCGGACAAAGCCATGGGACAGGCGCATGCCACGATGCGGACATCGGTCCGCCGATGCAGATGCACGCCCTGCCTCGCTTCTCCACAGCGCGATCGATCCGGCCGGTGTGCGTGCCGGCATTACCGTTCCCGACGGCAGATCCGCGGAAAGGGCGACTGGCGTCCAACAGCCCGTCGTATCGGGTGGCATGGCTAAACTTTCACAATATTATCAATGTCTTGCCAGTTGCAAACGCGACGCCAAAGGCGGGCGGCCTGCTCCAGACAGCCCTCACGTTTGCATAATTATTTCGCATTGGCAACGCTGATTAAATAAAGGGCAGGGGATAATTCTGCGGCTGCGCAACTGTCAATCTGCGTCGCTGCCGACCGGTGTGCGAAGGATCGTTTCGACCCAGACGTCGATCGGCCCGAGACAGCAGCCCATCTCCATCATGTCGATCAGTTCTGTCGGCCCGGTGACCTCCAGTTCGATCCGATCGGCGCTCGTATGAGATATGGCCTGCGACAGCCCAAGCTTTGCCGCGTGGCGTTCAATCCATGGAATGAAGGAGGCGGCATCAAGATCACCAAGGATCGTCATCCGTTCCTGCGATGGGCTTTGATGTTCTTCGGTCATGAAGGTCTCGCGGGCTTGCCTCTGGTGATAGCATAGCGCCGAAAAGAACTTGCGAAAGCCCCGTGATGCTCTTGTCACCGGTTCCAGCTTCATCTGGGGGCGACGTGCACCTGCTAAATTTCGTCACGATCAGCTGCTTTAGGAAGGGTTCTCGCATTGATGGCGGCGGTCTTTGCGAGCGGCGGTCTTGGCATGTGTCGGCGGCGTGGAAGCCATGCCTTGTCTTGATAGATGTCAATATCCATTTTGGTGTGAGGCGGTCCTCGCCGCTAATACCCGCCAATGAGAGAGGCCAATGAGAGAGATTGTGTAGCGGCTGGACGATCCCATCGCAGTCATGCGCGCTAAGGAGATCTCGATGCAGGAACCTGGCAAGACGCTTGACGAAATGACATTGCGCGAACGCTCCGACATCATGTCGCTGGTCGCCGAAGCGCTGGAAGAAACCGCCGGGCAGGCGCGAGAAATCGGCGACATCAAGTATGCCGCCAACTCGACCTGTCTTGCAAAAACGATCCGCGGCCTGGCCAGCGACCTTTCACCGCTGGAGCTGAAGGCGGCCACCATTCTACTCGAGCAAGGCATCTCGCTCGTCGCTTCGTTCGAGGACCGGGCGCGATCTGAAAGCAGTTTGCATTAGTGGGCTAAGGTGCACCGGGCCGTTCGGCGTCTGAGATCGTAGTCAGAACCAGTGGCTATCCGATCCCGAAGGGAGCGCGCGAGATGGGTGTGTGAATTTCGCGCTTTCGATGCAATCTTGTCCTGCCTCGTGCCGCAAGCAGCCTGTCCATTTCATGCTGGCTGCTCCCGAAACTGGTCAGCAACCGTCGCGCTTCACCCTTGTCGAGGCAGTATTGTTTTTGCAGTGTGGCCGGCGAGTACGATGTTTCAAGCAATTCGTCGCGCATGGTGTCTCCTTTCAGCTAGGAAACGATCGGCTGCAAAGGGCCGTTCCGTCACTGAATGAAACCGCGTGTAACCATGTGGTGAAGTGAGACGCGGTGAACGCATCACGATGATTGCGTTTAAGGGCGCTATTTTTCCACAATCTGCCACCTCTCGCGTTCGAGCGTCTAAGCTGCCTGGTGCTGTTAACGTGCGCTCTTGGAAACTGCGGCTTTGAACTCTAGACTTGGCCTGCGGCCGGAACAGGCGGCAGACCAAGGGAAGGGAGGAGCCCAGGTTCGTGAAGCAGCGATTTCGTGTCCTTGTAGGGCTCTGCCTGTTATTGGCCGTTTGCTATGCTGCCACCTTTCCCGGCAGAGAATTGGCGACGCGAAGCTATATGGACGAGGCCTCACTGCAGGCCGGCTCCGCCTTGCGCCTCGCTGTCTCGGCACTTGCCGGGCATCTGAGCCGATACGAACCGCTCCCGGAGCTAATCGCCGACCACGACGATATCAAGCAACTCGTCAGTGACCCCGATAATCAGGCTCTGCGCGATAAAGCAAACACCTATCTGAAAGAGATCAACAGCCTGCTTGAATCATCCGACATCTATGTGATGAGGATGAATGGCGATACCATCGCCGCAAGCAATTATGATGGCCCGACGAGCTTCGTGGGGGAGAATTTCAGCTACCGACCCTACTTCCAGGATGCTGCAAAAGGCAGTCAGGCGCGGTTCTACGCGCTCGGCACCACCTCGCTGAAGCGAGGCTATTACTTCGCCTCGCCAATTCGGGTGAGTGAAACTATACGCGGCGTTATCGTCTTTAAGGTTGATATCGATTCGATCGAGGCGTCGTGGAAGGGCGGAGAGTACAAGATATTCGTGTCCGATCCGGAAGGCATCATTTTCATGACCGGCAGCCCGGAGTGGCTGTATTCCGGCATCTTGCCACTGACTGAGGAGCGCCTTGAACGCACCCAGGCATCGCGTCGCTATGCCGAGGCCGTGTTGAAGCCGCTTCCAATGAGCGAGCAGCATATGGGAGGTCATCGCCTGATCACGATTGCCGACGGTGGCGCCACCAGGGAATATCTGACCCTTTCTCACTACATGAACGACGCAGACTGGACCGTCAGTGTCCTGATGGACACGAGTTCCGTGCATGCACAGGCACGGACAATGCTCATTGCGGTCCTGCTTTCCATCGGCCTGTCGGGGCTGGTTGTCGCGATCGTGTTGCAGCGTCGCGCACGCGCGCAGGAGAGAATGCGCATGCAGATCGATGCGCGCAGTGATTTGGAGCAGCGTGTCGAAGAGCGAACCGCTGATCTGGCACGTGTCAATCAACGCATCAAAGAGGAAATCGGCGAGCGACGGCTGACGGAACGCAAGCTCCGCCAGACGCAGGCCGATCTCATTCAGGCAGGAAAGCTTGCTGGCCTCGGGCAAATGTCAGCGGCATTGTCGCATGAACTCAACCAGCCGCTTGCTGCCGCCAAGACCTATGTGGACAGTGCCGCGATGCTGATTGCGCGCAATCGCGTTGATGAGGCCCGTGACAACCTTTCTCGCATCTCCGCTCTGATCGACCGGATGGCGTCGATCAGCCGGCACCTGCGCAATTTCGCGCGCAAGCCCAACGAGAAGATAGGTCCAGTTTCGCTTGCGGCCGTAATGGCCGATACTCTTGAAATCGTTTCTGCACGCCTGAAAGTGGCGGACGCGACGCTCGTTGTCGATCTCGGCGAACCATCTGCCGCCGTGCAGGCAGGCTCGGTGCGCCTGCAGCAGGTTCTTGTCAACATCATCACCAATGCCGCTGATGCGGTGGAGGGTTTTGACGACAGGCGGATCCATGTCGTGGCCGCCAGCGACGGTGCCAAAGTGATCCTGACTGTGCGCGACCACGGGCCAGGTGTTGCCCCATCGATTGCCGATCGAATCTTCGATCCGTTTTTCAGCACGAAGGGCGTTGGCCGCGGCCTCGGGCTGGGCTTGTCGATCTCCTACAACATCATCAGGGATTTCGGCGGCAGCCTTTCGGTTGTCAACGCACAGGACGGCGGCGCCGAATTCCGGATTGTGCTTGATGCCGCGCCGGCAATCAGCGAGGCGGCCGAATGAGCGGCAGCCGGATACTTCTGATAGACGATGAGGAGGAGATGCGTCGCTCTTCTGCCCAGGCACTCAGCCTGTTTGGGCTGGATGTCGTTACCTTCGCCAATGCAGAACCGGTGTTGGAACGTGTCGGATATGGCTTCGACGGCGTGGTGATCAGCGATATCCGGATGCCCGGCATGGATGGCATGACGCTCTTGCAGCGCATACGCGAGATGGATTCCGAGATACCGGTCATCCTGGTGACGGGACATGCGGACGTGCAGCTCGCAGTCAGCGCAATGCATGCCGGGGTCTATGACTTTGTCGAAAAGCCGTTCGCGGCCCAGCACCTTGTTGGCATCATCCGACGCGCGCTGGATCGGCGCAGCCTGGTTCTCGAGAACAGGCGTTTGCGTGCTGTGGCCGGCAAACGCGACGACATCGAGGCTCGTCTGCCGGGACGCACGCAGGCCATGGTGGATCTGCGCTATCGGCTGCGAGCCATTGCAGCCACGGATGCCGACACGCTGATCATCGGTGAGACGGGCGCCGGCAAGGAAGTCGTCGCCCGTGCGCTGCACGACACCAGTGCCCGGGCCGACAAGCCGTTCATCGCGATCAATTGCGCAGCCTTGCCCGAGACCCTGATCGAGAGTGAATTGTTCGGACACGAAGCCGGCGCTTTTCCCGGAGCCCTTCGACCGCGATATGGCAAGTTCGAGCACGGCCGTGGCGGCACGATCCTGCTCGACGAAATCGGTTCGATGCCGTTCGATCTTCAGGCGAAATTCCTGCGTGTCCTGCAGGAGCGCATTATTACCCGTTTGGGCTCCAACGATCCCGTATCGCTCGACGTGCGCTTCATCGCCACGAGCAAGGTCGATCTGGAGACGGAAGTGGCGCGTGGGCACTTTCGCCCTGACCTCCTTTACCGTCTCAACGTCGCGACCATTCACGTGCCCTCGCTTGCGCAGCGACAGGCAGATATTCCGCTGTTGTTTCTCCAGCTGGTTCGAGAGGCGGCGGCCCGCTACGGGCGCAGCGACATAGAGGTACGGCCGGAGACGATGGGCAAGATCGGCTCGCGAAGCTGGCCGGGCAATGTGCGCGAATTGCGCAACGCCGCCGACCGACTGGTTCTCGGTCTCGACCTGCAGCCCGAGGACGCGGCTTTGCAAAACCGAAAGCTCGCCGACAGGGTCGCCGCTTACGAGCGTGGCCTCATTGCCAGCGCGCTTGCCGCTCACGGAAGCTTGCGTCCGGTTTACGAGATGCTCGGCATTTCGCGAAAGACCCTCTATGAGAAGATGCAGAAATACGGGCTTGAGAAAGGCGGGGCGGGTGATGACGAACTCGAAGCGTGATGGGTGGAAATCCACCCATGATTCCGCCCGTTTGTCCCCTTTCCTACCCATCTTGTGCTATATGATGCAGGAAAATGCGACAAGCAGCACCTCGCCCGGTTGTCGGGCGCATTGAGCGCTCCACAGTAACAGTTGTGACCGGGGCGGGGGGAGCTGCTCCGGCCGGTTACTGGGAGGATGAAATGAAAATATTGAATGCCTTGTTGGCCATGACGGCCGTAGCCGCCGTTTCGCTCATGTCAGGGTCCGCAATCGCTCAAACGTACCCGGAACGGACCATCACGATGGTCGTTCCGTTCGCCGCTGGCGGCCCGACGGATACTGTGGCCCGTCTCGTGGCCGAGTCGATGTCGAAGGATCTCGGCCAGCAGATTGTCGTCGAAAATGTCGGCGGGGCCGGTGGCACGCTCGGCGCAGGCCGCGTCGCACAGGCAGACCCGGATGGCTACACGGTGCTCCTGCATCATATCGGCATGGCGACAAGCGCCACGCTTTACCGCAAGCTTGCCTATGACACTTTGAACTCCTTCGAATATGTGGGCCTCGTGACAGACGTGCCGATGACCATCGTTGCGCGCAAGGATTTCGAGCCGAGCGACCTCAAGGGCCTCGTCGAATACATCAAGGCCAACAAGGATAGCGTTACCGTTGCCAATGCGGGCATCGGCGCGGCTTCCCACCTATGCGGCATGATGCTGATGAGCGCGATCCAAACGCAGTTGACCACGGTTCCTTACAAGGGCACTGGCCCCGCAATGACCGACCTGCTCGGCGGCCAGGTCGACATCATGTGCGATCAGACCACGAACACGACCAAGCAGATCCAGGGTGGCACGATCAAGGCTTACGCCGTCACCTCGCCCGCACGCCTGAAGGTGTTACCGGATGTGCCGACTGCCGTCGAAGGCGGTCTTGCCGATTTCCAGGTCGGTATCTGGCACGGGATTTATGCCCCAAAAGGCACGCCGGCAGATGTGACCGAGCGGCTGTCGAAATCGCTGCAGGTTGCGCTCAAGGATCAAAACGTCGTTGCCCGCTTTGCCGAACTCGGCACCGAGCCGTCGCCGGACGCTGACGCGACACCGGCGGCCCTTAAGGCCAAGCTCGAAACCGAGATTGCCCGCTGGAAGCCGGTGATCGAGGCGGCGGGCCAGTACGCCGACTAAGCACTGTCGGTTGCCGCCCGGAATGCGTTTCGGGCGGCGCTGTTGCGGCAGCACCTGGCTGCCCTTGCCGTTTGTGCGGCAATGTCTGGATTTTTGGTGCCGTGACAGCAGGGACATGACGGCAACCGCCACAGGGGGAGATATGAAATCATTGACATTCGACAGCACCAATGCCCTTTGCGGCGCGCTCTTCATCGGGCTCGGCTGTTTCTTCATTTATCAATGCCTCAACCTTGAACTCGGCACTGCGCTGCGAATGGGCCCGGGCTATTTTCCGCTGCTGCTTGCTGTCGTCCTGACATGTCTTGGCCTGATCGTGCTGATCCAGGCGACACGGGTCCAGGGCGAACCGCTTGGCCCGATCGCATTGCGCGGAATGGCCTTTATCCTGCCAGCACCCATCGTCTTTGGATTGACGGTGCGCGGTCTCGGTTTCGTGCCGTCGCTGTTCGTCGTGGCGCTTATTGCGGCTTTCGCTTCCTCACGGATGAAGGTGCCGCTGGCGATTATACTTGCAGCCGCAATAACCCTCTTTTCGGTCGCCGTCTTCAGCTACGCGCTTGGCTTGCCATTCGAGCGCTTCGGCCCTTGGGTCCGGTTCTAGGAGGCGTCGATGGATCTCGTCAGTAATCTCGCCCTTGGCTTCACCACCGCTGCCTCGCCCGAAAACCTTCTCTTCTGCCTGATCGGCGTGCTGCTTGGCACCTTGATCGGCGTCCTGCCGGGAATCGGGGCGACTGCGACCATCGCGATGCTGTTGCCAATCACGTTCCAGCTCGAGCCGGTTTCCTCGCTGATCATGCTTGCCGGCATCTACTACGGCGCCCAGTACGGCGGCTCGACCACGGCCATTCTTATCAACATGCCGGGCGAATCTTCCTCGGCGGTGACTGCCATCGATGGCTATCAGATGGCCCGTCGCGGCAGAGCAGGGGCAGCACTGTCGATCGCGGCACTCGGCTCGTTCTTTGCCGGCACCGTCTCGACCTTTCTTGTGGCGATCTTCGCAATCCCTTTGACCGCGCTTGCCCTTAAATTCGGCGCCGCCGAGTATTTCTCGCTGATGATCGTCGGGTTGGTTTCCTCGGTTGCCCTTGCACATGGCTCGATTGTCAAGGCTCTCGCGATGGTGGCGCTCGGGCTGCTGCTCGGATTGGTCGGGACGGATATCTACACAGGAACGCCCCGCTTTACCCTCGGCATTCGCGAATATGCCGATGGTCTGAATTTCGTTGCCGTTGCCGTTGGCGTGTTCGGTGTTGCCGAAATCCTGCGCAATCTGGAGGGCGAGAAGACCCGAACGGTATTGATGGCCAAGGTCAGCGGTCTGTGGCCGACGCGAGAGGAATTCCGGCGGATGATCGCACCGGTGCTGCGCGGCACGGCGATCGGGTCGGCACTTGGCATCCTGCCGGGTGGCGGTGCCATCCTTGCCGCCTTTGCGTCCTATACGGTGGAAAAGCGCATCTCCGACCGTCCGCAGGAGTTCGGTCACGGGGCGATTGCCGGTGTTGCAGGGCCGGAATCGGCCAACAATGCCGGCGCCCAGACCTCGTTCATTCCGCTGTTGACGCTGGGGATCCCGGCAAATCCGGTGATGGCACTGATGGTGGGCGCCATGATCATTCAGGGGATCGTGCCAGGTCCGAACGTGGCGAGCGAGCAGCCGGCGCTGTTTTGGGGGATCATCGCCTCGATGTGGATCGGCAATCTCATGCTGGTTGTCCTCAATCTACCGTTGATCGGCCTTTGGGTGAAATTGCTGACCATTCCCTACTACGTGCTTTTTCCGATCATCATGGCCTTCTGTTCCGTCGGGGTCTACAGCGTCAATAGCAACGTTTACGACCTCTACGCAGTCGCCTTTTTCGGGCTGGCGGGCTACCTGCTGGTCAAGCTGCGCTGCGAGCCGGCACCATTGCTTCTTGGCTTTGTGCTGGGGCCGCTGCTCGAAGAAAACCTGCGGCGCGCCATGATCCTTTCCCGCGGCGATCCGATGACGTTCGTGACGCGTCCGATCAGTGCCATCCTGCTGCTGATTGCGCTCGCTGTCCTGCTGGTCGTGTTCTTGCCGTCGGTAAAAGCCAAGCGCGAGGAGGTCTTCCAGGAAGAAGACTGAGCAAACGGGGTGATCGCATCACCTTGACAAACAGACCGCAACGAGGAGGAATTTGGATGACGAGACTGACCCTGACGCGTCGAGACACGCTTGCTGCAGGCCTTTCCTTGGCAGCGACGCTGGTGGCTGGATCACCATCGCTTGCGGCGGATTTTCCTAATCGGCAGGTTACGATGGTCGTGCCATTTGCGGCCGGCGGATCGACTGACGTCGTTGCCCGCATTCTCGCGCAGAAGATGTCCGAAGATCTCGGCCAGCAGGTGATCGTGCAGAACGTGGCAGGTGCGGGCGGAAATCTTGGCGCCGACAATGTCGCACGGGCCGATCCGGATGGTTATACGATCCTGATGGGGACGGTTGCGACGCATGCGCTCAATCCGCTAATCCTGAAGTCGACCCCCTACGATCCCGAAAAGGATTTCGCCCCGATCTCGCTGTTGGTTCTGGTTCCCAACGTTCTCGTCGTCAATCCCGCACTGCCGGCCAAAACACTTGCCGAACTGGTCGCACTCCTCAAGGCCAATCCGGGCACTTACAGCTATGCCTCGTCCGGCAACGGCACGCCGCTGCATCTTTCCGGAGAGCTCTTCAAGGCAATGGCCGGGGTGGAGATGGAACATATCCCCTATAAGGGCTCGGGCCCGGCCTTGAACGATGTTCTGGGCAATCAGGTTCCGATCATGTTCGACAACCTGCCGTCGTCGTCCGGCCATATCAAGAGCGGCACGCTGCGGGCGCTTGCGGTCACCACCAAGCAGCGCGCCCCGTCCTTCCCCGATGTGCAAACGGTTGCCGAGACCGTTCCGGGCTACGAAACCTATACCTGGAACGCGCTGTTTGCGCCCGCCGGCACCCCGGCAGACGTCGTTGCTCGTTTGAACCTGGCGGCCAACAAGGCGCTCGCCGATCCAGGCGTTAGCAAGCGCATGGCCGAATTCAGTGCCGTTGTCGTGGGTTCGACGCCCGAGCAGCTCGGCGCACATGTAAAGGCGGAGATCGCCAAATGGACCCCTGTCGTGCGCGACGCCAAGATTGAACTCGAATAGGCACTGCCAAATCTCAGGCGAGCGTTGCCGAGTGGATGGAGTGAGCGACAGCGATCGTCGCTCCATTGGCCAAGCGCGAGGAGCGGAGCCTTTGACCGGCTGAACCTGGACGCCGCTGCTTTCCAATCGCAGTGGTGATCGACATTTGTCGCGACGCCAAAACCGCATCACCATCGATAAGCGATACTTATCGGCAGTGAGGCGTGGCCTGCAGTATCCTGTTGGGTGGCGGAATCAAATACTATCATAGCTTCTGGTTAATGGCGGATTTACCATAACTTCAATACGTTATGATTCTACAAAACTGCCCATAGGCTCCCTGCTGTGTAACCGGGGCAAATTTGTTGGCAGTGCCGATTTTGTGTTCACTCCGGCTATGTGTCTTTCCACAGTCGGAGGCGGGGACATCGCGCAACGGGCGAAATGCGCTCATTTTGGACATTGCGATCACCGACGATGCCGCTAACATTTGCTGATTCCACGATAGAGCGATGCCGCCCATCTGCCGATTGAACAGAGCACAGCCATGAAGCCTATTGTCCTGATCGCAGCTATCGATGCCGGCCGTGCCATCGGCAAAGGCAACGATATTCCATGGCACATCCCCGGCGAACAAAGAGCTTTCAGGGAAGTGACAATGGGCAATGCTCTGATCATAGGACGCATGACCTATCTCTCGCTACCCCGTCCGCTTCCGGGTCGGCATTGCATCGTGCTATCTCGCTCGTTCGCTTCCCAGACTTCTGAGGTGCGCTCGGCTGCGTCGGTCAGCGAGGCACTTTCATTGGCGTCGGAATTGCCGGGTTCAGAGATCATCATTGGTGGTGGTCAGGAGATTTATGAGCTCTTCCTTCCGCTCGCCGAGCGGATTCATCTGACCGTGCTGGACACTGTATTCGGTGGTGACCGCTTTTTCCCATTCGTTCCTGAGGACGAGTTCTCAATTTGCGCTGAAGAGCGAGTTGAAGGTGCGATACCTTACACGCGCCGCATCTATGAACGCAGCTCCGGATTCCCGAATTCGCGTGACAAGGTTTGATCCCGCGTGATTGGTGATGCAGATGGCGACCGCCGGGGCGCGCAGGATCCTTGGGCGCTCAGGCCTTTGCCGCGACCAGGGCGGCCAGCGGCGGAGTAGCCTGGCCATCGAGGCCGAGGCGGTCGCCGAGATAGTGCCAGAACGACAGACCGAGCTTCCTGCAGGTCTTCATTAGCCCAAGCATGGTGTCGCGCGCGACGCGGCCATCGCGGCTCATCGTGCCGCCGGAGATCTTTCGCTTGGTGACGAAGCTGCGCAGATCGTTCTCCGACGCATTGGTGTGCAGCGGAATGCCCGGCCGTTCCAACACCTTGAGCAATTTCATCCTTTCGGCGAGAGAGACGAGCCAGAAGCTTGTCGAGGTCATGATAGCCGGTGCGCAGCGAGAAGATGCGCGCGAAGCGTTTGTGGAATGCGGCGGCAAGGCCGCGCGAGGGCTTTCGCCTGACGCTCTTCAGCGTCCGGTAGAACCGCCACACGAGATCCCGCACGAAGAATTTGTCGAAGACATGCAAAGAGCATTTGCGGATCGCGTTCAGCCTTTTGTGGGTCGATCTTGGCTCATGCGCGAACCGTTTGAGGATTGTGGTTGAGCATCTTCTGGACGACCTTGGTATCACGCGCGGAAAAGGCTGGTGGAACGGATCAAGATGCTGGCTCGCCCGATCATCAGGAAGCGCTTGACGCTCTGAGACACGTTGGAAATGTAGGCAGTCACGAAGGACGTCAGGATTTCACCACGTTGATCGATTGCTTCGAAATTCTCGAGCTAGCACTTGAAGACCTTATAGATACCCGCAGGACAAGGCTCAGCGAAACCGCTCGAAAGCTCGTGGAAGCGAAAGGGAAGGGCGTGTCAGCACCGACTTTGTCATAACGTTCCGCCATGACGAACGCTTTGAGGATGGCGCGCGGTGCTGCGGCAAGCGTAAGATCTGCGCGCGGCGCCCAAAATCCCGCGGCCCTGCTCGTATGGATACGAGTTGGCTGCTTAAGCTGCCGAATTGCTGCACGCAGTATATCGAATGCGGAGCATATTTAGTTGTATTCGAACCGCTCTGCCGGAGCAGATCTCCCGCAGAGCGGTTTCAATTTAGCGCGCGCCGGCCTGACGCATTTGCGCCGGCAGAGTTTCCCACGCCCGGATCAGTTCGCCGATGGAGGCGGCCTCCATCTTGTGCATGACATTGCTGCGATGCAGCTTGACGGTCACTTCACTAATGCCGAGATCGAAGGCGATCTGCTTGTTAAGACGTCCATGCACCACTTTATACAGCACCTCGCGCTCGCGCTGCGTCAGCGTCTCAAGATGTTCGATATTGCGCCTGGCGATCATGGCTTCCGCCCGTCGTTCGGCATCCATCGCGATGCCCGTGGTCACAGCGTCAAGCAGTGTCTGGTCCCGCACCGGCTTGGTGAGAAAATCCACCGCGCCGGCCTTCATCGCTTGGACGGTCATCGGAATATCACCATGCCCGGTCAGAAAGATGATCGGCTTGGGGTTGCCGTTTTCCGCCAGCTGCTGCTGCAAATGGAGACCGCTTGCGCCGGGCATGCGCACATCGAGTATCAAGCAGCCGGGGCTGTCCAATATATCGGCGTCAAGCAATTCGCGGGTCGAGGCAAAGCTGACCGGCTGGAGGCCCGCTGACAGGATCAATTCCGCCAACGCTTCCCGAATAGATGCATCATCATCGACAATAGCGACAAGCGGCTGATCCTCTTCATTTCTGCGCTGTGGTGATAACGCCGCCGAACTCTGCAGCAACGGTTGGTCAACTCTCATGTCACCCTCCATCTCTCGACTTGTGTAACGCATTGGCGATGGCCGTGAGCAGCGCCTGGGCATCGAAGGGTTTGCGAAAAAAACCGCTGATGCCTTGAGCACGGCTCTGATCCGCTATTTCGTGGCGGCCCGTGACCAGGAATACCGGCAGTTCCGGACGTGCCTTCTTCACGACGTCACGAAGTTCAAAGCCGTCTATTCCAGGCATCCCTATATCGGTGATGAGCACATCCAGGTCCGATAGTCCGTTGACGAGCAACGATGCTGCCGACGAGAAGCTGCGAGCCACATAGCCCGCAGATTCCAGAAGATTGCCCACCGACTCAAGCATTCTTGGATCGTCATCAACAATTGCCACGACATGTCTTGTCTTGTTCATGTTCAATTCCCTCCCACTCTGCGCGAATGGGTAATCGGTGTTTCCAATCTCTCTGCTATACGCACGAGATCGGCGAGCGACGCCGCCGCCATTTTCTGCATCACGTTCCTTCTGTGGATTTGCAGCGTGACTTCGCTGATCCCCAGCTCTGCTGCCGCCTGCTTGTTGAGAAGACCACTCACGACGAGCGGCAGGACCTCGCGCTCTCGCGGTGTCAGCTCCAGGTAGCGTTGTCTCAGCATGCGGAGTTCAGCGCGTTCCAACCTCTTTTGCCGATCCTCGGCAATCGCTGCATGGACCGCCGCCATTAGATCCGCATCGCTAAAAGGCTTGGTCAGGAAATCCACCGCGCCGTGCTTGATCGCACGCACCGAAGATGGAATGTCGCCGTGCCCTGTGATGAAGACGATCGGCGGATGAGCCCCATCCGCGATCTGCTTCTGCAGGTCGAGGCCGTTGATATCAGGCAATTCGATATCGAGGATGAGGCAGGCAGGTACGTCTGGCTTATCCGCGTTCACATAGTCGCCCGCAGATCCAAATGCGACAGCGCGCATGCCATGCGAGTCCAAGAGCTCGCAGAGGGCCTCTCGAATTCGTTCATCGTCATCTACGATGAAGACAATATGATCGGTTTTCATGGCACGGCCTTCATTTCAACCGGCAAGGTGAAGATGAACGTCGCGCCATGCGGTTCGTTGTTCTCCGCCCACAATCGTCCGCCGTGTGACTCGACAATCGAACGGCAGATCGCCAGCCCCATGCCCATCCCGTCTTCTTTTGTCGTAAAGAATGGCTCGAAAATTCTGTCGGGAAATTCAATACCCTGGCCTCGATCGCTGATATCAGTCTGGATGACATCCCCCATATGGCGCATGCGTATCCCCAGCACTCTGTCGCCTGCAATAGAGTCCATTGCCTCCATGCCGTTGCGAATGAGATTGATCAGAACCTGCTGGATCTGGACGCGATCCATGGCAACGAGCGGAAAGTCGCCGTCGATCTTCACCTCCATCCGCACGCGACGCCGTGACGCTTCAACAGCCACCAGGCTCCGTGCTTCGTTGATCACGCTGGCGAGTGCCGTATGGATCCTCGTGTCCAGGGATTGCTTGAACAAGGCGCGAATGCGGCTGACAACATCAGCCGCCGAGTTGGCATCCCGAATGATGTGCTCTACCGTTTTCTCCGCTCGCTCGATATTTGGCGGTTCGGACATGAGCCAGCGTTGGCAGGCGTGCGAGTTTGCAACGACGGCCGCCAGGGGCTGGTTCACCTCGTGCGCGATAGAAGCCGAAAGCTCAGAGAGGCTCGCTGCCTGGCTTGCCCGGGCAAGGCTCTCTTGCGCAAGACGCAACTTTTCCTCCGCCTGAACTTCGCCGTCGATATCCAGGCAGATGACATTCCACTGAACGATCGCACCTCCGGCGTTACGCATTGGCGCAGCACGCGTCTCGACCCAGCGATATTCGCCATCGAAACGCCGCAGGCGGTGTCTGCGCGCATATGGCTCGCCCGTAGTCAATGAATACGCATAGTTCTCTTTGACGCCAGCGACCTCGTCAGGATGAACGCCGGCATCGAGTGTGCCGGCCAATCGGGACTTCCCCGTTCCGTCCAGGTCTTCGAGCTTATATCCGAGGAAATCGCGGAGTTGAGGGTTGCGATAGAGCGGCTCCCCATCCGGCGCGGCGCAATCGATCATTACGGGCAGTGTTTCAACTAGCTGCCAGAGCGACCGTTCTCTCTCGCGCACCTCCTCCTCGATGCGCAGTTGATCGTCGATGTCATGCGAGAGGCCGTACCACTGGACGATCCGCCCGCTCTCGTCCCGCAGGGGCTCCGCACGCCCCGACATCCAGCGATAGACCCCATCTGCACGACGCAGGCGATAGTTCAGCGAAAAGGTCTCGCCGGTGGCGAAGGAGTGGTCGAGCGCTTCCGCCAGTCGGACCGCATCATGGGGATGGACGAGAGCCGCTATGGCTGCAGCTAGCCCGCTCATTTCCGACCCATCGTAATCCCCTACATCCAAACCGAGGAACTCGATCATGCGCTTGCTGAAGAAGACCGGCTCGCCCGCCGGGCTTAGCCGCCATAGCAGGCTCGGAACCAAGTCGACGAGCTGCGAGAATTCGCGTTCCCGGTTGCGCAATGCCACCTCGGCCTTCTTGCGCTCTGTGATATCGATGAAGCCGACCAGACTCTTGTCGGCAACCGCACCGGGGCGAGCGGTCGTGAAAAGGACATCGATGACGCTGCCGTCCATGCGCGCCACCCTGGTCTCTTCCTGAAAGACTTCCTCGCCACGATATCGCGCCTCGATGGAGCGGCGTATGGTGGCAATGCTCGGTTGCCAGTAACGGGCAATCGGCCCGAGCATCTCTCCGGCATCCTTTGCGCCGAACATCGCGATGATATGTTGGTTGACTTCTTCAACCTCCAGAGCATCCACCGCACGCGGCAGGAATTCGGGATGTTCGTCGATGTAGGTTTTGAGTTCCGTCACACCCTGTGCCCGCAACTCCTTGAATAGGGGAATGAGCTTGCTTGCATCCACCTGGGTGAGTCCGATGGGCATATAGTGGAAGAGGTCGCGGTAGCGGCGTTCGCCTTGCTGTAAGGCCTCCTGCGCAGTCACGAGATCGTGGATATCCACGCTGACCCCGTACCAGTGGACAATCGCACCGGTATCGTCGCGCAACGGCTCTGCCCGGGTCTCAGTCCAACGATAGCTGCCGTCGATCCGCAGCTGACGATACCTCTGAACGTAGGGGGCACCCGTTCTGAACGAATCGCTGACGTCCTGCCGAGCCGCGTCTCTGTCGTCCGGATGGATCACGCTCAGGGACGGCGAACCATCGGGCGCGGTAATATCCTCGAGTGTAGCGCCCGTTACATCCCTGAACCGCTTGTTGATGTAGATCGGCGTTCCTTCGGGTGTAGTGGCCCAAATCAGAGCCGGCACCGCGTCGATCAACTGCTGGAGCTCCTGTTCCCGCTCTTGCGACGCCTGCTGCGCGCGCACCTCTTCATCGATGTCGATGGCGGCCGCGTACCATTGCACGATTACTCCCTTTTCATCCCGCAATGGTTCGGCGCGGCCCTCCATCCAGCGATAGACGCCGTCCGCGCTGCGCCGGCGATACCTTATGGTATAGCGTTCACCGGTGGCCAGCGCATGTTTGAGCACCTCTCGCATGCGCGGTCCATCCTCAGGGTGGACGGTTGCACCGATGAGTGCCGCCAGGCGGCTCACCTCCGGCTTGTCCCAGGCCGCGACATGGTCGATGCCGATGGATCGCAGGGTGCGCTTGCTGAAGAAAGTCGGCTCGCCATCGGGCGACATGCGGCCAATATGTACCGGAACCATATCAACGATCAGCGACAGCTCGCGCTCACGCTCGCGCAGCGCCTCCTGCGCGCGAACTTCGTCGTCGACGTCGACATTGACGCCGTACCATCGCAGGATAGCACCGGACTCATCTTGCAGAGGCGCAACTCGGGCCTCAACCCAGCGATAGACCCCGTCGTGCCGAATTTGCCGAAGCCTCAGGCTGTAAGGTTGTCTGGTAACAAGCGAGTCGGCCAATGCCTGTGCTGCCCTTTGCTTGTCTTCAGGATGGATCAAATTTAATGAAGCAATGCCGTCAGGCGCTCTCATATCGGCAAGGGTAGCGCCCACAATTTCTGTGAACTGCTTGTTCACGTAGTCCGGCTTTCCTTCGTTCGTTACAGTCCAGATCATGGCCGGCACAGCGTCGATCAGTTGTTGAAGCTGCCGCTCACTGCGCCGCACTGCCTCCTCGGCCTGCATCTGGTCCTCGACATCGTGACCGATGCCATACCACTGGGTGATGCTTCCAGTCTGATCCCTCATCGGCTCAGCACGGCTTGACATCCAGCGATAGACGCCGTCGGTCCGCCGCAGTCGATAGCGCATGGCGAACGTCTCGCCAGTGACAAGACAACGTCTCAAGGTGTTCCTGAGCTCAAACGCATCATCGGGATGAATGACGGTTCCAATGACAGCCTCCAACCGGCTCATGCCCGGTTTGTCGGCATCACTGACGTCCAGACCGAGGAAATCGACCATGCGCCTGTTGAAGAAGGTGGGCTCGCCGTCGGGCCTCAGACGCCAAACGTGGCTCGGGACCATATCGACCAGTTGCGAGAGCTCCTGCTCCCGGTCGCGCAAGGCCTCTACGCTTTGGCGCAACGTAAACATCGCCAGTTGGTGCTGCCGGGATATCGCGGCCACGATGAGCGCTGAAAATGCCGAGATCGCCAGAAAAAGCTGCAGCATGATCTGCTTGTGTTCCTGGGACTCGGGATCGCCGGCAAACGGACTGGCGCCGGATATTGTGAAAGCGGCGGTGATCAGTGCGAGGAGAGCCAAGGTGACGGCCGCGCCTTTGAACTCGAAACGCACCGCAGCCCAAAGGAGAGGCGGCATGATGATATAGGCGAAGGGGAGGTAACCGCTCAGGGCAAGGGCGGCGATGCCGAGAAAGATCAGCCCCAGGACGCAGGCTTCGATCCAACGAACGGGCCGAAAACTGGGCTTTGCCGTGCCAGTTCTGAAATACGACCAGCGCCAGTGGAGCTACGATCAAGACCCCAGTGGCGTCTCCGATCCACCAAAGGGGCCAAGCCGCTCCGAAGGTTTGCGATCGTATGCCAAACCACGCAAGCGTCGCACTTCCCACCGTCGCGCTTACAACTGGCGCAATTCCTGCGCCCAGTAAGACGAATGCAAGAACTTCCCGCAGGGTTTCCAGCCGAACCGGTCGCCTCAAAGTCCGGCTCACGAGCCATGCCCCGGTTACCGCTTCTAAAGCGTTGCCGATATACATCAGGAAGGCAGCAGGCAGCGGACTGTGAAACCACAGGAAATTGCTGAACAATTCAGCCAGACAGCCGCCCAGAATCCACCACGGCCAGCTAGGCCTGGAGGCAAGAACAAGCGTAGCAATGAAAAGCCCGCTCGGCGGCCAAATGGAAATACCTGTTCCAGGCACGATTGCAAGCAACTGGGCGAATCCGCAGCCCAGGACATAGGCGGCAATAAAAAGACCCAGATGCAAGAATTGGGGGCGGTGCGACCAGATGCGCATCATCAGCAGCTCCTGTCGGACAAAGAAAGCCAGAGGACCATCAGCGTCTCGTGCAGAACGTATTCTCGATTTTGGAGCTGGCGAACTCATGATCCGAGCGTAATCCCGCAAGGCTCCAGTCGCAACTCATGGAAATCCATGCATTGTCGGGAGACATTGCCGCTGCGCTGTGTGTCTGGAAAGCTGGAATAGGCCCGGGCGAACCGGAAAAATTCGGCCGGGCCAGGCGACAACATCACCTCATCAAACGAGGGTAATTGTCTCATAGCTCCGTTCGCGGTCACTCATCGTGTCCGGATCGAGCAAACTCTCGAACCTGCGCATGACGGAGTGAATTGCAATGAAGCCACGTCGGCGGCTGAACCGACGAGCAGTTATTGTCAGCCCGTGCATCCTGCGTATCGCGCCTATCACCTTGGACATGTCACCTATACCTGGTGACTAGAGCGCTACACCCTCTGCACGATAGAATGATTTTGTCTCCCCTGTCACTTTCCGATGCGATCGAGTCATTTGGCCCGAGAGCGCCACAACGAGGGAGATAGTCATGAAAATTGTCATTATCGGCGGCACCGGGCTCATCGGGTCCAAGACCGCAGCGCGCTTGCGCAACAAGGGCCACGAGGTTCTGGCCGCGTCGCCCAACACCGGCGTCAACACCGTCACCGGCGAAGGAGTTGCGGAAGCGCTGGCCGGTGCCGAGGTCGTCATTGACCTTGCAAACGCACCATCGTGGGAAGACAAGGCTGTGCTTGAATTCTTCGAAACGGCCGGCCGCAACCTGCTCGCCGCCGATGCCAAGGCTGGTGTCAAACACCACATTGCCCTCTCGATCGTCGGATCGGAACGGCTGCCGGACAACGGGTACTTCAAGGCGAAGCTTGCCCAGGAGAGGCTGATCAAGGAATCATCCATCCCCTACACGATCGTCCATTCCACCCAGTTCATGGAATTTCTGAAGGGTATTGCCGACGAAGCGACGGTCGGCGCAGTCGCTCGTTTGTCACCGGCCGCTTTCCAGCCTATCGCCTCGGATGACGTTGCCGATGTGATGGCGGATGTCGCCCTCGGGAAGCCGCTTAACGGCACGATTGAGATTGCTGGTCCCGAGCGCGCTCCCATGAACGAGATCATTGCCCGGTACCTGAAAGCGGCCAACGACCCGCGGATGGTCGAGGCAGACGTCCATGCGCGCTATTTCGGATCTGAACTCAACGATCAGTCGATCGTGCCCGGCGAAAGTGCGCGGATCGGCAAGGTCGGCTTCCAAGACTGGTTCCGTTCGTCCCAACAGCCGAAGTAAGCTAAGCGTCGAACCATCTCTGGGCTGGTCTTTTGCCCAGCTTTCGAACGCACATATGCATTCAACAACCAAAGGGATAACGACAATGAAGTCAGCTTTGTTAACGATATTTGTGTCGGCTTCAGTTTGCCTACTTGGCACTTTGCAGGTTGCCGTAGCCGGAAACGCTGCAAAGGTCACATCGCTCATGAGCAAGGACCTTCCCAACTATCCCGGCAAGGAGGCGCTCATGATATCGGTCGAGTATGGGCCGGGAGGCTCCGACCCTATCCACAAGCACGACGCAAATGCATTCGTCTACGTTCTCGAGGGTTCGATCGTGATGCAGGTCAAGGGAGAGAAAGAAGTCACCTTGTCGCCGGGCGAGACCTTCTACGAAGGCCCCTCCGACATTCATTTGATCAGCCGAAATGCGAGCACGACGGAACCGGCGAAATTCATCGTCGTGCTGCTCAAGAACAAGGACGCTCCGGTCGTCATGCCGGTGGAGTGACTCCCCAGGCTGGCGACGGTCCAATGTTTGCCAGCTGCATGGCAGGGCTAAACCAGACCGCTGCCCAAGGCACGAGAGAGGGAGCAAGTCGATGAAAATCACGGTTATGGGGGCGACCGGGCGAATCGGGACGCACCTCGTAGAGAAACTTGGGCAGGCAGGCGCAGAGGTGACAGCTGCGTCCACCTCACTCGGCGTCAACAGTGTGACGGGGGAAGGCCTGCGAGCGGCCATAGTGGGTTCCGACGTTGTCATCGACGTCACCAATGCCGCGTCGTTTGGCGACGACACGGCCCTGGATTTTTTCAAGGCTTCCACCCGGAACATGTTGGGTGCCTCAGCAGATGCGGGGGTCAGGCACTACCTCGCGCTTTCCGTGGTGGGAACACCGCGCCTTGTTGAAAGTGACTATTTCCGCGCGAAGATGGTGCAGGAAAATCTCATCAGGGCAGCGCGACGGCCCTATACCATCCTCCATTCCACGCAATTCTTCGAGTTTATCAGTGGCGTAGTCGACATGGGCGCAGACGGAGACGGCTTCCGGCTTCCCTCGGCATCAGTAAGGCCGATCGCTGCTGACAACGTCGCTGAGATGCTGGTCGAATTGGCGATGGGGGCAGCAAAGAACGATACCGTGGAGATCGGCGGGCACGACCAGTTCGGTCTCGACGAGATTGCACGTATGCACCTTGCAGCAAACGAAGACATGCGCCAGGTCGTGACAGATAACAGCGCCCGCTACTACGGCGTCGAACTGAACGATGACACATTGCTGCCGCTTGCGGGAGCGCGTGTCGGTTCGCTGAGCTATGTCGACTGGCTGTACCGTTCCATGGCCAATTAGACGTCTTCCGACATCGCCATCGACACCAGCGAACGGCCAGCAAACTGGGAGATAAGGAGGGCTTCCGCCCTTCCCGAACCAAAACTGGGATGGACATGAACGCAACCGACCGGGAATTTCGG
Organism: Rhizobium sp. T1470; assembly: GCF_042140505.1. NCBI lineage: Bacteria > Pseudomonadati > Pseudomonadota > Alphaproteobacteria > Hyphomicrobiales > Rhizobiaceae > Rhizobium > Rhizobium sp. T1470. Next base: position 309,814 of record NZ_CP148092.1, read on the forward strand.
TTCCTGACACGCCGATTGTGACCCAAGCAATGGAGTATGCCCGGGAACGATGTGAACCGTATCTGTTCAACCACGTTATCCGCTCCTGGCTCTTTGCGGCACGGTTGGGACAAATTCAGTCCATCGAACACGACGCGGAGGTGGTCGCCGTCGGGACCGTGCTCCACGACATCACGCTGAATGAGCGCTTCAACGGGCGAGGCGCTTCGAGGTTGAAGCCGCCGATATTGCCAGGACCTTTGAAGGGAATCGGGCTTCGACGAACGCCGGGCACAGCTGATCCGGGACAGAGTCGCGCTGAACTCGACGGCCTCAATCGACCTCTTTAAGGAGGCCGAGGTCGCGATCTGTACAGCCGGTATCTGCCTTGGTGTGATCGGCTGGCAACTTCACGCCCGCCAACATCGGAAGGGACAACTGCAATGAATTCACAGGTAACGATTCCTATGCGTGAGACATACGCAGCCTATACCACAAGGTGATTCACTCTCCATTGCAAACGCGAGTATTGAAATTCAATCAGGAAATCAGCAGGAGGTTAACATGAGCTCGGACAACGTTTCACATCCCGGTAGACCGGGGGCCGACGAGTTGGTTCCGTCGCGCTACGCGTTGAAGATCGGCGAGATTGACGTAATGGTGGTCAGCGATGGAGTGCTGACGCTGCCGGGCAAGATGTTGGGCCACAACGCCGACCCGACCGTCCGGGCGGCCTGGCTGGACTACAATTTCCTGCCGACGGAGACGCTCGATTGGGGGCTGAACGTGGTCGTGGTGCGCAGCGGCGGCCGGACCGTACTCATCGACGCCGGGCTGGGGGACGACCCGAACTTGAACTTGCCGAAGGCCGGGCAACTGGCCCATCGGCTGGTCGCCGCCGGCATCGATCTTCCGTCCGTGACCGACGTGGTGCTGACCCACATGCACATGGACCACATTGGCATGCTGCTCGTCGACGGGGTAAAGGACCAGTTGCGTAAGGACCTGCGAATCCACGTGGCGGAAGCCGAGGTCAAGTTCTGGACGCACCCCGATTTCTCCCACGTCTCCATGCCGCAGGGGTTCCCGGACGCGCTTCGGGCGGCCGCCAAGCGGTTCGCGGAAGAGTATCGCAGCAATCTGCAGACGTTCGAGGAGGAGTACGAGGTCGCGCCGGGGGTGGTCGTCACCCGCACCGGCGGCCACACACCCGGGCACAGCGTAGTACGCCTCGCGTCCGGCGGCGACCGTCTGATGTTCGCCGGCGATGCCGTGTTCGCTGTCGGGTTCGAGCACCCGGACTGGTTCAACGGCTTCGAACACGACCCCGAGGAAGCGGCCCGCGTTCGGATCCGCCTTTTGCGGGAGCTGTCGGCGAGCGGCGAGCTTCTGGTGGCCACTCACCTGCCGTTCCCATCCATCGGCCATGTGGCGGTGGAGGGCGATGCCTTTCGTTGGGTGCCGATCTTCTGGGACTACTGACCGCCTGTCGGATTAGGGCCGAACTAGACGACCGGCATTTGAACGAACGGATGGCCGGCGACAAGGAGGAGATCATCATGGACGTATACGAGGCAGTCAAAAGCCGACGGGCGGTGCGCGGATTCAAAAACGAGCCCGTGTCGAGGGAGGTGCTTGAGCGCGTGCTATCCGCCGCAGCTTGGTCGCCGTCCGGATCGAACATTCAGCCGTGGAACACCTACGTGCTGACCGGCGCGCCGCTGGCCGAGCTCAAGACATGCGCCGTCGAGCGCGTGGCCCACGGCGACGCTTGGGACGAGCGGCAGTATGAGATGTACCCGCAAGTGCTGAAGTCCCCCTATGGGGAGCGCCGATCCGCCTTCGGCAAGGAGCGCTACAGCGCGCTCGGCATTGCGCGCGAGGACTGGGAGGCGCGGCAGCGGGCAGCCATCGCCAACTGGAACTGTTTCGGCGCGCCCGCCGCCCTGTTCTGCTACATCGACCGCGACCTGGGCCGGCCCCAATGGGCCGACGTAGGCATGTATCTGCAGAGCGTCATGCTGCTGCTCCGCGCCGAAGGGCTGCACAGTTGCGCGCAGATGGCGTGGTCGCAGGTCCGCGAGACGGTCGCGGAGGTGCTGTCACCCCCGGACGGGCTCATCCTCTTTTGCGGCATGTCGATCGGGTACGAGGACCTCTCGACAAGTTCCGCCCGTACGGGCCGCGCCCCGCTCCACGAAACGGTCACGTTCGTCGGCGGTTAGCCGAATATCTCATAATAAGGAGTGCATCCGCCTCAAGAATCGGTGATGTCAGGTTAACCGATGATGAAGTTGTAGGCGGTAGTTGGTAGTCATGATTGAGTCGACTGTCAGCTACAAGCGTCATCGTTTCCCGTCCGCTGTGATCGCTCGGGCGGTCTGGCTGTACTTCCGATTTCCGCTGAGCCTTCGCCTAGTGGAAGAGATGCTGCTGGAGCGCGGCATCGTCGTTTCCTATGAGACGATCCGGTGTTGGGCGAAGAAGTTCGGCCGTGACTATGCCGGCCTCTTGCGGCGCAAAGCACCGAGCCCAAATGACGTGTGGCATTTGGACGAAGGTGCGCCACGAAGGCGCGAAGGAGGAGCTATGATTTAGGCACTTCCCAAGCAGCCATGCTGCACAGGAGATGAGGGCTGGCCCCTCGAAGCCGGCTTGCAGGAGCGGGTTTCAAACCACCTCAAGCTGCTGTCGTAAAGAGCGATGGTGGTGAGCGTTGAGGAAAAGGCCGGACTTGATCCGGTCAGGTAAGATGCAAGGAGACGAGCGTGAGCGAACCGCTGACGACGTGTCGAAAAGTGCATAGATGGCGTCAAAACCGGGTGGGCTTCGTTAACCCGGGAGAAGTCTGGGAGATACCTGTCTACTGCCCAGATGGCGTCCGGCATGAAGGCGGCGTGACCTTGCTTCAGGCTCTTGTGTGGAACGTGGGAACCTGTCGCCCCGATGCGAAGGGAGACATCCAAGTGGAAGCACCATGAGGATCCGAGTACCGATGCGGGGCACAGGGACGGAGTTGCGTGTAGTAGTGAAGAAGGTGCTGTAATGGCGTTGGAGCGAAGGCGCAACACTGTCCAGCTTTATCGAAAGGTCAACCGTCATGCGGGAGGAGCCTTTGGGTAAAGCAAAGCCGTTCGATATTCCTAAACGGGCTGTTTGGGAGGCTTATCTGCGCGGCGACAAACAAGGTGAGACTCGCATTGCCTCGCCAAAAATGCTCCTTGATTATTGGCCGTTGCCTCATCTGATTTGCTCCCAGCATTTGTGGGTGCGGAGCAAATCAGATGAGGCACATCAGCGTGACGACCAAGAAAGAATTGATTGCAGCTTTAGCAAAGCGCTACCTCCAAGGCAGCCGAGAGGAAAAATCGCGCATTCTCGATCAGTTCGTTGCGATCAGCGGCATGCACCGGAAACATGCGATGCGGTTACTCCGCGGCACACATAATCAAGTCGCGTCTCGACCACGTCCTCGGATCTATGACGAAGCCGCCCGCCAAGCGCTTATCGTGTTGTGGGAGTCGTCCGACCGTGTTTGTGGAAAGCGGCTAAAGGCGCTGCTCCCGACGCTGGTCATCTCCATGGAGCGGCACGGACACCTCAACCTGGATGACCGGGTTCGGGCTCTGTTATTGCAGATGAGCGCCGCGACGATTGATCGCGCTCTGAAAGACATTCGCGAAACAGCGGGCGGCCGGCGACGCCGGCATTCGGTGGCTTCGTCTGCGTTAAGGCGTAGCGTCCCCGTCCGGACATTCTCTGACTGGGATGATCCCGCGCCTGGGTTTGTTGAAGCAGATCTTGTCTCCCACTCCGGCCCCGTTGCGCGGGGCAGCTTCGTCCAAACGCTAGTCCTCACCGATATTGCCAGTGGCTGGACGGAATGTGCGCCTCTGCTTGTGCGTGAGCAGAAGCTTCTGACGGAAGTGTTGAGTGAGTTGCGGCGTCTGATGCCGTTTCCGCTGCTCGGCTTCGATACGGACAATGACAGCGTGTTCATCAACGAAACGATCAGGGATTACTGCCTTGATTCCAATATCGAGTTCACGCGTTGCCGTCCCTACCGCAAGAATGATCAGGCTTTCGTCGAGCAGAAGAATGGGTCGATCGTTCGCCGCATTGTTGGTTATCATCGCTATGAGGGGGTCGAGGCCGCTGCGACCCTGGCCGATCTATACCGATCGGTGCGCTTGTTCATAAACTTCTTTCAGCCATCCTTTAAGCTGCGGGAGAAGCGTCGCGATGGCGCGGTGGTCAAAAAGATCTATCATCCTCCTGCGACACCCTATCAGAGGCTCTTGGCAGATCCGAGAACACCGACCGAAGTCCGAAATCGGCTATCGCACATCGGCGATCAGTTGGATCCTGTGAAACTATTGCGCGATATTCGAACAGCGCAGCAGCGTCTTGTCGAGGTTGCCAGCAATGCCTCGCTGTCAACAGCCACGCCGGATATCGAAACGTTCTTGCAGAACCTGCGCCACGCCTGGACGGAAGGCGAAGTCCGTCCGACGGCCAAAGCGAAACCAAAACTGCGCCGAGAGCGACGTAGACCAGACCCGCTCATCCGCGTGACCGACGATCTCCGCTCTTGGTTTGAGGAGGAACCTTGGCGGACAGGCCGCGAGTTGCTCGAGCGGCTTCAAGAGCGTTATCCGAATGAGTACCCCGACGGACTCCTGCGAACAGTGCAACGGCGCGTCAAAGAGTGGCGTCGAAATAAAGCCCATGCCATGATCTTCGGCGCAAATTCCGAAACAGCTCAACTCTCCGCGACTTGAACGCTCGCAGCAGAAAGGAGCAATCTTGTGAGGCAATGATCAAGTGCATCAGGAACATTCACAGGCGAGGCAATACGGCGTCTCATCCTGATCGTCGCGCTATAGGCTTATCAACGGGTAAAGGCGAACCGGGGTGCAGCCGGGGTCGATGATCAGTCGATCGAGGATCTTGAGCGGGATGTGAAGAACAACCGTAAGCGCTCATTTCCATGCGCCTTTTCGCGTTGAGTTCTCTGCCGCATGAAGTGTCCACTTGAAATAGGTGGACACCAAATATGAATGACGAAGAGCAGAAGCTGCGTGTGCGGTTGGTGGGGCGTGATGGTCGGCGGCGCTATGATCCAGGATCAAAGGCGCGGCTTGTTACGGCTTGCCTCCAGCCTGGTGTTTCTATATCAGGCCTTGCGCTTGGCCATGGGGTCAATGCCAACCTTCTACGCAAGTGGGTCAAGGAGGCCAGGGAGGCTGGCTTGTCGGCGGTATCTGCAAGCTCGCCGTTTATCCCGGTCGTCGCAGCAGACGGCAGCCTGCCTGTCGGGATGCGCTCGCTGGATATACCGGTCGCGTATGGTGAAGAACAACCGGCATCACTGGAGAAGACGGCCCATCTGTCAGGTTTTTCCAAAATCAGCGCGTTGCTGCCGAACGGCGTGAAGCTTTCGCTGGAATGCGGTGATGTGGATGCGTTGACGGCGATCATCGGAGCTCTGGGTCATGTTCAGACTGGGCGCTGATATCAAGGTTTACCTGCACCGCGAGCCGATCGACTTCCGGGCCGGTATCAACAGCCTTGCGGTCCTGGTGCAGGAGGTGATGGAGCTCGATCCGTTTGCGCCTGCGGTCTTTGCCTTTTGCAATCGCCGCCGTGACCGGATGAAGCTCCTGTTCTTCGATCGGTCCGGTTTTGTGATGGTGCTGAAGCGATTGTCGGAAGACCGGTTCCGATGGCCACGTCGGGAGATGATGGTGGTAACGCTGACGACCGAGCAATTACACTGGATTCTCGACGGCATTGATATCGACGCGATGGTCCGCCATCCGGTTCGGCAATACCAGATCGCCGGCTGACAGTTCTCGACGTCTGCGGTTGACGGGGCGAAACGGTTCAGATTCAAGAATCTGATGATCCGACCCGGCGAACCCACTGTTGAGGAGTTGATGGCGCGCATTGCGGCGCTGCAGGCGGAGAACCGTCAGCTCACGGAACGCGTGGTCAAGCTCGAGGAAGAACTGGTGTTGGCGCGGCTTCATCGTTTTGCGCCGAAAAGCGAAAAGCACGTGGACCGCCTCTTCGATGAAGCCGAGCAGGTTGCCGATGAAGACGACGCCGGCGGAGACAATGGGGAGGTCGTCGACCTGCCGGACACGGGCTTTGCGGCGATCGAGAAGCCAGAGGGCAAGAAACGTGGCCGCAAGCCCCTGCCGGAACATCTGCCGCGCGAGCGCGTCGAATATGACCTTGCCGACGACCAGAAGGCCTGTCCTTGCTGCCGTCACCAGATGCATCGCATGGGCGAGGCCGTCACCGAGCAGCTCCACATCGAGGTGAAGGCCAAGGTCCTGCAGAATGTGCGGCTCAAGTATGCCTGCCGCCATTGCGATCGCACCGGGATCAACACGCCTGTTGTCCTTGCGCCAATGCCCGCGCAGCCCTTGCCGGGCAGCATCGCCACGGCCTCGACGCTGGCATTTGCTCTTGTTCACAAATATGTCGATGGCACGCCGCTCTACCGCCTGGCCCAGGCCTTCGAGCGCGCCGGCGTTCCCGTCAGCCGCGGTGCTCTGGGCCATTGGGTGATCGGTTCGAGCGAGAGGCATCTCTCCCGCATCTATGACGCGCTGAAATCGCGGCTCAGGTCTCAAGCCATCATCCATGGCGACGAGACGACGGTCCAGGTGCTGAAGGAAAAGGACAGGGAGGCCACCAGCACATCATTCATGTGGGCGTATCGGAGTGGAGAGGACAGCGACGAGCCGATCGTGCTGCTCGATTATCAACCCGGCCGCGGCCAGATTTATCCGCAGGCCTTCCTCGGCGATTACCACGGCATCCTGATGAGCGATGGCTATTCCGCCTGGCGCACGCTGGCAGGGGCCACCCATCTGGGATGCATGGCGCATTCCAGGCGTCGCTTCGTCGATGCCCTCAAGGCAAGAAAGAAAGGCGGCGGTCCGCCGGAGCAGGCGCTGAAATTCTTCGAGCAGATCTACCGGATTGAAAGCCAGGCGCGCAACGCAAAGCCTGACAAGGGCGAAACGCAAGCCGATTGCATTCGCCGTTTCCGCCAGCAACACAGTGTCCCCATCCTGAATGCTCTCAAGGTATGGCTCAACGACATCGCCCCGAAGGTCTTGCCCGACAGCAAGATCGGCGATGCCGTGTCCTATACCCTAAATCAGTGGGACTACCTGACGCGCTACACAGAAGACGCCAGGATGCCGATCGACAACAACCTACTCGAGCGCGATATCAGAATTTTTGCCACTGGCAGAAAATCCTGGCTGTTCAGCGACACCGTGGACGGAGCGAGGGCCAGTGCCGTCGTCTACAGCCTAATGCTGACCTGCCGAGCTTGCGGCATCGAACCCTTGGCCTACTTGCGCCACGTGCTTACCGAACTGCCGCAGCGCGCAACAGATTCCGACATCACTGATTTGCTGCCCTTCAACTTCGCCAAAACTACCGCTGCCTGATCCGATAGGGCCGTCACAAAGCGACCCACGTCAAATGGGCCACGTCAACGCGCATGGAAATGAGCGCTTACGAACAACCTGTTCAAGCTCTGGAACCGATTGTCATCTGGCAGCTACTTTCCGCCGCCAGTCAAACGGGTCGCGATCAAAAAGCGGCAAGGCGGTACAAGGCCGTTGGGCATTCCCACGGTCTCAGACCGGATTGCGCAAGGGGTGGTGAAGGCATACCTGGAACCGGAACTGGAAAGACATTTCCATCCCGATTCCTATGGGTATAGGCCCGGCAAGTCGGCACTCGAGGCCGTGGGTATGGCAAGGCAGAGATGCTGGCGCCATGACTGGGTTCTCGATCTCGACATTCAGGCCTTCTTCGACACCATTCCACACGACCTGTTGCTACGGGCGGTGCGAAAGCACACCGACTGCACGTGGGTGTTGTTGTACATTGAACGGTGGCTGACGGCTCCCGTGCAACTGGAGAACGGCACTTTGGAACCTCGGGAGAGGGGAACTCCGCAGGGGTCAGTTATCTCACCCTTGCTGGCGAACCTCTTTTTGCACTATGCGTTCGATCGGTGGATGGCCAAACACCGTCCTGAGATTCCGTTTGAACGCTTTGCCGATGATGCCGTTTGTCATTGCAGCAGCGAGCGTCAGGCCCAAAAGTTGCAAACGGATCTTGAGCAACGGTTTGCTGAATGCGGACTGAAGTTACATCCAAACAAGACACAGATCGTGTATTGCAAGGATAACGTTCGGCGGGGGCATTGCCCCAATCAGAAGTTCGACTTTCTCGGCTACACCTTTCGACCGAGACTGGCAATGAACCGATGGGGCAAGACCTTCGTCAATTTCAGTCCGGGTATCAGCAACCGAGCCGCGAAAGCCATCCGTCAGACAATGCGGGACTGGCAGCTTGACCGCCGTATCGACAAGCGCATCAATGATCTGGCCAAGATGTTCAATCCGATCCTTCGTGGTTGGATGAACTACTATGGTCGTTACCACAAATCGGCACTTTCCCGAGCATTGATGCACCTCGATCTGCGCCTGGCACGCTGGGCCATGTCGAAATATCGACGCCTGAGACGCCATCGTCGGCGTGCGCGGTACTGGGTCCAGGACGTAAGGCGTCGGGAGCCAGCGCTGTTTGCACATTGGCGATTGCTGTATCGGGCAACGGCTGGACGGTAGGAGCCGGATGAGTGGAGACGCTCACGTCCGGATCTGTGAGAGTTGCGCCTTGCAAGCGCGTTGAATTCAGCCGTCTGAGATGACGGCCACGGCAAAGCCTAGCGAGCAGCCGTGTACTGAGTCTTGCGTGGTGTCCGGTAACGGCCGCTGCGAAGCGTAGACAAGGAGATTGTAGGCCGGAACATACGTGAACGGATAGATAGCCCCGAAATCGAACGTGATCGGAGTAGCCGACCCTGTCTCTCAAAGGGGAAGGCGGAATCGCAGGCCGCGTCTTTGCGAGTGGTCCAAGGTGCTCCCGGGGTTCGTACCGCCAGCATGCAATCGAAGGATTTGACGTGAACAAGGGAGATCCAACCGGTTCAAGCGCAAGCTTGTAGGACCTGCCAAGCCGATGAGGCGAGAAGGGGCTGATGACCGGGTGGAAGTCAGACTGACTGATAGTACTCCGAGGTCGGGAGAGCCGGCCACATGGGGAAGCGGTCAGCGGTAGTTGAAATGTTTTTGGGCAACATGGGCTCCATTCAACGGGAGACACGGCCTTTCATGCAAAGGGAAGATCAGCTGACCATGGAAACGGGACTTGAACATATAGCAGCGAAAGCTCGGTGTGAGCCGAAACTCCGCTTTACGTCGCTTGCCCATCACATCACGCGCGAACGGGTGCAGAGGAATCTGTTGAGGATTCCGCAGCGCTCGGCCGCCGGGGTGGATGGTCAGACGGTGAAGGCGGCGAAGGAGAGCTTTGGAGAATGGATAGAGCCGATGCTCCAATCCATTCACCGCCAGGGATATCGCGCGCCGGCAGTGCGGCGCGTTTACATCCCCAAGCCCGGCAAGACGGAGAAGCGCCCGCTCGGGGTGCCAACTGTTTCGGACCGGGCGCTTCAGCGCAGCACAGCTGCGGTGCTGTCGGCGATCTACGAGCAGGACTTCTTGCCCTGCTCGTTCGGCGGCAGGCCGCATCTTAGCGCTCATCATGCCCTGTCGACCCTCAACGAGGCAATCTGCGGCGGCCGGACGAGCTGGGTGCTGGAGGCGGACTTGAAGAACTATTTTGGGAGTCTGTCGCATGAGTGGCTGCTCCGGTTTGTCGAGCATCGAGTCGGGGATCCGCGCGTGATCAGCTTGATCAGGCGCTGGCTGAAAGCAGGCGTCCTTGAGGACGGGGCTGTCCACCCGAGTGATGAAGGAACTCCTCAAGGAGGGTCGATCAGCGTTTTGCTGAGCAACGTTTATCTCCATTATGTGCTCGACCTCTGGTTCGAGCGCGTGGTGAAGGTCCAGCTCAAGGGCGAAGCCCGGCTGGTGCGTTATATCGACGACTTCGTGATCTGTTTCCAACATCAATCGGATGCGCTCCGCGTCGAGGACGCTCTCCGTCATCGTTTGGGGAAGTTTGGCCTCACTCTTGAGCCGAGCAAGACCAAGTTGGTCGAGTTTGGTCGGTTTGCTCAGAGAGATGCGAGCAAACGCGGCAGAAATCGCCCGGAGACGATCTACTTTCTGGGCATGACGCTGTACTGCTCGCGGAACCAAAAGGGTAACTTCAAGGTCGGGATGCGCACGGAGAAGTCTCGGCTTCGACGTAGTCTCTCGTCTCTGCAGGAGCTGATGCGGCAAGTTCGACATTACGTCATCAGGGACCAGGTCAGCGAAATCAACGCTGCTCTTCGTGGCCACTACGCCTATTATGGCATCGCCGGAAACCTTCGGTCGCTGCTCAAGGTGTATCGGGCCACGGAACGGTACTGGTGCCGAATGTTACGCAGCCGCAGCCGAGATGGTGGCCGCCTCACATGGGACACTTTCAACCAGATCAAAGAACGGAACCCGCTGCTGCGACCCAAGCTGCGGCTTCCTTACGGGAAGCTGCAAGCACTCGCGGTGCTGTGAAGCTGCCGAAGAGCGTAGTGCGGGAAATCCGCACGCTACGTTCTGTGGGAACCGGGGGCGGGTGACTGCCTCCGGTGACCCAGTCCTGGGGGTGAAATTCCCCCGGGCCACTCGACTCGTCATCACGATCGGTGGCAAAAGGCATTGGCTCTGGCGGGCCGTCGATCGGGACGGCTATGTTCTCGACGAGATTGTTCAGGCCCGCCGGACCCGGCTGATGAAGAAGCAGGGATGCTTACCGAAGCGCATCGTCACGGACAAGCTTCGTTTCTACGGCGCGGCACTGCGGCAGATCATGCCCACGGTCGAGCATCGATCGCACAAAGGGCTGAACAATCGCGCCGAAAACTCCCATCTACCCCTGCGAAAACGAGAACGAATAATGCAACGGTTTCGCTCGCCAGGCGCACTGCAACGCTTCACGAGCGTCTTTTCGGCGGTCCGAAATCTCTTCGTCCCGCCACGCTCCAAACACTCCGCCATCGCCGTCCACCTGCACCGCATCAGAGCGATCGCGCATTGGAGAGCAGTCACGGGCACCGCTGCCTGAGCCTCCCGCCTAACGGAAAGTGTTCCTGAGGAAGTTAACCTGACATCACCAAACGCTGAAGCTGTCGCGCTGACTTGAAGCGCTTCATGATCCTCTCCCGTCGTCGGATCGGCTGATGAGAGTTTTCCGCCCGATTGTTCAGGCCTTTGTGCGAGCGGTGTTCGACGCCGGGCATGATATCGCGTTTTGCTGCGCCATAGGACCGGAGCTTGTCGGTGATCATCACACGCGGCGAACGGCCTTGCCCTTTCAGAAGCTTTCGCATCAAACGTTTTGCAGTCTTGGCACTGCGGCGACTTTGCACCAGCACGTCGAGAACAAAGCCGTCTTGATCAACGGCGCGCCAAAGCCAGTGTTTCTTTCCACCGATGGCGACGACAACCTCATCGAGATGCCATTTGTCACCGGCGCCTGCCGGCTGATCGTTTCCGGATATCATTGGCAAAGTGTCTGCCGAACTTCTCAGCCCAGCGTCGCACCGTCTGGTGAGAGACGATGACGCCACCAGCTGCGAGCATATCCTCGACCATCCGTAGGCTGAGCGGAAACCGGAAATAGAGCCAAACGGCATGGGCAATCACCTCCGCTGGAAATCGGTGGCGCCGATAAAGAGGATCACGGCTAAATCTGGTCATCCCACCAGATCCCACATTTTCATCGATGCACGGTTAACGTTACGGTGCCGATGATAATCCTGCGCCGTCGGGCGCGCACAAGATGAGCCTCTCAGGGGTTGAACTAGAACTAGGTCGCCACGTGCAGGTTGGCCGCTAGGACGACCAACCCGACGTACCTCGTATGTTCACACGTCTCGCTCGCGAGGTGCCCGGATTCAGGCGGCCCGCGCGTTCACGGTCGCTTTAGCGATCTCGGTAAGCAGTTCGTCGGTCGTTTCCTCTTCGTCAAGAGTCTCCGCGAGGAGGTCAGCTACGTCATCTAAACCGAGCGTCTCCGCCCAGGTTACCATCGTTCCGTAGCGGCTGATCTCATAATGTTCCACAGCCTGCGCAGCGGCGAGCAGGCCCGGATCGAGGGCTGCCGTGCCCTTGAACGCCTCCATGACTTCCTTGCCTTCCTCGATGATGCCGAGGATGGCATTACAGGTCTTCGGCTGCGCTGGCTTGCCCATCAGTTCGAAGGCCCGTTCGAGGCGCGTTACGTGATCTTCGGTCTGACCGCGATGTGTTTCGAATGCCTCCTTGAGATCAGGTGATTGTGCGGCTTCCGCCATCTTGGGCAGGGCGGTCAGTATCTGCTTTTCCGCGAAGTAGATATCCATGAGGGTCTCATAAAGGAGATCACTGAGGTTTTTAGGTTCTGCCATGTTCGTGTTCCTCGTGTTGAGATTATTGGTTTCCGTCGCGTGTATATTCTTCAAGGATTGGGCCAGGCTTCGTGCCAGCTACACCGCCGAACCATGCTGCAATCAGGCCGAGAACGAGCGCGAGGAATCCGAGCAGAGCGCCGCTGGAAACGACCTCCGTCGTGGTCTGTGCCGCCTCCAAAGCCTGTTGCTTTGCCTGATCGATCGATGCCCTGTAGTTGGCCTCGTATTCATCGACTTTCGCACGGGCCTGGTCGACAGGAGTATTCTGAGCTTTCGCTAGAGCGTCGGCGGCCCGTGCCTTGGCGTCCTCGACCTGGCTCTGGTCGCCCGTTGCTACCGCTTTCATCGCCGTCACCGCCGCCGTTTGCAGGGCTTGCGGGTCGGAGCCACCGCTGGCCCCGCGGATTTGCCGTTCGATATCGGCCATCGGATCGGCTGCCGCGGCAATCGACGGCGCCGCGGTGGTCGCTGCGGTTGCTGCAGTCTTGCCGACGCCGCCGACCACGCTCGAAAGGCCGCTGAACGCGCCGCCGACGAGTGCGCCGACCGAGGTCGTCAGGAGGTACAGAATGACCAGCGTGGTGACGGCCCACGAGGTGATGCCGTGGAAACCGCCTGTGGACTTGCTCGGACGGCCTGACAGCCGGCTGGCAGCATATGCGCCGATAAACGAGGCGACGATGCCGGAAACGACGAACCAGAGGCCACCGATGATGGAGAAACTAGCGGCTGTAGGATTGTCCGATGTGGCGGGATCGAGGACCGCAGCACCAATTCCGACGCCGAGAAGATTGAGCAGGAACTGTGCGGCGAGGGCAATCACGACGCCGGCAAACACCGCACCCCATGATATCTTATTGAGAGTGGCCGTAATGCGCGGGTCCACCGGGTTGACCGCATACGGAGTATCGCCCGGCAGGCGGGAGATGGATGGTTGGGACATTGTACAAGCCTCCAGAGCTTTTTCGCGGTTCTGTGAATGCGTCCCAACTCCCGCTTCATCCGAATGTTCCAAGGAGTATTTTCGCTTTGCCAGCGGTCAACTTGAGCGCCATCGATGCCGAGCAGGATGCAAAGGACGTGTCGAATGTCTGAAGCCTCGTGATCGCGAGGGATTCAATGGTGACGCTGGGGAACACGTATGTCCGCAAATGGAATCCGGAGGAAGACAGTGAGAGGCATGCTGCCGTCCAGGCGCTCGACTCCGCCACAGGGTAGCTCGGAGGAGGTCGACCGCCCTCAATTCCGCGGATATACGTTCGATGTAGGCGGCCGCGAAATCTCGGATTTTTGTCATCAATCTGGAAATTTGAAATCCCTCGAATTCCAATCCAACCAGGATGAAGCGTGCGTCGTCATCCTGGTACCGGGCGGTCATAGTTTTCTCGCCGATTGTGACGCGCTGACGTAGCTCGCAGGTTTGGCTCGTCACCCCCTTGGAGGGGAGCTATCTCTAATGCATGCAGGTATCGAAACCCTCTTTTGATGGAGGAGAGGATGAGGCATGGCGGGGAACCACTCGCGAGGCAATGGCTGCCGGTCGGAATCTGACCGCGGGTGCGCGGAATCGCGACCGCACGAAAACCATTCAGGCGGGGAACGTTCGTCGGCCATGCAAGTTAATCTGAAGTGGGCGCGGCGCAGCATCGAACACTGATCCTACTGCCGTACTGAACGAAGGACTGCGATTTCTCCGCGAGAAAGGACTGACCATTGTTCTCATCGCAGCTACATTGTCACGATCGTCGGCATGCTGCACAGCGGATGGCAGAGCTTCAATCAGGATCTGGCGGAACACGGCTTCCCGCAACTGACATTGCTCGACTACACGGGGTCGGGCAGCTTCCTATCGGCGTTGTTCGAGAACTGAGAGAGCGAATTCCTGCACATGTCCGCCTACGTGGTTTTGACCGCCTTCCTCTTCAACGCGGCTTCGCAGTGAGTTTCCCTCTGCCGCCGTTCTGGTGGTACGAGCCGCTTTCATTGCCACCGCGAGAGAAGCTGGACTTTCGATACGGCACGGACTGTGTGGTGCATTGGACCGGTGGGTTTCTCATCGGCGACTAGAACGAACCGCTGGTTTGCGAACGTAATGGTCGGCATCAGGGGTGGACGGAGTGGAGGGTATTGAACAGGCAATATTTAGGCAAAAAGCGTCTTGTCGTTATCAGTGACTATCAAGCCGGCTGGTCCGGGCCTCCCTCGCCGCTCGCTATCGAGGAGTTGCGAGCCCAGTGGGCCAGTGGAGCGCGGGGAAGTCCCCCCTTTACTGTCGAACAGCCAATCCATGATCTAGTGGTGGAGGGCAGTTACATTGAACGCCTGCCCCTTGCTTGCTTGAAGATGGGTATAGTCGACAGCGTCGAAGTTTGGACGCATTGGCGCGGCGACCGCCCGCCCCCCGAGGATTTGACGACTAATCCGTTTCTTGTTCGCCGTTCATTTGCAATGAACGGCCCAAAGGCGCCATTCGCGTCGAATGATATGCTGGCCCACATCCTTACGTTTGGTGCTCCCGATATTCTCTGCGTGTGGGGGCTTGGCGTTTCAGAAGACATACTTGTTGCATGCAAGAGCAGCTATAAAATCTACAATTCTATCGATGCCCCTACGTGGCGAGTTCCCCGATCAATTAGCCAACATTTCGATCTGGTGCTGACCGGCGCCTTGTGGCAGTCGCAGGAGGTGAACCGGCGACATCCGGAAATGAAGACGGCGGTCCTTCCGATCGGGCCGGAATTTGCGTCTCAGAGCATGTTCTATCCACTCGATGGCCCACGGCGATATGACGTTATCTATGTAGCCGCCGCTCAAACTTACAAGCGCCACGATATCCTTTTCGATGCCCTGGCTAAACTTCCGCATGGCATGAGGGCACTTTGCGTTTGCGGCTATGGGGAACTTGGGAATATGCTGCGCACACAAGTGCAAGCCTTGGGGATTGACGTCGACTTTGTTGGTCCGCCAGGCGTGCCATATGCAGAGGTTAATAGTCTAATGAACCAGGCAAAGATCGGCGTGGTTTGCGGCATCAACGACGGCGCCCCGGCAATCTTAACCGAATACATGCTGGCTGGCCTGCCGGTTCTCGCCAATAGCGCTCTCGTGTGTGGACTTCAGTATATTACTCCGCGAACAGGGGAGACTGTAGCAGCGGATCATTTTCACCATGCCATTTCGAGCATGCTTGAAAACCTCTCAAATTATTCGCCGCGCCAGGTTGTCCTTGATAATTGGACGTGGCCACATTCAGTCCGCAAGCTTTGCGAAATCATGGATTCGCGTGCGGGGCAGAAATGACTGCGGAACAAACCGCCGGAGTGGAGGTTGGAAGGCTTCCATAAACCGCGGATCCGCAAATGAATCTTTCCAGCTCACTCACCCAAGGGTTCCGTACAGCCGAACAACGCAAGGCGCCGATCATATGTTTTTCCCATTTGCGCTGGGATTTTGTGCTGCAGCGTCCCCAGCATTTGATGGAGCGTTTCGCGCGAGATAGACAGGTCTTCTATTTCGAAGAGTTCATCCCCACAGATCACCATTTAGCCTATCTGGAGATCCATCCATTTGAGGGGACGGCGGTGAAAGCCATACGTCCACGAATCCCTCACTGGTTAGGTCAGGACGAGAGGGAGCGTGAACTAAGAAACCTGTTGGATGAACTATTGTCGATCTACGGCGTGGCCCGCCCGATCCTATTGTTCTATACTCCGCTCATGTATGGGCTCGCTCGTCACATCGATGCGGCGGCGGTCATTTACGATTGCATGGACGAGTTGGCCAACTTCAAATTTGCGCCGCCAACTCTCAAGGACGCCGAGGCTGCACTCCTTAAACGCGCCGATGTGGCCTTCACCGGCGGCCACAGCCTGTATGAGGCCAAGCGGCATCTGCATGACAATATTCATCCTTTCCCATCTGGCGTCGATGTAGACCATTTCCACGCTGCTCGTGGAAACCTCGAGGAGCCGGCCGATCAAAGGTCCATCAGCGCTCCAAAGTTCGGATATTATGGCGTCATCGACGAGCGCCTCGACCTCGGCCTCATAAGCTGTGTAGCCAACGCTAGACCGAACCTCTCTTTTGTGTTTATCGGGCCAATCGTCAAGATTTCACCCGACGACCTCCCCAAAGCGGAGAACATCCATTACCTGGGCCGAAAAGCATATGGCGAACTGCCAGCGTATGTGTCGGGCTGGAGCGGGGCACTGATGCCATTTGCTCTCGACGACGCAACACGGTTCATAAGCCCCACCAAGACGCCCGAGTATCTTGCTGCCGGTCGACCAATCGTATCGACGCCTATCGCCGACGTCGTGCGTCAATACGGGGGCGTTTCCGGTGTTGCTCTTGCGCGGGATGCCGAGCAGTTTGCCACAGCGTGCGACGATGCGCTTGTCTTAAAAGAATCCGACGGCGCCTGGCTGAGATCAGTTGATACCCTTCTCGCCGCTTCGTCGTGGGACGACACGTTTCACGCGATGAGTGTGCTGGTTGAGGAAGCCATCATCCGTCGGTCCGCATTCACACATTCTCTCACACAATTCCCATCTCCACCGACAAGCGCCAGGTCGAGGTCATCCTTTGACTACCTGATCGTCGGTGCAGGCTTTGCGGGCTCGGTGCTGGCAGAAAGATTGGCGGCCGATGGGAGGCATGTGCTTTTGTGTGATAGGCGTCCGCATATCGGCGGCAACGCGTACGATTTTCACAATGAAGACGGCATCCTCGTTCATCGATATGGACCGCATATTTTTCATACCAACAGTCAGGAAATTTTCGACTACTTGTCACAATTTACCGATTGGAGGCCGTACCAACACCGTGTGCTCGCCGACATCGGCGATCATCGACTGCCAGTTCCCATCAACCGAACGACCCTCAATGGGTTCTACGGTCTCAATCTGAAGGACGAAGCAGAGGCCGCCTTATTTTTGGCCGCTCGTGCAGAGCCTTGCGATCCGATCGAAACAGCGAAGGATGCGGTTGTCTCCCAGGTCGGTGGCGATCTCTACCGCGCGTTTTTCCAAGGATATACCCGCAAGCAATGGGGTCTCGATCCGAGTCAGCTTGACAGATCGGTAACCTCGCGTGTCCCGGCACGCGTTAGCGATGACGACCGATATTTCCTCGACACCTACCAGGCTATGCCGCTGCATGGCTACACTAGGATGTTCGAGAAAATGTTGGACCACGAGTACATCACCGTATCGCTCGGCACGGAATTCGCGGACATCCGAAGGGACCATCCCGAGGCACATACGATTTTCACAGGACCGATCGACGAATATTTTGATTATCGCTTCGGTCGTCTTCCATACCGTAGCCTTGAGTTCCGACACGAAACACATGATGCCAGACGCCTGCTACCAGTCGGCGTGATCAACTATCCCTCGGAGACAGTGCCGTATACGAGGATCACCGAATACAAGCATCTGACTGGCCAGATCCATCCGAAGACAACCATTTCCTATGAGTTCGCCGGTGGAGAAGGGGAACCCTACTATCCCATCCCTCGACCGGACAATCAGGCACTGTACAAGCAATATGAAGCTGTTGCGCGACGTTCTAGCGACGTGACATTTGTCGGTCGGCTGGCGACATACAAGTACTATAATATGGATCAGGTGGTGGGCCAGGCTCTGGCGACATACCGGAAGATGTCAAAGGCGCACGCGAGCACCATTGCTGCGAGCGTGAAATGACCAGTCACTTGCAGCACATCGTTATCGCCACCGACAGCCGCGAGCCGTCCGGGATGGGCGAGCACATGCTTACGCTCGGACAGGCGCTTGGAACACAGTACAAAGTCACGCTAGCGGCTCCGCAGAACTCCGCGTTGCTGACCCGCGCCGTACGCTGGGGCTTGGCGATCAAGAGCGCCGATGACCTGGCGACATTTGAAGAATGGCTGCGTTCGTCGGGGGCATCGCTGCTTCACATCCATGCCGGCATCGGGTGGGAGGGACACGGGATTGCCCGTGTAGGGGGCGATTGCGGAATTCCCGTCATACGAACGGAGCATTTGCCATATGTGCTGACAGATGCTGAGCAGATCGCGCAATATCATAGGGCGATTTTGACAGTTACCCATCATATCGTGGTCTCCGAGGCCTCTCGCAAGAGTTTTGAAAGAAATGGTGTGGATCCGGCCCGGCTGACGGTTGTCCGCAACGGGATCTATGCGTGGGATCGGGGGGAAAGCGACGCACACGGCATGGGCGAACGCCCGTATCAATCCCGACCAACCCTTCTTACGGTGGCGCGGTTTTCGAAACAGAAGGATCACGCTGCCCTCGTAAGGGCAATGCCAACAGTGGTTGCAGCCCATCCCAGCGCCTTGCTTCTTCTCGTGGGGGAGGGCGAGGAAATGAACGCTGTCCACGATCTGGTCGACGAACTGTTACTGCGCGATCATGTCCAGTTTCTCGGACACCGAAACGACGTTCCCAACATCATGATGAATGCCGACCTCTTTGTCCTGCCCTCGCGCTTTGAGGGCCTGCCGTTGGCGGTGCTCGAAGCGATGTCTGTAGGTCTAACGGTCGTCGCAACCCGAATTGGGGGGACCATCGAAGCGCTTGGCGAAGATCACCCATTCTTGGCTGAGCCAGGAAATTCCTCCTCCCTAGCTGAGGTTTTGATCGACGCGCTCTCTGATCCCATTCGCGCCAGGTCAATAGGTCAGTCTGGCATGAATCGATTTCACAGCGCCTTTTCAGCGGATCGGATGGCCACCGAAACGGTTGCCATCTATCAACGGTTTCTCCCCGCCAAAACAGAAGTCAAAAGAGGACAGCCTTTCATGGACAAGACACGGATTGGCTTCATCGGCTGCGGAGGAATCGCGCACCGCCATCTCGACATCCTTGCCGGGTTTGACGATGTGGCGCTCGTCGCCTTTGCGGATCCTGACTTAGGTCGCGCAAGCGACGCGGCATCGCGCTTTGGCGCGAAAGCGTTCACCAGCCACCAGGCCATGCTGGACGCCGAAGCGGTCGACGCGGTTTATATTTGCATACCTCCCTTTGCGCACGGCGATGCGGAACGGGAGCTGATCCAACGCGGCATCCCGTTCTTTGTCGAGAAGCCTATCACCCTCGATTTGGCCCTTGCTAAAGAACTTGCAACCATGATTGCGCGAGCGAAATTGATAACGGCCGTGGGTTATCACTGGCGGTACCTCGATACTGTAGAGGAGGCCCGCCGGTTGTTGGTGGAAAACCCGGCGCAACTTCTCTCCGGCTACTGGTTGGACCAGACGCCTCCACCGCAATGGTGGTGGAAGATTGATCGATCAGGTGGGCAGATGATCGAACAGACCACTCATATCATTGACCTGGCGCGTTACCTCATTGGCGAAGTTACCGACGTATATGGTCGTGTCGGCTTTAAAGATCGTTTAGAATTTCCGGGCCTCGATGTGCCCGCGGTTGCGACCGCGACAATGACCTTCGAATCCGGCGTCATCGCCAACTTTTCCTCAACCTGCCTTCTCGGCTGGAACCATAGGGTGGGGCTCAACATCTTCGCCGATCGTCTTGCGATAGAATTGACAGATCATGACATCATGGTCGATGTCGGAGCAGGACGTCCGGTTCGCCAAGCCGAAGGCGATCCCGTCTGGCGCGAGGATCGCGATTTTGTCGACGCCGTGCGCGGGCAGGAAAACCACATTCGCTGTGCCTACTCGGACGCGCTCGCAACGCATCGGATCGCGCTGGCTGTCGCAGCCTCAGCTCGACAAGACGAACCCCTAAGACTCGACCCTCCTGTCTTCGAGCGCAGGCCGATGGCTCCTCTTCGGCATCAATTCCGAAAAGAGGAGCCGCAGGGCCTGCAGCCCGGCCATCGGCGAATTCGTTCGCTGGGCATAGAACGTGCGGGGAAAGCATTCTTCTTGGAATACGAAGAGGGCCCGCCCCCCGAAGGCCACATCCGGTTGGAGACGTTGTATAGCGGATTTTCAGCAGGTACCGAACTCACGTTCATGAAAAATACCAACCCTTACTTCCATTCGAGGTTCGATGGGGAGAGGGGTGTATTTGTGGAAGGCGAGGCTGACCTTCACTATCCAGTTCCCTTTCTTGGCTACATGGAGGTGGCGCGGGTCTCGGAGACGCGGGCAGCCGGCTTCGCGAACGGCGATATTGTCGCGACGACGTTTGCGCACAAGAGCGGCCACACTGCAGACCCATGCCATGACGTGCTGGTGCCGCTTTCCAACGATATCGATCCCATGCTTGGAGTGTTCGTCGCTCAGATGGGACCGATCGCGGCTAATGGAATTTTGCACGCCGATTCAGAGGCGTTCGGAAGCAGCGTGCCTTACCTCGGCGCTGGCATTGAGGGACGAAACGTCGTTGTCCTCGGTGCGGGAACCGTGGGTCTGATGACTGCGCTGTTTGCGCAGAAGTGCGGAGCTTCCAACGTCATTGTCGGCGACCCGTCGGAATTCCGTCAGAACAAGGCGCACGATCTTGGCCTCAGCGCGATGGAGGAGGAGCTAGTGTGGCAGCACGTGAAGGCCCGGTGGCACAACGGCGGCAGAGACCGCGGCGCCGATATAGTGTTCCAGACGCGTGCGCAGGCGACGAGCTTGCATGCTGCGCTTAAGGCGTTGCGGCCGCAGGGAACAGTCATCGATCTCGCCTTTTACCAAGGTGGAGCTCAGGGATTGCGGCTTGGCGAAGAGTTTCATCACAATGGTCTAAACATCAGGTGCGCCCAAATCAATCGTGTGCCGCGGGGATTGGGGGCGTTGTGG
This sequence comes from Rhizobium sp. T1470, assembly GCF_042140505.1. Lineage (NCBI taxonomy): Bacteria > Pseudomonadati > Pseudomonadota > Alphaproteobacteria > Hyphomicrobiales > Rhizobiaceae > Rhizobium > Rhizobium sp. T1470. The sequence goes on from NZ_CP148092.1 coordinate 331,002, forward strand.
GACCGATGTCGGCTTGCCAGAGAGACAGTGGGCCTTATGCGAAGCCACGGCTCTGCTATCCGCGACCACATGATCACGCACGTCGTTCCATTTGATGATGCGCCGCAATTCTTGGCCGATCTCGTTACGAACCGGCCGGAATTCCTGCAAATTGTTTTCAAGGTTCAAGAATGAGCTCCGGCAAACAACCAGTCCGCATCCTTTTCGTATTCGCATGGTTGGTCGTTGGCGGTGAAGAGACCGAAGTCCGGCTCCTTGCCCGAAATCTCGATCGAAGCCGCTATCGCATTGACGTCGTGGCATGTTTCCACAAGCCGAACATGCCCGAGCAGACACACGAGCAGCTAACGGCGTTGGGCGTGGATGTCGATACGACCCCTTATGAATTGTCGTTTGAGGATACGATAACCTATCTGGCAACGAAAATCCCAAGCTACGACGTGGTGGTCTCCTGCCAGAACGTCGCCGATATTTACCCGGCGCTTGGACGTCTCCATCTCCGCCCGCCACTGATCGAACATGGCGGGCTGGTGTCGGAGGCGCTTGCTGGGCCGAAGCACTTCACAAGTCGCTACGTCGGCGTCTGTCGATCAATCCGCGACGCCGCAGCCTCCGTGATGGCCGGTCGTGAATCAAGTGCTCTTGAAATCCCGTCGATGGTCGATTTCTCGGAATTTGACGCCACCCGGCGTGCCGCAAACCGTTCGTCACTGGGCGTGGCCGAGGATTCGGTCCTGGTGGGTTGGGTCGGACGGCTTGATCCCAAAAAAAACGTCGAAGACTTCATAGAGGCCGCGGCAATGGTGCATATGGACGTTGCGTCTGCGCGTTTTGTAATTGTAGGAGGGGCCGACGCGTTCCATCCGGAGTACGCGATAGAGTTGCAGTCACTCGCTGCTAAGCGGGGATTGGGTGACGTGCTTTCCTTTCTCGGAGATCGGAAGGATGTTCCCAACCTTCTGTCAGCCTTCGACATTTTTACCTGGCTCTCGCGCGACGAGGGGATGCCGCATGTTCTCGCGGAGGCAGGTGCAGCAGGTCTGCCCGTCATCGCGACGCCTGATAACGGCGCACTTCAGCAGGTCGAGGAGGGGACTTCGGGTCTCTTCGTGCCCTACAACGATCCTAGCGCTGTCGCTCAGGCCATGATGAAGCTGATTATGTCAGCCGATCTGCGTGCCCGGTTGGGCAAGGCCTTGATGTCAAAAGTTGAAAATGACTACAGCGCTGCTACGATCGTGCCGCGATGGGAAGGTCTCTTTCTGGATGTCCTGGAAGATCGAGCGCGAGCCGGGCCATCTGGTTTATTCAAATCTTTCATTCAGGGCGGTTTCGAGTGTTCAACGCACCGCCTCCGTCCAGGCGAGGGCGAAACTGCGGGGACGCGTCTCGATGTCCTCGCCTCGACGGGCCACGACTCGCATGCGCGACAGGACTACGATCAACTGAAAGCGCACCGGATCGAAACCGTGCGCGACGGCCTCCGCTGGCATCTTATAGAGCCGTCATCTGGCCACTATGATTGGTCTAGCTTTCTTCCAATGCTCGAAGCGGCGAAGGAGGCGGGCACCCAGGTCATCTGGGATCTTTTGCACTTTGGCTGGCCAGACCATATCGATATTTGGGGGCAGGAGTTTATGACGCGGTTTGCTAATTTTGCTGGTGCTGTCGCCGCAGTGGTGCGGAAAAATACGGGAGACGTTCCGTTCTATTGCCCAGTGAACGAGATCTCGTTTTTGTCGTGGAGTGGAGGTGACGCCGGCTACCTGAACCCTTTTGCAAACGGACGCGGGTTCGAATTGAAAGTCCAACTCGCGCGCGCTTCCATCGCCGCCATGGATGCCATCCTTGCTGTCGATCCACGGGCGCGTTTCGTACACTGCGATCCCGTTATCAATGTCATCATCGATCCTTCGCGACCCTGGGAGAAGCTTGTTGCCGAAGCACACCGGCAGTCGCAGTTCCAGGGGTGGGATTTATTAGCAGGAAGGCTATGGCCTCAAATCGGCGGTGCAGATCGCTATCTCGATATTGTTGGGGTAAACTACTATCACAACAATCAGTGGATTCACGGGGGGCCACCGATCGACGTAACCAACGTGCTTTACAAACCATTTAGAACTATTCTGATCGAAACCTATGCCCGATATGGCAAACCGATATTCGCTGCCGAAACCGGTATCGAAGCCCAAAGGCGCCCTGATTGGGTCATGTATGTTTATAGCGAGGTCGTTGCCGCGATGGATGCCGGGGTTCCGATCGAAGGCATATGCCTGTACCCAATCCTAAACCATTCCGGATGGGATGATGATCGACCGTGTCAAAACGGTCTTCTGTCGGCGGAAATTTCTGACGCAACTCGCGTCGTATATCAGCCTCTGGCAGAAGCGTTGGAATGTATACAGCGAGACGTTATCGGAAGGAGCGGGCTTTCCTAAAGCTAAGTTTCGCTCCAGTCTCTCGCGCCACAACCTCCGCCGTGGCAGAGTGGTCAAAAAACTCTCTATGGGATCTAAGCGAATAATCGAGGACGACGCCTTCGTCGTCCACATGGAGTTCAGCTTTGTAGCCAAGATGGCCACCCAAGCCCCCGAGGCGCGGAGGACCCGCCCCACGGTCTCACGGCAGAGGACGGCGCCGAGTCGGGGCTGCTTTGGAGGGGCAGTCCTTCGACTATGGAGGAAACGGCGACCGACGCCCGGCAGGGGCAAGCTACGGCCGACCAGTCTTCCTCGTTCTCGTCAGCAGCCTGGTGTGGGCAATGATCGCTTGGGCGCGGTGGAGTTCTGGGGCGAGAGCATCGACAAGGATCCGCAAACCACGGCGTCGACGGCTCCAAATTCGATCAACGCGCAGCCGCATGGCGCCGGGACCTTCGACAACAAATCCGGCAGGAGGAGTCAGTCGACCGGCCACAGCCAACGACCGGGATCCGACCGCCGGAGGAAACGGCGGCGGTTCCACCATGATGACGACGCCGAGTGGATAAGGCGGTAGCGCGTTCGAACCGCTTCGCGGAAGAGGCGCCAGGGCCAAGTTGGTGCGCAAAACGCCTTGTTAGGAGCTTTGTCCGGCGCTATCTCGGCACCGCAATCAAACGAGGTTTCGAAACAGCTACTGTCAAGTGGTTCAACTCTAAAAAGGGTTACGCTTTCATCCAGCCGGACGACGGCTGCCGGATGTGTTCGTGCGTATTTTTGCGGTCGAGCGCTCCGGCCTTCAGGGGCTCAAGGACGGCCAGAAGGTTAGCTACGAGCGACGCGCGATCGACAGTCGGGCAAGACCGCCGCGGAAGATCTCCGGGCTCTCTAGAAATCGTCAGTCTCATTGAGCGGGATTGAAGGTCGACGAGTCTTTGTTACAACACAATCGTCGCCTTACCTACATCGGCATTGCTTGGAGCGCCGAATGAATTCGCCGCTCGCGATTGCCGTCATCGCTTGAGACTTTTGACCATGGATGTACTGGCAGGACAAATAGGCAATGATGAGGAAGGTCGGTGCGATTTCGCCCCGGCTTTTTTTGTTGGCCTCCTGATCCGACTTCGACGTTATGCCCTATGGATCGCTGTTGGAGCGACCCCCAAAGTGGGCATAACAGATTAGTTGTTGTTGTCAGCGCAACGGAACGCTCTTCCTTGGTTCGCGATGCAGCTGCCGCGCCGCCCTTGCGTCCGCCCTTTTCGGAAGAGGCATGGTCCTCGGCATGGTCCCGGCCCGAGCCGGATTTCTTGCCGCCGCCACTTTCCTTGTTGACGGTGGCCCAGGCACGGCGCTCGGCTTCCTTCTCAGAAACACCACGATCTTCGTAGCCTTCCTCGATATGCTCGGCCTTGCGCTTCTGCTTGTCGGTATATGCGGACTTGTCACCTTGCGGCATCGGACATCTCCTTGGCTGACATGAAGCAAGGAGAACTGCATTTTCGCGCCAAAGTTCCGCTGACCGGAAATCGTGATTGCGGCCTTCGGACCCACGTTGGAGATCGGTTAGGTCGAGGCACTTGATAGTGCCATCGGTCAACGCTGCCTTGGTAATGGCATTGGTCAGCGCCCCAGCAGTTTTGCATTGATACAGAAGTGCGCAACCTGCGTGACGCCGTCCGGGCAACAGAAGTAAAGTCGGACCCAAGCCGAGGGGCGGCTTTTGGCACATGGACCTGCAGACAAAGAGTTTCGAGACGTCGGACCGGCTGGCGCGTTTCATCGGCGGACCCCAGGCAGGTCGAATGGACCTCAAGGCGTACCTGGTAAACGTGCACCAAGATGACCATCCTGCTGCCGACCTGACGCCGCTTCTGGAAGGGAAGGTCGACAAGTCTGTAGCGGAATATCGTCTTCGAACCACCGAAGGAGAGCGCTGGATGCGTTGTGACAGGCGTCTGCTTAGGGACGCTCAGGGAACACCCTTCCGTATAATTGGCGTGGTGATCGACTTTACTGAAGAACACCTGCGACGCGCCGAACTTGAGGCCAATGCTGACACCGACGTGCTAACAGGACTTTTCAATCGGCGCGGCCTGCAGAAGAAGTTCGATCGCATGAGTAAGGAGAAGGGCCGACTGGTGCTCACGATCGATCTCGATGGCTTCAAGGAGGTCAACGACAGCTTAGGTCATGCCGCCGGCGACCAGGTGCTGATCGAGACGGCCTCGAGATTGAAGGCGGCGGTGGTTTGCGAGATTACGGGATGATTGACCCCGTATCCGCGGTCTCGCTGTTCACGCGAATTACCCACGAAAAATGGCCCCGCGTATACGAGGGGTGAGCGCAGGGCCAGGTCGCCAGCTTTTCTGGCTTGGATGCGCAGCACCCGGTCCATTTGACGGGATTGACATACCGCGCGTTCCACTGCCTCAACGAGCCAACAGGAGTCTCGTTCCGGCCTCGAGCATCCGAGTTCGCATTGGACCAGACAGCATGATACTGGCGGTTCCGCTACAATTTTTAGTGACGATTTGCTAACGCATGTGTGCAAACCTAAGTCGAGTTTGTTAAAGGCAAGACTATGTTTGTCGTATCGATCTTCCACGAAGGCCACGAGCGTAACCTCGTCGCCACCGGCATCCGGATGAAAGACGGTCTTGTCGTCGTTCAGGCAGGTGGAAGGCGACACGTTTTTCCTTCCGCAAACCTGATCGAGATCGTGATGATCGAAGAGGACGTGGAAGACGATCACCTCATCACCAGCCCGAATTTGCTGATCAACTGATCCTCTCTCCGAGGACGTGGCGGGAGCTTGGCATTTGTGGATCGGACCCCCACACGTGACCAAGGCTCCCCTCCTTAATCGAGCCGATAGCACGCCGTTTGCCAGCTAGCTGGGTAGGTCAAGGTGGTCGAAACCCTCTCGGAACTGCAGAAGCTGCCCCTCGGACTCAACCACTACGCCATGCCGTAAGAATTCATTGATAGTGAAATCAGGATGGGCGGCAAGAAGAAGTCGTGCTTCATCGGCTGCCTCCTTCGACCGTCCCGCTCGATTGAGGCAAGCTACTATCCGTCCCCAAGTAAACTTGCCTGGATTGGGAAGCCGACGAAGTGCGGCCAAAGCCTCTTCATAGGCACCCCCCAAATACATCGCATTCCCTAGCACGGCATAATACCAGTGCGGCGGAAATGGGTTGAGCCGCATACCCTCATCGATCCATCGAACACCCTCCTCAACGCGGTTGCGCCGCGCCAGGAGTCCGCCCAATTGAACGGCGGCGTTCGCGTCGCTTGGATTGAGTGCGCATGCCCGTCGAAGCTCCCCTTCCGCACCATCGAAGTCCTTCAAATATAGAAGGGCGAGACCGAGCACGCGGTGTGAACCTGACTCTGCTTCATCAAGGAGAACGGCCCTTCTCGCAAGGGAAGTGCAATCTCGAAGCACATCAGGCGGAGCCTTGGCGTATCCGTGTACCGCGATTTGCGACAGAGCGAGATAAGCGTGGGCGAGAGCAAACCCGTTGTCGCGATGGACAGCAGCTTCGAACATCTCGCAGGCCTTGAGATTGTCATCGGATTCATACCCTCGAAGATGCGCGAGGCCACGCAGGTAGAATTCGTAAGCCTCGAGATTGTCGGGTGCCTTACGAAACGACTCCTGGTAATCGATGTTGTGAATTTGACCCACCAGACTTGAGACGAGCATTCTGACGATTTCGTCCTGGATGTCGAAGATATCCCCGGCACAGCGGTCATATTTCTCCGACCAGATGAGCCGAGCGTTCGCCGCCTCGATCAAGCGGACGGTTGCCCTGATCACACCTCCAGCAAGCCTGAGATCGCCCGTGACGAGATAGGTTGCGCCCAATTTCCGAGCGACCTCGGTTGTATCTTCGGACAAGTCCTGGGCCGCGAACGACGAAGCGGCTGCGATCACCGATAGACTTCGAAAGCGGGCTAGACCTCCTATGATGTCTTCTGTGAAACCATCGGCAACAAATGGCTGATCATCAGCTTCCCTTAGGTTTCGGAAGGGCAACACCGCTACGACCGGTCTGCCGGAGGCTCGCGGAACGGGAGCCTGAGGCCAATGCCAAACATGGACCGGTTTGGCGATATTCTTCAGTCGAATATCTCCCCCGTCCTTGAATAGTGAATGCGCAGTTCCTTTAACCTGAGCATATGCGGCATCGCTGATGCAGATGCCCCCCGAACTCGCTTCCCGCTCAAGACGGGAGGTCACATTCACCCCTTCGCCGAAAATGTCACCCTCGATCACGGCGACTTCCGCAAGGTTGATACCAATTCTCAAGCGGATTTGTTCTTGGCAGACCCTCAGTTCGGCCTCGCTCCCGAGAAGCTTCTGGATGTTCATGGCACAGGACACCGCCTCGCTCGCGGTATCAAATACCGACAGAACGCCATCGCCGATGAGCTTGACGATCCGCCCTCCGCGCGAGCCGATTTCGGTTGCTAGTATGGTGCCGTGCAATCGTGCGAGAGCGGCAAGCGTTTGTTCCTCGTTGGCTTCCATCAGCCGCGAGTATCCGACAATGTCGGTAGCCATGATCGCCTGCAATCGCCTCTGGGTCATCCGCCACCATTGCTCAACGGCTGCACCGTGACACTACCACATCCCCACAGTCGAAGCACCGATTCGGTCACGGCGAATCGTTAGGCCGCCAGTCGTCGCCGCCCGCTTCGCGCTTCAGAAGCGCCACTCTGCCGACCCAACAGTCTCCATTATGGGAGGCAGCTCCAACTCGGAGCTACCAGTTCCGTGGTGCTGATGCTGTGCATTATGGAATTGAGTTAAGGAACTGAGCATTGACACAACCCGCAGCCGGTCAGGTCCGCTTTAATTTTGTCACGCAATGTCCAAGGGATGATGGCTGCGGCGTTTTCGTCTTGCAGATGCTGACGGGCAAACCCTACGACCAAATTGCCAGCATGATCGATTGGGGCGTTCAGACGCCATCGTAAACTTAACATTCGACAGCCAAGTCAGTGCAATGCTTGCGGGGTTCAGGCGGATTGAAGGCGTGCGATTTGCCGCCATGTTTGCATAGCGCCGTCTCGGAGTTCGCGATGGTGGGATGAGGCAATATCGGGACGGGGCCACGCCTCGACGTTGGAGGAAGCGCGCGATGCATTCGGGTCGCGGCTGATCAACCTGGCAAAGGCGCATGACGTTTTGACTCGCGAAAGCTGGGCGAGTGCAAACCTGGCGGAGATCATCGCCGACACCGTCAAGCCACATGCGGGTGGCGAAAACCGCTTCCACATCGAAGGTCCAGACCTGCAGCTTGCGCCGAGCGCCGCGTTGGGCTTCGCCATGGCGCTGCACGAATTGTGCACCAATGCTGCGAAGTATGGAGCGCTTTCCACCGAAAACGGCCATGTCTCCATCGTTTGGGCGATGGAAGGCGAAGGCGACGAGCGCCGCCTAATTCTGCACTGGGCCGAGAACGGGGGACCGAAGGTCGTTCCCCCGAAACACAAGGGCTTCGGTTCGCGCTTAATCGAGCGGGCGCTGGCGGCGGACCCGCCGGTGTCGTCTGCACGATCGATGCACCCCTGCCGGTCGGCAGAATGGCTGAAGGACCTTGGCGGCCAACCAGACAGCAATCCGGATTCTGATCGTCGAAGATGAATACTTGGTCGCCCTTCACCTTGAAGATTTGCTGACGGAATTGGGGCATCAAGTGCTCTAGTCAGCCAGCCGCATCAACGAAGCGCTCCATCTTGCCCGTACCGGTGAGATCGATTTCGCCGTGCTTGATGTAAATCTGGCCGGCACCTCATCCTTCGCCGTCGCACAGGTTCTGTACGAACGCGGCATTCCGTTTGTGTTAGCGACCAGTTACGGAAGCGATGGTCTTATCGACGGTTATCGTCATGAAACGGCCTTGCGTAAACCCTACGACGCAGGAGAACTTGCGGACGAAATAGCGCGGGCGTTTCCATCAATCCCTCTCTAATCTCAACGGCACGTCGGCGGCGTCATATCCATGCCAGTTTGACGAGTTTGCTCAGGGATCTCCCGGAAAATGAAGTTCCCCGGCTAGGGCACACGCCGTCTGTGACCACGATCGATTTGTTCGCGGTGCGGCGGATAAAACCGGAACAGTTAACCTCCATTCTGGTTCTGCTAAAAAGATCCATCCGATCTCTTCAATGGAGGAACTCATGCCATCGTCAAGCGGAACCACCGGAAGGACAGCTCTCACGAGCAACTCTCAAGGCCGGCGAGCAGAGCCATAAAAGCGGCAAACAGGGGGTGAACAATTCCTGAGCTTTTTTGCCTTTGTTCGGCCTCTCCGAACTTTTCTGATCGCGCCGGGCGCTTCTTCAAATTATTCCGTGGCCGGAAACACCCGGCTGAGGCTTGTGCGGTCAAAGGGAGAGCATCATGGTCATCGATGACAAGACCGAATTGGTTGTCCCAACAGAAGAGCTAGAGGTCGTCGCAGACATGCGGGTCAGATCTCTCGATCTTCCTTCCGATCCAATTGTTGTGCTGCTTGCAATATTAGTGGCGCTCGCCGTTCTATGCTTGGCGTATCTGGCATCGGAAATTGTACTTCCGATCGTGTTGGCCCTGGTCCTCAAACTTCTGTTTCAGCCGGGCATGCGGCTGCTGGAGAAACTTCGTCTTCCGCGAAGCCTTGCGGCCCTCGTGCTCATTCTGCTGGTGTTCGGAGCCATCGTTGGCATCGGCGCTGCGATCTCTGGTCCGGCGACCGAATGGGCTGCGAAACTGCCCGAAGGCATTCCCCGATTGCAGGAGCGCCTTAAGTTCCTGAACGAACCCGTCGAGGCTTTGCAAACATTTCTGCACAAGATTGACGGCTTCATGCAACAAGGATCGGGATCGAACACCGGCTCCGGTTCAACGATCGCTGCGACGCTCTTCGCGGGCACGACCCACTTTGCCGCCAGCTTCTTCGAGACGATCGTCATCCTGTTCTTTTTGCTAGTATCAGGCAGCACATTCCTGAAACGGGCCGTCGAAATTCTCCCCAATTTCAAGGAAAAGCGGCAGGTCGTGGAATTGTCCCAGGATGTCGAGAAGAACATTTCTGCCTATCTCGTCACCATCACCCTTATGAATGCTGCCGTCGGGCTCGCCACAGGGATTGCCATGTGGCTGACCGGCCTTGGTGATCCGGTTCTGTGGGGTGTCGCAGCTTTCCTTCTCAACTACGTCCCGATCATGGGGCCTCTTCTAGGCGTCGGGATTTTTCTGCTGGCCGGCCTTTTGGTGATCGACACACTGTGGTTGGCTCTTCTGCCGGCAGCACTTTATTTTGCGATCCACATCGTCGAGGGCGAGATTGTCACCCCGCTGCTCCTCGCCCGGCGGTTTACCCTTAATCCTGTGCTTGTTATCATAGCGCTGATCTTTTGGTTCTGGATGTGGGGTGTGCCCGGAGCGATCCTCGCGGTGCCGATGCTGGCTATCACCAAAATCGTCTGCGATGGAATACGGCCGCTTGCCGCCATCGGGCACTTTCTCAGCGGTGACGAATAGTTACGCTTTTTGCTGCCAGCGATGTGCGCCGAGCGATTGGAAGATCCTTTCCTGGATGCGGCGAGGCTCGCGCACCGCTAGTTCGAGCTACTTAGCGGCCACATTTTCCTGCGAAGCGTTGCTGGGTTCGAGGAAAAAGCGCACCATCTCGTTTGTTGCGTCTGGCCCGTCCTGGTCTGTGTACGATCCGCCGGCATCACCGCCGGACCAGGCATGGCCGGCGCCCTCGACCAACCAATATTCCAGCGCCGGGAGCCGCTGCGCATTTGTAACAATTTTCCTCGTATAGGCGCGCTTACCAGCGGAGCGGCCGGTGTGCGTTTGTGTTGTGGAGTTGGGCTCTGGCGGAATGGCGGCCGCGACTATCCGCTCAGCATTGGAAGGATTGACCGTGCGGTCCGCACCTCCATGAAACACGATCGTGCGAACCTCTGGTTTGGAGCGGTAACGGGGTTTCGGTTCAGATATGAGACATGCTTCGCCTCGCATGACGGAGAAAGCCGACATGACGTCGCTTGCCGAAGCATAGGCTAGTCCGGAATGAATGCCTACGGCGCCGTAGAGATCAGGATACGTCTCTCTCATAACCGCGGCCATCGCGCCGCCTGCCGACAGGCCCGCAACAAAGACCCGGTTCCGATCGAGGTCGAATTCCGCCATGATCTCCGCCGTAATTCCTGCAATGATCGAGGGTTCCCCAGCATCGCGCTTCTGATCAGCAGTTCTGAACCAGTTCCAGCAGCATGAGGGATTGTCCGATGCTGTCTGGTGGGGATAGGCAACGAGGAGGCCATGCACCTCAGCAACGGCGTTCATGCCGGTGCCTGTGGCAAAGTCGTCGGGGTTTTGTTTGCAGCCGTGGAGCATGACGACCAGTCCACGTGGCTGGTCCAGCGCGGATGCCGGTATGTAGAGTTTGTAGCTTCGGATGCCGGCCGCGCAGGCATAGGATCGCGTCAGAAATTGCGCTCCAGATGGCACGGCAGGAGAGGGGCCATGTTTCGCCAGTCCGGGCAGGTCTATGCCCGGCATTGAGGCGAATGCGCCAGAGGCCGTCCGTCCTTCGCGCAAGATGCGCAGTGTCTCGCCGAGGGGCTTTCGGAACCGATCGGATCCAAGACCGTCATGCCGCTCCATGGCTCCGGTCGCTGGCTGTGTGCCCGGCTCGATAATTTCGGCGTTGGGATCTATCTGAAAAGGTTTCGAATGATGCACCCGAGGAGTGTCCGCGATGTCGGGTTCTGTTGAGGCACGAGCGCCGGAGGCGGGACGGCCAGCAAGTGCATCCTGGATCACGCGGGTTGCCTCGGCAATATTCGAGGTTCGCGTCAAGGACGTCGCCCGCCTCACGGCAATGAAGAAATCATCGTTCATGGAATGTCCTCGTTGGTGGGGCTACAGGCCTAGCGAATACGTTCGGCCAATGTCGATTTCAGTTCCGCACTGGCCTGAAGTGCGCCGAGCACGGTGATAGATTCGATTGTTGCCAAGGCGAGTTCAGGCGTGACATCCGGGGCAATGCGGGCCAGTCCAAGCACCTTGATCTCGAGCTTTTCTCCCGCGGCCTTCACGGCTTCCAGATCGGCCTTGCTGTAGTCGCGTAGGCCGAGTTCCAGCGTTTGCTTGATGATTGACTGTTTGACCGCCTCACCCTCGCTGGCGAGCTGGTTTCGGATCGCTGTTCGTATGAAATCGCTGCGATTGGAATAGAAGCCTTCCTGCACGAGAAGGTCGATACGACCTAGATCGACATAGCCGAGATTGATCGTGATTTTTTCCGACTCGCTGTTTTTGTCGCGAAGCTTGTAAACGTTGTCAGCCATGCTTTTACCATCCACATGGATGTTACATGGATGGTATCCGGATGTTTTACAAGGGCCTCAACGATAAACCTCGAAAATGATCAGGCGTTTGGAGAGGCATAGGGATCCGAGGGCGTCACAGGTGCTATCGTCACTCCACTAACCAGTAATGCTTGGATAGAGATGGCTGGCTCATCATTCTGATTCTTCAAGGGCTGATCGATCCGCCTCCCCATTCTCTCGATAATCCTATGCCTTTGAGGCAGCGGTCCGACCCTTCGGTCCCTTTCACCGGCAGGAGCGATGCAACCGGTCCCGGAGCATGGGAGCATTCCTACAAAGGCAGTGGCAGACTGCAGGGAAAGGTGGCCCTGATCACGGGTGTGGATTCCGGTGCCCGACGCCTCGGTGCGATGGCCTGCTAGCTCGAGGCGGAGGGTCTTCCATTTGCACGCCCAGCGGCCTCAGCCTCGAATGATGCCTGATGCACGCGGTCGCAGTTCTATTGTGTTGCAGCTTCGCTGAAGGAGACCTCGTCCAAAGCCAGCATCAAAGCCATCCGAGCACGTGCGACGCGGCTTTTGATGGTGCCGATTTCGCACCCGCACTCCTTTGCAGCATCCATGTACGAGCGCCCGGCCACGACCAGCATTAGCGCTTGTCTCAACTGTTGGGGCAGGCGATCAATCGCGTCTGAAACATCTTTCAGCCGCAATGGCCAATCCTGATCCGATGGCACGGGGATCTCGAAGGAGCCGTCGGAGAGATCGGAGGCTGGACGGCAACGCTTCGAGCGCTTGTACTGGCTGCAGTAGTGGTTCCGCAGGATGGTGAACATCCAGCTTTTGAGGTTGGTTCCGGGCGTGAAATGATCCAGATGGCTGAGGGCCTTCATGATCGTTTCCTGAGTAAGATCCTCGGCGTCGGCATCTGATCTGGTGAAGCGATGCGCGAAGGCCTGCATGACAGGACGCAGGGCAACGATGTCATCTTGAAGGGAAGCGTATTGCGGCATTGCGGTTCCTCCGAACATCAACCGCAATGGATACGAGCACTAGTGGTTCCGGCATTTTGCCCACCGTCCGATATCGAACCAAAAGGTTGGGTTTGACGTGATCGCGCCACGAACGAATCTTGCCATTCTCGTGGGTGGCGAAAAGTAGGTCTGAGGAACCCCCTCGGCCACCATCTGGCGGGAGGTCCTGAAACGAGGTGAGTTCTACGGAACTCACACCTCGACTCATCTGAAATTCGGATCCGCGGTGATCCATTGGCCTAGATCTCGTGACGTCGGCCATATTTGCCCAACGGGGAGGGTGTTGTTCCGGCCGTTGATGGAAGTTCCGGTCGAGAGCCTTTGTTTTTTTGCAGCCCGCGCAGGGGATACCCGCGTTTGTCTAAGGACGTCGGAACAAAACTTTCGACCGCAGGTTCGCCTTTTCACGGCCGACCGCCACCGACCGGCGGAGACCATCATGAGAGCATTGACCTGGCAGGGCCCCCGGCGACATTCGTTGCGAAGAGGTCGACAATCCCGTCCTTCAGGATGATCGCGATGCGATTATCAAGTAACACGTTGCCCCATCTACGGATCGGACCTCCACCTGTATGGTGGGGCTCGTGCCTGGAATGCATGCCGGGCACATCATGGGTCACGAGACGACGGGATCAACCGCTTGTGGGTTGTGCTGGCCTTTGCGGTAGCCGCAGCGATGCCGACGCGGCAAAGGATACTGTCGCGGAGCAGGCGTCGACAATTGTCGATCAGGGGAGGGACATCCGCCTCTGACGTCTATGACAAGGCACTCGCCGTTGCGCCTCACTCCGGTAAAGGATCGTGTTCTCGACGAGGCGGACGCAGGATAACACCCAGGTTCAACGTGCGGTTCCCAGCACATTTCGCCGAAAAACCGGTATCGCTACCGTCGGCAGACTGAGGTGGTATCATCGAAATAGCGTCAATCACGGTCATGCGGGGTTGTCCAGGCCCGGGTGCGAGCCCAGCATCTGCAAGAACGACTTGGCATTCCTGATAGCATTCCCGCCGCGGTCGTTATTGAAGTATGCCCATACAGTTCTTGCATCACGTCGCTTTACCCGATCAGCCCACACCAGCAGATCCGCTTCGCTGTAGTTGTGTCGATACCATTGTGTTGTGCCGTGAAAGCGAATGTAGATATCGTCTGCTGTCTTCAGCAACTCGTCGGGAAGCCTAGGCCCGCTGCACGAGCAGAAGATGGCTCCCGCCGTCTGGAATTGCGCGAACGTATCGTCGTTCCACCAGCTTCTGTGACGGAACTCCACTACATTTCGCCGGTTCGGATCAAGTTGGCTCAGTATAGTTCGAAGTGTCTCCGGACTGTAGCGAACGCTCGGGGTAGTTGAAACAGAAAACAACCCATTTGATTGCCGAGCAAATCAGCAATGTAACCGAAGTCTCGAATCAGAGTAGCTGTTCCGTCGAAACGCCTGATATGCGTTATGAGTTCACACACCTTGACGGTGTAGACGAAGTCCGCTCTGGATTGACGCAACCAAATTTTGACGGTCGCGACAGTTGGCCAAGAGTAGAATGGAGCGTTCAACTCCACCGTGCGTATTCCGATGAAGCCGGCCATCGATTCCGATTTGAAGGCGGCCATTTCTCGGACTGATCCTGGGTCTGTTTGATGTTTGGATCTGGTTTTGTTTCAGGTCAAGCGTGCTGTGTTTCAGCCGCTATCGGTAAGCGCTGTTTTCGCATGCTTTCACCGGTGAGATCGATGCGATAGGCATTGTGAACGAGGCGATCCAGGATGGCATCTGCGAGCGTGGGGTTTGCGATAATTTCCCACCAGCGATCCAGCGGGACCTGACTGGTGACGATTGTCGATCGACGCTCGTAGCGGTCTTCGATGATCTCAAGCACATCGCGCCGCTGATCATCGTTGAGTTTTTCCGGTCCCCAGTCGTCGAGGATAAGCAGGTCGGTCTTGGCGAGAGATTTGAGGATCCTGCCGTATCGCCCGTCACCTCTTGCAAGCGCCAGCGTGGCGAACAGCCGTGGAACCCGGTGGTATGCGACGGAGAAATCCTCGCGGCATGCCTTGTGGCCGAGTGCGCAGGCAAGCCAGCTTTTGCCGACACCGGCTGGCCCGGTGACAAGCAGACTATGATGCTTGCGGATCCAGTCGCAGCCGGCGAGCGCCATGAACAGATTACGGTCGAGGCCGCGTGCAACACGAAAGTCGGCATTCTCGATCTGCGCGTCATGACGCAGCTTGGCAGCCCTGGCGCGGGCTTCGAAACGTTTCTGGCCGCGCATGGTAGCCTCTCGTTCGAGCAGTATGGCAAGCCACCCTCCATGCTCGAGGCCGCGCGCTTCAGATTGTGCGTCGAGCTCCTGGAAGGCTGTGGCCATACCGTAAAGGCCGAGTTCGCGCAGCATATCGATGGTAGGATTGATCAGCATTGGTTTGTTTCCTCAATGAAAGTAATCAGGGCCACGCAGATTGGCGTGATCGACGATGGCGGTCGGTTCGGTGGAATGGCGGGCGGCCTTGTGATTGGCCAGGAGCGACGCAATGCTTTTGCAGTTCAGCCCACCGATCTCGACAGCGCGGGCTGATACCGCTTCGGCACGATTGCGGTCGATGTCGCGAAACAGGCGCAGAACACCCAGGCATGTTCGAAAGCCCTGCTCGGGGTGCGGACGACTGGAAAGGATTGCGATGACCAATCCTTCTGTCTGGGGCCCGATGGATGCGGCCCAGCGCCGAAAGCGATCCGGTGTCCACTCAGCGTATCGCCGGTGGGAACTGGGCATGTGATCTGGGTCGGTTCCATGACGAGGGCCGCCATAGCGGCGCTGATGGACGGCGATGCGCTTGCCGCGGTGAAAAGATCTCGATGGTACGCGCCGTTGCTCTCAGATCGACCTGCTGGCGAATGAGGGCATGGGGACGGAATAAAAGAAGCTTTTGAACTCGACGTGATCATCGGTCGAGACACGGACCAGACGCCATTCGGCGAATTCGTAGTCTTCACCGGAAGGCTAGCGAGCGCAGCACGTTCGACACTTTCAAATACGTGCCGCCGGGTAAACACCCAATCGACGCATGAGGCGATCGTTGATGCGATCAAGTGCTTGGCCAATAGCGGCATTGGCCTCAGCCAGCGAGAAGAAAGTCAGCTTACGCAACCGCCCCAGGATGCAGGTCTGGGCAAAACGGACTCCGTTCTCAACTTTCGATTTATCCCGCGGTTTTTTGGCCGTGCCGGAAGAACACCGACGCCATAATGGGATGCCATCCTGCCGTAGCTGCGGTTAATCTCGGGGTCGTAGAAGCTGGCGTGATTGACGCCCGACTTCAGATTGTCGGGGACGATCAGTCGCGGAACGCCGTCGAAGAAACGAAACATTCGCACATGCGAGCCGATCCAGTCGGAGAGCGTTTGCGTCCAGGTCGCTTCCGCAAAGGTGAAGTTGGATGCACCGAGCACAGCCACGAAGATCTCTGCCTCACGGATCTCACCGGTCTTGCGATCAACGATCGGGATCTTCTTGCCGGAATAGTCGACGAAGACCTTGTCGCCGGCCGCATGCTCCTGGCGCATTGTCGGCGAAAGCCGCTGCTCGAAGCTTCTGAAGAGCTCACAAAAACGGCTGTAACCGTAACCCTCGGGGTGCGACCCACGATACTCCTCCCACAGGATGAGCAACGTCACGCCGGGCTTCTTGAGCTCGACGGCAAGATCGACGCGTCGTCTCGTGCCCTGTTTGATGCCGTTGCGAGCGAAGAGTTTGTTCTCGAGAGCATCGTCAGTGAGTTCGCCCGGCAACGGCCAGCTCAATCCAATTGCTGCTGCGCGCTGCAGATTATCCTGCACCGTACTGCGCGCTATTCCCAATGCGACTGCAATCTCGCGGGAGCTCGTCCCGCTTCCGGCAAGCCGAAGCATTTGTCTTAACTGTCTCATGGTCGGCCTTCTCTTTGCCGGCATCAAAATGTCCCCGTTCATCGCGAGGTATTTGATGCCAAAGTTACTGACCCAGGAGGTAATCTTCAGTGCCGAAAACCGGCCGGTCTTTGATCGGAATGGCGGCCGGCTTCACGTCGGAATCCGCACCACCGTATCGAATTCGTTCTGATAAATGGAAAACCACTGGTCTGGAGCCACTTCCGCCGGGTAGAACTTCCCTTTCAAGTGCCAGTAGTACCACCCGGAGCAACCGATGTGGATGGGACGGCAGAGACCCTGTCCGGCCGTTGAAGCGCTCGACGGATTAGTGAACCTGAGATGATGCATTTTACTGGCGCGCAAGACGTTTGCTTGCCGCTGCTTTTCGCGACGCTTTGCTCGGCGCAACCTCCGACTCTCGACTTCCTTCAACTCACCTTCCCCGCAACGCCGACCGCCGCAAGCAACACTTTGCGACGGGGTTGGTACTGCTCTGAGAACCATGCAGCCCAGCGACAGTTCCCTGGAACGAGCCGTTCGCAAACCCAGCGACGACCAGGGTGATCGGACGAGATGATTTTGGGTGGCGACGGCGTGTGCCAGATCTTGGCTATCCCAGACTGTTGAGGCCGCCGCTGGCGCGGAAACGGTGCGTGGCTTCGCCAGTCATGCTTTGATCTCCGCCGATGCCTTGCCCAGCTTCACTGATGGCTCACGTCCCCACACTCGCAGCTTGCCAAGCTCGACGACGAAGGCAGCAAGGCCCTCGTCTCCCGGTAGCATCCAGACGCCCTCGTCGAGAGCGTCCGCAATACCAGTCTTTTCAAGGAGCGGCAGCGCCGACTGGTGATAGCCGATGAACTTGCAGTGCTGGAAGGCGTCGGCGACGAAGTCACGCGCGGTTGCCTCCTTCACGAGGTCGTCCATGGCGGCGGACGACGTGAGAAGAGCCACAGCGTCAAAGAGGACAGATGGCCCGCCATCGATCATATGGTGGGCCTCTACCCATGTCCCGTCAGAGGCCGTAACACCACCCACCTTCGGCGCGATTAGCTCGAAGTCGGCCTTTTCCTTTGTAATTGCTGCCGCAAGGCCATTCAGAAGCTGTGCGTCCACGCCATCGGTCACGAGTATGCCGAGTTTTCGTCCTTCAAAGCGTTTCGGCCCACGCTCGACGATGCTGAGGGCCGGCGAAGGGTGGAGGTCCTGGCGAGTTGGCACCGCTGCATCAGCCGGCTTCGGCATCGACTGGAAACCGAGCTTGTGGGCGACGGTGGAGGCGAGGGTCTCATCTATGTTCAGAAGGTGCGAAACTATCCGTTCGCGGATGGCTGATGTTTGGACCTTGGCGAGTTCAAAGGTAAACGCGGCCGCGATGTGGCGCTGTTCCGCTGATGTCTGGCTGATGTAGAACTGCCGGGCCTGACTGTAATGATCGGCAAAGCTTTCCGGGCGCAGCCGCGCCTTCGTACCCTGCTCTTCAGCGGGGAAATGGCGATACCCTTTGACGGCCGACTCCCGAGGTCCCTCGCCGAAGGAGTTCGGCTGATAGTTGACCCGGCCAACCGGATTACGCATCGCCATGTGCCCGTCCTGCTGGAAATGTGCGAAAGGGCACTTCGGCGCATTGATCGGCAGGTGCGTGAAGTTCGGCCCGCCAAGCCGCTTCAACTGTGTATCTAGGTAGGAGAAGTTGCGGCCCTGCAGCAGCGGATCGTTGCTGAAATCGATGCCCGGCGGGACGTTCTGGGTCATGAATGCCACCTGCTCGGTCTCTGCAAAGAAGTTGTCAGGCATACGATCGAGCACCAGGCGACCGACCGGCTGCGGGGGTAGGATTTCCTCCGGAATAATTTTTGTCGGGTCGAGCACATCGAAGTCGAAGCTATCGGCAAAGTCCTGGTCGAAGAGCTGGACCTGCAGTTCCCATTCCGGAAAGTTGCCGGACTGTATCGACTGCCAGAGATCCCGGCGATGGAAGTCCGGATCGGCGCCGTTGATCTTGACCGCTTCGTTCCAGGCGACTGACTGCAGGCCAAGCTTTGGTTTCCAGTGGAATTTGACGAAGGTCGACTCTTCCTTGGCGTTGACCAGGCGGAAGGTATGGACGCCAAAGCCCTCCATGAATCGGAAGGAGCGCGGGATGGTGCGATCCGACATGATCCACATGATCATGTTCATGCTCTCCGGCGTCAGGCTGATGAGATCCCAGAAATTGTCATGGGCGGTCTGTGCCTGTGGGAACGCTCTGTCGGGCTCCTGCTTGGCAGCATGGATGAGATCGGGAAACTTGATTGCATCCTGGATGAAGAACACCGGGATATTGTTCCCCACCAGATCCCAGTTACCCTCCTGGGTGTACAGCTTCACCGCGAAGCCCCTAACGTCTCGGGCGAGATCTGCAGATCCTTTGTTGCCCGCGACAGTCGAGAAACGGACAAAGGCAGGTGTCCTCTCACCTGGCCGTTGGAAGAGATCCGCCTTGGTGTACGCCGCGAGCGATTGATGCGTTTCGAAGAATCCGTGCGCGCCGTACCCCCGAGCATGGACGACCCGCTCGGGAATCCTTTCGTGGTCGAAGTGGAAGATCTTCTCGCGGAAATGGAAGTCGTCGACTACGATGGGACCGCGCGCACCAATGCGAAGCGAGTTCTGGTCATCGGCAACTGGCCCGCCTTGGGCGGTTGTGAGAATCGGCTGTCCGGCTTCCGCGAACTGATGGAGCTCGCTGCCTTCGCCGCGGTGGAGCTTTTGATCGTGAATGGTGACGGTGTTGGACTGTGTGGCTCTAGGTTTCTTGGCCATATCTTGGCTCCCTTGGGATGTCGCACGAGGTCGAAATAGGAAAAGGCCGCCCGAAGGACCGGCCTTCCTGGGCGGCTTGCCTCTGTTCAGGCGGCTTTCTTGCCCTTGGGATTCGCTGACGCCTGTGCGAGTTGGGTAAGCTTCTTGTCGGTGGCTTCCTCTTCGGCAAGGGTTGCCTGAAGAAGCGGGACCGCTTCGTTGCGGCCGAGCTGTTTGGCCCAGGCGATCAGGGTGCCATAGCGCGCAATCTCGCAGTGCTCGACCGCCTGAGCAGCCGAAATCAAGCCGGCCTCCAGCGCGATCGAGCCCTTGTATTCCTCCATGATATCTTCGCCTTCGGCGAGGATGCCCTGGATCGCTTCGCAGGTCTTGCCACGAGCTGGCTTGCCGATTAACTCGAACACGAGGCGCTCAATCTGTCCCTGTGTTTCGTCGCGATGCTGCAGGAAACCTCCCTTGCCTTCTTCGGACTGTGCCGCCCGAGCCATCTTGGGAAGGGCCTTCAGGATCTGCTTTTCAGCGAAATAGATGTCCTTGAGAGTATCAAGGAAAAGGTCGTTGAGGGTCTTTTCGGCAGCCATGGTGTCCTCCCTATGGCATTTGCGGGCACGAAACTCCGCGTGATGGTGGATGTTCCCGTGCAAGAAATGATGGACGTCCGTTTCCAGGACGTCGTCTCAACCCACAAAGGAGAGAAAGCCGGTCGGCATTACTGCCAGACAGTCCTATGCAGAGAGCACGGGTCGACCGGGTCGCAGGCACAACTGCCACCCAGCGCCGTTGTTCCATCGATTTCGGCCTTTTCGACAGCTTTTCGGCTCCGACAAGATTTAGGTAGGGTTGTCTCTGCCGAAAATGGATGCGGCAGGGCGGCTCAAGGCGCCTCACTGGGCACTGTAAACTTATCGGCGTCGGGTCAAGGTAGGGCAGGAGGTCTGTGATCAAGCGGCCTGCAGATGGGCGATCTCGCTCCACATCTGCATCGCGGCCCCTTGCAGCTCGCGGTAATGGGGAGATGGGATCTCGTGGCGGGGAATTTGGAAGAGGTTGGCGATTGGATCATGGATCGAGACGAAGCGCTGAAGCTGTCTGGCTGACTTGAACCGCTTCATGATCCTCTCGCGTCGTCGAATAGGCTGATGAGAATTCTCCGCCCGATTGTTCAAGCCCTTGTGCGAACGATGCTCGACGCCGTGCATGATCTCCCGCTTCGCCGCACCATAGGACCGAAGCTTGTCGGTGATCATAACGCGCGGGGCAGAAGCTTGGCCTTTCAGAAGCTTGCGCATCAAACGCTTGGCAGCCCTGGCATCACGGCGGCTTTGGACCAGAACGTCGAGGACGAAGCCATGTTGATCGACGGCGCGCCACAACCAGTGTTTCTTTCCCCCAATGGTGATGACGACCTCGTCGAGGTACCATTTGTCACCGAGCCTGCCGGCTGAACGCTTCCGGATATTATTGGCAAAGTGCCTGCCGAATTTCTCCGCCCACAATCTCACGGTCTGATGAGAGACCATGATGCCTCGAGCTGCCAGCATATCCTCGACCATTCGTAGGCTGAGCGGAAACCGGAAAGAGCGATACCCCATCGGCAGCGTTGCGAAAATTTCGACACACGGGAAAGGCCTTCTGCTTTCTTGCCATGTCGGAGCTTAACGCGCAGGGAACGGCGAAATCGACGCCGAAGATTATAGACGCAGCCCTTGAGGGTCTGTGGGAGTATATCGCCACCCAGGGTGAGTTCGGGGATATCGCAATCGCATTGGTCGGCACAGGTCGGGGTCGAGTGGCGCTGTCTCGAAAGAAAATCGCGGAAAGGATCGCGCAGTCCTTCGCGGACGCCTCTCGTGAGAAGGTGTTCTCCAACAAACTCACGATCGTCATCTATCCCGGTGACGCCGAACGCTTCGCCGTCAATCTGTTCGAGATCCGCGACTATCTCTCACAGAGCCTCCACATCTGATCGACCTCGGCGAACCCCAGCCGCTGCGGAACAGCGTGGGCATGTTGCGAAGGAAGTTCGGCGTCTCCTAGTAGGCCAGCGCTACCGTGGATCGGCAGGCCATTCCATTCGAGGTCTGGCCGGATCGCCACGTAGATGTCAATCGATCCCGACAGCCGTCATGTTCCTACTCCCTGCCTCCCATAGGTCCGATTATCTTTTTACCAGGTCTTCCACCACTTCGGGACCGAGAGCCTTTCCGAGGGCTTTGATGCCCTTTTCCGGCAGCCTCGCGATGCCCTTGCCGATAGCCTCTTTCCACGCATCCCCTCGATCCCATGCTTCTTCCCACGCAATAGCGATTGCATCGCTCTGCCGCGTCTCCACGAGGCCTTCGAAGAGCAAGGCGGCCTGCGTCAGGTCTTTGTCCGCTTTCACGCGTCCAAGCGTGTCTGTGAGCCTTCTGGACGACACGATCAGCTTGTGGACGGCATACCGCTCGGGGGCGGGGACTAGCACGTTCACGCCTTCGCGGTGGAGAAGCACCGTGCGGATAGGTTCATAGATCAGGTAATCGAGGAACCTCAGGTTTTCCGCCGACGCACCGCCGAGGGCAGGCATGGGCGACGGCTTGCCCGTGTATTCGTCCGATCCCCGGTTTCCCGTCAGGAATTCCACCCGGTAGCCCTTGGCGTTCTGGAAGGCGACCACCTTGGCTTTGTCCGCCTGGTGCGGAACTGCTCGGAATTCGGGATCGACCGACTGGAGGACTTCCAACACCGGAGGCAGGCTGTCTTCGACCCCGGCCGAGATCGCGAAGTCTTGCGCGAAATCCGCGTCGCCCGTTTGCATTGCCGACGAGGGCAATCGGACCCCTAGCATCCCTGCGTAGGTACTGAATGCCACCGACCCGATTAGGACAGCACGCAGCCGGAACAATCCGGCATCAGCGAGGGCTTTCGTGACGTCGCCCGCAAATGCATCGGGACCGGGAAGGCCAGCACGGCGCAGCGTACTCACCATGCGCCTCCGCTCCCGGATGTTGTCCTTGATCTCCTTGTGGGCCTTTACCCGCGCCGTGATCGCTTCGTCGCTGTGTGGGCCGACATAGCTTCGCTTGTCCTTTCCCTCGGGAGTAGGGAGATCGAAATACCAGTAATCGCGGTCCTTCACGGTGACGGTTACGAACCATCCCTCCATGGGGAAGTCTGCCGCGAATTGCGCGTCGAGAGTACGCTGCGCCAGCTCCGCGAACATCGTTCGGTAGCTGATGTCGATCTCTTTCATCATTGGCATTTCTTCCTTCTGGAGTGCGGCGGCTCTCTCGGCGACAAACTCGGCCCACGCCTTGTCCATGCGCTCTTGCCTTCTTCTGACGAAATCGTCTCCGCTCATCTAATACCCGCTGTTATAAGTGTTTGCCAAAACCTTATAACTCCCACCTCTGATGTCAACGTTATAAGTTTCTGCCAAAACCTTATAACAGAGCCCGACCTGATACTTCAGGGCTATGACAAACAAAAAAACCCTGGAAAACCGGGGTTGGGAAGTTGCACGCGTCTCAGTCAGTTCGGTGGCTGTTAGGCCTTCTCATCGGCCTGCACGGCGATGTCACGTTGTTCGCTTAATCCCCGACAAGGCGTTTGCCGATGAACTTACGCAGTTGCGCCGGTCACGGCTTTCCAATGCGCTATTGCGCGGATGCGATGAATGTGAGTGGCGAGGGCTGAGCGTTTCTGGTGCGACGGGACGAAAAGATTTCTGATTGCTGAAAAGACCGAGATGAAGCGTTGCAAGCCGCCGACGGATCGGAAGCACTGCATCATTCTTTCTCGTTCTCGTAGTGGTAGATGAGAATTCTCCGCGCGATTGTTCAGGCCCTTGTGGGATCGATGTTCGACGCCGGGCATGACATCGCGCCTTGCCGCTCCGTATGAGCGCAGTTTGTCGCTGACGATGCGCTGCGGCGACAGGCCTTGCTTCTTCAGCAGCCTGACCAGCGATCGCTTGGCAGCCTTGGTATCGCGGCGGGCCTGGACGATCTCGTCGAGAACGTAGCCGTCCTGGTCAACCGCGTGCCAAAGCCAATGTTTCCGGCCGCCGATGGACATCACCACCTCGTCCAAATGCCAGATATCCTTTTGCGACGGCTTCTTTCTGCGCAACTGCTTGGCATAAGCCGCCCCAAATTTACGGCCCCATCGCCGGATCGTTTCGTACGATACGACAATGCCACGCTCCAACAGCATTTCCTCGACCAACCGCAGGCTCAAGGAAACCGGAAGTACAGCCACATCGCATGGGCGATGATCTGCGGTGGAAAGCGGTGGTTCTTGTAACTGATCGTCGTCGAGCTCATCCTCGCCCAATTATCCCTCAACCGTTAAGCTGCAGACAACGTGACATCGCCGGACAATGCATTGGACTGGCGATGCGGTATGTTTGCGTCAAAAGCGAATACTACGTTGAACGTGATTGCATCTCTGATGCCTGCGCCTGTTTTGGCCCTGCGTCCAGCGGGTCACTCGTTTGCAAGCACTGTCTTTCCCGATGCAAATTGGCGATCATAGAACATCCGAACCGAAAGAACGACGCCGGCGATCAGGACAACAACGCCGACGACTTCGATCGGCGTTGGCCAGCGCGCATGCACGACAAGTCCGCCGATCACGCCGAAGGCAGTCTCGGAGACGATCAATTGCGCGGCCAAGGCAACCGGCAGGGTCCTTGACGCAATATTCCAGGCCCAGACGCCGCCTACGGTGGCCAGCAGCGCGAGAGATACGCCCCAGACATAGAGGTTTCCGGCAGCGCTCCAGCCGAATCCCAATGTCGGAAGGCGGAAGAGGTCCATCGTAGCACCGATGGGATAGAAGGCCAGCATCAGGACGCCGCCGCCGACCAGTATCAGCGCCGACCACACACCGGAGGGCATGTCCGGCCGGGCGGCGAGCGCTGCCTGATTGGCAAGCGCGAACCAGACCCAAAGTCCCACGGCAGCAAGAGCCAGTGGCACGCCAATCCACAACGATTGCACAGAGTCCAGTCCATCGGCCGTGAATGCCGTGCCATTGACGAGAACGAGGCCAACCGGCACCAGCGCCAGAGGCACCATGAGGGATCGCCATGGCAATGATGCCTGACGCTGATTGCCAGCCACCATCAATACGATCGGTACCAGACCGAGAAAGGCCGGAGCGATGACCGGGCCGGCAAAGACTGCCGCTCCGGTCACCGTCAGGAAGTAGCCGACATAGCCGACGAAGGCGAGCCAGATGGCTTGCAGGCAGTTCCGAAGCGTGATGTGGCGTATGACACCCTTCTCGGAAAACAGAATGTAAAGCCCGACGAGCGCCGAGACGATGTGACGGATGAGGGCAAAATCAAAGGTGGAATAGTCACCGATGATGAAGGGCACGACGAAGTTGAGCGAAAAGGCAAAGGCCGCGAAGAGAGCGGCCGACACGCCAACATAGAAAAGTCTGTCCATAGTGTTCACCCTTTTGAAGTTGCGTCACCGAGCCCTGGCCTCCGCGGCACCGACTGTGCCGTTTGGCAATGAAGTGAAATGCTTGATCGAATGGGGAAAATTTACCGGCCACGCGCCCTGGTCGGTAGCCGGCGAAAATGAGAACCACCCTCTCGATGGTCATCACCTGGGTCGTGACCCGGTGCTGCATCGCGGGGTCGCGATGCGTGTGCAACGCTTCGAAGTGGTGATCGCGGCATCATCGGGATTGGATTCACGCGGACGGGCGTGCCGCCTGTTCAGCAGAGCCGATTTCCCTTATCCTCGACATCGGGGATTCCAGTCGGCGGGGTGTCATGGATCGGCTTGATGCAATGCGGGTTCTGCTTGCGGTGGTTGACTCCGGCAGCTTGTCGGCGGGCAGTCGGAAGCTGAATGCGCCGCTGCCGAGTGTCAGCCGCAAGGTCGCCGATCTCGAGCGCTATCTCGGCGCAAACCTCATTATCCGGACAAGCCGCAACCTGCAGCTCACCGATGCCGGCCGCGACTATGTGGAGGCGGCGCGCAAGATTATCGCCGACGTGGAGGAGGTCGAACGCAGAGCGTCGGGCGAGTATCAGACGCCGCGGGGACTGCTGACCATCACGATGCCGATCGAGTTTGGCCACCGCTACGTCCTACCGATCGCACTCGACTTCATGAACAGGCATCCGGAAGTGACATTGAACATTCTCTCCATCGATCGTACCGTTCATCTGGTCAACGAGCAGGTCGATGTCGCGATCCGGCTTGGCGAACTGGTCGACAGTTCGCTCTATGCCGTCAAGGCCGGCGAATTCCGTCTGTTGACCTGCGCAAGCCCAGCCTATCTGGAACGGCGTGGCACCCCCCAGCATCCCAGCGAGCTCGCCGGCCACGACGGAATCATGTTCCACAACCGGTCGTTCTTCTGGAATTTCGAGATCGACGGGGCGCCGTTCGAGGTGATGCCGCGGAACCGGATCGAGGTCACCACGGCGGCCAACTGCGTCGTCGCCGCGCGACATGGTGCCGGGATCGCCCGCCTCTTCGACTATCAGGTTCCGGAGGAAATGGCCTCGGGCGCGCTGGTGCAGATCCTAAAGGACTACGATGGCGATCCCAAGCCGATCCACATCGTCTATTCCCGTCAGGGCCTGCTTGCGCTCAAGGTGCGCACTTTCATCGATTGGGTCCTGCCCCGACTTCGCGCGGCTTGCGGCAACTATGGCGATGTGCCGTCAGCGGAATGAAGCGCGCACTTCCTCGACCGTCCGATCCAGGTCATGGAGGTGCGGATAGTGCCCGATGCCCGGGAGAACCGAGAATTCGGCCCCGATCCGTTCGGCTAGTTCTGCCCCCATGGCCTTGTTGATGTAGAGGTCCTTCTCACCCCAGACCACCTTTACCGGCGTCTTGAGCCTGTCCAGGTTGGCCTCGAAATAATCCTGGTCCCGGGTGAAATGCGCGTAGTAGCTCGCGAAGGCATCTGCTGTTGTCAGCGCGCCATGGGACCAGCCACCCGCCATGTCCTTCCTGAACTGCGCGGAGACCTCGAACTGCGCCTCCTTCGCCAGACCTCTCCTGAATGTGTCCTCCAGAATCTCGGCACTGTTGTTGTTGAAGTATTCGCGAGCCTGAGCCGCCGATTGCTTCACCTTCAGCTTCAGCAGGCTGTCATACATGTAGTCCGGCCGGTCGAAGGGCGCAAAGTCGCCAACGATGATTGCCCGTGCAATGTCGGGCTTCTCCAGGGCCAGCAACAGGGCCGGAAGGGCGCCGATATCTGTGGCATAGATCGTTAGCCTGGATCGGTCGATGCGAGCCTTCTCGATATAGCCGTCGAGGACGCGTGCGTAATCGATCGGCGCATAGGAGAAGCGGTCCGTCGCCGGCCGCGATGAAAACCCATAGCCGGGCCAATCGAAAGCGTGGACCTCGTAATCGTCGGCAAGCGCCAGGGATGCTTCCTTCCAGGCATATATGGTTTCCGGGAAGCCATGCAGGAAGAGCACGGTCCCCTTTGGGTCGGGACTATGCACGACCATCCTTCTCAGCGTGATATCGTTGTCGATCTGGATAAAGCTGATATTCGCCAGCGGTTGCTGCGAGCGGCCGTCGGCGTGGGTCACGGTCGCGATGGAGGAAACGATCGCGGTGGTGGCAAACAGCGTTCTAAGGGTACCCATTGTCATGTCGGCTGCTCCACATTCGGCTTGTTAACGGACGACGCGGTCGACCTGCGCCTGAAGGCGAGGGCCGATCAGCAGGATGGCGGGGATGACGATGAGGTAGCCGATGCTCCACGAGCGTAGCCATGTCAGGACGAAGCCGCTCCAGAATCCCAGATTGAGCGCGAGCAGCGCGAAAGAGATCAGTCCCGTGGTTAGGATACCCATCGAAAGGGCGAAGGCGATCTTGCGTTTGAGATGCGTGTTCACGTCGGTCTCCTGGCTGGATGGGAGATCGTAGCTACCTCTTGAGGCCACGATCTCGGGTTAGTGCTGCGAAGATCGCGCAATTCCCGCGCCGGCGGTAGCGAGTCAAGCCGAGAGGCAGCCTCTTGAATTTGGCAAGTTCCCAAAGGCAGGGAACGCGTTAGACCGACCGCGAAAGGACGAACCGTCATGTCGCGAACACGCCCCAGAGCTCTCATCATCCATGCATCCTGTGCGATTGGCCTGGTCTACGCCGATCGCCTGGCGCGCCGCGGATACGATCTTGTGCTGCTCACACACCATCGCGAGCGCTCGGCCGCGCTTGCGCGTGATCTTCGACGCGAAACCGGGGCAGCGATCGACGTCAGCGTCAACGATCTGACGAGGGAGCGCGGCTTACAAGATGTCGAGGCCGCGCTCGCCGGGGTTGACCTCATTGTCAACAATCTCGAACTGCCGTCGGCTGGATTGCTTGCTCATGGTCATACGCCGGGTCTCGATCGGCTGCTCGATGTCAATATCAAGGCTTATGCCCGGCTGGCGGCGGCGGCAGCCGCAAGCATGGCTGGGCGGCGCCAGGGCGCGCTTCATCTCGGTCTTTTCAGCAATCAGAAATCTTTTCGTCCCGTCGCACCAGAAACGCTCAGCCCTCGCCACTCGCATTCATCGCATCCGCACAATAGCGCATTGGAAAGCCGTGACCGGCGCAACTGCGTAAGTTCATCGGCAAACGCCTTGTCGGGGATTAAGCGAACAACGTGACATCGCCCTACCGGATGAACTGGACGTGCTTTGCAGAGAAGCTGCGACAGACGGCTTTCATTCATGGACAGGCTCGTCAGAGAATGGCGACCAGGCGGACCGGATGGCCAGAGAGAAGGAGAATATGGCCTCCGACATTCGTTCATCATGCTCGTCCCTGCTCTTCACCCGGGAACATCAGTTCATCAAAGCCGAATTTTGCGATGTCGTAGAACGGACTTTGCAGCAGCCGCAATGACGCACGCCTTTTGTGCGCCGCCTTGGCGGTGGCCCCGGACCGACACCGGAAGGTCGTAACCTCGGTATTTTCACTTGTCCGGCATCCGACCGTTGTCATCATTGTCAATGAGGACAATTCTAATGATTGTTCACCCGATACATTAATTTGGGATGGGTAAAACATCCCCAGACACACATCTGGAGGCGGTAGAATATGAATCACACCAGTGCAAACAGAGCTTGCAAGCACTTCGCCAAGGCCGTGGCGCTCGGGTTGGCAGTGGCAGCAATACTTGCCACCGGAGCTGAAGCCGGCGGAGCCAGAAATGGCAATCCGGTGGTTCGCGCGGTGTACCTCGTCAAGTCCGGCTCAGGCAGTCAGGTGCGATACAACAAGAATCCAGGCAAGAAAGTCATCATCAACGTTTCTGCTTCTGAATATATCAAAAGCAATCCCTATGTCTGTACGCCGAGCGGGTTTGGCCAGAAGGCGCGCTGCTACGTGCGTGGCCTGTCGCTCTAGAGCGAATTCCTCCGCTACGTTGGGGCATCATCAAAGAGCTGTTGGACGGGTGTCCGACAGCTCTTTTCATGTACAGCACAGCGGCCTATTGATTGCGGATACCTTTGATCTTTTCCGACGCCAGGTCCTCGGGGACAAGCTTCGAAATCTCATCATTGTCCTGGGCTTCGGAATGCTTGAACACATACCAGCCGCCGGTCGGCTCTTTGCGCTGGTAGATCGTCTGGCCATCTGTCATGTGCAGGAAACATGTGGTGCCGCCCGTTGGGCCGGACTTAACGTGCCAATCAGCCTCGAAGCACAGCTTTCCCGAGTTGGCCACGGTCCAATGGCCATCAGCCCAGGACGCGCGATCGCCCGAACCCGACCATCCCTTAAAGACCCGGCCTTTATCCTGCATGTAGGCTGCGCCATCGCACCACTTCCAGCTCTTGTCGCGGTAAAGCTCGTGAAGCTCCACCGCCGTCATTGGCCGGACATTTTCCGGCAGACGCAGACTCAGACGCTCTTGGCCAGTTTCCGGCGTGCCGCATGCAAGGTCCTCAGCCATCGCATTTGATGAGGTCAACATCGCACCTACCAAGGCAGCCATGATCGGTGCGCAGTTCTTGCCGAGGCGCGATGCAAAATATGGGGAGACGCTATTCTTCATCATCATGATTTCACCTTCTACGTTAAACTATTCATCGATTGATGCGGAGAGGCTGGGACAGGTAGACTTACAAGAGCTCCCGAGCGAACTCAGGAAACCCACACCGGCGTCTCGTTCTTAGCGGCCGCTGGCTTTGATCCGTGCGACAGCCGTGCTCACCCGGTCACCATTGACCAGCTTGCGCACCTCATCGTCTTTCCGAACGGGATTGTTCCGGAAGACATACCATTTCCCGCCGATTGACGGCTTCTGGTAAATCACGCCATTTGTTTCGCGGTGCAGAAAACAGGTGACCGCTTGCGTCCCGGCTCTGTAGTCGTTGGAGAACCAACTCGCACGCATGCATAGCTCACCGTCGTCGGTCGCGCGCCAAGTCCCTTCCGCATAGGACCAATGGGTACCGTTGCGGACTTGAGCTGCAAACTTATTGCGGCTTGCTGGGAGCAGCCAAACTTTGGTTTTCTCGGCAGAGAAATATCCTCCTCCACTAGTCCACTTCCACGTGCGCCCGGCGTAGAGCTTTTCAAGTGCATTGGCTTTCATCGGGCTCGCCTTCACAGCAAGCCGGGCAATCGGATCCTCAGCCTTGGGCCTGGGGGCTGCGCTCGCATTGCCTACCAGCAAGAGAGCGAACATGACTGCGCTCGCGATGGTGAAACACTTCCGTATCATTTTTCTTTCCTGTCGATCGAGTGGTTTCAGCAAACTGCCCTGGGCGGAACTGCACAGAGCAAAGAGAAGAGCGGCTCAGCGTAGCCTGCGAACGCGAACCGCTCTGGTCGTTACGTCGGTCAATCCAGCGGATGGTTTGCGACGCGCCAATCGGGCCGTCCGACGCCTTGCGGCCACGGATAGACTTCGCGATCGTTGAAATAGACAACGGCTGTCAACGCAGGGAATTCGGCGTGCGGCTTGTTGGCTTCCTTCGCCCAGTCTCGTACATAGTTGTCGTTGCCGGCATAACCGAGCTCGGCAATCACGACGGGTTTACCAAAGGCAGCGACACGATCGTATCCCGGCTTTGTGCGCTCGACGAACGTCGTGTCCCGACCCACTACCAACTTGTCGTAGGGCTGGTAGCCAAAGACGGACAATCCGATAACGTCAACATATTCGTTGCCCGGATAGTAAGCTTCCAGACCTTCATCCCCTTGCGGCGACCACATGTATCGAGCATGAGGAAGATCCTTGCGGCAGATATCGACGACGTGTTGATAGGCCTTCACATAGTCTTCCGGCTTCCAGAAGGACCAGCTGAACTGCCCTTCCTTGTCATCCATTTCCTGCGCCCAGCGGATGGTTACAGGGCTCTTCAGCTTGGAGGCTGCCGAACAGACAGCGGACATGTTCGAGTCGTAGCGACCCTCAAGAATCCCGTCCAACAGGTCGTCCGGGCTGACACGCCAGTCACGAGCCCATGACCACGGTTCAACGGTGATCTGCAGGGATCGGCCGCGCTGGCCGGCATAGTCATCTGCGGCGCTTAGGGTTGCCAAATCCACATCTTCCCAGGGAAGGAAGAGGTGCTCAATTTTCGAGTTCGCGTCGTTGGTGTAGTCTCCGTTGGGATCATAGGCACCAGCCGTAACTGAATCCGCGGTGATAACAGGCCGTTTGTCGTGAAAAAGATTGCGACTGTCGACACTGGCACCGGATACGCCACTGGCGGCGTAGACCGCACCGGAAATGATCCCACTCCCGAGCAAGACCGCGCTGAGTTTCAAGAGACCTTTCATAGCTCTCTCCTTTCTATTCCTTGGACGGTTGCATTGTTGGACCGACGGCAGCCTTCATGTCTTTCAGCCGTCCGGACACGAGGTCTGTGGCAAGCAACGTGTTCGCCTCATCCCCGCCCTGGGGTGGGACATGACGGAACACGAACCATTTGCCGTCGGGTTCGCGCTTTTGGTAAATGGTTCCGCCGTCAACCATGTGCGAGAAACACGTTCTGGCGGGAAAAGCGCCGCTTGCCGAATGCCATGTGGCATCGAGGCACATTTGACCAGTCTTGGTAACGAGCCATCGGCCCTCTGCCCAGGATTTGTCATTCTCGCCATCGACCCATGCGCTGAATCGCCGCCCTTCGGCTTTCATCCGTCCGGCGCCGTTTTCCCACTTCCAGCTTTTGTTGCTGAAAAGTTCGTGAACTTCGCCGGCGGTCATTGCCTGCGCGCTCGCTGGTAAAACAGCGTCCTGGGACGTAGCTTCGTAGGTCGATCCGGAGAGAGCCAACGCCAACGTAGCGATCGCCGTCAGCAATCGGACGCCGCTTTGAGTTCGAGATTGTTGGAACTTAGCCATTGTCAACGGAGCCTCCCATCACGTCGCAATGAACCCCGCTGGCGCCTCGGCTGGAAGTGACGACATCTGCTGGATGCGGCAGGAGTTCGGAGCTCCGCGCATCATGTCGCGCCGAAGTGGAGCGACCAATTGCCGAAACCCGAAACCCGGCCTTCTCAGCGGCGCCCGGCTCGTAAGCATTTCTGAGATCGACCAGAACTGGTTGGCGAACAATCGTCTTCAGGCGCGAGAGGTCAAGAGACCGGATGTCGCCCCACTCAGTAATGACGACAACAGCATCGGCTCCTCGGGCGCATTCATACGGGTCTTCGATTAGCTCGACATCTGATAGGATCTGCTGGGCATTCTCGATCCCGACTGGATCATAGGCGCGAATGCGAGCGCCAAAGCGCTGTAGGGTTTCGATAAGCGGAACCGAAGGAGCGTCGCGCATATCGTCCGTATCGGGCTTGAACGTGAGACCGAGAACCGCGATGGTCAGGCCATCGACCTCACCTCCGAGCGCGTCCATCACCTTCAAGGCCATGCGACGCTTTCGTGCTTCGTTGGCGGTAACGGTTTCCTGCACGATCCGCACAGCAACCCCGTAGTCCTGGGCGGTGCGCAGAAGTGCCATCGTGTCCTTGGGGAAGCACGAGCCGCGATAGCCTGGGCCGGCATTGAGGAAGCTTGTTCCAATACGCTTGTCGAGCCCCATACCGAGTGCTAGTTCACTGACATTGCTTCCCACCTGTTCGCACAGATCGGCAAGCTCGTTGATGAAGGTAATCTTGGTCGCCAGAAACGCATTGGCGGCATATTTGATCAGTTCTGAAGTGCGGCGCTGTGTGACCACGATCGGAGTCATCTGTACTTCGAGCGGCGCGTTATAGAGTTCCGTGACCACCTTGCGCGCGTGCTCATCCTCGACGCCAATCACTACGCGGTCAGGCTCCATAAAGTCG
This sequence comes from Rhizobium sp. T1470, assembly GCF_042140505.1. Classification (NCBI taxonomy): domain Bacteria; kingdom Pseudomonadati; phylum Pseudomonadota; class Alphaproteobacteria; order Hyphomicrobiales; family Rhizobiaceae; genus Rhizobium; species Rhizobium sp. T1470. The sequence continues at coordinate 363,781 of NZ_CP148092.1, forward strand.
CGGATTGCAACGCCTTCCCGCAGGAACTCCGGATTTGATGCCACGGAGAACGTTCCAGCCTTGCGCACTGAACCGATAATCTTCTCCACAACATCGCCCGTACCGACCGGGACGGTAGACTTCACCACAACGACGGCATTGTCGTCGATTAGAGGTGCGAGTTCGCGTGCTGCCATGTAAACGAATGACAGATCTGCATCGCCGTGACCGGCGCGGGGCGGTGTACCGACGGCGATGAACACAACGGCTGCACCCTTTACGGCGTTTGCCAGGTTGCAAGTAAAGCTCAATCGGCCTGCAGCTACATTCCGCTCGACGAGTTCGTCGAGACCGGGCTCATAGATTGGCACAACGCCAAGTTCCAGAGCGTTGATCTTCTGGGTGTTCTTGTCGACACACACCACTTCGTTGCCCCAAGCTGCGAAACAGGTCTCGCTGACCAATCCGACATAGCCGGTTCCAATAACTGCGATCTTCATACGTAGTTGCCTTTTATTCTTGGATCGAATTGCTGCCGGCGTAGCCGCGCCAACGGGGGTTGAAGACGGTCTTGTGTACGTTCTTGCCGCCAATGCCTGCTCCGGCCACTGAGAAGTGGTCATCAAAAAGAGAGAAACTGCGAGTGCCCCAGGCAAGCGCCTCAACGCCATCGCGTCCGTGTTCAACAGCCGCCAAACCCGGCAGTGTCACAAGGGCGAGCAGGCTGGCTGCAAGCGCAGGCCGATAGATGCGAGTACGATAGCGCACCCGATTTTCGCGAGCGTGTTGCACGACGATGACAAGCAGCAGCAGGGCATAGATGGCTGCGTTGAAGATGGCGAAAACGTAGAAACCACGCGTGGCATCGCTGGCATTCGGCACCAGTAGCACCGGCAGGACGGAGGTCAGCGCAAGGAAGCCATACGGGGCCAGCACACGGAACGGAAGTGGATCCACATCGGCTGCCCCCTTCGGCGTCACGCGGAAATCCACGAACGAACCGGTTGACCAGTCACGCACCGCCGCAAGCGTTCCTGCGAGCGCCCATGGCCAGCGTGCAAACACGAAGAGCGTGTTCTCAAAGCTGAGAATTTTCGCGTTGTAAGGGCGGTAGGTTCCCGAAGCGCGCCAGCGGTAGGCCATAAAGATCAGCATGAGCGATTGAGGCAGGAAATGGCTGAGGAAATCAGGATAGGTGACGCCTACCAAATTATCTCCCGTCAGCAGTGCCGTGATCGGCAGAAGGAACATCAGCGCCATGAAGAAGGAAAACAGCGGATACCAGAACTGCGAAAACAGGAATTGGAACTTCAGTCGCGCTGGCAGGGGGCGAACGAACCTGGGCGAATATTGCAGCAGAAGCATCACAAGGCTGCGCGACCACTGGAATTCCTGGGTGACGAGATCGGCAAACGTACGCGGTCCGTCGCCATGAGCGATAGCATCGAGCGCGTGCGCTCCACGCCAACCATAGGAATTCATCATGAGCGTGGTGGAATGATCTTCCGCCAACTCAGGGCCCAGACCCCCAATTTCGCACAATGCGGCAGTGCGAACGGCGTAATGCGATCCGATGCAAAGCGGGGCAAGACCACTGTTATATCCGGCCTGAAGTGAGCCGTGCATACTGGCTTCTGCATACAGGCGGCCACGTGCCGACCAGCTCTCAGCCGCATTTCGGTCGCAGATGCTTGGCGCAGAGACATAGCCAATCGCGGGGTCGGCAAACGGGCGCAGCATCTGGAACAGATAGCCTGGCTCCGGAACATGATCGGCGTCGAGCTGCACCACGAAATCGTAACGCTCGTAGCCATATTGATCGTAGAAGAAAGCAAGATTGCCTTCCTTGCAGCGAGTGCGTCGCGGCCAAGTCTGGAGATGGTAATCCGACCGGCCCTTGCGAGTGGAAACGAAGACCCCGTGAGCCTCGCACCATGCGAGTGTTTCAGGAGTTGGATCCTCGTCGGCAAGCCATGTGTCATGCGGCACATCCTGGGCCAGCATGGCGCGGAGTGTTTCGGCGACGACGGGGAACGGTTCGGACGGTGCCTTTGTCACAACCATAGCAAAACGGCTACCCGAAGGAAGATTCAAAGGACCGCTTGGGCGCCGCGCGCGAAAGAACACGACAATGAAATAGGCGGGCAAGAGTGTGACCCATGCCAGGATAGCAGTCACTAGGATGGATCCGAGAAGATGGATATGATTGGCGGGGGAAAGCCACCAGCGCCAGAAATATGCTAGTGCTATCGCCCAAAGCCCTGCACTGACCAGATACTCTTTCCGTTGCCAGCCCGTGAAAATCGACACGGATAGGGGCTCAGCGTTTGTGGGTTTCCTCTTCTTTTGGAAAATTCTCATGCGCGCACCTCCAGCCCGAAGTGTGGAGCGGCTGTGCGAATAATGGTGTCGAGGTCGGAATAGACAGTCTGGAAGCCGAGTTTCTCGGCAGCGAGAGCGGGGTCGGCGTAAAGTGCAGGCGGATCGCCTGCACGGCGCGCGCGCATCGCAACCGGCACTTCGCGGCCAGTCAGGCGGCTGATGGCGTCAAGGATTTCCTTGATGGACGTGCCGTGTCCGCTGCCGAGATTGACGGCGAGGTTGTCTCCATCATTGACCAGATGCTCGACCGCGAGCACATGTGCGCGCGCCAAGTCGGTAACATGAATGTAGTCGCGAATGCAGGTGCCGTCTGTTGTGTCGTAATCTTCGCCGTAGACTTCAAGAAAATCGATATTGCCGGCAGCGGCCATCAACGCGCGCGGAATGAGGTGCGTTTCCGGATCGTGGGCTTCCCCCAGTTCGCCGTCCAGATCGGCTCCGGACGCATTGAAATAACGAAGGGCCACATAGCGCGATCCGTAGGCAGCCGCGTAATCAGCGAGCATGTGCTCCGCGATCAGCTTCGTGCGGCCATAGGGATTGATGGGACGCTGAACCTCACCTTCGCGGATAGGAAGCCGTTCTGGAATCCCGTATGTCGCGCAGCTGGATGAAAAGATGATGTTCCGGCCGCCGGTCAACCGGCATGCCTCGAGTAGGGATTGCGTGCCGCTGACATTATTCCGGTAGTATTTTGCGGGGTTTCCGACCGATTCCCCAACATAGGCGGAAGCCGCAAAGTGAATAACCGCGATCGGGTCGTGTCTTTCAACGGCTTTGATCAGACGCGGTGTGTCAAGGATGTCTCCCTCGACCAAGGTTCCCCAGCGAACGGATGCGCGATGTCCGGTCGAAAGATTGTCGTAGACGATTGGCTCATAGCCCTGCTTGGCCAAAAGTTTAGCGGTGTGGCTGCCGATAAAGCCTGCCCCCCCGACCACAAATACTGTCTTGTTGGTCATTATTGTAATTTCCCGGAGCGCATCGAACCGTTTGCGCATCTGACAGATACGCATCGTTCATTGCTGTTCATCTGTGTTTTGGGGTGTGAATGGACGTTGGCCCCTTAGGCTGCCGCTGCGAGTTTCCCTGTCCGCTTAGCCAGTTGACGCTCGAAGTAAGCGATCGTCGACCTCAGGCCGTCAGCCAGCTCGACTGTCGGTTGCCATCCAAGTTCTCGCTTCGCCACCTCGATATCCGGACGGCGCTGGCGCGGATCGTCAACGGGCAATGGCCGATGGGCGACCTTGGAGCGCGACCCGATCATATCTATGATCTGCTCTGCTAGCGCCCCGACAGTGAATTCGTCGGGATTGCCGATATTGACCGGCGTGTGAATGGCGTTCGGGCTGTACATCAGACGATGAAAACCCTCAATCAGGTCGTTGACGTAGCAGAAGGAACGGGTTTGGGAGCCGTCGCCATAGACCGTGATATCCTCGCCCTTCAGTGCCTGCACGATGAAATTGGATACGACCCGGCCGTCGTCCGGGCGCATGCGCGGACCGTAGGTGTTGAAGATACGCACAACACGGATATCGACACCGTGCTGCTGATGGAAGTCGTGGAACAGGGTTTCGGCGGAACGCTTGCCTTCGTCATAGCAGGAGCGCGGACCAAAGGAATTGACATTTCCCCAGTAGTGTTCCGGCTGCGGGTGCACATGGGGGTCTCCGTACACTTCCGAGGTGGAAGCCTGGAAGATTCTGGCCTGGTAGCGAGTGGCCAGCTCCAGGAGATTGAGCGATCCAATCACGTTCGTTTTCATCGTGTGGATCGGGTCGGCCTGATAATGTGGCGGCGATGCTGGGCAGGCAAGATTGTAGATTTCGTCCACCGGCAGGTCGAGTGATGCGACAATGTCGTGTCGAACGAAACTGAACCTGTCAAAACTCAGAAGATGGCTAAGGTTTTCCATTCGTCCAGTGGAAAGGTTGTCCAGGCAGACAACGGAATGGCCCTGATTCAGAAGTCTTTCGCAAAGATGGGACCCAAGAAACCCTGCGCCTCCGGCAACGAGAATGCGGCGGGCGGATGTGTTCAGGGAATTTCCGTTCGATATATTGGAAATCATTTCCAAGAGTCCTCCAGTATATGAAGAAGTGCTTTGCTAAGCGTCCAAGCGACGAATAGATTTCTACTACCGCCAACTCTTCAGTTCTTATCTCGCTCTTCGTTTTTATTGCGAATTTGATGTCCAATAGATATCGATCACTACCTAAAGCGGCGATATCAACGAATCCGCGAACTTTTCAAAACATCCATTTTTGATTCGCGGCTTGGAGGGGGACGACGCAACGCGATCAATCATTGCTCCGCAAGGCGGAGCTCTTGCCTGCCGGAGTGGCATTGATGAAGTCGTCTGCAGGGGAGAGCCAGAACCACCCCTCGCCGGCCCACTACGTCGCTCACGATCCCCGTCATTGCATCAACTGTGAGCGGATCTTTCTTGTCGCTAATTGGACATCCACGGCAATCGTTGTCGCAATTGGATGTGCGAAGGCATTGAATGCCCTTGTGAATTTTATCAGGGTCGGAATGTCGGCGGCAGCGCAAGTACCGGAAAGGAGCCTACAGACGAGCTTGGCTATCCCAGTGGCGCATTGGATGTCGCCACGTCGAACGTCTGGCTACACTGGGCAGTCATCAAAACTGCCCGAGGATGGCGGCAAAGTCCTTGCTGAATGCTCGACTAATAGCCCCGTACAACCTAAGCTCCTCCGCAGGTCGTGCTCTCCCTACATGTCAATGACATCTTTTATGTCGTAGGGCAGCTCTTGCGTGAGGGCGGCTTTTAAGGTCGGTTCAAGATCGGCTGAATACTTAAAAGGACATTCCATCGTTTCGCGTGGCAGCTGGGAGTTAGTTGATGAGTAATCAGGACAACCCATTATCACCAGGATTTGTTGAACGCAGGCGCCACCCGCGTGTGGCCAAAGAAGCCCTGGGTGTCGAGGAGGGCAAAGAAGGAACCCTCACTCCGTTGCGATTTGAAACGTCGTCGCTTCCAGCTTTTCGGCAGTTTCCCACGTGGAGGGAACACATGGCAGCGCTGATGGATTGTCGGTTGCCGGACCATGCTGACCCAGAAAGTGGGTTTCTCGCGGAACAAGCGATCTGGAATTTGGGCGGGGTATTGCTCCTGCAGCAAACAACCCCGGCATTCAGCTTCGTCCGCTCACCCGAAATGGTGCGCCTCAGTCCGATCGATCATTGGTACATTACATTTCTTCGAACGGGATGCAGTTGGGTAGAAGCGGATGGTCATGTAGCCGAAAACAAACCGGGTATGATGTCTATTCGTTCGCTTGGTCGTCCATTTCGTGGACGAAAACAAGCAACCACGACCGTCAGCTTGATAATGCCTGCCGATCTATTTGCCAATCACGGCGGACTGCCGGCTGCGTGCAACAACGTCATCTTGGGAGGACATCGGGTCAAGCTGCTTCTGGATTATATTTCCAGCGTGGAAACAAATCTCACACATTTCACGGAGGGCGATTTGCCGACCGTGAAGGATCGTATGCGAGACATGGTGTTCGATGCAGTGACTCCTTTGGTGGACCGTGATCAAGGCCACGATCATATTTCGCAAATTGGATTGATGACGCGGGCCAGGCGCTTTATCCTCGGGAATATATCTTCTCCCGATCTGACTATCGAAGGTATTTGCAAAGAGCTCGCGATCTCACGAACGCGTCTCTACGAACTGTTTGAGGCGTCCGGTGGCGTCGCAAATTATATCCGCCGCCGCCGTCTCCTCGCAGCTCACGCCATGCTCGCGGATCCCGCGGATAATCGTAAAGTCGCTGAAATTGGTTTGACAATTGGTTTCGATTCCGCTGCGAATTTCAGCCGCGCGTTCACACAACACTTTGGATACAGCCCGAGCAACATATTCAAGCGAAATGCCCCCGGCGATCAAGCCTTGCGTGGGATGAAGGATAATATGAAATCGGACGTGACTTTCGATGGCTTGCTACGGACGCTAGCGCTCGTCTGAAGTGCCCCAATTTTGTTCACCAAGGGCTTGTCGGGTTGGCTCGTCTCAAAGACGGACATGAGGGCTGGACGTCTGATTGTCCTTGCCGGTCCACAGGTACATTCGCCCTTATCGCAGGATCCGGCGCTCGCCGCGCGTGTTGATGGCGAAATGCCGGTCGCAGTCTTCGGGCGTCACATGCCGGGTTCATCATGCGCTCCGGGACGCTGCTCGTGGAAGCTCGCGCAAAATTCTGATGAGGTGAAGCACTGTTCCGCTTGCCGCCATCAGCAGGACAACCACCCATGGCGGGGTCTTCCACACGACCAGCAGGTTGAGGCCGATCAGTGCAAGCGCGAAGTCGTAGGGGTTCAGGATGGCGCTGGTCCAAACCGGGCCGTAGAGAACCGCCCCGAGAATTCCGACGACGGCGGCGTTGGCGCCGCGCATCGCAGCCTGGGGCATGGGGTCGTTTCCGGAAAGCTGTCCCAGAACGGCAAGGAACCGACGAGTAGCAAGAATCCGGGCAGAAAAATCGCAACGAGGCACATTGCTGCTCCAAGCACGCCATTGGGTGGCGGACCAGCAGCGTCGTGACGCGGGTGACCGCTTCTTCGAACATGCGGCGACTGCCGGTCGTGTGGATATTGCCTTACGATCAGTCCACTTTGCTCGAAGCCGCGAGTAAATTCTGCCGAACAACGAAATAGAGCCGGCAGAAAGGAATGTTATGCGGGAGAACACCTAATCTGTTTCAAGAGGCGAAGCAGGCCCTTCAAGCTACTGCCGGAGAGATGAACAATGGCCGAAAACACTCCTGATCTAACTTTGGCAGAGCGCCAGATCGTCGATGTCAAGCATCCGCCGATCGACTAGCTCGGCGGCGCCTGCTGCGTCATCAGCAAGACCATCGTCTGTCAGGAAGCAGAGGCAGGTGTCCTCGACTGCGTGCCTGCCGTTCTCGGTTGCGAACGCAGGGTCATTTGAGACGTCGAATCCGATGAAACGAACCTTCAGGCCCAGGCCCCTGGTGAAGACTCGGTCCGACGCGACGGTCCTTGGAGCTTGTGTCTTAAAACACGAAGGCTTGCATCACATAGGTCGGAGACGCACCGGTGTCGGTGATGATGCGGTCGAGTTCGCCGTCACTCATGTCGGCCAGTATTCCGGTTCTGACGAGTACGCTGTCCAACCGGGCAGACGCCGCTCCGAGGATGTCGTGCTCGACGCTATCGCCTATGCAGACGACGCGTCTCCTGTCCTCAACGCCGGCAAGCCTAAGCGCGTGATCGTAGATTTCAGGATAGGGCTTTCCGATCCAGACCACTTTTCCGCCCATCGCTTCATAGAGCATGGCAATGCTGCCAGCACCCGGCGCAACGGAACCCTCGTGGAGTTTGTGGATATCAGGATTGGTGCAGTAGCACGGCACATTGTTTTCGGCAGCCGGCCTCAACATCTCGCGGTAGTCGTGCATGGAAATGCGCTCGGCCTCGCTGCCTGAGATGATGACGATGTCTGCTTCCTTCCCGCTACGTATGGAGGTTAGTCCCAATCGATCGGCGAGGTTGGTATCCCCACCGCTTGAGATCGTCAGCGCTCGCGATCCCTGGTAGATGGCGACACCGGGACGTGACAGAATCTCAAATGCAACGTCACCCGATGTCACGAAGAAGTCGAAGCTTTCCGGCGCGAAGCCGAGCTTCACCAGCCGTTCGGCGTTGTACTCGCCGCTCCGCCCTGAATTTGAGAGGATCACGATCCTCTTGCCCGCGTGGCTCAGTTGCCGAAGGGCATCGACCGCGCCCTGATACGGCCCGATGTCGTCTCGAAGGACGCCGAACTGATCGACGAAGAACACGTCATACTCAGCGCTCAATCGCGACGCCATGTTCACTGTGACAGGTCTAGGCATCTTCCTGCTCCAGCGCGGCAATAACCAGAGATGCCGTGCCGACGGCGGCCTCCAGCGATTTGGCCGTCAAAGGCTCGACGCCGAGGGCGCGCGACCGCATTAACGTCCAGGCCGGATTGCGTGCGCCGCCCCCGACAGTTCTCAAGGTCTTGAGAGGCATGGCGCCCAGTTCCTCGAGGCGTCGGTAGCCAAGACGTTCTATCTCGGTCATCCCCTCCAGAATGGCTTGGAAGAATTGCGCGTCATCGGCAGGCCGCGGATCTAGCCGAGGTTGATAATCAGGATCGTTGAAAGGAAACCGTTCGCCCGGCCGTAGAAGGGGATAGTAGTTGAGACCGAGCGGCTGCTCGGGGTTGGTCCGGGCGGTCAATTCGCCGAGCTTGCTATCGCCGATCAAGGCTCGAACCACGTTGCCACCGCTGTTGGAAGCGCCTCCGAGCAGCCAAAACTTGCCCACCCGATGGGAATAGACGCCGAATTCCGGGGCGTTGATCGGGCGGGCGGAGGCGAGTTTCAGCACGATCGTCGAGCCGAGCGCCGTTACCGCGTCGCCAATCTCCGATGCTCCCGTCGCGAGGAATGACGCACATCCGTCCGTCGTGCCGGCATGGAAAAACGCCGATTTCGGAAGGCCGAGGTCACGCAAATAGCCTGCGACCGGTGCGACTTTCTTGCCGGCGCGCACGACCTTGGGCAGTGCGCCCACATCCATCCCGGCGCGCTCGATCCACTCAGTCCAACGCTCCGAGGCGAGATCATAGCCTGTTTTCAGAGCATTGTTCTCGTCGCTGATGCGCGCCGGGCAACCTAGCATCATCAAGATCCAATCAGCCTGGTGAACGGCGGTAACGGCGTCTTGCCCCCGGGACAGGTAGATGGCCCGTGCAAGCCCCGAATTGGCGCCGACCGCAGTACTGCCCGCAGGAGCATGGCGAGCGATCCGGCTGGCGATCTCAGACTCGGGGCAGGGCTCGTTGTACATCAGCACCGAGCCCGTCGGACGGTCGCGGCTGTCGAGTGCTAGCACGGTGCCGGACGTGCCATCGACGGCAACGCCTCTGACAGCTGTCAGGTCGACCTTGGAGTTGAGGTTTTCGACGGCCTGGCGCACACGTGTCCACCACGCGTCGGGCTGCCGAGTCTCGGCAGGGCTTTCAAATGGCGCAGCCGCGAAGCCTATTGGGTTTCCATGCCGGTCGACGGCGCTCGCCCGCGCACCCGACGTGCCGATGTCGATGCCAAGCGCATATGCCTGCTCAGAACCGGTGTTCACGCCGAGTGCCTCGTTGACTGTCGGTCGAGTGCCTGGCGGTATTGTTCCGCTTCCCAATGTGTCAGTTCGTATTCATCGGCATCAGAGAGATAGGCGATCTTCTCGCCATCAGGAATTCGGCCGACGACCTCTGCAAGGCAGCGGGCCATGACCTCGCCTCCGGCCGTCAGCGTATTCGACAACAGGATGCCTTTGCCAGGAACGATTACCAGCTTGGGCAGCTCGCGTCCCTCCCTGGCGCAGGCCGCTTCCAGATCGGTGGCGTTCTGTCCGGGCGTGAGCGTACCGATCTCGATTCCGAGGAAGATCACATGGTCGGGATAAAGCGAGCCGCCAAGGGCGAGCGCCTGGTTGATCCCCGGTAGCGCAATCGCATGGCTTTCGAGATCTTTTGCGGCATGAAAGGTTGATCCTTTTGCCGCAGTGGCCAGGGCGTCGAGATCGGGTGCAGCGGTTGCACGCGGTTCTGAACGAAGGGCCTCGGTGACGCGATCAATCCGTTCGGCGACTTCGCTTACCGTGTCGCCGCAAACGATGATGCCGTGGTTGAAGAGGATCAGGATATCGGGCCTTGCTGACGCGGCTTTTCCAATCTCTCGAGCCAGAGGGGTGCCGGGGCGCCTGTAAGGTATAGAGGCCCATTTCAGGTCGGGAACAGCTGCCATCCGTGCCGCCAGCACCTCGTCGCGCCGGTCCAGCACCGCAAGCGCAATTGCGTTCACGCAGTGGTAGTGGGCGACAACCGGGCTCTGCAGCGCGGCATGGAAACTTGTCTCGATCGACGGCCGCAGGCCGCTCGAGTTCAGTTCGTCAACGACGAAATCGATCGACTTTTCGGCCCTGGCGTCGCCTTCCCGCAGTGCCGTGACCAGCGGATCCACAAGAACGGGAACCATGATGTCCTGTTCGCCGGCCTTCGCAAGCCAGGTTCCCGAGGCCTTCACCCACATGACGCCGTCATGCTTGATCGAGGTATTGCCGCCGGCGCCCTGGGTTTTCTGTATGTCGTTGCCGATCCCGCTTGAGAGGTGGAGGAAATCCCCGAACAGGTCGGTTTTCCGCAAGTCCGGGATTGTCATCTGGTTCTCCTCCTAATGCGCATTTGCTCAACCGTGCTGGATATGCTGAGCAAACTTTGGCGCGATCCTATAAACGTGATCGAAGATCGTCAACTGTGAAGATTTTCAGTCTAATCTATTGCGACAGTTACGTCAGTGTGATTATAGTTCGTCATAGCGCTTGAGGAGAAGCGCGAATGGAGGCACTTCTTGAACGATTCCGATCGCCATCGCCTGATCACCGAGATGCTGCTCGAAACGCCTTTCGCATCGGTGCGCGATCTGCAGGAGCGCCTTGGCGTGTCTCCGGCTACCATTCGGCGTGATATCGACAAGCTTCACGAGATCGGCAAGGCGCGGAAAGTCTATGGCGGCATTTCCGCAAATGATGTCTCTGCGACCGGGCGTCTCTCCGCGCGGCCCTACGATGAAAATCGCGACATTGCGGTGGACGCAAAGCGTGCAATCGCGGAGAAGGCGGCCGGCCTTGTCCGGGACGGGGACTCCATAATCGTCCACGCCGGCTCCACCTGCTATCAGCTCGGGCAGCAGCTTGCTCGGCGCAACGTCCGCATCTACACCAATTCTATGCCGCTCGCTGCCTATCTCGGGGAGCACGGAACGTGTCACCTGACGCTCGCCGGCGGTGAACTTTATCGCGAGCCGGGCATAATTCACGACCCTTCCGCTGGCGCGCCGGATTTCTTTGCGTCTCGCTTCTTTCTCGGCACGCAAGGCATCAGTGCCGAAGGACTGTTGGAATCGCATCCGCTCCTGACCAAGGCAATTGGCGAGCTCAGCACCTGCGCTGACGAGATCGTCCTTTTGGCCGACAGCCGGAAGTTTTCGATCCAGCCGCGTAACATCGTTCTGCCGCTTTCCAGGATCGGGACGATCGTCACCGACGATAGCCTGTCCGACTCTGGCGCAAAGATGCTCGAGGATGCCGGCATAACCATCCTGATTGCTGCGATCGGAGTGCCGTCATGACCGGGCAGGCAGCAGTAGCGGTCTTTGACCTCGGCAAGACGAACTCGAAACTGTTCGTCCTCGGTCACGATGGCTCGATACTTTGGGACGCTCGCAGCAAGCCAAGCTGGGTCGATCATGATGGAATTCGGGTTCTTGACGATCAGGCGCTCTTCGCGTGGATGAAGGACGTATTGAAGACGGCTGTTGAAGATCATGGGGCACGGCACGTGACCTTTTCCGGACATGGCTGCACCTTCGCATTGACTAAGGGTGACAGCCTTGTCCATCCGATCCTCGACTACGAGCAGGAGCCGCCCCGCGAGGTCACCGATCGCATCGACATGCTGGTTCCGACCTTCAGCGAGACCTATTCGCCTCGCCTTCCACTCGGGTTCAATTATGGTCGGCACATTCTCTGGGTCGAGGCGACGAGGCCTGGGCTTCTGGCTCAGGCAGATGCCATCTTGTCCTATCCTCAATTCTGGTCCTGGACGTTCTCAGGCCGGAAGGTGTCGGAAGTTTCTTACATTGGTTGCCATTCCCATCTCTGGGCGCCTCTGATCGGAGATTTCAGTAGTCTGGTCGACAACAGGGGTTGGCGGGAGAAAATGCCGGCCTTTGCGAAGGCGGGCGACGAGCTCGGCACATTTCCGGTTGAGACGAAATCCGGTGAGGCTGTTCCGGTCGCGGTTCATAACGGAGTCCACGACAGCAACGCGGCCCTCTATTTCTATCGCTCGGTCGGGTTCGATGATTTCACGCTGGTGTCCACGGGGACCTGGGTTGTGATCTTCAACTCCACTTGCCCTCTTGAGGCGCTGGATGAACACCGCGACATGCTCGCCAATGTGACTGTCGATGGTAGGCCCGCGCCGACCATTCGCTTCATGGGTGGTCGGGAATACGAGATCGCGAGCGGTGGCTGGAACAAGCCCGTCAGCCTGGAAGCCTTGTTGCGCGTGATTGCCAAGGGCGCGTTCGCATTGCCCTCATTTGCCCCCGGTGGGCCAATGCAAGGGTTCGATGGTCGCTTTGTCGGGCCTGTTGTCGGTGGCGAAGAGAGGGCGGCTGCTGCTCTTCTCTATGTCGTGCTGATGACCGACCTCTCGCTTGACCTCATACGCTCAAGCAACCCCATCGTTATCGACGGCGGCCTCGTCAAGACCGGTTTGTTTGCACAGTTGCTTGCCCAATTGCGTCCGGCCCAGCCGATATTCACGAGCACGACTGCCGAAGGAAGCGCTTTCGGAGCCGCCGCGCTCGTTTTCGATGAACTCGGCCAGCATCCGTTCGCCAACGAGACGGTTGAGGCTGCCTCGCTCGGTGTCGAGGGCCTTGATGCCTACCGGCGCGGCTGGAGCGGCTTCTTGGAAATCAAAGACGCGTCCGCGATGCAGCCAGAAAAGGAGCTCCACGCATGAGTGCGGCAGCGCCAAGGGCGAATGCGCCCGTTCTTGAAATGAAGAACATCAGCAAGACGTTTGGCAACACGAGAGCTCTGACCAACTTGTCGCTGACAGCCTACCCAGGCGAGGTTCACGCCCTGATGGGTGAGAACGGTGCTGGAAAGTCCACGCTGATGAAGGTGCTGTCAGGCGCCTATACGGCTGATCCAGGCGGCACTGTTGCGGTTGATGGTCAGCCGATCGTCTCTGGCGATCCCATTCGCGCAAAGGCAAATGGTATTGCGGTCATCTATCAGGAACTGTCTCTCGCGCCGAACCTGACGGTTGCCCAGAATATGTTTCTCGGTGCGGAGCCCGCTCGCTTCGGGGTGATCGACAAGTCGGCAGCGCGCGAGCGCGCCGAACCGATCCTCAAGCAACTCGGCATTGAGTTCGGCCCGTCACAGCTTGTCGCGGCCCTGTCTCTCGGCGAGCGTCAGATGGTGGAAATCGCGCGCGCGCTGACGACCAACGCGAAGATCATCGTCATGGACGAGCCGACGACCTCCCTCACGTCGAGAGAGACCGAGCGCCTGTTCGACGTCATTGCCGGCCTCAAGGCCCGCGGTATCGCCATCATCTATATCAGTCACCGTATGGAAGAGGTCTATGCACTCGCCGATCGTGTCAGCGTTCTGCGCGACAGCGCTTATGTCGGAACGCTGGAGCGCGCCGAGCTTTCGGCCGAAAAACTCGTCTCTATGATGGTCGGTCGCGACCTGTCGTCTTTCTACAAGAAGGAGCACCGCGCGCCGCAGCAGGCCGCTCGGACGATATTGTCCGTCCGCGATATCGGAGACGGCCGACGCGTCCACGGATGTTCCTTCGATGCAAAAGCCGGGGAAGTCCTCGGGATCGCCGGTCTCGTTGGTTCCGGCCGAACCGAGCTCGCCCGCCTGATTTTCGGGGCCGACAGAAAGATCTCGGGAACCGTGCTGCTCGAAGGCCGCGAATTGACGATCGGCGGCCCGCGCGATGCCATGGATGCCGGTATTGCCTATCTTACCGAAGACCGGAAGGGTCTGGGGCTGTTCTTGGACATGACGATCAACGAAAACATCAACATCGGTGTGATCGGCAAGGACGCGGCGAAGGGTGGCATTCTGAATTTCGCGGCGGCTCGCGAACGCGCGGCAAAGGCGATCTCCTCACTTTCCATCCGAACGCTGAGTGCCAGCATCAATGTTGGAGCGCTGTCGGGTGGAAATCAGCAGAAGGCATTGATCGCGCGCCTACTGGAAACCAAGCCGAAGGCCATCATCTTCGACGAACCGACGCGCGGCGTCGACGTCGGCGCGAAGTCCGAGATCTACCGGATCATTGACGAACTTGCGCAGACCGGCATCGCGATTGTCGTCATTTCCAGCGACCTTCCCGAAATCATCGGGATTGCCGATCGCGTTCTTGTCATGCGCGAGGGCCACATCGCAGGCGAGGTGTCGTCGACGCCCGAGCAACCAATCCGCCAGGAAGCCATCATGGCGTTCTCGACCGGCTCTGCGCCGAAAGTCGCCTGAGTTCGCCCATTCAAAAAGACGGGACAAGAAGCATGACCGCGACATCAACCGAACAGCTGAACGCCAGCAAGGCCAGGTTCCGATCAACGCTGACGGCGCTTGGCATGCTTCCAGTCCTGGTCATTTTGGCAATCGGATTCCATCTTCTCAGCGGACGCTTTCTAAGCGTCAACAATCTGTCCATCGTCATGCAGCAGGCATCGATCAATACGGTGCTTGCCGCTGGCATGACCTTTGTCATCCTTACCGGCGGGATTGATCTTTCCGTGGGTTCGATCCTGGCGGCATCCGCCATGGTCGGCGTCATCGTTTCACTTTGGCCCGATATCGGCATGCTCGGGATTCCGGCTGCGATCGCCGTTGGCCTTGCCTGTGGCGTTATCAACGGGACGATCATTTCGGCTCTGAAGCTGCCGCCGTTCATCGTGACTCTCGGCTCGCTGACTGCCATGCGCGGCATTGCGCGGTTGATCGGAAACGACACGACCGTGTTCAATCCCGATCTGCCCTTCGATTTCATAGGAAACGGAAGCTTCCTCGGCGTGCCATGGCTTGCCATCATCGCGCTTGCGACGATCCTGATCTCCGGGTTCATCCTCAAGCGAACCGTCCTCGGTACCTGGATCTATGCGGTTGGCGGCAACGTCGAGGCCGCGCGCCTGACAGGCATCAAGGTGCCGCTCGTCCTGCTGTTCGTCTATTCGATGTCTGGTCTTCTTGCCGGTCTTGGCGGGGTTATGTCGGCAGCGCGGCTTTACGCGGCCAATGGTCTTCAGCTTGGCCAGGCATACGAACTCGATGCGATTGCAGCTGTCATTCTTGGCGGTACCAGCTTCGTCGGCGGCGTCGGCTCGATCTGGGGCACGCTCATTGGTGCCCTGATCATCGCCGTCTTGTCGAACGGTCTCATCCTCGTCGGTGTCTCGGACATCTGGCAGTACATCATCAAGGGACTTGTCATCATCGTGGCCGTGGCGCTCGACCGCTATCGGCTGAAGGGGCTTAGCCGCACGTAAGGTGCGGCTGATGGGACCGGGGGTTACCGGATAACAAGGCGCAGGAGGCGCCCAATGGAGGAAAGAATGCGCATGATTTCGAAACTGCTCGCCGCCAGCGCGCTGGCTGCATCGATCGCAATGCCGGCGGCTGCAAAGGACCTCGAAAAGATCGGCATTTCCGTCGGCCTTCTCGGCAACCCCTTCTTCGTCGCCACCATCAAGGGCATCGAGGACCGCGCCAAGGAAATCAATCCGAACGTTCAGGTAACCTCGGTTTCCGCGGACTATGACCTCAACAAGCAGGTATCGCAGATCGACAGCTTCATCGCTGCCGGTGTCGACATTATCATGCTGAACGCAGTCGACGCCAAGGCGATCGCTCCAGCCGTCAAGAAGGCACAGGCTGCCGGTGTTATCGTTGCCGCATTCGACGTTTCCGCACCGGGTGCCGACGTCACCGTCATGACTAACAACGTGAAGGCCGGCGAGGAAGCCTGCCAGTACATCGTTGATCAGCTGAAGGGCAAGGGCAACGTGATCATCATCAACGGACCGGCATCGTCGTCGATCATCGACCGCGTTCAGGGATGCAAGAATGTTCTCGGCAAGAGCCCTGATATCAAGATCCTCTCGGACGATCAGAACGGCCAGGGCTCGCGCGACGGCGGCCTTGCGGTCATGCAGGGGCTTCTAACCCGCTTCGACAAGATTGACGCGATCTTCGCGATCAACGACCCGACCGGTATCGGCGCTGAACTGGCGGCAAAGCAGTTGAACCGTAACGAGTTCATCATCACTGCCGTCGATGGCGCCCCTGATATCGAAAAGTCTCTCGCCAGCGGCAAGTCGATGATCAAGGCCTCGGCCTCCCAGGACCCCTACGTCATGGCAGGTGACTCGCTCAAGATGGCTGTCGACGTGCTGAACGGCAAGAAGCCTGCCGAAAACACCGTTCTGTTGGATCCGAAGCTGATCACGGCCGACAACATCAAGGACTACAAGGGCTGGACTGCAGCTCGCTAAGGTCTCCTCCCGCGCGGCCCGCCGATGCCTCTGTGCTCGGCGGGTCGTGATCTCAAGCAATCAGGAATACGGTCTTATGTCCAAAATCGGCGTCCACTCCTTCGTCTGGAGCGCCGGCTCCTCGAAAGACGAGCTGGCGAGAACTCTTGAACGCTCCCGCGAGCTTGGCTTCAAGCTTGTCGAATTCTCGTATCTCGATCCAAAACAGGTCGACGTGAAATGGCTCGCCTCGCGTATCGAACAACTCGACCTGGATGTCGCGATCAGCATGGGGCTGCCGGCGGAAGGGGATATCTCCAGTGACGATGCATCCGTCGTCGCCAACGGTGTCGATATTCTCGACCGTGCGGTTGCCCTCGTCAGGGACCTCGGCGGATCGAAGCTTGCAGGTATCCTGAGTTCCGCACATGGGAAGCAGGAGAACGCGCTGACCAAAAAGGCCTGGGACACAAGCGTAAGGACGCTGTCGAAAGTCGCGGAACGTGCGAAGTCGGCTGGCGTTACCTTGAACCTGGAGATCGTCAATCGCTTCGAGAGCAACATGCTCAATACCGCCGCCCAGGGTCTTGCCTACATCAAGGACACAGGCGCCTCGAACGTCTTTCTTCACCTCGACACATTCCACATGAACATCGAGGAGGCCGACGTGGGTCTGGCGATTCGCAATGCTGCGGACAAGATCGGCTACGTTCACATCGGTGAAAGCCACCGTGGCTACCTCGGTACGGGGAACATCGATTTTGTCGCGATCTTTGACGCCCTCATATCAATTGGATGGGATGACTTTGTCACATTTGAGTCATTCTCCACCACAATCGTCGACAAGGACCTGTCGTTAAAAACGGCGATCTGGAGGAACCTCTGGAGCGACAATGTTGCACTTGCCGAGCATGCGCGGCGGTTCATGGAGCTCGGGTTGGAGACGGCGCGTCTAAAAGCGCAGCTCGTAACCAACGCTCACTTGCCAATGGTGTAAACGGCTTTCCTTCGGCAACGGGGAATAGCGGAGGAAGCAGCGCGCACTCCGGAGTGGGACGCGGCACGTTGAATGCTGGCCAAATCCATTGTCATTGAAATCTATGCGGCTTGCTCTGAATCCGCGCTTGGGAGATGGACGGTCGTCTCGTTAATTAAGCGCACTTATCTAGGCTTGATGCTTATTTAAAGGCGCTCGCTCCAACTGACCGGACTAATTTTCCGACACATGATCGGTTTGAAGGTCATTTGAAATATCACCTTTGGCGGCGTCGGGGGAACAGCCCGGGTTCATGGCGACTTGTCTCAAGCTGCATCCTTACCCCGTGGGACCCGCCTCATAGCAAAAGTGAAGCTTGGCTCCGCGCTTGGAAAGCTTATTGACCATTGATGCCACCGACGCCGGCTCCGAGGAGATGTCGCCTAAAAACCGTACCTCGCCGTTGCGTGCTCCGTCAGCAATCGCCACCGAAATCTTCAACTTCGACGTATCCAAGCCGATGAAAATTACGCTATCCTCTTTCATGGTTCGCCCTCGCTAAGCATGGGGCAAGGCTCCGGCCTATCCAGAGCAACCCCCGATTTTAGCTTAACGCGGGGGCGGGCCACCTTCACCAAGCGAACATACGGTCTAGGTCCAAACACCCGTCTGTGGCTTTAAGACTGCTTGGTGTGAAGTCGTTGACGCGCAAGTAAAGGACGGTGATCATCCTTGCATCGTACGAGGATTCGCCGAGATGGATTCTGATCAGGGCAGAGCAATTGTGCCGAATGTTTCCGGTCCACGCCCAAAGCTCCACAATTGGATGATTGAGGAGCGTGAGTATGACCGGCAGGAGCAGAGACGTGGGCGACGGTATGCATATGAATCTGTCGACGCCCGCCGCACGGCCCTGATCGTAATCGATATGGTCCCGTTTTTCGTTGAGGAAAGCGGCTACTGCAGAGGGATACTGCCCAACGTCATTCGCCTCGGAGACGCCCTTCGCAGCGCTGGTGGCACCGTGGCGTGGGTTGTTCCGGGCTCCGATCAACCTCACCCAGACCTCACACGGGAGTTCTTTGGCGAAGAGGTAACCGAAGTATTCAGGACGTCAGGCGGCGCTGGCCCGATATCGGGGAGAGTGTGGGCTGGCCTGTCACCGCAAGCGGAAGACCTGTATTTCGAGAAGTCCGCCTATAGCGCGTTTTTCCCTGGCTCTTCAGACCTGCCTGCGGCCCTTGGCGCTCGCGGAATCGACACGGTCATCATCACCGGAACCGTGACGAACATCTGCTGTGAGTCCTCGGCCCGAGACGCCTACGCCAGCGGGTTCCGGGTAGTTTTCGTAGCTGACGGGACGGCTGCAAGGCGCGATCAGGACCACAACGCAGCACTTCACAATATCTATCGGAGCTTTGGCGATGTGCGGCCGACAGATGAAGTTATCAGTCTTTTATCCACCTAAGTGGAGGCTGTGGTTGGGGGGACCGATCTCGGGGCCGTCGAGACCTATTTCCCCGATTTCATCTCACGTCCAAGCGCATCAATATTTCATCATGGAATGTGTCGCCGACCTTGAGGGCCTCCGCTTCCAGGGCCCAACGTTTAAAGCCCGCTGATTCATACAACTTGATAGCCGGATCGTTGTTTGCTTCTACGCAAAGCCGAAGCGATCTTACTGATGGTCCAAATTCCGCTACTGCCGCGTTGAGTAACTGCCGAGCCAAACCTTTTCCCCGCGCAGCCGGGCTCACGTACATTCCCCAGATGGACCCAATGTGTTGCGTCTTCTGGCCTTTGGAGCGGGAGATGCCTATGGTCCCTACGATCATTTCCCCTTCGGATATACCGCCGATGACATGTCCGTTTTCGAGCCGTTCGGCAAAGCGAGATTCGGGCTGATCCTGCTCTTCCTCCCAAGAGGCTCCAAACGCCTCGGGATGCTCGCGAAGTGCCCGGAGGCGGACTTGCCTGAATGCCGACGCGTCATCACTGCGGAGGCGGCGTAATGCGAAGCGTTCCAATACAATCCCCAATTCAAATATATCTGATTATAAAACCAAGGAACATAATCATGCACTTAAACATCAAACTCAAGACCGTGTCCTCTGGCTAGGCTCGCTGGAGCCGCCGCGACTATCTCGTTGATGACATCGATGTCGCCGACGAGAACGACGGTTTCTATGCCGCGTGTTATCGCGGTGTAGAGCATGGTTCGGTCCAGCAGCTTCGACCGGACGACGGGGATTATGACCCGCTTGAACGCCGATCCCTGAGCCTTGTGGACGCTGATCGCCCAGCCGTGGGTGAGCTTCTCAAGGTCGGCCGTAGTGATCACATCTTCAGCGCCGTCGTCGAACCGTACCCAGGCACCCTTAGAATGAGACTTCGTGACGACGCCCAGGGAGCCGTTCATGAACCCCGCGCAGATCGGATCGCAGTCACCTTGTCAACGACAGGTTTCCCGTCAGCGGTGAGCTGAGGGGCCTTGTCTTCTCACCACATTGAAGGCCATGATAAACGGCGCCTATGGGAATCAAAAACTATCTGATCGAAGGCGGTTCCGGCACTGGAAAAACATCGGTCGCTACCGAACTGGAGCGGCGGGGCTACCATGTCGTCCATGGTGACCGGGTCTTGGCCTATGTCGGCGACCCCGAGACAGGCCAGGCACTCGCAGGACCGCCCGAAGGCGCGGACCGCATCGTTTGGGGATACGCGCACTGGATCTGGCCTGTCGACAAGGTCCACGCTATTGCTGCCGACACCACATATCCTGCCACCTTCTTCTGTGGCGGCTCGCGCAATGTCCACAAATTCCTGGACCTATTCGACAAGGTTTTCGTACTCGACATCGACGTAGAGACGTTGAACCGACGATTAGATGGGCGGCCGAATGAGCCGGGCTTCGAGCCGGCCGAGCGGGCGTTGGTACTCCGCTACCATCATACCCGGGAATATCTTCCCGTCGGCATCAATATCGACACGGCGGGTACCGTCCCAAGTGTCGTCGACGATATCCTCGCTCAACTCACCTGACGCCCTGAAAGTATTGAGAATGGGATGGGGAGCACTCGATTATTGTGGGAACGCTAGCCGTCTGAACGGCTCACAGGCGGCATTATCGCTTTCGTAGTCGACCGGCAGCTCTTAGAACGACAAACCGGTGTCTTAACGATCGACATGAGGCGCACACCGGCCGTGCTAGTCGTGAGCGCCGATCTTCCACGCCGCTTAATCGAGATTGTTGTTGTCGCGGTCATCGGCGATCGGGCGGTGCTTCCTCGCCGGAACGAGAAAGCACCGCCATGTCACGGATTTAGCCTCACCCGACACTCCGGCCACTTGAGACCTCGCCTCTTCTGCTCACCTTGGCCGGAGCTCCAAGAGTCAGCTGCGGGGCTGAAGCAACGCCAGAACGATAGTCGATGCCGCTAAGACGGCTGTAAATGTCAATGGCGCTGAGGCACCATAGTGATCGACCACATAGCCGCCGAATAGCGCACCGATGCTGATGGCGACCTGGAACGAAACGACCATCAGGCTGCCAGCAGCCTCCAAGGCGTCCGCTGCGCCCCGGGACAAGTTGGTAGGCAGTACCACCGGAGCCATCCCAAAAGCGAAACCCCAAAGTGTAACCAGGGCAAACGCGATGCCGCTATGTGCACCCCAGAGTACGAGAGCAAGCGCCGAAAACGCCATCAATACGCCGGTGACAGCGAGCGCCATGCGGATATTTGCGTCTGCCAGTCGGCCGCCGGCGACATTGCCGATCACAGCGGCGATGCCAAACCCGAGGAGCGCCAAGGCAATCGGCCCGGTGCCAAGGAGCGTCACTTGTTCGAGGAAGGGTCGCACGTAGACCGAGCCGGCAAAATGTCCCGTCATCAGCAAGAGGATGGCAAGCATTCCAAGTTGAACAGTGCGCCGTTTCGTCAGCCGGAAGACGTCGGAAAGACTATTGCTTGTGCTTGCGGGTAGCGTCGGCAAGCTGAGTATCTGCAGCAGCATCGCAATCGCTGCGAGCCCTGCAGTCATGGCCGTGGCGGCACGCCAGCCGAGCCAATCGCTAATCAAAGCACCCATAGATGGTGCAGCTATGGTGGCAAGAGAGACGCCGAGGGTGACTATAGCCATACCCCGACCTGTCGCATTGGTGCCAACCAATCTCGCCACGACGGCAACTGAAAGCGCCCAGAAACCACTGAGCGCGATGCCCAGCCCGGCTCGGCCCAACAACAATAGCCAAAAATCCGTCGCGAGCGCGGCCACGAGATTGGAGCCGATAGCCAAGGCACTTAGGCCAACCAGGACAGTCTTCCGGTTCAGTTTGCCGATGAGAACATTGCTCAACAAGGCCGTCACCGCGCCAACAGACGCGGTGGCGGTGACAACCTGACCGGCGGTTCCCTCGCTGACGCCAAGGTCACGCGCCATTGGCGTCAACAGACCTGCCGGCAGGAATTCAGCCGACACCAGCGCAAAGCTTGTGGCTGCCATTGAAATAACGGCAAACCAGGTCGTGGGGCTCCATGTACTCGGGACGGTAGAATCGAGGCCAATCGCGGGGCCGTCAAGCTGTGATGTTGTGTCCGTCATTGAAGTACCTCCAAGGTTTGGAGGTCTTAATAGCGGAGTCTAACAGGATGATATGTGTCCTAAAGTCCGAATTCTATGTCCGTTCGTCCGGAAATGGTGCGGCGCACAACGCCAGGTGAAACGCTGGTGATGCGCTTGAAGGCGCGAGCGAAAGAAGCTTCAGATTCATAGCCCAGTTGAGAAGCGACCTCGGCAACCGACATGTTTTGACCGAGCAACTCTCGTGCAAGCTGCATGCGCAGACGGGCGAGATACCGTGCCGCGCCTTCCCCTAAGATGGCGCTGAAGCGTTCCGCGAAGATCGAGCGCGATTGACCTGCCACGCCAGCAAGAGTCTCAAGCGTCCAGTCATGGCCGGGATCTCGGTGCATGGCTGCCAGCGCACGACCGATATGAGGATCACGGATCGCGGCGAGCCAGCCGCTGGTCGAGGCTCCGCTGCAATTGACCCAGCAGCGAATAAGCCGCGCGACGAGTACGTCCGCCATGCGTGACAAGACCGTGGCGCTGCCTATCTGGGGCTGCGACGCCTCTGCCGTCATGGCGGCGAGGAGGGGGCCGACGATCGGATCATTGCCAGCAACATCACAACCCTTGATGATCGGTGGCATCAGAGCGATCAACGGGTTGAGGGCATTCGCACCCAAAGCCATGGAACCGCAGAACAAGGTGCTCGTCGCTCCTGTTCCTTCCTGCACCACTTCGCAGACATTGCCCCCCAACTTGGTGACCTGGCAGCTCTTAAGCGAGTCCCCGACAACATCAGGCTTACTGGCCAGTCGGTGTTCGACACCTTGTGGCAACAACACCAGATCGCCGTCTTGCAACTCCTGCCATCCTTGGGCTTCGGTATGGATCCAGCATGGCCCCTCACTGACGAAATGAAAGCGAAGCAGCTGTTGCTGCGGAAAGGCGATGCTCCATGGATGACGTAGCTCGCAGCGGCCGTAGTTGACTCCACTCAGGCGAAAGTCCTGTAGAACTTCGCTTAGTGCGTCCGTAGGAATTTGCGTCGGAGACTGGGATGAACGATCAAGCATTGGGATAATTTATATGCCGACCGTCCGGACTGCAAGTAAGGCATCTGTGTCATGGCCGGCTCTGAGGTCATCAATGGGAATGGGAGCAACTGACCCTCTCCGCAACGCCTGAAGCTGAGGGACCGGATGTATTGGTGGTCCTCGGAAGTAGGGACCAGTTCTTTTCCCGCCCGTCAGTCCTGTATCCCCATGTGAAAATAGCAGTTCTCGAAGGAGAAACGCACATGGCAATCCTCTCGTCATTTCTGGATAGCCGACCATAACGCTTATCCTCGACGAGCCCTTTCATCTGTTCCCTGCGCCAAAAGAAGGGCCGGTTCCGGGAACGTCGATCTGTACCGCGAATGACCGCAGTGAGGGCGCATAGCCGCTCGATAGGACTGCGAGAATCCAGAATGCTTTCCCCAAGCAGCTTGGCCCCGCACGCAGCGGGGCCGCACATTGTCAAATCTCTGTATGCTCCGCCAGTTCCAGCGCATCCTCGATGTCCACGCCCAGGTACCTAACCGTTTCTCGATCTTGGTATGTCCAAGCAGGATCTGGATTGCACGAAGATTGCCCGTCGCTTCGGTGACGAGGGTTCCGATCTTGATCTTAACCGGATCGCAGCCTTGTAGCTTACTGTCGATTGCGAGATCGAACAGCGCCCGGTCTCGCATGCGCCCCTCCCTAGCGAGGAAGAAACGAATTGCCCAAATCTGGCGCCGCTTCAGGGGCTTCTTTACGCCGACCTTCCGGCCGACGTTCCATGCCGGTCGACCGAGTGCAGCAGGATCGTATTGCGCGGTACCCATTTGAGTTCTCCTTCGGCCACCATTGGCCGTCGGAAAAACGTGCGAACGCAAGGAGCGACGGGGCCGTAGCCGGCGGACTGCTTTCGGGGAGCAGGCGCTGAAAGCTGACATTCGTTCATTAGCGGCTCGAAGGTCCGCTTGACCCGCAGCAGACGATTTTGCTGCCCGCCGCGGTGCATGACCTCGAATGACCAGTCTACGGCAGGAAAGTTCGGGACGCTTGCGCTTTCTGCGCGAGCGGGTTACATGCTGAACTAGATGGTTCAGTATTTAAGTCCTCCCCTCGATCTCTCGTTTGCGGCGCTGTCCGATGCGACCCGCCGCGGGATCATCGATCAGCTTGGGCGAGGGGATGCGTCGATCACCAGTCTCGCGGATGAGTTCCAGATGACGCTGACCGGCATGAAGAAGCACGTCCAGGTTCTCGAGCGTGCGGGGCTCGTCGTCACGCAGAAGGTCGGACGGGTGAGAACATGCAAGCTTGGGAAACGCGGCCTCAAGGCGGAGGCCGAGTGGATCGAGGCGCATCGCAAGCTCTTCGAGGCTCGCTTCGAAGCATTGGACGAAATCATCAGCGAAATGAAACAGGCGGGAAGCCATGACTCAGCAAGTTAACAGTGCAGGTGGTGCGCAGAACCGCACGTCAGTCGAGCGCAGAGGGGATCGCGAACTCGTCGTAACGCGGACATTCAATGCGCCGCTGAGCACGGTTTACAGGGCGTGGAGCCAGCCTGAGCTGTTCCAGCGCTGGTGGGTGCCAAAATCGGTGTCCGGCGTTTCGCTCGTATCGTGCGATATGGACGTCCGTACCGGCGGCAAATATCGGCTGGAATTTGCCGCCACGGGTTCGGACACCATGGCCTTCTATGGCAAGTATCTCGAGGTGGTGCCGAACGAGCGCATCGTCTGGACCAACGACGAGGGCGAAGAGGGCGCGATCACGACCGTGACCTTCGAGGACCAAGGCGGGAGGACACTAGTGAATTTCCACGAAGTCTATCCGTCCAAGGAGGCGCTTGAGGAAGCACTACAGGGCTCGGCGGCCGCATTGCCGGAGCAGTTGGATCAGCTCGACGAATTGCTTTCCAGCATAGGCGAGTAGCGCGGGTCGGGAAACTCGCCTCGGGGGAACGTCTGCTCTTGGGAAGTGACCCCACCGGCCTTTCTGGCCGGAGCGTGGGCGCGTATCCGCCAGACATTCGCCGCTAATTCGAAAAGTGCCGAAATACCTTGATCAGGTCAGCTCGTTGGCGGAGCGTTCCCAGGTAGAGTGTCTTCTCACCAGATTGAAGGCCATGATAAACGGCGCCTATGGGAATCAAAAACTATCTGATCGAAGGCGGTTCCGGCACTGGAAAAACATCGGTCGCTACCGAACTGGAGCGGCGGGGCTACCATGTCGTCCATGGTGACCGGGTCTTGGCCTACGTCGGCGACCCCGAGACAGGCCAGGCACTCGCAGGACCGCCCGAAGGCGCGGACCGCATCGTTTGGGGATACGCGCACTGGATCTGGCCTGTCGACAAGGTCCACGCTATTGCTGCCGACACCACATATCCTGCCACCTTCTTCTGTGGCGGCTCGCGCAATGTCCACAAATTCCTGGACCTATTCGACAAGGTTTTCGTACTCGACATCGACGTAGAGACGTTGAACCGACGATTAGATGGGCGGCCGAATGAGCCGGGCTTCGAGCCGGCCGAGCGGGCGTTGGTACTCCGCTACCATCATACCCGGGAATATCTTCCCGTCGGCATCAATATCGACACGGCGGGTACCGTCCCAAGTGTCGTCGACGATATCCTCGCTCAACTCACCTGACGCCCTGAAAGTATTGAGAATGGGATGGGGAGCACTCGATTATTGTGGGAACGCTAGCCGTCTGAACGGCTCACAGGCGGCATTATCGCTTTCGTAGTCGACCGGCAGCTCTCAGAACGACAAACCGGTGTCTTAACGACCGACATGGTGAAGGGTTTCGGGTGCCGTCAGGCGTACGAAAGCCTCTCATGCAGGAACCCGCGGTCGGCATTCCGTGAGCTATGGGGTTTTGTGTATCGGATCTTCCGGCGGGCCGCTGCTCGCAGCGTCGCTTGTCGGTCCCAGCGGGTGAAGATTGGTGTTTTCGGGTGTGACGGCCGAGAGTTTCGTGGTGATTGGGAGAGCGTTTGGCCGGTTGGAAGCCAGCGCCATTCGGACTGGCGCAGGCCCTCCCGTTGGCCGGCTCTGTTTTGAGTGGACCATATGAATGGATCTGCCATGCCGGGTCATGACGCACTCTCCCGGTTCGTTGTTGCCTTATCTGGCGGTCCGCGCGGTTGCCGCCAGCGTTCGAACACCTTGACGACGATCATACGTCCGCCGCAGCATGGGCATGGCGGGCGGATATCGTTCGGCTCATCGGTTGCGTCGTCAGCGGGCGCGAGCGATGCTGATCTTTCGGGAGCTGCCGGCGAGCAGACCGTAATGCCGGATGCGGTGGAACCCGCGCGGCAGGACATGGAGCAGGAAGCGGCGAATGAACTCGACGGTCGCGAGCGTCATGATTTGCTGCCGGTCGCGGCCGTCGCGGCGGTAGTCCTTGTAGCGGAAGGTGACACCGGTCTCGTCGAACGAGATCAGACGACTGTTCGAGATGGCCACCCGGTGCGTATATCGTGACAGATAGGCAAGAACCGCCTCAGGTCCCGCGAAGGGCGGCTTGGCATAAACGACCCAACGCTTCTTTCGCACCGGCGACAGGTACCGTACGAATGCCCGACGGTCAGTGAGATGCGCAGCCGAACCGAAGAAGGCGAGCCGCCCGGCATCGTGGAGTTGGAGCAGTCTCGTGAGGAACAAGCGCCGGAAGAGCTTGCCTAGCACACGCACCGGCAAGAGGAATGCAGGACGTGACGATATCCAGCGTGACCCATCAAGGGAGATGCCGCCGCTTGGCACGATCATGTGAACATGGGGATGATGGGTCATGGCCGATCCCCATGTGTGCAGCACGGCGGTCATGCCGATGCGCGCGCCGAGATGCTTCGGATCGGCGGCGATTGTCAGCATCGTTTCCGATGCGGCCTTGAACAGAAGGTCGTAGACGAGCGCCTTGTTGTAGAAGGCGATCGCGGCGATCTCGGCAGGCAGCGTGAAGACGACATGGAAGTATCCGACCGGCAAGAGATCAGCCTCGCGCTCGGCGAGCCATGTGCGTGCGGCGGCGCCCTGGCACTTCGGGCAATGCCGGTTCCGGCAGGAATTGTAGGCAATGCGCCACTCTCCGCAATCCTCGCAGGCCTCGACATGGCCGCCCAATGCAGCGGTGCGGCAGTGCTCGACCGCCGACATCACTTTGAACTGGGCCAAGCTGAGGTGTCCCCCATGGGCTTTCCGATAGGTCGGCCCGGCAACACGGAAGATATCGGCGACCTCAATCGAGGTGCGCATGGCTCAGCCGTCGGGCGTTTTGCCTTCCATCAGCGCCATCAGCCGGTCGAGGGGCCCTGCGACCGCGTGAATAGTCCGGGTGGAGACCTTCGCATAGAGCGCGGTCGTCTCCAGCTTGCTATGTCCGAGCAGAACCTGGATGACGCGGATATCGGTGCCATCCTCCAGAAGGTGGGTGGCAAAGCTGTGCCGTAGGGTATGCGGGCTGACGCGCTTGTGGATGCCGGCGACCTCCGCAGCTTCCTGAACCGCGCGATGCAGTTGCCGCGACGAGATCGGGTCGGTGCGACTGCGCCCCGGAAACAGCCAGCCATGAGGCAGCATCACGCCGCGCCGCTTTCCTTCGCGCCACCACAGTCGCAGCAGTTCAAGGAGTTGCGGAGAAAGCAGGGCATTGCGATCCTTGCGTCCCTTGCCTTGTTCAACGCGGATCAGCATGCGCGTCGAGTCGATGTCATCGACCTTGAGATGCGCGACCTCGGAGACGCGCAAGCCCGCGCCATAGGCCACGCCAAGCGCCGCTTTGTATTTGATGCCTGGCGCCGCCTCGAGCAACCGCGCAG
Organism: Rhizobium sp. T1470; assembly: GCF_042140505.1. Taxonomy (NCBI): domain Bacteria; kingdom Pseudomonadati; phylum Pseudomonadota; class Alphaproteobacteria; order Hyphomicrobiales; family Rhizobiaceae; genus Rhizobium; species Rhizobium sp. T1470. The sequence goes on from NZ_CP148092.1 coordinate 391,711, forward strand.
CTTCCTCCATGCTCAGCACATCGGGTAGCTTGCGTGGATTGCGGGTTATCACCAGCGCTCGCGCCAGATCCCGCCGCTTTAGCGTCACCGCAAACAGAAAGCGTAGCGCCGAAACCGTGCCGTTGATCGTGGCCGGACCCACACCGTTCTCATGCTGATACAACTGGAAATGTCGTATGTCCTCGACCATTGCGGTGTCAGGGGTACGCCCAAGAAACGTGGCGAAGCGCCGGACATGACGGATGTAGTCCTGCTGAGTGTGGGATCCCAACCCTCGCATCACCATGTCTTCCTGCATGCGCTGGCGAAGCGGGGTGGTCGGGGCATCATTGGAGAAGCTGGCCATTGAACGTTCCTCTCGTTGAAGGGAACTCAATGGTCAGGCAACACCAACAGCCTGCCCAGAACTTCAGATAATCACACCAACCTCACCGCGCACGCCCTCCCGCGAAGCGGGTTCGTGCATGAGGCGCAAAGCAGTCGGACCCCTCGCGACCCCAAAGCAGACCTTCGCAGCATGAGCACGACGGCCAGAAAGCTGCTATAAATAATTGCGCTGTCATCTTACGCGAAATCAACGAGCTGGTCCGGACTACCGCAGATTGAGAATACCCTGGCGCTGTGGCGTTTCATGTAAGGGCGGTGATGGCTGGATGGATTTGTCGATCGTAAAGGGCCAACTCCTCGGCGGTTGGCGGCTCGAACAGCTTCGACCACCTAAGCAGGTCCGCCCGCGAGATGTCGAACGTGCCGACTGGAAGCTCGGCGTTTCGCCGGGAGACCCGGTCCCAAAGCTCGTCAAAGGGAACGTCGAGGACGCAGAGGACGACGCGGGCACCAGTTGCGCGAGCTTCCTCCCGGCAGGTTTCGCGTTCTGCCCGTGACCACACTCCCCAATCCACGACAACGTTACACTGAAGCCTGAGGGCACGCAGAGCGATCTGCCATTGTAGGGTCTCGACCCGACCTCGGCACGGACCAGTTTCGGCTTCTGGCGTAGAGATGCCGGGGTAAAGCTTGTGCATCCAGTCGTCTCCGGTCAGCCGGAGGGCAGATGCTTCGTATTCGATTATCTCGGCGAGCGACGTCTTCCCCGAACCGGGAAGACCGCAAGTGAGGTAGAGCGTGGGCATTGGAAAATCTCTGATTCTGGCTTGGCAAGTGGAACTGGCCCCGCGGTGTCGTGCGGGACTGCGCTTCGCTCAATGCCGCAAGGCGCGGCCAATCAGAGGTGTGTTGCCATAGTCTATCTTGTAGGACCGCTCTGCTCGGGGGTCAAGACGGACGCATGGGTGAGCTGACAGATGAGGTCGTCTAACCCATTGGCTGCTTTGTGGTACCTCCAATGCGGAGAACATCGCCGATCTGCGAGGAGTACGATGCTCCGGAAGGGTCTTCAGCGGTCCGTCTGATCAACTATTAGCTTTTTCCCGCTTCCGTGCGTTTGAAGGCGTCTCGCTGCGTAATCCCATAACTCATGCTCCGGAAGAGATCCCGATCGCCAGTCCGTCGCCACGTGGATCATGTGCGCCGGTCGCCATGCCGTCCTCGTCGATAACGATCACACCTGCCTGCCCTGCAAGCGGGCTCTGCGCCTCGATCGGTGACAGTGCGTGGCCTCGTGCGGCCAGTTCGGCAAGCACTGCTTCGCCGGCATCGCTTTCTAGCTTGAGGCTGTCACGGCTGTCGGAAAAGGTCTTGCCGAGGAGAAAGCGTGGACCGGCCAGCGCTGCTGCTGGTTCTTCGTCGAAGTCAATCAGCCGGGTCAGCAGCATTGCCAGCGTCTGCGGCTGGCCGTCTGCGCCTTGCGTGCCGTAGAGCAGCGCAGGCTTGCCGTTGCGCAGGCCGAGGCCGGGATTCAAAGTATAGAAAGGCCGCTTGCCGGGTGCGATGGCATTGACATGCTTGGGATCCGACGAAAAGGCAGCCCCGCGGTTCTGCCACAGAATACCCGTATCGCCGACCACCACGCCGCTGCCCCAGTCGAAATAGGTGCTCTGCAAGACGCTGACGCTGCCGCCCTCTGCGTCGGTGGCGGCGAAGAACACGGTGTCGCCGCTGCGAAAGAGTGCTGGCCATTCGAGTGCCCGCACGGGATCGATGGAGGCCGCCACCTGCGCGAGATGCTGCGCGCTCAGCCATTCCTCCACGGGCTGCGGCGCGACATCGGGATCGGCAATACCGCCGCGGTCGAGGAAGGCGCGTTTGACGGCTTCCACGCAGAGGTGCAGATGGTCAGCGCTGCCGGCCGTATGGACGGCGAGATCGAAATGAGCAAGAATGCCCATGATCCCCAGTGTCGACAGACCCTGTGTTGGTGGGGGCGGCGCAAGCAGTTCCAAACCGCGATAGGAGAGGCTGATCGGCGCCACTTCGCGTGTTCGGGTCGCCTTGAGATCGTCGGCAGTCAGCGGAGAACCCGCCGCCTGCAGCCCTGCCGCAATGCTCGTCCCGAGCTCGCCGTCGTAGAAGGAGCGCGGCCCGTCGCCGGCAATCAGCGAAAGTGACCGCGCCAGATTCCTCTGCCGAAACAGACTTTTTGTTTCCAGCGCCGCGCCATCCGGCATGAAGAGCGCGGCAAAACCCGGCCAGCCGGCCGCCTCCTCTTGCCGGAAGGCAAGCCAGAAGCTCTGCGAGCGCGTGATCGGAAAGCCCTGTTCAGCGTGGCGGATCGCATCGGCAAGCAAGGCAGGAAAACCGATCTTTCCACCCCAGTGCTGCGCGGAATACTCATGCGCGTGCCGCCACGCATCGACGGCGCAGGCCGAGGTCAGCGCCGAAAGCGGCCCGCGCAGCGGAATGCTGCCGTCGAAATCCGGCAATTTCTGCGCCGCCTGGCCGATGCCAAGAAAACATGTCTTCCGCCCGATACGATCGGCAACGATCCAGACGGAGTCGCCGCCAAGTCCGCAGAAATGCGGATAGACGACGGCAATCGTGCTGCCGATGGCGATCGCAGCCTCCAGCGCATTGCCCCCGGCCCGCAGGATCGCCGCGCCTGCCTCGCTCGCCAGCGCATGCGGGCTTGTTACCATACCACCGCGTCCGGCCACCTGCTTTTTAGAATCCCGATCCGTCAGTGTCATCGCGATCAAATCCCACTCGGTCTATCGCCTATACAGCGCACGATAGGTCCGATAGCCCCGATCATAAACCGCCGCATTGTCGGGGTTGGGCTCGATCCTTTCACCTTGGCCGACAAAGGCGGTCACACCGGACCAATCCTCGGTCAGTCCGGCACCGATTGCCGCCGCCCAGGCGACACCGAGACAGGAGCCGGGATGGCCGGTGAGACCCTGTAGCGGGTGCTGCAGCACGTCGGAAACGATCTGCATCCAGATCCGGCTCTGCGAACCCCCGTCTGAAACGATGAAACGCGTCGTCGGATGACCGATGTCGTTCAGCACGTCGATATGATGGCGCAACGCATAGGCATAGGCTTCCAGCATCGCCCGCCAGAGATGGCCGATATGATGCGACAGCGTCAGCCCGTCAATCAGGCCGCGCGCGCCGGCATCGTGGATCGGCGTCTTCTCGCCGAGGAAGTAAGGCAGGATCGTCAGCCCGTCCGCACCGGGCGTGCATTGCGCGGCCAGCCGGTCGAGAAAGCGGTGCGCGGATATTCCCTCTGCCTTTGCCGCGACCTCTTCGCGTCCGGCGAAGGTGCTGATGAACCAGTTGAGCCCCGAGCCGCCGGTCGACATGCAGCCGTTCGGCATGTAAAGCCCGGGCACCAGGTGATAATCGAGAAACATGCGAGGATCGGGCAGCACGGCATCCGTCGCCGTCAGGATGTCGACGGCACCCCCGAATTTCAGCAGCACGTCGCCCGCCTTGTTGATACCCGCGCCGAAGGCCGAGGCGATCATGTCGGCTGCCCCGCCGATGACGGGCGTTCCGGGTGCAAGCCCAGTCGCCTTGGCGGCGTCGTCGGTCACATGGCCAAGTACCGCATGTGACACCGCTTTCCCAGGAATGGCGCCTCGCCGAACTCTGGCAAGCCCGATCAGTTCGTCGTCGAGCTTGCCGGTATTGATATCGACGAAGCCCGCTTCCAGCGCCCAGTTCTGTTCGATCGCCTTTTCGCCGGTCAGTTTCCAGTTGATGAAATCATAGGACCCCATGACTGTGGCAATGCGCTCGAAAACAGCGGGCTCATGCCGGGCGATCCAGCGAAGCTTCGCTGTCACCAACTGCTGATTGATGCCGTTTCCCGCTCTGCGCAGAAAATCCGCCTCATCCCACTCGGCCTTAAGTTCCTCGACCTCTTCGCCGCAGCGCCCGTCGCTCTGCTGGATGCTGGGCCTCAGCACGTAGCCGGCGTCATCGAGCAGCACGACGGCCGGCAGCATGCCGGTCACGCCGACGGCCGAGATTTCCCCGGCCTCGATCCCGCTCGTTGCAATCAGTTCTCTGGTGATCTCGCAGACATTCGACCACCATTCCGCCGGGTCTTCCTCGGCCCAGCCATGCTGCGGGGAATGAAGCGTCGACGGTCGTGAGGTGAGGCCGAGGACGCGGTTCGGCAGTTCGATCAAGATGCCGATGGTGGAGGTGGTGCCGATATCGAGGCCGAGCGTGATGGACATAGCGGCTCCCTTCACTTAGCGCAGCCTCTCGACGATCTCCATGAAGCGCTTTACCCGGTCGCCGTCGACCGGGTTCCACGTATTGCCGTCCACCTTGAAATGCGTGCCGATGATGACGCCGCTGGCAACGCTCAATATGTCGCGCACATTATCCTTGTTGACGCCGGTATTGGCAAAGACGGGGACATCCTTGACCGTCTCGCAAACGCGCCTGAGGTCCGATTGATCGACGGCCTGTCCGGTGAGTGGTCCCGACACCAGGATGGCATCGGCGAGCGACGAGAACACGGCGCTCTTCGCCCTGAGTTCAATCGGGCGCTGGTCCAGCGAATGGGCAAATTCCGCGTTGATGTTGAAGAGCATCTTCATCTCGCCGCGGCCGAGGCTATGCCGCAACCGTGCCGCCTTGGCGCAATCGGGCTGCCAGATGCCCATGTCGGAGGCGAAGACGCCAGTGAAGATCTCGCGAACGAAGCTTGCACCCGTCACCGCACCGATCGCAACGCTTGCCGAGGGATCCCAGAGATAGTTGACGCCGAACGGCACGGTCAGATGCGGCTTCACCCGCTCGACGATCGTGGTCATTGCCGCCAGCCCTTCCGGCGGCGCCTGGAAGACGTAGGGCCGGTCATTCTCGTTGCCGAACATGATGGCGTCGACACCGCCCGCCTGCAGCTTCTCGACATCGGAAAGCACGTCGTCGACGAGCTTGTTCACACCGCCGGCGGCGTCATAGGCGGGCGAGCCGGGCAGGGCTCCGATATGCGCCATGGCGATGACCGCCTTCTTCTTGACGCCGAAAAAATCGAAGACCATGCGAGAACTCCTGAAGCGGAATCGAGTGGACGGGCATCCGCTGGGGGACGGATGCGTGGAAAAGCAAATCAAAGCAGTGGCTGCTCCTCGGGCGCGATGCGCACCTCGACGCCAGCGGCGGTGAGGGCATCGGCAAGATCGGCCGGCGGCATGGCATCGGTTATCAGCATGTCGAATTGTTGCAGCGGCGCGATATGCACCAGCGACATGCGCTTGAACTTGGTGGAATCGCAAAGCACCACCTTCTGCGTGGCGCGGCGCAGATAGACCCGCTTCATGTCGGTGTCCTCGAAGGAATAGTCGTAAATTCCCTGCTCCGTAATCCCGGACACGCCGAGGAAGGCGATGTCGAACCAAAGCTCCTCGAATTGCGTGACGGCCGATTGGCTGCTGATCGCCATTTCCTCGCCACGCATGCGCCCGCCCGGCAGGTAGACCTCGCCAAAGCCGGCGCCGAGTTGCATGGCGTTGCGCACGCTGTTGGTGAAGATCTTCGTGTGCGGCTGGTTGAGCAGCAGGCCGGAAAGCAGATAGGTCGTGGTGCCGACGTCGAGTGCCAGGGTGCGCGCTCCGGCGGCAACGCCTGCCGCCGCCATCGCGATGGTCCGCTTCGAGGCGGCATTGCGCGTCAGCCGGGATTCGAAAGTCGGCTCCTCGCGGTCGACAGCCTCGTTGGCGATCGGCTCGAAGGCCTTGCCGCTGCGCACCGCGCCGCCATGGGTGCGCACCAGCCTGCCGTCCTTTTCGAGTTCGATCAGGTCGCGGCGGACGGTCATTTCGGACACGGCAAGCTGGGAGGCGACATCGCTGACGGAGACCGCGCCCTTGCGCGCCAGCGTCTCCAGGATGCGCGCATGCCGCACCTGGGCCAGAACCTTCGGTTTTTCCGCTGCGGCGACCATCTGCTGTTCCGCGTCCATGAACCGTTCTCATCCTCCCGCCGTCGTAACTCGTGGCTACGATTGTCTGATTGTTGCTTCCTATGTATCGAATGACTCGAACAAATTCAAACATAAAGTTTTCTTGTTGTGTATGATTTTGTTGTTATATGATCGGTGATGTTTCCAGTCGATGAGGGCGAACATGCAGTCTCCGAGCTTTCCAGAACTATCCGGCAAGCGTGCGATCGTAACCGGCGGGGCGACTGGGATAGGGCGCGCGATCGCGACCGCGCTCTCCCGCCAGTCGATCCAGGTGGCGATCTGCGACATCAACCTGGCGGCCGCCGAACAGACGGCGGCCGAGATCGGCAACGGCGCCACTGCCTATGCGATCGACGTTCGCAAGCGCGCCTCCGTCGAGGCGACCTTTTCCGAGGTGGTCGAAAGGACAGGCGGTTACGAGATCCTCTGCGCCAATGCTGGTGTCTCCACGATGCAGCATGCGCTGGAACTGACCGACGAGGAGTGGGACTATAATTTCGACGTCAACATTCGCGGCATCTTTCTGACCAACCAGATTGCCGCCCGGCGCTTTACGAGCACCGGCACCGGCGTCATCGTCAACACCGCCTCGCTCGCCGCAAAGATCGGCGCGCCGCTGCTGGCCCATTATTCCGCCAGCAAGTTTGCCGTGCTCGGCTGGACGCAGGCGCTCGCCCGCGAGCTCGCGCCTTCGGGCATCCGCGTCAACGCCGTCTGCCCCGGTTTCGTCAAGACCGGCATGCAGGAACGCGAGATCGCCTGGGAAGCGAGCCTGCGTGGTGTCACGCCCGAACGCGTCGTTGCGGATTATATCTCCCAGACGCCGCTCGGCCGGCTGGAAACGCCTGAAGATGTGGCCGATGTCGTCGTTTTCCTCTGCTCGAATTCGGCCCGCTTCATGACCGGGCAGGGCGTCAACGTCACCGGCGGCGTTTACACGACCTGATCCGTCAAGGATCTGCAACAGGCCTCCCGTTCAGCAAGGAAAGAGCATGGCTGAAATCGTCTTCGACCAGATCAGCAAGAGCTATGGCGATGGCTATGCGGCGATCCGCAACCTGAACATGACCATCCGCGACAGCGAATTCCTGGTCCTCGTCGGCCCCTCCGGCTGCGGCAAGTCGACGGCGTTGCGTATGATCGCCGGCCTGGAGGAGATCACCGATGGCCGCCTGACGATCAACGGTGCCATCGTCAACGACCTTGCCCCGCGCGATCGCGATATTGCCATGGTCTTCCAGTCCTACGCGCTTTACCCGCATCTGACGGTGGCAGAGAATATCGGCTTCGGCCTTCGCGTCCGCGGCCTCGACAAGGCCGACATCGCCCGCAAGGTGCAGGAGACGGCAAAGCTCCTGGAGCTCGAGGACTATCTCGCCCGCAAGCCCGCCCAACTCTCCGGCGGCCAGCGCCAGCGCGTCGCCATGGGCCGGGCGCTCGCCCGCAGCCCTCAGGCCTTCCTGATGGACGAGCCGCTTTCCAACCTCGATGCTCGCCTGCGCGGCCAGATGCGCGCTGAAATCGCCCGCATGCAGAAGATGTCGGGCATTACCACGGTCTATGTCACCCACGATCAGGTCGAAGCCATGACCATGGGCGATCGCGTCGCCGTCATGAAAAGCGGCGTCCTGCAGCAGCTCGGCACGCCGCGCAGCCTCTACGATCAGCCGGCCAATCTGTTCGTCGCGAGCTTCATGGGCTCGCCGGCGATGAACCTGCTGGCGGCCGATCTCTTCGCGACGGAGAACGGCCCCGAGGCCCGCTTCGGCCAGGCCTCCATCCTTTTCTCGGGCGAGGTGCTCGCCGAGCGGCCGCGCATCGCCTCCGCCGTCGGTTGCGCCGTTGTGCTCGGCATCCGACCGGAAGCATTCCAGCCGGTCGACGCAGGCGGTCTCACTGGAACCGTTGCCTTCGTCGAGGATCTCGGCGCCAACTTGCTCGTTCATGTCGATGTCGAGGCCGCCGACCGGCTGAAGTCGCTTTCGGCCGAAGAGGACGACGTAGCGCTGTCCGCCCCGCGCCTGCGCCTCATCATTGACGGCACCCGCCGCGTCAAGATCGGCGAGCGCCTGTCGCTTGCCGCCGACCCCGCCCGCATTCACGTCTTCGATGCCGCGACCGAAGCGGCGATCAGCGCTTGAGCGCATCGTCTCTTTAGTGAATGCCTTTTGTCAGGCCCTGCACGAAATAACGGTTGAGGAAGAGCACGATCAGTACGATCGGGATCGTCGAAAAATGCGCCAGCGCGCCGAGTGTGCCCCAGGTGATGTCCTTCGTTCCATAGGCTGAAAGCAGCGCCACCGAGATCGGCTTGGAATCGAGCCGGGTGAGAAACATCGGGTAGAGGAAGTCGTTCCAGGAAAACATCAGGCAGAACAGTGTGGAGGCGACGACGCCTGAGCGCACCGCCGGCAGCGCCACGCGCCAGAAGGAGCCGAACAGCGTACATCCATCCGTTAGCGCCGCCTCTTCCAGCTCCTTCGGCAGGCTGCGGAAATAGGAAAACATCATCCAGGTGACGAAGGCCGAATTCAGCATCGCGTTGATGAGGACGACGGCGACCCAGTTGCCGAGCAGCCCGACATCGCGCATCATCAGATAGAAGGGGATCAGCGCCGCCACCGCCGGCACCATGCGGATCGCCATGAAGAAATAGGCAACTGCAATGGCATAGCGGCTGGTCGAGCGTGCCAGCGCATAGCCTGCCGGCACGCCGAGAAGCAGCGACAGGATCACCGAACCGCCGGCGATCAGCAGGCTTGACGATACGAGGCTCCAGACGTCGAACAGGCGGAAGACCGTCGCGAACTGCTCGAGGGTCGGTGTAAAAGTCAGTTTTGGCGGGATCGAGAAGATGTCGCGCGACGGCTTGTAGGCGGTCGATGCCAGCCACAGGAAGGGCAGCAGGAAAAAGGCGAGCATGACAAGGATGAAGGCGCGCTCGCCGATGCGGCTGAGGGTGCGTGTGCTCATCGCCCGTTCGCCTTTCTGTCCGCCTTGCGGATCAACAGGATGAAGCCTGCCGCGATTACGGCGATGCAGACCAGTGTCAGGTTGGAGATCGCCGAGGCGCGGCCGATATTGAAGAATTCCAGCCCCTGCTTCACCGCATGCAGCATCAGCGTGTTGGTCGCGTTGCCCGGCCCGCCGCCCGTCGTCACGTAAACGCTGTCGAAGATGCGGAAGGCATCGATGGTGCGCAGCGTCAGCGCCAGCAGGATCGAAGGCAACATCAGCGGAATGACGATGATTCTCAGCCGCTGCAGCGCCGTTGCCCCATCCACTTCCGATGCCTCGAGAATATCGCCCGGCAGCGCTTTCAGGCCAGCAAGCAGGATCAGCGCCACCAGCGGCGTCCATTCCCATATGTCCACGAAGATAAGGGTCGCCAGCGCCGAACTCGGATTGGCGAAAAGCCCACGCGGATCGGAAAGCCCGAACTCGGCGAGATAATAGCCGACGAGTCCGTAGTCGGCGAGCAGCAGCGCCCGGAAGATCAGTCCGACCACCAGCGGCGTGATCGTCACCGGTATCAGGATCAGCGCCAGGCAGATCCGGTTGAAGCGGTCGTCGCGCCAGAGCGCCAGCGCAATGGCAAAGCCGAGCAGCAGTTCGACAGTCACAGCGCCGACCGTGAAGATGACGGTATTGACGAAGGCCCCGCGTGTCACCGGGTCGGAGAGAAGGTCGACATAGTTGCCGAGGCCGACGAAATGCGTCCGCGCTGGCTTGAGCAAATTATATTCGTAGAGGCTGAACCAGATGCCCTGCGCCAGCGGCCAGACGCCGATGACGAGCACGTAGATGACGGCCGGCAGTGTCATCAGGATGAAGAACAGCCGCCTGCGCTCCAGATAGGGAACGCTCAAGGCCGGGGAGGGCTTCAGCGCGGAAGTGAGGGATAGGGTCACGTCATGTCCATCGGGTTCCTGGTTCGATGCGCGTCCCGGGGATCGAGCCCGGGCTCACCCGATCATGAAGCCCGAGGCGCATCGGATCAATGGTCTCGAAATGGCAGGGCCGCGACATAGGCCGCGGCCCTGGGGAGGAAACCGTTTTGTTCTTAGAAGAGCTTTGCAGCGGCTTCCTGAGCGGCGTCGAGCGCCTTCTTAGGATCGGCATTGCCGACGAGCACGTCGTTGACGGCGGTGCCGAGCAGGTCCTGAATCTCTGGATATTGCGGGATGCGCGGACGATATTCGCCGTCACCATGCTCGAAGGTTTCGGCGATGACAGGCAGGAAGGGGAACTTCTTCAGCAGATCGGGGTCGGTCATCTCGCTCTTGCGCAGGAAGCTGCCGGCGCCCATCATGTTGAATTCCTTGTGCACCGGCGGACTGACCAGCCACTTGATGAAGGCCCAGGCGGCTTCCTTCTGCGTGTCCTTGATGCCGGCGTTGATCGCCATGCCCCAGCCGCCGATCCCATAGACCTTCGGCAGACCGGCGCCGCGGGGCGCCGTCGTGATCGCCACCTTGTCGACGATCTTGGAAATCGACGGATCATAATAGCCGGGCGCGCCGACCGACCATGTCTGCATGGTCGCGGCAATGCCCTGGCGGAAGCTTTCCTCGCGTCCGCCCCAGTCATAATTAACGGCGCCGGGAGGTGCCGCTTTCATGAAGAGGTCCTTATAGACGATCAGGCTCTTGATATTGGCTTCGGAATTCAGCGCCGGCTTGCCGTCGGAGCCGAGGATCGAACCGCCCATCTCGGTATTGTACTGCATCCAATCCTGGGCGACCGCTGGGCCCTTCTGGCCGTTGGCGACGAAGCCATAGGTCTTCTTGCTGGGGTCGGTCAGCTTGTAGGCGGCCTCGACCATTTCCTCCATCGTCGTCGGCGCCTTCAGGCCGGCGGCGTCGAAGAGATCCTTGCGATAGGCAAGCACGTTGGCATAACCGGCAAAGGGAAATGCGACCTGCTTGTCTCCCCAGTGGCCAAGCGCGTTGAGAAGCGTCGGATAGATGTCGTCGAGCTTCAGTTCGGCGGCGTCGCGCTTCATCCACTCGGTGAGATCGACGGTGTATTTGTTTTCTGCATATTGGCCCGCCCAGACGATATCCATCGTCACCAGGTCGTAGCCGCCGGTGCCGCCGACGAAATCGGTCGTGGTCTTGGTCAGCAGCGAGCCGTAATCGAGAATGTCGACCTTGACGTTGGCGCCCGTCTCCTCGGTGAACTTAGGGGCGATGGCAGCCAGAACAGCGGCGAACTGGTCGTTCTGCGAGGCAAGCGTGAGCGTGATGCCCTCATATTTCTTGTCGGCGCCGATGGCGGAGCCCACAAATGCGACCGAGACGAGGCCCGCCATCGCCAATTTCCGTGTGAGACTGTTGAGCGATTTCATGTTTGCTCCCCTTTTTTGATTGGCTTGAGGCACTATACATCAAACAAAATCGCACTCAAGCGCACTTGACAAAAAAGCGCAAACATTAAAAATCACAAATTAGAACATATTCGCGCAGATATGTCCATATTTTGTGCGCGTTGCATAAAAAATAGCAGGGAGTTGATCATTCCCTGCGCGTCTATACTGTCCTGTCCAACGCGGCGAGCTGCACATTCATGAAGACCACGCCGGATGAGCGCCTGAGAGAGCTGGAACGCCGCGCCCATGATGAAATGGCGCGCATTGAGGCGCTCTGCGCCGGCTGGTCGACGCTGGGCGATGAAGACCGCGACGACCTGCATTCCGTTGTGATCTGCGGCGCTGGCCTCTCCGGCCTGTATCGCCTTCGCCCTGAAGCGGCGCGGTATCAGGTCCGTTCATGTGATCGATCAGAGCGAGGAGGGCCGCGAAGGCCCCTGGATCACCTGCGCCCGCATGCAGACCCTGCGTTCGCCCAAATATCTCTCAGGCCCGGATCTCGGCATCCCGAGCCTGACGCTGCGTTCCTGGTACGAGGCGCTGAATGGCGCCGACGCCTGGGAAGCGCTCGACAAGATCGGCCGCCAGGACTGGATGGCCTATCTCATCTGGTTTCAAAGGACCGTCGGCATCGACGTCGAAAACGACACGACGCTTTCCTCGATCGATCAGGGGGAGGGCGGACTCGCTCTCACGCTGTCAAAGGGTGACGGCACCAGCCGCACGGTCACCTGCCGCCAGCTGGTGATGGCGACCGGCATCGACGGCTGCGGCGGCCCGCGCATACCTGCGATGGTCAAGGCGCTGCCGAAATCCGCCTGGACACATAGCAACGAGTCGATAGCGATTGATTTCCTCAAGGGCAGGGATGTCGCGATCCTTGGCGGCGGCACGTCGAGCTTCGACTGGGCGGTGGCGGCGCTGGAAACCGGCGCCCGAGAGGTGACGATGTTTGCGCGAAGCGCCGATCTGCCGCGCACCGAGGTTCTCGCCTGGACAAACTTTCCCGGCTTCCTCGGCCATTTCGCCGACTTGCCGGATCTGGAGCGCTGGCGGTTCGCCCATCTCTACTTCAATTTCAAGGTGCCACCGACCCAGGAGCAATATGACCGGGCCCGTAGCCACCCTGGTTTCACCATGCAGCTCGGTTGTGGTGTCCGTGAACTCTCGATGGACGGCGGCAAAGTCAAGCTGACGACCGCAAACGGCACTTGTCATGCCGATCATCTCCTGCTCGGCACCGGTTACGAGATTAATTTCGCGCTCCGGCCCGAGCTTGCCGGCCTCGTCGGGGCCGCAGCGTTCTGGAAGGATTGTTTCCAACCGCCACAGGGAGAGGAGAACGCCCTGCTTGCCGACCATCCCTATCTCGGCCCTGGTTTTGAACTCACGCCTAGATATGCCGAAGCCGGCTGGGTCTCGCGCATCCATATGTTCAATACCGGCGCGCTGGCGAGCCTCGGCCCGGTCAGCAATGGCGTCACCGGTCTCAAATACGGTGTGCCACGCATCGTCAGCGCCTTGGTGAAAGCGCTGTTCATCGAGGACTCCAACCGGTATCTTGCAGCATTGGCCGCCTATGACGAACCGCATTTCGATCCCGGCATAGACGAAGACGTCACGACATCAAGGGAGGTTTTGGCATGAGACAGGCTGCCGCCGTTCAATTTTCGGGATTGGAGACCGTCTTTTTGCGGGCACGCGAGGATAGCGTCGAATTTCCCTATCTGCTGGCCAACCATGTTCCGATGGTGCTGATCGCGCTCGATCGCCTCGGCGCCTCGCCGGAACGGCTGGAACAATGGTACGAGCAATATCACGAGAGCCATGCACTCCCGCCCGTGCCGCCGCCGATTGCCCCGGTTGTCAGGGCGCAATGGGCCGAGGCGCTCGGCGATCGCACGCGTGAGGCGGATTACCGTGCCTTCTTCATCGCCGAAACCCGCCGGCTCGGCATCGATGCCGTCATCCGTACCTATTTGCCCGCCATGGTGAACGGCCTTGCCGGCAGCGCCACGCATCCGCTGATGCGCCTTGCCTATGGTGTGCTCAAGAAGGACGACCAGGAGGTTGGCACTGCGCTCGGCTATTGGGCGGCCTGCTATCTGCCGCTGCCATCCGCGACCGGTGCCGCGCCCGATACGGATGATCCGGGGAGGGTGCTTGCCGATGTCGGCAATATTGAAGGCATCCGCGATTATGAGCCAGAAACCGATCTGCTCTGGCATAATATCCGCGCCGTCGCCGCACTTCCGGGCTTCCGCCCCGTTATCGACCGCCTTGCCTTCAATGCCGATACACCGCGCCGTATGGCCGCGACCTCGCTTGCCCTCTTTGCCGGAACCATGGATTTCTCCGCACTCCATTCCGTCACCGGTATGCACTGGCTGCGCCTCGTCTCTCCGCACCTCGAAAATGCCGAGCCTTTCTACCGCGCCTTCTGGCAGGTGATCGCCTCGCTGGTGCCGAAGATCGGTTTTCCAGCCCTCCCCACCGCCGAGGCGCTGGAAGAAATGCGCAGACGACAGGCGCCCGCCTGGGCGGAGATCAAACGCGCCGCGGTATCCTCGGACGACGAACACGATGTCAGCCTGGTCTTTTCTGCCTTGCAGGAGGAAGAGGTGTGGAAGGATCCGCTCTATCGCGTCGTCGCGGCGCGCCGGGTCGGGCTGATTGCATAGCGGATGATGGAAGAATTAATGACGCCGAGCCTCGTAGTCGAAAACGCCAGGACAGAAGCCGGCGAGATCGTCTCGCTTATTCTGAACAATGACCGGATCGCCGCGATCGGCCCGAATGCGGCCGCCGGCATCGACCCCGTAGTGCCGCGTTTCGATGGTGCCGGCGGCCTTCTCTGCCTTCCCTTCGTCGACGGCCATATTCATCTCGACAAGACGCTGATTGGCGTGCCATTCATCCCGCATATTCCGGGCGATACGGTCGCCAAGCGCATCGAGGCGGAAAAATCCCTGCGGCGCACGGTGGCGCTGCCGGTCGAAGCCCGCGGCGGCGCCCTGCTGGAGAAGCTTGCAGCCTACGGCACACTTTTCGTGCGCAGCCATGTCGACATCGATACCGAAGTCGGCCTGAAAGGCCTCGAGGCCGTGCTTTCGCTGAAGCAGAGCCATGGTCATCTCGTCGATATCCAGACCGTTGCCTTCCCGCAATCCGGCGTGCTGCGCGATCCCGGCACGGCCGGGCTGCTCGATACGGCCATCGCCGCTGGCGCCGATCTCGTCGGCGGCCTCGATCCCGCCGGGATCGACAACGATGTGACCGGCCATCTCAATGCGATCTTTTCCGTCGCCGGCAAATACGGTGTCGGGCTCGATATCCATCTGCATGATGGCGGTGCACTCGGCGCCTTCGAACTTCGCCAGATCGCCGATCGCACGGCAGCACTCGGCCTCGAAGGCAAGGTGGTCGTCAGCCACGCTTTCTGCCTCGGCGAGTTGGACGATGCCGAATTCGGCCGCACTGCCGCCGCACTCGCCAGATCGGGCGTGGCGATCATGACCAGCGCGCCAGGAGCCGTGCCGATGCCACCGGTCAAGCGGCTTGCCGCCGCCGGTGTCCGGCTCTTCTGCGCCAACGACAATATCCGCGACGCCTGGTCGCCTTTCGGCAATGGCGACATGCTGGAGCGTGTCGGCATCCTCTGCGATCGCCAGGATTTCCGTTCGGATGAGGATCTGGCGGCGGCCTTCCGCCTGGCGACTCAAGCGCCGGCCGAAATCCTCGGCCGCTCCGTCGGCCCGCTCAAGGCCGGGTCACCTGC
The DNA here is from genome assembly GCF_042140505.1 of Rhizobium sp. T1470. Taxonomy (NCBI): domain Bacteria; kingdom Pseudomonadati; phylum Pseudomonadota; class Alphaproteobacteria; order Hyphomicrobiales; family Rhizobiaceae; genus Rhizobium; species Rhizobium sp. T1470. The sequence goes on from NZ_CP148092.1 coordinate 407,188, forward strand.
TGATTTTGTTATTTTGCCCGCCGCGTCGCTGGCAGAAGCCGTCGCTTCCCGTCCCCTCGATCGCATCGTATTTCGCGGCGGCGCCATCATCGCCCGCGGGGGCCGGCTCGTCGTCTGATTTTTCCATCAATGTATGGCGCTGGGAGCACCGCAGATGAAGGGCCGACTTTGGATCCAATCGCCGCTCGCCATCATGGCTGAGGGCGCCGAGGGCGGCATCGTCATCGAGAATGGCCGCATCGTCGAGCTGGTCGCGGCTGGACGGCAGCCTTCGACCCCCGTCGATGCACACTTCGACGCCGGCCGGCATGTCGTCATCCCCGGTCTCATCAACACCCATCACCATATGTTCCAGACGCTGACGCGCGCCCATCCGGCTGCGATCAACAAATCGCTCTGGCCATGGATCCGCGCGCTCTATCCGATCTGGGCAAAGCACATGACGCCCGAAGCCTTCCGTCTTGCCGTCCGTCTCGCGCTGACCGAGCTCCTCCTCTCCGGCTGCACCACCACCTCCGACCACCACTATCTCTATGCTGCCGGTCTCGAAGACGCCATGGATGTCGAAGCCGAGGAGGCGGCTCGCCTGGGCATGCGCATCACGCTGACGCGAGGCAGTCTCAATATCAAGGACCAGCAAGGCGTGATTTCGCCGGCCAATGTCGTGCAGGACGACGACGTGATCCTTGCCGACAGCGAGCGTGTGCTCCGGCGCTATCATGACAGATCCGAAGGGGCGATGACGCAGGTGGCGCTTGCGCCCTGCGCGCCCTTCGACGTCACGCTGGAACTGATGCGCGAAACGGCGGCGCTGGCGGAACGCTACGATTGCCGGCTCCACACCCATCTGGTCGAGACCAGGGCGGAAGCAGAATTCTGCCGCAGCAAATTCGCCTGCACGCCGGTGGAATATCTCGATCGCTGCAATTGGCTGAGCGCCCGCACCTGGCTCGCCCACGGCATTCATTTCGATGATGCCGAGATCGCCGAGCTCGGCCGGCACGGCGTTGGCGTCTGCCATTGCCCGACCTCGAACATGGTGCTCGCATCGGGCATGTGCCGCACCTGCGAGCTGGAAGCCGCCGGGGTGCCTGTCGGCCTTGGCGTCGACGGCTCAGCTTCCAACGACAATTCCAACCTGATGGAAAGTGTGCGCCATGCCTTAATGCTCAACCGGCTGATCTACGGCGCCGAAGCGGTCACCCATCTCGACGCGCTGCGCTGGGGCACCGCTGGCTCGGCAAGGCTGCTCGGCCGCGACGACATCGGGATCATCGCGCCCGGCCGCCAGGCGGATCTGGCCTTCTACAAGCTCGACGAATTGCGTTTCTCCGGTGCCGGCGATCCGCTGGCAGCCCTCGTGCTCTGCGGCGCCACCACGGCCGACCGCGTCATGATCGCAGGCGAATGGCGCGTTACCGACCGTATACCCGCGAACGTCGATATCGAGGCGCTGATCGCCGATCACAACCGCGTCGCCCGCAATTTCCTTCTGTCGGTCTGAGGAGGTCCCATGGCGATCGATTTTGTCATCCGCAATGCCCGAATGGCCGGCTTGACCGAGCCGACCGACATCGCCTTCGACACAGGCCGCATCGCGGCGATCGCGCCTCGTTTCGTCTGCGATGCGCCGCACCATGACGCCGGGGGAAGATTTGCCTGCGCAGGCCTCATCGAAACCCACATCCACCTCGACAAGGCCGGTATCATCAGCCGCTGCAATCTCTGCACCGGGACACTCGCCGAAGCCATCAGCGAAACTTCTCGAGCCAAGGCCGCCTTCACCGAGGAAGATGTCTATGTCCGTGCTGCCGCAGTCGTCGAAAAGGCAATCCTCAACGGCACAACCCGCCTGCGCACCTTCGTCGAGATCGACCCGCGCGTCGGCTTCCGCTCCTTCGAGGCGATCAAACATCTGAAGGCTGACTATATCAGCCTCATCGACATCGAAATCTGCGCGTTCGCTCAGGAAGGCCTGACGAATGACCCCGGCACGGAGGCGATGCTGGAACAGGCGCTGAAGGCGGGTGCCGATCTGGTGGGAGGCTGCCCCTACACCGATCCCGAACCCGCCGAACACATCCGCTGCATCTTCGACCTCGCCATGCGAAACGACGTTGCCGTCGATTTCCACCTTGATTTCGACCTCGACCCCGCCGGCTCCAATCTCCCTGTCGTCATCGCCGAGACCGTCGCACGCCGTTACCAGGGACGCGTCTCGGTCGGCCATGTCACCAAGCTCTCGGCCTTGCCACCGGAAGAGCTGGAGCCGATCGGCCGCCGTCTTGCCGAGGCCGGCATCGCATTGACCGTCCTGCCGTCGACTGATCTCTTCCTGACGGGCCGCAATGCGACCCATCTCGTTCCACGCGGCGTGACACCCGCTCACCGCCTGGCAGCGCTCGGTGTTGTCACGACCATCTCTACCAACAATGTCCTGAATCCATTCACGCCGTTCGGCGACGTCAACCTGCTGCGCATGGCCAATCTCTACGCGAACGTTGCCCAGATCGGCACCGCCGATGGCCTCGACGGTGTCTTCGCCATGATCACGACGCAGGCTGCCACCCTCCTGGGAAGAAAGGGTTACGACATTGCGATCGGCAGCGCGGCAGATATCGTCCTCTTCGACGCCCCCTCGGCTGCCGATGCCGTCGCGACAATCGCCCCGGCGAGCGCCGGCTGGAAAAATGGTCGTCGGAGCTTCCTTCGCCCGCGGCCGCAGCTTTTCCTAGCATTACAGTTGCATATCTATCTGTGGTCTGAATCTATGGGTCTCCATGATTCGGAGGTCATGGATGACAGGTGCATCAATCGAGACTACGCTTGAGCTTTGGGCATCATCGTTGCGCGACGTGAAGGCTCGCATGCGCAGACTGTTTACGCAGGAGCGAGTTGCAGCCTCTGCGAACCTTTTCCTGGACGGCTTGCTGGGTGACGAGCGGCGTAAGACAGGTTGGATGCGTGCTGAGGCGGCCGGTGATCCCGGCCCGTGGCGGCAACAAGCCATTCTGGGGCGCGGGCGCTGGGACGCGGACGCACTTCGCGACATCGTGCGAGAGTATGTCGTAGAAAACCTCGCCACGGATGATGCGGTCCTGGTCATCGACGAGACGGGCTTCCTCAAGCAGGGCAAGACATCGTGCGGTGTTGCACGTCAATATACAGGTTCGGCTGGCAAGATAACGAACTGCCAGATCGGTGTGTTCGCCGCCTATGTGTCCGTTCGCGGTCATGCCTTTATCGATCGGGCCCTGTACTTGCCCAAAAGCTGGACCGGCGATCCGGCAAGGCTGGCAGCAGCTCATGTTCCTCAGGCTACAGCCTTCGCTACCAAGCCAGGCCTGGCTGTCGAGATGATACGGCGTGCGCTGGCAGCCGATGTGCCGTTTTCATGGGTGGCCGCAGATGCGGTCTATGGCGTCGGGGACGTTGAAGGGACCCTGCGTCGAGCCTGCAAAGGCTACGTTCTTGGGGTTAAATCGGACCACCATTTCGGCTCCTGGTCGGGTAAGCCTCCGGTCGCCGGCACAGCGCAGGAGATCGCCCGTGATCTCGATCCAAGTGCATGGCAACGTCTTTCCGCCGGTGAGGGCACCAAAGGCGCGCGGCTTCATGACTGGGCCTATTGCGAACTCGCCGACCTCGATGCCGACGAATACAACGAGACGACATCTGGGCTTTGGACCCGTGGCCTCCTGATCCGGCGCAATATCAGCGACGGTGATCTCGCATTCTTCACCACATGGTGCCTGGCCGGGACGGACATCCAGACGCTCGTTTCCGTTGAAGGCCATCGCTGGGCGATCGAAGACAGCTTCGAGACCGCCAAGAACGAGCTCGGACTCGATCACAATGAAACCCGGTCATGGCATGGCTGGCATCGCCACGTCTCCCTCGTCATGCTTGCCTTCGCCATGATGGCGGTGATCCGGTACCGCGCCAATGACGCGACGCCCCAAAAAAGACCGCGGATGCCGACCATCAGGACTTGATCCGCTGGTCTATCCAGGAAGTCCGGCGCATCGCCATAAGACTCGCTCAGCGTCGCATAAGCCCCGCCTACGTCATCGCATGGTCATGCTGGAGGCGCGCCCATCAGGCGGCCGCTCGACGAGCTCACCTCAAAACTAAAATACAACTGTAATGCTAGGGCGTCGACTCATAAACTCTGACACCAGATGCGCGCCGCGACAAGTTTGACAGCGGCGAGATAGTTTTCCGGGCGCTTGTCGTAGCGTGTGGCGATACCTCTGAACTGTTTGATCTTGTTGAAAAACCGCTCCACGAGGTTTCGCTGCCGATAAACCCAGCGCGAGAATGAGAAGGAGCCCGTCCGATTTGCTTTGGGCGGGATGTTGGCCCAGGCTTTGCGCGCGGCCGCCTTAGCCCGGATGGCGTTGCTGTCATAGCCCTTGTCGGCAAGCAGGATGTCGCCTTCGCCGAGGCTGTCAGTCAGCGCATCGGCTTCAGTGCAATCAGCAATCTGCCCGCCGGTCAGACGGAGCGTGACGGGCCGACCTTCAGCATCGACGAGCGCGTGGATTTTGCTCGTGAGCCCGCCGCGGGAACGTCCCATGCCACCATCGTCTTGATCCCCTTTTTTCCCGTGGCCGCGTGCTGGTGAACGCGAACACAGGTCGAGTCGATCATGACGATGTCGCCATCGTAAGCTTCTGAAACCGCTTCAAGAAGCCGATCCCAGACACCAGCCTTCCGCCAGCGGACGAAGCGGTTGTAGCAGGTGGTTGGCGGCCCATACCGCTCAGGAACTTCCGCCCAAGGAGAGCCTGTTCGGAAGCGCCAAAGGATGCCATTCAACACCCGTCGGTCGTCGACACGGGGAACGCCGCGCGGCTTGTTGGGAAGAAGTGGCGAAATAATCGACCATTCCTGGTCCGTGAGTTCGTAGCGGCGGCGTGTCATCATGGCTCCTCATTCGGAAGCCTTGAATCACGAGGCACGCAAAACGCCAAGAACATTAATGGGTTTACGCCCTAGACCAAGGCTAGGCACCGCACACGCTTCGCGCTAGGTGATCGCGCCCGGCAACGCATCAACGACCGGATCATCTCGCGCGAAGTTCTGGAGGCACTTGGCCCCGAAGGCGTGCTCGTCAACATGGCACGTGGCAACACGGGGAGCATGAGGATTTGTGGGTCGGGATGGAGCGGAGTATGTCGTCGTCATTGAATTTTGGCGGAGCCGGCGGGTGAAGAGGGCAAAACGGAAGTCAGCAAAGAGCAGCGGGAATACGCCCGCCTCGGAGGATGAGGTTTTTATCCTGCAATTTCGCATCTGGCTAAAGGACGTGAACCCGATGGTGTGGCGTAGGGTTCAGGTAGCCTCGACGATGACGTTGCGCGAGTTTCATGGCGTCCTTCAGGTCGCGATGGGGTGGGGAAGGCATCCACCTTTACGAATTCATCATTCACACGGCGCGGTACGGCTCGTGGGAGACGGGTGCCCGTTCCCCGGCCATGACGCTTGGCGAATTGAAGCTGCGCAAAGGCAGCCGGTTCCTGTACGAATACGACCTCAACATTCCCTGGGGGCACGAGATCCGGCTGGAGGAGCGCCAGCCAGTCAAACCGGGCGCTCACTATCCGGCATGCACATCCGGGCCCCCGCCGACGGCATCGTGGTGAGTTCGATTTATAATTTCGTTGGCAACGTCATCAGTCCTGGTGAAAAGGTGATGGAAATACTGCCGACAACTTCGCGGCCGCTTGTAGAGGCACGACTGCAGCCAAATGACATTGATGCCGTCCATAAGGGACAAGAAGCGCGACTGCGACTAACAGCTCTCAATGCTCGATTGACGCCCGAAGTTGATGCGGTCGTTGAACAGGTGTCGGCTGACCGATTGATCGATGAGACAACACACCAACCATACTACAGGGCGCTGTTGAGGATAGCCGATCCGCTTTCGGCGGCCATAACCGCGAATGATCTGCACCCAGGCATGCCGGTCGAGGCCTTTATCACGACCGGGGATCGCACTTTCTTTGAGTACCTATCAAAGCCAGTTCTGGACTCGATGCAACGAGCGTTTGTTGAAGAATAAGCGGGCGCGCGGGCCCATGTGGCCACATTTTTGGGTGAATCGCAGGCTGAGGATCGCGAGAACCAAATGAGCCACAGAAGTTCTCCGACATTGGATAGATTAGCAGCTCAACGCTGCTCCTAAATTAGCGCGAAACAGATATTTCCTTGGCCGATTACGGGATCCAACGTTCGTAGCCCTTCAAGGCGGCTATCTTGTATATTGCTCCACAGTCAATAATATCATATATGTAGGTATGTTCCTACATGGAGGCATTCTATGAGCATCACAAGTTTGTCTAGCCGGGAGTTGAACCACGACGTCAGTAAGGCAAAGAAGGCTGCCAAAAGAGGACCTGTAGTTATTACAGATCGCGGGAAGCCGTCCCATGTGTTGATGACGTACAGCGAATTCGTCCGCCTGACCGGCAAGCGACGGAATCTCGTCGATACTCTTTCAATGCCTGGTTTGTCGACGATCGAATTAGATCCACTGAGAGCCGAAATTGCACCTCGCGAGGTCGATCTGTCTTGAAGTACCTGCTAGATACAAACGTCGTCTCCGAGTTGCGCAAAGTTGGAGACGGTAAAGCAGATGCCAATGTGACGAAGTGGGTCGGTGCGCAAGATTCCAATGACTTGTTCATTTCCGCAATTACGATCCTGGAAATTGAGCGCGGAATATTAACCATCCAGCGTCGCGACGCTTCCCAGGGCTCTCGCTTGCGGGGATGGATGGATAGCCGTGTTCGTCCTGAATTCGCCGAGCGAGTTCTGCCAATCGATGACGCGATAGCGACGCGTTGTGCCCACTTACATATTCCAGACCGCCGCAACGAGGCTGATGCTTTGATCGCCGCTACCGCGCTGGTTCACGGTTTAACTGTAGTCACGCGTAATGTTCAGGATTTCGATGATACCGGCGTGATCGTAGTCGACCCGTGGCAAGACTGAAATCGGGCGCGGGCACCCGCCAGCGATGTCCTTTTAGATTCCTTAGATCACCCCAGAACCTTTTTGGGATCGTATGGTCTGCGGTTCGAATCCGTTCAAGAGCAAGTCGAACCAATCCGCGCGAGACGTAGGTCACGGCGGTCCGGCGAGCATCGGCATCATCGCTCTTCCGATAGTAAGGCTGATGGATACATGCTGACTATATCGGTGTCTCACCAGACGTCGCAGCCTCTGGACCGGCAGGCAAATGGTTTGTCGATCGGGTCAAGGCTCTTTGGCGCGGTGCAGACATCATCGAAACGGCATCAGCGCGCTGAACTGAAAAGGCTCGGTCGTGGAGGCCCTATCTTCACATGAAACTGCCTCAGACGCGTGATCGGATGGGCGCGTCAATCGCATCTGTCGCGCCTTGTCGCTCCGCAAGGACGGCGTCCGTGATCAGACGCACGAGCTGATCGGCCGGCGGAGCGAAGGAGGGCTGGTCGATCGCCCAGCCCAGCGCCGTCATCAGGGCGAACAGGTCGTCTCCGTTCATGTCATGACGGGCAGAGCCGTCGGACTGGGCGCGGAGCAGGAGCCGCGCGCTCGCGGAATGTACGGACGCACAGGCCGCATATAGCGCGGACTGCGGGTTGGTGTGGGCCGCCGCCATGAGGTTGACGACGCCCCTGTGACCTTGTGCGAACGCCACCCAGTCGCGAAACCACGACTCGAGGGCCGACCCACCTTTTGCCGACAAAATAAGATCCGCGCACGGAGGAATCCCCCGCAACGCTTCTGCGCCCAAACCAGTCAGCAGCCGCGCCTGCAGCGCTCGGAACGGGATCGCCATCCCTCGGGCTGGCTCTGCGAGGCGATGGCGACGACGAGTTGGCAGCACAGCCATGCGGGCCACTCCGGCCGGGGCTTCCTGAAGTAGAGGTGATCGTCTACATAAGATCGACTTGCAAAAACCGACCTACAACAGAACGAGGAGTACAAAAATGGCCCGGCTTACGGACACCGTAGCTGTCGTCACCGGTGGCGGTAGGGGGATTGGTCGGGAGATTGCACTGCAGCAGGCGCGGGAGGGCGCCAAGGTCGCTGTGCTTGCGCGGACAGCGACCGAGATCGAGAACTGTCTCGCTGATTCAAGGCGGGGGCCGGCGAGCGATCGCTGTGACGACCGACGTTGCCGAATACAGCGCCGTCGAAAGCGCTTTTGCCCGGATTGCATCCGAATTGGGTCCAGTCGAAACACTGGTCAACAACCATGGCTCTTTCCAGGCTTTCGGTCCTGTATGGGAATGTGATCCGCTCGTCTGGTGGCGGGATGTAGAGATCAATCTGCGCGGAACCTTCCACACCAGCCGCGCGGCAACTCCAACAATGCTGGCGCGCGGCAAGGGCCGGATCGTCAACCTAGTCGGTGGTGGAACAGGCAACAGCTTCCCCCACGGCTCCGGTTACGCATCGAGCAAAGCGGCCATCATGCGCCTGACGGAGTGTCTCAATGATACGACGATCGCTCATAACGTGCGCGCCTTCGCAGTCGATCCGGGGCTTGTCCGGAGCGCGATGACCGAAATGCAGCTGTTTTCCGAGGCCGGTAAAACCTACCTGCCTGGCATCCAGCAGCTCTTTGACGATGGCGTCGACATCGATCCCTCACGCGCTGCACTTCTGATCACAGACATCGCTGCTGGCCGTTTCGACGTGCTTGCTGGTCGTCTTTTGCGCGGTGTTGACGATCGCGACGGGCTCGAAAAGGACATGGAGAGCTTAGTTGCAGCCGATGGACGGGCGTTGCGCTTCACCGCAATTGAGCAGCAGAAGCTCTGACTTTGCCCTTGGACGGACGGGTTAGCCTGAATGGCGGCAAAGGCGTTCTGCTGAAAGCGCTGGCGTGTCCTGATTGCTTCTGTCATGCGTCGTTAGATGGTTACTAAGCGTTAAACCATCGGCGACTACTCTCAAGACTGCCGCGGCATTTCCTCCCGCGCTGTGTCGCCAAGACTCTTGGCCCGAGCCTCGCATGCTCGGGCCTTTTTCCTATCTGCTACGCTGACCCGGATATAACCGGCGTGAAACCAACTGAGCAGGTTGGCTGACCAGCATCCGAAAAAACCGCTGTTTAGCTTCCCTCGTCTGGCCAAGCAATAAAAGGGTTCAGTTGAGTTACTTGGATGAAGCAGGGCGGCGAACCGACTAAAATCAAAGAGAGCCTAGGGGCGCACTTCTCCCGTGCGCACCATCTATCTGTTGCTGGATTCAGGATTTTGTTCTCTACATCACCAGGCCTCTTCACCTCTCGTTGATGTGATAGCCGAGCAAATTGTCAGCTCCGGGGAAGGGCACTAAGCATCGTTGCCTGGGCGATGTTGAGGTGACGACATGTTTCGATATTTGGGTTGCATTCTACTGATCATGTTCATCGTTCCCGGAGGCGCATCCGCGACGGCTTCCTGTGGAGGCGATCGTCCGTGCATGGTTACTGGCGGCAACTATAGGATTGAGCTACCGGAAGACGACGATCTTCGCGGTGCGTTCGTCTTTTTTCACGGCTTCAAGGGTTCTGCCGAGCTGGGGTCGGAACAAGAGCAGTTCGAAATCGTACGAGGCCTTTATCAACCAAAGACAGCAATTGCCTTGTTTTCCAAGGGCTTACCATGCGATTTTTCGGACATGATCCGAAGGAGATAAAGAATGACGGAAACGATGCTAGCAGCGCTTACCAACATTCGGACCGCGGAAGATATGATCATGGCCTTTTTCGCGATGAAGAGCAATGTCAGCGGTTGCTGGAAAGCATGGTGTGGCCGGGTGGGAGAGTTTGCCCTGCCTGTGGTTAAACGCTCGATCGCGATCGCCGGTCGCGATACTGGCAAGCGGCATGCGCGTCCGGGTCTCTATCAATGCTCGAGCGGCGATTGCCGGTTCCAGTTCACGGTGACGACACACACGCCTTTGCATTCCACAAAGCTTCCTTTGCGTGTTTGGCTGAAGGGCATGTGGCTTATGCTGCAGTCGGATAAAGGCTTGTCCTCGGTGCGCCTGGTCCGTGGCGAGAAGCATTGGCTTTGGCGTGCGGTGGATCAGGACGGCTTTGTGATTGACGTTCTCGTGCAGAGCCGCCGCAACGCGAAGGCGGCCAAGCGCCTGATGCGTTATGCCGGGCATCGAGCATCGGTCACACAAGGGGCTTAACAACCGGGCTGAAAACTCCCACCAACCGACGCGACGGCGCGAGCGGATTATGAAGCGTTTCAAGTCAGCCCGACATCTCCAGCGCTTCGTCTCCATCCATGACCCGATTGCCAACCTCTTCCGCATCTCGCGCCACGACATTATATCCAGCCATCATCGCAAACTGCGCGCAGCGGCGATGAACCTATGGGCGAAAATCGCTCGGGCGTGAACGATAAAATCGGTAGGCATATGCCCCGTGACCTAGGGTCAGGACCTATTAATCTGGCATCAACTGCCACGAGCCATCGCTTTCGGACTAGGCCACGAACGGCAACTTCCCGCCATTATGAGATTTAGACCAAGGTCTCAAAAGCGCCGCCAATAGCGGAAATTGACAACCTTAAACTAGGGAGCAAGATGATCTCCGTCCGGCGTGCCGGCCACACGGTAGCCATCGACCGCTATGCTAACCGCGCTCAAGATCACGCCTCGTGTTTGCAGATGGAACGGCGTCGCAAGGGAACAGGCGGACTAATCATGGTGCCACCTAGCCGACTGATTGAACCAGCTCTGGGTATCGGTGCCCTTCTGCTACTGACTGTTGGTTGCACACTTGTGCTTTGGCCCTTCCTGTCGGCAATCCTGTGGGCCGCAGTAATTTGTTTCTCGACCTGGCCAATCTACCGCCAATGCGAACGTGCTGTCGGGGGCTACCGAGCGCCGGCTGCCGCAGCTATGACGATATTGGTGGTCATTGTTGTGGTCGCACCGCTTGCTGTCCTCGTAACGGCGCTCGCCGACGACATAACCAAACTCGCCGGGGGAATAACGCGCGTCCTGGAGCAGGGTCCTTCCGCGCCACCCAACTGGGTGAGAGGCCTGCCGATTGTTGGCGAGAGCGTGGCTGCTTACTGGGAAAACCTCACTGACGACGCTCCTGCATTTATCGTCGAGCTCAAGAGGCTGACCGGTCCTGTCACCGATATTGCTCTCGCTGGCGGGGCAGCTTTCGGCACCGGCCTCCTCGAACTCGGGCTAAGCATATTCATCACCTTCTTTTTGTTCCTGCACGGCCGACGCATGATCAGTTTCATGCGTCAGATCAGTGAGCGCGTTGCAGGTCCTCGTGCCAAGAGGTTGCTCACGATAATCGGCATGACCGTGAAGGGTGTCATCTACGGAATGATCGGAACGGCCCTTGCGCAAGGCCTACTGGCTGGCATCGGTTTCTGGATCGCCGGCGTACCTCAATCGCTGTTATTGGGCTGCCTGACCTTTGCGCTGTCGTTTGTGCCCGTCGGACCACCGTTCTTGTGGGGACCGGTTGCCCTTTGGTTGCTCCTGCAAGGATCAGTAGGATGGGGCATCTTCATCGCGATCTGGGGCTTGCTTCTCGTCAGCAGCATTGACAATTTCCTTCGACCGTATCTGCTTAACCAAAACAGCAACCTACCTGTGCTGCTCGGCCTGTTTGGGCTTATTGGCGGTGTCTTGGCGTTCGGCCTGATTGGGCTTTTTCTCGGGCCGACCTTGTTGGCGGTTGCCTACAACCTTTTTCTCGAGTGGGCTGCAGCGCAAACTAAAGACCGCATACAATCTGCGTCCCCGATCCCTGCTTCTGACCAGCATTTGGGATCTAGTAGATGATGTCGCGAGGAATGGAGCAGCATTCGGCGGAGGCCGGGTTGTCGGCGAAAGCCGTAGAGAAGGGATATGTAGTTCCAGAGGTCGGTCTTGCGGTTCAAGGCGATCCGACGACCGCCCGTTCAAACGGTCGCCGGTTCAGCTATTTGGCCGCGTGCCAAACTCCCCCAACGCCATCGCCGTTGGCTTCACCGGCTTTCTTATCCTCGACATAGGTGTAGAGCGGCTTGCCCTCGTAGGCCCACATCTCTTTGCCATCCGCAGCTTTGACTAGAGTCCATTCGCCTTCTGCCTTGGCCTTGGCTCCGGCGTGGAACGCCGGCCACTTCTTCAGGCAATCCTTATCGCAGTTGGATTTGCCTTTTGTATCTTTGTCGAAGGTGTAAAGGACCATGCCATTTTCAGTAGCCAGGATCTTGCCCATTTTCGTGTCCACCGTCTTGGCAGGCTCGGCCGCAAAAGCAGACCCGGCTAAAGCAGTTAACGCACCTATCGCGATCAATATCGTTCTCATGATTTTTCTCCCATTCGGCAGTGCCGGCGGAATGCCAGCAGTACCCGATCTAACGTAAGCGGGTAGGCCATCCCACGTAGCGCGGCATCGAAAGATCGCTCATTTTCGGCATGAATCATGCGGAGAAACCTATGAGCGACAGTGTGAATCAGGCTCGTGCCTTTGAGGTTCTGACGGCGACACCAATACGGACGAGGCGCAAGCCACGAGATTGGCCGGATGCTGAGAAGGCTCGGCTGATTGCGGAGACATTGCTGCCGGGGGCGAATGTATCAGCGATCGCCCGCGCTGAGGGGCTAGATCCCTCGCAGCTTTACGGCTGGCGTCGCAAGGCATTGGCCTCGGGATCGGTTGTGCCCCTTTCGAAAGAGGCTAATGAAAGGGTTAGTTTCGCGCGCGTCGAAGCTGTTGCAAGTTCGCCGGTGGAATCGTCATGGGTGACGTCGTGGTGCGCGTGGCCGGGGATATCGAGCCGGATCATCTTGCCAAGATCCTACGGGCGGTGCGCAAGGCATGATTGCGTCTGGCGTTGTTGTTTACGTCTCCTGCCAACCGGTCGACTTTCGCAAGGGAGCGGCTTCGTTGATGGCTTTGGTCAGGGATGGCGGTCTCGACCCGTTCAATGGCGCCCTCTATGTGTTCCGTTCCAAGCGGAAGGACCGTGTCCGGATCGTGTGGTGGGATGGCAGTGGGGTCTGTCTCTATTCGAAAGTTATCGAAGGAAACGGCTTTTGCTGGCCGGCTGCGACGGCGGCGCGCATCCGTCTGGATCATGCCCAGCTCATGGCCCTTCTGGCCGGAATGGACTGGAAGAGGATCCTCCCGGCGGCAATCAGGAGGCCGCTTTCGACAGGCTGAATCCCTCCAAGAAATCCGACGCATGTTGCTGTAAACGCTAGGAAAAGATCACAATTTGTGATCTACTTCCTGCTATGGCGTTCTCTGCTTCGGACCTTCCTGACGACGTTGATGCACTCAAGGCGATGATCGTCGCCATGAGCGCAGAAGGCGCCGCTGCCCGAGCGGAGATCACCCGGCTTGAGGCGCTCAAGAAGGATACGGACGAGCGGATAGCCTCTCACTGCGATTGTGAAAGTGCTTGAGCGGGCTCAGAAAGGCACGCGCTCGGAACGGCTGCGACTGGGGATCAACGACGATCAGATCGACTTTGCGTTCGAGGAAGTCGAGACCGGTCTGGCAGCGATCGACAGCGAGCTCGACCAGTCACGGAAAGACAAGCCGAAGCGGGAAGCACGCCCGCGCAAGGGCTTTGCCGCCCATCTCGAGCGCATTGAGGAGGTCATCGAGCCTGAAATCCCCGAAGAATGCCGAGGGCTGGAAAAGGTTTTGATTGGCGAAGACCGATCCGAGCGGCTCGATGTCATCGCGCCGAAGTTCAGGGTCATCGTTACCCGCCGGCCTAAATACGCATTCAGAGGGCGTGACGGTGTGCTGCAGGCTCTAGCGCCTTGCCATATCATCGAAGCCGGGCTGCCGAGCGAACGGCTCCTGGCTTACATCGCCGTGTCCAAATATGCCGACGGCCTTCCGCTCTACCGTCAGGAAACAATCTACCTGCGCGATAGCGTGACGCTGAGCCGCTCGTTGATGGCTCAATGGATGGGACATCTCGGCTTCGAGCTCAAGATCCTTGCGGATTACATCCTGGAGAAAATCAAAGCAGGTGAAAGGATCTTTGCCGACGAAACGACATTGCCGACCCTGGTGCCTGGTTCGGGAAAAACAATGACGGCATGGCTGTGGGCCTATGCACGTGATGATCGGCCGTTCGGGGGATCAGGGCCACCAATGGTCGCCTATAGATTTGAAGACAGCAGAGGCGGGCGCTGTGTGGCCCGTCACCTGAGCGGCTTCAACGGCATTCTCCAGGTGGATGGGCACGGCGCCTATACGAGCATGGTCAAAGAGCAGGTCAAGGCCGGCAGCAAGGAGACCATCGCGTTGGCAGGGTGCTGGGCGCATGTCAGGCGCAAATTTTACGAACTCCATATCGGTGGTATCAATCAGGCCGCGACAGCCTCGGTGAAGGCGATGACCGAGTTGTGGAAGGTCGAGGACGAGATCCGGGGAAAGGATGCCAACATCCGTGCATTGTCGCCAACCTTTTTGACATCTGGGAAAAGGAGCTGGCGAAGGTCTCTGGCAAGTCCAAGACCGCGGAGGCGATCCGCTATGCAATGACCCGCCGACAATCTCTGGATCGCTTTCTCGGTGACGGCCGCATCGAGATTGACTCCAATATCGTCGAGCGCGCAATCCGTCCCCAAACGATCACACGGAAGAATAGTCTATTTGCCGGAAGCGAAGGCGGTGGCAACACATGGGCCACGATCGCCACGCTTTTGCAGACAGCTAAAATGAACAACGTCGATCCGCTCGCCTGGCTGACACAGACCTTAGTTCGCATGGCCAACGGATGGCCCGCGCAGGATATCGACACTCTAATGCCCTGGAACTTCGAGTCGAGCGTGGTCGGCTAACCGCTTACGATCTAACTGACAAAAACGCCCAACTATGAAAGCAGTTCCGCCCACGGGGGCACGAACACGACAGGCCAGCAATGGTTATAACGTCCGCGAAGCGCCAATGACGGTTATCAGCGGCAAAGTCTTCGCGTCATTAAATTGCATTACATGATTGAACTGAAGGTATAGAGTGACTTGTCGGCAACCACTGAACGGGCGTTGCTGCTTGAGAGCGAAGCGCTCTCGCCCCAACAAGGGGATTCCTCATGTCCCTTCCAAGACTTGAGCACAACGGGATATTCTCACCCTACGATCTGGGTAGGTTGCGAGCCGAAATCGATGCATGGTGCGAAAGAGACGCAAGTGATTACACCCAGATTGGACGGTCCTGCGATAACGGCACGATAGTCACGAACAGACCGGTATTGCCGCAGCACATGCTTCTCTCGTTCCGCACAACCAGCACCACCTTAGCCAGACGGGCCAAACGCAAAGGCGGTGCTTTCACGGTTCGGGAGCGTGTGCAAGGCAGACCTGCATCCATCGAGTAATGAGGTCAGCGTCTGACCGCTTTCCACCCATTGCGGTCCTTGCGGATCGTGGGATGTGGGGCGGCTTCGGGCCAACAGGGGAGTGGCATTTCCACTTGCGTCGTCTTCGACGGATTGATTCAATGGTTGCGCAAGGAGGCGCTGCCATGAGTGATTTGATGCTGTTGTCCGAGGCGCAGATGCGCCGCATTAAGCCATACTTTCCATGGTCGCACAGTATTCCGCGAGTGGACGACCGCCGGATCATCAGTGGTATTGTCTTCGTTATTCGGAACGGATTGCGCTGGCGCGACGCGCCTAAAGAATATGGTCCCCACAAGACGATTTATAATCGCTTCATCCGATGGAGCAGGCTTGGTGTGTTCAGTCGAATCTTAGACTAGCCGAACTCGCAGCCAAACGCGGCAAGCCGGAACAATTGATGATCGATGCTACCCATTTGAAAGCACATCGGACGGCAGCTAGCCTGCTAAAAAAGGGGATGTTCCTAGACGTATCGGGCGGACCAAAGGTGGTTTGAATTCGAAACTACACGCGGTTTGCGATGGCCAGGGCCGACCTTTGGTCATGTTGCTAAGCGAAGGCCAGATGAGCGATTACAGAGGGGCCGCTCTTATGCTCAAAGCCTTGCCCAAGGCCAAAGCAATGCTTGCAGACAAGGGATACGACGCCGACTGGTTTCGAAACGCTATAGCGCGACGATCAGGATGAGACGCGAGCGACAATCTGGATGAGATTCTTATGTCGCGGTTGGAGCGAAGTTATCATGTTGATTGTCGCTGGCAAGAGTTTCATCGTGTCCTGATTGCCGCTCCGCGACAAGCTGGGAAGAGCTTTTGATTGTCGCGAATGAGGCGGGTCTGCCGCGCTGGCGTTTGGCTTCCATGGCCGAACGCCGCCGGTAGCTTTCGACATTCATCTCGAAGATTGTTGCGTGATGGACAAGTCGGTCCACCGCGGCAAGCGTCATGGCCGGGTCTGGAAAGACGCGGTTCCATTCTCCGAAGGGCTGATTGGCGGTGATCATGATGGAACGCCGCTCATATCTTGCGGAGATGAGTTCGAAGAGCACGCTCGTTTCGGCCTGGTCCTTGGTGACGTAGGCCAGGTCGTCGAGGATGAGAAGATCGAACTTGTCGAGCTTTGCGATGGCGGCTTCGAGCTGAAGCTCCCTCCGCGCGACCTGAAGCTTCTGGACGAGATCGGTCGTGCGGGTGAAGAGCACGCGCCAGCCGTTCTCGATTAGCGCGAGGCCGACGGCTGCGGCGAGATGGCTCTTTCCGCCGCCGGGCGGACCGAACATCAGGATATTGGCGCCTTTGGCGAGCCAGCTATCGCCGGCTGCAATCGCCATGACCTGGGCCTTGGAGACCATGGGAACAGCGTCGAAGGCGAAGCTGTCGAGCGTCTTTCCGGGTGGCAGGTGGGCCTCGGCGAGGTGTCTTTCGATCCTGCGATGGGCGCGTTCGGCCAATTCATGCTCGGCGATGGCCGAGAGGAAACGGGCAGCAGGCCATCCTTCCCGATCGGCCTGCTCGGCAAATTGGTGCCAGAACGTCTTGATCGTCGGCAGCCTCAGTTCGTTGAGCATGATGCCGAGGCGGGCTTCATCGACTGTGTGGATGTTGCTCTTCATGCGACCTCTCCCGCATAGGCCGTGCCGATCAGGGCTTCATAACCATTGAGCGACGCGAGTTGCACATGAACGATCGGCAACTGATCCGGGTCCGGGCTGAAGACCGCTCTCAAAGCCGCCAGATCAGGCAGTTTGTGGGCGTCGAGCGTTTTGGCAAGCTCCTCGGCCAGTTCACGCTCGCAACTGCGATCGTGAGCCAAGGCAAGCAGTTCCACGGTGATCTTGCAAGCCTGCCGCTCGGGCAGTTGCTCGATGAGCGCGTCGAAAGTCCTGCGATATTCCGGCCTGGGGAAGAGCTTGTCGCGATAGACGAGCCCCAAAAGCGCCATCGGCTTTTTGCGCAGGGAATGAATGACGTGATGATAGTTGACGACTTGATCGTGCTTGCCACTCGCATGGGCGCGGCCTCGGGGTAATGTCAGCAGATGCGTGCCGCCGATGAAGACGTCGAGGCGATCGTCGAACAGACGCACCCGCAGCCGGTGGCCAATCAGACGGGAAGGCACGGTGTAGAAGACCTTGCGCAAGGCGAAGCCGCCGGTGCTCGATACGGTGACGATGACCTCTTCGAAGTCGGTGGTGCGACGATCGGGAAGAGCTTGCAGATGCGTGCGCTCGGCATCGATGCGCTTGCCATGTGCGGCATTGCGGCGGCTGACGATCTCATCGATGAAGGCGCGATAGGATCCGAGGTCGCCAAAGTCCCTGGTTCCGCGCATCAGCAGAGCATCGCGGATCGCATTCTTGAGATGGCCGTGGGAACTTTCGATCGAGCCGTTCTCGTGCGCGACGCCCTTGTTGTTGCGCGTCGGCGTCATGCGATAATGGGCGCACAGTTCGTCGTAGCGATGCGTCAGATCGACCTTGGCGTCGGCATCGAGGTTGCGGAAGGCGGCCGATAAGCTGTCGCTGCGATGATAGAGCGGCGAACCGCCAACCGACCACAGGGCGTTCTGCAGCCCCTCGGCCAGAGCGACGAAGCTCTCTCCACCCAGGATGACATGGGCATGCTCGAAGCCCGACCAGACCAGCCGGAAGTGATAAAGCAGATGATCGAGCGATTGGCCGGCGATCGTCACGCCGAGGCTGCCCATGTCGGTAAAATCCGACAGTCCTAACCGACCGGGTTCGTGCATCTGACGGAAGATCACTTCCTGCTCCTGACCGTGAACAGCCCGCCATGATCGGATACGACGCTCAATCGTACGGCGAACACCTTCTGACAGCTCTGGATGACGCCGCAGCATCTCGTTGTAAACGGCGACCGCTCGGATGCCGGGCGCGGCCTTGAGGAGCGGAACAACCTCGGCGTCGAAGATGTGCTCAAGGGGATCGGGGCGACGCCGGTCGCGCGGCGGCTTGGTCTGCGATGGAAGACGCGCATCCTTCTCGATGCGGTAAGCCGTCGCCCGGCTGATCGACGCCTTGGCGGCAGCGACCTCAATGGGGTTGTTTTGTCGGTACTTCATAAAAAGCCTCGTCTGATGATCGGTTACATGGCGACCCGGCACAAAGGTGATTCTCCATTCTCAGAAAATCACCGACGCTACCGGGCCAACCGCGATCATGAGACGCCGAAAAATTGCGCCGCGGCGGGGGTGTAACTCCAGTCGGGCTACGCCCTCCCTTCGTCACACCCCCGCCGCCGAGTCTCATCCTGATTGACGCTGAGTCTCACCTTGTTTGTCGCCGCGCACGAAACGCGCTGGCTGATCGCAGAATCACCGCCTGCATTCCGTCAAAGGCCAACAGAAAGGTCCCAATCCCGCATGACGTTGTGCTCTACAAGCAACGTCACAAGATCGAAAACATGTTCGGAAAACTCAAAGACTGGCGTCGTATTCACACTCGATACGACCGCTGCGCCCACACCTTTTTCTCAAGCATATGCATAGCAGCGGCCGTGATCTTTTGGCTCTGATTAGTGAGTCCTGACCCTAACTGCAATTAAGTTTACGATGCCTCGAAGACGGCTTTCTTCTTTGTGATTGCAGTAGTCAGGCCTTTCAAAAGGTTGGCGTCAACGCCGTCGGCGATCGAAATGCCCAGCTTCGGGGCCGCGCTCAACGCTGCGGAGGGTCGATAGCTCCGCCGGTATCGTTCGAGACGCGCAAACCGGAAGCCGTTGCTTATGTGTGTGTGTCTGACAGCTCTCTCCATTATTTGTCCTTCCCATGTTGGCGAAGGATGCGCGGCGGCGGCCACCAGGCCGCCGCCGTGCATTCGTCTCGATCAGCTCTTGATGGCGATGCGCCTGACCTGCGACTGCGCCTTCTCCGTCTTCGGCAAGGTGACAGTCAGCACGCCGTTCCTGAAGGTGGCGTCGACCTGGTCTTCCTTGACCTCGACACTGAGCGGAATGCGGCGCTCGAAGCGGCCGTAGTAGCGCTCGGAGAACTGCCGATCCTTGTCCTCGCTCTCGGAGCGCTTTTCGCCCTTCAGCATCAGCACGCCGTCATTAAGCAGGACTTCGATGTCCTTTTCCTCAAGGCCGGGGACTTCGGCCGTCACCTTGATCTCCTTGTCGGTATCTGAGATCTCGACACTCGGCCAGCCGCCCCCGAACGTGGCGCTGTTGCCGAAGGACGGCAGGCCGGAGCCAAAGCCGCGGAAGACGTCATCGAACAGACGGTTCACCTCGCGATGAAGCGACAGGAAGGGATCACGGTCGTTATCGCGCAAGAGACTTGGAACCTGGTTGCCATTGTTGCGGCTCCAGGGGATCAGATCACGAACACTCATGGTTCTTCTCCTTTCAGTTGGTTCGGTGGAAAAGCTTTCCTGCCGGCGCCGGATGCCCGGCGCCATATTTTGCCCACTGCTAGCGGAAGGCTTAAGCCGCCTGCTTCTTGGCCTCGATCTGCTTGGTCTCGGCCTTCGGCATTCCCTGGCCGGTTCGGATCTCGATCTGGCGCGGCTTCATCTCCTCAGGGATTTCGCGCTTGAGATCGATGGTCAGCAGACCGTTGACGAGACCCGCACCCACGACCTTGACGTGGTCGGCCAGTTCGAAGCGACGCTGGAACGAACGGCCGGCGATGCCGCGATGCAGATATTCGACGTCATCGCTGTTCGCCTTCTGCCCCGCGACGATGAGCATGTTCTGCTCTTGGGTGATCGCCAGTTCGTCCTGTGACAAGCCCGCCACTGCCATGACAATGCGGTAATCATTCTCGCCAGTTTTGGCGATATCGTAAGGCGGCCAAGTGTCGATCGTCTCGGCGCGGCTAGCAGCCTCGAGCGCGTTCAACATCCGGTCGAAGCCGATGCTGGACCGGAAGAGGGGAGAGAAATCGAGGTTTGTCCTCATAGCCATATCCTCCTTATAAGCAACATGGATACAAGGAGACGCCAAGAGCGACCGGCGTCTCCTGGACCTTATGCCGACCCCCATTTGGGCGACCGACAATACTAATATAATTCAGTGCCTTACGGTTTCAAGAGAGGTGGGAGTTCCCAGCGGAAAATTGAATTCTCTCCGAGGCGCCACCATATCTGAGCCGAGGTAGAGAGGAGCAAATGGCTATGACAATGACTTCAGACGACGTCATCGCCGTCCTTGGGCCTGCCGACGAAACGCTGGTGGCCGAGGTCATTGCGACAGGGGCTACGCAGGCTGAACTCGCCGAGGCATTTGCGTGGGCCAGCAACGACGAAGCCTTGATGGGCGAAGGTCGCCGTCTGCCGACAGGCAGGGTTGCCGCGCTCGTTGATCTGCTATCCGCCGACGAGGAAGAGCAGGATAGATAATATTACTTGCCGCTGCCCGGGCGCGATCGACCCAACCGGTCATGCCGTCGCCAGCACGCGGATATCGCCCTTGCGATCGATCACGTCCACCACGACATTGCGACCGGAGCGTCGAACAGCAATGTCGGCCGAACCATTGCCGATCAGCAGATGTCGCAACGTGACCTCGTCGAGGAAGCTCGGAAGCCGCGGCTCGTTCAAGCTGATCTGCAAGGCATTCGGATCGAACTCGAGACCGAGGCACGACTGCAATAACGACATAGGTGTTGCCGCTGCCCATGCCTGCGGCGAGCAGGCGACCGGATAGAAGGTCGGTCCCTGCGCGCGCCGGCGCGGCAGGCCGCAGAAGAGTTCGGGAAGCCGCCGCAAGTCGATATAGGTCGAAGCGGCAAATAGTCCCTCAAAGATCCGCGCGGCTTCAGTGCGATAGCCATAGCGAGCAAGGCCGCTGGCGATCAGGGCATTGTCATGCGGCCAGATCGACCCATTGTGGTAGCTCATGGGATTATAGCGCGCCTCTGTGGAGGCAATAGTGCGGACGCCCCAGCCACAGAAGGATGAGGCACTCATCAAGGTGAGGGCGAGCCGCGCGGCCCGTTCGGGATAGGCGATGCCGGTGAACAGGGCATGGCCGGCATTGGAGGAGCGGACCTTGCAGGGTCGCTTGTCCCCGTCGAGCGCCAGCACGTATGTGCCAAGTTCCTCGTCGAAGAAGCTTGTATCAAAGGCGCGGCGCAGGCCCTCCGCCCGCGCTAAGAAGCCCGCGGCCCGTTCTGGCCGGCCGAGGATCCGAAAGATCTCGGCGGCCGCATGAAAGGCGCCATAGACATAGGCCTGAACTTCGGCGATCGCGATCGGACCCCTTGGCCAGCGTACCGTCCGCGTGGAAAATGGAGTCGTGGCTATCCTTCCATGCCTGGTTGACCAACCCTTCTTCCGTCTTTGCCGGCTTTGAATTCCGCGGTTGGACCGACGGCGGCGATCTGCGCCGCCTTTTGTGAAAGCCTGCGCTATATAGAGAATATAGCTGCAGTTTGAGCTCGATCGAGCGGTTCGCTAGGACTGAAGACACCCTAAATTTTCTCAGGCGCAGCTCTTGAATCCGAAATTCTCAAAAACCAAATCGATAGCCGCCAGCCGCTGAGGATAAAGCTGGCCTTGCTGGAAGCGCCATCTTTCGGCGCTCCGTACCCATGTTGCTTCAAGGAGGATATGGCTATGGCAACATCCTACGACTATGCACCGCTGTTCCGATCCAGCGTCGGTTTCGATCGGGTCTTCAATCTTCTCGAAAGTGCTCAGCGCGCCCGCTCGATCAGCGACTGGCCGCCCTATGACATTGTCAAGACCGGCGATGACAGCTATCGGATCTCGATCGCGGTGGCAGGTTTCGCCCAGGACGATCTCGACATCACATTCCAGTCCAACCTTCTGACCGTAACCGGCAAGAAGCAGGAGGCGGCTGCCGAAGCCTACCTTCATCGCGGCATAGCCGGCCGGCCGTTCGAACACCGGTTCGAGCTCGCCGACCATGTCAGGGTGAACGGAGCGGACCTAAAGAACGGTCTCTTGTCCGTGGATCTCGTTCGTGAGGTTCCGGGGGAAATGAAGCCGCGTAAAATCGACATCGAGACTGCGCCGACTCTTGAGCCGTCGGCTTCTCCCGCGCAGATCGAAGCGCAGAACGCCGCTTAATTTAAGCAGAACCCATCAAGGAGGGGGCGTCGCTGTGGCGGCGCCCGTCTACATCGCGGGTTGGGAAGGAGAGCATTATGAAACCCGATATGTTCAAACAGCCTGTTTTCATTCTTGTCGGCCTCGGCTTTCCGGCAGAGGTTCGCAGCGTGATGGACGCCTACCGGCATCTCGTCGAGTGGCCGGCGGCGCTCAGAGATAACGCGCACTCAGTAGCGCTTAAGGCGTGCGGAGCAGCGCTGCGCGGTGAAATCGAAGCGGAGACCGCCCGCGGCCTATTTGCCGCCTTTGCTGAAAAGCACGATCTGCTGGCGCCGGAAACCAACGTCATCGCCGCGTCTCGCCTGCGCCGGGACAGGGATCCGCACGTACGCTGAGGTAAAGCGATGATGGACAACATGTTGGAGCAGGCTGCCAGCAATGCCATGACGATCGGGCCAACAGTTCTAGCGCCGCAAGGGCTTCGACGGCCAATCGATTGTGGTAGGGGCGCCCGCACTTTCTGTCGACGATAAGCGAACGATCCTCGCGGCATGGGCTTCGGACTTTTACGCGATCGATTCGAAAGCGTGCCTCCGTCACGTTCCAGGGACACCGGAGCCGGTTTCGATGATGAGGTTCAGTCTGCCCTCAGAGAACTCGATCGGTGCTACGATACCTGACGGAAGACGCTCTAGGGCCCTTTGTCTCGTCGACTTCCCAAGCCGCTTGATGGCGTATCAAGCGAGCGATGTTCGTCGCCAGAGTGCTGGCACGTTTACTCGCTCCGGCTTGCGAGCGTTAGTCGCACCGGCTCTATTAGCGGCGGCGATCGCCTCGGTGTAATGTGCGACGATATTGGCCCAGCGCGAAAAGGCGACGAACATCCCCGGGAGCGGTCTCGACATCAATCTCGCTCGCAAGAGCTGCCGTCGGGCACTGAGCGCGATGGCCGGCGTTGGTTTTCGCTTCGATAGCGGCCACGCCGGAAATCCGAGATCCACCGATAAGCACGATCGCGCTCCCGGCACTCGTTAAGGCCGCCGCGCGTTTCGCCACGGTTCAACAGAGCGAGGATGTTCTCTTCGAGTTTATCGGTGCGCATGGGGGTAAACTTCCACCGTGCCGGCCAGCCCAAGGCTTCCAGTGGCCGTAAGGCTCAGGGCGCGCCTGTCCTCCGCCATACGGTGTCCTTATTCGCCGAAGATAACCTTCCATAATCCGAGCATAGGCTCCCAATAGGCTAGCAGCACGCAACCTGTCGGGGAACCGGACGGCGTCAGCATAGTTCTCGATATCTTCGATCCACCAATGGGCGCTATGGGCATAGGGTCGGAGATGTGGGTGGCGCATCAGAAGCACCGCCACTCCATAGCGAAAGCGGTTGAAGCTCTTCCATGAAAGCCGTCACGGATGACGCGGCCGGAGAATGGTTTTGCGATATCGTCCGCGCGATCTTCGGCTCGATCGATGAGAAGCGCCATGTGAGAAACGTCTTCGGCCTGGCGCCGAAAAAGAATTCCAAGACGACGGGCGGCGCCGGCATCATGGTGACCGCGCTTCTGATGAATAAGCGCCCTCGCGCTGAGTTCCTTTTGATCGGGCCGCACAGGATGTTGCCGACACTGCCCTACAAGCAGCGCGTCCTACAAGGGACTACGAGAGGAGCAAGACAACGCGGCGGTATACGAGATCACAGACTTGGGTTGATCTTCGGCTAGACCGGCTCGCCGTCGAAGGCACTCGAGGCAGCATGTAGACCTTTAAAGAGGCCTTAAAGCGAATTTCAGAACTTCCCGAACCCCCTGGTCCCCTCTCGGCTAAGATTGAGACCGCGTGCGGCATCGACAATCTGCTGCAGCTGCTTCACGTCGCGCACGCCCTGCCGATAAAGCTCGATGGTCATCGCGGCCATGCGATTCGCCTCTTCGGAGCCAGGCTCTATTCTGAAGTCTCCGCAAATCGCATCGAGAACTGCACGACATTTGCGCAGGTCATCAGAATCCAAGGGTTCATCGTGGCGACTGAATTGTTTTCGAGACATCACAACATCCTCCATGAAGAACATCGCGTTTGCCATCGCGAAAGAGGCTCCGCCATGACAGCGGAGCTAGTGTTGAAGACAAGGAAAGGTCGAGGCAAAGCCTCTGATCGCTAAAATGCGATTGCCGGTCTTTTGTTCCGCGTCAGTCCAAGACCATGCTGCTGTCCAGCACGTGCGGCTTTGTCCGATGACGCAGTTAATCGCGAAACTCTGGGTTGCTAGGGAAGTCGAATGGGACTTGCGCATCCATCGCGGCGGCAAGAAAGGCGAACTGCGCTTCTTCTTCGGCAATGGCGCCCCTCGCGGCCCCTGCGCACGCTTCCATCGCCAGAATGAAGGGGAGCCCGCTGTTAACTGGCCAATCAGAGAATAATAGGCCGAGCGCCTCTTCTGCCGAGGCGATCGCGTAGACCGCCTCGTTGCGTCTCACGATTACGACCAACCATCCCATCCCCGACACAGGCTCACTGTTCCATGATGCTCTCGATCGCCTGGACTTCGTAAGGCGATCTCATCGAACTCTGCCCACGGCGACAGGTTCCGCCGCAGTCGGTGTGCGTCTGGAACTTTGGATTCCTTCAGGCGTTCTGCTTCGGCAAGAGGAGATCATGCATGACAGATGACAAGTTCAAGCGCGGAGCGGCCGATCGAAACCGTGTCTCAGCGAGCGAACCGTATGAGGTGGCCTACTTCGCAAAGAAGCATGGCATTTCGAGGCGCGAAGCGCATAATCAAGCAGCACGGTTCCGACCGTGACGCGGCTGACAAGGCAGCGTCAAAGCTGAAATAAGATACGGGTTGTATCCAGCTCAGCGAGCACGGGACGATGTTCCAGCTATCCGTGAGACAAAGCCGGGAAAGAACATCGCCTGTAACTCGGGATCGTCTTTCAAGGCGCCCTACTAAAGAGTTCGCTCGCATCTCTTCATTCGAGCGCCAACAACTCAGCGGCATACTGGGTCAAGCGAGCGCGCACCAACGATCGGCCATGCCGGATCAGCACGTCCATCTCAGGTGCACTGAGCGCTTTGAGATCAGTTGCGATCGCAGAGGCAAACGCGGCATCGCCGTCGCGCTCCTGTCCGATTGCACTGTCGATCGAAAACCAGAGCGGTCTCGGCCCTTTTTGGGCATCGAAGGACAGCTGAAGGCGAGCAAACTGCAGTCCTCGTACCTGCTCCATCAGGATATTCAGCGCTGCCCTTAGAACGATGGTTCCCGATTCCGTAGGTTCGCTACTGACCGCAAAGGGCAGGCCACCATCGCTGACAATGCAATAGTCCAGAGGATTTCGTTTCAGGCGTAGGAGTGGGTTTACGCCAAGGTTGTCATAAACGCCTCCGTCCGTGAGTGTAACGTACTCCGTCATTGCGTTTGGATATATGTCAGCATCAATTCGCAGGGGAGGGAATACTGGCGGAAAAGCTGAAGAGGCGGCAACTGCGCGGCTAATTGGAAACTCGCTCGCGGCAACCGTTCCGCTCTCATGTTCTCCGATTGTCTCTCCCGTGTCTTCGCCATCGGCAAGGGCGTGCCCAGCAACGAAGAAAAACATGTTGCCCGTCGCGAGGTTAGTCGAATTCAGATAAATGCGGGGGCCGTTCCGTAGAGAAGAGAGCGTCTTGCCAAAGAAAAGATCGCGGTCATATGTCTCAGCTAGCTTTTCCAAGCGGCTTTCGAACGGACTAAGGAGGCCGCCAACAAAGGAGGAGATCGCGATCGATTTGGTGGTTAGATATTTCTTGAGCTTATCGAGCACGTCGGGCTGTCCCCAGTTTGTCGCTAGGAACGCTCCCGCAATACTGCCGCCACTAACGCAACTGATTAGATCCACCTTGTCGAGCAGCTTTAGAGCATTGAGCTCCGTAAACACTCCGAGATGAAATGCGGCCGCCCTGAAGCCACCACCGGAAAGAGCAAGGCCGATCTTCTTTTGGCTCCCGTTTACATTCACAGACATTGTCGTTCCCCGTTTTAGTTAGCTGCCGATGATGGTCGTTTTCGTTGTGATCAAATGCTCACTCAAGCGGCAAGTGAAGTTCAGTCCAAAGGCCACTCGCCTCATATGTCACCGTTACAGGCCTCTCCGGGTGGGTGGGATTGGATTGGAAAGCAAGCGTTTCTGTTTCAATGTCACCGTCGCCGCGCAAGATGCGGCCTTTTGTGCGCTTCTGGAGGTCGTCGTACATCTTGCCGTACGGCATCTTCCATCCCGCCCCCGGCTCAGAACGACCCTTGCCTTGTATGGCTGCGACGGCTTCTACAACCGGAATTGCGGCGGTTAGTCGGGGATCGATCATCCTCGCAAGCCCAAGCGTCTTGAGTGTGGCGTTGTGGCTTCCGTGATGGCCAACCTTGTAGAAGGTCACACGATTGAGTAGTTCCTCTGCAGTGGTAGGGGTAATGCCTTTCGCTGCAGTGTGCGGATAGGTCTGGTTGTTCCAAGAGAGCCAGTTGCCCACTTGAGCATCGCCTGGAAAAAGCAGGACTTGCTCGTCGGGCAGCGCAAAAGCAAGCGCGAGGCTGGTATTATTGGTATCCGAATCCATTTTGAGCGCGAGAGCTTCCGCTGCACCCAACCATTCGTCATCGATTGTCCGCCAACTCTCCGCTGGATCGGCATAGAGTGCCCGAGCGAATGTCTCGGGTCCGTATGCCTCTGCTGTGACCTGGCTCTTAAACGGGCGTTGATGTGGTCGCGCAAACGGGGTTCCGTCATTTGTCGATGCCGGTGCGTCTGCATCTTTTTGAAGTGCTAGCTGTGACGCGAGGCTACTTTCAACGGCCGCGACAGCATCCAGTCGCATCAGGTAGACTTCGCTGTTTTGGCTGGATGGCGAATCCTTCTTTAAGAGTGTTTCGTCCCGCGGTGGACCAAGGACATATGCTATAAGCCCGAATGCTTTTAGATCGATCACTTCCCCTGGTTCGAGATATCGCGTCTTGGCCGCGCCGACCTTGTTCTTCATCATCTGGATAATCGCACCCGTGCTCATCCGGCCGCTTGCTTTCTCTTCGTCGGAAGCATTCGGCTGGTCGCCGGGGCCGGCGAATGCTGCGAGCGAAGCCACGCTTTGTAAACGCGCAGGCGTATCCGCACCGAGTGTTTCGGTAAGCTTCACGGCAGAAATAAGCGCTTGTCGGCCCTTGTTGAACCGAGCCTGTAATGTTTTCGCTTGTTCGTCATTTGGATCCTCGGTCCAAGCGAGCCAAAGCTCACCTATCTCCAGATTCTTGTCGAGGAACACATCCTTCTTAACAGCAAAGCCGCAAAGATGGTCAAAGTGCTCATGTGTGAGGATCAATAAATCGATCCGGCTTCCGACAGTCTCTATCAAATCATCTACGACCGCTGAGATTCGCTCGGGGCCTGCGACAATCTCCTGCAACTTGAGAATCCCAACTTCCTGGACAACCTCTCTAGCAAGCTTGCGGATCAATTCTTCGCCCGAAGGAATGTTTTGCAAAACACCACAATCAATAAGGATCTTTCGAACTTCCTCATTGCCTTCGTCAACGACGGTCGTCTGAAGTAGGAAGCAGTCGCCGAGGATTCCCCGATACATCCTGATTTTAAGGGACTTGAGCTTGGACATCTCATGCTCCGCGGTGGACGAGTGCAAAAGGTTCGCTCGAGCCGGATAGGGTGTCGGCTTCCGTGTAAGCAAAACCTAGTGCCGCGCCACAGAGATTATGACTCTTTGACGGGGTAAGCTTTGCGGAGCTTTTGGCGGGCTTTTTCGGTTGTGAACATCCATTGGATCTTTGCGCCATTAGCGTTGCGTTGCTGCTCCCAGGCTGCGACTTCGGCGATTATGGTGTCTTTATTGTCGATACGACGGTCGAGGCATTGGCTGCGCAGGACACCGATCTCGATCTCGACCATGTTGAGCCAACTGGCGTGCTTGGGCGTGTGGTGGAACTCCAGTCGCTTCAGCACCCTTCGAGCCTCCGGGGCTGGAAATGCGTCGTAAAGCGCCCCGGCGGAATGGGTGGAGAGGTTGTCCATCACCACGCGGATGATCGGGGCGTCGGGATAATCGACGTCGACCAGTTCGCGCATGCACTGGGCGAAGTCTTGGTTGGTTCGCCGATCGGTGACCTTCACCCTGCGCCAGGGCTGGTGGGCGTCCATGAAGACAAACAGATTGACCGTGCCGTTTCGGCGATACTCGCAGTCGTAGCGTTCAAGCTGGCCAGGCTTGGCCGCAATGGGCTCGCGCACTTCGCCGATGAGTTGGGTCGGGCTCTCGTCGAAGCAGACCACGGGCCTTTGTGGATCAGGCGTCTCTGCGTAGAGGTCGAGAACATCCTCCATGCGCGCGACGTATTCCCCATCGAGCTTTGGGATGCACCACATGTCTTTGCGCCAAGGTTTGAGATGATTCTCAGCCAGCCGGCGACGTACGGTCTCCGAGGACAACTCGTCATGATCGGTGAGTCGGACCATCTCATCGGCCAGAAGCTCCAGGGTCCAGCGGGCTCGCCCGGGCGGCGGCTTTGAGCAGGCGGTCGCCACCAACAGCGCCTCCTCCTTGCTCGATAGCTTGCGCTCAACACCCGGGCGCGGTTCTTCACTGAGCGCGCCTTCCAGATTGGCTTCCACAAACCGGCGCTTGGTCCGGTAAATCGTCGATCCGCTGACGTTCAAGGTTGCCGCGATCACCTCGTCGCTGAAGCCTTCGTCCGCCGCCACCAGGATCTGGGCGCGCTTGATCTTGCGCGACGCATGGCGTCCCCCGCTCAACAAAACGGCCAGTTGATCACGTTCCGATTGGCTAAGCTCTACGTGAAACTTTATATTCATCGACACCTCCTTCAGCGCGGAGACGCAGATGAATCCGAAAATGAGTCCCTCACTTGACCCGCAAGCCGCAACGGCAAGACATGGCCTTACGCAAGTCCAAGGCCAGTACCTGGCCTTCATCTACGCCTACAGCCGCATCTTCAAACAGCCTCCGGCCGAAGCCGACATGCGTCGCCACTTCGCCGTTACGGCTCCGTCTGTTCACCAGATGGTGCTGACCCTCGAGAAGGCAGGATTTATATCCCGCGTGCCAGGCGCAGCACGCAGCATCCAACTTCTCATCCCACCAGAAGACTTGCCCATTCTACGATAACCCAACCCGTCATAATCTCTGTGGCGCGGTACTAGTTGGCCAATGCCTTGATTGATTAGAAAGTCTCGTTGTGCATCAAGCCGTGCGTCGTCGGTCACGCGCTTGCGAATAGTGTAGCGAAGATTCCTTTCACGAAGATCGAATATCAGCGTAGCGCCACCGCGGAACGTGAACTCCGCCGCCTGGGGGGCATTGCCCGCACTGGGACAGTCTTGCTGTATCTGAACGTCGCGATCAGAAAAGCCCCTTCTTGTCTGAGTGATCTCTATGATGAGCTGTCGCAGGTCCTGCCCATCAGGCCCCGTACGCCGTGTGGTTCGAACGGAATGAATTTCAATGCCTGGGCTCACGCCGTTTTTTAGTTTCGGTCGGCTTAGAATGGTCTCGCGGTTGTCGCTGGGAATGAGATCACGGTGGAAGACGACGCCACAAACCTCCTGCCATTTCGCATCCTGAGATGCGTCTGGGGTCAGGGGCATTCCATTGCCAGAATGCAGATCGTCCGATTCGATCATCCACTTCCAGACAGCCAGCGCGTTTGCTTCGGCAACATTGATTGCCTCCTCGCGGCTGAATTTTGCTTCAAGATCGAGCTTAATCAGATCACGGTCAACTGAAAGAACATGCTGTGGTGCCTCCCAAAGCAGGCTGTCCGGCGCCAGTGACAGGCAGTCCTTCGGCATGATGCCCCGCCTGCGAAATCCTTCGATGATTGCGAGCCGGTAGCCCAGCACATCATCGGGAACAAGATCTTGGTCAGCCGTAATGATGGCTCGCAGAAAGTCACCGAAGCGTAGGTCAACCGGGGGCATATAATCGAGAGCGCGGATACACATCCGCATAACGTGCTCAGCTGACTTGCTCGCCTCGCGTGTCAACCGGGTCACCAAGTCGGGATGAAGGTCTTGCGCGTGTTGGGCATTGGGTCGAATGCCGGCAATGCGTAGAAGGTCGGCGGTCCGCTTCTCATAGATCGACAGAAAGGCATCGAAAACTGCTGCCACGAGTACGGAGCCTCTTTCGTGTGGCTCTGTCATGTCGTCAGTGAGCACGATCGGAGCGGCCTTGCCAGGCTCTTCGTCGATCGCCTCCCGAAGAGCTCCTTCCCGACCAATCGCGTCCCCAAACTGCTTAGCGAGGCCGCTCAACAGCGACCGGTTGTCAAGGCGCCCCCCATCCTTGACGATTTGCGTTCGTACGGCCTCCTCAAGCGTGAAGTGCGAGAACAACGCGACAATGTCGGCGAAGGCTTCGTGGAAAGCAAGGCTGTCGAGGCTTGTCGGCTCCGCAAAACGGCGATGCAACCCGTCGAGAATTGCATGTGTCATCTCATGTACGATGATATCGTGAGACAGGGCTGTAAACACCCAGCTTGCCCCAGCGCTTTGAGCGTTGGCCTTAAAGTATCCAAAAAGCAGCGCCTTTTTTTCGCGGCTGTAATAGGCGTTTGGTTCGCGAAGCGCGTGAGGATATATGCGTAATTTACGCACTGGCCTATAGATATCGCTCTTGGATTTACGCTCGGACTTGGGAACGTAACGCGGCGCCCAGAATACACGGCGACCGAGGGCGCGTTCAAACGTCCGAATAGTTTTCATGGCGACGGCGAAAACCATCTGCTGATGAAACCGCGGATCCCCTTCTGAGGGAGCCAAGCCATCTTGTGCCAGCAGATATGGATCGTTGAGGTCGACAGCTTCGTAAAATTGCCCGCTGACGGGATCAACGTCGATTACTTCCAAATAATCGTTGACGGGCCCGGGGCAAAGAGGCTCCTCATAAGGCTGCTCCCATGGAAGCTTGATCGTAGCAACATTGACCCCAGCACTATCCAGTCTAGTGGATGCTTGCGGATCGAATGCGTAAACACGTAGCCGGCGCATTGCCGGTTGCGGATAGTTTCCGTCAGCCATTGGTTTGACCCTCTGCCTCCGGTGAATATAGCAAATATCTTCTAGTTGAGCGAGCATAATGGGAGCTTTGAATTCAACTTACGGCGTACTGTAAATTTGGTAATATACGCCCGTCGGAAATTACGTTGGGCCGTCAATATTGGCTGCAGTTCTCCAAGGCGAAATGCTGTCAATATTGACGCCCCCAAAGCTGTCGGCGCGACCGTCAGCAGCTCGAATGGTGTCATCTACGCTCGACTTCCTGAACGCCGGCGAGTTGCAAACGAAGAAGCGGTTCCCGGGTCTTCAACACCGCAACAACCTAGTTGGTTACGCTGAGAGGGGGGTAGCTCTGAATGGAAAGCGAGTTTGCCCTTCAGTTCGAAGTGGCGGCCGGATAAGCAACTTTAAAGTCACGTCGAGGATTTGATGATCTTCGAGTGCAATTGCTTCACTCGGCCGTGGAAAAGGCTCGCTATGATCTTTGATGGCGGCGTCATTGGTCATGCTGGTTATCCGGACAAGCTACGCGACGCCGCGTACGACATTCGTGCAAATGCGAAATCGGGACCCGTAGAGTTCGTTGACACGACCATCAGCTTCCTGATGCCTGAAAATCCGCCCCGCGCTGGACGCAGTGCCTTTCTCGATTGAGCTTCCGGATGGATCGGGCTATCTATTCAAACCCGAGCGCCACCTGGTTGGGGCTTGGCAGCAGGACGCCAATCTTCAGGTCGACGACCCGCCGTCCTGGCACGAGTACCCTTACAGGAGTGGACGATTTAGCCTTGATTGTGGGTGCGAAGGTGAATGCCCAAAGTGGCAAACTAAGCGCATCGAACTTCGTCCTGCCAAGCGAAGCGGGTTCGGCCCCACCAGGCAACGTCGAGGATAGGCCGTTGCTATGTTACTGTACCGTTTAAGGTGTTGGTATCGCCGGTTTCGCTATCGCGCCAGAAGGAGGGCTCGGGACTGGCTCCACCACACGAGGTATCTGTTCAACTTGTCTTGCCATCTAGTAGAGCGACTGCGACATGAAGAGCGCGATCATTGCCGCTACCGCATTTAACAGACCAATAATCAATATGTAATCGAAGGCTAGTGGGACTCTGAAGTCGAAGCGTAATCTGATTATAGCATAAAAACTGGCGGTCGCGATCGCGACCCCCGTCATTACCGCAATATATGCGGTTGACACACCTGGCGTCTTTGCTTGGCCACGAGCCACATAATGAAGCAGCACCACGCAGATCGCCACGGAAATGATCGAGTGAACAATGTTATAAGGCAGCCATCCACCGAAGATCTTGCCAGGTGACGACGTCAGCGCGGGATTATAGATTCCATAATCGGAAATCAGCTGAGCATAATCGAATGCCAGAACTAGCAGAATAATGAGCACGAGTTTCCCTGCATGTTTCTCTGTGAGGCTCCTGACGGTAATTTCCGTGCCGGCGGCGCCTGGTGGCAGCGACAGGAAAAGGAACGTGGAAGCCAAGAGTACCGGGAAGCATTGAGCTACCACGTATATGCTCGACGCCCTCAAAGCTTCGCCTCCATTAGGCCAGAACGTGAGTGGCTGCGCTCCGTTCAGGGCGTCAACGATCGGCGCGAGCATGGGAACAGCGAAACAAAGCACCGACAAGGCAACGATCGAAAAAAGCCCAGCAACTATCAAGCCTCTAAACGGATTGGGCTTGGGCGGAAGATCCACTCCAAGCCTGGAGGCGAGTGTCCGCAAGGCGGCGCCACCATCTTTTCTGACGGCTGCGATCGCCATCACGTAGATCATTTCCCTAAACAGCGCCATGGATTCTGCTGACGACTTGCTCTTCAAGTTTGTAAAGGAGTTGGAGCGTCGCTTGAGTTCCGCGTCGTAGAAGGAGAGGTCGGCGATATTACGTATGGAGGCCTCCCAGGTCGGGCTAGCCCAGAGTTCAATCTCTCTTAGTCGATCGGCGTCGGTAGGAAGCTTGGCCCAGAGCTGAACTGAAATGTCAGTTGCCGTTGTCGCCACGATCCGCGGAACTCCCACAAGTTCATGGAACACGTCTCGCTGAAGGTTCGCAATCTTCGAAAAGCCCGGAATTGACTGGTTGGTCAGACCCATGAAAGCAGCGGCAATGAAGAGCGGGTAGGGCACCGAGTCGATGTATGCCTTCATCTTGTCAGCCTCTGCCGTGACACGCAGCCATCCGGAGATGATTGACGGAGAGACGAGGCAGGCAATGACATATCCGGCAAAGGTGACTGCAAGAAACAGCAAGAGCGTTGCGAGGTACTTTTGAAACCCAAGGAAATGCCGGACGCGCAAGTTCGGCACTGCGCCGTACCACGGCTTTATACCAGCGAGCGCAGAGTGCGACTCACTTGGGATTCCCGAATCGGTGAAAATCTGAATCCATGGGGCAAACGGGAGGTTTGCAATGGGTTCGGCGATTGCATTGCGCGATGATTTTGATGGTCCTGCTCTGCGGCAGTTCGCGAAAGGGACCAAGGATGCCGCTCAAGCGCGGCGGCTTCTGGCGTTGGCGGAAATTTATGACGGCGGCTCGCGTACAGATGCGGCCCGGATCGGGGGCGTGACCTTGCAGATTGTTCGCGACTGGGTCGTTCGTTTCAATGAGCACGGGTCGGCCGGGCTCCTCAACGGCAAGGCTCCCGGCAATCGGCCCAAGCTGAATGATGATCAGCGCCAGGCCTTGGCCAAGATTGTAGAGCGTGGTCCGATCCCGGCTATCCACGGTGTCGTTCGGTGGCGGCGCAAGGATCTGGTCCAATGGATCTTCCAGGAATTCCGGATCTCGATGGACGAGACCACGGTTGGTCGCGAATTGAAGGCTCTCGGCTTTGCCAAGCTGTCTGCCCGGCCGCGCCACTACGCCCAGAATGAACCCGAAGTGGACGCTTTTAAAAAGAGTTCCCTGCCGCATTGGCAGCCATCAGAAGCAGCCTCCCGAAGAATACCGAGATCGAACTCTGGTGGGCCGACGAGGCGCGCATAGGTCAGAAAAACAAGATCACCCGCCGATGGGCTCGCCGTGGCACCCGACCTTCAGCGCCGCTGGATCAACGGACGATGTGGGCGTACATCTTCGGTGCCATCTGCCCCAAGAAAGGTAAGGGCGCGGGCCTCGTATTGCCCTATTGCGATACCGACGCCATGAATCAACATCTGCTGGAAATCAGCCAGGCAGTCGATGACGGCGCTCACGCGGTCCTCATCCTCGATCAAGCCGGATGGCACGTCACGCCGAAGCTCAGCGTCCCTGACAACATCACATTGCTGTTCTTGCCGCCGCGTTCGCCTGAATTGAACCCTGTCGAAAACGTCTGGCAGTTTATGAGGGACAACTGGCTGTCGAACCGCATCTTCACAGACTACGAGGACATCGTCGCTCACTGCTGTGCCGCCTGGAACAAACTCGTCGCGCAACCCTGGAAGATAATGTCCATTGGACTGCGCGAGTGGGCGCATCGGTTTTGATCAATGCATGTTGGTATTAGGTCGTCATCTTGGTCGTTTAGCTCACCGTACTTGCCAATTTGGAAGCACATCAATAGCGCAGCCCCGACCCAGAACTGGAGTGACGACACCAATTCGGCCATTGTCGCGCCTCATCTATTGGGACAAACACCATTCGGACATGCTTGTGCCATGACTAGCGTCGCGTTCCAATGTGGAAAGAACGCGCAGGGTGTAGCAAATGTTATGCTGTAGACGACCAAGGCCAATACAATCCTAGTCATCGGTCGCGCTCCTGTTACTCAATTTATATTAGCAACTTTGAATTTAGATTCAAATAGTATTTTGCGGACCAGGCCTCCAATAGCTGTTTGGGACCCGCAACGTCTGATACCAACGAGCGCTAATCAAAACCGGTGCGCCCAGTCACGCATTCCAATCGACATGATCTTCCACGGCTGAGCGACCAGCTTGTTCCATGCGTCGCAGCAATGGGCGACGATGTCCTCGTAATCTTTGAAGATCCGGTTGGACAACCAGTTGTCACGCAGAAATTGCCACACGTTCTCGACGGGATTTAATTCGGGCGAGCGTGGCGGCAGGAAGAGCAGTGTGATGTTGTCGGGCACATCGAGCTTCGGCGTGACATGCCACCCCGCCTGATCAACGATCAGCACGGCATGAGCGCCGTCATCGACGGCCTGGCTGATTTCGATCAAATGCTGGTTCATGGCGCTGGTGTCGCAGTAGGGAAGAACGAGACCCGCACCTTTGCCCTTCTTGGGGCAGATAGCGCCGAAGATATAGGTCCACATCGTGCGTTGATCGTGTGGTGCCGAAGGCCTTGTTCCCCTGCGTGCCCATCGCCGGGTGATCTTGTTCTTTTGGCCTATCCGAGCTTCGTCGGCCCACCAGAGCTCAATCTCGACGTTCTTCGGGAGCCTGCCTTTGATGGCTGCCAGTGTGGCGGGGAACTTTTTTTAAAACTCTCCAGGTCGCCTTCGTTCTGGGCGTAATGGCGCGGGCGGGCAGACAGCTTTGCAAAGCCGAGCGCCTTCAATTCGCGGCCAATGGTCGTTTCATCGACGGATATCCGATATTCTTGGAACAGCCATTGAGCAAGATCCTTGCGCCGCCAGCGCACAACGCCATGCACCGCCGGTATCGGGCCACTTTCGACGATCTTTGCCAAAGCCTGGCGATGCACGTCGGAAAGCTTTCCTTGATTGCCGGGTGCTTTGCCATTGATGAGCCCCGACGGGCCACGCGCATTGAAGCGAATAACCCAGTCGCGGACAATTTGCAGGGTCACGCCTCCGATCCTGGCCGCATCGCTGCGGGAATGGCCATCATAGATTTCGGCAAGGGCAAGAAGCCGCCGAGCCTGTGCCGCATCCTTCGTGCCTTTGGCCAACGCCCGAAGAGCGAAGCCGTCGAAGTCATCGCGCAGTGGAATTCCTGATGTCATCCGCAAACCTCCGTTTGCGGTATTGATTCAGAACTCAACTGATTTGGAAACCTCAAAAAGAGTCAGAGATCGCTCACGCTGGTATGAGGGCTGAAACCTGCTATCGAAGCGCTGAATGATGTCACTACGAATGCTTGCAACTCGTGAGCTAACGGGAACTCTCACGGCAAACATCTCCTACGTGCCGACTACCGCGCCAATAACACGGAGATGATTTCTTTTAAAAACGAAGCCTAAGTCAGCCATTCGATCTATTGCTGAAACATAGACCAGTCTCCGTCGCGCGAGCGAGACATTCTTACGGTATTCTATAAGAAGGTTTCTGCGTGACATAAGTAACTTTTGCGAGTAGGTTGCAAAAAGTACCATATTAAACGCAGGCGAACAAGGCTTGGGCGTACATTGCGCCCGGGGAGGGCGATTGTGGTTGATTATACGCTTGCCGAAGCTGCGGTCCTGCGACCGGACCCTGATGATGCTTCCATCGACGTTACGGGACTTTTGGAAGGGGAACAGGTCTCGGCCCTGCGGGAGATCGGACCGTGGATGAAAATCTCGCTATTTCGCGATGGCCGGCAGTTTCTTGGCTGGGTTCACTCCGCCATTCTTAAAAAGTCAGAAGCTATAACATTTGATCTCTTCGACGAACCGGATGGCCAGTCCAGAAGCGTTAAGGGCTCAATCCTGACTATTCGTCTGTCGCTGCCGCCGTGGCAGAAGGTCGATGTCTTGATCGAGGACGGAACGGTCGAGTCAGGGTGGCTGAACACCGCTTCAACATCGTCACCTACGGTCCCAAAGGGAGACGCCGATGCCAAGCCAGAAGCTGCGGGTGAGTTAGTGCTGGGAGTAAATGATGTTTATCGGCCTCACTTGCTTCTCGCTGAAGAGCGAACTGAAATAGACGCGGCGGCCCTAGCGGCAGTGATCAACGCGGAGGCCGCAAAGCTCGCAAATGGTGAATGGGATAGGAATAGCAAAGCTTCCACGAGCACCGCAGCCGGATTAACCCAATTCCTGGCCGCGACCTGGCTCGGAGAAGCCAAAAAAAGCCGAACTTACTTGAATGAACATGCGAGGCGCGAAGGGTATGTCACCGACGCCAACGCGATATCTCCTGGCAGCGAAGACAAATTGCTCAAGCTGCGGTTCGAACCGAAAATGTCAATCGTCGCGGCAGCAGAATACGGAGCTTCCAACCTGAAGGCCCTCATTGCCGCTGGCCTAGTCGACGACGAGACAGGTGACGACGAAAAGGCTCAGTTCATCTATCTTGCGCACCACGAAGGCCTTGGGGGCGCGACGGCTTTTCTGCGGGGAAACAAGGGCTACACGTTCAGCGATTTGGCGAAACAAGTAGGTTCGACGAAGGCCCAGAAATACCTCGATGCCGCCGGCGGTAATGCCGCACAGGCCTATCGAAACTGGCTTAACAGCTACATCCAAGAGCATATTCAGCCGGAACGCTATAGAAAGGCAGCTGATGTCGAAGCTCCTTTGTTAGGAAGCGATGCAGCCAAAGAACTTTCTCAATACGATGGCACGCCCATCGTCCTGTCAGAGATGAGCCGCAATACCGGGTTAGCAAAGGCCGTGCAATGGCGGCTGTCCGAGCTAGGCTACCTCGATCCTCCCGCCGATGGAAGTTTTGGACCGGTATCAACTTGGGCTTTGACCGAGTTCTGTGCGAGCAACAATATCTCGCTCAAAAATGGGTTCAACCGATCTGTGGCCGAGCGACTTATTTCCCCAGCCGTTCTCCTTCCCGAGATCGCTGCGAGTGGAACCTGGTTCGACAAAGTTATAAGCTACATGCGAAACAGAAAGTATTTCATTTCTCGCCATCCGGATTGCAAGAACATCGTCTATCTCGAAGGTGCGAACCAGGACGGAACACTGAATGACGATGCACCCAATAAGTTCAACGACCTCCGGATTTTCTTTAGAGGCTGCCTCAAAAAGAAGTGGGTGATTTCAA
Organism: Rhizobium sp. T1470; assembly: GCF_042140505.1. Lineage (NCBI taxonomy): Bacteria > Pseudomonadati > Pseudomonadota > Alphaproteobacteria > Hyphomicrobiales > Rhizobiaceae > Rhizobium > Rhizobium sp. T1470. Next base: position 445,578 of record NZ_CP148092.1, read on the forward strand.
CAGGTTGTGATTCCTTCGGATTTGCGAAGATTCGATGGAGTTCACGATGGCCTGGACCGAAACCACCCGTCGGCAATATGCCCGGCGAGCAGCACGCTATGCAAGCGATATGACGGATAGAGAATGGCGAATTGTCGAGCCGCTCCTACCTGCGCCCCGTCGACTTGGGCGACCGCGAACAACGGTGCTGCGTGAGGTCATGAATGCGCTTTTGTATATCGCCTCGACCGGCTGCCAATGGCGGATGCTGCCAAAGGACTTTCCGCCGTGCTCGACGGTTCAGCGATACTTCTATGCGTGGCGGGGTATTGGGCTTTGGGCCCGCATCAACCACCATCTAGTGATGGCGGCGCGCGAACTGGAAGGCAAAGAGGCCAGTCCTACGGCAGGCGTGATCGACAGCCAAAGCGTCAAAACCACCGAAAGCGGCGGCATTCGAGGTTACGACGCCGGCAAAAAGATCAAGGGCCGCAAGCGCCATATCGTCGTCGACACACTCGGCCTGCTGGTTGGCCTCATGGTTCACAGCGCCGATATCCAGGACCGCGATGGCGCTCCCGATTTACTGAAATCCATTTGTCACAGATGGCCATGGTTGCTGCATGTTTTCGCCGACGGTGGCTATGCGGGCGACAAATTGAAACGGAAGCTGAAGAAGGTCGGTCGCTTCACGGTCGAAATCATCAAGCGCAGCGACAAGACCAAAGGCTTCGAAGTGCTACCACGCCGTTGGGTCGTCGAGCGAACATTTGCATGGCTTGGAAGGTGCCGGAGATTGGCGAAGGACGTCGAAAACTCCATCGCTTCAGCCGAGGCATGGATCATGATCGCCCATATCCGCCTCATCACTAGACGTCTCGCAAGGTATTGTTACCATTGAACTCTTTTCGAGTCCGACTCTTAGTGTGGGAGCTGATGGGCAGGTAAAACTGCAGAATTCCATATGGGAAGGAACCACCGAACCCGGGAAATTTTGGACAGTGAACCCAATGAACCCAAAAGGCGCTGCCCGGATCGCTTTCAACCAGTACAAGGCATGGGTGGTCGGAACCCATCATCCAAACTCGGCCTCAGCACACGAGGCTCTGGTACAAGTTGAGCCCATTACGGTTTGTCGCGACCTGAACAAGGATTTCAAGAGAACTGGCGATGAACTAGACACCGGTCTGTTCGCGATCAATCAGCACTGGGGCTACGACGCGCCAAAAGATGACCTTGGTCGCACAAGCGCTGGCTGTTTGGTCGGGCGAACAAAGGATGGGCACAGAAAGTTCATGCAGTTGATAAAGGCCGATCCTCGCTACCTTGCCAACCATTCTTACCGCTTCCTTACAGCGGTGATGCCTGGAGATGAAGTGCTGCGATAGGCAAGTGGCGTATGTTTGTTCCCGGCGGCCCGAAGAGGTGGACATGCGCCAGCGCCTTCTACTTCTTGGCGATGACTTCCGGATCGCTCATGAAATCCGTCCGCCGGCCGGCTCGCGACCGCGCTTCTGGAAGCCATTGGGGAGCGTTCACTCTCAATCTGCAGACCGGGGTTCACACTGGCGACGCCGCGGACAATATCTTCAGCAGCATCGAAGCATTTGCGGGATCGAACTTCAACGATACTTTCTTTGCTTCTTCTTCTGCTGACAACCTTAACGGTGGAGTTGGCACGCTCGATACGATTGACTATTCGCTATTCGCTCTCCAGCGCTGCGGTTGACGTCAACCTGACGACCAATACCGTAAGCGGTGGCGATGGGGCGGGCGACGTTCTGAGCAGCTTCGAGCGCGTCGTTGGCTCGTCCTTCGCCGATACCTTGGGCTCTTCCACTTCAGGGCATGCTCTCGTCGGAGGAGCAGGAGACGATATCTATCTTGCCGGCATATTCCACCGGCACTCGTCCGGGGAAGAAGACACCCATCTCGTTTACCGCTTCCTCAATGCGCTTGCTGAGGTGCTCGGAAGCGACAGCATAGTCGATGAAATCGCGATCCGATGCATAGGCGGCTGTTGGCAGGGTGTGAGCCACGAAGAAGCCCAAGAGGGGGCGAAGTTGGTGCTCTACCATCAACGCGTGACGATCGCCGCCGCCTGTTGCGGTGATGAGGATTGGCTTAGATTTCAGCTCATGCGGATCGATGAGGTCTATCAGGTGCTTGAAGAGGCCCGGATATGAGCCCTTGTAGGTCGGCGCGCCGATGATAAGGGCATCGGCGGCGACAATTTCTTGCAGCACATGTTGAGCCTTTTCATCGAGCTGCTTGCGCCAAAGGGCAGCGCCAAGCGATGGCCCGACATCAATCATGTCGTAGACGTCGAAATTAAAGCCATACCGGCCACTTACGACTTCGGCGACATGGCTGACCAGCGACCGAGTTTTCGAAGGCCGATTGAAGCTCCCTGCAATCCCGACGATGTTTGGTGTTCTCGTGTTTTTCCTCTCGATGCAGTCTTAAAGCTTCGTTTGCCTTAAAGGGCAACGCCGTCCAAGACCTCGGCGATACCCCTGGTGCCCGGCGCGTGGCCCTCTAGCGCAAGCCTCGCTGCTGCTTGTTGGAACGCGGTGTTGAGAGGGGCCGCTACGCCGTGGATGCGGCTCAGCCGGACTATCTCGCCGTTCAGATAATCGACCTCGCTCGAAGTCCCGCGGGTGAAGCTTTGCCAGGTCGACTGCTGGCCGGGCTTGATGCCGCTCTCTGGTGCGACCCGCCAGGATGAGATGTCGATTTTCCACTCCGAGGGGGCCGCCGGATCGTAACCGGCGGCCATGAGAACGGCACGTGCCTCTTGCGCCAGGCCGGCTGCGGCCTTTGAACGGATTTCGGGAGGGCCTGCGAAAAGCTCGACCGCATTGGTGACGTTATGCTCCAGCTTGGCCGCCTTCCATCGCCGGATGTCGGGGCGCGCTTCGGCGAGATAGCCCGCGTTTGAAAGATCCGCGACGATCGACAAGGCCGTGTCGTCGAGCCCGTCGGGGTGGCGTCCCAGGGCGACGATGCCGACATTCGGCTCGCCTCCGACAACGACCTCGCCGGTGACGGTGTAGCGCGCCGGAATGCGGATGCTGGCAGCATAGACACGATCGAAGCGCCTCAGTGCGATGTCTTCTGCAGCCAGCCCGTTTTGCAATGTCACGAGGGGCAGTTCGGATGCAAAGCCTGCACCCTCGACCTGCCGCCAGGCCCAGAATTCCGTGGCCGACTCGACATCCTGTGCCTTGACCGCAAGGACTAGAATATCATCCGGCTGAAGCGCCGGTGGCGTAGCCGTGTCGGCGGTGGTGAGCCGGAGCACACGGTGTCCGCCCGGCCGGCGATACGAGAGACCGTGAGCGGCGATATGGGCAATCTGGGCGCCGCGCCCAACGAGCACATAGGGGATGCCATGGATCTCGAACTCGGCCGCGAGGCTCGCGCCGACTGCACCGGCGCCGATGATGATGTAGCGTGTCATGTTCAGGCCGTCTTCAACACAGTGAGATTGACCGGAGGCGCCGATGATGCGTCGCTTTCGCTCTTCCAACGTTCGAAGGCAGCGCGCCCGAGAATGGAGATGGAGGTGTCTTCCTGGGGGGCATGGACGAGCACCGATTGAATGTCCCGGAAATGGCGCTCCAGCCCCAGTTCGTTCCCGAGGCCGGGATTGCCGATGCCACGCACGGCGATCTGCACCGCGTCGCGCAGCTGCCGGCCTGCAAGCAGCCGGGCCCGGATGTGCTTTTCTGCCTCGGCTTGCTTGTCCTTCAGGGCATCGAAAATGATTTGCCGGGCGCCGGAGACGAGAAGGTCGATTTCGCCGGAAAGCGTCACGAAGCGTTCGGTGCGGGCGATCGGATGGCCGAGGTTGGTCGGAACACGTTCGTGAGCAAAGCGGATGAACGCCTCCTGTGCCGCTTCGGCCACCCCGAGATAGAGCGCGGTCAGCGCCAGCGTGATTGCAGCGTGCGCGCGGTTGTCCTGTTGCGCAACGGATGGATCGACCAGATCGATGACATTTTCCAGCGGGATTTCCACGTCGGTGTATTCGACATCATGAGAACCGGAGGCCCGCATGCCAAGGTTGTTCCAGTTCTCGATGACGCGAATGCCGGGAAGCTCGTTCGGAACGACGAATGTTCCGACCCGGGTGGGTGTTTCATCGGTGTGTGCCCAGACCAGGAAATGAGTCAGACCGTGCGCACCGGTGACGAAGCGCTTGCGGCCGGTGATCGACCAACCGGATGCGGTACGACGGGCAACCGTCGCCGGCAGGCCGCCACGGGCGGGCGAGCCGAGTTCCGGTTCGACACGCGCGGCATTGAGCAGCAGCGGATGCTGCCTGGCCTGAGTAAGCAGGCGCTTGTAGAGGTCCTCGGGCCAATGGCTTTTCGTTGCCTGACCGAGGTGATTGAAGATCGTCATGGCGCTGATCAGCGCGACCGATGGATCACCGCGGCCGAGGGCCGCAAGGATCGTTGCGGCCTCGTGGAGTGTTGCGCCGGCGCCGCCATATCTCGCCGCGACGGTGCTTTCGAGCAGGCCGCTTTGATGAACCGCCCGGATACCCGTCCAAGGAAAATCCCCGGTCCGGTCCGCCTCGGGAGCTGCGTCCGCAAGAGCGCGCGTCGTCGCGCTCAGCAGACGTGGATCGAAAGCCGTCTCGCGCGCGATCATCAGGCGGCGGCCTTCTTCTTTGCCTCTTCCCGCTCGCGTATGCCCTCGCGCACGAGGGGCAGGATATAGCGTCCGTAATCGACGGCATCGTTGAAATTGTCATAGCCGCGGATGGAGATCAGGTCGGCGCCGAGATCGATATAGTCGAGGATGGAATCGGCAATGGTGCGCGGTGATCCGACCAGTGCGGTCGTGGCGCCGGAGGCGTTGGTCGCCGTGACCGTCGGATACCAGAGTGCGCGATCATGGACGTCGCCACGCGCGGCGATATCAAGGAGCCGCTGCGATCCGACATTGGCGGGGCGAGGGGCAGAGGGCGGCGCGCGATGAAGGCCCTTTTCCCGGTTGTCCTTGAGACGGTCGAGCACCCGGTGTGCCTTCTCCCAGGCCAGTTCGTCGGTTTCCGCAACGATCGGGCGGAAGGTCACCCAGATCCGCGGCCGGTCCGTCCTGCCTGCCGTTGCCGCCTCGGCGTAGATACGTTCGATCTGCTGCTTGGTTTCCGCCAGCGGCTCGCCCCAGAGCCCGAAAATGTCGCCCAGTGATCCCCCGATGCGATACGCGGCATCAGAAGAGCCGCCGACAGAGATCGGGATCAGCCCGTTCGTTGGGCGCACCGCGCTGCGGAACTGCTTGAACTGGTAATATTTCCCATCGAAGTCGAAAGGCTCTTCCGACGTCCAGGCCTGACGCAGGATCCGGATATATTCTTCCTGCCGCTCGTACCGCTCCTCTTTGTTGAGAAAGTCGCCTTCGCGGGCCTGCTCGTCATCGCTGCCGCCGGCAATGAAGTGGACGACGACGCGGCCGCCGCTCAACTGATCAAGGGTGGCAAGCGATTTGGCAGCAACCGTCGGGTAGACGGTATTGGGCCGCAGCGCGACGATGATCTTGATGTTCTTCGTATGCGCGAGAACCGTGGCGCCGATCGTGAAAGGGTCGAAGGACGAGGAGGAGTATGGGATCAGCGTGTAGTTGAAGCCGTAGTCGTCGAGGGCGCGCGAGTAGCGCTCGAGATAGCGGGGATCGACCGGAGCGTCGGGAAGAGGATTGAGATCGTTCGAGGCGTTGGGAAAGCTGACGCTGATGAATTCCGCGGACATGGGAGCTCCTCTGATTGTCGATGGTGGTCGAAAGTTAGGCGGCAGCCAAAGGCTAAGGAAGACAGGTCTTTCTATTTCTACTGAAACTATAGAAAATATCTCTAACCCGCAGCTCCCTGCTTTAAGATCCGGTGTAGGTTTTACCAGTCCGGTGACCAGCCGAGGCTCGGGGCGATGGTCCCGGCAAGGTCGGTCAGCAGCTGGATATTCTCGGCGAGGCCGAAGGCCGGCGGCAGGAAGAAAACGATCTCGTCGGCCGCAGCGAGCCCAGGATCACTCAGCACCGCTTCGATTACCTGATCCGCTGTCCCGTGGAAGACGGGCGAGATCTGGCTTCCAGGCGGTTGGTTGGTTCGCGAGCTCGGTTCGAGAGCGCCCTTCGGCCGCGATGCGGCGATGCCTTGGGTACGGCGCTCGAGATCATAGGCTGCGTATTTCTCGCGAAGCTCCGGCGTCGTGCCGACCAGGACCGAAGCCGCCACGGCGACAGGCGGCGGCTCGCTCGTCCGCTGCTTTCGCCAGTTGGCCCTAAAGGCCTCGATGCAACGGGCCTGATAGCTTCCGAAACTCTCACCCTCGGCGTGGTCGTGCTGTACGGTTCCGGCGATCAGGCCGATGCCGAGTTCGGCGGCCTGGATCGCTGACCCGAGGCTGGCGGAACCTTGACGGATGCGCGAGCGAAGGGTCGGACTGTGCGGTGTCACCCTCAGTTGGCTGCCTTCCGCGACACCCTGGCCTGGTTCTGCGACGGTGTGCAGAACCTCGCCGGAGATCGCGGACAGGAAGCGCGCCTGACGGCGCTTGGCTTCCGTCCTGGCGTCGGTGTCGACCGTGCCGAAGACGGCATCGAAGGCTGCGTTGGCGCCGGTCGAGATCGCCAGTTCCAATCGGCCCCCAATCAGGAGGTCGGTAGTGCTTGCGGCTTCCGCCAGCAGGATAGGGTCCTGATAACGCATCGGAATGACGGCAGAACCCAGCACGATATGGCTGGTATGCTGACCTGCCGCGGCGAAGAAGGGCAGCGGCGAGGATAGATAGTGGTCGAAATGCCGCTGATAGGCCCAGCCTGACTGGTAGCCCAGACGTTCGGCCGCCTTGAAAAGCTCGATGCCTTCCCGCAAGCCGTGTGCGGGGCCGATTTCATCGGTGAACGAGACACGCGTGTTGAACCCGAGCCGCTTCCTCGGACGGAATGACGCCAACGGTGTCGGGGCGGGGGCGATGACGGTCATGCGATCTTTTCCCCATTGAAGATCTGCCGCTGCTGCAGGGGCTGGGTTCGCGCAAAGCGCGCGGTCCCTGACGGGATGGGATCGATTCCAGCAGCGAGCGGGTGTAGGGCTGGCGGGGCGTGTCGAAGATCTCTCCGACAGTACCGTGCTCGACGATGCGACCGCGCTGCATGACAGAGACCGTGTGGGCAAGCTGGCGCACCAGCGCCAGATCATGCGACACGAAAACATAGGTGAGGCCGAGCTTGACCTGCAGCGACAGCAGCACTTCGACGATGTCGGCCTGAACGCTGACGTCGAGCGCCGAGGTAGGCTCGTCAAGCACGATCACATCGGGTTTCAGGACAAGCGACCGGGCGATGGCAACGCGTTGGCGCTGGCCGCCCGACAAGGCGGCCGGCTTGCTGGACAAGAGATGCCCGCCCAGCCCGACATCTGCGAACGCCTTGTGCACCGCGAGTGCCCGCTCCTGATGTGTTCCGATCCTGAAGCGGTCCAGCGGCTCGCGCACGATTTTCTCGACGGTCCAGGTCGGATCGAGGGATGTGAACGGGTTCTGATAGACAAGCTGCAGGTGCCGCCAGACAGAGCGAAGCTGCTCGGGGGACCGACCGTTCACCTGTTCGCCGCCAACGGCGATCTTTCCGGTATCGGGTTGCTCCAGCCCGAGCAGAAGGCGGATGGCCGTCGTCTTCCCGGATCCGGATTCCCCGACCAGCGCATGCGTCGTGCCCGCCTGAACCTCGAACGAGACGTCGTTGACGGCGGTCAGAACCTTGCCGTCGACGGTGAAATTCTTTGTTACGCCGCTGACCTCGATCTTCGGTGCCTTTTCGCGCCTCGCGACAAGGTGCCGGAAACCGGGCTCTCGCAATGGCCTGTAACGGTCAGGATTGAGCGCCGGCACGTCGCCATGGAGTTTTCTGGCGTAGGACGAGGAAGGGGCGGAGAATACTGTAGCGGTGTTTCCGGCTTCCTGGATCGCGCCGTCCTTGAGGACGACAATAGAATCCGCGCGCTCGGCTGCGATCGCCAGGTCATGGGTGATCAGTAGAAGGCTGATCTGCAGCTCCTCCTGCAGCTTCGACAGCAGGTCGAGAATGCGCTTTTGGATCGTCACATCGAGTGCGGAGGTCGGCTCGTCTGCGACCAGCAGCGACGGCCGCGGCAGAACGGCGAGACCGATCAGAACGCGCTGGAGCATGCCGCCGGAAAGCTGGTGGGGGTAGGAGTCATAGGCACGCTGCGGATTGTCGAGCCCGACCTGCGCGAATGTCTCCAGAATGAGCGCCTTGCGAAGCGCCTTGTCCGGTTCGTCCAGCAGTGCGGCGGCTTCCATTGCCTGCGCGCCGATGGTGCGAACCGGGTTCAGAGAATTGCCGGGGTCCTGCGGTACGAAGCCGATCCTGCGTCCCCTGAACGGGCGAAAGCGGCGCTCAGGAAGCCCCAGAAGCTCCTGGCCATCGAATTCGACGCGGCCGGTGGCGTGCCCCGTTGCGGGAAGCAGCCGCAGGACGGCGCGGGCGATCGTCGATTTGCCCGATCCGGATTCGCCGATCAGCGCGAGACTTTTGCCGCGTCCAAGCTCGAAGCCGACACTGGTCACGACCTTGTGGGTACCGTAGGCCACCGACAATCCTTCGGCCCGCAGCAACGGGGAAGATGGGCGATTCAAAAACGTGGTCAGTCTGTCTTGCGGAGCCATCGGCTGATCCTGTTTACAGAGAGAACGGTTGCGATCGTGACGAGGGCCGGGGCGTAAACCAGCCAGGGCCATTTGAGGTAATCCTTGCCGATCGAGATCAGCAGGCCCCAATCGGAAGCAGGCGGCGGGTCGCCGTAGCCAAGGAAGGCAAGGCTGGCGATCACCAGGATGGAATCGCCGAACTGCAGGACGGCAAGCGGCAGCACCGATCGCGATGCGTTCGGAAGCACGTGGCGCCACAGAATGTGCCAGCGCGATCCGCCGAGCAGGAAGGACGATTCGACGAATGTCGCCTGCCTGGTCTTGATGACTTCGGAGCGCATCACCCGGGCAAAAAGGGCAACGGCGGAGACGCCCGTCGCGATTGCTGCATTGGTCGTGTCGAAACCAATTGCGGTGACGACGATGACGGCAAGCAGGAATTTGGGGATTGCCAGCAAGACATCGACGAGGCGGGCAAAGACAGTGTCCACCCAGCCGCCGAAGAAACCGGCCAGCAGCCCGATAATTCCGCCGGCGACAACGCCGATCACGACCGCGATCAGAGCGCTCGCCACCGATGAGGCCGTGCCATAGACGACGCGTGCGTAGAGGTCGCGGCCGAGATGATCGGTGCCGAACCAGTGCGCTGCACTTGGGCCGAGCAATTTCTGGGCGGGGGTGCCGTTCACCGGATCGTAGCTCGTGAAGAGGCCAGGCGCCAAGGACCAGGCGATCGCCAGGGCGACGACCAGGAACGACAGGATCACGACTGGCGGGACACGCAGGCCCGTTAGGCGGCCGATCAGCGGCACACGCGGAATGGAAGAAATCGAGGCGAGCGTCATGGGGTCACCGCCTTCGATATGGGAAGAGAGCTGTCATCAGCGGTCGTCGGGCGACGCGGCTGCGTGCCGAGGAGTTTCACGCGAGGATCGAGCAGCGGGTAGGTCAGGTCGGCGATCAAGTTGACGACGACGAAGACCACCGCCGCGAGCGAAACGACGGCCTGTAGGACCGGCAGGTCCTGAGTGCTGACCGACCGCTGCACCAGGCTGCCAAGCCCGTTGCGGCCAAACACCGTCTCGGTGATCAGCGAGCCCCCGAGCAACTCGCCGATCGTCAGAGCGACGACCGTGATGACGGGCAGCGATGACGGCTTCAGCAGGTGCATGACGAAGAGCCGCATCTGGCCAAGTCCCCGGCCGCGTGCGACTGCGGCGTAGTCCTGGCCGGACTCATGGTCGAGATTGGCAATCAGGACTTCGGCAATCTGCGCCGAGATCGGAATGCCGAGGGCGATCGCTGCGAAAATCGTTGCCCAGAAGCTGTCGGGCTCGATGACGCGAAAGACGCCGAGCTGGAAACCGAAGAGGTGGATCAGCACCAGTCCGATCACGAAGTTCGGAACCGACAGGAACAGCGAGGGGAAGCCGCGCAGCAGACCCTGTCCGTAGCGTCGGGGCAAAAATTGTGTGCCGTAAGCGATGATCGTTGCCAGGAAAAGCGCGACCGCAAGGCCGGCCGAGGCAAGCACGAGGGTCGATGGCAGAACCTCGCCGATCAGCGTCGCCACTGGTCTGTTGGTCCGCATCGACAGGCCGAGATCCCCTGTCACGAAGCCGGAAAAGGCGTTCCAAAGCTGCACGGGGATCGGCTTGTCCAGTCCCTGCGCAGCGATGATCTCCTTGATCTCATCCGGCGTGAAGCCGTTTTGCGGGTTGTTGAGGACATTGGTAATCGGATCGCCGGGCAGGATGCTGACGACGACAAAGGTGAAGACATAAGACAGCAGGATCACGACGATCGCCTGCAGCAGCCGTTTTCGGGCATAGTTGAAATAGGCTTTGCTCATGCCCATCACCTCTGTGTCTGTTGAAATGCCGGGCTATTCGCTCTTCGTTGCCGTGTAGTAGCTGGCATAGGCGACGCCGTTGTAGATTTCGCCCTTGAGCTTCGGCGTCTGCACGTAGATGCGCTGGACGATCTGCGTTCGCGGAATGAAGTAGCCCTGGTCGAGGACGTATTTCTGCAGCTCGTCGAGAAGCGGCTTGCGAGCGTCGATGGAGCCGGCGCCGGCGATCTTGTCGCGCAGATCGTTGAGGGTCTTGTCGCTCTCGTCGAGCGCAAACCAGTTCTCGCCATTGTTGGCGCTGGTCAGAATGCCGGCGACTGTGCCGGCGTCGATGAAGGAGCGCGTCACCTCATAGGCAGGCACTCCGGCGCCGCCGTACTTGACCTTCTGGCCGAACGTGACCACGTCATAGGCGCGGATATTAACCTTCCAGCCGATCTTGCCGAGCTGCTGCGAAATCAGTTCGTCGATCGACTTCGATGTTGCGAGGTAGGGATTCGAATTCAGCGTCAGCAACAGCGGCTTGCCATCCTTGACGCGGATGCCATCCGAGCCCTTCTTCCAGCCTGCCTCGTCGAGAAGCTTCTCCGCCTTTTCAGGATTGTAGGCCAGCAGCGCGCTCTGGTCGGTCGCACCCGGAACGTTGCTCTGGATGAAGGAGGTCGCAAGCTTCCAGTCGGGCGTATAGACGGTGTCGATGATTTCCTGGCGATTGATGCCGGCCTGAAGCGCCTGGCGAACCTTCACGTCGTCATAGGGGGCAAGCTTGGTGTTAACAGCCCAGCCGTTGACGAAGCCGAGATAGCGGGGCGTCGCCACCGTCAGGCCTTCCGACTTGAGGGATTCAAGCTCCTGAGGCGACGCGTTGTAGGCGACGTCGGCCTGGCCGGACTGGACTGCCGCAACGCGCAGCGACGGTTCGGAGACGAGCTTGTAGGTGATCGTATCGAGATGGGCGGGACCGGTCTGGCCGACCGCTGTCGGGCCCCAGTTGTAATCCTTGCGCCTGGCGAGCTTGACGTAGTCGCCCTCCTTCCAGGACTCGACGACATAAGGCCCGCTGCCGGAGGTCTTGCCCAGGTCCGCCTGGGCGCTTGCCGGCGAGGCGATGGTCTTCGGGGAGATGAGGATCGAGCCGTGGTAGCCGAGCGTCGGGATGAAGCCGAGGGTCGGCTTCTTGAAGAAAACCTTAACGGTTGCCGCATCGACGGCTTCGGCATGATCGTAGGTTTTGGGGAACAGGCCGATTGGATTGATGCCCTCGCTCTTGCGCCCGGCATACCAGATGTCGAGATTGGCGACGACGGCTGCCGCATCCAGCGGGCTGCCATCGGAGAAAGTCACGCCGGTCTTGAGATGCAAGGTGAATTCGGTCGCATTGTCGTTCTGCTCCCAGCGTTCGGCGATCCACGGGCTGACCTTGCCATCGGCATCGACGTAGAGAAGCTTGTCGGTTACATGACCCCAGATATGGCCCTGAAAACTGGAGATCGCGCTGTTGTTGGGGATCCAGGTGTCGCCCAGGGAGTCGATCAGGAACACGACGTCTCCGCCATCATGCGCTCCGTCCTCAGCCAGGGCCGGGGTTACACTAGCTGTCGCGACCAGAGCGGCAAATGCCAGTGCAGAGGTGGCGGTCAGCAGACGACGACGGGAAAGAAGAGGGCGGAAAGAGCGGTCGTTCATGAAGCGGTCCTGTTTGGTTGCCGGGCTGACTACGAACAGGAGCCTATGGTAGTGGATCGATTTCGAGAAAGACTGGTTGTTCTTTTTCGACCAAATTTGTAGATTATTTTATCAGCGCAATCTGAAGCACGAGGATCAGGATTTCCAGCAATTGCTAGCGCGATGAGCTCATCGCTCAGGCGTTCTGTTCCTCGATGAACGCCATCCCGTCGAGAATGCGCACCGGCGGCAATTCTCCGGCATAGCGCTGGACATCGACCTTTGTCAGCTGTCCGGTCGAGGCCTGGGCAAGCTGCGACGTGCCGGCATCACGGGTGAGGATATTCGGGTTGCCATGAATGCACATGGCGATCTCGGCATCGGCATCATCAGGCTCGAACCAAGCTCCGGTGGCAAGCTGCATCACTCCAGGTTTCACATCCGCGCTGATCACCGCAGCCGCCAGGCAACTGCCGCGGGCGTTGAACAGCCTGACGATATCGCAATCCGAAATGCCACGCTCTGCCGCATCCACCGGGTTGATGCGCACCGGTTCGCGGCCGTTGATCTTGGTGGAGCGGCTGAAGTCGCCGTAGTCCAGCTGACTGTGCAGGCGCGAGTGCGGCTGATTGCAGACGAGATAGAGTGGATAGCGGCCCTCCGCCGCCTTCGCCGTCGGGTCCGGTTCAAACCAGCGCGAATGGCCGCGGCAATCGTCATAGCCAAAGCTTTCGATCGTTTCGGAGAAGATCTCGATCTTGCCCGATGGCGTGGGCAGCGGATTGGCGTCCGGATCGGTCCGGAATGCGCGCGCAGGGCCACCATCGTCAGGTTTTACCGGGAGTTGCAGTTCGCCCATCTCCCAGAACGTCTCAAAATCCGGCGCGGGGTGACCAGCGGTGGCAAGTGCCGCGCGTGTTTTCTCGAAGAGGAAAGCGAGCCACTCGCGGTTCGACCGGTTCTCGGTGAATTCGCCGCGCTTGCCGAGGCGCTCTGCGATATCTGCGAATATCTCATAGTCATCGCGTGCTTCGCCGACTGGTTCGATCAGCCTCTTCATTGCGATCATTATCGGATCATGGTCGGCCGCGCCGATATCGTCACGCTCAAGCGTCGTGGTCGCGGGCAGGACGATATCGGCGTGGCGTGCCGAGGACGTCCAGGCCGTCTCGTGCACGATGATCGTCTCGGGCCTCTTGAACGCCTGACGAAGCCTGTTGAGATCCTGATGATGATGGAACGGGTTGCCGCCCGCCCAGTAGACAAGGCGGATGTCGGGATAGCACAGAGCCTGGCCATTGTAGTGAAACGCTTCGCCCGGGTTCAGCAGCATGTCGGCGATCCGTGCGACGGGAATGAAATCCGGCACTGGATTGTGGAATTGCTTGAGCGTCGGCAAGGGAACGGCGAGCTGGCTTTTGCCGATGTTGCCGAGCGCGCCGAGCGAATAGGAAAAGCCGCCGCCATCGAGCCCGATCTGGCCGAGCATGGCCGCGAGCACGATCCCCATCCAGACCGGCTGTTCGCCGTAGTCGGCGCGCTGCAGGGAATGGCTGACGGTGATCAGCGTTCGGGCGTTGGCCATGCGCCGCGCCAGATCCACGATCGTCTGGGTCGCGATACCGCAGATACCGGCTGCCCATTGCGGGCTCTTCTCGACGCCATCCTCGCGTCCCAGCAGATAAGCCTCGAAGCGTGGATAGCCTGTCGTATAGCGGTTGAGAAATCCCCGATCGTGACGTCCCTCGCTGACGAGGACGAAGGCGATCGCCAACATGAGCGCGACGTCGGTTCCAGGGGTGACCGGCAGCCATTCGGCATCGAGATCACTCGCAATGTCATCCTTGAGCGGGCTTATGAGTACGAAGCGGGCGCCGCGCGCACGGGCACCGCTCAGCGCCGGGCGCACGACGTGCCGGCTGATGCCGCCGCCATGGACGTCGGTGTTCTTGACCGCCATGCCGCCGAAGGCAACGATCAGCTCGCTGCTGCGTTCGATTGCGTCCCAGGTGACGCTCTTTCGGTCGAAGGTATCGTAAGGACCGAGCACATGCGGAATGATGACCATCGCCGCGCCTGAACTGTAGGTATTGACCGATCTGACATATCCGCCGAGCACGTTGAGGAAACGATGGATCTGGCTTTGGGCGTGATGAAACCGCCCTGCGCTGGACCAGCCGTACGAGCCGCCGAAAATGGCCCGCGGTCCGGCTTCGGCGTGAACACGGCGAAGCTCGTTGGCGACAAGATCGAGCGCTTCCGGCCAGCTGACCTCGACATAACCGTCGCTCCCGCGTTTCGCGGCATTATCGGGCCTGCCTTGAAGCCAGCCGCGCCTGACGGCCGGGCGCCGGATGCGGGCGGGGCTATGGGCGATTGCGGGCAGATTGCCGAGCAGGGGAGATGGGTGTGGGTCGGCGGGATGCGGGCGGATTTCGAGGGCTTCGCCCTGATGCCGTCCAAAGAATGCGCCCCAATGAGAGCTGTGGGGTTTGAAGCCGTCCATCGCACCGTCTCCCGTGAACAACGTTGGAAAGATCGGCAACACTCACACCGGCAGGATCTTGCCGGGGTTCATGATGCCCTGGGGATCGATGGCTTGCTTCAGCAGGGCCATCAGCTCGACGGCGTCTCCGTGTTCCTGACGTAGATAGCCGATCTTGCCGGTGCCGACGCCATGTTCCCCGGTCGAGGTTCCGCCGACAGAGATTGCGTGTTCGACCATCGCCTCGTTGATGGCCGCGACCTCGGTGAGTTCCGCCGTGTTTTCGGGATCCACGGCGAAGACTACATGATAGTTGCCGTCGCCGACATGGCCGAGAATGGCAGCCGGAACACTGCACTCCTGCAACAGTGCGCGGGTCCTGAGAATGCAGCCGCTGAGTTCCGATACCGGAACGCAGACATCGGATGACCAGCCCTTGGCATTCGGTCTCTGCGAGACGACTGCGTAGAATGCGTTATGCCGGGCCTTCCAGAGGCGATTTCGCTCCTCTGGCGCATTGGCCCATTCGAAATCCTTGCCGCCGTGATCCTTGACGATTTCCGCAACCAGTTCGACCTGCTCCTGAACCGAGGCAGGAGACCCGTGGAATTCGAAGGCGAGGGTATCTTCGATCTTCAGCGAGAGGCCGGAATAGGCGTTGGAGGCAGCAATCAGGCCGCGGTCCAAAAGCTCTATCCGCGAGATAGGGATGGCAAGCTGCACGATCGCGATCGCGGCCTTCACCGCCTGCTCCACGCTCTCGAATGAGCAGAGGGCTGCCGAAATGGTTTCCGGAACGCCCTGGAGCCGCAAGATGACTTCGGTGATGATGCCGAGCGTGCCTTCCGAGCCGACGAAGAGGCGCGTGAGATCGTAACCGGCAGACGATTTGCGCGCCCGGCCACCGGTGCGAATGATCTGACCCGTTGGCAGCACGACGGTCAGCGACAACACATTTTCGCGCATGGTGCCGTAGCGCACGGCGTTGGTGCCCGATGCCCGTGTCGCCGCCATGCCGCCAATCGACGCGTTGGCCCCAGGGTCGATCGGGAAGAACAGGCCTTGGTCGCGCAGATGCGCGTTGAGCTGCTCGCGCGTGACACCGGCCTGGACGGTGCAGTCGAGATCCTCGGCGCTGACGCGAATGATCTGTGACATCTGCGAAAGATCGATCGAAACGCCACCGCGCACTGCGGTCGGGTGCCCCTCGAGCGAGGTTCCGGCGCCGAGGCGATGACGGGCACGCCTGCCGCGGCGCAGAGCCGGACGGTTTCGGCTACGTCGTCGGTGCTTTGCGCGAATACCACGGCATCCGGGATTGCCAGTGTGTGATGGGACTCGCCGCGGCCATGCTGCTCGCGCAGCGCCTGCGAGATCGAGAAGCGATCGCCGAACCTTGCCTGCAATTGGCCCGATAGCTCAGCGGATAGGATACCCATCTTTCACGTCCTTTTCGGTGCTGACCGTGCCAGCCGAAATCGCGCCATGCCGTCACGATCAGGCATGGATGCAGATTGACCGGTACCAAGTCTCAAAAGTGAGCCGTCAGACGGCGATCTTCTCGCCGTTCAGGTGGCGCTCAAGGAAAGGCAGGCTGTCCTGCCCCCAGTAAAGTTCGTCTTCGTAGCGAAACGTCGGAAGGCCGAAGACGCCGGAGTTCCTGGCGCTTTCGATATTGGATCTCCAGATCGATTGGGTGGCCTCGGCCTGAGCGCGTTCTTCCAGCTTCGCCCCGTCGATCCCTACAGAACTGGCGATCGCCTGACGCACCTCGCTCCGCCCGATATCCGCCGCGTCCGTCCAGAATGCCGTCTGCAGCGCGCGGGTGAGCCCGAGCCAGTCCAAGCCGTCCTCGATGGCGGCGATGACCATGAAGCCGGCGGGCGTGGGATCGGACAGGGCAGCACGGTTTTCGAAGTTCAGCGCCTTGCCGCGCAGGAATGCCCAGCGCTTCAAGTCCTTGGTCCAGTAGGCACGCCGGGCTTCCGGCCGGTTGCGGGAATAGATCCCGCCGTTGTCCTCGATCACCGAGATCAGATGTGGTCGGATCGACGCTCCATGTCTCAATGCAAGTTCTGAAAAAGCATCAAGACCAATGAAGGACCAGGGTGAACCGATGCCGAAGAAATAGTCTATTGCCTTTGTCATGCTCTGCCTTTTTCAGCGGTCTTGATCGAAGAAAGTGCGGTGTCGAATACGAAGAGAGCGCAGTCTCTGGCGGTGAGAACAGCCTGGGGATCGCGACCAACGGCGACGGTCGCCAGAGCTCCTTCGTAGAGGAGAGAAAGATGAGCGGCCGGCTGGGCGGCCTCTACACCCGCTCTTTCCATCAGCGCGCGAAACATCTGGCTGACGGTCGCCTTGTGGGCGCGCGCGACGGTAACAACGCGTTCTGAATCGCCGTGCTCGGCCACCGCCAGGGCGAACGCGCATCCACGAAACTCGGGGCTGTCCGCCTTCTCATGCAGCCGCTCGAAGATGAGATTGAGCTGATCCCGCGGGCTCGGGACTTCGTTCAAAACCTCTTCCAGAGAGCGGATGACCCGCTCGTGACGGTCCTGAAGATAGGCCGCCACGAGATGATCCTTGGACGGGAAATGCCTATAGAGCGTTGCCTTGGCGACCTTGGTTTCTTCGATGATGCGGTCGATGCCGACAGCGCGGATGCCTTCGCGGTAGAAGAGTGCGCCGGCAGACGCGAGGATGTGATCTGAAATTGAAGCTTTCATCGAACTGCTTGCGGAGCCTTCTCAAAACGTGCGCCCTGACATGCGAGTGCAGCAAGAGAGGTTTCTATGCGCGCCAACCGATAAGAGAAAGACAGGTCATTCCGTTTGGATGCATCGTTGGAAATATTTTTTGCTCTGATGCCTGTGGAAGCGTCTTTGGACCTGCGTGAAGATCGTCAGGAAGGTGGCACTATATTGGATCGGATCGTCTTCTACAGCGATCTCTGCCGGCTTGTGCAGCCTTCGAGGCTCACTATCTCTAGTGTACCCCAAACCGGCGCATCGCCATGGATCGAAGCGCGGCCGATATGCTGTCGAAAGTCTGCATCGAAATTCTATCGAGTTCACGCGTTGCCGTCCCTACCGCAAGAATGATCGGGCTTTCGTCGAGCAGAAGAATGGGTCGATCGTTCGCCGCATTGTTGGTTATCATCGCTATGAGGGGGTCGAGGCCGCTGCGACCCTGACCGATCTCTACCGATCGGTGCGCTTCTTCATAACTTCTTTCAGCCATCCTTTAAGCTGCGGGAGAAGCATCGCGATGGCGCAGTGGTCAAAAAGATCTATCATCCTCCTGCAACGCCCTATCAGAGGCTCTTGGCAGATCCGAGAACACCAACCGAAGTCCGAAATTAGAGCGCCGTACCTTTAATCGAACCCATAGCCTGCGGCTGTAAAATAGTTTCGACATTCTTGGCTGTTGAAGAGGTTGCAGATGGATCCGAGCGCATTTGAGAGTGCGTCAAACGTGCGAGCGGCGGCGGCTCGGAGATGGGCCTTAATTTTGGCGAAGGCCATTTCGATCGGGTTCAAATCTGGCGAATAAGACGGCAGAAACAGGAGCCAC
This sequence comes from Rhizobium sp. T1470, assembly GCF_042140505.1. NCBI lineage: Bacteria > Pseudomonadati > Pseudomonadota > Alphaproteobacteria > Hyphomicrobiales > Rhizobiaceae > Rhizobium > Rhizobium sp. T1470. Next base: position 463,819 of record NZ_CP148092.1, read on the forward strand.
GCACCAACTTCCTTGAGGCAGGCTTTGGCTTTATCGCTCTTGTGAACGCGAAGATTATCCAGGATGACGACATTGCCTGGTTCGAGTGTCGGCGCAAGCTGGGTCTCGATGTAGGTGTCGAAGATTTCCCGGTTCATCGGCCTGTCAATAATCCAGGGCGCAGTAAGACCGAAACAGCGCAAGCCTGCAATGAATGTCTGTGTCCCCCAGTGGCCAAAGGGCGCATCCGTGATGAGACGCTCGCCGCGCGGGGAGCGCCCACGCAGTCTCACCATCTTTGTGTTCACCGAGGTTTCGTCCAAGAAAACAAGTCGATGCGGTTCAAATCGCATCCGGGGTTGGCGTTTCGAAATCCAGACATCACGATCCTTTCGGATATCAGCGCGAGCGCGTTCCGACGCCATTATCTGTTTTTTTATATGTGTATCCCTGCGTTATCAAAAACCGGACGATGGTGGAATAACCAATCCATGTTCATCCTCAAGGCGACGGGCAAGCTCTGGCATGGTGATATCCGGTTTGCCTTCGACCTGTGCGACCAGGAAATCGCGAAACGCCGACAGTTTCCCTGCACCTGGTGGCCTTCCTTGACGCGCGGGGGTTATCAGCCCAGTCCGCTCCCGGCGTTGCAGCAGCTTGATCGCACTGCTGTCGCTGATTGCGAAATGACGGGCAGCGGCTCGCCGTGATTGGCCGCTAGCGACCATGGAAACAACACGCTGACGAAGATCAACAGAATGAGATTTACCCATGTGATTCACCTCCAACCGCAGTGAATCACACCAATACCCTCGTGAAAACCCCACTCGATTCTCAATTCAAGTGCGATGCTCTAGCTATCGCACATCTGCGATCAGTTGGATCCTGTGAAACTATTGCGCGATATTCGAACAGCGCAGCAGCGTCTTGTCGAGGTTGCCAGCAATTGCCTCGCTGTCAACAGCCACGCCGGATATCGAAACGTTCTTGCAGAACCTGAGCCACGCCTGGACGGAAGGCGAAATCCGTCCGACGGCCAAAGCGAAACCAAAACTGCGCCGAGAGCGACGTAGACCAGACCCGCTCATCCGCGTGACCGACGATCTCCGCTCTTGGTTTGAGGAGGAACCTTGGCGGACAGGCCGCGAGTTGCTCTAGCGGCTTCAAGCGCGTTATCCGAATGAGTACCCCGACGGACTCCTGCGAACAGTGCAACGGCGCGTCAAAGAGTGGCGTCGAAATAAAGCCCATGCCATGATCTTCGGCGCAAATTCCGAAACAGCTCAACTCTCCGCGACTTGAACGCTCACAGCGGAAAGGAGCAATCTTGTGAGGCAATGGTCCAGGAGACCAGGAACATTCACAAACGAGGCAATACGGCATCTCATCCTGATCGTCGCGCTATACGCGCTTCGATGCAAGCTATAAGCCTGCCGCCTTGTCGCAAGGGAGAACTGTTAGAAAGCCACAGGTTTAGCCGTCCAGTTCACTCTCGAAATCGCATACGCATGCCGGCATAACGCAGCCTAGTACCGGCATGCGCTCCAGATCTATACTGCCAAACCTGCTGGACCGCTGACGGTCCCAGGCCTGCCAAAGCGGAGGGTAATTAATTGCAAAAGTTCGCATATTTATAAAGCTGAACGACCGGGTCGTAGGTTCGACCCCTTTCAAGGATGCCAAATCGTTGCATACCAAAGTCCAGCAATATCCCTGAACGACTAAAGGCGCAGTCTGTGAAGACCACGCCTAGCCGAATTCCGTTTAGACTCTCCAAGTGCCATGGTAAGGCCATGGGCTCGCAACACCATTGTGCCACCACTCAGCGAGTAGCTTTGTTATAGGGAAAAGAGACTCGCATTGCAAGGGAGAGCAAGTGTCCAGCATCACCAAGCGGCATGTGCCGACATCACATCTACTGGGTGAATAACTGACATTCGTCCCCACCCCGCAGCAGGTGGATCACTTCAAGGCGGACATGCGCACCCTTAACCCGACCCTCTTACGCGACAGTATCCACGAAGGGGTTCAGGTCCAGGCCCTACAGCAGATACCCATACCTGAGCAGAGGCTGGTGATCCACAAGATCTATACTCGCAAGGTGAAAGAATTTTCGTCGATCTACCCCTTCGTGTTCGCGGTGGAGAACGCACTGCGCTCGGTGCTCGCCGACTACTTAGAGGAACGCTTCGGGCGGATGGAGTGGTGGACGCTGGTCCGCAATGCCCGGCAGAACGGGCAGAGCTATACTGCCTTTCCCAACATTCTCGGTACGCCCGTCAATCCAGCCTTCGTGAAAGCTGTCTGGCGAGTCTTCGACAATATGGTCAATCAGCAGCATATCAACAATGTTACCGGCAACAACAAGACCGACGAGTTCTACTACTGCCTTACTCTGGGTGACCTCTGGACGATTATGCAGGCAGATTGGCCTCTGATCCGCAACATGTTCGCTACGGACGTTCTCGGCTTCACTTTCACGAAAACCATGTTCAACGACACGATGCGGGTCATTAAGGAGACACGCAACGAGCTGTTTCACAGCAATCCGATTAAGGACCGCAAGAAGATCGTCGACGCCTGCGAGCGGATCCTGAACGGATTGCAATTTCACCTCGGCGACTACGACCATGATCTTGGGGCCGCGCAATCTGTGCGCGTGCCGGCGACCGTCGCGAGGGCGCAGCGCCACGTCATACCGGCGCGCTGACGGACGGGATGCGTACCCGTCTCATACCAACGAGCGCTAATCAAAACCGGTGCGCCCAGTCACGCATTCCAATCGACATGATCTTCCACGGCTGAGCGACCAGCTTGTTCCATGCGTCGCAGCAATGGGCGACGATGTCCTCGTAATCTTTGAAGATCCGGTTGGACAACCAGTTGTCACGCAGAAATTGCCACACGTTCTCGACGGGATTTAATTCGGGCGAGCGTGGCGGCAGGAAGAGCAGTGTGATGTTGTCGGGCACATCGAGCTTCGGCGTGACATGCCACCCCGCCTGATCAACGATCAGCACGGCATGAGCGCCGTCATCGACGGCCTGGCTGATTTCGATCAAATGCTGGTTCATGGCGCTGGTGTCGCAGTAGGGAAGAACGAGACCCGCACCTTTGCCCTTCTTGGGGCAGATAGCGCCGAAGATATAGGTCCACATCGTGCGTTGATCGTGTGGTGCCGAAGGCCTTGTTCCCCTGCGTGCCCATCGCCGGGTGATCTTGTTCTTTTGGCCTATCCGAGCTTCGTCGGCCCACCAGAGCTCAATCTCGACGTTCTTCGGGAGCCTGCCTTTGATGGCTGCCAGTGTGGCGGGGAACTTTTTTTAAAACTCTCCAGGTCGCCTTCGTTCTGGGCGTAATGGCGCGGGCGGGCAGACAGCTTTGCAAAGCCGAGCGCCTTCAATTCGCGGCCAATGGTCGTTTCATCGACGGATATCCGATATTCTTGGAACAGCCATTGAGCAAGATCCTTGCGCCGCCAGCGCACAACGCCATGCACCGCCGGTATCGGGCCACTTTCGACGATCTTTGCCAAAGCCTGGCGATGCACGTCGGAAAGCTTTCCTTGATTGCCGGGTGCTTTGCCATTGATGAGCCCCGACGGGCCACGCGCATTGAAGCGAATAACCCAGTCGCGGACAATTTGCAGGGTCACGCCTCCGATCCTGGCCGCATCGCTGCGGGAATGGCCATCATAGATTTCGGCAAGGGCAAGAAGCCGCCGAGCCTGTGCCGCATCCTTCGTGCCTTTGGCCAACGCCCGAAGAGCGAAGCCGTCGAAGTCATCGCGCAGTGGAATTCCTGATGTCATCCGCAAACCTCCGTTTGCGGTATTGATTCAGAACTCAACTGATTTGGAAACCTCAAAAAGAGTCAGAGATCGCTCACGCTGGTATCAGGGCCGGGGCGCAGCTCGAGGTGGGGGTTCTTGATCAACGTGAAGTCAAACCACGCAAAGGGAATAATAAGCGTTTGGATACAATAGCTTCTTTGGCAAGAGCGCGGCACGTCGGTTCATATCCACTCAAGACCGGTGAATGCAAAGAGGCTCGATCGAAACCCGCGCGTGAGGTGCGTTCGCGAAGTAGCGGTCGCGCCGGATTGCGCCGGGCTCGTTTCACGTCGCGCCGACGTGGTCGGTGGCAACTGCCCGAACCTGCAGAATGCGGTCAATAAGGCCCCATTCCAATGCCTCTTCCGCCGTCATGAAGCGGTCGCGATCCATCGCTTGCTCGAATTCTTCGTAGGTGCGGCCGCAATGCTCGGCGTAGAGCCGTGTCATGCGATGCTTGGTCTTCTGCATTTCCTCGGCATGGATCAGCATGTCCGATGCCTGTCCTTGGAATCCACCCAGCGGCTGATGAATATGGATGCTGGCATTGGGAAGCGCAGTGCGTTCGCCCGGCTGGCCGGACATCAACAGGAACGAGCCCATCGAGCGGGCGGTTCCCATGCACAGCGTATGCACCGGGGCGTGAATGTAACGCATCGTATCGTACATCGCGAGACCGCTGGTTACGACGCCACCTGGCGAATTGATGTAGAGATGGATCGGCCTTTTGGGGTTTTCGGCTTCGAGAAACAGCAATTGTGCGCAGACAAGCGCCGAGACCGTGTCGTTTGCCTCCCCGTTGAGGAAGATGATCCTCTCACGAAGTAGGCGGGAATAGATGTCGAAAGACCGCTCTCCTCTGCTGGATTGTTCGACGACCATAGGGACGAGTTGCATTGCTTCGCGCATCGGCGAACTCCAATCATTCGAGATTTTCGGGAGGGCTTGCCGCGTCAGGCGGCGAGCATGAGAGTCGGGCTGTTGCCGTTGGCGACCGTTTTCGCCAGCCGCTCGAAGGTCGCCCCGGTCAGCTCGTGGACGATCCGCAGGCTGGTTCCGCCCGATCCATTCGGGGCGATCGTGAAGGTGACGGTGCTTTCGAGATGGGGCGGGGTATCGTCGCGCAATTTGTAGCGGATTTCCTTACACGGCGTTTCGGAGAGCGAGCGTGGATCGGCAAGCGCCTCCCTCGGCAGCCACTTCTCCCGGAATTCCGCGATGCTGATCGCCCGCCAGACCTTCTCCGGCGACGCGTCCAGTTCGTATCTCTGCTCGAAACCGCTTTCCTGCACCTTCGCCTGTACCTCGGCCTTCACGTCGTTCATTGATCCATATCCTTCAGCAAGAGCTTGAGAGCGTCGATGCGAGCCGGCCAGTAGGCGCGGTATTTCGCCAGCCATTGCGCGATAAGAGCCAGCCCGTCCGGATCGACTTCATAGTTCACGAAGCGGCCCTCCTTTTGTTCACGCACCAGCCTTGCCGCTCGCAGTACGGCGAGATGTTGGGACATCGCCGGCTGGCTGATATCCATGCCCTGGCGCAGCGTGGTGGCATTCATGCTGCCCTTCGCGAGCTTTTCGAAAATCGTGCGGCGGGTCGGATCCGCCAGAGCGCGGAAAATATCATGTTCGATCATGATTACACATAAGCACACACTTATGCGATTCGCAAGCCTGCCTGGAGCCGGACCGGGATTTCGTGGTGGCCGGATTGCGATACTGCACTCGTCGAGAACGACACACAGCTGATCACCGAGCGCTTCCCGGAGTTTACGAACGAGACGGGGATGAGAACGAAGCTGGGTCATCGCGCCGCCTATGCTGCCCGGCCGAGGCGGTCAGATATGGCGGATCGGTAGTTTGCCGGGCGAAGCTTGGAGAAGGTCGCGGCGTCTGCCTGCAACGTTCCCGCCACTGCCAAGGTCACACCGATCTGCTTCGGGTCGCCCAGCCGCTGGAGTGGCCAGCCGAAGGAAACTGGCCGATACGCCGGCGCCGCCCTGCAGGTGAATAGCTTCCAAACGCTCACCGAAGCCGTCGCAAATGGCATCGACCCCTGACGCATAGCGAACTTCGCCACACAAGCCGCATTAGGGTCCTGTCTGAATTCCTCGCCAAAGAGTTCCAGGCGCTGCGGCCGCTGCTTCATGGCGATCGAGCTTTGAGGCTTTAGTCCTTTGTGGCTTGGTATGGCATAGCGAGAACCGCGAGCGGCCACATCCTCGATTTCTACAGTGGCGCCGAGAGAACTGCTTCAAGCACTGATTTCCTAGCAATGAGTTAGGTCGCCAGCTGTTCGATTCCCTTCAAGAGCGTGGGTTGCGGCTCATCGCAGAAGCTCGTCGTTCAATGATATGGAGAGTCGGAACTTCAAATCTACTTAAGACGATCCTCGCTGTCAGAGCTCGTTGCCACGATCTCGAATGGCGTTGAGGCTTCAATTTGCTGAGGTATCAGTTCCAATCAGCAGAATACGCGCCATACCTTCATCAACTGAGCTGGCAAAGGTCTCAGGCTCAGAGCACCGAAACAACAGCCTTGGCGAGGTCATCGAGCCGGTCTTCCCTGAGGCCCGCGACGTTGAAGCGGGAATCGCCGACCATGTAGATCCCGAACTCGTCTCGCAGGCGGTCGACCTGCGCTTCGGTCAGGCCGAGGCGCGAGAACATGCCGCGGTGGTCGGCGATGAAGTCGAAGCGCGAGGAGTTGGACTGGCGACGGAGCGCCTCGGCAAAGCCCTTGCGCAGGTTGAGCATGCGAAGCCGCATGGCTTCGAGTTCGGACTTCCAGTCGGCGCACAGCGCATCGTCTTCGAGGATGATGCGGACGGCGGCGGCGGCATGGTCCGGCGGCATGGAATACAGCACGCGGGTCGTGGCGAGCGCCTGGCTGCCGGCGATCTTTGCGCCTTCTGCGTCCTTGCCCATCAGGATGACGGCGCCGACGCGGTCGCGGTAGACCGAAAAGTTCTTCGAGCAGGATGTGGCGACAGCCATTTCCGGCATCTTGCTGGCGAGCAGGCGAACGGCGGCGGCGTCTTCCTCCAGACCATCGCCGAAGCCCTGATAGGCAAGATCGACGAAGGGGAAGAGGTTGCGTTCAACGAGAAGATCCACGACCGGAGCCCACTGCTGGATCGTCAGATTGGCGCCGGTCGGATTGTGGCAGCAGCCATGCAGGAGAGTGATGTCACCGGCCTTCGCCTGCTTCAATCCCTCTAGCATCGCATCGGCCTTCACCGTGCCGCTTGCGGGATCGAAATAGGGATAGGTCGCGGTTTTGAAGCCTGCAGCCTTCAAGATCGGCACATGGTTCGCCCAGGTCGGATCGGAGAGCCAGATGGTTGCGTCAGGCCGGGCCTTTGCGAGCAAGTCGGCGATCGTGCGCAGCGCGCCCGAGCCACCCGCCGTCTGGCAGGCGAACATGCGCGAGAGGTCGGCCCTTTCGCCAAAGACCAGCTGCAGCATAGCCTTGTTGAAACCCTCATCGCCCGCCATGCCGACATAGGTCTTCGTCGTCTGGCTTTCATAAAGGCGCTTCTCGGCCTCGCGCACGGCCCGCATGATGACGGTCGCGCCCTGCGAATTCTTGTAGACGCCGACGCCGAGATCCATTTTCGTCGGCCGCGCGTCGTTCTTGTACAGAATCGAGAGGTTGAGGATCTTGTCCGGCGGGGCGGCGGAGAGGGTCTCGAACATGGCTTTTCCTTTGGATTGAGATCAAGTGCGGAGCTGCTTCAGCGTCCCCCATTGGCGGAATCAATGTTCCAATTCGCTTTGCGAGCCGGCGCGGATTGCAGCAAGCACCTTCTTTTGAAGCGCAACGAATTCTGACGAGGCGATCATATCCTGGCTGCGTGGGCGGGCGAGGCCGACATGGAAGGTCGCGTTGATGCGTCCTGGATTGATGCTCATCGCCACGATACGGTCGGATAGATAGACGGCTTCTTCGACATCGTGGGTGACAAAAAGAACGGTCAGCCGATGCTCTTCCCAGATTTGGGTCAGGAGCTCCTGCATCTGGTGACGGGTCAGAGCGTCGAGGGCGCCAAACGGCTCATCCATCAACAACATTTTTGGGCGGTAGGATAGGGCACGCGCAATGGCGACACGCTGTTTCATCCCGCCCGACAGTTGAGATGGAAATGCATCGGCGAACTTGGCGAGCTTTACCAGTTCAATGTGATGACGGGCGACATCCCGGCACTCAGCTGTCGGTAGTCCGGCCGCCTGCAGGGCAAATTCCACATTCTGTTGTGCAGTCAGCCACGGCAGCAGTGTGTAGGATTGGAAGACAACGCCGCGATCGAGCCCTGGGCCGACGATCGGCGCACCGTCCGTCAGAAGAACGCCATTGTCGAAGCCCTGAAGTCCGGCGACGATAGACAGCAGCGTACTCTTGCCGCAGCCGGATGCGCCGACCAGGGAGACGAACTCGTTGTCGGCGAGTTCCAGGTCGATACTGCTGAGGGCATGAACGCGGTTTTTCCTGCCACCATACCACTTGTCGAGACCCTCAATCTTAAGTTTGGATTCGCTCATCTCAATGCCTCGAAGCGTAACGGAAGAAGACACGCTCGAGGGCCTTCATGCTCTGGTCTGTGATCAGACCGAGCAAGCCAAGGAGCAAGATGTAACCAATGATCGTCTGCGTCTGGAAATATCGCTGAGAGACGACGATGCGATAGCCGAGGCCGGATGTCGCCGCGACAAGTTCTGCCAGCACAAGCCAGGTCCAGGCCCAACCAAGGCTGATGCGCAGCGTGTCCCAGATGCCGGGGAGGGCGGACGGCAGGACGATGCGGCGCAGGATCTTGGTCTCCGACATGCCGAGCGTGCGGCCTAGTCCGACGAAGTCGGTTGGCACACGCTTGACGCTGTCCATGACCATCAGCACCTGCTGGAAGAAGGTTCCGATAAAGATGATGACGAACTTTTGGATATCGCTTGTTCCGGCCCACAGAATGGTCAGCGGAACAAAGGCGACGACAGGCATATAGCGGACGAAGTCCACGAAGGGCTCGATGGCCGCTTCCCAGGTCTTGAAACAGCCGATCATGATCCCGATCGGGATCGCCAGGGCCGATGCAATAAGAAAACCGACGAGCATGCGATAGATGCTGATCCCCGCATCGGTCCACAGCGTGCCATCCATCGCCAGTTCTACCATCTTTACCCACACCGCTCCAGGCGAGGGCAGGAAAATCGGTTTTACCCAACCGGTGACGGTAGCAACCCACCACACGGCGAAGAGCAGGGCAAAAACAGCAACCGCAATCAGGAAAAACGACTGACCACTGATCGGATCCCCGATCCGAAAGGCACTGGGTGGTCTACCGACGCCCGCGCGCGATTGCGCGCGGGGCCTTTCCTTCGGTGTCGACGACAATTCTGAGCTAGACATTACGGTCCCGTTGGTGGCCAGAGGTCACTTGTTCGCTGCATCGACAAACGATGTGTCGATCATGCTGTCGGCGGAAACGTCCTGGGTCACGAGGCCGGCTGTTTTGGCCGCCTTCAGAACGTCGGCGAAGGTCTTGGTCTTGAAGTCACCGGCAAAGGCCTTGGCTGCTTCAGCAGAGGTATAGTATTGGACACCGTCGAAGGCCGTTTTCAGATCATCCGGGGAGGCGCCCACGGCCTTCGAGATGATGGCGCGGTCCTCCTCGGTATTGGCCTTGTAGTCGGCCAGAGCCGCATCCCAGGCCTTGATCATGGCCAGAACCTGCCCAGGCTTCTGCTTCAGCACCTCCTCGCGAACGACGAGGACGTCGGAGACAAGGCCCGGATCCTTGCCGGCTTCAAAAAGCAGCTTGATATTCTTGTCCTGGGCCAGCGCCGTTGAAATGTAAGGCTCGTAGGTGACAGCGACGGGAACACGGCCTGCAATCAATGCCGTTCCGGCATCAGCTGCGGGCATTGGCACACGGACGATATCGTTGATCGTCATGCCGTTGCTTGCAAGCGCGTAGTTCAGCAGGATGTCGCTTGTCGTGCCTTCCTCGAAGGCGATGTTCTTACCCTTGAGGTCAGCGACGCTCTTGATGTCGCTTCCGGCAAGGATTGCGTCCGCCTTCAGGCTGAAATCGAGAAGTGAGACGATCTTCACCGGCAGGCCGGCGGCGACCATGCCCATGGCCGTGTGCGTGGCGATATTGGCAGCGTCGAGCTGACCGCTGGCAAGTGCTGCGTTGATGTCTTTGTCTTCGCTGAAGTTGACAAGCTCGACATCCTCAAGGCCGGCTTTCTTGAACAGGTCTTTGCTGGCGGCGACGTGCCACTGACCGTAACCGAGCCATGGCTCGATGCCGATCTTGAAGGTGCCCGGCTCCGGTTTCGATGGGATTTGATCCTGAGCGCCGGCCTGCCCGGTAGCGAGGACGCCAACAATCCCGAGCGCGATCGCTGCGCGGGAAAACTGCTTGCTGATGGATTTGTAGTTCATTGGGAACCCCTCTTTTGATGATTTCATGGATCACATAGCTTGCATTTTCTGAAGCTTTACGCCCAACCATGAAGGTCATGGTGGGCGGATATCGCGTGTGGGTGCTTATTTCCTTTCACCGGCGTTAGTGGTCATTGCTTGAATATAAGGTGCGAGCCACGTTCCTTTAGGTCGGCGATCGAGCTCACACCCATCAAAGCCAAGATAATCGAGAACACGCGACGCAATGTCTCGATCGCACGGTCGACGCGAGCCTGGCCTGCAGTTGCAAGAGCGTACGCATGGGCTCGACCCAGGAGACCGACCGGTCCCAGCATAAAGGGAAGAGAATGTCGCCGTCCGAGGTATTCGGTCGACAGATCAGGCTCGGCATAGTCGACGAGAACGTGCTGACGCAGCCGCAAAAGCGAGAAATCGTCCTTGTTTCGACGATAGGTTTCCTCCGCAAAGGAGCCACCGTCGATGTAATCGAAGAAGAGCTTAGGCAATCGCCGGCGAGCGGCCAGCCGGAGGTCATCGATATTGACGATCGTCACAATCTACCCCTCCGGATCTATCGTTGCGAGGAAGCGGGTTACCAGGTCCGCGCCATCGTCAGGCTCCGAGCCTACCATCATAGCCACAGAAAGACCGATCAGGGAGGATGTCGGATTGTGGCTTGTAGCACCGGCCCGCAGGTTCATGACGAGTGTCGGGCAGAGAAAAAGCCCGAGTCGGACGACCTCTCGCCAGTCGGAGGGAAGCATGTCCCGCTGCTTGAGGCCTGCAAGCAACGGCTTCCACATTGCCTCGGCCTTCGTTTCCAGAAGCGCGGCTCGAACCGGGCTTAGTGTCCAGTCGAAACCCGCAAAGAGACGGCCATTCTCGTACTTGGCTGTCGCGTTGAATTTCTGTTCGGCAAGAGCCGGATCATAGAGCCAGTAAGGATGGGCAAGGATATTGTGGAAGGTCGTCTTCACCTCTGCAAGAAGCGTCGGCATGTGCTCGCCGGCAAAGGCCGGATCAAAGAATGATAGGCTCGCGCGCCCTTCCTGCCGTTCGAACCAGACATTAGCGTTATGGGCATCGCCATGTGCCGTCACCCCGCCACTGTCTGCCAGGCGGACAGGGTTCAGTCTTTCATGCGCGGCGTCGAACAGCTCCCCAAGCGTGTTGCGGTATTCGATGCCATTGATGACAAAGCGGGCTTTCGAGAGCGCATCCCAGGAAAGCGTGACGCCGGGAAATTCAAATGCCTTACCGACATAAAAGCTCGCCAGCCGACCACCGGGATACGTCCCGTCGGGCGCAGTGACCAGCCTGTCGTAGAACAGCCGGTGGACCGGCTCCTTTGCGACCTGCTCAAGCGTGACCGGATGCAGTGTCTTCAGGTAGACAGACAGGACGGCCTCATTGAGCCGGCGCTCCGCATCCACGGCCTGGCTTGCCATTTCCTTATCATGAAGCTCGTCGAGCGCGCGCAGAACATCAGAAAAGCGCGGATCCGTCCTGCGTCTGTAGACGAGGATCTGTTCGCCCGGAAGAGTCGACATCATGATCGGCTGGTCTACCGGCAGGCCGGCTTTGGCAAGGATATCGGCGCGATAGTACTCGCCGCTCATCTCCTCCTCATTTTCCTCCTGATGGAATTTGAAGAAGTACGGCTTTCCGTCGGCCTCAAAGAAGCCATTCAGCGAATTGAGGCTGTATTGGTCGTGGTTGATCGCCAGATCACGTGCTTCGATCCCAAACAGATCTCGCAACAGGTCGGCAAGAAGAGCTTCGGCACTGCCGTCGCGCTTGTTGGCTTTTTCCCGGATGGCTGCGGTCCGACTGTTGGGCTGCCCCATGATCTCTCACTCCTGGAATGACGCGAAGGTTTTCATTTTTTGGGCGGCAAGTATCTGCTGCCGAGCGAGTAGCGGCTGCCGACATAGGTGAAGGTATTGACCGTTGCGATCGCCTGCCCCGTCCACGTTTTTCGGTTGAGGACCAGGCAGCTGTCGCGCTCACGAATGTGCAGGAGGCGTGCATGTCTCTCAGTCGCCGGGATGGCGCTGATGAGATGCTCGACTTCGGTTAGGGGTGTGCTGTGCTGAAGGTAATCGTAGGTGCCGATGGACGTAAAATCCTGATCGAGATAGTTCTTGACCAGCTCTGTATTGACGTAACGCTCCTCGAGTTGAACAGGGACGCCATTTTCGTAGTGAACGACCAGCGAGTGATCGATGGGGCAAAGCTTTCTGAACTCGAACGCGTCCAATAGCATTTGATCCGGCCGCTCGATCCGCTCCAGCAGGATCACCTCCGCGCGGTGTTGGCTTCCACGCGCTTTGATCTCGGTGATGATATTGCTGATCTCGATGAGGGTCGATTGCGCCTTGGGAGGCGACACGAATGTCCCGACGCCCTGGACCCTGCGCAGATAGCCTTCGGCAGTCAGTTCGCGAAGCGCGCGATGGACCGTCATGCGAGAAACCCCGAGCGAAGACGTCAATTTATGCTCGGACGGGAGCTTTTCATTCTGTGGCCAGTTGCCGTTTCCGATATTGTCGAGGACGAAGTCCTTGACCTTTTCGTAGAGCGGTAGCGCGGTGTTTGAAAGACCGGGCAATTTCTATCTCCGTCTCACGCCGAGGCGTGTGCTCGATCAATCGGCTATTCGAATGATCGTTTTTGATTTGGTTGAGCGACCATCGATCAGTCGGCGGTACGCGTCAGGAATTTCGTCGAGTGAGCTCAGGACCTCGCTGAATTGCAGAAGTGAGGACTGCAGTTTTGGCAACAGCGCGATGGCGTCGACGAGTTCGTCTTCAAAGGCGTGGCAGCCAACCAGGGAAATCTCGCGCTCGACCAGGACATTGGGATCCAGATCCAGTTTCCCATGACTAATGCCCACAAGAGCGAAGGCGCCGCCCCCGTCCAGAAGTTCGATGCCTTGCGCGATGGCCTTTGTGCTCCCCGTTGCATCCACCGCATAACGCAGTCGCGCGTTGCCGAGAGCGGTCCTTGCTTGCGACTTATCCAGCAAGACCACCGAGCCTCCGCAGAGGCCGGCCACCATCTCGGCACGACTGTCATTCAAATCCGCAAACAACAGCTTCCCATCGTGGAGATGTGAAAGCAGCAAACCGCAGAGACCGCCGATTGTCCCGCAACCGATGAGAATAATCGCTTCGCCTTGGGGCGGATTGAGCCGTCGTACCGCATGAAGGGCGACGGCCAAAGGTTCGGCCATGGCCGCCACTGCAGGATCAAGTGACGGCTCGTGCTTGAAAACCAGACGAGCGGGTAGTTGGGCCTGCTCCGCAAATCCTCCGTCGCATACCTCGCCGACGAAACCGAGATGTTCGCAGATATTGGTGCGGCCTGATCTGCATGCTTCACATTGGCCACAGTAAAAGCGGGAGTCAGCTGCGACGAGGTCACCGATCGCGAGACCTTCGACGCCCTCTCCAAGTGCGGAGACGCGACCGCAGAACTCGTGTCCAGCGGTGGATGGATGCCTGCTGATCCACTGGCCGGTTCTGTAGTTGTGAAGGTCCGAGCCGCAGATGCCCGCGGCGCGAACATCGATCGTCACGTAACCTGCCGGGGGCGACAGAGGTCTGTCGACTTCTTCGACCCTAAGATCAAGCGCGTCGTAAAGCCGTACCGCCTTCATCCTATCAGCCCCGCTTTGGCAGATAGTTGTCGCGGACCGCCGAGACCGCATGCGCGTGAGATGAGAAGCCTTCATACTCCGCAAGCGTATGGGCACGCTTCGCAAACTCGGGATAGGCCGACGCTGTCACGTAGCCGATCGAACTGCGCTTCACAAAATCGGTCACCGACAGCGGGCCGAACGTGCGCGCCCAGCGGCTCGTCGGCAGCACGGCATTTGGACCGAGGCAGAAATTGGCGATGCTGACAGGCGTATGCGGACCCATGAGGATTTCCGCAGCCTCGGTGATGTGACCGAGATGGGCGAAGGCATCCTGCGACAGGATTTCGAGATGCTCGGGCGCGTAGGCGTTGACGAAGTCGTAGCTTTCCTCGATCGAGGAGGTGAGGATGATCCCACCGCATTTGCCTGAAAGGACAGCGCTCGAGAACTGAACCCTCTGTTCGGTCATACGTGCCCAATGCTCAGGCAGAGCGGCGATGGCCTCCTCGGCCACGCGGCGGCTATGGGTCACGAGATAGGCGGAAGAGTCGGGACCATGCTCGGCCTCGATCAGGAGATCGAGCGCGGCAAGGCCGCCATGGACAGTGTCGTCCGCCAAAATGATTGCTTCCGAAGGGCCAGCAGGCAGGCCCGTGTCGATGATGCCTGACAGGCTCCGCTTGGCTGCCACCACCCAAGGGCTTCCCGGCCCAACGATCTTCAGTGCCGGCTTGATTGTTTCCGTCCCGTAGGCAACAGCTGCGACTGCCTGAGCGCCGCCTACCTTGTAGACAGTTTGCACGCCTGCTAGACGCGCTGCCACAAGCGTTGCGGCGTCCACGCTACCGTCCGGGGCAGGCGGAGTGACGATCGCCAGGTTCGGAACACCTGCCACGACGGCGGGGACGGAGGTCATCATCGTGACCGACGGAAACGAACCTTTGCCGCGCGGAACGTAGAGGGCGGCGGACTTGATCGGGGTGAAGCGGTCGCCGGCAAAGGCGCCTGGCTTGATCTCCTTCAGCCACATGGCTTCCGGCTTCTGCTCTTCATGAAAATGACGAATATTCTCGATGCCGAAGGTGATGGCCTCGATCACATCCTCGCTAACGAGTTTGAAGGCGGCGTCGAATTCCGCCTCCGTTGCCTTGATCGTCGCTTCTGTAATATTTGCCTTGTCGAGGTCACGGCCGAAGCGGGCAACCGCACGGTCACCCTCGGTGCGTACGGCCTCAAGGATTGGTGCCACTTTCTCGATGAAGCCGGAGATGTCTGTTTCGGACCGTCGCAAGAGCGCGGCCTTCTCATCCGGTCCAAGATCGGAATATTCATGAAAAGTGACTTCGGTCATTGCTCATATCCTTCTTGGCGCACAGTGGCGCACACAGTCGCAGTCGTCCGCGCGCTGACGGCACGACGATCCAAGTTGCCCACAGGTCATGCTGGAACGCACCGCACGTCGGTGGCCACCGGCGCAATACCCTGCAAGCTATTCGTGCGAGGACGCCGGATATGGCTATCCGGCACATTCCCAGGAAGTCGAAGACTTCGTTCCCGTTTTTGTTGTCTAGAGTTGTCTATACATCTATAGACAATATGATCATTCGTGTGCTGTCAAGCGTCGTCTTCCGTTTCTAGATCGACGCCAAAAAACCGCCGTCGACAGGGATGCATTGGCCGGTGATGTAGGCCGATGCGCCACTTGCGAGGAAGACGACGGCGCCGCCGATGTCGAAACCATCACCGAACCGTTTCTGTGGGATCTTGCCCAGCATTTTGGCCGACCAGGCTTCGTCCTGATAAAAACCCTCGGTCATCGCTGTGCGGAAATAGCCCGGTGCCACTGCATTCACGCGGATGCCCAGCGGCGCCCATTCGGCCGAAAGCGCTCGGGTCATACCGAGCAGTCCCGACTTCGAGGAGCCGTAGGGCACGGCGGTCGGGATGCCGATATAGGAGGTAAGTGAGCAAAGGTTTATGATGCTTCCGCCCCGAGGCTGTTTTGACATCCGCCGCGCCGCGCCTTGCGACCAGAAGAACGCGCCCTTGAGGTTGGTGCCGATGATCCTGTCCCAGATCTGTTCATCGACGTCGAGCGAGGGAGATACCTGTTCGTAGCCGGCATTATTGACAAGGATATCGACAGCGCCAGTGATGTTTTCGAACTTGCTTAGCGTTTCGTCGATGGACGAGATGTCTGTCACATCCTGGGCGCTCGTGATGCAGGTCCTGCCAAGGGCCTCGATCCTCCCTTTGGTTTCGCTTAGCGAATTTTGATCGCGCGCCGTAACGCAAACATCGGCACCCGCTTCGGCAAGCGCCAGCGCAATCCATTGGCCCAGGCCGCGGCTCGCACCGGTCACAATTGCCACTCTTCCTGCCAGATCGAACATCGTATTGGCCATGATGATCCCCTTGCTTTTGCAGGATAGAACCACCGTTCAACAATAATGTCTATACATGTATTGATAAAGAGAGACATTCCGATTTGTGCCTGAAAGACGCGCCATGGCAAAAGTTGCCACAGGACATTACGCTCAGAAATCCCGATCGGCAGCCGCAGAGACAATCATTGGGTTTGAGATTGATTGCCCAGGATCTGCCGATCGAATCAAACGCCCGATTGTGGATGGCTTTCAGCTTCACATCGGTGCGATCAAGGTGAAGATGTGGGATTTCAGATAGTTGGGAAAGAGGTGGTCGCAGGTTCCGATCGCTTCAAGGCGACATAGACAATTCCCGTATTATGCTGACTGAAGCGGGCAAATGGTGGCGCGTTCACCAGAACACGCCATCATCCGAAAATCAGATCGGGCGACCAGAAGTCGCGCGCCGTCGCGCTGCTCTTGCCGGGACCAAAGCGATGCTTTCTTTCTTCGGGCCTGTGCCCTCAAATACCGAGTCGGAGTCCGGGTTTTTCGACATGTGGCGCAAGATGGGAGTCGCCATTACCGAGCCCGACGCAGTCGCGCGCGAAATCCTCGCCACCATCCGCCAGAGACGTCAGGCTCATGTCATGGGGGGTGGGATGCTCAAGATGCTCACGATCGCGAACGCCATCTCGCCGTCCATTGCCGACGCAATCGGTCTGCGGAAATTTGGAAAGCTCATCCAGCAGCATCGTCCACGCTGATCGGGCGTAAGCATTGCGACGAACGTTTGGCCTGTCAGCCCATTGGGCTGACAGTACCTTATAAGCTGTGGCCACGGCACACCCGTATGAAAGTATCTGATGTTCCACCTCATTTTCGGAATTCCTTGGCTGGTCATCGTGGTACGATTCATCCAGCCACTGCCATGGATTTGGTCCACGAAAGCATCCCTGGCGATCCTCTTGTTGGTAGCCTCGCAATTTCATCTGGTTAGTCGCCTCTCTTCCGGCTCGGTCTTCGACCCAGAGTTTCCGCGCCCTTTGGTTATTGTTTTCAATGTCCTCTTCGGCGCAATCGTATTGCTTGCAGTGTTTCAGATTGCGCTGGATGCGGTCTCACTCGCGATCATTCCATTCAAGGGAGGCTTCCCCTCTGCCCCGGCAGGTATGCGATATGCCATCGGAGTTTTGGCTCTTGGCCTTTCAGCGTACGGAGTCAGCCAGGCAATCAGGGTGCCACCGCTCAACGACATAGAAATCCCCATCGCAGGACTGCCTCCCGAATTTGATGGTTATCGGATGATCCAATTGACCGACCTTCACATCAGCCGTCTGTTCCCAGCAGCATGGACCAAAGAGGTCGTATTAAGGACCAATTCGCTCGATGCGGACCTGATCGTCATCACCGGGGATTTCATCGACGGTGACGTGGCCCACCGCAGAAACGATGTCGCGCCGCTTTCGGGATTGAGGGCACATGACGGTGTCTATGCGATCCCCGGGAACCACGAATATTTTTTCGATTATCAAGAATGGATGCGCCATCTCGATATTTTGGGAATGCGGATGCTGTCCAACAGTCATGTATCCCTCAAGAGAGGCAACGCGGAGATCGTACTGGCGGGCGTGACCGACTTTGTCAGCCCGCGGGCATACCGCTCCACCGCCGGACCTTGCCGCGGCGATCAAGGCAGTTCCTGCGAACACTCCCATCTTGTTGCTCGATCACCAGCCGATGATGGCCGAGAAAGCGGCCGCCTCTGGTGTGGCGCTTCAGCTGTCGGGGCATACACATGGAGGAATGGTTCTCGGCCTCGACCGTTTGATCGCGCGTGCCAACGGAGGCTTTGTTTCGGGGCGATACCAAATCGGAGCCATGACGTTGTATGTAAACAACGGAACAGCCCTATGGCCTGGGTTCGCGTTAAGGCTCGGCATACCATCGGAACTGACCAGTATCACCCTTCGCGCGAGAACGAAGTGATTGCAGGCGTGCCCGTAATTGGGTTTTGCGCCTGTCGCCGAGGAAGGCGCAGGTGCGTGCCTGACCGGATTCCGAGGTTGCGAAAGCGACGCACAAATGTTCATTTGTGAACCTAACGGCGAAAAGACCATGCCTCGGCGGTCCGTCAATCATTCGGAGACCCCGCTTAGCCCTCAAGGAACTGTACCCACCATCGATCACCAGTTCCGCGCCCGTCATGTAGCTTGACTCGTCACTGGCGAGGAAAAGCGCGCCGTAGGCGATCTCCTCCGGACGGCCAAGCCGCTTCATTGGCGTGATATTGACGATCGATTGCGTGATTCCATCGTCCTGTGCAGCGATCATGGGCGTGCTGATGATGCCTGGATGGATGGAATTGACGCGTATGTTGTCGCCGACATAGGTGAGGGCGGCGTTCTTGCTCATGTGCCTGACGGCGGCCTTTGAGGCGGTATAGGCCGAAACGCCCGCCGCGCCAGCAATGCCCCAGATCGACGAGGTATTGATGATCGAACCGCCTCCGGACGCCTTCATAAGCGGGATAACCACCTTCATTCCGTAAAACGGGCCGGTCTGGTTAACGGCGATGACCTTGTGCCAATCCTCTATCGAGATTTCTGCGATCCCGTCGTAGGAATGCACCGTCCCGGCGTTGTTGAAGAGGACATCAACCCGGCCGTCGCTTGCAATCACACCGTCGACGACCATTTCCCAACTTGAGAAATCGGTGACGTCGAGAGAATGGGTGATAATGCCTCCCGCTTCGAAAGCTTCATCGAAGCTCAGATCGCAAGCATGAACCTTCGCGCCCTCCTTGGCGAAAAGCTCCGTCGTCGCGCGACCGATACCGCGGGCCGCACCGGTGATGATGCAGACCTTGCCCTCAAGACGCATGTGAACTCCTCCAATGTCAGCCCTTCATTACGGCACACAGCCGAAATCCAAAGACGTTATGAGTCCGTCGTCGTCCGGCAAAAAGATCAAATACAGAGAAACATATTCCCGAAATATGGGAAGCTTAGCTCGTCCACTGAGTTTCGTAGTCACTGTCCTTGAAGCTCCGGACAAGGTAATCGATAAATAGCCGGGTCCTTGCCGGGAGGAATGCCTTGGTGGGAAAGGCGATATTCATGGTCAGGCGAGGCAGGTCCCAATCGTCGAGCACTCGCACGAGGCGGCCTGATGAAAGGTGTTCCGCGATAATGTATGTCGGCTGGGCCAGGATTCCGAGACCATCAAGGGCCGCCTTGACAATGATTTGGCCATCGTTCGAGTTAATCATGCCATCGACGGGAACGGTCAATGTCTCGCCATTGCGCCTGAACGCGAACTGGTTCCAGTTATCGGCAAGCGTGTAGAGAATGAGATCGTGGTCCTTCAGTTCGATTGGATGCGCCGGTATTCCTCTCTGAGCGAGATACTCGGGCGAAGCCGCGAGCAGGCGGCGAGTTTCGGCGAGCCGCCTGATCGTAATCGACGAGTCGCTCTCAACGCGCCGGGTGCGAATTGCAACGTCGACGCCATTTTCAATGATGTCGTAGTAGCGGTTCGAGGCTACGACGTCGAATGTTACCTTCGGGTATTCCTTCGTGAATTGCGCAATTATCGGGTTTAGATGAAGGAGGCAAAACGATAGCGACGCACTCACGCGCAAGAGACCGGTCGGATTGAGCGCCACATCCGAGATGTTTACTTCCGCCTCCTTCATACCCTGAAGGAATTCCTTGCTTTGCGCGAAAAACTTCTCTCCTTCCACGGTGAGGTACAACTGTCTGGTGGTTCTCTGGATCAACCTGATTTTCAGCCGCTCTTCCAGTGCTATGAGGTGGCGACTGGTCGCAGAGACAGACATGCCTAAAGCTTCGGCCGCCCTGCTGACACTACCGAGCTCTGCGACATGGGTGAAGACCTCAATTTCGTTCCAACGGTCCATGGCTAAATAGCCTCGATGACCCTTTCGAACCCCGGCATAACCCGCGCGAATACCTCTTCGGGAGGCAGGCTATCAAGTGCGCTGGAAAAGATCTCTGGTCCTACACTCGGGATCAGATTGTTCTTCGCAAGAAGCGCCAGGATTTCGCCGTTCGGGATTTCCCCCTCGCCGATTGGCACGCGATGGAAGAGGCAGTCGCGAGCCATCGATCGGCCAGGCGGGCATACCAGCGAGCCATCAGCGATCTGGACCGTATCAATCGCGCTGGAAGGAATTTCAGACAGGAGCTCGTCCTTACGACCTCCGCGCACATAATGCCAGGTGTCGAAGATGATGCCAGTGTTCGAGCGGCCGGCCCCCTTAACTACCTGCCACGCCTCTTCAAACGTTGCGAAACCCCAAAGCGGCATAGCCTCCAAGGTAACGCGCAATCCTTCCTTCGCGGCTCGATCGGCCATGGACCCGAAGTGTTGCGTGAGTTCTTCAATGCTGTAGCGGCCCTTGGGGAACGTGCCAATCAGGTGGATCTTGTCGACCTGAAGGTCTTCCGCGACGCGCAGGAAAGATTCGGGCGAACGTTCCAGGTAGGGAAGAATGTCGGGATCTTCATTTACCGGACGCCAATCAGGAACCCAGCTCGTCAGCGGATCGAGATAACTCAATTTCACGCCGTTATCTGCGGCGATTTGCCGTTGTACCTTGGCGCTCAGGCCCGACGCAACCGTCTGATCGAAATCGACTGGCGATGTACTCAACCAACCAAAGCCAGCCTTGCTGCTCAACTCCACGCGCTGCCGGAATGGTATGCTCCGAACCTGGGACAGCCACATGACGCGCTGTTCACGGGAAAATTTCATCTTTTTCTCCTCATCAGTTATCGGCCTAGCGTGTGGAGATGGATCGTACCGAGGGCTGTGCGTATCGCCCTGCGGTCGGAACTGTTTCGTCGTCTCACAGCGAATGGCCTCTGACATTCAGACCGCCACGACCAAGCTACTGTTTACTTCAGGCATGTAAATACCGCATCAGAATACAGTAAGGAGAGATAAACTCGACAATCTTCGATAGGACGGACTCGTGACCACTGGCGGGAATCCTCGGTCAAATGCGGCGGATTGGCTTTGTCTTTGAGGCGGGCAGAGGAAGCGCCTTGCGACTTTGCGTGACCTTGGCATCTCCGATGTCGATGCGCGCGTGAACGTGAATGGTGGCGCCATTCCACTCGGTCATCCGCTCGGCATGTCCGGTGCGCGGAGCCCGGAACGACGGCTCTCGAACTGTCGCTGGGTCGGCCAAGGCATCCGGGTGCGTGGGAGCGCTTTGAAAACCGCTAAAGGCCGCAAGCGCTCCTGTGCTGACTCTGGTGGGCCTTGATAGCACCGGCTTCGCCGCTGCCCTCGATCCAAAGCTCCTTATGCCAATTGAACGGCGACACATAAAAGCCCTGTGGTTGACATAGAGCCACGATCTACTGGATAGTGTCCGCCAAATCTACAAACTGCGGTGTGAGGGTTGCGGTGTCAGAGTTCGATCATCTCGGAGGGGTTGTCGCTTTTGTCACTGCGGCCAAGGCAGGAAGCTTCACGGCAGCGGCGGAAAAGCTTGGCGTAACGAAATCGGCCGTGGGGAAGAACATCGCGCGCCTGGAAAATCGTCTTGGAATGCAGTTGTTCAACCGAACAACCCGCCGCATCGCGTTGACCGAAGACGGCGAGTCCTACTTCGCTACCTGCGCAAGCGCGCTGGATGAGATCCTGGGCGTTGAAGCTGCCTTGACCACGAGCCGACACAACCTGACGGGACGCCTGCACGTTGACCTGCCGGTATCGTTTGGCCGGAGAATCATGCTTCCCATCCTGCTGGAAATAGCGCGTCCATATCCACGCCTGCAGTTAACGATGAGCTTTTCCGATCATGTCATCGATCCTATCGCTGAAGGCGTAGATCTGGTGATCCGATTCGGTGAACTTGACAACTGCGACGGCCTAATAGCGCGTAAGCTTCCCCATCGACTCGTAACCTGTGCATCACCCCAATATGTCGCGGCCAATGGCGCGCCCGAAAGCGAACAATCTCCGTGACCACTCTTGCATTGTCGGCTACCGAAGAGGCAGGCCGCTCAGTTGGTGGGTGGAGATCGAAGGAACAAAACAACGAATCCAGCCTCCGGCCACGTTTGAACTCGGTGATGGCGACGCGATTGTCGACGCAGCGATCGCAGGCTTCGGTATTTGCCAGATGCCGATGTCGATCATCAGACGACATCTCGATTGCGGAGAGCTGGTTCCCGTTCTAGACAATTTTTCTCGGTGTTACGTCGATGTTCACGCTCTTTGGCCGCGGACATCGCATCTTAGTCCGAAGGTCAGGCATGTCATCGACCGATTGATCGAAGTTGCCGGCAGTGGGCGTCTCGACTAATGCGCTCGCAAATAAAGGCGCTGGCGAAGGCCAGACTATTTCCTCTGCGCCTATCTGTCAGAGCCGTCTGTCGGATGTAGGTACAGGAGACAACAACTGGCTCCACGTCCGCGAGGCGTTCAAGGACAGGTGACTTACCTCGTGGGCCTGCGCCCACGAGGTGCAGGAGCTCTCGGGGCGAGCGGCTTTATGCGATTGCTAGGTACAAGTCCCGATGACACCGGCTTCTAACTGGCGTGTGCATCTATATGTCTTCTTTCCGACGCCCGGGGCGCATTACGCCCCGGGGTGCGTTATTAAATTCTGAACTGTGCCGCCGTCGCGTCATATGCGCGCTTCGCCATCTCCTCGATCGGCAACCTACGAAGGGTTTCCGAAAGGATCTCAACGCCCCACGGGCCCTGATAACCAATCTTTCTTACGGCATCGATGAAAGCGGGAGGATTGAGCACGCCCTCGCCTGGGAGCTTTCGCCGATAGATCGTATCTTCCCACAGCTGCCCGACAACTTCCTGATCGGCATCGTCGAGCTCGATCGAACTAACATGCTTCGACGGAATCTTCGCCAAGTCTTCGTAGGAGATACCGCCGCGGGCCATGTGCCAGATGTCGATCAACAGGCCGCAATTTGGCTGGTCGGCTTGTTCGACGATTGCGAGGGCGATTTCCAACGTGCGGACATTGCTGAACGGCATGATTTCAAGCGCAATACCCGTTCCGTGCTCGGCAGCCTCTCGGCTCAGCTGCGCAAAGGCCTCTGCCATGCGCGGGACGTCGGGCGTCATCTCTTCCTCAGTCGGATTGTACAGATCGGAACCAAGACCGGGCGCAATCTTGATGTCGCGGATTTTCAGCTCTTCCGCCATTTGGAAGAGCTCGCGTCGCATCTCGTCAGAGGCCGCGCGGGCGGCACCATCCTTATACCAGTCGCCCAGAAATTCGATTTCCAGGTGTTTGATGCCTGCACCTTCGACGATCTTTCGCATTTCCGCGTAGCCGATTTTTTCGGCCGTAGCTTTCACGTCGGCATGGATGAGACCAACACCTTTCCAGCCCGCTTTGGCGGCGGCTTCGACACGGTCGCGAAACGGAATCGGGCTGATCTCTGTTGGTCCGAACGGGTAAATGTCGCCGGCAAGCGTGAAATAGGACGCAAGCAAATCGGGCGCTTGATTATTCATTGGGTATCTCCAGTTGTTCTATCTATCGGCGCTGCAAGGCGCCATGGCGAAGTCCCCCTCAAGTTATTGTTTCGCCAGGATTTATAAAGGTGCGAAAAATACTCAGTGGGTATCCATGAACTCTACAAAAAACTACAGATCGCAGGTTTCGGGCACATGCCCATCTTATGGCGTGGGTCCGCGAAGTTTGCAGTGGGCGAAGTTCGGGATACCGGTGCTAGATTGAACGGATGCTCCCGCCATCGACGCCCCAAACCGCGGAGGTGACGAAGGACGCGAGGTCTGAAGCCAGGAAGACTATCACGCTGGCGACCTCCTCCGGATTGCCGAGGCGTGCAAGCGGAAGCTGTCGAAGCTTCATCTCGTGTTCGACCGCCGCCTGCGGTTCCATATTGTAGTGTTTGCCCATCGTCTCAGCAAAGCCGCCTGGCTTTGTCCAAAATGGTGTCCAGATCGGACCAGGGGCAACCGCGTTGACACGCACACTGGTGCCTTCTGCGCGGGCAAGGCCTTTGGTCAAGGCAAGGACGGCAGCCTTTGACGTGGAGTAGTCGATTGGAACCGGTTCTGGCTGACGGGCAAGGTCCGATCCGTTGTTGACGATGTTCCCCTTGCGCTCGCGCAGTATCGGCAGCAGGTGCCGGGTGGCGCGAACATAGCTCATGAAATTGAGCTGGAAAGTTTTATCCCATTCTTCGTCGGTCAACTGCTCAAAGGTCCGGATCGCGCCTGAGCCAACATTGTTAACCAGGACATCGACCACACCGCTCGTCTCGCTGAGAAGCGTAACGAGGCCGGCTGTTACGCCGTGGCTTGTCGACAGATCCGCCTTGGCAATCTTGGCCTGTCCCCCGATTTTGGAGATCTCGGATGAGACGTCCTGAAGCTGACCCTCGTTGAGATCCAGCAGTCCGACGGTTGCACCTTCTTTCGCAAAGGCAATGGCGGTTGCGCGACCGATGCCCTCGGCCGCCCCCGTGATGAACACCACTTTTCCCTTGAGGCCCGTTTCCATTTCATCTCCTCCAAATGTCAAATGGTTTGGTCTTGTCAGACTGATGCACCTTCGGCTCCGATCCGGAAATCAAAGCTCGTGGTCAGGCCGCCATCGGCAATGATCTCGGTGCCGCGCTAGGCGGTCGCGCCGCTGGACAGCAGGAAAAGCGCTGCTTACGCGGCTTCTGCAGTTTCAAGAATTCGCCCCTCCGGCTGTCGCGCCGATCAGGTCGCTAAAAACTGCTCACAGCCGCCACGCCATTAGCGATCAACAGGAGACAGTTCATGTCCGAGACCGGACGACGCCCCGGTCACGACGATCATCTCGGGGAGGGGAAACCGTCCCGCTGGTGAGGTCATGGCTGCGGCACCTCGCTGTTTTCGTTCTTCTTACTCGCCAGAACGAAATCCCAGTTCACGGCCCAATATGGTGAGGTGAACTGCAACTCGCGGGCTTTTTCCTCGTCCAAAACGCTCTCGAAATCTGCGATGAGGGAGTCCTTGACACCGAAAACAGAGTCCTGGTCCAGAAATTGGCAATCCGGCGAGAAGATGTGGGTAATAACGGGGTCGTAGCCCTCGGCGCTCACAATGAAGTGTATATGCGCTGCCCGGTTAGGGTGACGGCCGAGCGAGCCCAGAAGCTTACCGACTGGACCATCATCCGGGATCGGGTAAAAGCGCGGTTTCGACGAACGGAACCAGTATTCACCATTTTGATCCGTCGTGAACACGCCGCGCAGGTTCCAGTCGGGCTGGACGCCTTTCTGTTGGACGTCGTAGAAACCATCGTCGTTCGTCTGCCAGACATCGACGAGCGCCCCTTCGACCGGCTGTCCTTTTGTATCGAGGACCCGGCCTTTGACGACAAGCGGCTCGCCTTTGCCATCAAGACAAATGTTGGTCCCTGAAGCGTAGCGCGGGGCCTCCGGGACGTAGAAAGGCCCAAGGATTGTATTCTCGGTGGCACCGTTCGGGCGCCGGTGATTGATCGAGTCCACCAGCATCGATACGCCCAAGACGTCTGAAAGAAGAATGAATTCCTGTCGCCAGTCGGTGCACATATGACCGACTTGCGTCAGGAACTTGACCCCCGCCAGCCACTCTTCATGGGTCGGCTCGATTTCCTTCACGGCGGCATGAAGATGCTTGACGATCGTTCCCATGACCTCGCGTAAACGCGGATCGATGTCTGTTCCCATCCGGGCGTTGACCACATCGACGGAGTCCTCCTCCGTAAAATACGGATACTTGGGTGCCTTGGCTCTGACGTGCTGTTCCTCGGACATTCTTTCCTCCTGAATATTCTTACGCACCATCCACCCGGGGAGCATCGCCTGTATAGGCACGGCTGATCAGGCCATGAAGGGAAGCCCGCTCCAGCGGTTGGGGATTCCAATATGGGTTGGCGAGAGCCCGATCCGTTACCGTCTCGATGCCGGACTCGAGCATGCCGAGATCCCGCAGAGCCCTCTTGGCGCCGATGCGACCTGCGAGATCGAACAGGGCGCGCGCGGGATCGTCGGTATTCAGCCGTTGCGACAGGCTCTTCATCACGTCCGGGATGGCCGGCGCGTTGTAGGCCAGTGCATGGGGCAAGACGATTGTATGGGTTTCCGCATGGGGAAGGTCAAAAGTCCCACCGATGGTATGGCACAACTTATGATGAAGCGACATCCCAACTGAGCCAAGGCAAATGCCGCACAGCCACGCGCCGTAGAGAGCCTTGGCGCGCGCGTCGCGATTGCCCGGGTCATCGGCGATGATCGGAAGAGCTTCGTAAAGCGCTCCGATCGCTTCTAGCGCCATCATCGTGACGATCGGGTTGGCTTCCTTGGCATACAGTGCCTCGACGGCATGGGCGATCGCGTTTATGCCACTGGTACCAGACATGTCGGCGGGTAAGGTCATTGTCAGGTCGACATCGTAGATGACGACTTCGGGAAGGATTTTGGGGCTGCTTTGCGTGACTTTGTTGCCGTCTTTAGTTTCGCCGAGGATCGGTGTCATCTCAGATCCGGCATAGGTCGTTGGCGCGACGATCTGCGGAAGATCGGTTCTCAATGCCAGGGCCTTTGCCAAACCCGTCGTTGAGCCACCACCGACCGCAATCAAACCGTCGACGTCTTTGTCTTTCACGATCTGCAAGGCTGTTTCGGTAACTGAGACCGGCGTGTGCATGACCGCGCCTGCGAAGATCCCAGCACAACGATTACCGATGAGCTGAGCCAGCCGCTTCGCGTCCTCCTCCTGCGGTGGCGTTGCCAGAACCAGGACCTTGTTGAGACCGAGCCGTTCAACTTCGGATGGAAGCTTTGCCAGAGTGCCCGATCCGAAGATCACTCGAGCTGGTTGACCGTTATAGGTGAAAGACAGCATTTTCGGATTCCGTTGATTGCGATTTGCCTATGCGTAGGCCAAGGTCTATGCGCGATTATCCACCCTCATGAGGAACGGGTGGATTCGAACCTCCGCCCAAACATTCGCTTTGTTGAACGGGTCATTTGCATTGAAGTCGACAACGTCCTGCTTTTTCTCAGCTTCGAAGACGAACATCGAGCCGATCATGGTTTCACCGTCATCGGCGACAAGAGGACCGGAGATGACCGTGCTTACTGCGCCGGGCGCACCGAGATAAGCTTTATGAGCATCATAGTTGGCGAGCCGCTTCGGGAGGCCATCCTTATGATCAATGCAGTGAACGACGAAACGCATGCGAATTCTCCTTGTGGATGTGGCAGCCAGCGTAGCCGGCTGCCACGAGGTTAATTACTTCTTCCCAGCCGCGGCGTAGCAATCCATGACATAATGACTTCGTGCTGCAGGAAACGGGTTTTCTCGCCAGTCTTGGCGTCGAGCAGATCTGCAACGGCCTGGGCAGCGTACTGACCGTTGTCAATTGGCGACTGGAGCACGCTCGTGTCCTGCCCGCCTCGATGGCGGTCACGCCTTCGAGGCTCCAGTTGGAACCGATGATGTCTCCTTCAACCGGAGCGGCAAGCCCTCCAGAACTTTGACTAGTGTGCTTTTGCCGGCGCCATTCTCGCCGCAAAGGCCGTGGATTTCGCTAGTCCTTAGCTTGAAACCAATATTCTTGATCGCAACAACGCCACTGTAAGTCTTTCGCAGACCACGAACGCTCAGACTTGTGTTTGCCGTCGTCTCAGAACTTTCTGACATTCGCTCCTCCCGAAGCTTGGTCATTTCGCAGGATAGTCCACCTGGAAACGTGCGGTGCGGACACCATCGAGCTGCCTGCGGACTTCCAGATGGGCCGGGTGCTCGGCATAAGCTGCGAGTGCTTCTTCATCGTCGAACTCAGAGTAGAGAACGACGTCGCATGCATAGGAAACGCGGCTGACATCGATGCCAATCTCTAAACTGCGTAGGCCCGGTATTTGGCCGAGTAGCCCTTCAAATCGCGCCTTGACATCCGTGGCGGCCGCGAGCTTCTGCTCCGTATCCTCCCCGCGCACGTTCCACATCACGATGTGTTTGATCATGGATAATCCTTTAAAAATGCCCGTTTGCCGTTCGTCTATGGATGGCGCCATCCAAGTCCATCCTGCCTGACTCGGCATCAGCGCGGCTCGACCCAAGCACTCACGCGATAGTCTTGGTCTGAGGATCGTCTCCACTCCTCGAGCCTCCACGCGAGTTGCTCCCACAATACGACCTGGAGGGCCGGGAAAAAGAGTTGGTTTCGGGAATGTCTTTCCCGACTTTTGGGAAGATTTCGCACCACTTTGGCAAAAAAAGCGGCTGTGGACGATGCAGCCGCCAGGTGGGAAAATACGAAGTCAACTAATGCTGGTAGCGTCTTTGTGAACAACATCGGCGGTGGATGCGCCCTTACCTTTCGCAACCTATTGGTTATCTAGCGGGGAGTTCCAGAACCCGGTGGCCGGCGACGTCAGTGAGACTTCGCCGAAACCAGTATCTTCATCTTGCCGCCGGCGGGATCCAGAAGCTTTTTGAAGCCTCTCTCTACGACGTCCTCCATCGGAATTTCGTCATCAACGATCTTCTCCGCTGGAAAGAGGCCTGTCCGCATCATTTCAAAGATCCGCGGCCATATAGTCAGAGGGTAATTGAGCGAACCGCGTAGCGTGATGTCGCGCATCGTGAGATCGAACGGATCAATCTCTGCTTTCACTCCCATGAGCCCGACCTGAACGACGACACCCTGCGCTCTGACGGCCTGAATGCACGAGTTGAGCGCTCGGGGATTGCCTGCGCATTCAATGGCAGCGTCTACGCCAACGCCTTCTTCGGTGTTGTTTTTGATCTCATCGAAAAAGGCTGGCGTTGTCGGGTCGAGCAAGATCGCTTCGGAAGAAATCTGGCTAAGCCGCTTCCGTCGATTGGCATTGGGCTCGCTAACGAATATTCGGGTCGCACCGGCCGCTCGCGCCGCCAGTACCATCAGAGCTCCGATCGGGCCTGCGCCGGTGATTAAAATGCTGCTTCCCGGTTGAACGCTCGCCCGATCGATTGCGTGTACCGCGACGGCCGCCGGTTCGATGAGAGCACCCTGCTGGTCGGTGATCTGGTCGGGCATGCGAATGGTGTTGTATTCGTTGACGATCGCCCGCTCCGCCATGCCTCCCCAAGGCCAGCTCAGTCCGACAACTGATGCCCTCGGCCCGAGGAAAGAGAGGTTACGACGGCCGAAATAGTCATACCGCGGACCGATCTGGGGCTGAATCGACACACGGTCGCCCGGCTTGATGCTTTCAACTCCCTCCCCGACAGCAATCACCTTGGCCGCAAACTCATGGCCAAGGATCTGCGGGAGAAGCGCGCCGCTGTAGGCGTTTGGAATTTTGGGCGTGAAGATGGGGCCGCTCTCGTATTCGTGCAGATCCGTTCCGCAAATTCCACATAGGGTTGGACCAACCAGTACCTGGCCGTGGCCGATCTCGGTGGGCTCGGGAATTCTATCCACACGGACGTCATGCTTGTCGTACAAGCGCACTGCTCTCATCGCCTTCCTCCACAATGCCGGTGTCTCGTCCCTGACTATCACACGGGGCAACTGATATTTTTGCGATAATAGGCGTGAGGCAAGTGGGAAAAAGATCGATAATCGAGAAACACTTTCCCACCGGCAGCAAATTAGATTGGAACGCGAATAAGGCGAGGTTCTATGCCTCGCCTTGCAACGTCATGCCCGAGCAGGTGCCTTCGCCGACCGGGAAACATATTCTCTCTTGGAAGGGAATATCGCGCCGTTTTGGCGTGTTAATGTGCTCGCAAAATAGCCTGGTAGACGACGGGGGCGGCCTTGCAAAACGTCTAGTGACACTTCCTCGCTTGCAGACCGAGATCTCGGCAATTGGCTGACATCCGTGCGGTCAGAGCTAGGCTACAGTACCGAAGCGATGTCAGGCTTGACGGTCTAGCAACTAGTGAAATCGATGACGTAGAACGCGGATTACAAATTCCGGCCGCAAGCGTCGCACGGCTTCGTGTCGCGTCAGACAAACTGCAACGCTAAACCAAACGACTAACTCCCGCGCCGCGGAACGGATTTGCTTCTTCCAACTGTCGAGTACCTAGGCTGCGGTGCCGCCTGGTTCTCGGAAGAGGTACGCTGCTACCTCGCTCAACGCGACATGCGCCGATACCAATCTTGTCTGTTTGTTAGCTAGCCGGTCGTCTGCCCAGGCGCGGTGATCCGCGCCACATCAGCGCGCAAAAATGTACAATCCATGATCGTGGCGGTGATATTTACACCGCGGCATCGACCAGCCGACGCTTGACCATGCACAAGGACCTGTATCGCGCCCGCGCCGCAGCCCTGTCCATGATCCCGACGTCGACGGGTGCCGCAAAGGCCATTGGTCTCGCTCCTGCCATCTTCCTTACAACGTGTCGCCGAATGCCGGTTTTCGGTAGCCGCGTCTTCCCGCATGACGCAAAACTGTTTCCCCGTTGCCCGCCTTTATCCCACTTCATGCGAGTGACATGAATGTAAAGAGGGAAGAGGAGGAAAAAATGATCAACGCCCTTAAACGTACTCTCGCAACCACTATCTGCATGTCAGCCATCATGGCCGGAAGCCCTAGCTTCGCTGAGACGATGAAGCTGGGCCTTTCGATGCCGACGCTCAACACACCGTTCTTTACGGTACTGGTGAACGCCGCGACCGATCAGGCCAAGTCATCCGGCGGTGATGTGGTTCAGACGACCAACGCGAACCGCGACGCCAGCCAGCAGGTCACCGATTTCCGCAACCTGATCAGCGCGGGGGCTAACGTCATTCTCGCCGGCGTGGTTGACCGCGCAGCAATCAAGCCTGCCCTGGACTACGCAAAAAGCAAGAACGTTCCGGTGGTTATCGTAGACGACAAGCCGGCAGCTGGTGACGTCTACGCCGTCGTGCGCGCCGACAATCTCGGAATGGGTGCAAGTGCCGCCGAGGCGCTTGCCGCTGCAATGCCGGATAAGAAAGCAACTGTCCTGCATATCACCGGCGGCCTGACGACGACAAACGGCCGGGATCGCAAAACCGGTTTCGACGAGGCCTTCAAAAAAGTATCCACCACTAAGGTGATCGAGCAGACAGCCAGTTGGGAAGGCCCGCAGGCTGCAAACGTCGCTTCGACGGTCATGAGCGGCAACTCTGATATCGGCGGCATTTACCTCGCTACCGACACGCTCTACTATGATCCGGTCGCTGCAGCACTGAAGTCTCGCAGCCGCTTGGTGCCGGCTGGCAAGGACGGCCACATTGCAATCGCCGCCATCGACGGTGGTTCGAGTGCCCTGAAGGCGATCCGAGACGGCTATCTGGATGCAACGGTTTCGCAGCCGGTCACCGATTACGCGAAGTATGGTGTCATCTACCTGCAAGCCGCTCTGGACGGCAAGGAGATGAAAGAAGGACCGACCGATCACAACAGCACTGTTGTCAAGGACGGCAAGTTTTTCGTCGACAATTTGCCCTCGCCGGTCGTGACGAAGAAGAATGTCGATGACGCGAGCCTTTGGGGCAACGCGAAGTAGTCATGAATATTCGTCCTGAGGTACCGAACATGCTGGCCAGCTCGTCAGAACAACTCGTCACGATCGATGGCGCCGTAAAGCGCTTCGGAGGGACCGTTGCTCTGAACGGGCTGTCCATCTCGATCAAGAGAGGCGAGTCTCACGCCCTGATCGGTCGGAATGGTGCTGGCAAGTCCACGCTTGTATCGATCCTCACCGGCTTGAGAGGAATTGATTCAGGTAGCTTTCTCCTGAACGGCGAAGCTCCGCCCGCTCTGAGCGATCGAAATGCGTGGCGCGAAGCAGTGGCTTGCGTCTACCAGCATCGAACTCTCGTTCCGGATCTGACCGTGGCGGAGAATCTCTACCTCGGACGATATCAAGGCAAGCAGATGATCTCGTGGCGCGGCCTCAACCGTCAAGCGGCGGCCGCGCTCGAGAGCTGGGACATTCCGATTCTCCCCACCACCCCGGTCCGAGACCTTGGGGTCGGGGAAGCCCAAATGGTGGAAATTGCGCGCGCCCTTAGCCAGGGCTCCAGGTTCGTGATTTTGGACGAGCCGACTGCGCAGCTGATTTCCAGCGAAATCGACCATCTGATCGAGCGGGTAAATGAACTGCGTGGCAAGGGAATTACCTTCCTTTTCATCTCTCATCACCTCGACGAAGTTCCAAAGGTTTGTGACGCTGTCACGGTGCTGCGAAACGGGCGCGACGTCCTACATGGTGACGCGCAAAAACTCACAACGGCTGACATCGTGTCCGCAATGGTAGGCGAAGAGGGCGCCGGCAAAGCCCTGACGGCTAGCGAAAAGGTATCTCGACCATCCCTCGCTCCGTCGACGCCCGTCGTGCTCAAAGCGAATTTGCAGCTCGATGCCTGCGATGATCGCGTGGACTTGACGCTCAAAGCAGGGGAGGTCATCGGCTTTGCGGGACATTCCGGATCTGGCACTCGTCAAATCGCCCTTGCCTTAGCGGGACATTATTCAAAGTGGTCGGGAGAGATCGTTTTGAATGGAAAGAATGTTTTAAAGCCCTGGAAACCCCCGACGGCGGTCAAAAGTGGCGTCGCGCTTCTTCCGGAAGATCGCATCAAGACGGGCTTGGTTGGTGGGATGTCCATTGAAGACAACATGACTCTGCCAAGTCTGAAGGCGTTCACAAGTCGTTTCCTGATGAATGGTAAAGCACGGCGCAAATTCGCGGAGGACAATCGCTCCGATCTCGGCGTCGTCTGTCATTCGGTCAGGCAAAATGTCGGTGAGTTGAGCGGTGGCAACCAGCAGAAGGTGCTGTTGGGCTCGGCCCTAAGCACCAATCCAAGCGTTCTAATTCTTCTGCACCCGACGGCCGGCGTGGACATTGCGTCGAAGGCTACGATCCTCGACATCGTCGAACAGCGCCGCCGCCAAGGCCTCGCTGTCATACTTGTTAGTGACGAACCCGAAGAACTTGCGTTCTGCGACCGCGTTCAGGTCTGGGTTCGCGGCAAGAAAGTCGTCGAAAAGAGCGGCATGAGCGAGGAAGAGCTCGTGTCCGCCATGGAAGGCTTTCATACATCTCGGGAGGAAACATGACCCACACTCAAACAACAACCGCAAGCGGAGCGAATCTACGTTCTCGCCGGCTCCTCGGCGATCTTTTCCAGCCTGAATGGGCGATCTTGCCGGTTCTCGTTGTCGTTATGATCGTGGGAACCCTGCTTAACAGCGCATTCCTGTCATACGATAACTTCTACGGTGTGGTGCAGCAAGCCAGCGAACTCGGCGTCCTTACGATGGGCCTGACTTTGGTCCTGATAGCCGGGAAGTTTGATTTGTCGCTCGAATCCACCTTTGGCCTCGCGCCGATGGTAGGTGTGTATTGCCTTCTCGAAGCAGGAGGCTCGGGCCTTAATCTCGCAAACTCGCCATTACTTGCACTGATCGTGATCTTCGCAGTTGGCGCGTTTATTGGTGCGTTCAATGGCGTGCTAGTAATCTATCTCCGCTTCAACGCATTCATCGCAACCCTAGCGACGCTGATCCTGTTGCGCGGTATTAGCCTCGGGTTGACCCGCGGCGAAACGCTCTCGGACCTGCCTGTGCTGCTGACCTTCCCGGGCGATTCGACGTTCCTGGGCGTACCGGTATCCTTCCTGGTCGCCTTGGCTTTGCTCGCCATTCTTACCGTCTTCATGTCCCGGCACCGGATTGGCAGGATGCTCTATGCAGTCGGTGGAAACCAGCAAGCCGCCCGCGTCGCAGGCATTCCAGTCGAGCGTGTCTTGATGGGCGTATTTATCGTCGCAGGCGTTCTCGCTGCTCTGGCAGGGCTGCTGCAGGCAGGGCGGATTGCGTCCATTCCTTCTTCACTCGGGCAAAATCTGATCTTCAATGCATTTGCTGCTGCTGTTCTCGGAGGCGTCAGCCTTAACGGCGGGCGAGGCACGATCGCAGGTGCGTGTGGCGGTGTTTTGCTGCTCGTTCTAATTCAGGATGTTTTGGTTCTATCCCAAGTTCCCGCATATTGGATCAACGCCACGACAGGCGGCATCATCCTCGTCGCCCTGTACATCAGCAAAATCAGCGGAGCCGATAAGGGCAACTAACGGGCTGGTCGAATAACAAGTATTGCCAATGGCGGCCCATCGGCCGCCATTTTTGGATCGGGGATCCATCGGTCCCACATGTGATACTCCGCGGAGCAGAGCAAGCGTGAAATTGCACGGCGCCGGTTGCGGGAAAATGCAGCTCTTCGGCCACCGTCGAAGACGGGGCGGACGGGTTGAAATTCATAGATGCCTGTGTCGAAAGCAAAGCTGACGACCGTGAGCCAAAGACCCATATCTCAGGTCATTCCCCCCATTTTGGGGTGGCTCGCTGATGAATTGCAACGCGGGTTTTCGACTGGCTGGATCATCCGATCATGAGAGTGCACGGGTCAGAGGCTTCACCTAGCGTGTCAAAGATCCTTGAAGAGGCCGCGTTCGCGAAAGAGGCCGACATCGAAGCGGCGCTGTGCGCGATGGTTGTGGGCAGTTGAAACGAACTCCTCCATCGAGCCATCTCGTGCCACCATTTCTGAGCGCGTATTTTTTCAGATATTATCCCACCAAGTGGGAAGGTATTTTGCAACGCGAGCGACTTTTGCGGGCGTTGCGCGGAGTACTATAACGTTTAATTCAATAACAGCGTTGGGGGCGGAATGCGGCAAATTTCGTCGCCATTTCGGTTAGAGGCTACCAAGCAAGGTCCGTTGTTTGTCCCCGGGGCGATGCCGAACGTAGTGCGGGCCCTTACCAGTTCCATAAATAGTCTTACGCCTCAAAAGCTGAGATTTGTCCGCACCTTAGGCGGTTTTGTGGACGAATCGAATATGTGTGTCGCCGGTTCGGATCCCTTCAAGAGCTCCGATCGTGTAGGGCAGGGTTACCGGTTCTAATCCGGTCAAGAGCCGTTGCGTTTGCGGTTTCACACGGAACCGGCCCCCTACTGAGGGCCTGGGCAAGACCTGCGTCAATCGCCCGAAGATGCCGCAGCGTGTTTGCCGACCACGATCCGGTTCAGTCCCGTTCGAAGTGAGGCTACGTTTGCTGCACCGTTCAGGTTCGAGAACTCCTGCTGGGCGGCCAGCCACAGGGGCGACGCCCTTTCGTGTAAAAGACGGCCTTCAGTCGTCAGTTCGATGACCCGGTAGCGGCCATCGGTCGGGGAGGGCTTCATGGAGACGAAGCCGTCTCTCTCCAGGAAACCGACCATCTTCCCCATTGCCGTGCGTTCAACATCGAGGCGCTCGGCCAGCGCAATGACGGTCGCGCTTTCAGCTTCAGCCAGAGCGGCGAGGATGAGAAACTGCGTGATGCGGAGCCCGACCGGCTCGAGGTGAGCGTCATAGAGGCGGGTGATCTGCCGGCTCGCCCTACGCATGGCGTTGCAGTTGCACTGGTCGATTCCCAGAGGCTGATTTGCCGACAACATTTCCATTCCTTTCAAATCCACTTTCTGGGCGTCTTCACGCGGTCCACGGAAGACACCATTCTCTATTCCCATCGCGCCGTGGTTCAGAACAATCCCGGCGGGGGTATGATGTAACCGGGGATCTCGTCCGCCAGCGTGCTCTTTAGCAGAGCCGTGCCCTTGTCGGCCACGACCTCGCTCTTTCCGGCGGCAAGCGCGTCATAGGTCTGCATTGCCACGTCCGTCGGGCTGGTCTTCGGCACGTCGATACCGTTCGTCAAATCCGTGTCCAGGAATCCGACATGAAGACCCAGCACCTGGATGCCGCGTTCCGCGAGGTGGAATCGGAGCTGGTTCGTATAGTTCCAGGCCGCGGCCTTGGACGCGGCGTAGGGTGTCAGGTAGGGCCGTGGCAGCCATACGATATCAGAAAGGACGTTGATAATGGCGGTATGGGGCACCTTGGACAAGCCAGGCTCGAACGCCTGGGTGACCCGCGCCACGCCATAGTAATTGGTGTCAAACAACGCCTTCGACTGCGCCTCGAAATCGGCCGCCAAGGGATTGTCGATCAGCGCGGCAATACCCGCGTTGTTGATCAGGATCGTTGTATCTGCTGCAGCCTCGGCTGCGGCGGCGACCGACGTCGGATCGGTGACGTCGATGCGGACTGGCACGACGCCGGGTTCGTCGAAGCCATTTCTGTTGCGCATGCCGGCGTAGACCTTCTTCGCTCCGCGCCGGACGGCCTCGCGGGCGAAGGCCAGGCCCAGGCCGCGATTTGCACCTGTAATGAAGACCGTTGCGTTGTTGATTTCCATGACACGTCACCTTGTTAGGGTGGCCGATCCGCTACTCCGGCGGAGGCCAACTGGGCTGTTGGATTCAGAGGAAAAGCTGCTTGGGCAGCTGACCGGATAGCGCGCTTTTGAGGTGGCCGGCGAGCGACACGACGGCATGGACCGGGGCCATACGGACGCTTACGCGCGGTATGGAGCCATCCGGGTGGCGATCGATGATGACGGCCGCATTCAGGCGTTCGCCGCTGGTCAATAGCGCTTCATATTCCAGAAGCGTCCGCGAACCGACGATCTCCATAAAGGTCGGGGTTTGCTCGGCGTAGAAAGTGCCGACGGCATCAACGACACTCCGGATTTCGTCGCGACCGATCACCGGTCCACGCAGCACGGAACTGATCAGTTCCGCTTCTGCGGTCAGGTCGTCGAGGAACGGATGGCGTTCTTGATGAGTGCTCGACATAATCGTTACTCCTGGCTTTCGCCTTTACTGGAAGGCCTCACGGTTCTTGGCGATGAATTCCGTAACGGAGAGGGCAGGCGTTCCCGTGACGCGCTCGACGACGTCATTGGTGCCGGAGAAGATGCCCTCGCGGTAGTTCTGGGCGACCTCCACAAGGTGCTGCACCAGAAACGGCGGGAACTTGTAGAGCGTCTCCATCTTGTCCTTAAAGGCTTCGATCGAGGTCGGCGCGTATTCGATCTTGGCTCCTAGAACATCGCACATCGCTGCGGCGATCTCGGCGTGGTTCATTTCGACGGGGCCGTGAAGGGTATAAATCTTGCCTCCATGACCTTCCGGCTTCGCCAGCAGGTGGGCGATCACGCGGCCTTGGTCATCCGAGCTGATCGGTGCATGGCGGCCGTTCTCGAACGGGAACTCGATCTTCTTAGACGCCCAGATCTCCCTTGCAAAATGCGGATAGACGAGCCAATCGGCGAAGAAGGTGGGACGCAGATGCGTGGTCGCGACGCCCGACCAGTCGAAGACGCGCTCCGAAATCCAATGATCCTGCGCTGCATGGCTGGTGGATTCTCGACGCGCCGAGATCTGCGACATGTTTACGATCGCGGAGACGCCCGCTTCCTTCGCCGCCTGTGCGAAATAGGCCGCGGCGCCGAGAATTCCCGGCGCGATGGGGTGCAGAAAGTATGCAGACCGAATGCCCTCCATGGCCGCACGGATGTCATCGATGTCGGTGAAGTCGCCGACCGCGACTTCGACGCCGCGCTCCCGCAGCGCTTTGGCACGGTCGTCGTCCGAGCGAACATAGGCTCGAACCTTCCTGCTCATCTTGAGAAGCTCGTCGATCGCAGCGCCGCCGGTCCGTCCCGTTGCACCACTTACCAGGATGTCAGTCTCGTTCATTGCCATATCTCCTTTAATGAGAGCATATGCTCTTAATACCGAACAAGTAGGAGCATATGCTTTCATTGTCAAGGTAGACTAATCTGCAAAAGGCTTTCGGGTTGGTTCTTCCGAATGACGACTTTTTCTCGGGGCCGGGGCGTTCCTACGTCATAAGGTAAAGCTGTCGCCAACGTGGAAGACGATTGGAATTATTAAGTCCCTATCCCCGTCTGAACTTTTTGCTCGTACTGCCGGATAATAACTACAGGGTCGAAGGTCTGAACCCTTTCAAGGCGGTCATTTGAAGATCCGCGTTCTACGCCACCGAGAGCGCCTTATTGCGGCGATGCACGCGATGTATGGAGAATGCACTTAGCCGAGCTGTGCGCCTACAGCGCGAGACTAGTTTGACAAACTTTGCCAAGTTCAGCTAATCTGCTCGCACTATGGAGGCTCCAATGGCTACGATGAACGTATCTCTTCCCGACCCGATGAAAGATTGGGTCGAGGCGCAAGCAAAGACCGGGCGATATTCCAATGCCAGTGATTATGTGCGCGACTTGATTCGCAGGGACCAGGTTCGCAATGATAAGATTGCCGCCATGCAACGTTTCGTTGATGACGGTGTCAACAGCGGTGTTGGTACCCGGTCGAAGGACGAACTCTTTGCGGCGGCAGCAGCGCGCGAGGAAACAACGCGCGGCAGCAGATAATGCCTTTTAGCCTTTCAGTCGAAGCGGAAGAGGACATCATTGCGATCGCCGAACAAGGCATACGCATGTTCGGATCCGCACAGGCTAGGCGATATCATGACGACCTGTTCACTGTGCTCGATCTCATTGCCGCCAACCCGCGAATGGCGCGTGAGCGAGAAGAGATTTCGCCACCAGTTAGAATTCACTCGTTCAAGGCCCATCTTATTGTTTACCGGATCGAGGAGAACGGAGCCGTTTTCGTGATCCGAATACGCCATGGACATGAAGACTGGGCCAGCGATCCTGTTTACGCCTCGCTGAGTGAACGAACAAGCACAGTTGGGTGAGGGCATTAAGGCCTGGAAAGTGACGCGTGTCAGATCATCTGACATTCCTTGTATCGCTGTTATCCTGTGCTTTTATTTCCAGGGCCTACAGTTCGAATCCCATCAAGACCGGTGTATCCTGTTTCGAGGGAAATAATCTCAGTAGTCATGGCCAATGCGCGGAGTCCCTGCTTTCGCCTAATTTTTCTCCATGCCTAAATATTGCGCTTGACGCGCAGCTTGTGGATGCCATTGTAAAGCGGTTTAGTAAATCGCTTTACAATGCCCGACCGACACCTGGGCATGGAGACGTTATGGCGAGCAAGCGTGCTACAAGCCTGAAGGATGTTGCCGACGCCGCTGGCGTATCGGTGGCGACCGTGTCACGGCTTCTGAACGGTTCGCTCCAGCTTCCTCCGGAAACCAAAGAGCGTATCGACAAGGCGATCCGGGATCTTCGTTACGAGCCGAATCCGCATGCCCGTCGTCTGAGCCGCGGCCGATCGGATACGATCGGTCTCGTAGTGCCCGACATCGCCAATCCCTTCTTCGCCACGCTTGTCGCCGCGGTCGAGCAGGAGGCGGACAAGCGCGGGCTCGCGCTGTCGCTGCATGCGACGCTCAACCGTCCCGGCCGTGAAATCTCGTACGTGACGGCGCTTGCCCGCAATCATGTCGACGGTCTCATCTTCGTTACCAATCACCCTGACGACGGCGAACTGGGTGCATTGATAAACCAGACTGGAAAAGTGGTCATCGTCGACGAAGACGTGCCGGACGCAATGGTGCCAAAGCTTTTCTGCGACAACGAGGAAGGCGGATATCTCGCGGGCCGGCATCTTGCCGAGCATGGCCATCGGCGTGTGGTATATATTGGCGGCCCGCAGCAAATGATCAGCACGCGCCGTCGCTCCCGGGGCCTGGAGCGTGCGCTCATGGAGCGGGGGGAGCCGTTCCAGTTGACACGCCACGAGGGTAGTTTCACGGTGGAGTTCGGCCGGCAGGCGGCGCGCCGTTTTATCGACGAGGGCAAGCCGGCAACCGGCATTTTCGCCAGTTCCGACGAGATTGCGATCGGGTTGATCGAAGTGTTCCGCGCCGAGGGCGTCTCTATTCCCGGCGAGGTTTCGGTGATCGGCTTCGACGATGTGAGCCCCCTGCATCTCTTCGCACCGCCCCTGACCGCCATACGCCAGCCTGTCCGGGCGCTTGGCGAGCGGGCGCTGGCGCTGCTTCTTGAAACAAACTGGCAGGAGCCGGACACATTGCGCTCCGAGGAACTGCTGCCGGTCGAAATCGTCGTGCGGAACTCCGTTGCACCGCCGTCGAAACAATAAAAAAGCAACGAAGATGAACCTAACCAGAGGAACAAGACATGACTATTCTGACACGCAGGATGTTTACGAGCGCACTCGCAACCACGGTCTTTGCCGGTATCTCGTTCGGGAGTGCCTTTGCCGCTGAAAAGACCTTCGCGCTTGTGCAGATCAACCAGCAGGCGCTGTTCTTCAACCAGATGAACGAAGGCGCGCAAAAGGCGGCCGACGCGGCCGGCGCCAAGCTGGTGATCTTCAACGCCAACAACGACCCGGCCGCGCAAAACAGCGCCATCGAAACCTATATCCAGCAGAAGGTCGACGGCCTCGCGGTCGTTGCCATCGACGTTAACGGCATCATGCCTGCTGTGCAGCAGGC
This sequence comes from Rhizobium sp. T1470, assembly GCF_042140505.1. Classification (NCBI taxonomy): domain Bacteria; kingdom Pseudomonadati; phylum Pseudomonadota; class Alphaproteobacteria; order Hyphomicrobiales; family Rhizobiaceae; genus Rhizobium; species Rhizobium sp. T1470. The sequence continues at coordinate 504,379 of NZ_CP148092.1, forward strand.
GGCTGCCGCGGGCATTCCCGTTGTCGCCATCGATGCTATTCTCCCGGAAGGCCCACAGAAGGCGCAGATCGGCGTCGACAATGCCAAGGCCGGTGCCGACATGGGCAAATTCTTCCTCGACTACGTGAAGAGTAACATGGACGGAAAGGCCAAGTATGGCGTTGTCGGCGCACTGAACTCCTTCATCCAGAATGTCCGCCAGGAAGGCTTCGAAAAGACCGTCAAGGGTGTTGAAGGCGTCACCACCGCCGGCGTCGTCGATGGCCAGAACATCCAGGACAACGCGCTTGCCGCCGCTGAAAACCTCATCACCGGCAACCCCGACATGAACGCCGTCTACGCCACCGGCGAGCCGGCGCTGATGGGCGCCATCGCCGCTGTCGAAAGCCAGGGCAAGCAGTCTGGTGTCAAGATCTTCGGCTGGGATCTGACCGCCCAGGCAATTGCCGGCATCGACGCGGGCTATGTCACCGCCGTGATCCAGCAGGATCCTTCCGCCATGGGTGCGGCGGCCGTCGATGCCCTCAAGAAGATCTCGGACGGCGGCAGCGTCGAGAAGACGATCTCAGTGCCGATCACTATCGTCACCAAGGAGAACGTCGAACCCTACCGGGCCGTTTTCAAATGATCTCTGACGGACAGCACCCAACCGCTGTCGCAGGATCCGGGGGCGGAGAAATCCTCCCCCGGCAGTCCGGCGAAGGCGGCATTCGCCAGCCCCGCATTTCCTTGAAGGGTATTCGCAAGAATTTCGGCTCGCATCAGGCGCTGCGCGGCGTCGATCTCGACATCTATCCCGGCGAATGCCTGGGACTGGTCGGCGATAACGCAGCCGGCAAGTCGACGCTGACCAAGGTCATCTCCGGCACCTATATCCCCGATGACGGCACGATCGCCGTCGACGGACAGGAGGTTCGCTTCAGCGGACCGGCAGACGCCCGCCATCGCAATATCGAAATGGTGTTCCAGGACCTCAGCCTGTGCGACCATGTCGATGTGGTCGGCAACCTGTTTCTCGGCCGCGAACTGACCAAGGGGCCGTTCCTCGACCGCGCGCGCATGCTGACCGAGGCTCGCGCCATGCTCGATGCGCTCGAGATCCGCATCCCACGGCTTGGAGCCAAGGTGGAGAAACTGTCGGGCGGTCAGCGGCAGGCGATCGCGATCGCGCGCGCCGCGTCCTTCAATCCGAAGGTGCTGATCATGGACGAGCCGACATCGGCTCTTGCCGTGGCGGAAGTCGAGGCCGTGCTCAACCTGATCAACCGGGTGAAGGCCAAAGGGGTCTCGGTCATCCTGATCACCCACCGTCTGCAGGATCTCTTCCGCGTCTGCGACCGTATCGCCGTCATGTACGAAGGCACCAAGGTCGCCGAACGCGATATCGCCAAGACCGACCTGCAGGATCTTGTGCAGCTCATCGTCGGAGGGCAGAAGCATTGAGCGCCTATACCGAACGCGCGACCGGATCGCCGGTCGCCGACTTCCTTTCCGAACACGCGCAGGTGCTGTCGATCACCGTGTTCTTCCTCGCTTGCCTTGTCTTCTTCTCGGCCACCACGGACACGTTCCTGACGCTCGGCAATATCCTCAACGTCGTGCGCCAGGCGGCTCCTATCCTGGTTGTCGCGGTTGCGATGACGCTTGTCATCATAACCGGCGGCATAGACCTTTCCGTCGGTTCGCAGGTGGCGCTGGTCAATGCCGTGGCGGCGATCATCATGGCCATGGGCTATCCATGGCCAACTGTAGTGATCGGCATGATCGCCTTTGGCGCGCTGATGGGCATCGCCCAGGGCTGGTTCATTGCCTATCAGGGCATCCCGGCCTTCATCGTCACGCTTGCGGGCCTCTCCATTCTGCGAGGTTTCGCGCTGTGGCTGACGCAGGGATATTCGATCCCGATCAAGGATGCGCCCGGCTTTTTCTGGCTCGGCCGGGGCGAGTTCCTCGGGCTTCCGGTTCCGGCACTGATAGCCGTGCTTGTGGCCGTGATCGGCTACGTCGTCATCGCCTACACGAAGTACGGCCGGCAGGTCGTCGCGGTCGGCTCCAATCTCGAGGCGGCCCGCCGCGTCGGCATGCCGGCGAAGTGGATCGTTGCCTCGGTCTATATGGTGTCAGGGATTGCCTGCGCATTGGCCGGACTTCTGATCGCCGCCCGTCTCGGCTCGGGCTCGTCCAACGCAGCCGTCGGTTTCGAACTGCAGGTCATCGCGGCCGTGGTCCTCGGCGGCACATCGCTGATGGGCGGACGCGGCAGCATTCTCGGCACGGTGCTCGGGACGCTCACCATCGCCGTTATCGGCAACGGGCTGGTCCTGATGCACATCTCGCCTTTCTTCACGCAGATCGTGACTGGCGCCATCATCCTCGTGGCAATCTGGCTCAACACCAAGATCTTTACGACCAACTTCCGCTTCGGCGGAAAGAGGAAGTGAGGTCGGCATGAGCGAACTTTCAGAAGCGCATGTGCGCTCGGGCAAGGTGATGACGGTAGTGGGTGCAATCCCTGCTTCCGCTCTCGGCATCACGCTGATGCACGAGCATATTCTCAACGACTGCCGCTGCTGGTGGCATGCACCTAAGACGCCGGAGCGCCAGTATCTCGCCGACAGCTTCGTCTGCATCGAGATCTTAAGCGAGCTGCGCCAGGATCCCTTCGTCAACAAGCACAACATCACGCTGGACGATGAGCCGCTGGCCATCACCGAGCTCAAGGATTTCGCCGCACATGGCGGCCACACGGTTGTCGAGCCGACCTGCCAGGGTATCGGCCGAGATCCCCGGGCGCTGAAGCGGATATCGCAGGCTTCCGGGCTCAATATCATCATGGGCGCCGGCTACTATCTCGGCTCGTCACATCCGGCAAAGGTCGCCGGCATGACGATCGACCAGATCGCCGACGAGATCGTTCAGGAAGCAACCGCCGGCGTCGATGGTACCGACATCAAGGTCGGATTGATCGGCGAGATCGGAGTGTCCTCGGATTTCACCGATCAGGAAGAGAAGTCGCTGAGGGCGGCGGCGCGGGCGCAGGCGCGCATCGGTCTTCCGCTGATGGTGCATCTGCCCGGCTGGTTCCGGCTGGGCCACAGGGTGCTTGATATCGCGGCGGCAGAGGGGGCGGACCTTCACCACACCGTGCTTTGCCACATGAACCCGTCGCATGATGATCTTGCCTATCAGGGCGAGCTCGCCTCGCGAGGCGCCTTGCTGGAATATGACATGATCGGCATGGATTTCTTCTACGCCGATCAGCAGGTTCAGTGCCCGAGCGACGAGGAAGCAGCGCGTGCCATCGTCAAGCTGGTGGAGCAGGGATATATCGATCGTATCCTGCTCTCCCACGACGTCTTCCTGAAGATGATGCTGACGCGGTACGGCGGCAATGGCTATGCGTATATCGTCAAGCATTTCCTGCCGCGCCTGAAGCGCCATGGGCTGACGGATGAACAGCTCGACATTCTCATGCGCGACAATCCGAGATCGGTATTCCAGGCCAAGGCCTGATGTCAAAACGACGATAGAAATGGAAAGACCATGACCAAGAAAGTCCTCCTCGTTGGCGAGAGCTGGGTCAGCTCCGCCACCCATTATAAAGGCTTCGATCAGTTCGGCAGCGTCACCTTCCATCTCGGCGCCGAGCCGCTGGTGAAAGTACTCGAAGGCAGCGAGTATGAGCTGACCTACATGCCAGCTCATGAGGCGGTCGAAAAATTTCCCTTCGATATGGCGGGGCTCGACGTCTATGACGTGATCATCCTGTCGGATATCGGCGCGAACTCGCTGCTGCTGCCGCCCGCTGTCTGGCTGCATTCCAGGACTGTGCCGAACCGGCTGAAGCTCATCAAGGCCTGGGTGGAAAAGGGCGGCGGCCTGTTGATGGTCGGCGGCTATTTCTCCTTCCAAGGCATCGACGGCAAGGCGCGCTGGCGCCGCACGGCGGTGGAGGATGTTCTCCCCGTCACCTGCCTGCCCTATGACGACCGCGTCGAGATTCCCGAAGGCACGGGAGCCGTCATCACCAAGGCGGACCATCCGACGGTTGCCGGCATGGGCGGTCAATGGCCGCTGCTGCTTGGCGTCAACGAGGTGGAGGTGCGCGACCGCGCCGACGTCGAAGTCGTCGCCCGCCTGCCGGATGATCAGGGCGGCCATCCGCTGCTCGTCACCGGGACGTTCGGCAACGGGCGAAGCGCTGCCTGGACGTCCGATATCGGGCCGCACTGGCTGTCGCCCGCCTTCTGTGAATGGGAAGGCTACGGCCGCCTTTGGAAGAACATTCTGGGCTGGCTGAGCGACAAGCGCTGAGGCATTGACGGCCTCTGGCGTCCCTCAGTGAGCCAGGATGGCCTTAAGTTCGCTGCTGGTCGGGAAGGCCGAACGGGTGCCGCGACGGCTGACTGTCAGCGCTGAGGCGGATGCCGCGTGGCCGATGGCACGGGTGTCGAGCTCGACCCCGCGCACCGCGGCCGAAGCCAGCGCCACCGCCATGAAGGTGTCGCCGGCGCCGGTGGTGTCGATCGCCTTGGTGGCCACGGCCGGAATGGTGGCAATGGCCGCCGCCCGGCTTGCGAGCAGCGCTCCGTCGCTGCCGAGCGTCAGAACGACGTGGCGCACGCCCGATTGCAGCAGCTTTTCGGTCGCTGCCGTATCGGACGAACCGGTGAGGCTCTTCGCCTCGCCCCGGTTCAGAAATGCGATATCGATGAGCGGCCAGAAGGCGTCGAAATAGGGCCTGAGAGGCGAGGGGTTGAAGGCGGTGACGAGGCCGCGGCGGCGGGCTTCCTGGAGCAGGCCGAGGGTGGTTGCCTGGCTGAGATTGCCCTGCAGGACCATGAGGTCGCCGGCAGCGGCAGTGTCAAGCGCGGCAATGGCTTCTTCAGGCGTCAGCGAACCGGCTGAATCCGTGGTGGTGACGATGGCGTTTTCGCCATCAGGCGTGGTGAAGATGATGGAGAAGTCGCTGGAACGGCCGGCAAGCGCGATCAGCTTGGCTTCGACCGGTTCCGGCGCCAGTTGATCGCGAATGGTCTGGGCGCGGAAATCCTCGCCCACGGCCGCGACGAGGGTGGTGGGCAGGCCGGTGCGCGCCATGACCACGGCCTGGTTCGCACCTTTGCCGCCAAGGTCGCGCGTTTCTTCGCGGCCGAGGATCGAAGCCCCGGCTTCCGGCATGGTCGACACGGATATGGTTTCGTCGACAGCGACGTTACCGATGACATGAGCACGAACATTGGCAGGCATGGCTGGCCTTCGAAAGGAAACGAAAATGCAGACGATTTCGGATAATAATTCAAGCGCCATAAGGGAAATATTCTGCACTGACAAGGCACTGATCGGGATGATCCATTGCTCGCCCTTTCCCGGTGCCCCCCGCTACCGCGGCGCGACCGTGGACGCGATCTACGACGTGGCAATGCGCGATGCCGAAGCTCTGATCGAAGGCGGGCTGCATGGTCTGATCATCGAGAACCACGGGGACATTCCCTTCTCCAAGCCTGAGGATATCGGCCCTGAGACATCCGCCTTCATGTCCGTCGTCACCGATAGGATCGGACGGGCGACCGGCATCCCGATGGGCATCAACGTGCTCGCAAACGCCCCGATCCCCGCCTTCGCCATCGCCATGGCCGGCGGCGCCAAGTTCATCCGTGTCAACCAGTGGGCCAACGCCTATGTCGCCAACGAGGGCTTTATGGAAGGCCGCGCGGCCGAAGCGATGCGCTACCGATCGGCTCTGCGCGCCGAGCACATCAAGGTCTTCGCCGACAGCCATGTGAAGCATGGCGCCCACGCGATCACCGCCGACCGGACGATCGAGGAACTGACCCGCGACCTCGCCTTCTTTGACGCCGATGTGGTAATCGCCACCGGTCAGCGAACCGGCAATTCGGCGACCGTGGAGGAAATCGAGACAATCGGCGCCGCGACACATCTGCCGCTGCTCGTTGGCTCGGGTGTTACCAAGGACAACGTCGTCGAGATCCTGAAGCGCACCAACGGCGTCATCGTCGCGTCCTCGCTCAAGGAAGGCGGCGTCTGGTGGAATCCGGTGGAACTCTCGCGCGTCAAGGCCTTCGTCGAAGCCGCGCGTCCGGGTCTGGAAGGCTGATATGACCGAGACACTGTCCGAGCAGATCCTGCGTGAAAATGCCGCCGTCTTCGATGCGATGGTGACCCATCGCTTCGTCGAGGACATCAAGGCGAACAAGCTTTCGAAGGAGGTCTTCGAACGCTACCTCGTCTTCGAAGGCGCCTTCGTCGATACGGCGATCTCGATCTTTGCCTTTGCCGCCGCCAAGGCTGAGACGATCGCCCAGAAGCGTTGGCTGATCGGCGTTCTGGATGCGCTGGCCAACCAGCAGATCGCCTATTTTGAAAAGACCTTCACTGAGCGCGGCATCGATCCCGCGGCCTATGACACGACGATGCCCGAAGTAGCCGCGTTCCGCGACGGCATGCTGGCGATCTCCCGCGATGGCGGCTATCTCGACACGGTGGCGGCCATGTTCGCCGCCGAGTGGATGTACTGGACCTGGTCGAAGGACGCCGCCCGCCACGAGATGAGCGATCCGCTGCTCAAGGAGTGGGTGGACCTACACGCGCACGAGGACTTCGCCGCCCAGGCGCTGTGGCTGAAGGTGGAGCTGGATGCGGCCGGCGAGGGCATGAGCGTGGAGGAACGCTCCCGCCTCAGCGGCATCTTCGGCCGCGCGCAGGCGCTCGAGATCGCCTTCCACGACGCTCCCTATCTCTGAGGTAAAGCCATGCTCGATATCGACGGCGATCGTCTCAATGCCCGGCTCGAAGATTTTGCCGCCATCGGCGGCACGGCGAAGGGCGGCGTCAACCATCAGGCGCTGACAGAAGGCGATCGACGCGCGCGGCGGCTTCTGGCCGAGCTTGCCTGGGCGAGGGGATTCCTCGTCTTCCAGGATCCGATGGCCAACCTCTTCCTCCGCCGCAAGGGCCTGAAGGATACGCTCGCGCCGGTGGTCATCGGCAGTCATCTCGACAGCCAGCCGGCCGGCGGCCGGTTCGACGGCGCGCTCGGCACCCTCTCCGCCTTCGAGGTGCTGGAGAGCCTGGAGGATGCGGGGATCGAGACAGAGCGTCCCGTCGTCGTGGTCTCATGGACCAACGAGGAGGGGTCCGCTTTGCGCCCGGCTGCATGGGGTCCATGGCGTTTTCGGCGGGCGAGATCCCTTCCGCCTGGCGGGGCAAAGTCGCTACCGATGGCGCGGACTTTGCTGAGGAACTGGCGAAGACGATTGCGAGCCTGCCGGAGGCCGAGATGCTGCGTCTCGGCTTTCCGCTTCACGCCTATATCGAAGTCCATATCGAACAAGGGCCTTCGCTCGAGGCGAACGACATCCCGATCGGCGTAGTAAAGGGCATCCAGGGCACGCGTTGGCTTGATGTGGCGGTGACCGGACAGACCGCCCACGCAGGCACGACCGGATTGTCCTATCGCCGCGACCCGCTGCACGCGCTGACCTGCGCACTGTCGGGCCTCTACGAGGCGGTGATGCCGGCCGATCCGGACGCCCGTTTCACCGTTGGGCGGATTTCGGCCGAGCCCGGCTCGGTCAATGCGATCCCGGATCAGGTCCGCTGCACGGTCGATATGCGTCATCCCGAACCATCGCGGCTGGACGAGATCGAACGGTTCGTGACATCGCGCATAACGGAGGAAGCGAAGCGGCAGGGTTGCAACGCCGAGATCGCCCGATCCTTCGATATGGCACCCTGCGTTTTTTCCGACGCGTTGCAGCAGACGATCGAGCAGGCAGCAGGCGCGCGCAAGGTCAAAAGTACGCGGATGCTGTCAGGCGCCTTTCATGATGCGCTGTTCGTCAATCGCGTCGCGCCGGCCGCGATGATCTTCGTTCCGTGCCGCGATGGGCTCAGCCACAACGAGGCCGAGTATGTCGAACGGGCGCATGCCGTCATCGGCTGCGATGGGCTTGCGCAGGCCACGCTCGCGATTGCCTGCGAGAGCAAAAATGGGCACTCATGATTTTGGATTGAAATATTTTCAATTCGGCCAGTTCGACGTTGACGCCATGCGCCAGCAGTTCCGCCATCGCCCATTCGCTGTCGGCATCGTCGCCGACGGCAGTCGCGAGATCCACCTGAAGCCCGTAGGGCGAGCCGACGGCCGCGGCGGCGACGGCCAGATTGGCGGCCGGGCCACCGAGCGCCTTGTCGATATGGTTTGCGGCCACGCGATCGTCGCGGTGCGGCAGGACCTGCACCCGGCAGAGATAATCGACGCAGATATGGCCGACGACGAGCAGCCGCGGATTGCCCTCCGCCGCCTTGACCTTGCGCGCCGACATCATCGGCAGCGAACGCGCGAACACGCTTGGCCAATAGGCAAGCTTCTGAATGGTCTCCTGAATTTTCTCGGCTGTCTCCGCTTTGACCGGCACCGTCCCGTTGAGGAAATTGGACACGGTACCGAGCGAAACACCGGCGGCGCGCGCAACATCCGTAATCGTGGGACGGCCTTTTTTCATCGTTTCCCTGCCAATTGAAGCGCTCCAAGCGTATGGGCGGGCTTCGCAGGCGTCAAAGAAACGATATTCCAATTTTTATCGAAGTTTTTGCTAATAGCTTAGGTATTCGATCAATGCTTGGAAGCCCAGCGCTGTAAAGTTCTTTCCAAAGTTCCATAATAACTCCTACGCCGCAATGTGGTATTTTGATACCAAACTCGCGTATCATCCCTCTGGAATGGACGGCGGCGACGGTCCATAAATGCCACCGCCGAAGCAAGTTGCGGGTTGTCGGTAAGATTAATGGCTACAAAGAAAGCCGTTCCCGGCAGATCACCTCGCCAACAGCCTCCAGCGCCTTCACGCGCTCAACAAGCCAGGCGAGCTCCTCCGCGGTGATTTTGTATTTCGACGAATATCTCGCTTCGACGTAGGCTTTGGACAGCAGCTCGAAGCATCGACGTGAAGAACGATTGTCGCGCGGCCAAGCGGCGATTAGTCGGCTGTCTACCCCCTCGGCCTGAGAGCTGCAACACCTTTATTCGATGCGATTTGGGACTATAGAGAGTGAGCGTCAGCAGGGCGCAATGATAAGCGCGTTCGGTAGCTTGATGCAGCATGAATGCTCCGTCGCGCCAGAAGCCATTGGAAATGCTGAATTCCGCAATCTTTCGTGCCTCCTGAGACAACTGGTGCCACTGTTCGAAGTAACTCTTCGCCTCCGCGCTCTCTTCCTCCGGCGTCAGCGGCTTCGGCTCCGCCAGCGGATGGCCAGGCTGCTCGTAGAGGACGATGCCGTCTCTGGCGATGTCGACGAAGAAGGGACGTCCGCGGGCGAGCTGATCGTTGACGTCCTGGAGTGTGTGGACGATCGGCACGACCGGTGTGTCGATGCGATGGCCGATCTGCTCTTTCAATAGCTGCTCTTCGATGCCTTCCCAGAGGTCATGCTCATCGGCAAAGGACTTCTTGTTGACGACGATCAATAGGTCGTAGTCGGAGCGGTAGCCGCTGAGGCGATCCTCGACCCAGTCACCCCGGGCGTAGGATCCGTAGGGAGGCGGCTAAGACTTGCATCCCTTCGCCGGAGGTAGCTGATTGGTAGGATCAATCTGACGCGACCTTCGCCGTCGGCGGCGCCAGTGGCACTCGCTTCGAGCCCATCATCGAAGTGGCGGCTTTGTCCGTCAGACCTCCCGCGCGGGGTTTCCAACCACCGTTGCGCCTTCCGCGATGTCGCGGGTGACGACTGAACCGGCGCCGACGATGGCGCCGTCGCAACGGGCAATATGCATCGATTTGACGCGGTCTTTGATGTGATCGAACGCTAGCATATCAACGGCTACCTATAGGTCAAAGAGCGGATACAGTACGCCTCTTCGAAGATTTGCTTGCATCGCAGAACTCGATCTGAGGATTTTCCTCCATGTACAGCCGGAAACTCTTGGATCGTGGACTAGGTGTCCACGTTCTGCCGGCAATATGTTTCCGTCCGGCAGGCGACGTTCGTGACATCAGCGATTTGCCGATCCGCACGAGTTGCGAACGATAAGGCTTGTTTTCACCCTCACTGTCTTCGGCGCCTTGCCCGGATCCTTTATCCGGTCGAGCAGGAGCTTGGCCGACCTACGGCCGAGTTCGATGCAGGGTTGAGCGATGACAGTCAGGCGCGGTTCGAAGCAATCGGCCCATTCGAAATCGTCAAATCCAACGAGTGCGATATCGTCCGGAACATGTTTGCCAAGCGATTTCAGTCCTCGCATAATGCCGATCGTCGTCATGTTGTTGCCGGCAACGAGTGCTGTCGGACATACCGCACGGCTCATCATCTCAATCGTGGCTCTTGCCGCGCTGTCCACATCGTTCGAACCCGGCGCGACAGTGCATTCGCTAGCTTGCAATTTCGCGCGGCGCACGGCGTTCACGAAACCATCGATGCGCTCCGAGGTCGTGGCGAAACCGGTGTGCCCCGGGATCATGCCAATCCGGGTATGGCCCAGCTCAACGAGATGCTCGACCAAAACCTCCATCGATTTGGCATTCTGCACGCCGACCTGATCGAATTTCGTGGAAGCCAGCCGGTCGACGAGAACGGTCGGGATGCCATGATCTTCGAGATAGCGAAGCGCGCCAGATCCGTCCGTCGAGCAGGGCGCGATGATAATCCCGTCGACGCGCAACTGGTGCAGCGCCTGAACGACCTCCAGCTCCTTTTCGGGTGTGTCATGCGTATCGGCGAGGAAAACGGTCATGCCGCAGGCGGCGCATTCGCTTTCCACGGCACGGATGATATCGGCAAAGTAGGGATTTGATATCGCTGATATGGCGATGCCGACGCTGTTGCTCGATGAGCGGGCCAACGCGCGGGCAAGCGTGTTGGGGGTATATCCGGTGCGCGCAACAGCATCACGCACCGCTTGTTCCGTTTCCGGCTTGACAAATCGCGTCCCATTGATGACGTGGGATACGGTGGATTGCGAAACTCCGGCAATCCTTGCAACATCGGCAATCGTGGCCATTTACCTTGCTTCTCAGTCAAATCGTGTTTCTAAACACCTCGTCTATCGAGTCGGCGCGGCCTCGACCAGACAAGCCCGTCATCTATCCAACGCTACATTATTCCCCGAATCGGGGTCGAAGAAATGGGCGTGAGCCATATCGAACGCGAAGATGCGCTCCTCGCCCTGCCTTGCGGTTTCCTCCGGCCCCACTCTGGCAATGACCCGGCAGGCCCCGTGCGTGATGTCGAGAAGCGTCTCCGAGCCCAGAAACTGGCACACCTCGATCTTGAAGCTCGTTGCTCCCGTGCGTGTGTCTCCAGCGGCCAGCAGCCTGATATGTTCCGGCCGGAGCCCGAGGGTGACGGAGCGAAGGCCGGACTTCGCCAGTTCGACTTGCCGGTGTTGCGGAACCGAAATGCGGATGTCATTCTTCGCATCCACCAGTTCGGCGGGCGAGGCGACGTCGAGATCGACGAAATTCATCGACGGTGAGCCGATAAAGCCGGCGACGAAGCGGTTTGCCGGGCGGCGGTACACCTCCATCGGCGCCGCTGCCTGCTGGATCGTGCCGCCGTTCATCACCACGATGCGGGAGCCCATCGTCATGGCTTCCGACTGATCATGCGTGACGTAGACGGTGGTGATCCCCAGTTCCTGATGCATCTTGCTGAGAAAGCTTCGGGCTTCGACACGCAGTTTTGCGTCCAGATTGGACAGGGGCTCATCCATCAAAAAGACGCCGGGCCGGCGCACCAGCGCACGACCGAGCGCCACTCGCTGGCGCTGTCCGCCGGAAAGTTCCCGCGGGAACCGGTCGAGATAGCTCTCCAGCTTCAGTCTTTTCGATACGACCGCCACCAGTTGATCGGCTTCTGCGGTCGGCACACGGCGGGTCTTCAGGCCGAAGCTGATATTGTCGCGGACATTCATATGCGGAAACAGCGCATAGGACTGGAAGACCATCGAGATGTTGCGGTCCTTCGGCGGCAGATGTGTGACATCGACGCCGCCGATCATCAACCGCCCGGCGGAAATGGATTCCAGGCCGGCGATCATCTGCAGCGTGGTGGACTTGCCGCAACCGGACGGGCCGACAAGCACTGTGAATTCGCCGTCCGGAATGGTCAGGTCCAGGCTTGGAATGATAGTATGGGCGCCGTATCTTTTTTCGATGTGGGTGAGAGAAACTTCAGCCATGTGAATGCAATTTCCTTATGCTGGAATAACGTTGCTCAACCCTTGACGGCGCCGGCGAAATTGCCCGAGGCAATCTTGCGGTAGGTCAGGATGAACAGGACGATGATGGGAAGCTGGGAGATGACGAGGCCGGCGGCCGGCAGGTTGAACACGGCCATGTAGCGATCGCTGTTCAGCTTCAGCATGCCGACCGTGACCGGAAAATTCTGCTCGGAATTCAAAAGCACCAGGCCGAAGACGAACTCCTTCCAGATAGCGATGAAATTCAGCGTGAAGCCCACGACGATGCCCGGTAGGGACAGCGGCAGGATGATCTTGTAGAACACTTGGAAATCGGTCGCCCCTTCGACATAGGCCGCCTTCTCGATTTCCCGCGGGATGCTGGTCATGAAACCGCGCAGGATAAGAATCTGGGCCGGCATGCCATAGGCGCCATGAACGATGATCAAGCCGATCTTGGTGTCGAGCAGATGCAGCGTGCGCAGCGTGTCGTAGAGCGGGATGAGCACGGTCTGCTGCGGCAGCATGAGACCGGTCAGGATCAGCCCGAAGATGAACGTCTTGCCGGGCACCTCCATGCGCGACAGGGCAAAGGCCGGAACCAGCGCCAGGAGAACCGCCAGCGCCGAACCGGCGGTCGCATAGAGGAAGCTGTTGGCGAGCAGGCCGCTGAAACCCAGCGAATTCCAGACATCGATATAGGGCTGGAAGGTAGGGTGCGACGGAATGGAAAAGGGACCTGCGAGAAAGTCCTGGTTCGACTTGATCGAGGTAATCAGCACCAGCACGATCGGGCCGGACCAGACGGCAAGGAGGACAGCAAGCAGGGTATAGCCGAGAAACCGTGCCGTGAAGCGGAAGAGATCGCGCCGATGTACCAGAACGAGCGTGTCAGACATCGAAGGCTCCCTTCATCAGCTTCTTCAGGATGATCAGGGCCATCAGCGCAGAGACGGCGAGGATCGCCACGGAGATGGCGGCGCCGTAGCCGAAGCGCGTGTTCCAGAAGCTTTCGAGATAGACGATGTAACCGAGGACATTGGTATAGCCGAAGGGCGCACCCTTGGTCATGACGGCGACTAGGTCGAAGGCGCGCAGCGATTCAAACAGCGTCAGCATCACGACGACGGCGGTGACGGGCCGCAATTGCGGAATAGCCACCTTGGTCAACATCCGCCAGTGTCCTGCCCCTTCGATGCGGGCGGCATCGAATGTCTCCTTCGGCACATCGCCGAGACCGGCATAATAGAAGATCATCGGCATACCGGTAAAAGCCCAGCCGGACACGATCGCCAGCGTATAGATCGCGACCTTGTAGTTTCCGAACCATTCCGTCACCAGGAAGCCGAGTCCGACGGAACGCAGAACGGTATCGAAAGCGCCGAACAGCGGGTTGAGGATCAGCAGAAACATCAGGCCGACGGAGATCAGCGACATCGTCACAGGAAAGAAGATGATGGTCCGCACCAGGGCCGGCGCAGGCAGGATCCTGTTGCGCAGCGCATAGGCGATCAGCAGGCCGGCGAGAACGGGGAATGCGAGAGTAACGGCCAGCCATTTGAAATTGTTGATCAGCGCAATCTGGAAATGGCTGTCGCCGATCATGTGCCGGTAGTTTTCCAACCCGACAAAGGTTTTATCAGGTGTCATGCCGTTCCATTCGAACAGGCTGAGATAGATGGTGAACAGGATCGGATAGCCGACGAAAACGGCAAAGACTGCAAGGGGCGTGACAATGCCGAAAATCGTCACGAATGTGTGCTCACGCGCAAAGGCAAAAAATCCCGGACTTTCACCGGATCTGTGTGATGTGCTCATGGACGAGTATCCGTTTCTGCTGGATCGGAAGACCGTGGGCATAATACCCACGGTCGCGGCCGGTCATGGCTGGGAAGGGCGCCATCGCGGCCGTCTAAGCGACCACTAGTCTTCAGAGCTTGCCGCGGGTGCGTACGGCTTCGTCCTCTGTCTGCTGCATGGCATCCTCAGGCGTGATCGCACCGGCAAGCACGCCCTGCAGGCTGTCGAGGAACCTGTCGGAGATTGCAGGCGGCGTGGCATGGTCCACATGCATGAAGGTGAACTGGCCGGCGCTGGCCATTTCCTTGCCCAGGCGCTGTTCCATCTCCGAAAGGCTCGAAAGATCGCCCTGCGTCGAGGAGGGGTAAGGCTTGTCGATCGCAAGCTTTTCGGTCATCGCCGGCTTCGAGATCATCCAGTCGACGAATTCGGCGGCCTCGTCCTTATGCGGGCTCTTGGCATGGATCATGATGGTGTCCTCGGCAAAGACGGACATCACGGGTTTCTTGCCGTCGATGGAGGGCATCGGGAAGAAGTCCATCGGCACGACGCAGCATTTGGCCTGATCGCCGCGGAAGCGTCCGAGGTTGAACGAACCCTGATACCAGTGCAGCGCCTTGCCCTGCGACCACGGCACCATGGCCGGACCGACGTCGATCGAATTGAAAGACGGCTCGAACATGTCGTTCTTCGCCAGGTCGGCCATGATCTTGGTGGTTTCGACGGCACGGGGATCGGTCCACGGGATCGTGTTGTTCACGAGGCCCTGATAGGTGTCGAGCCCGAACTTGTTGACTAGAATGGCCGACCACATGAACTGCGACGGCCATTTTTTCTGGTTCGCCAGCAGGAACGGCCACAGGCCCGCCTTCTTGCCTGCTTCCGCATTGGCCATCAGTTCGTCCCATGTGGTCGGAACCTTCAGGCCGAGTTTCTCGTAGAGGTCCTTGCGATACCAGACGACGGATGCGCCGATTTCGGTGGGAACAAAGTATTTCTTGTCGCCGAAGGTCGCCAATGACACGGACGCCGGCACCAGGAACTTGTCCCAGCCGTATTTTTGATAATAGGTCGTCAGATCGGCAGCAAAACCGTTCTTGATGACTTCCAGCGCGCGGCCGCCTTCCCAGGAATAGAAAACATCCGGCGGATTGCTCGAGGCCAGCTCGATTGTCTGCTTGGTCTTGTAAGTCTCGCCGTCGACGCTCGCTCCGGTCACATGGATGCGGTCACCGTTCTTTTTGTTCCATTCGTCGATGAGCCAGTTTGCGTAGATCTCCGACGAAGGCCACGGGGCGCGATAGAAGTATCGCAATTCGACAGGACCGGCGGCAAAGGCGGGGACTGCGAGACCCGCAACACTCGACAATAGGGCAGCCGCTACCGCACAGCGCGCAATCGCGCGCCGCGAAAACAATGTCATTCTCATTTTATTTTCCTCCAAGGCCCGGAATCGCGACAGTTTGCGCGCGCAGGGCACGTCCTCACTTCGCCACCTCTCCACAGCGGCGTATCAGCCATGCCGTTCACAAGCTGAATCTGCCGCAATTTTCGACGGTTCAGGTGGCTGAGCAGGAGCTGATATTGAGAGGCTAGTACGAAAAAAGCGTTGCGCAAGCGCTTTCCTCGAAGATCGCCCCACAATTGGGAGACTATCACCACCACGGAGCGCGCGCCGTCCTTCCCCCCGATGTGCAAACGGTTGCCGAGACCGTTCCGGGCTACGAAACCTATACCTGGAACGCGCTGTTTGCGCCCGCCGGCACCCCGGCAGACGTCGTTGCTCGTCTGAACCTGGCGGCCAACAAGGCGCTCGCCGATCCAGGCGTTAGCAAGCGCATGGCCGAATTCAGTGCCGTTGTCGTGGGTTCGACGCCCGAGCAGCTCGGCGCACATGTAAAGGCGCAGATCGCCAAATGGACCCCTGTCGTGCGCGACGCCAAGATTGAACTCGAATAGGCACTGCCAAATCTCTGACGAGCGTTGTCGTGCGGATGGAGCCAGCGGGACCGATCGTCGCGGTCCGTTCATAAGCGCTTTCGTAGAAAGCGAATATCTCGGGGTCGGAAAGGCCGAACGCCGGATTATTGGCGATATCCGGATTGTCGAGCTTCGGAAAGCGCCGGGCCTTATGGGTGAGATAGGCTTCCGTGCCGATGAACGCTTGCACGTCCGGTTGGTACAGCAGGCAGTAGACATCGTAATAGTGCCGGAGGAAATTGGCGGGGAACTGTCCGGTTTCCTGCTGCTTGCGATATTTCGTGGAAATGGTCTGGAGCTTTTCCACCAAGGTATAGCCGGGTTCGTAGCAGGGCACGGCCAGCGCGCGATTGTCGATCAACTCGACGCGCGATGACGCAAAATCGTAAGCCCAGGAACTGATGTCGGTTGATGATCCGGTTCCTTTGGAGAGCGATGTGCCCTTTCAGCTCGAAAGCCATGCCCAGCTGCTGCAGGGCCATAAAGGCAGTGCATGATCCAATAGTCCTTCTCGACCAGCACGGGTTGCACCTTAATCTCCTCGGCGACGATGCGCAGCAGGGACGCGAAATCCTTTTGGTTATGCAGGAAATCAACCGGCATGCGTATCTGCTGCGAGTCCGTTGAAGAACTTCCGTGTGCGCACCATACGGTATTCCTTGGCGGCACGGTTGAGGACGCTGCGGTTGCCTTGTAGCGCACGCTCCTTCACGCGGGCCAGTACCTGTTCACGGTCGTCCTCGGCCAGATGGTCGAGATTATTGACTAGGTCGACCAGCAAAAACTCCTTGGTCAGGGTTTTGGGGAACGCCGGTTTCTTGCGGAACTCGAACTCTCGCCCGCCAAGCGTGAAGTTGCCGTGGCGCTTATGGTTGTAAACGACCGTCTTGATATAGAGCTGCGTCGCTCCGACACCCAAACTGTGATAGGCATTGGGCGAAGTGACGAGATAGCGGTCGTCTTTTAGGAAAGCCTCGACGAGGGCGTTATCCTCGGCCGGGGCCTTCCCGAACGCCGTCAGGGGGAAGATGATCTTGAAACGCTAAGACGTGACAGAACTAGGTTTGGCGCACTTCTGGAAAGTTTCGTTGTTTCCGAGCTTTTGAAACTCGCCTCTTGGTCGGAGCGTTTTTCCTTCTCGCATTATCGCACCAAGGACCAGGATGAGGTTGATCTTGTCATCGAAGACCGTCGCGGCCGGATCATCGGAATTGACGTTAAGGCGTCAGCGACGGTCAAATCAGAGGATTTCAAGGGATTGAGGCAGTTGCAAGAGGCAGTCGGAGATCGTTTTGTTCGAGGTCTGGTGCTTCACAATCATGATCGTGTCACTCCCTTCGGAGAGAAACTGCACGCGGCCCCGCTGTCCATTCTTTGGTCGATGTAAGAGCATAACTCGTCAGGTGGCGCCCACGCTTATGTCAAACCGTTCGACAGAAACGGCCTCGCAGTCGTGTCCATCCTGGTTGAGCCGGCTCTGCGAACGGCGGGTCATTCCGTCGACGTGATCGCGGGTAACGTAGATCATTGCCACTCCAAGCTCGGCATGCAACTCGCTCAATTGCGCTTGTATTTTCATCGCGAATGATGGTTGCGGATAGCTCAACTGGATTTTGCCATTCGCAGCGGATCTCTTCGCACATGGCGGCGCGAGTTCTTAGATTCCTGACCCGTCGAGCTCTTGGGCGGCGTCGCCTTCCCAGGGTGAGGGCATCGAGGTGCGATTGAGATTGGCCGAGGGCATCGGCATCCAGCATTTCAATTCCGGCTCGGCGTATTCGATGATGCGGCCGGGCGAGGAATCAGAGGCGCGCCAGCCTTCGGCACCGAACTGATCGCCATGCGACCAATAGGCGAGGTCAACCTCTGCCTGCCCCTGCTCGGACGGGCGGATCGTGACGAGGATGCGACTGCCGTCTTTCGGCGCGCTTGCCATGTGGCGCCAGCGGTCTGGCTCGTCCATCTTTTTCCTCCTGCCTTGCTGTCGGTTGCAAGTGTCGCCTCGCCATCGAAAACGGTCAACTCAAACTTTGCACAACCCATCCTGTGTATTCCGCTGGAAACCGGTCGCTCGAGGAATGGCGTGCCGTGCGGCGGCAGGCGGAAAATCTACCACCGGTGGTGCAGCATGCGCCCTGGCTCGGCCGGTTGCATCGATCCTCCACCAGGCCGGCGTCATGTCCGCCACGCACCTAGCCGCCTTCAACCTCGGCCTGAAATCCATCCCCGTCGATCACTGCGCCAAATGGCATATCCACCACAACCCGGACAGAGCCACTCCGATTAACGGGGACGCGCCAATCGCGTGGAACAACCGCATCCGTTCTTCAACGGCGGTGACAAGGTCTCGTGGATTGATTTCGAGGCGGCAGCGCGGGGCAAGAGCTATTCGTTCCCCATTGATAGTTACATCTGGCAGTTCATCGCTGCCGGCAAGGTTGTCAAGTTCCACTACGTTACGGATACCGCTCAGATGATCAGGATGGCCAAGGGGAATGACCATTGCTGTCGGCCGGTCGCCGGAAAAGGCGGGGCTTCTTCCGCAAAGCAGGGCGGTGGGTTCAACTGATCGCTGCAACACACTCTGCAAACCTCTCTGCGGGCGTCTGATAAAGCAAGGTCTTTCTTGGACGTTCGTTGAGCTGCCTTGCGATAGCACTGAGCTTGGCTTGGCTATGGACGGACAGGTCGGTGCCGCGTGGGAGATATTGGCGCAGCAACCGATTGGTGTTTTCATTCGAACCGCGCTGCCAGAGTGATCGAGGATCGCAGAAGTAGATCTCAACGTCCGCGGCGATTGCCAGTCGCTGGTGGTCGGCCAGTTCCTTTCCCCGATCCCAGGTCAGTGATGGATAGAGTTCGGCCGGTAGTTTCTGCGACTGCCTGATCAAGGCAGAGACCACGCTTTCGCTATCCTTATTGGCGACCTTGATCAGCATCATATAGCGCGAGTGACGCTCAACCAGCGTTGCTATGTAGCTGTTCCTGGATCCACCGATAAGGTCACCTTCCCAATGACGGGAACGGCACGATCTTCGACAGACGGAGGTCTCTCGCTGATGGATATCGCATCCTTGATCTGGCCCAATCCACTCCGTTTGATGCTGGCGTGCCGGGAACGACGGATTGTTCTTCTGCCCTAAGGTGTTCAAGCAATTCCTTTTTCAGCACCCCGCGGGCCTGAATGTACAGGCTGCGATAGATCGTTTCGTGCGACACCTGTTTGAGTGGCTCCGCTGGATAAGGACGCTTGAGCCAGCCAGCAATCTGCTCTGGCGACCATTTCCGCTGTAGCTTGGCAGATACTGTGCGGACCAGGGAAACATAGCAAGCGACTTGCGATAGGCGCACCCGAACTCACATGGGCATTCCACACTGGAGGCTGCCTGCGGTTCAGTAGAAGTGTTGGATGAAACGCGGGTTCCTCAGAAGCGCTGTTGAGGTCTGTCGTTTCATTTAAGTGCGATCAGTCCTATAATCCGGTGGGGGTGAGGCCGAACCAATGGACCGCAAGCTTTCCGCGATCCTCGCTGCAGATGTCGTGGGCTATTCCGCGCTGATGGAACGCGACGAGGCTGGCACATTCGAGCGCCTTCGTGCGGGACGCAAGGAACTGTTTGAGCCGGAGATTGCTCGCCATCGCGGCCAGATTTTCAAGCTTATGGGCGACGGGATGCTCGCCGAATTTGGCAGCGTGGTGGACGCCGTGGAATGCGCAGTCTCGCTGCAGCGCGGGCTGGTGGAACGGAATGCCGCCGTTCCCGAGGACCAGCGGATCCGGGTCAGGATCGGGATCAATCTCGGCGAGGTGATCGTTGAGGGCGAGGACCGGTATGGCGAGGGCGTCAATGTCGCGGCCAGGCTTCAGCAGCTGGCCGACCCGGGCGGCATCTGTGTTTCGGGAAAGGTCGCCAGGGAGGTTGAGAAGAAGCTGGCTTTCGGCTTCGAGCCGATGGGCGAGCAGAAGGTGAAGAATATCGCCGAACCGGTGCAGGCCTTCCGCGTCATCCTTGAGGGACAAGCCCCACGCCAACCAGCGCGGTCATTGCCTCCGCGCTGGGTTTGGGCAGCAGCAGCCGTGCCAGTCCTTATTCTGGTTTTGGCCGGGACGGTCTGGCAATTGTGGCCGACTGCGACAGTAAGTGGCAAACCGTCGGTAGCGGTGCTGCCGTTCGACAACTATGGCGGCGACGAGGCGACCGGACGCCTCGCCGACGGCCTCACCGAGGACATAATCACCGATTTGGCGGGCTTCCCTGAATTCCAGGTGATCGCCCGCAACTCGACAGAACAATACCGGGACAAACCAGCCAGGCCGAGTGAAGTGGGCAAGGCGCTTGGCGCAGGATTTGTGGTCGAGGGTTCCATCCAGCGTCAGTCTGACCGCGTAAGAATTACGGCGCAGCTCATCGACGCCAAAACGGGCAAACATCTTTGGTCGCAGCGCTGGGACCGGCCGGACGAGGACTTGTTCGCAATCCAGATCGAAATTTCCGAGCAGATTTCGAACCGCCTCGGCGGCGGCGCAGGCTTGGTCCAAGAGGCGGGCCGCATCACCGCCCACCGAAAGCCGCCCGAGAATCTCAATGCCTACGAACTTTATCTGCTCGGCAGCGAAAAACTCGAGCAAGTCAATCAGGCGGATGTCGAGGAGGCTGTTAGGCTGCTCACCCGCGCGGTCGAACTGGACCCCGGCCTTGCCCGCGCCTGGGTCGAACTTAGCCATTCCCATGGATTCTTGTCCAACCTCGGCGTCGAACCCGAAAAGAACCGGGCTCTCTCTACCGAGGCTGCCGAGCGCGCCGTCCAGCTCGATCCAAGTGATGCCGAGGCGCATGCTGTTTATGCCATCACTCTAGGTGACAGAGGCGAATTCGAGCACGCCAAGGCAGAGTTCGACACAGCGCTGCGCCTTGCTCCCGGCCAATTCGAAGTTCTGACTTTTTACATCGGTTGGGCCTCGACCTTCGGCGAGCCTGAGCGCGGCGCGCAACTGGTCGACAAGGCGGTCAGTCTCAACCCCGATTTTCCGATGTGGAGCGCCAGGATTTTCACTTACGCCTACTTCATGGCGGGCCGGTATGAGAATGCGATTCGAATGCTCGACCGCGTGACGCCGGAAAGCTATGGAAGGGGGCAGTGGGTGATGCGTTCCGGCGCGCTCGCCGCTCTTGGTCGAAGCGAAGAGGCGAAGGCTTCATTAACGAACGCAACCAAACGGTTTCCCAATTTGACGGTCGAGGGATTTGTCAATCAGCCCGGATTCAATGACGCGGAGCGCCAGCGGTTGATCGAAACCATGCGGCTCGCCGGCTTCCCGGACTGCGCCAAGGCTGAAGAGCTCGCGAAGATCGAGAAGCCGCTGCGCCTGCCGGAGTGTGCTTCGCCGTAAAATGGCGGCCACGGATGACAAACGTCTCGAAGGGGTCCGAAACGCGACCTTCGTTTCACTGACCGCGAAAGCCCAGCTGGCTTCCCGTCGTGCGCCAAGCCCGAGGCGCTGGCGAAGCTCGCCAAACCTGTGCGACTGCCGGAATGCGAGGCAGAGAAGGCAACGCCTCTCGGGCAGCGATAGAACGGCCCTGTGCAACGCGTTCGCGAGCAGCTGTAGTGGCCGCTTCGCGCCCCACAAGCGGACCCCAATTCGGCAATGCCACACGGACTCGTCGAGCGAGGGTAGCCCACTTTCGTCACCGCCCTGATCTGTCGGTCTCACAGTGGATTGAGGCACCGTAAAAACCCCCAATAGCGCGTGAACCGCAAGCGTGTGAGAAACCCATTTCCCGTGAATTTTAGCGTTCCTGGATCGCCCGTCTTGCCACCGAACGAAGTGTCGTTAGTCCGTCGGTCTCTCTGGGCCGGCTTTCCAAACCCGGTACCGGATTTCCACCTCGACAGGCGCAAACACCACGAGGGGAAGCCTGCTGTTGTATCGCAAGAGCGGCTCGTCTGAGCTACGCACGAGCGTTTTTTTCTTGGTGTTATCCGGGCAAGCCATTCTCGTACTCGCGACCACGCCAACCCCGGTAACGACGTCGTAGTCATATCCCCAGCCATCAACCGTACGCTTCTCCAAGCGGGAACTGAAGGTATGCCGATTGCAGTCCACCAACTCGGTTCGACCTACTATCACTCCAACCCGCCGCGCATCTTCGTCGGTACGCTTTGGCAGGAAGATAACGTGTCGTTGCTGGCCCGCGGGTGCCTCGGGAAATGCCTTCAACTCGTCCCGCGCCTTGGACTCCGCCGCAGCAACCCCACTGACCGCGAGCGAAAGGAAAACCAAGACTCGAATCGAGTATTCCGCAGCTTTACCCGCCCAAAATGAAGTTCCCATTTTTCACCCTTTTGTCCTCAATAGTGGCCGAGGTTGGGTTGCCGATACTGCTATCGCTTTGACTTGACGCCCGCCCAGCTTGCGTGCCCAGATCGCGTACCCGTAGATCATCCAGAACGGTCATGTTAGCGTCGGGTTGTATTTCAGCGTCTTGAGATGGAAAAGCAATGTTCGTTTGGGCCGGACTGCCGCTGCTGCCTGAGTAGTGGGGTCTGTGCCGCCATGTCAATGAGTGAGCCTGCGGCTAGAGAGTGTCGATAACCCCACCGTCAACGCGAACGGACGCGCCAGTGGTTGCGGAAGCGAACGGCGAGGCAAGATAGGTCACCAAGTTTGCGACTTCCTCGACACTGGCGGCACGTTGAATGATCGAGCTGCCGCGATGCTGCTTGACGAAGGCGGAAGCGATCTCCTCCAGCGGCAACCCGGTCTTGGCTTGCTCGTCGGCAAGCATCGCTTCCACGCCTTCGGAAAGCGTGGGGCCAGGGAGTACTGAGTTGACGGTGACGCCCGTGCCTGCCATGCGCTTGGCGAGACCGCGGGCAACCGCGATATCGGCAGTCTTGCTGACGCCGTAGTGGATCATCTCGACCGGAATGTTGAAACCGGATTCGGAGGCCAGGAATATCACGCGGCCCCAGTTTAACTTCTGCATGCCTGGGAGATAGGCACGGGAGAGCCTAACGGCGGACATGACGTTGACCTGCCAGTGCCGATCCCAGACCTCGTCGCCGGCGTCGAAAAAGTCGATCGGCTGGAAGATGCCCGCGTTGTTGATCAGGATGTCCACCTGAGGAATTTTGGCGACAAGTGCTGCGCACCCCTGCGCGGTTGAGAGGTCCGCGGCAGCAGACTTGACGCTGCTCCTTGCACCTTCGCCCTTGAGCCGTTCGGCGGCCTTTGCAGTCTTGTCCTCTGACCGGCCGTTGACCACGACATCCGCTCCAGCCCTTGAAAGCTGGCGGGCAATTGCGTAGCCGATGCCTTCCGTTGATCCGGTGACCAAGGCCCTCTTACCAGTGAGATCAATTTGCATTTTCTGCTCCTGTCGAGGTTGGATGACGAAACCTATAGTCAGTTTTGCGGTTTCGCAACGTTCGACCGCCGAGAGGTTCAGCGATCTTCACACGCCTTCCAGGCTCTACACCTGGTACAGTCACACGCTTCTAGTACTCGCTCTACGGATGGCGGCTTTGGGCCCGATAGGAGACACAAACTCCTCGATAGAGCGGATCGTTCATCGTCATCGACTTCGCTCAGCCAAGCGGTACGTTGCCGGCATAAAACGGGCCGCCGATCGCCCAGCCTCCCATACCGAGGCGGGGAATTTCGCGGCCGCCCCAGAGAGTCACCAGCGCTTCACGCCGCGCTCAATTCCTGACATATTTGCGAAGAGACCCAACCGTCATGGATATCGCGTCATGAACTTGCAAACACCTGGAAAAAGCAACACGCGCGCACCTACCGGGTCCGTTACAGGGCTTTGCTCTGCGTCCGCCACCATGTTTGCAGTGGGAATGGCGTTTCTGGGTTACTGGGGAGTGTATGAACAAGGGCGCTGGCATACAATCGATTATCTTGTGATGGTTGTCGCTATCATCGGATTTGCAGTACTTGGTTCCGTGCCTTGGATTGTGACCACACCTGTAGCGGAGGAGGATGCAGACAAAGTCGTCGACGCCAGGCGAGCGATGGCACTGGGGACGGCCCTAATCTGGATGGCCGTCTGTATTGCCGTATTTGCCTGAGTTGCCCTGCACGTGACCCCATACGACCGCAAAATGGATCCATTTGAAGCGATAGCCCAGACCGACGTCCAAAAAATACCTGACGTTAAAGCATTTCACCCTGACCCGCTGATGAGCCAAAATCCGTCAACGATATCGTCAAGCGGCGTGCGGCGATGCCCCCAGCGGGGGAGATCACGGAGAAGATCGATGAAGATCCCCGATCAAAAAGGCGTCCGATCGACTTCATAGACTGCCAGCCTGCCATCGGTCCCAGATCTCCGATCGCTGAGAAGCAGAAAAAATACATGCGACGCCGACGCTTTATGCACACTCCTCTTTGACAAAAGAATAGTGTGTTGCATTCATCCCGTGAGCCCATCGCCAATAACGGTCATTGCCGAGACGAAGTACACATTGCACGGGCAGTTGCGAACCCAATCGAGCCAAACTTCGAGGCGCCCTATTCGGTACATCCGGGGGGAGCTCTATTGCACCCGGTGTCGTTCGCTTGCAAGCCGTCGTCCGCGCCCGCTTTGACAAGCCCGTCGCGAATGTGCTGCGTGTCGGATTCTCGAGCGTAGTGCAAGGTGGCGAGGAAGGACTCGAGGCCGAAGTCGGGGGCGATCGCTCTGACCTTCTTCAAATGCGCAGAACCAGCAACGTCGTCGCCGAGCCAACCGTAGCAGGCGGCGACGAAGGCGTGCTGGACGTGATCCATCACCGAAAGGTGCATGAATGCCTCGATTGCTTCACCGTATTGCCGCGCGGCGAAATACGCCTTCCCGAGATGACTCCAGAATCGTTCCGGGTGATGGGGATTGAGCCGCATCGCCTTGCGAATCCACTCTACCCCTTCTTCCGGCCGACCAAGCCACGTCAAGAGCTCGCCCTGCTGGACCACCACCAGGTCGTAATTGGGGTTGAGCGAAAGGGCACGCTCCTGGTGATAGCGGGCCGTCGTCAGCTCGTTGTTGTTCACGTTCACGGCGGCGAGGATGCGATGTACGTCGGCATCGTTGTCGTCGAGCCCCAGCGCCCGTTCCAGCTCGGCAACGATCTCGGCCCAGACAGCATCCTTGTCCTCGCACCAGCCGAGCACCCACGCCTGCCCGAGGATGCAGGCCCGCCAGGCATGGGCATGCGCATATCCGGGGTCGAGTGCGAGCGCCCTGTCTATCAGGGCCTGGGCCTGCTTATTGTCAGCGACGGTGGCCCGGTGATGCAGCACCTTGGCTGTGAGAGCACATTCGTAGGCGGCCATGTTCGCCGGCTTCGTGCGGGCGAGGTGGTCTCGTTGGGCGGCCTCGAGACGCCCTGGCAGAGTGGCCGCTATCGCTGCCGTCACCTCGTCCTGAATGGCGAAAATGTCGTCCAGCCTTCGGTCGTATCTATCGGCCCAGACATGGGCATCGTTGGCCGCGTCGATGAGCTGGACCGTCACCCGCACCCTGTCGCCGATCTTCCGGACGCTGCCTTCCACCAGATACTGGGCCCCAAGCTTCTCGGCCACTTCGCGCGCGTTCACGGGCTGATTCTTGTAGACGAAACTGGAATTGCGCGAGATGACGAAGAGTTCGTGGCGGCGCGACAGCTCGGTGATGATGTCCTCGGTCAAGCCGTCCGCAAAAAACTCCTGCTCGGGATCGCCGCTCATGTTGTCGAACGGCAGTACGGCGATCGAGGGCTTGGAGACGGCTCGCTTCGCGTCCTTTTCCTCCGGCGAGGCCGGCAGGACGGAGCCCTCTAGCCCCAACCGATAAAGATGCACGGGACGGCTGATGTTCTTCAGCGTCTTCTCGCCCAGGTCCTCGATCGGGACATCGAGGCGGTCAGCAATCTGTGTCGCCACCGCAGCCGTGACGCAGATGCCCCCCACATCGGCCAGTTGCTCGATCCGGGCGGCGATATTCACGCCATCGCCAAAAATGTCGTCGTCGTCGAAAATGATATCGCCGAGATTGATGCCAATCCTGAATTCGATCCGCCGATCCTGAGGCACATCCGAATTGCGCCGCCTCATGCGCTGCTGGATTTCTACGGCGCATTTCACCGCGTCGGTGACGCTCTGGAATTCCACCAGCATGCCGTCGCCCGTCGTCTTGATGATCCGGCCCCCGTTCTTTGCGATGGCGGGATCGATCAATTCGATTCGGTGCGTTTTGAGGCGGGCGATCGTGCCTGCTTCGTCGGCCTCCATCAGCCGACTATAGCCTGCCATATCGGACGCCAGGATTGCGGCGAGTCTTTGTTTCATTAAGTTGCCACCGGACTGGCAGATCAGCGGTCCGGAGCGATTCTAGCGCACCCCAATGCAATCGCCTATCTTTAAGTTAGCACCTTCTTTCGAAGGAAGCTGGGTGCTGCACGGGGAAAAGCGGCTTCATAGCCGGTAATGGCCGCTGTCGCTTCGCGCTTCGATTTTCGGAGCCTCGGATGGGTTATGACATTTTGCGATGGCAGGAGACCAATTCAGCGTGGCGATCGGAATACTAAGACATTAAGTTTATGGCTTATCCCGTTCGCACAGGTTTAACTACATTCTGCGTTTGTTCATGACGTGAGTTCCTTGCCCAGGTATAGGGGCGCCGCTTTCGATGTGGTCATCAAGGCCTACGATCCAAACTACTCCCCAGCGGCTGCGCCGCATGCCGTCCGTCGTCGCCGCAAACGTGACGGAGGCGACCCCGATGCCATTTTTGAGCTTTCGAAGGATTTCGACCGACGTGGTTTCATCCTGCGCACGCTGCGCGAGGCTGGGCGTCCGATCTCAACTGCGCAATGTGCCCAAACTTTCGCCCGCGAGACTGGATTTGGCGAAGACGACGCCAGGCTCGGCCAGATCGGCAACAGCTTTTCCCAGACCCTCGACCAGCTTGCGCGGGCGACGTTGTCGTAACGGGAGGTTACCCAGAGGTTCTTGCCCGCCGCGACAGCCGGCGTCGGGCGGGCAAGGACGAGATACGGGCGATCGTCGAACGAGACGTTCGAGACCTCATCGAGGTCGACAAGCTTGAACAGATGCCGCAGTTGTCGCGAGCTTTCGCCAGCCATGCAAGTCAACTCACGAACGTCTCGAAGCTCGGCGGTCACTCCGCCTCGATGACAAGACGGTTCGACAGAAAATGGCGGTTACGCAGCGGCCGTGTTTTGCTTTGTCTTCCTGTACTTTGTGACCTCAGGGGCGGCCCCTCAGCGTCGATGCGAAAATGGGCAAGGAGTGAACTCTGAGCAGCCCTTTGCCCGAGCCCGAGAGGCTCATGATCACGAAGATCTCGCCGGCGCGGATTCTTCCAGTCTGTCGTTTGAACGGATTTTTCGGCCGTAGGAATTCGCGGGGATGATGCACCTGGTTGCCAAAAAAACCATAATTGCTCCACCTAGATCGCACATCGACGCTCGGCATTAAGAATTGGATCAACGCTGAATGCGCATACCATACGTTTTCCTTGGTGCACTTCTTGCAATCGTACAGTCCGCAAATGCTGAAGTCGCATCACCACCTGTTTTGGCGCCGCTAAAGCAACAGGCACAAGCCGCTCAGTTGAGTGCAAACTTTCTGGCGCGCTTTAGCTACAGGCCCGTTCCACTTGACGACGCCTTGTCGGCCAGGATCATGAACCGGTTCATCAAATCGCTCGATCCGGACCGCGTGCTCTTCCTGCAAGCGGACATCGACAGGTTCATGTCTCACCGCAGCGAGATCGACGATGCCATCGAACGGGAGGACTTGAGGATCCCGTTTGAGATCTTCAACGTATATGAACGGCGCGTTGTCGACCGCATGAATTACGCGCGCAACTTGCTTAAGCAGGACTTCGATTTCGGTGCGCAGGAAGATTATTCCGCGCTGCGCGATAAAGCGCCTTGGCCGCAGTCGGAATCCGAGAGCAATGAACTTTGGCGCAAGCGCGCCAAAAGCGACTGGCTGCGGTTGAAACTGGGCGGCAAAACCGACGCGGCTGTTCGCGAAACGCTCGACAAACGTTATGCAAGCGCTCTCGAGCGCGCTTACAAGTATAAAAGCGACGACGTTTTCCAGTCGTTCATGGACGCCTATACAGCGTCTATCGACCCGCACACGGACTATTTCGGCGCGACCGCTTCGGCCGACTTCGATATCTCGATGAAGCTTTCGCTGGTTGGTATCGGTGCGGTACTGCAGGAACGCGACGACTACACGACGGTCCGTGAGCTCGTGCCTGGCGGGCCGGCGCAGTTGTCCGGCAAGCTCTCGGTCGGAGATCGCGTTACCGGCGTTGGTCAAGGCAGGGATGGGGCGATAAAAGATGTGATGGGCACACGCCTTGATGAAGTCGTGCAAATGATACGAGGGAAAAAAGGCTCCGTCGTGCGCTTGGATATCCTGCCGGCAGATGCCGGAGCAGACGGCACCCATCGCGTTGTCAGCCTGGTGCGCGATAAAATCAACCTCGAAAAGCAGGCTGCCAGGAAGGCCGTGCTGTCCGTGAAAGTGGGCGAAGCCACGCGCAAAATCGGGGTGATTACTCTGCCGGCATTTTATGAGGATTTTGAAGCCCGGCGCAAAGGAGACAAGGACTACAGAAGCGCAAGCCGCGATGTCGCCAAGCTTCTCGGCGAACTGAAGCAAGAAAAGGTCGACAGCGTTCTCATTGACGTGCGCAACAATGGCGGCGGTTCATTGAACGAGGCGATTGATTTGACCGGTCTGTTCATCGGCAATGGCCCGGTCGTTCAGCAACGCGGTAGCGACGGTAAGGTCGCGGTAAAAAGCGCTGATTTTCCCGCGCCTGTCTGGACAGGCCCGGTGGGTGTCCTGATCAATCGCGGGTCGGCGTCGGCTTCGGAGATTTTTGCCGCGGCTATCCAAGATTACGGTCGAGGCGTGATCGTCGGCGAACCCAGTTTCGGTAAGGGTACCGTTCAAACTGTTGTCAATCTTGACCAGATGGTTCGCAACAGCAAACCCGAATTCGGTGAGCTGAAAGTGACGATTGCCCAGTTTTTTCGCGTCAATGGCGGTACGACACAGCTGCGCGGCGTGACGCCTGATATCAGCTTGCCGGGATTTGCGGATCCGACGAGCTTTGGTGAGATGAGTTATGACAATGCCCTGCCGTGGACGCAGGTCGAGCCTGCGAACTATGCGCCCACCGGTAATATGATGACGTTGCTGCCGACTCTGCAAAGCCGCCATGATGCTCGGGTGCAGAGAGATCCGGACTTCCAACGCATTTTAGAGGACATTGCCGACCTGAAGGCGCAGCGCCAGAAAGGGGTTGTCTCCCTCAATGAAGCCGAACGTCGTAAAGAAGCGACTGCTCGAGAAGATCGACTCAAGTCTCGAGCGCAAGTAAGCGATGCCGAAGATCCTGGTGGAGATGATGGCCTGCAGGCAAACGAGCGCAGCCTGAGTGCTGATATTGCCATTGAAAATGCCCGCAAGAAGGCAAAAGACGTCTTGCTGGACGAGGCCGCCACCATTCTTGCCGATGAGGCGGTTTTGCAGGAAGGCGTGCTAAAGGCAGCCACAAAACAATCGGGAAACACAGACGGAAAATAGTCATGCCCGACCGGCGCTGTGGCTTACATCAGACTTGAAGAGCCCTTCTGGTGGGATGTTCGTTCAAAACGAGATTTCAACCAACGCTGAACCCGGCAAAAGGTCTTCGGTTCGATTCCCATCAAGAGCTGGATGACTCCTTTGGAGCCCGAGGCGGCCGTCGGCGTCGAAAGAAAGATCCTGAGCTTCTTTTGAAGCTCAGGATCTTGCACAGGTGGTCTGATCCGGATTGTGTTTCGGGCGCTTTGGCCTCGACGCTCAGATTCCGAGACCAGCGGCTATATTCACGGTCTCTCCGTTGATGTAGCCCGCATGTGGTCCGGCAAGGAAGCAGATGGTTTCCGCCACTTCTTCGAGGGTTGCAATGCGACGGATCGGATGCATGTTCACGGTCCGGAAGCTCACCGGCAACGTCCGCGGCCATTAGGTCCGAAAACTCCCGAATTCCGTCAATGCAGGAGGATATCGTGATGATTGCAGTGTAGTGACCACGGCTTATCGTCGTCTCGAACTGCGCAAGGCTAGTGACGGTTGCGGCCGCAAGACCCTCTGCGGTTAAAGCGGTTTCGAGCAAATTGATGGTCTGTGTATCCGGCAGGTAGATACAAATTCGCCGCAGCGACGACAAGCCAACGAGGTTAACATCGAGAGGCTCCTTCATTTCCGCAATCATAAGATCGGAAAATTAGGAGTGGCATTCGATTTTGTTTTGTTTTGTTTCGGTGTTCTAGGACGCCTTCGGACGGGCTGACCGATTAGTCGCAGTGGCAGGTCAGATACCTCTGCACACGTGTCGAGCTTGTGAGCGACAAATATATGGGACATCGGATCCCGCGTATTCGTTAGACCCGGTCTGGCCCGTTTTTCAAAGCGTATCCGGGGTATGGAGGCGCTTGTTCAGCAATATGTAGTATAGCGCGACGATCAGGATGAGACGCGAGCGACAATCTGGATGAGATTCTTATGTCGCGGTTGGAGCGAAGTTATCATGTTGATTGTCGCTGGCAAGAGTTTCATCGTGTTCTGATTGCCGCTCCGCGACAAGCTGGGAAGAGCTTTTGATTGTCGCGAATGAGGCGGGTCTGCCGCGCTGGCGTTTGGCTTCCATGGCCGAACGCCGCCGGTAGCTTTCGACATTCATCTCGAAGATTGTTGCGTGATGGACAAGTCGGTCCACCGCGGCAAGCGTCATGGCCGGGTCTGGAAAGACGCGGTTCCATTCTCCGAAGGGCTGATTGGCGGTGATCATGATGGAACGCCGCTCATATCTTGCGGAGATGAGTTCGAAGAGCACGCTCGTTTCGGCCTGGTCCTTGGTGACGTAGGCCAGGTCGTCGAGGATGAGAAGATCGAACTTGTCGAGCTTTGCGATGGCGGCTTCGAGCTGAAGCTCCCTCCGCGCGACCTGAAGCTTCTGGACGAGATCGGTCGTGCGGGTGAAGAGCACGCGCCAGCCGTTCTCGATTAGCGCGAGGCCGACGGCTGCGGCGAGATGGCTCTTTCCGCCGCCGGGCGGACCGAACATCAGGATATTGGCGCCTTTGGCGAGCCAGCTATCGCCGGCTGCAATCGCCATGACCTGGGCCTTGGAGACCATGGGAACAGCGTCGAAGGCGAAGCTGTCGAGCGTCTTTCCGGGTGGCAGGTGGGCCTCGGCGAGGTGTCTTTCGATCCTGCGATGGGCGCGTTCGGCCAATTCATGCTCGGCGATGGCCGAGAGGAAACGGGCAGCAGGCCATCCTTCCCGATCGGCCTGCTCGGCAAATTGGTGCCAGAACGTCTTGATCGTCGGCAGCCTCAGTTCGTTGAGCATGATGCCGAGGCGGGCTTCATCGACTGTGTGGATGTTGCTCTTCATGCGACCTCTCCCGCATAGGCCGTGCCGATCAGGGCTTCATAACCATTGAGCGACGCGAGTTGCACATGAACGATCGGCAACTGATCCGGGTCCGGGCTGAAGACCGCTCTCAAAGCCGCCAGATCAGGCAGTTTGTGGGCGTCGAGCGTTTTGGCAAGCTCCTCGGCCAGTTCACGCTCGCAACTGCGATCGTGAGCCAAGGCAAGCAGTTCCACGGTGATCTTGCAAGCCTGCCGCTCGGGCAGTTGCTCGATGAGCGCGTCGAAAGTCCTGCGATATTCCGGCCTGGGGAAGAGCTTGTCGCGATAGACGAGCCCCAAAAGCGCCATCGGCTTTTTGCGCAGGGAATGAATGACGTGATGATAGTTGACGACTTGATCGTGCTTGCCACTCGCATGGGCGCGGCCTCGGGGTAATGTCAGCAGATGCGTGCCGCCGATGAAGACGTCGAGGCGATCGTCGAACAGACGCACCCGCAGCCGGTGGCCAATCAGACGGGAAGGCACGGTGTAGAAGACCTTGCGCAAGGCGAAGCCGCCGGTGCTCGATACGGTGACGATGACCTCTTCGAAGTCGGTGGTGCGACGATCGGGAAGAGCTTGCAGATGCGTGCGCTCGGCATCGATGCGCTTGCCATGTGCGGCATTGCGGCGGCTGACGATCTCATCGATGAAGGCGCGATAGGATCCGAGGTCGCCAAAGTCCCTGGTTCCGCGCATCAGCAGAGCATCGCGGATCGCATTCTTGAGATGGCCGTGGGAACTTTCGATCGAGCCGTTCTCGTGCGCGACGCCCTTGTTGTTGCGCGTCGGCGTCATGCGATAATGGGCGCACAGTTCGTCGTAGCGATGCGTCAGATCGACCTTGGCGTCGGCATCGAGGTTGCGGAAGGCGGCCGATAAGCTGTCGCTGCGATGATAGAGCGGCGAACCGCCAACCGACCACAGGGCGTTCTGCAGCCCCTCGGCCAGAGCGACGAAGCTCTCTCCACCCAGGATGACATGGGCATGCTCGAAGCCCGACCAGACCAGCCGGAAGTGATAAAGCAGATGATCGAGCGATTGGCCGGCGATCGTCACGCCGAGGCTGCCCATGTCGGTAAAATCCGACAGTCCTAACCGACCGGGTTCGTGCATCTGACGGAAGATCACTTCCTGCTCCTGACCGTGAACAGCCCGCCATGATCGGATACGACGCTCAATCGTACGGCGAACACCTTCTGACAGCTCTGGATGACGCCGCAGCATCTCGTTGTAAACGGCGACCGCTCGGATGCCGGGCGCGGCCTTGAGGAGCGGAACAACCTCGGCGTCGAAGATGTGCTCAAGGGGATCGGGGCGACGCCGGTCGCGCGGCGGCTTGGTCTGCGATGGAAGACGCGCATCCTTCTCGATGCGGTAAGCCGTCGCCCGGCTGATCGACGCCTTGGCGGCAGCGACCTCAATGGGGTTGTTTTGTCGGTACTTCATAAAAAGCCTCGTCTGATGATCGGTTACATGGCGACCCGGCACAAAGGTGATTCTCCATTCTCAGAAAATCACCGACGCTACCGGGCCAACCGCGATCATGAGACGCCGAAAAATTGCGCCGCGGCGGGGGTGTAACTCCAGTCGGGCTACGCCCTCCCTTCGTCACACCCCCGCCGCCGAGTCTCATCCTGATTGACGCTGAGTCTCACCTTGTTTGTCGCCGCGCAATGTAGCAAGTCAAAGGAATGAAAGTCCCCCAGAGTCGGCGGTTCGTATCCCATCAAGAGCAGGCATTCTGTCAGGTTGAGCCCGCCACGAGGCGCGCAGGCAGAGTGCGATGTATATCCCATTGACATATCCCATCTGCCGCGATAGGAGAATGTCATTCACACGTAGCTTGGAGGGACTAAGATGGAGCAAGGAGCCGTGTTTCAGAGCAATCGTAGCCAAGCCGTTCGACTACCGAAGGCCGTCGCGCTTCCCGAGGATGTAAAGCGGGTTGATATCGTTGCAGTCGGG
Source organism: Rhizobium sp. T1470 (assembly GCF_042140505.1). NCBI lineage: Bacteria > Pseudomonadati > Pseudomonadota > Alphaproteobacteria > Hyphomicrobiales > Rhizobiaceae > Rhizobium > Rhizobium sp. T1470. The sequence goes on from NZ_CP148092.1 coordinate 537,819, forward strand.
CGCACGAGGATTATAGCACCCGCGGGTGAAGTCTGGGACAGCTGGTTCGATGGTGAAGGTGCGACGTCCGACTTCATGAACGAACGTGATCAGCCGACCTTGCAGGAGCGCGAGGCGTTCTAGTGCTAAAGTACATGCTCGACACGAACATCTGCATTTTCACCGTGAAGAGTCGTCCGCCGCAGGTCCGCGAAGCATTCAACCGCCACCATGGTCAACTGTGCATCAGCTCAGTCACCTTGATGGAGCTGGTCTACGGTGCGGAAAAGTCGGCCAATCCAGAACGAAACCTCTCCGTAGTCGAGGGCTTTGCCGCACGGCTTGAGGTGCTTGCCTACGATCAAATGGCAGCGAGCCATACGGGCCAATTGCGTGCCGAGCTCGCGCGCGGCGGAACTCCGATCGGACCATACGACCACCTGATTGCCGGTCACGCCCGCTCGAGGGGGCTGATATTGGTCACAAGCAACCGACGTGAGTTCGATCGAGTACCTGGCCTACGCGTCGAAGACTGGACAGTTTCGGCGCCTTGAATTGGCCGCCACACTCAGTTGCGCACGCGACAAGCAATGGCCAGCTCCATAAATTGTCGCTATCGAGTGGCCTGAATAACGTGGTCATAGGTTCACATCTCATCAAGGCGTTCACCTTAAATCCTAGCGAACTCATTTCTTCGGAACGGCTTTCGGCTTCGGTTGATACAATCGCCGTTTGACGTTCGATCGCAGAGCATTGTGAAGATCCTTGTCTGCAGTAGAAAGGTCAAACCATTCCCCCTCAAAGTAGCCACCGCACCACCGAATGGTTTCGGCATATTCGGGATCTTCCTGGTTGGCGATGATCTCCAGAAACCGCTCATAACCCGACACGCCGCCGACATCCTCGGGCGGTCGGGCTCTCTCGCCAGCGACGCAGGTCCCGTGTTTGGGCGAAGCAGTGAGCGTTAAGAACTCCTCGACCGTGACGGTGTGCCGCCAGCCATCCCCGAAATCATAGTGGTAGCTGAAGACAGCACCTTGCTCGAAGTCCAGCAAGCGAACCTCTCTCTGATCGAAGACCCGAGGATCGTCGTCGGTCGCATCCTCCGTCAGGATCTCGACGTCCCCATACCGCAGGCCACCGATCCGGAACTCATAGAGATGATAGTTCCACCAGTTGAATGCGGCCTGAATTCCGAGATGCAGATGCTCCAGATTCCATTGGACCGGCAGGACCAGACGGCGCCAGACGTCCGGCTTGATCTCATCGATGGAAACTCTGATCTGTACAGCGTTTGCGGCTTTGAACATTGTCCGAATGAACTGGGTTGGTGGAAGATCGTCAAGGCGGTCGCTCGCGCAACATGCCAGGATATTTTGCGGCGTCGTGTGTTCGTCTCACATCAAGAGCTTCGTCCAGCAATATCAAACGAACTTGGGGGCACCCGAATACGGTGGCTGATGGCCAACCTCTGACAACCCGGCAGTTCTCCCAAGCTGTCCTATACCGCGACTGAGATTCAAGCTCGGATGGCAAGCGACCTCAACCGACGAGATCCTTGATCGTTGCAATAGGCAGGAACATTCGCATCGGCATAGAGGGAAAGGGCTGAAACCCGTATCCGATGTAGAGCTCCTTGCGCTGCTGCGTTTTTCCGGGGTCTCCGCAATCGGGTACATCCAGGACGCCGACGGCCGTGCCGATCTGCTCCGCAATCCGGGCTATCCGTTGGAGGCAATCGGCAAGAAGAATGCCGCCGTATCCACCGCCTCTAAATCGCTCGTCGTGACCGATCATGGAGATGTACGCGGCAGGGATCGCGCCGTGCTCCGGACGATTGCGGGCGAATTTTTCCGGTAGTTCGTCGTAATTGATCGAATGAGCGTTGATCGCGTAGAAGCCGATGATCGACTTCTCGTCCTCCGCCGTCAGCACCCAAACACGAAGATTATCTGCCTTCGTGAGCTTGTTGGCCGTCTTCTTGATAAAGTTATCGACTTGTCTAACGCCACACGAAAAAGCCGCCCGATCGTGTTTGGAAGGATCGAGCGGCTCGATGAGGAGTTTTGGCTTTACGTCTTCTGCCATTACTTGGAAACGACAGTCTCGCGATGACGCCTGAAAGCGTCCTTCAGGCTGTTCGTCGGCGCAGGCGGATTGTCGAGAGCCTTGAAAAATGCCGTGTGATCAACAGCATTAAGACCGGTCGCTTCGTGGGCCGCGATTGTTTCGATTGCAGACTTGTAGGCTGCATTGATCGTAAAGGCGGAATCGTCCATGCCAGAAAGCGCAGCCGCCCGGTGAATGGCATCCTTGATACGAGGCTTCGTACGGAAATTCATCCGCGCGTTGCTCGGCTCATCGATATCGAGAGTGATGTCTTTGAAAGCAAGCATAGTCGCCTCCTGCACTAGAAATTAGACAGCTTTGTACGCCTCATCGACGTACACGTCAAGCCTAATCGTATGCGTACGTCCGTGCGACGTACACGGTGGAAACCATGAGGTGCGGCGAGAAGACCTTGCAGCGCGAATGGAGGTCCGCCCTTGGTGCATTTGAAACATCAACCTTTTGCTAACACGCGTGGGTCGACGGTTCGATCCCCATCAAGAGCACCAGACGGGTGGGGCCATGCCGTACCGATTGCTGCGAGTCTTTCTCGCAACACCTGAGCGGGAACCGTAATCTTCGACGGATTTGGCTGGATTAGAGCTTTTCAGTTACGGTATCGTATGACTGCAAAGCGATTTGCACGAGCGGGACCGCTAGGAAAGCAGGTCCGCATCTCCTGAAGCAGGACCTTGATGAACGCGGATATGATAGCCGCCTGGGCGGTGGAGAACGGATTTCATGCGATCGATTCGCGGAATTATCGTCGCCATGACAATACAGGCGTGATCACCATCGAGATAAAGAGGATGTCATTCCTCCTCATCGATGAGAGGCAAGGATTGCGACCGCGCCTCGTATCGCGGTTGTTCAAAGACATATCCCTCACAAGCGGGAGCGGCCGCTTGCAGGGTCTTCTTCTTGACCGCAATCCCAATCATTGAGTTCTGACGCGGTGACCGCAGCCCAGCCAGTTCACCAAGGCGGCGGATCGTGGCTAACGCCGATGAGCACCGTCGCAAGCGCTCAAAACTTTCAATATTTCTTCTTGCGAACGATCTTGTTGCCACGTGGTCCACTCACGACCGGTGTTCGGTCGCGGTTTTCTGCGAGCAGGTTCCGCCAGCGTTCCACGCGATCGGCAACCAGGGCACCGCTTGCGACAGCTGCCTGGACGGCGCAGCCCGGTTCATGGGCGTGGGTGCAATCGCGAAAGCGGCATAGCGGCGCCAGTTCGATTATTTCAGCAAAGAGGGTGTCTATACCGTCGACAACATCACTCACGTAAAGCGTTCTTATTCCCGGTGTATCGATGACCCAGCCGCCGCCTGAAATTGCATGCAGCGATCGCGCCGTGGTTGTGTGTCGGCCTTGCGCGTCGTATTGGCGGATGGTGCCTGTTTTTTGCTTTGTGTCAGATTCAGGCCCGGTCATTGTGTTCACAAGCGTCGATTTTCCGACACCGGAGGATCCCACCAGCGCAACCGTCTGGCCGATGCCGCACCAGGGCCTCAACAGGGACACGGCGTCCGCGGAACGCCCATTCAAGGCAATGACAGGCAGGTCCCGTTGCAAAGCCTCAGCTTGCCCCTGGAACAGGCCAGCATCTTCGGCGGTGTCAGCCTTCGTCAGCACAATTACGGGATTGCTTCCGGCCTGGTTGGCCATGATCAGGTAACGTTCCAGCCGAGCAAGATTAAAATCGGCGTTGCACGAGGTCACGATCAACAGGGTGTCGACGTTGGCGGCAACAAGTTGCTGGCCACGCCCCCCTTCCGTGCGTCGTTGAAAGACGCTTTTTCGGTCGAGACGGCTCATAAGCATGTCGGTCAGCGGATCCGCAAGAACCCAGTCGCCCACCGCGAAGTCAGCAGTATTGGTATTGGCTGGAAGTTCCAGTCCGACCGGCCCGGTAACATCGATCGCCTCGATGCGTGCCCGGTGAACTGAAGCGACGCGTCTGGGGATCAGGTCCGCTTCGCCGGGTTGGACCTGGTCAAATCTTGATCCGCATCCGGTAAGGTTGCCATAACGGGTTTCTCAATGATTTTTCGCGGCTTCTCGCCTAGCGGCGTGAATGATCCCGCTTTGGCAAAGAGGTGGCGTAAGCAGCAGCCTCGCCGGGACAGGGGAAATTATCCCCGCGCTGACGGTCACCATCGTAGACTTTGAAGGTAGGCCCATCAACTTCAACGATCTTATAACCATTCACGTATTCGATCTTCGGTGTTTTCCAGCCCATCAAAAGCTCTCCAGTCCGGTCCGAGGTTTCTCTCTGAAGATGATGCTCGACAGCTCATACTCAGCAGGCTGTGATCTATCACTTGCTTACGCAAAATGCGATTAGCCAACGCCGGTTCGATCCCGTTCACATCAGGATTTTTGTCAATGGTTCATTCACGTGGTATCGAATTGCTCCTTCGTAAGTGGATCCACGGTCTGAGCCCATAGCATTTACCGGCCCGTCCCGGGCCTGTACAATCTCACATCCGGTCGCCGCTTGTTACGGCTGCATCACCAACCTGCTTTCGACGGGAACGGGTTCAGGAGAACGGGACCAAACTCAAGATCGGCAGCTAAAGGCAAAAGGATTCCCGGTCCGTTCACCTGGATCCGTCAGGACTGATCAGGCCCTTTAGAAACTGTGTTTCTCAGCGGTTGTTGGCTCAGGCGACTCTCATGATTGCGCCTTCGATCACGACGCCGGAGTTCACATACTTCCAGAGTGCGACGAGCAGCTTGCGGGCCAGCGCCACGATCATCGGTCTTTTGACGGCCGGCGTTGCGTGCGCCGCGCTCTTTGAACCATTACGTTAACGTCGATTTCGGTTGATGCCGCGCAACCATAGCCAGGGGAGTTCGACCATTGTCGCTCGCAGTCCGGATTGCCCGCCCTCGAGACACCTGGCTCGCGATTGATGTTGCCGCTTTGCCAAGCGATTACTCACACGCTCTTTCGGAGCGCTGCCCTCTCAATGTCTTGCTCGATCTCGCGCAGGTTGTCTCAACGCTTCTTACGCTGCCTGCCGGCATCCATGCCACGGCGATTGCTCCGGGACGACTGGCGGACGTATTCGCGAGGGCGGGTCGGCTGCCGTTTGAGCTGCGGTGGGCGTCACCGCCGACACCTTTGCAGATGGTCTGGCACCATCGGACACGAGCCGGCGCATTCCCGGCTACGGTCGAAGCTCCAAGACGCAGCCCAGACGATGGAGATGGTCACGCGGTAGAAGACGGCGAACCTGCGCAGCCAAAACTATCGGTTGACTTCCTCGCCCATGTCGCTATTGATGGTTTATCGATCTTTTGCTTGCCGAGCTTTGTCTACCGCGCGATTGGCACCGCGCTCTAAACGAACTTCCTTTCAAAATAGTCGTTACCACCGTCCGCAAAGCGTCGCTTCCGCGGTTCCTCACTCTATGCTTTGAAAGGGTTCATCATGACCACTGGCACAGTAAAATGGTTCAATTCCACCAAAGGCTTCGGCTTTATCCAGCCTGATAACGGCGGCGCAGACGCTTTCGTGCATATCTCGGCTGTCGAACGCGCTGGTATGCGCGAAATCGTCGAAGGCCAGAAGATCGGCTACGACCTTGAGCGCGACATGAAGTCGGGCAAAATGTCGGCCTGCAATCTGCAGTCCGCTTAATTGATATCTGCTTCCCTTTGACCACGGATGTACTGGCACTGCCGGAAGCGCATATTCAATCGAGGCCAGGCATCTTGCCTGGCTTTTTTCGTTCCGGGTCACCGGTCGAAGCCGTCAGGAGTTTCAATGACTGAAACATATAGTAGATCCCGCCAACAGGCTGAAATCGCATTCGGCAACGTCCAGATGCAGTTCTTTGCGAAGAATAACGCAGTTGGTGAGCTCGAATCTGAGGCCGAGCGCCGAGATGCCAAGACGGCCAGGCTGCGAGAGGCTCGTCTGGCGAAGGAACTGGCCGACCGAACCTCAGCAACTTCTGCCCTCCTCGCCAAACGGGCCAAAACGCGCTGATCACTGCGCCAACACCGATTATCAGGATAAAGATTTGAAGAACGCTAGAAACAATCAGCTCTCTGACCGACGAGCCGCATCCGCAGACGCCAAGACTTCTCTGCTCAACGCCTACCGTGCAGCAAAAACCGGGGCGGAACCTGCTAGAATGGCAAGGCAGGCAGAACGCACGGCTATTGTCTCGGCTCGCGAGGAACGACGCGGAACGCGAGCCCTGAAGCACGGGGAGCGCGTGCGCGTTGAGACCCAGGCGGCAGAGCAGCGAGCAGCCGCGGAGGCCGAAGCGCTGGCTGAAACTGAAGCCCGCGAGGGCGCCGAAAAGGCCCGTATAGCGCGCGTGATCGAAGATGAGGCGGCGCGAAAGGCCGAGCGCGACCGGCGCTACGCCAACCGCAAGGCGCGACAAGCTTAGCCTCCGGCATCGGTTGTCGGCACCCCGATTCCGCAGCGTGACAACGTCATGCTGAGGTTCGCTTACACCTAGGAGCCTCCATGGCACCGGATACGAACGAACTCCAGTCGATCAACACGTCCTGGCAAATCGCGATCCAGGAAATCCTGCGCATGGTCATCCGTGACATGTACCATGCCGGCGGCGAGGCTACCTTCAAGGCGCATATCAAACGCATCGAAGAAGCAGCCGTCGATAGCATCTATACGGACCTGAGGCTCCGGGGCACGGATGAATGGACGGAAGTGCTCGTCAAGGAAAGGGCGAGCAATTTCGTGACCACGCTGCTGACGTCATTCACCTACGACCGAGCTTGACCCTGCTGTCGAGCGGGACTGAACAACCTCACTCAGTTCTCAGCGCCCTCGCGTCTGATGGACCACGGAAACGGGTTCAACGGCGTGAGATCAACAGGTGGATTGTCGCTCTTTGACGCGTCTTCGATAGGCAGACGGCGGTGCAGAACATCGCGAAGAGCCTGTCCTGGGGGTGATCGCCGGCGATCTTAAGAAAATTGCCCACCTCGCTCCGTTCCTCCAGGTTCGGGGTTGGCGCGGTGCATGACGATGTGTTCCCCGGTAGCCTCATCCTGCTCGAGAAATCATCTGCCGCCTGCGCGGCGACAATCAAGGTGAGATTCGTCTTATCCTGATCGCCGCGCCATATGCCGCCATTCGCGCTTGCGAAAACCTGTGTCTGAATCCCGGGCATTTTTCTACTCCTCGCGTGTCGACAGCGCGGAGCGCGCGCATGTCGGCCTCCAAGCTGACCTCTGCCGTGGACGTCATCGGGCGCCATTGATTGCCAGCCAAAGCGCCTCGCCGCTTTTCTCCCGAAAATGTGCGGGCCGCGGACGTAGGTGACCATGCTGGTGATCGTCGCCGGAGTTTTCACTATTACCAGCAAGTCGCTCTGCCTTGTACGTTAGCACCTGCTGCGTCGAAACCGGAAGGAGCCGCCCGCCGCGTCTCCCCGGCCGATTAAAAGAACTCGGTGCTGTTTGCAGCCGGTCTCAGGCCGGGACAGGGACGCTGCTCCAAAGTAACCGGTCGTCGAGTCTCGTCACGGGTCATATTGACGGGCGCGGCCAGACACGGGCCAGTACTCAAGTTTACGACCATGGTCGCCACCGATGCTTGCGCCAATGATGGGTATTTGCGGTAGCGTCGCCTTAACTTGGGTCGGACACAGGATGGCCACGATGGGGCCGGTTTATGCTGCGGTCGACAGGGTGATTTCGCGCCACGTGTTCATGGCGGCGTTTCGCAGTTTGCGATGTTCAGTAGTGCTCTTCGGGCTGCGAAGAAGATGGAAAAGGTTGGCGATCGGGCCATGGATGGAGACGAAGCGCTGGCATTGTCGTGCCGACTTGAACGCATCCTGCCTCGCTCTCGTCGTCGATTGGGTATTCCCTCGCGCGGGGGGCGTCGATTGAAATCGACGATTGTCGATCAATTCCGGCGTGTAGGTCCCATTGTCTTCATTCCTCAGAGAGCTCCCGTAGAACCCTTAGCGCATCCTTCAAAACGGCATCAGGCACCTGCCCGAGATGCTTCACCAGGCGGCGCTTCTCAAGGGCGCGCGTCTGCTTTAGCAGGATGAGGCCGGCCACCCCCTGAAACGACACAGAGACTCTGAAACCGGCCGGACGGCTTCCTGATGTCATCGGCGCGGCGATGACGGTACGCAGATGATCATGGATCTCAGGGGGCAAAACGATCAGGCAGGGCCTGGTCTTCTGGATCTCACATGCCAACCGTTGGATCAAGCGCGGCAAGCCACACATCACCGCGCTTTACCATGCGATCGTCTCGTCCTCGTCATTGCCGAACTCGGGCCAGACCAGACCATCGTCGCGCTCAGCAGCAAGACGCTGCGCGTCCGCGGCCCAGCCTTTCCGCATAGGTCGTGCCACGCGCTCGATCACGATCCTGCCGTTTTCGACGCGCAGATCGACATCGTCGCCGGCTTGCGCGCCTAGCTCGGAAAGCAAAGGCTTGGGAATTATCACGCCGGCAGAATTGCCGAACTTCTTGACTGCGCTCAACATCAGCGACTCCTTCAGGATGATCAACCTATAAGTATCGGCAGAAGCGTTACAACAATGTTAGTACAATCTGAGGGCGCTCATCTCACGCAAATAGCGCTTTGAAGAAGCAACATCAGGGGCCGTCCACGTTATAAGGTGGATTTGCCCAATGCCATCGAGCTACTTGGACCAGAGATCGCAACAACAAAATGGCATAAACAGGCGTTATGCCGTGAATTTGGGTTTATCAGGCACTTAGCTTATCTGAGTTAAGGCGCCGCCGGTTCAGATCGCCTTCAAGGCGAGCATATCTCCCGGTTGCGGAAGGATGGTCACGCAAGTGCGCGGAAACCGGTCAGGGTTCCGGACGCTTAGCAAGCCAGCGAAATAGAGCGTGGTCTGGATGAAGAGAACAAAAGTTGTCGTTATCGCGCGCTTTCTGACAGGCCGAGCAATCAGAGAGAAACAAAAGATTTCAGCAACGGCAATCCCAAACGCCTGACAATCGGCCCTATCGCGCTGAGATCGCCTTCCCGGCCCTGTCCATGCTTGAAAAACGGGCGCATCGACGAGGGCGTTTTGTTGCTGAAGCATTCACGAGCGATGATGGGTCGGCCGGTTCGCCGCACCCGACCATGCCAAGGCTACATCTAGCATAGTGCAGGACGTATCAGGCCAAGATGGTCACGCAAGGTTGAGTCGCTGTATTCAGTGCGGAATAGGCCGCGTTCCTGCAGGACCGGTACGACCAAATGCGTGAAGTCTTCGAGGCCGTCCGGGAAGAACGGCGGCATGACGTTGAAACCGTCGGCGGCACGTCCCTCGAACCATTGCTCCATTCGATCGGCAATCTCAACCGGCGTGCCGAGCATGATGTGATGGCCGCGGCCGGCCGCAACACGCAATGCCAGCTGGCGGATGGTCAGGTTCTCGCGCCGCGCGAGCGCTGTCAGAAGGTCGGCGCGGCTACGCAACTGGTCGGAAATCGGCAGGTGCGGGAGCGGGCCATCTAGGTCGTAGTCGGCAAGGGGATGACCGATCCGTTCTTCCAGCAGCGGCATGGCGCTCTTCAGTTCCGTCCACTGGTCGAGTTCGGCCAGCTTGTCCGCAGCTTCCTTGACCGTGCGCCCGATCACCGGCAGGAAACCTGGCATCACCGCGACGTCGTCAGCCCGCCGACCAGCACGTACGACGCGTTCCTTCAGGCTCTTATAAAAGGCCCGCGCCTCCCACCCTGCAGGAACAGGCCCAGGTGGATTTGTCTTTTAGTGCTCATGGCAAGGATCTTTCGTCAATTCGGTTTAAACCACGTTCTGGTTCAACAGCGCCAGAAGCTGGCGAAGATCGTCGGCGCTGCTCATGCGGCGGATGAGTAGAGGAATATCGGCAAAGGCAGGATTGCGGTTGGTTGCGTCGCGAAACTTCTCGGTCGGATCCGTAACGCCGGGCAGACCATCGAAGCGCCGCGTGATCGCGCTGCCGTCGCGTAGCGCAATATCGAGGATCACGAAACGGGTCTTTGGGTCGCTCGACATGCGCGGCGCGCTATCGTCGTGGCGACGGCTGGCGCGTTCGGCGGTCGCCATCAAGCGCGGCTCCACCGGCCGCTCGTCAAAATGGTCGAGCCGAAGCCCGCCATCGATCAGGGCAGCGGAAAAGACGTATTCCGGGCTGAAGCGGGCCTCGATGCCATTGTTCGGCGTGCTCACCACCAGTGCGGCATCGGCGCCGGGTGGATAGGTGAATGTGATCGTTTCGATCTCATCCGCGCGAAGACCGGCCCGGTGTAGTCGATGCCGAGTGAAGCGACGGGATGGCCGGCTGTGCAACAGGGGTAAGCCTTCAGCGTCAGGCCGGGCGAAACGATCTGCCACGGTACGCCCCAGTCTTGCGTTACGGCAGAGAGACGTTCCGGGCCAAAAGCATAAGCCGCGTGGAAGCCGATCTGATTGTCGAGGAAATCCGGTGCGCCGCCAAAGTCCGCCGCCGCCAGCCGAGCAGAGAGGAACCCGGATCGCGCCGCCATGCCGGCATGATAGGGTTTGGCGTCATAACCGAACTGCAACCGCAGACCCGACGATTGCGTCGCCGCCAGGCCGAGCGCGACGCTTCGCGCTGCCAGTCCCACGTGTTACTCGAACTTGGGCGCAGGCCAGGGAGATGACGCGGGTTACTCTCGGGAAGAGCCGGGTGCGGGAAATCCGCCCGCCCGGATCTGCGAGGGCGAAGCCGAATGGCATAGCTACTCGACCACGATCTACGCGATCGAGTGCGTGGTGCGTCATGTGTGGTGAATAAACCTGCCCGGGCCGTACCTCCGTGTCCAAAGTGATCGAGTTTGACAAACTTTGCCAAGTTGAGCCAACTTCCGCGCAATATGGAGCTCGAATGGGTACGATGAGCATCTTTACCGGACCCAATGAAAGAGTGGGTCGAGGCGCAAGCGATGACCGGGCTATATTCCAATGCTGGTGACTATGTGCGCGACCTGATTGGGAGGGACCAAGCGCGCAGTGATAAGATTCCCGCCATGCAACGTTTCGACGATGACGGTCTCAAAAGTGGTGCTGGCGGCCGGTCGACGGACGAACCCTTTGCCGCGGCAGTCGCGCGCGCGGAAACGTAGCAAGAACGTCTCGAACGTTATGGGAACCATGAGGTAGAAGTCCAACGATGGCTCCACGATCGGATTGTAAATTCCACGTCTCGTAAAAGTCGTCTGGTCATATGCGGCGTCTTTGCTCGTAGCCTTTACGGTCTTAACAAAAAAAGCGGCCCGATCAGGGAGCCTGTCGTCCGTCGACCGAGAGGTTGGCGACTCGGCCGAGACAGCACGAGAAGCGGAACACGCGGCCGTGGGCCACTCGGTTCCGCTTCTCGTGCCGACTACGTTATTGAGGCTTTGTGGTGGCTCAGCCGTCGAGATAGCGTTCGGTCAAGCGTGCCCACATCGCAGCACCGACCGTCAGGGATTTGTCGGCAAAGTCGTATTTCGCACTGTGCAGGATCGCGGATTCCACACCGTTGCCGAGCCGCAGGAAGCTGCCGGGCTTGTGCTCGAGGAAATGCGAGAAGTCCTCACTGCCGGGGATGAGGTTGCACAAGGCCACCTTCTCTGGACCGACGAGTTCCTCGGCGACCGTGCGGGCGAATTCGGTTTCCGCTTCCGAATTGACAACCACGGGGTGTCCGTGGGCGTATTCGATTTCCGTGGTTGCGCCGTAACCATCGGCAATCGTTTCGGCGAGCCTGCGGATCCTGGCCTCTAACGTCTCGCGCACCTTTGGGTCGAATGATCGGATGCTGAGCAGTAGTTTTGCGCTTTCGGGGATGACGTTTGCGGCTTCGCCGGCATGGATCGCCCCGACCGTGACGACGGCGGTCTGCGTCGGATCGATGCTGCGGGAGACGACCGATTGCAGGCTGACGACGAGGTTGCACGCAACGACCACCGGATCCACGGTGAGATGCGGGCGCGAGGCGTGGCCACCTTTGCCCTTGATGATGATCTCGGCGCTGTCGGCAGCTGCCATCAGCGGTCCCGAGCGTATCAGCCAGGCGCCCTCGGGCGCGCCGGGATGATTGTGCAGACCGAAGATAACGTCGAAGGGAAAGCGTTCGAACAGCCCGTCGGCGATCATCGCGGGCGCGCCACTCAGCGCACCCGCTTCTTCGGCCGGTTGGAAAATGAGACTGACGGTACCATTGAAGCGGCGCGTGCGGGCCAGATATTCGGCCGCACCGAGAAGTATCGTCGTGTGGCCGTCATGTCCGCACGCATGCATCTTGCCGGTAACCGTGCTGGCATAGGGGCGGCCGGTCTCCTCGGTGATCGGCAGGGCGTCCATGTCTGCGCGGATGGCAATGCTCTTTTTTCCGGCGCCGACCGTCATACGCGCAACCACGCCATGGCCGCCGACGTTGCGGGTCACCTCATAGCCCCAGGATTCGAGCTTTTCGGCAACGAAACGCGCGGTCTCGGCCTCTTCGAAGGAGAGCTCGGGATGGGCGTGGAGATGCCGGCGGATGGCCGTCAACTCTGCTTCCATCGGTTCGAAATCGGAGAGGCGGGCAAAATCATTGTCGAGGGGCATGGCAGTTCCAGTTTCACGGGCGCGGTATCGCCGGCCGGCTTACGGTAAAGCCAGCCCGCAGGGGCAAGGGCAGGGGGACCGCCGCGCTAGATGTAGCGCGACAGGAAGCTTCTGGTGCGAGGGTGCTGCGGGTTGCCGATTACGTCCTCCGGCTTGCCCTGTTCCACGACCTTGCCGCCATCCATGAAGACGACGCGGTCGGCCGCTTCCCGAGCAAATCCGATCTCGTGGGTGACGACGATCATCGTCAAACCCTGATTTGCAAGATCCCGCATGGTGGCGAGTACCTCGCCGACCAGCTCGGGGTCGAGTGCCGAGGTCGGCTCGTCGAAGAGCATCAGCTTCGGCTTGATGGCCAGCGCGCGGGCAATCGCCACGCGCTGTTGCTGGCCGCCGGAAAGCTGGCGCGGGTAGTTGTCGGCCTTGATCGAAAGGCCAACCCGTTCCAAAAGCCTCAGCGCATTTTCGGTCGCCGCCTTGCGGCTTTCGCCATGGACACCGACCGGCGCCTCGATGATGTTCTGCAGCGCTGTCATATGCGGGTAGAGGTTGAACTGCTGAAAGACCATGCCGATCTTGCGGCGCTGCAGGGCGATCGCTTGGTTCGACAGCTGCAGCAGCCGGTCCTTGTGCAGGCGGTAGCCGATCTGTTCGCCATCCACTTCGATCGAACCCTGGTTGATGGATTCGAGGTGGTTGATACAGCGCAGGAACGTCGACTTGCCGGAGCCGGAGGGTCCAAGGACGACGACGACCTCACCAGGCGCGACGTCGAGATCGATGCCCCTCAGCACTTCCAGGTCTGCGAAGGACTTATGGACATTGCGTGCCTTGACGAGAGGCTCGATGGTGGAGATCTCGTTCATGCGCCTGCCTCCGTTGCCTGTGCCATGACAGCCGCTTCCTTTGCAGCCTTGGCGGCGCCCGTGCGGCGATCGCCGCGGCTGTAGTAGCGCTCGATATAGGCCTGGCCGACGTTCAGGACCGACGTGATGAGCAGGTACCAGAGGACCGCGACGAGCAGCATCGGCACGATCTCGAAGGTGCGGTTGTAGATCGACTGAACCGAATAGAGCAGATCGGCCATGGCGATGACGCTGACAAGCGAGGTCGCCTTGATCATGCTGATCAGCTGGTTCCCGGTCGGCGGAACGATCGAGCGCATGGCCTGCGGAATGATGATGCGGCGAAGCGCGCGGATGCGCGTCATGCCGAAGGCCTCCGCCGTCTCGAACTGGCCCTTGTCCACCGAAAGCAGGCCACCGCGGATGATTTCCGCCATGTAGGCGGACTCATTGAGCGCAAGACCGGCGATCGCGGCCGTCATCGGGCTGATCACAGAGTTTGTATCCCAACTCATGAAGGTTGGGCCGAAGGGAATGCCGACCGACAGCGTCGGAAACAGAGTGGAAAGATTGTACCAAAAGATCAGCTGCACCAAGAGCGGCGTTCCGCGGAAGAACCAGATGAACAGCGAGGCGAGCGAACTCGCCAGCCGATCGCTAGACATTCTCGCGATGGCCAGCACGAGGCCGAGCGCGATGCCGATGATCATCGCGACGACCGTCAGGCCGAGCGAGACATAAAGGCCGCTGATGACGGTCGGGTCGAAGAAATATTGAGCGACGACCGGCCAGCCGAAATTCTCGTTATGCGCGACCGAAAAGGCCCAGTAGGCGGCGATCGCGAGCGTGATGACCCAAGCCGCGACGCGACCCTTGGGGAAGGGCTTGTGGGCGTGGGCCACGTCCCGGCTTCTCACATCGCCGGAGGGCGATGCGAGTATTTGCGTTTGTGTGCTCATTTCGGAAGCGTCCCACCGAGGTTGATGCCGGGCTCCTTGATCATGTTGTTCTCAAGGCCCCACTTCTTCATGATCGCGGCATAGGTGCCGTTGTCCATCAACACCTTGATCGCATCGCGCAGGACCGGGCCAAGCCGAGAGCCCTTCGCCACGACGGCGCCCTGATAGAGATCCTCGAAGCCGTTCTTCTGCCCGACGCCGGTCAGTTCCAGCTGGCCGTTAGCCTGCGAAACGAAATAGGTGAGCGGCGCCTGGGAGGAGAAGAAGGCATCCGAACGCTTGGAGCGGACGGCAAGGATCGAGCTCGGCTGGTCGGTGAAGGACTGCACCTCGATCGCGCCCTTGCCGTCGGCCTTGCACTTTTCGGCCTGCACCTGGATGACCTTTTCAGCCGAGCCTCCAGCCATGACCGCGAGGCGGTTGCCGCAGGCGGTGTCGAGCGAGGTGATGCCCTTGGGATTGCCCTTTTGCACCGAAAAGACAACAAATTCCTGCACCCAGTCGACGAAGTCGTTGGATTCTTCTCGGCTCTTGAAATCGCCGACGGGACCGAAGGCAAACTGGTAACGGCCGGAGTTGACGCCGGCCAGCAGCGCCGGCAGACCACCCACAGTCTCATGCTCGATCTTGACGCCGAGAACCTGGCCGAGTGCGTCGGTCAGATCGGCGCTGGCGCCGCTCATCTCGGTGCCTGTGACGATTTCATAAGGGGGAAATGAGCCGTTGTTGACGGAGATCATCTTGCCGGACGTGCGGATCGCTTCGGGCAATTGCGCATGAAGCGCGTCGTTGACGGAAAGCTTGGGCAGGGCCGCATCTTCAGCGAAGACCGTTCCCGAGATCACCACGCTCGTCAGAGCAAGGCATGCTATTTTCCTGATCGACATTTTTCCATTCCCCTGTTTGGTTCGACTGATGCGTTTCGTGTTGCGCTCACCCGATGCGGCTACCGTCCACATCGAAGGAGAAGAGGTCTTCCGGGGTGATCAGCTGCGGCAGGATGCCCTGGACGTGAAGCTCGTTGGCGAAGTCAGCGATCATCTTGCGATTGACCGCAAAGCCGCTGGCCTCCCAGCCGACTGGAAGCTCGGCCGCCGACTTCAACAGCTCGTCCATCATGAAGGGCGAGGTGTCCGCATATTTGCGGCGTTTGCTCAGCCATAGGCGCTGCGATTCATCGATCAGCTTGCTGAGTTCCTCGATCACCCACGGGTTCTGCGCGACGATGCCCGCTTTGATGCCGATCAGATGCATGCCGGGAACATAGCCCACATCATCGAAATATCGACGTTCGGCGCCTCTGAAATCGGAAACGACTTGCCGGAACGGCAGCCCTCCACCGAAGTAGCCGTCTGGCATGAAAGGGGTGAAGATCGCATCGAGGAAGCCTTCCTTGAGCAGATCGACCATGGGACGCTCGCCAGGAGCCGCTTCGATACGGCCGGGCCGGCCGAAGCCGTCGAGGCGATCGACGATCGGATGCGCTTCTGTCAGGCGGCCTGCATACCACATGGCATCCTCGACGCCGACGCCCTCGCGACGCAGAGCCGCTCTGGTCCAGGTATTTCCGGAGTCGCGCCATCCGGTCACGCCGATGCGCTTTCCGGCCAGCTGGCCGAGTTCGGTGATGGGGCCGTCCTTGCGGGTAATGATGCAGCGGTGACGGAAGCCGCGCATGATGAAGTTCGGAATGCCGACGATGCTCACGTCGCCGTCAATGCACAGCTGCGTATAGCGGCTGAAGGACATTTCGGCGACATCGTAGTCTTCGCTCTTGCCGAGATGCGTGAGCAATGTGCCGACCCGGTCGACCTTGATGTCAAGCTTGGGAGAGGAGACATCGCCGAGAACCAGGGGCGTCATGTAATCCCAGTCGCGGAGGGCAAGTCGGAGACTAAGGGGCATTGGCAGTCACTCGCAAAGACCTTGTTTTCTGAATAATTAAATGTTCAAATTTCTCCGATCAAATGTTATTATGTTATTGAACATTAAAAGTGGCGATTAAATGAGCGATACTGTTGATGCGGCTTGGTTTGCTCAAACATTGACCGATCGGACAATTCGAGGAATTGCGATTGAAACCAGTGCCTTAATCCGGGCCGGGGCACTTCCCGTCGGAACGAAGCTGCCGCCGATCCGCGATCTCGCCTTTGCGCTGGGGATCAGTCCGGCGACGATCTCCGAGGCCTGGAGCGAGCTAAGACGTCAGAAAATCATTACCGGCAGGGGACGGAATGGCACTTGGGTGAGCGGCGACCGTTTCGTGGCGAAGCCTGAACGGCTCGGCAGTTCCGGCCGTTATGGAGCCGATGTCCTCGACCTCACATCGGCAGTGCCGGATGTTCGGCTTTTGCCGAAACTTGCGGAAGCCATGGCCTATGGAGCCTCAGCGGAAAATCTCAACAGCTACGAGCGAAGCCGCATACTTCCGGAACTCGAAGAGGCTGTCCGAAAGACGTGGCCATACGAGCCTGAGGCATACCTGGCGACGAACGGGGGGTATAACGCGGTCTACACACTCATCCAGGCGCTCGTCATGCCCGGTGCATCTGTTGCAATCGAAGATCCGACCGCCATGCGCCTTCTTGATATTCTGGAAGACCGCGGCGTGCGGATCATTCCGGTCCAGTGCGATCGGGAAGGACCGCTGCCTTCGTCGCTGGAAGCTGCAATGAAGCTGCGGCCTGTCGCCTTCATTTTTCAGCCGAGGCTTCACTCGGTGACCGGTCAGAGCCTCAGCAGCGAGCGGTTGCAACGTCTCGGAGACATTCTCGAGGGCACGGACACGTTGATCGTCGAGGATGACGGCATAGCCGATATTTCCACGGCTCCACGTCACTCGCTCGGCGGCCGGTTTGCCGACCGGACAATTCACATTCTCTCCTATTCAAAGACGCATGGTCCGGATCTCAGACTTGCCGTCATGTCGAGCTCGCGTGCGATCGTTGAACAGATCCAGTCTTACCGTAGCTTCAGCGCCGGCTGGACAAGCCGCATCCTTCAGGCGGCCACCGCGTGGCTTCTGCGGGATCCCGCGACGCAAACCTCGCTGCAACGCTCTCGCGACATCTACTTCCAGCGTCGGGCCGATCTGGTTGATGCCCTGGTAGAGCGTGGGATCGAAGCGCAGCACGGCAGCGGCCTGTGCGCCTGGGTCCCGGTCGCATCGGAACCTTTTGGGATGGTCACCCTGGCGGCGCGAGGCATTGCGGTTCATCCCGGCGCCAAATTTTCTATTCTTCCAAGCGCACATCTTCGCGTAGCGACGGCCATGTTGTCTGATCGGGTAAACGACGTGGCGGAATCGATCGCCCTGGCGGCCAAACCAGGTTAGCTTCGTGATCGTCCTGCGAAGGAGTCGACTGTCCTTGAAGAGCGAGATCGATATCCAGAATCTGCGCTCGGAAGAGATCATCTCATCGTCCCGCCACAACCTCTCCTACAGCGAGCGCTATTTCGCCGAGAAGTTCGAGGGACACGATCTGACGAAAAACATCGGCTATAGCTGCGACGACGCCTTTTTATCGCCAAATCTCTGACAAGCGTTGTCGTGCGGATGGAGCCAGCGAGACTGATCGTGGCTCCATTGGCAAGCGCGAGCAGCCGAGCCTGACAGGCTGAACCTGGACGCAGCACACTTCCAATCCCAGCGGTGATCTACATTCGCCGAGAGGCCAAAATTGCATCACCAGCGATAGGGCCGTTTAGGATCCAATGACATGTCCGCGTTCCGCAGATTTGTCGACATGTCATGCTGAAATGTCGATGAAATTGCCTTTTATCGCCATATTGTCGCGAGCAAGGATCGCGACAAAAGGAAGGGCTACAAATCCGCGAATTTGCCAAGCTACGCCGAACCTGTCGCTCCGTTGCAGGTATTTCATTCCTACTGGCAGGGTAGCGGAACGAGCAGCGAGTGGAGCAACTTCATCGACAACTTCGCCTGCGACCAGACCTAGAGCGGGACGGTCGACAAAAACCAGCCAGGGCATCAACATAACGCCATCGGGCGAAAGCTTCTCTGAAATACCGGGAGACCGCCACGGCGTCAGCGAGAATGCCAGCGAGACCGAACCGGCGAAGCTACCGGCGGTCTCGTCGTCGATTCCGATCTGATGGACCTGACCATCCCGATCAAGAAGTAGGCGAAAGGGCCAGCTGCCGCCTGCGGCATCCGGCCCTTTTCCTGATCGTTGAAAGTCACTGCTGGTGAGCTCTGCTATGTTCGGCGAAGATCATTTCCTACCGCTCGTCCTGATCAACCTCATGGGGCTTGCCGGCATTCTCGTGTGGCACATTCAGGGGAGCAGCCGTCCGACCGGCCCCTGATCAGAGGTCATGCTGCATGATCCCATCACTCTAGGCTTTGTTCTGCTCCATCGCCAGTTCTGCCTGGAGGCTTTCGGTATCGCGGAAGATCGTGGCAACCGCCAGAACGCGTCCGCCGCGCTTGAAGCGCAGGAGGCAGTCCCTCGCGGCAACGTCCCCCTCGACCTCGATCGCGTCCCATTCCTCGGCATGGCCGACATAGTTGATCGGAATGTCGTAATGCTGGCTCCAGAAGAACGGCACATCCGTGAACTTCTTCCGGCGTCCGAGCATATTGAGGGCCGCGGCAGCCCCCTGCCGCTGCGCCACCACCCAGTGCTCCACCCTGATGTTCTCGCCGCTGTGAGGGTCGGGCCACCGCGCGATATCGCCGGCCGCATATATCCCTGGCACGCTGGTCTCGAGATAGGCATCGACCAGGACGCCCCGATCGGTGGCGAGACCGGCTGCTTTGGCGAGATCGACCCGCGGCCGCACGCCGATACCAGCAACGACGATGTCGGCGGCCAGGGTGCCGCCGCTGCTCAGCCGGACCTCGCTCGCGTCGATGCTCGCCGCAGTATCCCCGAGGTGGAAGACGACGCCATTTTCCTCATGCAGGGCGCGGATGAAGTCGCCCATCTGGGGGCCCAGAACCCGTCCCATCGGGCGTTCGTCGGGCGCCACCACATGCACTTTAACACCGCGGGTCCGAAGAGCGGCGGCAACCTCGAGGCCGATGAAGCTGGCGCCGAGCACGACAGCGTGCCGCGCCGCGCCGGTCTGCGCGATAATCCTGCGGCTGTCGGCAAGCGAGCGCAACGTGTGGACATGAGGCTGGCCGGCGCCGGGGATGGTCAGGCGCACCGGTTCGGCGCCGGTCGCGAGCAGCAATTTGTCGAAGGCGACCCGAGCTCCATCGGCGAGCACGACCTCGCTGGCACGGACATCGATGGCGGCAACCTTGGTTCCGAGGCGCAGGTCGATGCCGTTCCTGGCATAAAAGCCTTCCTTGCGCAGCGGGATCCAGTCTTCGGGCGCCTTGCCCGCGAGATAGTCCTTCGAAAGGTTTGGGCGGTCGACGGGCAGTGCCTCGTCGTCGCTAATCATGACGATGGCGCCCTGATATTGTACACGCCGCAATCTCTCGGCTGCGGCAAAGCCTGCCGCGCCACCGCCGACGAGGACGATCCTTTCTGGGAGCAGCCCGGCATTGTTTTGGCGCGGGGCGGGCGACTGTTTCTTTCGCTTCTCGCCAACGAGAATCCTTTCGCCGCGCTGCTCGACGGGCCAGCAAGCGAGCGGTGATAGCGCAGGCGCACCCAGGGCCTCTCCGGTGCGCAAGTCGAAGCAGGCGTGATGCCAGGGGCAGCGGACGCCGTACTCGGCCACGAGACCGTCGACCAGCGGCCCGCCATAGTGCGAACAGGTGGCAGCGACGGCGAATATCTCTGCGCCGCGACGCACCAGAAGCACGGGCTCGCCGTCGCGATGGCCGACCAGCTTGCCGCCATCGGGAAGATCGGTGAGCGCAATGCCGAGGGCAAGATCGGGCCCGCTCGGGTCTGAACGGTTATCCGCCATATTCTTCTCCCTCAAAGGCGGCTGCCGGTGTCGTCCCTTGCGACACTCGGCTGCCCAGAAGCAAGCTTCCCTTCAATTTTCCGCTATTCCAACTCTTAGGCAAATGAATTTGGTGTGCAGTTGAGTGGAATTTTCCTGATGAAGTCAGGTGCGGTCGCTCTCGCAGTACAAATGAACGGCATCGATTTCGGGCTGAGGGAGCCGTCCCTACACTGCCGCGATCCAGCGACAACGCCGCGAAAAGTGTAGGCTCGGCGAAATGGTCGGTGGTCGCAATGTTTGTGCCATCGCACCGCCACCCGTCCAATCAAGATCACCAATTACCGCGACAGCATCTTTCGTCCCCCTTACGGCTGTCGGAGGCGGCCAAAGGAGGCAGCCCGATAGCGAGCTTTCGGGCAACGACACCATCGCGGATCACATGGAACGTCGTCAGTAGAAATGCCTTCATTTTACCGCTCTTGTCTCAGGAAGCTGTTGTTTCGGCCTTGGCACGGAGATAGTTTCGCCAACCGCCGAAGTCGGTGATATCCAGCGCATCAACAATGGCATGGGCTTCGCACAGGAAGCCCGAGACCGCGGTGCCGTCATCCAGTGAGATCTTGCCGATGCCAAGCGGTGCAGGGATTTTCTGGACGAAGCGACCGAAGGCTTCGGGTGACAGTGCCCAGACCTCGACCTCCACACCCTTGCCCGCAAAGCTTGGATCGCGCACCAATCCTGGTTTGGGGGGGACGGTTCCAGACAGCGCGAAGAGACGGTAGTCGCCCGCCGTTCGGCAAGTTTTCAGCCGGTATCCGCCCGAAGAGGCGAGTTCGTGGTTGAGCGGCATGCCGCTCAGATGTGCCCCGACGACGACGATCGGCACCGAGCCGTCATCGGCTTGCGGCACACGACTTGCCTCGGGGATTTTGGCCACACGATCCTTGCCCATTCCCGCATTCAACGTCCGGTGCATGGCGTCGGCGAATGAGGCAAGGGCATCGTCGGTAAACGCCGGGCCGATCAGTGTCACACCGGCCGGCAGGTGGCCGTGCGCGTCAAAACCGGCCGGAACGGCGATTGCCGCGCAATCGAGCAGATTGACGAAGTTGGTGTATCGCCCGAAATGACCGTTTTTCACGATTGGATCCGCCTTCATCTCTTCGACCGTGTAGGTGGTCGGCGAGGTCGGCAGCATCAGGATATCCGCCTTCCCCCACTCTTCCCTGGTCTTCTGGCGTAGCGCTTCGAGCTTGTATCGGCCCTCGAAGGCGTCAACGGCGTCGTAGGCTTTGGCGCCCTCGATGATGGTGTGCACGGTGGGATCGAAGTCGCCGGCGTTCGTTGCGAGAAAATCCTTCACGGCCGCCAGCCGTTCGGCGACCCAGGGGCCGTTGTAGAGCAGTTCGGCCGCCTGCCGGAACGGCGCATAGTCGAAGGCAACGATGGTGGCGCCGAGCACGCGTGCTCTTTCGATTGCGGCGTCATAGAGGGCTTCGACCTGCCTGTTGCCGAAGAATTCCCGCTCGGCCCCGTCAAGCACGCCGATCCGGAGGCCCGAGGCGGGCAGGCTGGCGGGAGCCGCTTTGCGCGAGAACGGATCGGCGGCGTCATAGCCTTCCATCACCTTGCGGATCGCAACGCCATCGCCAACCGTCGCGGCAAAAATGGTGACGACGTCGACGCTGCGGCAGGCAGGCACGACGCCGACGTTCGGCACCAGCCCAGGCGTCGGCTTGATGCCAACGAGATTGTTGAAGGCCGCCGGCACGCGGCCGGAACCGGCCGTGTCGGTGCCGAGCGCGAAGCTCGCCAGGCCCGAAGCGACGGCAACCGCCGAGCCCGAACTCGAGCCGCCCGACACATAGTCCTTGTCGAAAACCGAGCGCGGCGCGCCGTGGGGCGAGCGCGTGCCGTTGAGGCCGGTGGCGAACTGGTCGAGATTGGTCTTGCCGATCACCAGCGCGCCGGCGGCTTTGAGCCGTGCCACCACCGTTGCGTCCATGTCGGGATGATAGGCGAAGGCCGGGCAGGCGGCCGTCGTCGGAAGCCCGGCCACATCGATATTGTCCTTGACCGCAAAAGGGATGCCCCAGAGCGGAAGACTGTTGGGATTGGGCGCGCGGGCCATCAGCGCCTTGGCGGCGTCGCGCAGCATATCGTCCGGCGTCGGCATGATGAAGATCGCCGGATCGTCGGAAGCATTGCGGCGGATGATCACTTCCTCGACGAGATCGAGAGGTGACAATCCCGATGCATAGGTGGATTTGAGCGAAGCGAGATCGAGAATAGCAGGGAGCATCAGATTTCCTCCAAGACGACGAGGACATCGCCGGCTTTCACGTTGCGGCCGGGGCCCGCGCGCAGATCGCGGACGCGCCCGGCGGCATGGGCGGTCACATTGATTTCCATCTTCATGGATTCGATGATGGCAAGCGTCTCGCCGGAGGCGACCGGCTGGCCTTCTTCGACGAGGATCTTCCAGACGTTGCCGGGCACGGCGCTTTCGATGCCGAAGCAGCCTTCTGGAATATCGCCCCCAAGCCCAGGACCGGTGCCGGCCTCGTCGACGACAAAACTGTCGAGGCCGAAATCCTTCCAGCGCTGGCGTTCGGCCTCGAAGGCCAATTGCTGGTTGGCCTTAAAGGCGCCGATGGCCTGCGCGTTGACGGCAAGCTCCGCTTCATAGGCCGCATAGCTGAATTCGGTCTCCTCGATGCGGATCGGATAGCCGCCGTGAGGGAAGGCGGCGCGCGCCTCGGTCAGTTCCTCATGGCTCACGGGGAAGAAGCGGATCTGATCGAAGAAGTCGAGCAGCCAGGGCTTTTCCTTGGAAAAGACTGGCGTCTGGTGCCAGGTGTTCCAGACCTGGATCGTGCGGCCGAAAAGCTGATAGCCGCCCGGACCTTCCATGCCGTAGATACACATATAGGCGCCGCCGATGCCGACGGCGTTTTCCGGCGTCCAGGTTCGGGCCGGATTATATTTGGTCGTCACCAGACGATGGCGCGGGTCCATCGGTGTGGCCACCGGCGCGCCGAGATAGACGTCGCCGAGCCCGAGGACGATATAGCTGGCGTCGAAGACGATGTTGCGCACCGCCTGTTCGTCGGCCAGGCCGTTGATGCGGCGGATGAACTCGATATTCGACGGGCACCATGGCGCATTGGGGCGGACAAGCTCCTGGTATTTGCGCATCGCAAGTTCGGCGTCGGGATCGTTCCAGGAGAGCGGCAGATGCACGACCCGGCTCGGGACCTTCACCGCCTGCGCCGGCGGCAGGCAAGCCTCGATCTCGGTCAAGAGGCCAACGAGGCGCGTGCGGGTAAGACCGGTTCCATCATAGTGGATCTGCAGCGACCGTATGCCGGGCGTGAGATCGACGAGCCCCGGAAGCTTCGCGTCCGTGATCGCCTGCATCAGCAGATGCACGCGCAGGCGCAGCGCGATATCGAGCTGCATCGGTCCGTACTCGACCAGCAGATTGTCGTCGCCCTGGCGGCGATAGACCACGGGGACCGGTCCCACCTCGTTGCGTCCGATGATCGCGGCACCGGCATCGTCGCCGATGCGCTTCACCATCGGCCCGGCGATCGGGTCCTCGGCGCGTTTTAGAGCACGGAAGCGGATCTTGTCGCCCGGTTTGAACTGACCCATCTTCCATTGCTCGTCGCGAGCAATCACCGCCGGGCAGACGAAGCCGCCGAGGCTTGGGCCGTCGGGGCCGAGAATGATCGGCATGTCGCCGGTGAAGTCGATTGCGCCCACCGCATAGGCATTATCGTGCAGGTTGGATGGATGAAGTCCCGCTTCGCCGCCGTCGGCGCGCGCCCATTTTGGCGCGGGGCCGATCAGGCGCACGCCGGTGCGGGCGCTGTTGAAATGAACCTCGTATTCGGTGGCAAACAGCGTTTCGATATCTTCCTCCAGAAAGAAATCGGGAGCGCCATGGGGACCGTAGAGCACGCCGACCTCCCAGTCGCGCGTGAGCCGGACTGGCTCATTAGCCGGCTTTGATACTGACTGCGGAACACGCGCCAGCCGCAGCACATGTCCGGCGCGAAGCGTTCCCGTGGCATGACCACCGAACTTGCCCAGGCCGAAGGTTGCGCGCGAACCGAGCACTTCCGGGGCCGCGAACCCGCCCGCGACGGCGAGATAGGAGCGCTGCCCGGCACCGGCGATCGCCCCGATCGCAAGCGTTTGGCCCGCCTTTACGAGGATTGCCATGCCGTGCTGAACCGGCGTGCCGTCGAGTGTCATCGGCATTTGTGCGCCGGCCAGTGCGACCGTGACATCCGAGAAGAATTTGAGCACAGGGCCGGAGACGGTAATCTCGAGTGCCGCCGTTTCGTCGGCGTTTCCGAGCACCCGGTTGGCATGGCGGAAGGATCGTTCGTCCATCGGTCCGCTTGGCGGCACCCCGACATGCCAGAGACCCAGCCGTCCGGGCAGTTCCTGCAGGCTCGATTGAGCGCCCGGCGCTATTACTTCGACGACATCCGGCACGAAGACAAAATCCTTGAGTGCCGTCGTTGCCACATTGCCGCTCGCCAGCAGATCGGAAGCCGCGATCGCTTTCAGATAATCGAGATTGGTCTCGATCCCGGAAATCGCGCTGTCCTCGAGCGCCTTGCCGAGTGCCTCGATTGCGGCGGGGCGATCCTTAGCCTTCACGATCACCTTGGCAAGCATGGGATCGTAATAGGAGCTTACCTCTGTGCCCGTCTCGATCCAACCGTCGACACGCACGTTTTCGGGAAAGACAACCTCGGTCAGAAGTCCAGCACTTGGCCTGAACCCGGCATGCGGCATTTCGGCATAGATGCGCGCCTCGATGGCAGCACCCTTGGGAACGAGATTCTCCTTGCCGGCGAGCACGTCTTCGCCCGCGGCCTGGCGGATCATCCACTCGACGAGATCGATGCCGAAGACCGCTTCGGTGACCGGATGCTCGACCTGCAGCCGGGTGTTGACCTCAAGGAAATAAAATTCCTCGCCAGCCGGATCATAGATGAATTCGACCGTTCCCGCCGACCGGTAGTGGGCGGAGGCGCCGAGGGCGACGGCCGCTGCATGCAGGCGGGTTCGAACGGCGTCGGACAACCCCGGCGCTGGCGTCTCCTCGATCACCTTCTGGTTCCGGCGCTGCAAAGAGCAGTCGCGTTCGCCAAGTGCGATCACCCGGCCATTGCCGTCGCCGAAAATCTGCACTTCGACATGGCGGGCCCTGGCGACAAAGCGTTCAAGATAGACGCGGGCATCGCCGAAGCTTGCGCGCGCGGTACGCTGCACGCTCTCGAAGGCTGCCTTCAGGCTTTCGGGGTTGTCGCAAAGCTGCATGCCGATGCCACCGCCGCCGGCGGTCGATTTCAGCATCAGCGGATAGCCGATGTCGGTCGCGGCCGTGAGCGCGTCGTCGCTCGTCTCCAACAGTGTGCTGCCGCGAAGTAGCGGCACACCGCTTTCGCGCGCCAGCTCGCGGGCAGTATGTTTCAGCCCGAAGGCGGCGATATTGCCGGGCGTCGGGCCGATGAAGGCAATGCCTTCCTTCGCCAGCCGCTCGGCAAAGCCGATATTCTCCGACAGGAAGCCGTAGCCCGGATGCACGGCTTCGGCACCGGTCGCCTTGCAGGCAGCGATGACGGCGTCGACGTCGAGGTAGCTTTCGGACGCCGGTGCCGGACCGAGCCGTACCGCCTCGTCCGCCATCAGTACAGCCTTGGAAAAGCGGTCGGCTTCCGAATAGACGGCGACGGAGGCAATACCCATGCGCTGCAACGTCTTGATGATCCGGACAGCGATTTCGCCCCGGTTTGCGATCAGAACCTTCTTGAACATGTCAGACCTCGCTGTCCCAGACCAGCACTCGGATCGGTGTCGGATCAAAACCGTTGCAAGGATTGTTGATCTGCGGGCAATTGGAGATGACGAGCAGGACATCCATTTCCGCTTTCAGCTCCACATAGTCGCCCGGTGCGGAAATCCCGTCGACGATCGTCATCTCGCCGCTCGGCTCGATGGGTACGTTCATGAAGAAATTGATGTTGGGGACGACATCGCGCTTGCTCATGCCGTGCCTGCATACTTCGAGAACGAAATTGTCCCGGCAGGCATGGAGATATTTGGTGCCATTGCCGAAGCGGACTGTATTACTCTCGCAGGAGCAGGCGCCGGCTGAGGTATCGTGGCGACCGCAACTGTCGGCGGCCATGGTCAGCATCACCCGGCCTTCATTGGAGATGATTTTGGTGCCGGTCGAGATATAGGCTGCGCCCTGTTCGCGCATCGTGTCCTGGTTGGAATAGCGCTCGCAATAGTCTTCCGCGCTATAGAAGAGGGTGTCGATCGCCTGCTGGCCGTATGTGTCCTCGATGCGCAACATCTGGCCCTTGCGGATAACCGTCGAGAACGGTGCTTCGGCGGCAATGAAGTGATCCTGCACGGCGTTCTCGAGCGTGCGGAAGGGTGCTGTCTGGATGAAATCGGTCATGGTCTTGCTCCCCTCACAATGCCGCCAGCGTGTTGTTTTCAAAACCGCGTACGGCTTCAGCAGTCGCGGTCCGGCAAAGGTCGTCGGCAGGAGGCTCGACCGCTGCGACGCGGGTGACGGTCACCGGATTCGGCCGGTAAACCTTGTCCGGATCGAACGGGTGAGGGCAGTTGGAAAAGCCGACGATCATATCCATCTCGGCGCGCAGCTCGACATAATCGCCTCCATGCAGAAGTTCCGGCTTCCACAGGAAGGCGCCGTCCTGATCGACGCGGACGGGGGCAAAGAGCGCCAGCGCCGGCGGAATGTCACGCTTGTCGAACCCGGCCTTGGTCGCAAGCAGGATCAAGTTGTCACGGGTATTGCGCGTGCCGTCTGCGTATTTTGCCGCGTTCGACGCAGAGGTCGAGCCGCCCATCAGTCCATCATGGGCGCCGCAGGAGTCTTCCGTCACCGAAAACATCACCCGGCCCATGTCGGAGAAGATCACCCGGCCCTTGCCGAGAGCAGTCGTCCACTGCACCTTCACCGTGTCAGGCAGATTCAGCCGCTCGCTCGTATCGGCAGCGCTCCAGGCGACGAGGGAGATCGTCGAGAAGCCGTGATCGAGGCTGACGCGTAACACTTCGTTCTTCTTGACACGGGTCGACCAGTACCAGCCCCCGGGGATCACTTCGCGGTGGACGATCTTGTCGGGCGCGATCTCGGGCGCAGGCAATCGGCTTGCTCCCGGTAAGGCCTTCGGCGCGAATTCGAGCCCCTTCCTTTGATGTTCCTCGTAGCGCGCGCGGTTGGCGGCTATTTCTTCCGGCGAACGTCTGACATGTGTCACGGTTGGATTTCTCCTGACGAAGCCAGGTCGTCCCGGCAATGCCCCAGGGAAGCGACCGGGCCGTCCCGGTCGGGGCTGAAGATCGATGGCGTGCCGGCAAGGCGTGGCGGCCAGATGGAAATGTCCTTGGTGATGGTTGCGCCGTAGCGCTCCTTTTCCTCTGGACGGTCGCGGCGACGCTCGAAGGCGACGACGCGCGTCGCAAGCGTGAAGGCCTCGCGCATGTCGTGCGTCACCATGACGACGGTCATCTGCGTTTCGTGCCAGAGCCGCTTCATCAGTGCGTGGATTTCGGCGCGGATGCCCGGATCAAGCGCGCCGAAAGGCTCGTCGAGTAGCAACACCTTCGGCTTCATGATAAGGGCCTGCGCCAGCGCCAGGCGCTGCTGCATGCCGCCCGAAAGCTGCGCCGGATATTTGTCCTCGGCGCCGGAAAGGCCGACTTCGCCGATCAGCCGCCGGGCTTCGTCGACCGCGCGGCGACGGGCAGTACCGAAAAGCTTAGCCTTATAGCGGGAAGCGGAGAATTCGCGACCGAGCAGTACGTTGCCGAGTACGCTCAGATGCGGAAACACCGAGTAGCGCTGGAAGACAACGCCGCGGTCCGGCCCGGGCTCGGGCGGCAGCGGTTCGCCGTCGAGCAGGATTGCGCCCCGGGTCGGCCGCTCCTGGCCGAGCAGCATGCGCAGGAACGTCGTCTTCCCACAGCCGGACGGACCGACGAGGGCGACGAAGGCACGCGAGGCAACTGTCAGCGACACATCCTCAAGCACGATCTGGTCGCCATATTCCTTCCAGACCTTTTCGATCACCAGTTCGCTCATGCCTGCTTCTCCAACTCCGACCAAGGGAAGAGAGCGATCCGGATGCGATCGAGGATATAATTCATGACCACGGCGAGCAGCGTGATCCAGACGACATAGGGAAAGATGATGTCCATCGAGAGATAACGGCGCACGAGGAAGATACGGTAGCCGAGGCCGGAATCCGACGAGATTGCCTCGGCTGCAATCAGGAATAGCCAGGCGGGACCGAGCTGAAGTCTGAGGCAGGTGATCAGTCGCGGAAGGATCTGCGGCAGAACGACGCGAAGGCCGATCTGCCAGGAAGAGCCGCCGAGCGATTCAGCCTTGACGATCTGTTCGCGCGGCAGTTCCAGCGCCTTCAGCGCAAGGTCGCGGATCATCGTCGGCGCAACGCCGATGACGATGAGCGCGATCTTGGAGGCTTCCCCAAGCCCCATGGCGATGAAGAGGATCGGCAGCAGCGCCAGCGGCGGCACCATGGAGATCACGGCGACGAAAGGCGAAAGCAGCGCTCGCAGATAAGGCAGCATGCCGATCAGCATGCCAATGACGAGCGCAGTGACGGTCGAAATGCCGAGGCCTGCAAACAGGCGCACCAGGCTCGCCCCCGTATCGGACCAGAGCAGGTATTCGCCTGTGCGCGGATCAGCGACGAAGGCCAGGCGATCGATCGCCTCGGCAAAACCTGTAAGACCGGGCAGCAGCTTGTCATTGGCGTTTTCCGCCAGCCGCGCCGCCGAGCCAAAAGTGTAGCTAACGATCAGCAGCAAGAAGGGCAGCAGCATCAAGGCAAGCTGCGCACCTCGGCTCGGCCTCGTGTTGATCCAACGCATAGGGAAGCTCCGCAGATGAAGAATGGCGGCGCGGGCAAGGCCACGCCGCTGCTTAAACGTCGCTCAGAGCGAACCGTCGGCGGCTGCTTTCATGTGGGTCTCGGTGAAGCGCAGCTTGACGTTGCCACTGTCGCCGAGAATCTTGCCGTCCGGCATTTCGATGCCGATCACGTCCGCGGACGGCGCGCCATTGCCAAGCAAGCCCTTCTCGAACAGGAAGTTGCGGACGAGATCCATCGTCTTCGGCAGGCTCCCAGATGCGGTAAAAGCGACAGCATCGGCCGGCTTGGCAAACAGTTTGGTGGCCGCAAGCTGGGACTCGAAACCCTTGAGATCGGTGCCCGATGCCGAACCCATCGCCTCGCGCGCGGCTTTGCCGTCGGCGCTGTCGGCAGTCAGGAGGGCTGCGGTCTCATACCAGATACCGGCAAGCGCCTTGCCGAAATTCGGATTGTCCTTCAGCACGCCCGTATTGGCGGCCATCAGGTCGATGATCTCGCCCGGCACCTGCGAACTATCGAACACCTTCTTGGCGGAGGGGTCCTCGAGAATGGTCGAGACCAGCGGGTTCCAGGTAACGACTGCGGTCACGTCAGCTGTCTTATAGGCGGCGACCATGTCGGCATCGGAGGTGTTGACCACCTTCACGTCGCGCTCGGTCATCTTGCTGCTCTCGAGCGCGCGGGCAAGCAGATAGTGCGAGACGGAAAATTCGACGAGATTGACGTTCTGGCCCTTGATGTCGGCAAGCGCGCTCTTGTCCTTGAGAATGACGGCATCATTGCCGTTCGAGAAGTCGCCGACAATGACGGCCGTCGTATCGACGCCGCCGGCGGCCGGGATCGAGAGACCGTCCATATTGGTGAGCGTCACAGCATCGAAGGCGCCGGCCGTATACTGGTTCATCGATTCGACGTAGTCGTTGAACTGCGTGACCTCGATCTTGATGCCGTATTTATCGGCCCATTTCTTGACGATGCCGTGATCGGCCGCATAACCCCAGGGCATCCATCCGACATAGATCGACCAGGCAACCTTGAACTCGGTCTTCTGCGCGGCATCGGCGGAGGTGCCAAAGCCAAGCATCAGGGAAGCTGACAGGGCGGTGATGGAAAGAAGCTTCGAAAAAGTCTGCATTTGAAATTCCCCTTTTGCTTTTTTTCAAAAAGGGATCGGCAAAGACCATCGCGCCGCCAATCCCTTGGCTTACGAGGTCTCCCGGGCTTTTGTCCCGCCGTGCATCCAGTGGGATTTCTCCCCACCAGCGGCAGCTCTCGGACCAGCACGCTTTTTGAAGCGCCGGAACCCTAGCCACCAACTCAGCAATTTCGAAGCAAGAGGCGTGCCAAATTATAAACTATTGATTTCTATCATTTCTGTTCGCGCAAGAATCTAGGACTGTCTACAGTTGATAGCATCTGCTCAATGTTTGAGCACTGATCGGCGAGGATGTAACCGGAAAACTCTAACCAAAAACGGTCCAGTTTGAAGGGTTCAGATCAATATATCCCGAATTGATGCAAGGCCGCTCTCCGCCTCGCGGAGGTGACATCGGGGAATGGACGCGGCTATGCGCTTTAAGCGACCCCGACACCGGGATGGCGACATTCCTCGGGATTCTTAAGGTCGTTGACTAAACTCCGCAGGGTACTATCGGGGGCCAAAGTGGAGAGCGTAAACTCGAAGCGCGGCCTTCGTGCCACTAACTGGCCCGTCACCATTTTAAGGGACTCCACAATATCGTTGGTCCGAAGAATAAGAGGCCGCCTGCGGCATCGTCGTAGACCACGGCGGGTGGCTATGGCATCGGCCTCGACTATGCCCGCGAAATGATCAAGCCTGCGTGAGGATCGCGAACAATGCCCTTGCAATTCGATGCTACCGACTGCCAGATCGTCCCGGCCAGGACGCTCGCCGAGCTCAAGGACGGCGAGATCAGGACATAAAAGTCGGGGCAGGAGGCGAGGTTCGTTGCACAATGAGGCCCGTTCATAGAATCGGTATGCCTGCCTGCTCTGATTTGAAGTGCTGTTTGCGAACGAAAGGACAAGGAGCTATGGCGTAACTCTCGGTTGCTTGAAAGCTCGAGCAAAGGGATGCGGGCTCACTGTTTAACCGCGCGGGCAGTGTCCACGACATTGCTAACAAACGAGGCTTTCGCTGCCGTGTAACCATCGCCGTCATAGGCGAACTCCTTGGCCAGACTAAGTTTCAGCGCTTCGTAGGCGGCTGACGTTTCCGGATGCGCGATCAAGTAATTTCGAAACACGATTCGACGGCGGTGCGTCTCGCTTCCTTCAGGGCATAGATAGATGCGCTGTTTCGGGACGGTGGCTCGCTTCATGAACGCGAATACATCCTTGTCGTAGCGGTTGCCTCGAGGCTCATATCCTGCAATGACCATTAGGCTGTTCGCTTGAAGCACATCGCCAACCGTTGGCAAGATAACATCGACGTTGATCATGGGCTTGGCTGATAAGCCAGGGATTGCCGTGCTGCCGATGTGCTCGATAGCGATAACAGCACTCCCCAACAGGCTCTTCAGAGCGTCCGCGATCCTCAAGAAATGATCAGGCCAGCTGGCGTCGTAAGGTACCAGTTCGACCAATTCGGGCATATCCGCTTCCCTTTTCCGGCGAAAGTGCGATTGTGAGCGTCCTTAACCACCGCCGCCTTGATACTGGTTGATGCAATGCCGCCAATGGAAGATGGCGCGCCGACCTATCGGCAAAGGTCGGCACTGCGAGGAGGAGTTCGTACGGCCGCAAGTGCCACCTCAGATCTCCGTTGGACCTTTTGCCGGCGTCGTGAACCAATGTGGACCGTCTTCGGTCATATAGATGTGATCCTCTAGTCGAATGCCGAATGCACCGGGAAAGACGATCATTGGCTCGTTCGAAAAGCACATGCCGGGAGCAAGTGGTGTTCTGTTACCGCGGACGATGAACGGAGCCTCATGGATTTCGAGGCCAAGGCCATGACCGGCGCGGTGCGGCAAGCCGGGCAGGCGATAATCCGGGCCAAGGCCATGCTGGGCAAATGCGTTGCGAGCGGCAGCGTCAAGGCTTTCGCAGGGTGCCTCCAGCTTTGCTGCCTCGAACACAGCCTCCTGCCCCTCACGCTCTATTGCCCAGGCACGCTCGAATTCGCCATCGCCGCCGTCAAGCATGTAAGTGCGCGTCAGATCGGAGTGATATCCGTCAATGCGGCAGCCTGTATCGACGAGGATGACGTCTCCCGGCTCCAAGATCTGCTCACCATCGGCGCCATGCGGCAGCGATGTCGCCGATCCAAATGACACTATGCAGAAATTGGAGCCATTGTCGGCACCCGCATCGCGATGCTTTTGGTCGATGAAGCGGGCGACTTCCGACGCGGCAATGCCGGGCGTGATTGTGTCGCGGACTTCACGGTGGACGCCCAAAGTAATGTTCATCGCATACTGTATCAGGGCAATCTCGCCCGGCGACTTGACCGCCCGTAGCGTGCGCAGGATGGGCCCGCCGTCGATAAGCCGTGCTGCACCCATCTCTTCGGCGAATGCGTGATAGAAGGCCAAGGGGAGTGCGTCGTCGAGTGAAAGCTTGCCGGATGGGCCGACCAATCGCGCAACGAGCCCAACGCTATTTTCTTCCTCTTCCCAACTGAGGATGTCGCCGGGCAGGTGGGGCAGTGCTTCAACGCGACTACGTTCGAAGCCGGGGACGATGTAGGTGAGTTTCTCGTCCGTCACAACTGCACCGAGCAGCCTCTCGCTAAGATGCCAGACGAGGCCGGTGAAGTAACGCAGGCTCTCACCTGGCCCAAGGAAGGTAGCCGCAACGCCATTCGCCTGCATGCGGTCACGAAGGCGCGACAGGCGACTGTGACGCTCGCCTTCCTTAATTGCTGCGACGGGATGAGACCAGACCGAATGTAACACGCTATTATCTACCTGCAATCAATGCCGAAATGAGACACTCGATTCCAAGCATAGGTCAATTGTAGGCAAATTGTCGACAAGCTTATCCCGGGTTGCAACATCCTCATCGGCCAATACACCATCCCCGGTGTCCTTATCGGTAGCCAGACGAGAACCGACTTCGAACGCGGCTATCAGGCGAAATTCGGTCAGAAACCAACGCATTTGCTCGGGGCTTTCTGAGCTGCGTTGTCGGCCTTGTTCGTGTCACCGGACTCTTCGGGGGGCGGCCGCAAGGGGCGTGGCTTGGTGATCCGCTTGGGGGCAGCGTCTTTCATCTGCATCATCGTAACATGATCGTTCGCCGCATCTGCGATGTTCGCCAAGGCATCCAGTCGGCCAAGCGCGCGCAGCGCCATCGCCAGAGTGTTGAACGCGATACCTGGGGTCCCCGTTCTCCAATCGGTGCAAGGTGGCCCGAGAGATTCCGATACGTCGTGCAAAGTCGTCGGCCGCGATCCTCCTGATGCGACGGGCAACGGAGATGTCCTCCCCGATCTTCCGCATGACGCGTTCGATCTGGGGATGGATTGCCCCACCCTTCGTTTTCCTGATTCCACGGTCATTCATGTCTCACACGCGTGCTACGCCTTGACCTTGCCGAGTTCTTCTACCGGAACGCTCATGGCCGCCGCCAGTGCCGCCTTGCCATGGTCGGGCATGGCCGACCGTCCGGCGATAATGGCCTCCTGCCACGCTTTCCCGCGATCCCATGCCTCTTTGTAGGCATCGGCAAGGAGGCCGCTTTGCCGCGTCTCTGCGAGCGCCTGTGTGAGCAGCGAGGCTTGCAGGAGGTCCTTTTCCCGCTTTGCCCGCCCGAGCGCGTCTGGGAGCCGTCTGGAGGCCACGATGAGCTCGTGGACGGCATACCGTTCGGGAGCCGGGACAATTACGCTCACGCCTTCCCTGTGCAGCAGGACGGTCCTCACAGGCTCGTAGATCAGGTAATCGAGGAACCGGAGGTTTTCCGCCGACGCCCCGCCGAGGGTGGGCATGTTGTCGAAGTCGAGCATCGTGCGGAGATCTGCTTGACGGACTGCACCGTACAACGAGGCGGTCATAGGAGGCTGGCGTCATATGACGGTTGGGAATTGCCGCTCGTGGAATACTTTCCGCCTGCCGCTCCAGCACTGGTAGAGGTGTAGGCGAGTGTGGTCATTGATTGAGCGCTCCTATCGGCTTGTCCAAGCAAGCCTCGTAAAAATTTCTGCATCCAGATGGGCAACGCGGCGAGGCCGGCACGCAGGTCGTCGCGGATCGCGTTTCCATGCTGGGCGCAGATGCCAACAACTGCGCGCCCGCCAGCTTTTGATCGCTCCGGGCTTAAAAACAGGCATTTCCCCGCGAAAAAGGAAGATCCTATGCGTTGTGCGCATAGGTGGGGTGAGGGATTGTCGCTGGTTTAAACCGATTGAAACATCTATATTCCAATCATCGAAACGACGCCGGAACCAAGCAAGGTTGCTGACGTCAGACAAGCCTCAGGAAAGGGGATCATCATGAACGTAGCACGCTCTTTCAACAACTGGCGCAAGTTCCGTCAGACCGTTACCGAACTTGGCCGCATGTCCAGCCGCGAACTGCAGGACCTCGGTATTGACCGCGCCGACATCCGCAGCGTTGCCCGCGCATCGATCGCGCGCTAACCGCACAGCATTTGGTCTTTAAGACTGCTCGACGCCCGCTGATGACGCGGGCGTTTTTGCGTTGATCGTCCGCGTCTAAGATCGGTTGGATCCTTGCTCTGTTCGTCAGCCTTTCCGACTTGTATTTTTTGCATAGCTGCAGTGCAGCATAAGGCATTGGCACGGTTTATGGTCGGTGTATGATGACAGCCATCGAAGCGATGCACCTCCTCCCGCAAAGCTTCGAGTTTCAGACGGCCCACTCCTCCTCCCAAGGGCGTCTGTAGGAACGGCGGCACTCCTCCTCCCAGTCGCTGTTCGGTTCTTTTCGAAAAGCCTGCCGCACCTCCTCCCGCGGCAGGCTTTTTCGTTTTCGGAGCCTTGGTTCCCGCACTAGTACCGCGCCACAGAGATTATGACGGGTTGGGTTATCGTAGAATGGGCAAGTCTTCTGGTGGGATGAGAAGTTGGATGCTGCGTGCTGCGCCTGGCACGCGGGATATAAATCCTGCCTTCTCGAGGGTCAGCACCATCTGGTGAACAGACGGAGCCGTAACGGCGAAGTGGCGACGCATGTCGGCTTCGGCCGGAGGCTGTTTGAAGATGCGGCTGTAGGCGTAGATGAAGGCCAGGTACTGGCCTTGGACTTGCGTAAGGCCATGTCTTGCCGTTGCGGCTTGCGGGTCAAGTGAGGGACTCATTTTCGGATTCATCTGCGTCTCCGCGCTGAAGGAGGTGTCGATGAATATAAAGTTTCACGTAGAGCTTAGCCAATCGGAACGTGATCAACTGGCCGTTTTGTTGAGCGGGGGACGCCATGCGTCGCGCAAGATCAAGCGCGCCCAGATCCTGGTGGCGGCGGACGAAGGCTTCAGCGACGAGGTGATCGCGGCAACCTTGAACGTCAGCGGATCGACGATTTACCGGACCAAGCGCCGGTTTGTGGAAGCCAATCTGGAAGGCGCGCTCAGTGAAGAACCGCGCCCGGGTGTTGAGCGCAAGCTATCGAGCAAGGAGGAGGCGCTGTTGGTGGCGACCGCCTGCTCAAAGCCGCCGCCCGGGCGAGCCCGCTGGACCCTGGAGCTTCTGGCCGATGAGATGGTCCGACTCACCGATCATGACGAGTTGTCCTCGGAGACCGTACGTCGCCGGCTGGCTGAGAATCATCTCAAACCTTGGCGCAAAGACATGTGGTGCATCCCAAAGCTCGATGGGGAATACGTCGCGCGCATGGAGGATGTTCTCGACCTCTACGCAGAGACGCCTGATCCACAAAGGCCCGTGGTCTGCTTCGACGAGAGCCCGACCCAACTCATCGGCGAAGTGCGCGAGCCCATTGCGGCCAAGCCTGGCCAGCTTGAACGCTACGACTGCGAGTATCGCCGAAACGGCACGGTCAATCTGTTTGTCTTCATGGACGCCCACCAGCCCTGGCGCAGGGTGAAGGTCACCGATCGGCGAACCAACCAAGACTTCGCCCAGTGCATGCGCGAACTGGTCGACGTCGATTATCCCGACGCCCCGATCATCCGCGTGGTGATGGACAACCTCTCCACCCATTCCGCCGGGGCGCTTTACGACGCATTTCCAGCCCCGGAGGCTCGAAGGGTGCTGAAGCGACTGGAGTTCCACCACACGCCCAAGCACGCCAGTTGGCTCAACATGGTCGAGATCGAGATCGGTGTCCTGCGCAGCCAATGCCTCGACCGTCGTATCGACAATAAAGACACCATAATCGCCGAAGTCGCAGCCTGGGAGCAGCAACGCAACGCTAATGGCGCAAAGATCCAATGGATGTTCACAACCGAAAAAGCCCGCCAAAAGCTCCGCAAAGCTTACCCCGTCAAAGAGTCATAATCTCTGTGGCGCGGCACTAGGTTGCGATCGAGTTGTCGCTGTTCCTGCGTCGCGTCGCGGGCTGAGGTTGTGTGTTCGGAAGGCGCATTCGGATCTGCAGATTATTCTGGGTCCCGGCTATGCCGATCTGCCACCCGGAGCCGATCGTTATCTCGTGAGGCTTTCCAAACCTTTCACTCAAGGCCAATCGGAAAGCGCTATTTTCGGGAACCGTCAAAAGCAAGCGGCCGTTTGCCCTGCCAAGCGCTGTTCAATAAATCGAGGGATTGCGCTTGCCCAGCGACGGGCCTGGCCGCTCAAGCCTTGTCAGCGCAGCAGATCGCTATAATCCATTTACGTGATGATATGATCGGTCATCAAACACCCTCATGGCTTTGCATCATGTCGCCGGCTCGGCCGTCGCAAGAACCTTCAGCGGAGAGACCATTGAAGCAATCTGGAAACGTTAAGCCGTTGTACCGAGAGTCGGGACATTCGGCGGAGGAGCGCGGTGCTCTTTTCGACTACGCGTTTGAAGCTGCGCTGGTTGGCTAGTCCTTCTGGCAAGATCATCAAGGATCGACTTCCCTAATAGCGAAAGGAGAGCGTAATTTCGGCAGAGCACATGGATCTCTCGCCGTAGCAAGATCGCGAGCGATATAGACGAGTCGAAATTTGCGATCGGGACTTGAAATCGCGTGTTTCCGAAGCCCATGCCCAGCGGACTCGCCATATAAGCAAGGGGCATTGCGCGAAGATAAGATTGCGGCTGGAACTGGAGGGCGAGTGCGTTGACGATCTTCGGATCGAGCTTCACGACTGATCGAAATCCCGCGGAGCAGCCTCAATGACTTCATCGATTCTGCCTTGAGCGCATCGAGGGGCGATCCGCCGATGCTCGGTCATTTTTGAATCAGCCATTGCCACGCCGCGCCCGATCGTCATCGCTGCCGCTCCCGTCGACCACCGAAGCGCAAGGTGACGGGCAGCGGCGCCGTTCCAGGGCCGATTTTTGATGCGGTGCAGCAACGAACCTGTCTTGACTGGTCATATTTTTCGCGGCTCCATGAGAACTGATCTGCTGGACCAACCAGTGGGTCAGTTGGGGGTGAAGACGGTGATGGACGACAGCCCGATACTCACGCAGATGCCAAAGGTCGGGCAGAGTCTCGACCGGCGCACGGCTCGTGACCTCATCGCCGACAAGCTGATGGTGCTAATCGCCACCAACATGCTGCGCCCCGGCGACGTCTTGCCGGGTGAACGGGAACTCGCCAATGTGCTTCATGTCAGCCGCGAGACTGTGCGCGGTGCCATCCAGACGCTCGCCGCGCGCGGCTTCGTCGAGGTGTCTCAGGGCAGCCGCACGCGGGTCTGCGATGTCGATCTGAGCCATCTGACCGTTACCATCGCTTCGCCCAACGCCATCGACAGCTATGATCTCGACGATGTTCATGCGGCCCGGCTGCATATCGAGCTGAAGGTCGTCGGCGATGCGGCCGATCGGATTGATGAAGAGACGCTGGGCAAGCTCAAAAGCCTGCTCGAAGCGCAGAAGCTTTGTGGCGATGACGCCATGCGCTTCCTGATCTGCGACCGCGAATTCCACATCGGGATCTATCGGGCTTGCGGAAACCCGCTGCTCTCCGATTTCGTCACCGATCTCTACACGTACATGATGGACTACCGGCGCAGCGCGATGTCACGGCCGGGCGCTATCGATGCCAGCTATGACGACCACGCCGAGATCGTGAAGGCACTGGAGCGGCGCGACCGGGAGACGGTGATCGCCGCATTTCGCCAGCATCTCACCCGGATCTACGACACGACGAAGGAACTGGTTGGCGGCAGTGCGCAGAAAAAACGGGAAAAGAACAAGAGCGGGACGGCAGGCTGATGCGGCTGAGCCGGGCAGCAGACGGGGAGGTTCGCCGGAAATGCATGTGATGGTGATTGGAGCGGCCGGGATGGTCGGCCGCAAGCTGGTGGAGAAGTTCGCCTCAGAGGAAGACGCGCTTGGCTACGATATTTCCAGGCTAACGCTGGTGGATGTGATCGAGCCGCCAGTGCCTCAAGGGCTGTCGCCGGTCGCGAAGGCACTCGCGCTTGATCTTTCAACCGAGGAGGCCGCCGGGAAACTGGTCGCTTTGCGCCCCGACGTGATCTTCCATCTCGCGGCGATCGTTTCCGGTGAGGCCGAGGCTGATTTCGACAAGGGCTACAAGGTCAATCTTGACGGAACGCGGGCGCTCTTCGAGGCGATCCGCCATGAGGGTTTGCGCGAGCCCTATGTTCCGCGCGTCATCTTCGCCTCGTCGATCGCCGTTTTCGGAAAGCCTTTCCCTGAAAAGATCGGCGACGAGTTCTTTACCACGCCACTGACGAGCTACGGCACGCAAAAGGCGATCTGCGAACTGCTTCTCGCCGACTATTCGAGGCGCGGCATTTTCGATGGCGTCGGCATCCGCCTGCCGACGATCTGCATCCGCCCCGGCAAACCCAACAAGGCGGCGTCCGGCTTCTTTTCCAATATTCTCCGCGAGCCGCTGGCAGGTCAGGAGGCGGTATTGCCGGTGGACGAGAACGTGCGCCACTGGTTTGCAAGCCCGCGTTCGGCGGTCGATTTCTTCATTCATGCCGCGCGGATGGATACGTCCGCGATCGGCCCGAGACGCAATCTGACTATGCCTGGCCTTTCTGCCCTTGTTGGTGAAGAGATCGAGGCGCTCCGGCGTGTGGCCGGTGAGAAGGCGGTCAAGCTCATCCGCCGTGAGCCCGACCCGGTTATCCGCTCGATTGTTTCAGGCTGGGCGACCGATTTCGACGCGCGGCGTGCTTGCGAACTGGGTTTCAAAGCCGAAACCAACTTCGACGAGATCATCAGGATACATATCGAAGACGAACTCGCAGGAGATATCTGAGATGGTCCGCGCTTTGAAATCCGGCGAAGGCAAGATCGCATTGGTGACGGGCGGCGGCACGGGCGTGGGACGCGGCATCACCGAGGCCTTAAGCGCGGAGGGGTATACCGTCGTCATCACCGGCCGGCGCGCCGACGTGCTCGATAAAGCCGCTGGCGACATAGCAGCGCAAACGGGAGGAGCCGTGCAGGCGATCGTCGCAGATATCGGCGACCCGGCTGCGGTCGCTCGCCTTTTCGAAGCGATCCGCACGCAGTTCGGCCGGCTCGACCTCTTGGTCAACAATGCCGGTTCCACCGTGCCGCCAGTGTCGCTGGAAGATGTGACCTTCGAGCAATGGAGCGGTATTCTTGCCGCCAACCTCACGGGTGCCTTTCTCTGCACACAGCAGGCGTTCCGGCTGATGAAGGCGCAGGCGCCGCGCGGCGGGCGGATTATCAATAACGGCTCGATTTCGGCCCAGACGCCACGGCCGAACTCCGCGCCTTACACCGCAACCAAACATGCGATCACCGGGCTGACCAAGTCGACCGCACTCGACGGGCGCAAATATGACATCGCCTGCGGCCAGATCGATATCGGCAATGCCGCAACCGACATGACGTCGAAGATGAATTCCGGGGTGTTGCAGGCCAATGGCGAGACCGCCAGTGAGCCGACGATCCCGGTCGCGCATATCGCCGAGGCCGTTGTCTACATGGCAAGCCTGCCGCTCGAAGCGAATGTGCTGACGATGACGGTCATGGCGACGAAGATGCCGTTGGTGGGGCGAGGGTAAGGGCAGTCGAGAGGGAACCGGACGGTGTCTGAGAACGGCATGAGGAAGCCGCCGGACAATCCGCCGATTGCAGAATGAAATTCACAGGGAGG
The DNA here is from genome assembly GCF_042140505.1 of Rhizobium sp. T1470. Lineage (NCBI taxonomy): Bacteria > Pseudomonadati > Pseudomonadota > Alphaproteobacteria > Hyphomicrobiales > Rhizobiaceae > Rhizobium > Rhizobium sp. T1470. Next base: position 578,336 of record NZ_CP148092.1, read on the forward strand.
AAAGCATATGGCAGGCGTTGACTTCGTCGATGTCAGAAAATCATTCGGAGCCATTCCCGTCATCAAGGGCGTGAACATCGAAATCGAGGATGGCGAATTCGTCATCCTTGTCGGCCCCTCGGGCTGCGGGAAATCGACGCTTCTGCGAATGCTGGCCGGGCTTGAAAACATTTCGGCAGGCGAGATCCTCATCGGCGACAAGGTGGTCAACGCCCTGCCGCCCAAAAATCGGGATATCGCCATGGTGTTCCAGAACTATGCGCTCTACCCGCATATGACGGTCGCCGACAATATGGCTTTCTCCCTGATGCTGAACGGCTCGCCGAAAGCCGAGATCGAGAAGCGCGTCGGTACCGCGGCCGGAATTTTGGGACTTTCCAAGCTGCTCGACCGCTATCCGCGCCAGCTCTCCGGCGGCCAGCGCCAGCGCGTGGCCATGGGCAGGGCGATCGTGCGTGATCCGCAGGTGTTTCTCTTCGACGAACCGCTGTCCAACCTCGATGCGAAACTGCGCGTAGCAATGCGCGCCGAGATCAAGGAACTGCACCAGCGGCTGAAAACGACGACCGTCTACGTCACGCATGACCAGATCGAGGCGATGACCATGGCCGACAAGATCGTCGTCATGCATGACGGCATTGTCGAGCAGATCGGTTCCCCGCTTGATCTCTATGACAGCCCCGCCAATCTTTTCGTCGCCGGTTTTATTGGCTCGCCGGCGATGAACATGATCAAGGGCCGGCTCGATCCGCAAAATCCAAACAGCTTCATCGCAACCGATGGCACGGCGCTGCCGGTCGCGCGGCCGCCCTCGGCGGGACGAGGGCGCGATCTCATTTACGGCCTGCGGCCGGAATATATGTCGCTCGACCCGAACGGGTTTGCCGCCAGTGTCGCGGTTATCGAGCCCACCGGCTACGAAACGCAGATGATCGTGCGCTTCGGCGGAACCGACGTCACCTGTATTTTCCGCGAACGCGTGAACGTGCGGCCGGGAGAGGCAATCCACCTGTCGATCGATGCCAATCACGTTCACCTGTTCGATGCCGAAACCGGAGCCCGGCTGATCGACTGATACCGCCCCGTTTTCGCTGCGCGAGGGAAGAGGAGCCCTGACGCATCCGGTTTCGGGGCCGGCGTTTCCGGCAGTGCCGGAAGCCATTGCCGCCGCATTCGCCAAACGGGACGGCGGGTGCCGGTACGGACATGTCCCGTGCCACGAAGGAGGAGCATGATGACTTTCAAGAGACGTGATTTTCTTACCGCATCCGCCGCGGTCGCGGGCATGGCCGGTCTTTCGCCTTTCGGCATCCGTCCGTCTTTCGCTCAAGGGGCGGAACCGGCTTACAAGCCGGAGGAAGGCGCAAGCCTGAGGCTGTTGCGCTGGACGCCCTTCGTCAAGGGCGACGAGGATGCATGGCTTGCCAATACCGCGAAATTCACGGAAACGACCGGGGTTGCGGTCCGCATCGACAAGGAAAGCTGGGAGGACATTCGCCCGAAGGCCGCGGTCGCCGCGAATGTCGGGTCCGGGCCGGATCTGGTGATGTGCTGGTTTGACGACGCCCACCAATACCCGGATAAACTTGTCGATCTGACCGAGCTCGCCAACTATCTCGGCGGCAAATATGGCGGATGGTACGATGGCGTGAAGGGCTATGCTTCACGCGGCGACAAGTTCATCGCCATGCCGCTGACGGCCATCGGCAACGCGGTGTGCTACCGCGACAGTCATATGAAGGCGGCCGGCTTCAGCGACTTCCCGAAGGATACCGATGGCTTCCTCGAACTCTGCAAGGCCATGAAGGCCAAGGGAACGCCCGCCGGATTTCCGCACGGCAAGGCCGTCGGCGACGGCAACAATTATGCCCATTGGCTGCTCTGGAGCCATGGCGGCAAGATGGTCGACGAGGGCGGCAAGGTCGTTATCAACAGTCCCGAAACGGTGAAGGCGGTCAACTACGCCAAGGCGCTCTACGAGACCTTCATTCCCGGCACCGAGAGCTGGCTCGACATCAACAACAACCGCGCTTTCCTCGCAGGCCAGGTATCGCTGACGGCCAACGGCGTCTCGCTCTACTATGCGTCGAAGAAGGATCCGGCAATGGCGGAACTCTCCGCCGACATCCGTACCACGAACTTCCCCGTCGGTCCGGTCGGCCAGAGCGTCGAACTGCATCAGACGAGCTCGCTGCTTTTGTTCAACCACACGAAATATCCCGAGGCGGCCAAGGCCTACATCAAGTTCATGATGGAGGCCGACCAGATGAATGCCTGGATCACAGGTTCCAGCGCCTATTGCTGCCAGCCGCTCAAGGCCTTCGCCAGCAATCCCGTCTGGACGTCCGACCCGATCCACGCGCCCTATGCGCGCGCTTCCGAAACGCTGCGTCCCAACGGCTATGCCGGGCCGCTCGGCTATGCCTCCGCCGGTGTGATGGCCGATTATGTGCTGGTCGACATGTTCGCGACCGCCGTCACGGGGCAGAAGACACCGGAAGAGGCGATAGCCGAGGCTGAGCGCCGGGCAAACCGCTATTACCGGGTCTGAACCGGCGGCAGCCGCATGGCCGCCCAGATAGGGTATCGGCGGAATTGCTCCCGCCGGTCCCCATTCCCCAATTCGTCATACGGGAGATGACCGATGCCCACAGTATCGTCCAGGAAGCCGCCTTCGGCGATGGGTTCGCTCATGCAGAACAGGAATATGATCGGCTTCCTCTTCATGCTGCCGGCCGCCGTCTTCCTTGTCTGCTTCCTGACCTATCCGCTCGGCCTCGGCGTCTGGCTCGGCTTCACCGATACGCGCATCGGCCGTGACGGAGTATTCATCGGGCTCGAAAATTACATCTTCCTTTCCGAGGACTCGGTCTTCTGGCTCTCGGTCTTCAACACGCTTCTCTACACGATCGTCGCATCAATCCTGAAATTCGTCTTCGGGCTCTGGCTGGCGCTGCTGTTGAACGAGAACCTGCCGTTCAAATCCTTCTTCCGGGCGATCGTGCTTTTGCCCTGGGTCGTTCCGACCGTGCTTTCGGCGCTGGCCTTCTGGTGGATCTACGATGCACAGTTCTCGATCATCTCCTGGTCGCTGATGCAGCTCGGCGTGATCGACAGCCCGATTAATTTCCTCGGCGATCCAACAAATGCCCGCGCCTCGGTGATCGCCGCCAATGTCTGGCGCGGCATTCCCTTCGTCGCCATTTCGTTGCTGGCTGGTCTCCAGACCATTCCGGCCTCACTGCACGAGGCGGCGTCGCTAGACGGCGCGACGAGCTGGCAGCGCTTTCGCTATGTGACGTTGCCGATGCTGACACCAATCATCGCCGTCGTCATGACCTTCTCGGTGCTGTTCACGTTCACGGACTTCCAGCTGATCTATGTGCTCACCAAGGGCGGGCCGGTGAATGCGACGCATCTGATGGCGACGCTCTCCTTCCAGCGCGGCATTCCCGGCGGACAACTGGGCGAGGGGGCGGCGATCGCCGTGGCGATGATCCCCTTCCTGCTTGCCGCCATCATGTTCAGCTTCTTCGGCCTGCAACGCCGCAAATGGCAGCAGGGCGGCCAGGATTGATGAGGGGAAAATGACGATGACCACGACCGCGAAATCCGAAAACGCCGTTCTGACCGACGATGTACAGGGCATGAGCTATCTCAATCGCCTGCCGCGCCGGATCGTGATGGTTTATCTGCCGATGGCGGTGTTCGTCTTCGTGCTGCTCTTTCCGTTCTACTGGATGGCGATCACGGCGATAAAGCCAAATTCGCAGCTGACCGACTATACGAACTACAGCCCCTTCTGGGTGGTCGGCCCGACGCTCGATCATATCAAGTACCTGCTGTTTGAGACCTCCTATCCGGGCTGGCTGTGGAACACGATGCTGGTGGCCACCTGCGCGACGTTCCTGTCGCTGGCGGCATCGGTCTTTGCGGCCTACGCGATCGAGCGCGTGCGGTTCTCGGGCTCGCGGCCGGTGGGGCTGATGATCTTTCTCGCCTACCTCGTGCCGCCGTCAATCCTGTTCATTCCGCTCGCCTTCATCGTCTTCAAGTTCGGCATCTACGATTCCAGGCTGGCGCTGATCTTCACCTATCCGACGTTCCTCATTCCCTTCTGCACCTGGCTGCTGATGGGCTATTTCCGGTCGATCCCGTTCGAGCTCGAGGAGAGCGCGCTGGTGGATGGCGCGACGCGCTGGCAGATTCTGATCAAGATCATCCTGCCGCTTGCCGTTCCCGGGCTGATATCAGCCGGCATCTTTGCCTTCACGCTATCCTGGAACGAGTTCATCTATGCGCTGACCTTCATCCAGTCTTCGGAAAACAAGACCGTGCCGGTTGGCGTTCTGACGGAACTGGTCCGCGGCGACGTGTTCGAATGGGGCGCACTGATGGCGGGCGCGCTGTTCGGCTCGCTGCCGGTGGTGATCCTCTATTCCTTCTTCGTCGATTATTACGTGTCATCCATGACCGGTGCGGTGAAGGAATAAACGTCCGTTGCGCGGGCAGCGCCGCACTCAATCGTGATGGTCGTGGTCGTGGTCGTGATGAGATGGAAGGTCGAGGCCGACGGTCTTGATGAGATCATTTACCTGCGCCGGGCTGAGACAACGGGGGTTGAGGTTGCGCAGCAGCAGATAGAGCTTCGCCGTCTCCTCCAACTCCTTGGTTCGAAAAACCCAGCCTCCAGGCTGTCACCGGCGACGACCGGTCCGTGATTGGATGGATATCCCGTCATGTCCAGCTTCAGACCGCCATTCCAGGCTTGTTGATCGACAGCAGATGTCGAACGACAGGCTTGTGAGGGCCGCTGTGGAAAGCCAGGACCTTGCTCTGCAGGTCGGCATCCGCATTCGAGACGCGCTTGTGCTGCCTAAGGTGTTCAGCCCAGGATTCGACCATGAACCACTCCGTGATTTTTTCAGGATCGGCAGAGTCTTCCGTCACGCCCCAGCCATAAGCTCCGTCCCGTCGACGCTCCGAGGACATGTCGTCGAGAGCATGCAGGAATTTGGCGCGGTTGTGTTTCTCGACGCGGTAGTCGATCAGGATGAGCACGGGGCCGCGGTCGTTTGCGACCGGCTGGGCAACGAGAGGCTCCGGCCAATGGTTGGACGATACCAGATCGGCCTCGCCGGACGGAAGCTTGATCCGGTGCATGATGAAGCCTGCGACGAGCAATCCGGCGGCACCGACTAACAGCGTGCCAGGCACGCCGGCCGCTTCCCCGACGGCACCCCATCCGAGACTGCCGGCCGTCATCGCACCGTTGAACACGGTCAGATAGACGGCAAGGCCACGGCCCCGTACCCAATTCGGCAGGACAGCCTGCGCCGCCCCGTTCAGGGTGGTAAGGGCGGTAATCCAGGCAGCACCAAGGAAAAGAAGGACGACGACTGCCAGCCATTGCGGCGGAGCGAGCGAGAGTGCGGCCATGACGAGAGCCGTCACGAGTGCCGAGCCCAGAAGAAGACCGTCGGAATCGAAGCGCTGACGCAAACGCGGCATCACCAGAGCCCCACCGATGGCGCCTGCACCGACCGAACCGAGCAGAAGTCCGTAGAAGCCTGCATCCCCGCCCAGAAGCTGACGGGCGACCAGCGGAAGAAGCGCCCAGACCGCGCTGGCAAAGGCGAAGAAAATCGCCGCCCGCAAAAGCACGACGTGAAGCGGCTTGCTGGCTCGGGTGTAGCGCAGTCCGGCACGGAACCCGCCGAAGAAGTTCTCCGACAATGCGTCATCGGCGTCTTTGGCACGCGGCCACCAGACGAGCGCCGCGATGACGACGATGTAACTTGCAACGTCTGCGCCGTAGGTCAAGGCAGCTCCGAACGCGGCGAGCAGCAGGCCACCGGCAGCGGGGCCGATCGAGCGTGCGATGTTGATCCCAAGCGAGTTCAGGGCAACCGCGCTCTTCACGTCCTCGCGCGCTACCAGTTCAGGCACGATCGCCTGCCATGTCGGGCCCATCAGGGCGGCTCCGATACCGCCCAGAAAGGTCAACCCGATCAAAGCGCTGACCGAAAGCATACCCATGTAGGACAGTACCATCAGCGATATGCTGACGGTGGCGAGCAGGAGCTGGACAGCGATCAGGAACTTGCGTCGGTCGAGGATGTCCGAGAGCACGCCCGCCGGGATCGCCAGAAGGAAGATCGGCAGGGTGCCGGCTGCCTGAACCATGGCGACGGTCGCGGGTGCCGCCGAGAGATCGGTCATCAGCCAGGAACTGGCCACATCGCGCATGAAGCTGCCGGTGTTGCCCAGGACCGTTGCCGTCCAGAGGACAGCGAAGACAGGCTGGCGTAGCGGCGCGAAACTGCCGCCTGAAGATTCTGCGGCGCTCATTTGCCCGCTCCCTTAGTGAGGTCGGTGATGGCGACAATGACGAAGGCGCCGACAAGACCAAGATGCTCAAAGAAGGCGTTGGTCGCCATCATCCGTTCCATGCCGGAGGGCATCTCCCAGAACCGGACGGCGACGAACGTCGCAAGAAGCGTGAAGACGGCGAGCGCCAGTGCGCCAAGCCATCGAAGGAAGCCAGACAGGATCATTGCCGAAGCTGCCAGTTCGAACACGATGACGGCGACCGCGAAGAGGGCGGCCGGATGAAGACCGAAATGCTCCATCTCACCAATCGCACTCTGGAAATCGAAAAGCTTGGCAAGCGGTCCCTGGATATAGGCCGCGCACAGGCCAAGGAGCGCCACGAAAGCGACCACGGGGGAGGCGGCGAGCGAAGCGAGGCCGTTACGGCGTTGGGTTACGGAAATCATGATCTTGTCCTCACACGGCCCAGCATGCGCAACCGAGCGCGCCGAAAAAGCCCTTGAGATCGGCGATCGGCAGGTTCGATGTCCAGGCTCCGGCGTGGTCGTGGCCGTGGACGTTGCAGGAGCTGGTGCAGCTGCAGGTCGAGATCGCGGTCCGGCGCAGAGAGTTCATGCCTGCGCCTTGCGGTTCACCCCATGCCGCATAGCCGCCGAACGTGCGAACGGGAGACCAGTCCGGCATGGCGGGCGGTACGTCGTTGTCGTCGAGCGCTGAGAAGTCGCCCGCACCATAGACGATCTTGCCGCCGACCATGGTCAACTGCGAGGACAGGAACGAGATCTCGTCTTCGGCGCAGGCGAAGAAGTCCTTGTCCGGCACGACGAGGTCGGCGAACTGGCCTTTCTCGATCCGACCTTTCTTGCCTTCCTCATTGGAGAACCAGGTGACCTTCTCCGTCCACATGCGCAGCGCCGTCTCGCGGTCGAGGCAGTTGGCGCGCGGGTAGAGCTGCATGCCGCCAACGGTCTTTCCGGTCACCATCCAGGCGAGAGAAACCCATGGATTGTAGGAAGCGACGCGTGTCGCATCCGTACCTGCCGATACGTTGACGCCCTTCTCAAGCATGCGCTTGATCGGGGGCGTTGCTTCAGCGACACCATGACCGTAGCGCTCGACAAAATATTCGCCCTGATAGGCCATTCGGTGCTGTGTCGCGATGCCGCCGCCGAGCGCCGCGATCCGGTCGATCGAACGATCCGAGATAGTCTCGGCATGGTCGAAGAACCAGTTGAGACCCTCGAGCGGGATGTCCTTGTTGACCTTTTCGAAGACATCGAGGGAACGAGAGATGGTCTCGTCATAGGTGGCGTGCATCCGCCAGGGCCAGCGGTTTTCGGCAAGCACGCGAACCACCTCCTCGAGCTCGCCTTCCATCTCCGGCGCCATCTCGGGCCTTGGCTGACGGAAATCCTCAAAGTCTGCCGCCGAGAAGACGAGCATTTCGCCAGCGCCGTTGTGCCGGAAGTAATCGTTTCCCTGCTTGTATTTGACCGACTGCGTCCAGTTGAGGAAGTCCTGTTTTTCTTCCTTCGGCTTCTGCGTGAACAGATTGTAGGCCAGGCGCACAGTGAGCTGATCCTCATCCGACAATTTCTGGATTACGGCATAGTCGTCCGGGTAGTTCTGAAAGCCGCCGCCAGCGTCGATCACGCCGGTGATGCCCAGCCGGTTGAGCTCGCGCATGAAGTGGCGGGTGGAATTGACCTGGTATTCAAACGGAAGCTTAGGCCCCTTCGACAAAGTCGAATAGAGAATGCCCGCATTCGGCTTGGCGAGCAGAAGGCCTGTCGGATTGCCGTTGGAATCGCAGGTGATCTCTCCGCCCGGAGGGTTTGGAGTGTCCTTGGTATAGCCGACGGCGCGAAGGGCTGCGCCGTTCAGCAGCGCGCGGTCATAAAGGTGGAGCAGGAAGACAGGGGTATCGGGTGCAATAGCGTTGATTTCGTCGATCGTCGGCAGGCGTTTTTCGGCAAACTGGTGCTCGGTGAAACCGCCGACCACGCGGACCCATTGCGAGGCCGGCGTGATCGCCACCTGTCGCTTCAGCATGTCCATCGCATCGGCGAGTGACCGAATGCCATCCCAGCGAAGCTCCATGTTGAAGTTGAGGCCACCGCGCACGACGTGGGTGTGGTTGTCGATGAGGCCCGGCAACATCCGCTTGCCCTTCAGGTCGATGATCTTTGTATCCGGTCCGGCGAGCGCCATTATTTCGCTGTCGGTTCCCACATCCATGAACAGGCCGTCCTTGATGGCGACCGCGGTGGCGTTTGGATTTGCGCGATCAAGCGTCGTGATTAATCCGTTGTGAAAAACGATGTCTGCGCGCATGGAAGCGGCTCCGGTCTTGGTGGGATCGCCGGCATTGGCCGGGGAAAAAAGATTTGAAAAGGCGAAGGTCGATGCTGCGCCCAGGAATGTGCGGCGCGTGGTCATCAGCTTTTCCCCGATGTCGGATCTTCATGGGGCGGGCTCACCTCCACCACGTTTGTCGCGCCTTTCGGGAGGTGTCCGAACATGTGAGGCTTTACCTGATGAAGCCAGGAGACGGCAGCAGGCTCGCGAGCCCAGATGCTTTTTGCCAGCGGCACCAGCTGCTCGCCGACAAGGATTCCAAGCAGACCGATAAGAGCGACAACGGGCGGGGCGGGCGAACGGACATTGAGCAGGCTGTAGATCACGCCCACCAGCAGGCCGGCACCGAGTGACAGGAGATAGATTTTCATCGAGGATGACCTTCGCTTGGGGGAAGCATACTCCGGCAGATGGCGGCCTGCCGGAGCGATGACGGTTTTACTTCGCGGGGTTCGGGCCGATCCGCTTGCCATGGCTGACCCGCTCGGCGCCGCCGTGAACGTGGGTGACGGCATAGTCGATGCCCATGCCGTAGGCGCCGGAATGCTCCTTCACCAGCGACGTGACCGCGTCATAGGTTTCCTTGCGGGCCCAGTCGCGCTGCCATTCGAGCAGGACCTGCTGCCAGGTGACCGGAACGACACCCGCCTGCACCATGCGGTCCATCGCATATTTGTGCGCATCGGCGGACGTGCCACCGGAAGCATCCGCAACCATGTAAATTTCGTAGTCGGTGTCGTTCATGCAGGAGAGGGCGAAGGTCGTGTTGCAAACCTCGGTCCACAGGCCGGCGACGACGACCTTCTTGCGGCCGTCAACAGCATTTTTGGCAAGCGCGTCGCGGACGTTCTGGTCGTCCCAGGAATTCATCGATGTGCGCTCGAGGATATCATTGTCGGGGACGACGGCGAGCAGTTCCGGGAAAGTGTTGCCCGAGAAGCGATCGGTCTCGACAGTGGTGATGGTGGTCGGGACGTTGAAGATCCTGGCCGCCTTGGCAAGGCCGACGACGTTGTTCTTCAAGACCTGGCGGTCGATCGACTGAACGCCGAAAGCCATCTGCGGTTGCTGGTCGATGAAGATGATCTGGCTGTTCTGCGGGGTGAGGACCTGAAGCTTGCTGGACATCTCGTGTCTTCCTTTGGTTGGGTTGAAGCAAGGTAATGGGGCAGGCAAAGCGGCACGTCTTGAACGTTATGCCGCCCTATTGTTGGAAAGCGACGTCAGGCCGCCAGTGGTGTCAGCCCGGCCTCGATCTGGTCACGATAAGGCTCGTAGCGTGTTGGCAGTTTCAAAGCCTCGCCGAGGTGTGCCGTGTCTTCGTCGCGGTCGAAACCGGGTTCGTTCGTGGCGATTTCGAACAGTACGCCGCCGGGTGTCCTGAAGTAGATGGCCCAGAAGTAATCGCGGTCGATCACCGGAGTCACCTGGTATCCCGTATCCATCAGGGCCTTGCGAACTTCGAGCTGCTTTGCGCGGTTGTCGACAGCGAAAGCGATGTGATGCACCGAACCTGCGCCCTGCCTTGCGAAAGGCGTTTTCGAAAGCACCTCGAGGTCTATGGTATCAGCGCCGTTGCCGCCTGGGATGATGAAGCGGGTAACATCCCCATCAGTCTCGGCGCGCTGGTAGCCCATGAAGCCTAGCAGTTCGGAAGTGGCGGCGGTGTCATGCAGGCGGAACTTGGCACCGGAAAAGCCGCGGATACCGACGCTTTCGTCGATGCCGGCACCGTTCCAGGCTTTGCGGCCATCGTCGTCTGATTCGACAAGGGCGAACGCTTCGCCGTCCGGCCCTTTGAACAGGAGGCGGTCAGCACCGAAGGCAGTGTCGGCATGCAGGTTGCTGGCTCCCTTTGCTGACAGGCGATCCTGCCAGTAGGAGAGTGAGCCCTTGGGAACTGCGAACTGCGTTTCGCTGACTTCGCCGACGCCGGGGCGGCCGCGCATCACGTCGGGGAAAGGGAAGTAGGTCATGACGGAGCCGGGGGTGCCGGCCTCATCACCGTAGTAGAGGTGGTAGACGTTGGGGTCGTCGAAATTCACGGTCTTCTTCACGCGGCGCAGGCCAAGTGTGTCCGTGAAAAACGCGTTGTTCTGGCGGGCATCCGATGCCATCGACGTGATGTGATGCAGTCCTTTGATATCCTTGATCATGACGTTTGCCCTTCCGCGGCTGCTTTCGTTTGTCTGGTGTGATTGGAAACTTACGCCCGTTGATCGGCGGCCGGAATTGCAATAATAATTGTCAGTGAATTGCTCTGGGTGAAATAATAAATGAACGACTACAAGCTGCTTCGAACCTTTCTGCTGGCCGCCGAGAAGCGGAATTTCGCGCAGGTCGCGCGCGAGCTCGATATGACTCCAGCAGCCGTCACGCGGGCGATCGCTGCTTTGGAAGAAGATCTTGGTGTGCAACTCTTTGTGCGGACCACGCGTCAGGTGTCGCTGACGACCGATGGCGCGATCTTCGCCGCTCAGATACAGCCGGCGGTGCAGGTGCTCGACAACGCACGCAAGGATGTGATGAATACCCACAAGGCTGATCATGGCCGCCTGCGGATCAGCGCGCCGACCTGGTTCGGTCAGCAGGTCCTGCCACCCATCCTCTCCGCATTCAAGGAACGCTACCCGAAGATCAGCTTCGAAATCTCGCTCGCGGATGGGCTCGTGAACATCATCGATGACGACTATGATCTGGCGATCCGTATTTCCGCGGCCCCCTCAGACAAGTTCACGATCTGGCGCAAGATCAGCATCGTTCGCCGTATTCTCGTCGCCGCGCCGGGCAGCCGGTTTTCCGACATGAAGCACGCCAATGAACTCATTCCTGACGATTGCCTGGCCTACAGCGGCGACAGCAAACGGGAGACCTGGACGCTATCGGACGGCAGTGGCAGCGCTACGATTTCTGCGGGCCGCGCATTCAGCGCCAATAGTGGGGAGGTACTGGCGAGCATGGCTGCCGACGGAGTCGGGGTTGCTATGCTGCCCAAGTTCCATGTGGCCGAGTATCTGCGTACCGGACGGCTCGTTCACGTCCTGCGGGACTGGTCGCCGCCGGACTTATGGCTGACCCTGTACTACCCCCCGTACCAGGCGCTGCCGCCGCGTATCGCCTCGTTCTCGAAGTTCTTCGAACAACAAATCCCGGCGTTTATATCAGCGATCGAATGAACGATCGCCGATAGAGGAGGTGCCGCTGCCCTTACAACGTCTGCGAAGACGATATCACAGCACCCTGGGCGCAAAGGAGGGGAACGAAATGAGGTTGTTGCACATCGACACAAACATTCAAACGGTCGGTTCGCTGACCCGCGAGATGTCTCGCTGCGGTCGAGCGGCTCAAGAAGGGCATCGCAGGCATTGAAGTTCAGTACAAGGATTTCGCGGTGGAGCCGCTGTCGCACATTTCAGCGTCCGTCTTTTCGGCACATGCCCAAGCGCGGACGTTTCGGAGTACGACCAGACCGCGCTAGATGATATCGTCGAGAGCAGGAAGGCGCTGGCTGAATTCCTCGCCGCTGACATCCTCGTTCTCGGTGTCCCCTTCTTCAATTATTCGGTTTCCGTCGCGTAACAAGCTGATGATGTTGGCGACGAGACAGAGGGCAGAGCATGAGGATGCGGCCGGAGATGCCGAGAAGGCCGGGACCTACGTATCGATTTTTCTCGCGTTTCCGGTGGGGCAATTGATTGCGACTGCAGTGCTGCAGTCGCTCCTACTTGTGGTTTCTCTGTCCACTGTACTGGGCCTAGAGACAGTAAGGTCAATGGAAAGGCGACTCGGTGATGGAGGCGACCACCTCAGAATCGAACGTTTGGTTTAAATCGACGGGCCATGAATTAAGATTGGACGCATCTTCACTTTAAATTGGTCGGGACATGCATCCGCTCGAAGTCATCGCTGAGCATCCGCTCAAGCGAAACACGCCGGCGGCGCGCGCCCATGCGGTGTCCTCGACAATGTTTTCCTCTTCCCCTCGTTAAGGCCACGGCGGTGCGAGATCCATGTCTGAAGCAGTCCATCTCGCTCTTGCCGCTCAAGGAGTGTTGCGTCCCTCAGGCTCCTGAAATAGGTCCGTCATGTCTCGTTCCAGAGGTCGCTCTCAGAGAGTTTGTCGCGAATGTATGCCTGGACATGGGATTCGAAATCCACATCGTCCGTGCCCTGCGCTTCGAGGCGCATCGTATACGTGACGGTCGAAGCCCGCGCTTTGCGAGTTTCCGTGCGCAGGCATCGATGACATCCTCGAGTGAACTGTTTGGGACGAGCGCGTAGACGAGCGCACAATCCAGCGCCTGCGCTGCGCGCCACAGAGTGTTGAGCTGGATCGTCCCTGCCGCTTCCGACTTCTCGATGGCTTCGACGGTTTGGGGGCGCACGGCGATGCGCGCGGCGAGCTGCGCGCCTGTCATCGCGAGCGCGTCGCGCAGTGCCCGCACCTATCCCTTTGGCGGTGCTCTGAACCGGTCAATCGGTTGGAGCCCCTGCAATCCTTCATCGAGGCGCAAGCGCCCCCTCTTTCGACTGTCGCTCTTCATCCCTGGTCGCTGGCAAGGCCGAGGCGGCGAGGGCGCTGCTAACCCGTCACCGGCTCCGCTGCTGAGCGCTGCGGTTAGTGGTGCCCGCCAGCCGTCGAACAATCCCCGCCTTGCCAGCGACCATTGCGTCCTGCCCCGGCTTCAGGTCCTGCCGGGCCCCGCGCCGCCCCGCAACGGCGTTGCCGTCCTCCACCTGCGTTGCGGCCCTATCGGGTGCGGGCCGGCCCTTGCAGCCCGGCATTCGGACCGCCGTAGCAGGTCGCGATGGTCGCGACCTCGAAACGGAGGTTTCAACATGAGCCGGCAACAAACCCACCAACGAGCCGATCTCTATAGCCGCATCACCGACAAGATCATCGCCGAGCTCGAACAGGGCGTGCGGCCTTGGATGCAGCCGTGGAGCTCAGCCCAGGCGACCGACCGGATCACCCGGCCCTTGCGCCACAACGGCCAACCCTATTCCGGCATCAACGTTCTGCTTTTATGGTCCGAAGCGATCGCCCGCGGCTTCACGGCGCCAACCTGGATGACGTTTTGCCAGGCCCTTCAACTGGGGGCGGCGGTGCGCAAGGGCGAGACCGGCACCACGGTCGTCTTTGCCAGTTCCTTCATCCGCACCGAAACCAGCGACACCGGCGAAGCGGTCGAGCACGATATCCCGTTTCTCAAGGCCTACACGGTCTTCAATGCCGAGCAGATTGCCGGACTGGACGCGCGCTTCCATCAGCTCGCAGCCGTTCAGGATCCGCTGGTGCGTATCGGCCATGCCGACCGCTTCTTTGCCAACACCGGCGCCCTGATCCGCCATGGTGGATCGACGGCCTACTATGCCCCGGTCCGCGATCACATCCAGATGCCCGCCTTCGAAGCCTTCCGCGACGCTGCCTCCTATGTTGCGATCCTCAGTCATGAACTGACCCACTGGACGGCGGCGCCACACCGACTGGATCGTGATCTCAGCCGCTATGCCAAGGACCAAAGCGAGCGCGCCCGCGAGGAACTGATCGCCGAACTCGGCAGCTGCTTCCTCTGCGCCGATCTCGGCATCGTTCCCGAACTCGCCCCGCGGCCCGATCATGCAAGCTACCTTGCCGCCTGGCTCAAGGTTCTCTCCGGCGACAAGCGGGCAATCTTTGTCGCCGCCGGCCATGCGCAGCGCGCTGTCAGCTACCTGCACTACCTGCAGCCCGATCAGATAGACGACGGGGAGGCGGCGTAAAGCCGCATGTGTGAAAACGCCTTCGGGCCCTGGTTTGACCGGGGCCCTCTCTTTGGTTTTCAGAGCTGTGCGTGGCATGCCTTGATTCTGAGGGCGCGCATGACGCTGGATGCGAGGACCGAGAGCGCCATTTCAGTCTCTGCGCCTTTAAGGTTCCTCGTTAGGAACCGTCGACATCATCCTCTGATCAAGATTGACGCCGCGTTCGCACAGCATCGTTTCAAGATAGCTGATACCGTATTTGCAGTACCAGAAAACCGCCCAGGGTCACATCTCCGCGAAAATGCCGACACTTGAAATCGCTCATCGAAAAACCTGCTGCGAATACATCTGAGCCAGATGGCCCAACAATCGCGTTTTGCAACAGGGCCAAAGGGGCCCTAGGCGTCGCCGACTGTTACTAATGCTTTTGTAAATTAGCGCAAGCTGATACTATCGCGGCGCGGGTACTATACTACGAGGCTCAACATGCGGCTCGGCGCGATATCTGGTGTCTTTTTGGGATGGGCCGCGATTTGTATTTTGGCGGGCTTTGTTGTTGCCGACGAAGATGACATGACCACAGGTGAACGGCTCTCTGCATTGTTGCGCGCCGGCCGGACTGTCATCTCGGGTCATCAAAAGCTCATCAACGACGAATCTCTAGGAAAAAAGGATCTCACGGGTCAACGTGTCGTCAACGAAGCGCTGCAGATCTTTGCCCAGCGCAAGGGCGATGCCGTATCGGATCAGAATTTCAGCCTTCTCGATAAGCAATTGTTCGATGCGCAGGTCGCCGCGATAAAGGAAGTTGTCGACGAACATCAAAGCATGATCGATATGAAGGGTGTGGGCTTCAAGGGGTTCATTCCCTCGACCTTCGCCCGATTGGTCAATGAACGTTTCGAGGAAAAGGTCGGCGATAAGGCGAAGATGAAGGTGACGGCGCCGGAGGAGCTGATCCGCAATCGCAAGGCGCGCCCGGATGATTGGGAGCAGCACGTCATAGAGAACAATTTTCTGTCTCCCGATTGGCCAAAAGGCAAATCCTTCACCGAGGAGGTGGGGGTAAACGGCCGCCAGTCTTTTCGCATGCTGATCCCTGAATATTACTCGGCATCCTGCCTGACGTGTCACGGCGGACCCAAAGGCGAGGTCGATGTGACGGGCTACCCGAAGGAGGGTAAAGCTGAAGGCGATTTGGCAGGTGCGATCAGCATTACGCTGTTCAAATGAGCGCCTTCGTCACCATTCCAATGCGGATCGGCCGCCTGACGGATCGAAAGATACCGCTTCGCCTTATCTGTCTTTCGGCCGCGCTTTTGGGCGCGTTGCTCCTCAGCGTCGCCTTCATGGCGCATGATCTGCGTGAAAATCAGCGGCGTGTTGAGGAGGCGAATGGGCGCTTTCATATGTTCGACGATGCTGCCAAGGCGCATCGCCATTTTGGCGAGGTCCGCTATTGGCTGACGGATCTGTCGGTCAGCCTGTTGACCCTCTCGGAACGGCGCGCGCAAGAAGCCCGCCAAGCGCTGGAACAAGATCTGGCCCGCATCAAGGTCTTCGCGCCCGATGAAGCGAACACGATCCTACAGGGTTCGAACGCCTACTTTGAAAAGGCGATGGAGGCCGTTGACGCCTACACCAATGACAACAGGGTCATAGGCAACTCCCGGCTGGCGGCCGCCAGAAGCTATAGCGATCAAATCGATTCCGTTCTCATGTCGCTCGAACAACGTCTCGAGAACGAAGCCGATCTGGCGCGCGACGCTGCCGATGCGACGGCGCGCAACACCTATATGCGAGCTCTGATCGCAGCCGGCGTGACGACGCTGGCCTGTATTCTGATGACCTGGCTGGTGCTGCGCTCCATCCTCGTGCCACTCGGCCGGATCGACAGGGCGATGACGCAGTTGACGAGGGGGCAGGAGGATGTCGAACTGCCGCCAGAAGGCAGCGATGAATTCGGAAAAGTTTCAAAGACGTTGCGATTGCTGCGTGACAGCCAGGCTGAGCGTCGAGAGCTAGAAGCGATTGCCGAGCGCCAGCGCAATACGGTGATGACAGCAATCGAGACCATTCCCGATGGGTTCGCGTTTTTTGACGCGAGCGACCGGCTGGTTTTGGTCAACCAACGCTATCTTCAACTGTTTCCGGAGACTGCGGACCTGATGACGCCTGGAAGGGCCTTTGAAGATATTGTACGTGCGCAGGCAGAACGCGGCACGACCGATATCGGAAGCGGCGGGATAGAGAGTTGGGTCGCTGAGGCCATGCAGCGTCACCGTGATCCGCAGGGCATGATCGAGCGGCAATTCGCCAATGGAACATGGCTGCGCATCGCCAAGCGAAAGACGCCGGAGGGCGCCACCGTGGCGGTCTACACGGATATATCGGATTTGAAGAACCGACAGGCGGAGCTGGAGGAGGCAAGGCGTGGCGCAGAGGTCGCCAGCGAAGAAAAGAGCCGTTTCCTCGCCTCCATGAGCCACGAGCTGCGCACTCCTTTGAATGCGATCATCGGTTATAGCGAAATGCTCATCGAGGATGCCGGCGATCTCGGACAGACCGGGTTCATTGCGGATCTCAACAAGATTATGGGCTCGGGACGCCATCTCCTGGCGCTCATCAACGACGTTCTCGATCTCTCCAAGATCGAGGCGGGCAAGATGGAGCTCTACGTCGAGCGCCTCAGTCTAAGACAGCTTCTTGCCGACGTTCAAAATACCGTAGCGCCGCTGATCGCCAAGAAGGGCAACCGTCTGATGGTGAGTGTCTCCGTCGAGCAGGACCAGATCGAGACCGATAAGACCAAGCTGCGGCAAAATCTGTTTAATCTTCTCTCCAATGCCGCCAAATTTACGGAGAACGGCGAGATCAAGCTTGCGGTGCGACGTTACGAGGACGGAGTTGGTGAATGGCTCGAATTTGCCGTCAGTGATAGTGGAATCGGCATGACGAAGGAGCAGCAGCAAAAGCTCTTCCAAGCATTCGTACAGGTGGATTCGTCGACGACGCGGAATTACGGCGGGACCGGCCTCGGCCTGACCATCA
The DNA here is from genome assembly GCF_042140505.1 of Rhizobium sp. T1470. Taxonomy (NCBI): domain Bacteria; kingdom Pseudomonadati; phylum Pseudomonadota; class Alphaproteobacteria; order Hyphomicrobiales; family Rhizobiaceae; genus Rhizobium; species Rhizobium sp. T1470. The sequence goes on from NZ_CP148092.1 coordinate 595,823, forward strand.
CGCAACATTTCGTCAAGATGATGGGTGGTGCCATTGCCGTCGAGAGCGAATTCGGAAAGGGCTCGACCTTCCGCTTCACAATCCCTGCGATCACGAAAACAGATATTCTCCAGGGAAATACGCCGCAAAGCGATATCCTGGAAGGTGCGAGCGCGCATCCAACGGTTCTCGTGATTGATGATGAGGCGCGGGCTCGCAATTTCGTCTCCGACGCCGTTCGCGGCGCAGGCTTTAGCGTGATCGAGGCGACGGGTGGAGAAGAGGGCTTGGCAAAAATCCGTCGATTGCACCCGGACGCAATCGTCCTTGACGTGATCATGCCGGGTCAAGACGGTTGGTCCGTCCTGCGTGAAATCAAGTCGGACAAGGCGATCTGCGATATTCCCGTCATCCTCGCAACGGTTGTCGCCGATCGCGAGATGGGCCTGGCCTTCGGTGCCGTGGACCATCTGATCAAGCCGATCGACCCCCGGCAACTCGTCGATACCCTAAACGCAGTCGCCGGCGAAGCACGTCATGATGTGCTTATCGTTGACGACGACCCCGCAACCCGCGATCTTTTCCGCAGGGTGCTTGTGCGCGAGGGTTGGCGGGTGCGGGAGGCAGCCGACGGTCGCCATGGTCTTGATCAACTCGAGGCCGCTCGGCCGACGATTATGGTTCTCGACCTGATGATGCCGAACATGGACGGTTTCACGCTACTTCAGGCGATCAAAGACAGGCGCGACTTGGCAGATATCCCAGTCGTTATCGTCACGTCGAAAGATTTGACGCGAGAAGAGATGGATTGGTTGGGCGTTCGCGCGAATGAAGTCGTCAGAAAAGGAACCGAAGGCCGCACCGATCTGATTGCAGCTTTAAAGCGGCATCTTCCGCAAAAGGAAGAGGCGTGAGGGGAGAGGTTCGGATGGTCAAGATTCTCCTCGTCGAGGACAATGAGATGAACCGCGATATGCTTTCCCGCCGCTTGGAGAAACGTGGTTACGAAGTTGTCAGCGCAACGGACGGGCTCGCCGGGGTCGAGGCGGCCGTGACCACGAAGCCGGACTTGGTTTTGATGGATATGAGCCTTCCTGTCATCGACGGCTGGGAAGCAACGAAGCGGATCAAAAGAAATCCCATCACCGCTGCCATACCGGTGATCGCACTTACCGCCCATGCTATGGCCGGCGATCGTGAAAAGGCAATCGAGGCCGGTTGTGACGACTACGACACCAAACCGATCGAACTACCGGGTCTGCTCGACAAGATCGCCCGTTTGACCGGAGGGTAACGATCGTGGCTCAATCTCGGGACATCGGGCATCGCATGTATATCGCCAGAATCGCCCAAAACATCGTCGATCCGGCCCAGGCCATTCTGGGCTATCAGGAACTGATTACGGAAGAGGTGCGGGACGCGGGACCCAGTGATGCCTTGCCGGACCTTGAGAGGATCTTGAGCGCCGCGCGGGAGCTGAATACATTGATCAAGCGTCTGCTCGACATCGAAATGCCGGAGAATGGGGATGCCCCCTCGCTCGATAGACTTTTGCGGCATGATCTCAGAACGCCCATGAATGCCATTCTCGGCTATTCCGAGATGTTGATCGAGGACTTCGCCGATACCTTGCCGGCGCGTCTGCTGGAGGACGTGTCGAAGGTCATCCGTGAAAGCCGCAATTTGCTTGCGCAGATTGACGAAACACTTGATGGATCGCCCCCCGATGTGGATCAGGAATTTCAGCCTAAATTCGATGGAACGATCGCCGCCGATCTGGCTAGGACAATGGCGACCCGTTCTTCGGCCGTCACGGAACGGGCAGGACGTATCCTCGTCGTCGATGACACGGCGTCAAATCGCGACCTCCTGTCCAGACGCCTCCGCCGCGATGGACACACCGTCGTTGCGGCAAGCTCCGGCGAGGAGGCGCTTCGTATCTTCGATCAGCAGGAATTCGACCTCGTATTGGCAGATGTCTTGATGCCGGACATGAACGGTATAGAGCTTCTCGGCCAGCTTAAATCGGACGGACACTTTCGCGAGATCCCGGTCGTGATGATTTCCGGCCTGAAGGATGACGACGCCGTTGCCCGTTGCATTGAGGCGGGGGCCGAGGACTATCTCCGCAAACCGATCAATCCCGTCTTGCTGAAAGCGCGCATTGCCGCCTGCCTCGAGCGTCGTCGTTGGCGAACGCGCGAAAAGCAATATCTGGCGCAGATAGAATTCGAGAAGGAACGGGCAAACGCCCTACTGCATGCGCTTCTTCCGAAGCAGGTGGTGAAGCGGCTTGCCGATGGAGAGGAAGTGATCGCCGATCGCATCGATATGGTCACTATTATTTTCGCCGACATCGTCAACTTCACGGAATTTGCAGCGCGAACGCCGGCTGCAGCACTGGTCCGGAGACTGGGAGACCTGTTTAGTCGTTTCGATGAACTTGCTGATCAATATGGCATCGAAAAGATCAAGACGATCGGTGATGCCTATATGGCGGCGTCGGGACTACCGGATTCTCGCGTGGATCACGCCGTCGCGGGCGTTGCGTTCGCCAAGGCGCTGCTGGCCGAAATGTCTGGAGGCGTCGATGATGGATCAGCGCTCAGCTTGCGGATTGGCATCCATAGCGGGCCGGTCATCGCTGGCCTAATCGGTCGGAAACGCTTTGGCTATGATGTTTGGGGACATACGGTCAATGTTGCAAGTCGTATGGAGTCTTGCGGCGTACCAGGTCAAATTCAGATATCGCAAACAACGTTCGATGCGCTTGGCGAGGGACGTTTGCCCGCCCGCCGGGAAATCATGAATATTCGCGGCATTGGGAGATGCACAACCTACCTTTTGGAATAACACTTCCTGTCGACGTGCTCCATGCGGCCCTGTTGCAAAGGATGACGGCTGGTGCAGAACGGTTCGTAGTTGCTGTTTCAAGCCGTGTAGACGCCGAACTGCCGTGTTGATGAGACGCATCCCACCACGCTGTGGACGAAATGCGTGAAAGCTTCTTAGGTCCGATTTCTGTCGTTCCTCTTGGCACTCGTGGAGCGACTTCAGCTAGACCCTCGCTAGCTAGTGCCCGTCCATAAACGGCTGTTTTTCTGCGGTTTTGAAAGGTTGTTTGCCGGCTGACATCGTTTCTTGGGACGCGTGATGGCACAAGACCGCGCAGGTTATGGCCCGAAGAGCGATCTGGCGGCAATGGGGTCATGGGGTATCGGCCGACGCTCGCCGGGCTTGCTCTGAACGCTACCGGATCAGGAGCGTCAGGTCGGCCTGAGGCGGGCGAAGAGGGCGAGATTGTAAGCGACCACCGAGGACCAGACATAAGCCTTAAAGTGGTCGAGGCCGCGCCAGGTGCAGCGCCCCAAGCCATAAGCGCGTTTCAGACAAGAGATGCCGGCCTCGATGCCGGCGCGGAAGTTGCGCAGCCTGCGATAGACCCAGCGGCTTGTGACCATGTCTTCGATGCGGAGGCCGGACTTCTTGTGGAAGGCCATGTCGCGGACGCCGCAGGCTTTGGCTCCGCGCAGATTGGCGCGGCTGGCATAGCCGCCGTCGGCTGCCGACTGACGCGGCGCCTGGCCATAAAAGGCGATGTGGCGTTCCAGCATCGGCAGCAAGCGCTCGCTGTCGGCCGGGTTGCCGGTTTCGACGACGAGGTCGAGGACCAGTCCGCTTCTGCCGGTCGTCAGATTGAGTTTGTGGCCGTAGTCGACGTCGCGGCTGCCCTTGACGATGATGTCGGCATGCGGCTCGAACAGGCTCACCAGCTTCTCGCCGGCCGGGACCGGCTGCCCGGCCAGGACCCGCCGTTCGGTCTGGGCGAGGATCCGTGCGATCAGTGGCCGGTAGTGGCGGAGCTGGGCCTGCCACAGTTCGCCGGCCGGGCCCGCCGTCTGGGGCAACTGTTCGCTCGCCTGCTGCAGATAACTCAAGGTCGTGCGCGTGATCTTGAGCAGTGCGCGGTAGTGCTTCACCCGTTTGGGACGGCCGCGGGTATATTCGATCGCCCGAGCCCGCTTCTTTGCCGCGCGGCGATGGTCGTGCCATGGAATGGCGCTACCCAGTGCCTCGGCCTGCTGCAACAGTCGCACCATCACCCGCACGGCGTCCCATAACAGGCTGCTGTCGCTCGGCTCATGGATCAGTGCCGCGGTGACGGTGCTGTCCACACGCACGACCTTGCCATTTTCCAGCTTCTCCCGCTTGGCGCTCGCCAGCAGCACCCGGTTGATCTCTTCAAAGGTTTGCGCCCGGATCGCGCTGATCGTCTTGTGCAAGACCGACTTCTTCGGGTTCCATCCCCACGGCAGCCGGGCAAAGGCCCGGAACGAGGCGGAGTCTTCGAGATGGAAGGCCAGTTCCTGATAACTCAGCTGGCGATGCTGCTTGAGCAGCGCGCAGCGCAGCACAGCCTCGGCCGGCAGCCCCTCGCGACCGGTCTCCTTGAGACCATGCCGGCGCAGGTCCCGCGTCACCAGCCCGAGCAGATCGCGATGCTCATCCAGCCATTGCGACATCGCCTTCAATTCACGGCCGATCTCGTGCCCGGCAAAAAGATCGAATATACTGGATTGGACGGTGCGTTCTTGGCGCATTGTCGGCTCCGGCGGTTACGGGTTTGTCTTTAGAATCAGTCGCTTGATCTAAAGTATACCTGAAACCGCCGGGCTTTGCCCGCGGCAATATCGCGATTCATACAATAATTTCAGCGGTTTACCGTTTGTGGATGGGCACTAGTCTAGTGCCCGTCCATAAACGCCTGTTTTTCTGGGGTTTTCAAGGTTGCTTGTCCACTGAAGGATGTTTGTTGGGACGGGTGATGGCACAGAACCCTGCAGGTTATGGCGCGAAGCGCGATCTGGTGGCAATGGGGTCATGAGGTATCGGCCACCGCTCGCCGGGTGTGCTCTGAACGCTGCCGGATGAGGGGTGTCAGGTCGGCCTGAGGCGGGCGAAGAGGGCGAGATTGTAAGCGACCACCGAGGACCAGACATAAGCCTTAAAGTGGTCGAGGCCGCGCCAGGTGCAGCGCCCCAAGCCATAAGCGCGTTTCAGACAAGAGATGCCGGCCTCGATGCCGGCGCGGAAGTTGCGCAGCCTGCGATAGACCCAGCGGCTTGTGACCATGTCTTCGATGCGGAGGCCGGACTTCTTGTGGAAGGCCATGTCGCGGACGCCGCAGGCTTTGGCTCCGCGCAGATTGGCGCGGCTGGCATAGCCGCCGTCGGCTGCCGACTGACGCGGCGCCTGGCCATAAAAGGCGATGTGGCGTTCCAGCATCGGCAGCAAGCGCTCGCTGTCGGCCGGGTTGCCGGTTTCGACGACGAGGTCGAGGACCAGTCCGCTTCTGCCGGTCGTCAGATTGAGTTTGTGGCCGTAGTCGACGTCGCGGCTGCCCTTGACGATGATGTCGGCATGCGGCTCGAACAGGCTCACCAGCTTCTCGCCGGCCGGGACCGGCTGCCCGGCCAGGACCCGCCGTTCGGTCTGGGCGAGGATCCGTGCGATCAGTGGCCGGTAGTGGCGGAGCTGGGCCTGCCACAGTTCGCCGGCCGGGCCCGCCGTCTGGGGCAACTGTTCGCTCGCCTGCTGCAGATAACTCAAGGTCGTGCGCGTGATCTTGAGCAGTGCGCGGTAGTGCTTCACCCGTTTGGGACGGCCGCGGGTATATTCGATCGCCCGAGCCCGCTTCTTTGCCGCGCGGCGATGGTCGTGCCATGGAATGGCGCTACCCAGTGCCTCGGCCTGCTGCAACAGTCGCACCATCACCCGCACGGCGTCCCATAACAGGCTGCTGTCGCTCGGCTCATGGATCAGTGCCGCGGTGACGGTGCTGTCCACACGCACGACCTTGCCATTTTCCAGCTTCTCCCGCTTGGCGCTCGCCAGCAGCACCCGGTTGATCTCTTCAAAGGTTTGCGCCCGGATCGCGCTGATCGTCTTGTGCAAGACCGACTTCTTCGGGTTCCATCCCCACGGCAGCCGGGCAAAGGCCCGGAACGAGGCGGAGTCTTCGAGATGGAAGGCCAGTTCCTGATAACTCAGCTGGCGATGCTGCTTGAGCAGCGCGCAGCGCAGCACAGCCTCGGCCGGCAGCCCCTCGCGACCGGTCTCCTTGAGACCATGCCGGCGCAGGTCCCGCGTCACCAGCCCGAGCAGATCGCGATGCTCATCCAGCCATTGCGACATCGCCTTCAATTCACGGCCGATCTCGTGCCCGGCAAAAAGATCGAATATACTGGATTGGACGGTGCGTTCTTGGCGCATTGTCGGCTCCGGCGGTTACGGGTTTGTCTTTAGAATCAGTCGCTTGATCTAAAGTATACCTGAAACCGCCGGGCTTTGCCCGCGGAGATATCGCGATTCCTACAATAATTTCAGCAGTTTACCGTTTATGGACGGGCACTAGCTAAAATCGCGCTACGCCCGCAACATCAGAGCGGTTGGTCGGTTTCTACGAAGGACATTTCAATGTCGACGGACCACAGCGATCAACCCTAATACGTTCAAAAGCCAGCTGAACGAGCTGACGGACGCTTTCCCATGGACGAGCAAAAGCAGCGGCAATGGCGCGCTTTCGTTGAAGGCGTTGCACACGCTCCTGGCGATCTGATCATTGTCATCGCGGAAATCGCCACATTCCTGATGCCGCATGCTATTGCAGCCGCGCGGCTGGGCAAATGAGCGGTTTGGTCGCAACCGTTGGTCTGTGGAACGATGACAAATCGATTAGGCTGACGAAGTACACATCGCACGGGCATGTTCCGAACCCAATCGAGCCGAAAGGAGGTGGCTCTATTGAAACGCAGATAGAGGCTTTTGATCGATCATCCCAAATTACAGGGCATGAGCTATCGGCCTCCCACTACCAGGCCTGCGAATTTGTTAAACGTGGCGCCTTGAGGCATTGAGCTTGAGGCCATCACCATGACCGCCAGCTTGCGGGTTCACACCGCGCTCCCATAGGAGCGTGGTGATGAATATTGACGATAGATCCTACGCTACCCAAAATGCAGATAGAACGAAAGGATATGCCAAATGGCTTCGGGAAGCATCCATGTGAAGGTCGGCGGCCAGTTGCAGGCCCATATTCAGCAGCAGATTGGTGAGGATGGCCTCTACGAAAATGCCAGCGAGTATATTCGTGCGCTAATCCGCCGCGACTTGCAGACACGGGATGAGGCATGGGAGTCACTGCAAAAGGAACTGGCTCCTGCCATGCGCGCAGATGACAGTGAATTTGTCACCGTCACGGCCGAGGATGTAATCCGTCGCAACCAGCGCCGTTGATATGGTTGCGTATCGGTTTTACCCGCGCGCGGACGCGGCGCAGGACAAAATTTGGCGGGATACCGTTGAGAAATGGGGTGAGAAGCAGGCGGTGACTTACATCACCGGCTTGCATACTCATTTGCAGCGGTTGTGCGAGGAAAAGGCGATATGGCGGAAGCTACCGCAACGGCATGCGGTTCCCGCTGATGTCAAACGTGAGGCGTATTTCAGCCGCTACGAACATCACTACGAGTTCTTCCGAGAACTCGATAACGGCGATCTCAGTGTGATGAGCATTTTGCACGAGCGGATGAATGTGCCGGTGCGCCTTGCTGAGGACCTGGCGGTACTACTCGGAGAAAGCCGAGCCTTCTAAGCCATAGGCGTTGGCGCTTCCTAAAGGAGTGCAAGCCCGGAACACGCAGAGACTTCTCTTATGAAGATGCGACGCCCAGTCGCGAGGACACGGGGGACCCATTCAGGCCGCCTTGCTCGGCACGATGGTGTCTTGCGCGCTCTTCAGGTCTCGACCTTCTCCTGGGCCGACTCCCCGTGGGCGGAGATCATTGCGCCGGCATGGCCATTCGCGCCATTGAACGGATCCAGCCCGCCATCCCGCCCCTGCGCCATCAAAGACGCAGCTCCCTTGCGGAAGTCAACTGGCTGGCACGACACCACCATACCGGAGGCGATCAAGCCTTGCGAACCGCTCGAAGGATCCTCGCCAGATGATCGGGATCAATATCGCTGCCGGCGCCCACGACGACATCGCCCACCACGATTTCCACCACCGAACTGTCCACCGCTTCGAAGCGCGTGGACTTCTCTGGTTTGCTTGGTCCCTCCTTCAACGGGGCAACCGCTCCCGACGAAAGCGCCTTACGACGCCAGGCATAGAGCTGCGAGGGGTCCGGAACGCTCGCACCCGGCTGCCTCGAATACACCCACCTCCTTTGTCGGTTCAAAGGCCTCGCAGGCGAGAAGGTAGCGTGACACTTGGTCGGTGACCGTCAATGGGTAACAGTAGCGGCCGTCACCGAGCTTGAACTCGCCCTTGAAGCCGGCGCACCACAAGTCGTTCGGCAAAAGGGCCTGTGATAAGGCCGTTCCCTCTGCCCGATAACGCTGCCGCTGGCGGGCATGAGCGACCAGCCTGTGCCGGTCGAGAATGGCATGCACCGTGCTTTTGGCCGGGACGCGCACATCGCCAGCAAGCCTCCTGAGCAAAAGTTCGCGGATCTTCCGCGCGCCCGCGGCTTGTCCTTCTTGCAGGAGACGATCATCGCCTCGACCGGCTCGGGCGTAGCGCACCGGCCGGCGACTTCATGCCCGATAACGAGGCAATGTAGGGAATTCACTCGTTTTCAAACTCACCAGACATCAGCAACCGACCGTCCGCAATGATGCATAGATGGCAAGCCGTCAACTGCCATCTTGATGGCAGAGAGCAATCATTCTATATTGTGCACTAAAGGAGATTTGATATGGCCGCACCACAACTCTCTGTCCGAAGCTCCAAGGCGCGAGATTTGGCTCATAGGCTTGCTCGCCGCGAAAATCGTTCGATTGCCGAGGTGGTCGAACGTGCGCTCGAATCCTATGAGATCCGGGAGGCAGGGCGCGAGCCTGCTTCGAGCTTCTATTCGCGTCTTGGGGCGCAAACCGGCACAGACATCGATCTGGAAGCTGTAGTCCGTGAAAATCGCCATCGGCATCAGGGCGTCGATCTTTGATCTTTCTCGACACCAACGTTGTTTCTGAGACCTTGAAGAAGGCACCAAATGAGGCAGTGATCGCTTGGCTGGTTCGATTCGATGCGGAATTAGCACTGCCAACAGTGACGATCGCCGAGATCGCCTTCGGGATCCAGAAGATAAGGCCGGATCAGCGCGCCGATCGGCTGGAACAAGGGTTGCAAGAGTGGCGTCGACGTTTTGCTGATCGCATATTCGGATTGACCGAAGAAGCCGCACGCGCTTACGGGGAGATTATGGGCGATGCCGCTCGTAAGGGACGCGGAATGTCGGCACCCGATGGAATGATTGCCGCGATTGCCCGGGTAAACGGTGGCCGCTTAGCAACCCGCAATCTCACGGATTTCGAGACCACAGGGCTCGATCTCATATCTCCGTGGGACTTCTAATGCCTTTGTGATGCTTTTAGCCTTTGGATGAAGCAGAAGAGGGGCTTTCAAAGCGCGGATGCCTTGGTAAGTTGACGCGAAAGCGATCGCGCCGGCGCTGATAGCGGCGGGTCATTTCCGCGCTCGTGTGGCTGAGTTGCTTCTGCACGGACCGCTCATCGACCTCGGCGGAGCGGGTAATGCCTGCGCGCAATGAGTGGCCTGAAAACTTGAGTGCTCGCTCGACTTCAGCCAGATCACCTCGAATCGCGGCGCGTTTGACCAGTCGCGCCGCTTCCTTGTCGTTCAAACGCTCCGAACCGACCGATTTTCCCTGTCCCGAGACGCGGCGGAAAAGAGGGCCATGGGCGATCTTGGCGAAGTTGATCCAGTGTCTCATCCTGTTCAACCCCTACCATGTGTCCCATACTAAAAATGACTGCATCGTTTCCAATGCGGCCATCTTAACTGATTTGCTGGTGATGGGCCGCCTTGGTCCTTTTTGGGCAGATGCACAGGGGCGATGCCTAGAATATCGACAGAGCGCGAGGCAGATCCGCCGTGACGTGTTGATTCTGAGGTCGCGTTAGAATTTGGTACGGCCCTTGCTTTCTCTCTTGTATGCAAGACTTACATACTGAAAAGACCCGGCAGACAAACATCGAAGAAGCCATCGTTTCAGGCATTCTTTCCGCGCGAATCCATCCGGGCACTCGGCTCAGCGAAAATCAACTCGCCGGGCTTTTCGGAGTATCTCGTACGCGGGTGCGCGAGGCGATGATGCGCCTCGAAACCCGCGGCATCGTTCATGTGAGTCCGCGACGAGGATGGTTCGTCGTAGAGCCTTCGGCTGAAGAAGCGATGACGGTCTACGAGGCGCGGCGGGTCATCGAGTCCGGATTGCTGCGGAGCATGCGGCCCCTGACCGAAGACGGGCGGCAGCTTCTCCTTGCGCATCTGGACGAGGAAAAGGCCGCGATGGCCGCTGGCGACCGTCAGCGCCTAACTTGTCTCATGGGCGATTTTCACATCAGGATCGCGGAGTTGTGCGGCAATGCCGTGCTCATCGAAGTGCTGCGCGATCTTACCGCCCGGACCATTCTCATTTCGATGCTCTACCAATCGGAGTTCCATGCAGCCCAGTCCCATCAGGGGCATTGCCGCATCTTCGAAGCCATGGTCGAAGGCGATCTCGTCAAAGCGGCAGAATTGTCGATCGAGCATCTGGACGAAGTGGAGACGGGCCTGGATCTGACGGCGCGCCCCGATCCGCTGTCCGAACTGCGTATTTCCCTCTCCCTCCCACCCAAGAATGCGCCTTCGACGTCCCGTTTATCCGGCGCGAAACAACCCGTAGCCCCAAAGGAGATATAAAAGACATGCTCACAAGACGCGTATTTTTTGCAATTGCGACGCTCGCGGTCACCGCCGGCTTCGGGGTCGCCGCACATGCCGACTCGCTCGCCAACATCACCACCCGCGGCACGATCCGCGTCGCCGTCCCGCAGGACTTTCCGCCGTTCGGCAGCGTGGGGACGGACATGGCTCCGCAGGGGTACGATATCGACGTGGCAAACCTGATCGCGGGGAAGCTCGGGGTGAAGACAGAGCTCGTTCCCGTCACCAGCGCAAACCGCATTCCTTATCTCCAGACCAATAAGGTCGATTTGGTAATCTCAAGCCTCGGCAAGAACGCCGAGCGCGAAGCGGTGATCGATTTCACCGCCGCCTATGCCCCGTTCTTCAACGGCGTCTTCGCCCCCGCAGACGTTTCTGTCACGAAGGCCGAGGAACTTTCCGCAAAGACTATCGGCGTCACGCGCGGTGCCGTGGAGGATCTGGAACTGACAAAGATTGCCCCTGCCGACGCCGTCATCAAACGCTACGAGGATAACAACGGCACGATTTCCGCGTTCCTCTCCGGGCAGGTGGATGTGGTTGCAACAGGCAACGTTGTTGCAGCCGCCATCCTCGCCAGAAACCCGCCAAAGCGCCCGGAGCTGAAGTTTCTGATCAAGAACTCTCCCTGCTACATCGGCCTCAACAAGAACGAGTCGGCGCTGCTTGAGAAGGTCAACGCCATCCTTGCCGCTGCCAAAACAGACGGTGCGCTCAACGGCATCTCCCGGAAATGGCTCGGCGCCGATCTTCCGGCCGACCTCTGATCGTATCCATGGCCGCCATCCCACTGCCTGCGGGATGGCGGAGCCGCTGCTGAGCGCCAAGAGGGGAACAACTTGAACTATATTTTCGAATTCGGCTGGCTTGCCCAATATTATCCGCAGATCGTTAAGGGCGTTCTGATAACACTCGAATTGATCGCCGTCGGCGCGGCACTCGGCATTTCGCTCGGTATTTTCTGCGCGTGGGTGCGGGCGCTCGGTCCCGCCTGGCTGAAGCCGATCGTGGCAACTTATGTTGAACTGATCCGCAACACGCCGTTCCTGATCCAGCTTTTCTTCATTTTCTTCGGCCTGCCCTCTCTCGGCCTGCGGCTTGACGAACTGACCGCGGCAAACATCGCGATGGTCGTCAATCTCGGAGCCTATAGCTGCGAGATTATCCGCGCCGGCATGGAGGCAACCCCAAAGGGCCAGTTCGAAGCGGGCGCCAGCCTTGCCATGACCCGCTTCGAGACCTTCCGGCACGTCGTGCTCGTGCCCTCGCTGCAGCGCATTTGGCCGGCCCTGTCGTCGCAGGTGGTGATCGTGATGCTCGGTTCGTCGGTGGTATCGCAGATCGCTGCTGAAGACCTGACCTTTGCCGCGAACTTCATCCAATCGCGGACCTTCCGCGCCTTTGAAACCTATATTGTCTCGACCGTCATATATCTCTGCCTCGCGATCCTGCTTCGCCAGGTACTCGCCGTCCTCGGCGGTCTCATCTTTCCAAGGAGGGCAGCGCGATGATCGAGTTTTCCACATGGGATATCCTGCGCAATCTGCTGCTCGCGACGCGCTGGACCATCCTGCTCTCACTTGTCTCCTTTGCCGGCGGAGGAGCGGTCGGCCTGCTTCTTCTCTTCCTGCGCATCAGCATGCGCAAGGCGGCCAGGGTTTTTGCTAAATATTACATCGAGCTGTTCCAGGGAACGCCACTCCTGATGCAGCTTTTCATCGCTTTCTTCGGCCTTGGACTGATTGGCATCGACGTGCCGGCCTGGCTGGCGGCCGGAGTTGCGCTTATCCTGTGGACAGCTTCGTTCCTCGCCGAAATCTGGCGCGGTTGCGTCGAATCCATCAACCGGGGGCAGTGGGAGGCATCCGCCAGCCTCGGCATGGGGCGGCTGCAGCAAATGCGCTACGTCATTCTTCCGCAGGCTCTGAAGATCGCGGTGCCGCCGACGGTCGGTTTCTCGGTACAGGTCGTCAAGGGCACGGCACTCACCTCGATCATCGGTTTCGTTGAACTCTCCAAGGCCGGAACCGTCGTCACCAACGCCACCTTCCAGCCATTCACTGTCTACGGGCTCGTCGCCCTTATCTATTTCGCGCTCTGCTGGCCCCTGTCCAAAAGCAGCCAAGTGCTTGAAAGGAAGCTCAATGTCGCTCATCGAAATCACTGAGGTTCGCAAAAACTTCGGCACCAACGAGGTTCTGAAAGGTATCAATCTCGATGTCGAGCCGGGCGAGGTCATCGCCATCATCGGTAAGAGCGGCTCGGGCAAGTCGACGTTGCTTCGCTGTATCAACGGGCTCGAAACGATCACGCAGGGCTCGATATCGGTCGCCGGTGCGCAACTGCTCGACGACGAAACGCACCTGAAGGCGTTGCGGCTGAAGGTCGGGATGATCTTCCAGCAGTTCAACCTCTTTCCGCATCTGACGGTCGGCGGCAACGTCATTCTCTCCCAGGCCGTCGTGAAAAAGACACCGAAGGCGGAGGCCGAGTCGATGGCCCGTAGGATGCTCGATCGCGTCGGGCTGGGGCACAAGTTCGACGCCTATCCGGACGAGCTTTCGGGCGGCCAGCAGCAGCGGGTGGCGATCGCTCGGGCGCTCGCTATGCAGCCGATCGCGCTCCTCTGCGACGAGATCACCTCGGCGCTCGATCCGGAACTGGTGTCCGAGGTGCTGGCGGTCGTCCGCGAGCTTGCCGCGGACGGCATGACGCTGTTGATGGTGACGCATGAGATGAAGTTCGCCCGCGACGTCTGCTCAAGGGTCGTCTTCATGCACCAGGGCCGCGTTCACGAGATCGGACCGCCGCAGGAGGTGTTCGCCAATCCGAAGACACCGGAGCTCCAGCAGTTTCTCGGCGTTCACTAGAGCATCGCACTTGAATTGAGAATCGAGTGGGGTTTTCACGAGGGTATTGGTGTGATTCACTGCGGTTGGAGGTGAATCACATGGGTAAATCTCATTCTGTTGATCTTCGTCAGCGTGTTGTTTCCATGGTCGCTAGCGGCCAATCACGGCGAGCCGCTGCCCGTCATTTCGCAATCAGCGACAGCAGTGCGATCAAGCTGCTGCAACGCCGGGAGCGGACTGGGCTGATAACCCCCGCGCGTCAAGGAAGGCCGCCAGGTGCAGGGAAACTGTCGGCGTTTCGCGATTTCCTGGTCGCACAGGTCGAAGGCAAACCGGATATCACCATGCCAGAGCTTGCCCGTCGCCTTGAGGATGAACATGGATTGGTTATTCCACCATCGTCCCTGTCGCGGTTTTTGATAACGCAGGGATACACATATAAAAAAACAGATAATGGCGTCGGAACGCGCTCGCGCTGATATCCGAAAGGATCGTGATGTCTGGATTTCGAAACGCCAACCCCGGATGCGATTTGAACCGCATCGACTTGTTTTCTTGGACGAAACCTCGGTGAACACAAAGATGGTGAGACTGCGTTGGCGCTCCCCGCGCGGCGAGCGTCTCATCACGGATGCGCCCTTTGGCCACTGGGGGACACAGACATTCATTGCAGGCTTGCGCTGTTTCGGTGTTTCGGTCTTACTGCGCCCTGGATTATTGACAGGCCGATGAACCGGGAAATCTTCGACACCTACATCGAGACCCAGCTTGCGCCGACACTCGAACCAGGCAATGTCGTCATCCTGGATAATCTTCGCGTTCACAAGAGCGATAAAGCCAAAGCCTGCCTCAAGGAAGTTGGTGCGTGGCTCCTGTTTCTGCCGTCTTATTCGCCAGATTTGAACCCGATCGAAATGGCCTTCGCCAAAATTAAGGCCCATCTCCGAGCCGCCGCCGCTCGCACGTTTGACGCACTCTCAAATGCGCTCGGATCCATCTGCAACCTCTTCAACAGCCAAGAATGTCGAAACTATTTTACAGCCGCAGGCTATGGGTTCGATTAAAGGTACGGCGCTCTAAGCAGCAGGCGCCATGTCAAAACGTGATCTTGGCGCTCATTCCGTCTGCGGTCTCTTCAAGCGCAAAGCAGGCGCAGAGCCGCAATTCGCGCAACGATCTTCAGACCCATGGCCGAGGCTCTCCGTTCTCTTGCATTGCGGCGGGGTGGACGATTGTCATTTTGATACAATCCATTCTAACGATGCCGACATCCTGCATCCAGTCAGCGCGGAGTCGAGGTCACCGCGCACGTCGGTCACATCGAGATCAGACTGACACGCGCCGCGTTCTCGAAGAGCGACGAATGCCCTGCCGACACCAGGTCGATGGCGACAACAGGGCCTCCACGCACGACCGTCCTCATCCGCGGTTTTCAGGCCGACCCTAACGATTGTTTCGACTTATCCCGCAGTCGTTGTGCTGATGAAGCAACAGCTTTGCACTGAGCGGAAAGTTGTATATAATAAAGATATAACTTTTGCGTGAAAATTTTTCGCTGGTAAAAGCGCCATGGAACTCTGGGATATCCCTATCATCGTTGCCGGTAATGAAAGTGGCGTGGCGTATACGATTGGCGACAGCCGAGCGGCCATAGACTTCTTGCTGATGCGCTGGCCTTGCACGCTGAACCACAGCTACCAAACCGCCATTTATGTCTGTGGCCGGTCGATAGCCGACAGAAACGAAAACGCGGCGGCTCAGGAAGCCTTCATTGCCGCTCTGTCTGACGCGGATATTGCCTTCGACTTCATGCCCGCGTCATCTCAGGGTGGACAGGCCAAGGCTTAGCTAGTGCCCATCCACAAACGGTAAACCGCTGAAATTATTGTATGAATCGCGATATTGCCGCGGGCAAAGCCCGGCGGTTTCAGGTATACTTTAGATCAAGCGACTGATTCTAAAGACAAACCCGTAACCGCCGGAGCCGACAATGCGCCAAGAACGCACCGTCCAATCCAGTATATTCGATCTTTTTGCCGGGCACGAGATCGGCCGTGAATTGAAGGCGATGTCGCAATGGCTGGATGAGCATCGCGATCTGCTCGGGCTGGTGACGCGGGACCTGCGCCGGCATGGTCTCAAGGAGACCGGTCGCGAGGGGCTGCCGGCCGAGGCTGTGCTGCGCTGCGCGCTGCTCAAGCAGCATCGCCAGCTGAGTTATCAGGAACTGGCCTTCCATCTCGAAGACTCCGCCTCGTTCCGGGCCTTTGCCCGGCTGCCGTGGGGATGGAACCCGAAGAAGTCGGTCTTGCACAAGACGATCAGCGCGATCCGGGCGCAAACCTTTGAAGAGATCAACCGGGTGCTGCTGGCGAGCGCCAAGCGGGAGAAGCTGGAAAATGGCAAGGTCGTGCGTGTGGACAGCACCGTCACCGCGGCACTGATCCATGAGCCGAGCGACAGCAGCCTGTTATGGGACGCCGTGCGGGTGATGGTGCGACTGTTGCAGCAGGCCGAGGCACTGGGTAGCGCCATTCCATGGCACGACCATCGCCGCGCGGCAAAGAAGCGGGCTCGGGCGATCGAATATACCCGCGGCCGTCCCAAACGGGTGAAGCACTACCGCGCACTGCTCAAGATCACGCGCACGACCTTGAGTTATCTGCAGCAGGCGAGCGAACAGTTGCCCCAGACGGCGGGCCCGGCCGGCGAACTGTGGCAGGCCCAGCTCCGCCACTACCGGCCACTGATCGCACGGATCCTCGCCCAGACCGAACGGCGGGTCCTGGCCGGGCAGCCGGTCCCGGCCGGCGAGAAGCTGGTGAGCCTGTTCGAGCCGCATGCCGACATCATCGTCAAGGGCAGCCGCGACGTCGACTACGGCCACAAACTCAATCTGACGACCGGCAGAAGCGGACTGGTCCTCGACCTCGTCGTCGAAACCGGCAACCCGGCCGACAGCGAGCGCTTGCTGCCGATGCTGGAACGCCACATCGCCTTTTATGGCCAGGCGCCGCGTCAGTCGGCAGCCGACGGCGGCTATGCCAGCCGCGCCAATCTGCGCGGAGCCAAAGCCTGCGGCGTCCGCGACATGGCCTTCCACAAGAAGTCCGGCCTCCGCATCGAAGACATGGTCACAAGCCGCTGGGTCTATCGCAGGCTGCGCAACTTCCGCGCCGGCATCGAGGCCGGCATCTCTTGTCTGAAACGCGCTTATGGCTTGGGGCGCTGCACCTGGCGCGGCCTCGACCACTTTAAGGCTTATGTCTGGTCCTCGGTGGTCGCTTACAATCTCGCCCTCTTCGCCCGCCTCAGGCCGACCTGACGCTCCTGATCCGGTAGCGTTCAGAGCAAGCCCGGCGAGCGTCGGCCGATACCCCATGACCCCATTGCCGCCAGATCGCTCTTCGGGCCATAACCTGCGCGGTCTTGTGCCATCACGCGTCCCAAGAAACGATGTCAGCCGGCAAACAACCTTTCAAAACCGCAGAAAAACAGCCGTTTATGGACGGGCACTAGCTAGCGCTGGATCGCACACCTCTCCTGGATGCCCGGCTATGCAAGGCTGCGACGTTCACTGGATGGGCGACGGTATTTGCCTCGGATCAGGCTCATCATGAAATACTCGCAGTCTGCGTCGCGCGCGACGCCAAGATTGAACTCGAATAGGCACTGCGAAATCTCGGGAGTTGTTGTGCGGATGGAGTGAGCGAAACCGATCATCGCTCCATTGGCAAGCGCAAGCAGCGGAGCCTTTGGCAGGCTGAACCTGGACGGCGCTGCTTTCCAACCGCAGCGACGAGCTACACCCGGCCGCAGACTCCGGCTTCAAATGCGGAATTACCGTTTGTCAAAACCCCATGGCTCTGGCGACAATCCACGTCGGAACCCCTGCCGTAAGGGCTGATGCCAGCAATACGGAGACTACCTTGATCACATAAGCCCGACGCCCGCGGGCGTCATCATCCCATTCGTATCTCATCGACCCAACCTCACACCCGGTCCTGAAATTGAACTACTGGTGTGAGGGACAAGTCGAGTCACAATTCTTCAACGTCATTAATAGAGGGTATTCCTGGCGCTATTGGTCTAAGCGCAGACTCTACCCGACCGCATCGAAAACGGCCTTCTTTTCCAAGTCGTTCGGCAGCTCCGCGTCGAGCGGACCGGTGGGTTTGCCGATGTCGAAATGGTTTTCGACGGAACGACGCTCAACCCTGCTGGGTAAGAACCTCAATCGCTACACTGAGATGGAGGTGCCTGGTACTGTCGAATATCTGATCGATGAATTGAAGGAAAAGCGTCACAAGCCGGCTCCTGGCGCAGACCTGCTTCTTCCCAATGTCTACGATGAATTGATGGCCGACGTGATCGATGTGAAGGATCTCCGCAGCGGTGTGAACGGCGGTACCGAATGCGATCATCTCGCGTTTCGCAACAAGGACGTCGACTGGCAGATTTGGATCGCCCGAGGCGAGCACCCTTATCCCTGTCGATATGTGGTCACCGACAAGCAGGTTGACCGGGCACCACGGTACACCATCCAGATCAGGGATTGGAAGACAGGCACTGACGTTGCCGGGCTCGAGGCGGGGGAGGGCCTTGCGATCCCCGGTGTTCATAGTTTTGTCTCGACCGCGGAGGCAAGAGTCGGACGCTGCCTGACGCCGGTCAGCGTAGCCGGCGCGGCGCCCGTCGCGGCGTTGCACTCGAAAAGGCATTGTGAAAAACCATATCCGCCACATCTGGTGACGAGGCGGATATGGGCGACAATGATCCATGCCGCTCGGGAAGCGATCGACTTGCGTCGCAAGCGGCTATGTGTCCGCCGTACTGGCGGTCGAAAGCGCTCCAGGCAAAAAAGGAGGGGGACGGGCTGTTCAACGCCCTACGGCCTCGGCTCCTGTGACACTAACCGTAGAAAGGTCGAAGGTCGTGACAGCAGAAACAGACAAAGGGCAGGGCGCGAAGCAAATGAGGCGCCTGTTCTTCATCGCCCTCGTCGAGCAGCTTCGTGTGGTCTGGCCAATCATGTCCGGGATCATTACGATAATGGTTGGATGTGGGGCTGCAATTTGGCGCATAGAGGATTGGGGGCTCGGCGAAGCTCTCTACTTCACCTTCGTAACAGGGCTCACCATCGGCTATGGCGATTTTACGCCCAAACATTTCTCGGCTCGGGTGCTCGCATTGGTAATCGGTTTTGCGGGGATTGTGTTGACTGGTCTCATTGCAGCGGTCACCGTCAAGGCCCTGAACGCGGCTGATCGGAACACTGCGAAATAAGAAAATTCAAGGCGCGCCAAGTCTTTCTTCCTGCCAGTGGTTGGCCTGGATCTGCCACTTCGTCGCCCGTGTCAGCTGTGAATCTCTAATGCAGAGGATTGGCACATTTGTTGTTTGACGAGCCACCCCCTCGAACAAGCCTTTCGGGGAGAGGCTATGTCAAGAGCGAGTTGTGGTGATGACCGCCACAAGGTCGTCGGGATCGAGCGAGATGCGCGCGACGAACACTTCGAGCTCATCCTCGTTCAAGGCGCCGCATCGGCAAGGGCCGGATCCGGTGCGGACCAGCGCAGGCTCCAATTGACGCTCAATGCCCCGAGGAGCAGATGCCAAGCCTTACGCGCAGTGTGGGTTCTACGCCGCCGCAGCTCGGCGCACATGTACAGGCGGAGATCGCCAAGTGGACACCCTATCGTGCGCGACGCCAAGATTGAACTCGAATAGGCACTGCCCAAATCTCCGTAATTAGGTCGCAACTGCCACCAGAGTCCTCGCTCGTGAGCAAGTAGGATCGCTCGATCCCAAGGAGCGGATGCGTCCTTCGTACGCTACGAGCGGCGGGCAGCCCCATCACGACCGCGGAAATCGCCCAGGCATTCATCCTCGAGACCGAGATTGGAAAAGAGGACGCCAAGCTCGAGCAGATTTGGAAATCGGTTCTCGCAGACCTTCTCGCTAGGGAACCGCGGTGAAAGGTCGACGGTCAGCGTCACCTCGGCTTTGGTCCATCGCTCTCGTGATCTTGGTCGTTCTCATCTTCCAAGTCTTCCTCCAGATCGATATCGGGTGCTTGGAGGACCATGCGTCCGTGGCGGATCGATGTAACTTCGATTTGCTCAATCATAAGAGCTCCAACGATATGAAAATTGCGCAAAGATCAGTGCGGATAGCGGCCGGCGTATGCAGTCGGGAAGTTGCAGCTTCCATGACAGCGTCTCCTATGAAGTGATATTGCAGCCTCACTTTGCCAGAGCGCCGGCTGCTGTTCACTCCCATGGGATCTGATTGTGCAAATCTCTGACGAGCGTTGCCTTGTGGATGGAGCCAGCAAGACCGATCGTGGCTCTATCGGCAAGGCGCGATCAGCGGAGCCTTTGACATGCTGGACCTAGATGCAGTCCGCATCGCACGCCGCTTCTCGCTGAAATGCACGACGTCGCGCCGCGGGCGGCGGAACCCGGAGACTTAACAGCAGTTGATCTACGGGAAGGAGAAATGCCATGTCGTCCCCAGGATCAGACTCCAAAAAATCGATAAAAGGCGCCTCAGAAGCATTGGGCACAGCACCACCGGCGGCGTCCCATTTGCCCCGCGCGGGCGCAGCACCACCCCCCACGCCGGCGGCATCCCATCTGCCCCGTTTGACGCTTGAACAACGATGCTTCCTCGAGGCCTATCGATCCGGCCAAGTGGACGAGGGACAGTTTCAACAGCGCCTAGCTGAAGATCAGGTTCTATCGGATTACGTCCGCAGGATATGCCGCGGTCAGTGATTGCCGCGCAGCGAGGCAAAGGTCCGACCTTTGCATCGAACCGGACTATCCCCTTGCCGTCTCATGGCCTAATGAGCAAGGCAGCGGCGACGATTGCAAGTGTGATGCCTGCGCCGCTTGCTGCTCGGATGCTAAGTCACGCGAGGCTGCGACATTTACTGTATGGGTCTTTACCTCGCATCAGCCCCATTATGAGATCCTCGCCCCCTTCTCTTGCAAGGATACGCCGGCATGGGACCGTTTCGACGCGTTCCTCAGGGTCCGGCTTCAACACATAGAGCCGGTCTTGGCAGGACGAGAATGGCTCGCCTGGACCCTCTCCGTCGCCGACACACTCACGGCGGATGTGCTGCGCCTTGTCGATCGGTTCGACGGGCTGGCGGAACATTCCCGCCTGTCGTGGCCATGTCACACGCGCCACGGCCTTCCGGCCTTCCTAAAGGCACATGCAGACCAGATGGCGCGGCGGCAGAGTAAGCAACATAGAGGCCAAAAGCTGACAGCTGCGAAATCATCGTCTCTTCCGCATTCATAGGCCAGGGGTTTCTCCGTCAGCCGGTACTGGTGCACATCGGCGAGCGCAAACACAGCTCCCGAACTTGAATTCGGCTGCTTTTGATTGTTGCGGTATCACCTGATGAGCGTAACATCAAATGCCCCAACGGAGGGGACGCTGGGGAGATCAAATCTCCCCGTTAGGGAGGACACAAAGATGTCGCTCTTGAACCTCCTATCTCTCGACGACAAGGACATCGACACGGTTACGACCGTGGTCAGGACCTGGTGCGAGAAACATCGTGTCGCATTCGACAGCGAGTGCGGACAGCCCGCCCTGGCGGCGGTAAATCGGGTGATTGCCGGTGAAAAAAACAGCCGAGGCGCTGAACGAGGCTATTACCATCCAGATGCACGTGGCGCAGTACAAGAGCCCGTTCGGTTGAGAGCCAAGGCGCTGCGCCAAGGCACTCCGACCATCATAGCTGCTGCTAAAAAAGGCTGATGTATGAAGAGCAAAGGCGGACATTTCTGTCCACCCTTGCAAAGCTGGCCCATGATGATCAGCTCCCTCGCCACCGCGCCTTTCGTGATAAGCCGCATTGAAATTATACAACGTTAACAAAGCGTCCCAAGCGCTGGAGGAGACGCCGCTTTCTTCAACGAAATCCGCGAGAAGGCGGCCGTTCGCTGCGCGATGGCGAACACGACCACATAGCCGCTATGGCGGGACGTCGGTGATCCGAGGAGTGCGCAACGATCATGAGAAGCCCGCCATATTCGGCGCGCCAAGAAGAACGCATCCGCAGCGCATGGCGATCGAACGCGAGACAAAGCCGAAGCCCGAACTCGCTCAGGCAGCGACGCGCAGTTCGGGCTCGCCATCCTCCACCGCGCCGATGATGCGCGCGGCGGGATAGCCTGCTGCAACGATTTTCCCGAGCAATTCCCTTACCCGATCCTTGCTGCATGAAACGAGAAGCCCCCCGGACGTCTGGGGGTCGGTGAGTATATGGCGTCGCCATATTGGGAGGTCTTCAGGCAGGGAGACGTTCTCACTGTAACTTGCCCAGTTCCGGTGCGATGCGCCAGTCACGAAACCCTGCTCTGCGAGCCCGGCGGCGTGCGCAAGAAAAGCCATGTCCCTGACACTGAGCGATATCCGCTTGTTCGATCCTCGAGCCATCTCAAGGGCGTGACCAAGAATGCCGAAACCGGTGACATCCGTCATGGCATGGACGCCGGTATCTAGAGCAAGGTCTGCTCCGACGCTATTTAGGAGCGTCATCGACGCGATGAGTTCGCCATAGGCGTCCGGTGGCAGCGCACCTTTCTTGAATGCTGCCGAATAGATACCCACGCCGAGTGCTTTCGTCAGGATCAGTGCATCGCCCGGTCTTGCGCCGCTGTTGCGGCGCAAGCTGGAAATCGGGCATGTGCCGACGACCGCCAGGCCGTAGATAGGTTCCGGCGAATCGATCGAATGGCCGCCGGCGACGGGAATGCCGGCCTCTGCGCAGATGGCACTGCCGCCCTTCAATATCTCCCCCACTGTTTCGGTTGGCATTTTGTCGATCGGCATGCCGAGAATGGCAAGCGCCATCAGTGGCCTGCCGCCCATGGCATAAACGTCGGAGATGGCGTTGGTCGCGGCGATGCGGCCGAAGTCGAAAGGATCATCGACCATCGGCATGAAAAAATCGGTGGTCGCGATCAGGCAGGTTTCATCGTCAAGCTGCCAGACAGCGGCATCATCGCCTGTCTCCGTCCCGACGAGCAGCCGGGCAAAGGGAGCGGCAACAGGCTGACCCGCAAGCAGTTGCTGCAGAACCGATGGCGCAAGCTTGCAGCCGCAGCCGCCTCCATGAGCGAGTGCTGTCAGGCGGATGGGCGATGTTGCAGTCGGACTATCCATGATGGCCTCCCATAAAGGTTGCAATTGGACGCTGCCGCCGCTGTCGGTCAGGCAGTAATTTCGCGGGACCGGATCGCGTATTTGAACGCATCCGGATCAAGGCAATCGAGCCTTGCCGACATGATCTCGGCCTGCGGATACATCAGGAAGGCGATTTCCGGTCCGGTTGAACCGGGCAATGCCACATCGCGGCGATCATTGTAGGCAATCCAATTGTCTTCCCAGGCACCGAACAGCGTTTGGCGAGCCGCAACAACCCGGGGATCGGCAGTTCCGAGCCCGCCTTCCGTTTCCTCGAGCATGACCTTGCGGACATCGGCGGGATCGACCGGTACCCAGCCGAATTCTGAGAGATAAACCTCGGCGCGGCAATGCTGTGTTTTGGTGACGATTTCGGTCTTCGTTCCGAGGCTCTGATAGCCGAACTTCGACGGGGCGACCCGCAAGCCATAAACGTCTCGCGCAGGCAGACCCGCGGCGCGGGCGAGCCCGACATAAAGCGGATTGATGTCGGCGCATTTGCCGCCAAGATCGCCGCTCTTCAGCATTGAAACGATATCGCCTGAACCGCAGCCGCGCGTTGCCGCCTTGCGGTAAGTATTCGCAACCACCCAATCATAAATCAGCTTTGCCTTGTCCATCTCGCCGGTCGCGGTGCCGACAATCCTGTCCGAGGTCTCCTTGATGATGCCGTCTATCGGGACGAGTCTCGATCCGGCCAGATATCGCGTGCGTTCGGCAGGACTTAGCGGCTCGGCCTTTTCAGGCTTCGACAGATCGACGGCGCGCTCGCGCGTTGCAACGCGGCTGACCATCTCGACGACAGGAGCGGGCTCGCCGCCTTTCCATTCGACCAGCAACATCTGATCCTTGCCGGCGTCGTCCCGCACGATCCTGGCGCTGGCCGCATTGGTCGTCCAGGTAATGTCGCCCGGCCTGTTCCAATCGCCGGCCCGAAGAACGGGCAGCGGAATCCATGCGCGCGCGGCACTGTCGGCGCGCAAAAGCTCGACACGAGTCGTAATCTCGAACGTTCGCCACGTGGAAGGTCTCGGCGCAAAAGCCATATTTGCAAAGGCTATTTTCGGCAACCCGGCCATTGCCGACAGCGCGGCTGCCGCTTTCAGAAGTTCACGACGACTGATCATCATTCCCTCCCGATTTGAGTTGCCGGTGCCGGCAGCCATCAGCACCTGCGGGCGCTCTTAAGATGCAGGCGTCGAACGTCCGAGACCGCTCGTGCGTGCAGCGGTTCACAGTCTTGTGTCGTAGGAGAATTCCAATGTTGCAGGAAAGAGGTCGAGCACAATCCGAACGGCTCCGCCATTTCCGGCGTGCGGCAACAACCCAATGCGCAATGCCCCGAGACTCGGGAGCGGCAAGCAATCCCATCTGCTTATCATCGTCCCTTTACGGCTGAACGTCAATTTTAGGGCGATCATAGGAGGGTTCAGAAACAGTCAGCCACGGCTCTCGCACAGCTTTGCCGCATGGCACGACGATGACATCATAATTTTGGGCTTCTTATTGATTTGACAATAAAATGTGCTGACCTATTTTTCAACAACGAGTTATATCTCGAACTGTAGAGAATGTCTCCAATTCGCCGGGTTGCCGCGTCGGCAAGGCCGGTTTCAGGGGAGGTATCTGCCATGAACATGGAACTGTCGCGGCGCCAGTTTCTCGCGGTGGCCGGCGCAGGTGTTGCAAGTACGGCGCTCGGAGCTTTTGGCTTTGCAGACGTCGAAGCAGCCCATGCCGAAGCGATCCGCGCTTTCAAGCTCGTAAATACCACCGAAACCCGGAACACCTGTCCATACTGCTCTGTCGCATGCGGCATCATCATGTATTCGAAGGGTGATCTGAAAAAAGGCGAGCAGGCAGAGATCATCCATATCGAGGGCGATACCGACCATCCCACAAATCGCGGTACGCTCTGTCCGAAGGGCGCAGCGCTTTTGCATTTCGTCAAGGCCGAGACGCGTCTGAAGTATCCGATGATGCGCAAGCCCGGGTCGGACAAGTTCGAGCGCATTTCCTGGGATGATGCGCTGAACCGCATCGCGCGACTGATGAAGGACGACCGCGACGCCAATTTCGTCGAACGGAACGCTGCCGGCCTTCCCGTGAACCGGTGGACGACGACCGGCTTCCTCGCCGCGTCTGCGACAACGAATGAGACGGCGTGGGAGACCTATAAGGTTGTGCGCAGCGCCGGAATGCTGGTCTTCGACAATCAGGCGCGTGTCTGACACGGCCCTACGGTAGCCAGTTTGGCTCCAACATTCGGCCGTGGCGCAATGACCAACTCCTGGACCGACATCAAGAACACCGATCTTGTTGTCATCATGGGCGGTAACGCCGCCGAAGCACACCCTTGCGGGTTCAAGTGGGTTACGGAGGCGAAAGCCAATCGCGGCGCAAGGCTGATCGTCGTCGATCCGCGGTTTACCCGTTCGGCCTCGGTCGCCGATCTTTATGCGCCGATCCGGCAGGGAACGGATATCGCTTTCCTCCTCGGCGTCATTAACCACTGCATCGGCAACGACAAGGTGCAGTGGGGCTATGTCAAGGCCTTCACAAACGCGGCTTACATCGTCAAGGACGGCTTCGCCTACAAGGACGGGCTCTTCACCGGGTATGACGAGGCAAAGCGCGGCTATGATATGTCCAGCTGGGATTATGTGATCGGTGACGACGGCTATGCCGTGGTTGACGACACGCTGAATAATCCGCGCTGCGTATGGAACCTCCTAAAGGAACATGTTTCCGCCTATACGCCGGAGATGGTGGAGCGCATCTGCGGCACGCCGAAGGACAAGTTCCTGAAGGTAGCCGAAATGGTTGCGGAATGCTCGTCACCCACCAAGGTGATGACCTCGATGTACGCGCTCGGCTGGACGCAGCATTCCAAGGGCTCGCAGAACATCCGCGCCATGGCGATGCTGCAACTGATCCTCGGCAATATCGGGATGCGCGGCGGCGGTATGAATGCGCTGCGCGGCCACTCCAACATCCAGGGCCTCACGGACGTCGGATTGATGTCGAACCTGTTGCCCGGCTATATGACGCTGCCGAACGAGAAGGAAGTGGATTTCGACACCTACATGTCGACGCGCGGCTTCAAGCCGCTCCGTCCGAACCAGATGAGCTACTGGCAGAACTACAGGAAATTCTTCGTGAGCTTCCTGAAGGCGATGTGGGGTTCGGCGGCGACGCCGGAAAACACGTTCGCCTACGACTGGCTGCCGAAGCTCGACGTGCCCGGCTATGACGTCCTGCGTGCTTTCGAACTCATGAACCAGGGCAAGATGACGGGCTATATTTGCCAAGGGTTCAATCCGCTTCTCGCTATTCCAAACCGGGCGAAGGCGACCGCGTCCCTGTCGAAGCTCAAATTTCTCGTCACAATGGATCCGCTGGACACCGAAACTGCACGATTCTGGGAGAATCACGGCGAGTTCAACGATGTCGATTCTTCGCAGATCCACACGGAGGTCATCCAATTGCCTTCGACCTGCTTTGCCGAAGATGAGGGTTCGCTGACGAATTCCAGCCGTTGGCTGCAGTGGCACTGGCCGGGGGGCACGCCTCCTGGCGAAGCCAAGACCGACAACTGGATCATGGCGCAGATCCACGTGCGCCTGAAGGAGCTCTACCGCAAGGAAGGTGGGAAATTCCCCGATCCGATCATCAATCTCGATTGGGCATACGCCGATCCGGGCGAACCGGCCGCGGAGGAACTCGCCAAGGAGATCAACGGGCGGGCGCTTGCCACCGTGTACGACACGGCAGATCCTGCCAAGGTTGTGGCCGAGGCAGGCAAGTTGGTGCCGAGCTTTGCCGCACTGCGCGACGACGGCTCGACGTCCTCAGCATGCTGGATCTATTCCGGCTGCTTCAACGAGAACGGAAACAACATGGCCCGGCGCGACACGTCGGACCCGGACGAGACCGGCGCCTATCTGAAATGGGCGTTCTCCTGGCCTGTCAACCGCCGTATTCTCTATAACCGAGCATCGGCAGACCTGTCCGGCAAGGCATGGGATCCGAGCCGCAAGCTGATCGAATGGGATGGTGCAAAGTGGTCGGGTTATGATGTGCCGGACATCGCGCCGACGGCCAAGCCTGCCGATGTCGGGCCGTTCATCATGAACCCGGAAGGCGTCTCTCGCCTTTTCACCAGGACGATGATGCGCGACGGGCCGTTCCCAGCTCACTACGAGCCATTCGAATCGCCCGTTGCCAATCTTGTTGCCCCGGCAGTGCGCGGCAATCCCGCGGCGCGGGTGTTTGAGGACGATTTCAAGCAATTTGCCGAGCCAGCCTCCAAGGAGTTTCCGTATGCGGCGACGTCTTATCGCCTCACCGAGCATTTCCACTACTGGACGAAGCATGTGTGGGTGAATGCCGTGCTGCAGCCGGAATTCTTCGTCGAGATATCGGAGGAGCTCGCGGTGGAAAAAGGCATCGCCAAAGGCGGCTGGGTGCGCGTCTGGTCCAAGCGCGGCTCCGTCAAGGCCAAGGCGGTCGTGACCAAGCGGATCAAGCCCTTGATATGCGACGGCAAGCCCGTCCATGTCGTGGGCATCCCATTGCATTGGGGCTTTACCGGCGCCGCGAAAAAAGGTTTCGGTCCAAATTCGCTGACACCTTTCGTCGGCGACGCAAACATAGAGACGCCTGAATACAAGGCGTTCCTGGTCAACATAGAGCCCATCGCCGGGCCGGTGGCATAGGAGACGGCAGCCATGTTCCGTCCTGTTCCAAATCCCACTGTTGCGCCTGAGAGCCCTAGATTCGGCGAGCGGGATCTCATCCGCCGTTCGGCCTCAAGCGTGACGCCGCCGGCAGAGCGCCAGACCGAGGTGGCGAAGCTGATCGATGTCTCCAAATGCATCGGCTGCAAGGCCTGCCAGTCGGCCTGCATTGTGTGGAACGACACGCACCCGGAGATCGGCGTCAACACTGGCGTCTACGATAATCCGCATGACCTGACACCTGACATGTTCACGCTCATGCGCTTCACCGAATGGGAAAATCCCGAGACTAACAATCTGGAATGGCTGATCCGCAAAGACGGCTGTATGCATTGCGAAGATCCAGGCTGCCTCAAGGCCTGCCCGGCGCCAGGCGCAATCGTGCAATATTCGAACGGCATCGTCGATTTCGTCCACGAAAACTGCATTGGTTGCGGCTACTGCATCAGAGGATGCCCGTTCAATATTCCGCGTATCTCCCAGGTCGATCACACCGCCTACAAATGCACGCTCTGCTCCGACCGCATCGCCGTCGGCCAAGGTCCCGCCTGCGCCAAGGCCTGTCCGACGCAGGCCATTGTCTTCGGCACGAAGGAGGAAATGAAGCAGCACGCAGAAGGGCGGATCACCGATCTCAAGTCCCGCGGCTATGCCAATGCCGGCCTTTATGATCCGCCCGGCGTCGGCGGCACACATGTCATGTACGTGCTGCACCACGCCGACCAGCCGGAAATTTATGCCGATCTGCCGAATAATCCGAGGATAAGCCCGGTCGTCGAGGCCTGGAAGGGGGTCACGAAATATGCCGGGCTCGCTGTCATGGGTGTGGCAGCCGTCACCGGCCTCGTTCATTATCTGGTCAACGGACCAAACCAGGTTTCCGAGGAGGACGAAGAGGCGGCGGAGAGACTGACGGGAGACGGTTCCTCATGAGCTCGAACACAAACGACGATATGGCAAAAGGCGACAGCGTCCACCCCGGTAAGCCCGTCACGGTCGATCGCTATACCGCAGGAGCAAGGATCAACCACTGGATCACGGCGGCAAGCCTCGTGCTCTTGGCGCTCTCCGGCATGGCGCTGTTCCATCCGAGCCTGTTCTTCCTGACCGCGCTCTTCGGCGGCGGTCCCTTGACGCGCATCATTCATCCATGGATTGGCGTTGTTCTCTTCTTCAGTTTTCTCGGCCTTTTCCTGCGTTTCTGGAAAGCCAACCTTTGGAGGCGGGAAGACAGCAACTGGCTCGCGCACGGCCGCGATGTTCTGGCCGGCCATGAGGAGCGCGCGCCGGAGGTCGGTAAATACAATGCCGGTCAAAAGGTCGTGTTCTGGTCAATGTCGATCTTGATCATCGTCCTGATAACAACGGGCACCACAATCTGGGACCAATACTTTGCCGGCTATACCACGATCGAGCTGAAGCGATGGGCGGTCTTGTCGCATTCAATCGCAGCCGTCGTCATCATCAATGTGTGGATCATTCATGTCTATTCAGCCTTGTGGGTACGCGGTACGATACGGGCAATGACGCGCGGCTCTGTGACAGGTGGGTGGGCGTGGCGGCATCATCGCAAATGGCTGCGTGAACTGGTCACCAGGTCAACAGGGAAAAAATCGGGGGGTACGCCCGCCGAATGACCGGGCGTTACGGTCTGCATCACGTGGCCCGTGCGGTTCGTGAGGGAGTGTCATGAAAGGCAAAAGCGCGGTTGTGCCGGATCCAACGGCAATTGGAGACGTATCATCGCCACCGTTTGCGCGTCTTCCAGATCCCGCTTTACTCTTTTTGGCCAGGTCGAAACGTCTACGTCAGTTGGCTGAAGTCAGCATCCTGGCGCCATACCTGGTTTTCCTCGCGCAGCTCTTTGAGGCCCAACACCATATCCAAGCGGATCTGCCCCTTCCGGAACATCCGGATCCCGAGTCGATCAAGCGTGTGCGGGAGTTTGAAATGCCGCCGCTCGACCGCGACACGATAGAAGTCGACGGAACGATCAGCGCGATATTCGACGGCCTCTTTGCGGCTGTCGATACCATCGAAAAACCGGCTGCTGCCGCCGAGGCGCTTGGCCGCGTCACCAGGACCGATGCCGGACAACGCATGTCCATGGCGCGAGCCGTATTCTCCGGCGCGTTGCCGGCGGATGCGATTGCCGAGCATGTGTTCGTCTGGGCTGCACTTCAGGTGCATTTTGCTCGGCTCGCGTCAGTTCTCGACGCGGCAATGCTGGTGCCTGTGGCCGATGGCCTGTGTCCTGCATGTGGCAGCGGGCCGGTGTCGTCCATGGTCGTCGGCTGGCCGGGCTCGCATGGCGCAAGGTACTGCTCATGTTCGCTTTGCGGAACATTGTGGCACTATGTCCGGGTCAAATGCACACTTTGCGGCTCCACCAAAGGGATCGGCTATCAGGAGATAGAAGGGCAGGGCGGGGCCGTCAAAGCCGAAACCTGTGATGAATGCCAGGGCTGGTCGAAGATAATCTATCAGAACACAGAGCCGGCGGCCGATCCGGTCGCCGACGATGTGGCAAGTCTCAATCTGGACCTTCTGATGCGCGAAGGCCCGTATCGCCGGGGTGGATTTGCGCCGCTTCTGGCCGGCTTTTGAGGTGGGAGAGATGGACGCCAGTGCTAACCTGCGGGAGATTTCATCGGTCGACCAAATCCTGAAAACGGCTCCTGCTGGCGCCGCGATCGAATGTTTCGGGCGAATCGCGGTCACGCAGGCCATTCGAGCTATCCTTTGTGAAACGAGGGAGAAGGTACGCCAGGGAAAGGACGTCCCATCGCGCGAGGAAATTGCGGCGGCGGCGTTTTCGAGGCTCGACGCCAACGACCGCCCGATGCTTCGCTCCGTCTTCAACCTGACCGGGACGGTCCTCCATACCAATCTGGGCAGGGCCATCCTCGCGGAAGCAGCAGTCGATGCCGCGGCAGCGGCTATGCGCGAGGCTGTCGCGCTCGAATTCGATCTTAACAACGGCAAGCGCGGCGAACGGGATGATCATCTGCGCGCGCTGATCTGCGAATTGACGGGCGCCGAAGATGCAACCGTCGTCAACAATAATGCTGCGGCCGTCCTTCTGGTGCTGAACAGCCTGGCGGCCGACAGGGAAGCCATCGTCTCGCGGGGCGAACTGATCGAAATCGGCGGGGCCTTCCGCATGCCGGACATCATGGAGCGCGCGGGTGTCCGTCTTGTCGAGGTCGGCACCACGAACCGCACCCATGCCAGGGACTACAGGGATGCCATCGGCCCCGATACGGGCTTGATACTGAAGGTCCACACGTCGAACTATCGAATAGAGGGTTTTACCAAAGAGGTCGGAGCGCGCGAACTTTCGGGGATCGCCCACGACAAGGGCGTGCCGCTGATCAACGATCTCGGTTCCGGTACCCTGGTCGATCTGGTCCGTTTTGGGCTCGCATACGAACCCACCGTTCGCGAGGCGATCTGCGAGGGTGCCGATGTCGTCACCTTTTCAGGCGACAAGCTTCTCGGCGGGCCACAGGCCGGCTTCATCGTCGGGCGCCGGACACTCATCGAGACGATCAACAAGAACCCGATGAAACGCGCGCTGCGGGTCGATAAGATAAGGTTGGCCGCTCTCGAAGCGACACTGAAACTTTATCGCGATCCGGAGCGCCTGGGCGAGCGCCTCCCCGTCATGCGACTGCTCACACGTTCTCAGCTTGAAATCAAGACGCAGGCGGAACGGCTGGCACCTGTCGTCAAGGGCCTGCTGAAGGCCGCTGTCCACGTATCTGTCGTTGCTTGCGAAAGCCAGATCGGCTCCGGCGCCCTGCCGCTGTCCTGCGTGCCCAGCGCGGGGCTTGCGCTGACGCCGATCGAAGGCAGCGGCAGCGCGCTCGCAGAACTGACGTCTTCGTTCAGACGGCTGCCGATCCCGGTCATTGGTCGAATCGAACGCGGATCGCTGGTGCTGGATCTGCGCTGTCTCGAAGATGAGGAGAGTTTTGCGGCTAATTTGATGAGCCTCCCCGCCGGTCAGGGGAGGGTCTGATGAACCTTTTTAGCCGCTTCCTGCGAAAGCCAGCCGGGAATGCAGTCCGCTTCGAGGCGCAGATGAACGCGGCGCTCGCCGCTGCGCGGCGCGGTGATTACAAAGCGGCCCTCACCATCTGGGAGCCTCTCGCAAGAGCGGGAAACGCACGGGCGCAAAACAATATCGGCGCATGCTTCGTGGAAGGACTGGGCGTCGTCCAGGATGCTGATCTTGCTTGTCACTGGTTGACATTGTCGGCGGAGGCGGGCGACCGGCTTGGCCAGCGCAACCTAGCCTCTTTATTATTCAGGGGAGAGGGCATCCAACCGGACTATGGGCGGGCGGCGGCGCTCTATCGAGCGGCGGCTGAACAGAATGACAGCGAAGCCCAGGATATGCTGAGCTGGATGCTGCTCGAGGGCGATATTATCGAGCCTGATTTTGAAGAGGCTCGCCGATGGGCGCTTGCGGCTGCGAAAAACGGCTCTGCCGCTTCGATGACGCGGCTCGGTATGCTTTATCACAATGCCCTAGGCGTGCCGCGCAATCCCGTCGAGGCGGTCTATTGGTGGCGGCTTGGCGCTACCGCTGGCGACGCTGATGGACAGGCCATGCTCGGCGCGGCCTGTTATCTCGGAAACGGCATTGCCCGCGACTTGATCGAAGCCTTCGCATGGTTGCTGCGGGCGCGCGCTGGCGGCAGCGCGCTCTCAGCAGCGTTCTTCGATGCCGTTCGCGCGTCGCTCAATACGGATGAACTGGCGCTGGCCGAACGCCGCGCAGCTCTGCCGTTGTCGGAAATCGCCGATCCTCCCGCAGATAACCGAGAGGGGGAGTAGTAATGATCGTCGGCACTGCAGGACATATCGATCATGGCAAGACATCCCTCGTCCGGGCGCTGACCGGCATCGACACGGATCGGCTGAAAGAGGAAAAGGCTCGCGGCATCTCGATCGATCTGGGCTTTGCCTATATGCCCGTGAATGGCGCGCAGATACTTGGCTTTGTCGATGTACCGGGCCACGAGAAATTCGTTCACACGATGCTTGCCGGTGCAAGCGGCATCGACTTCGTCCTGCTGGTGGTCGCGGCCGATGACGGCATCATGCCGCAGACGCGCGAACATCTCGCCATTGTCAATCTTCTCGGCATCGAGCATGGCATTGTTGCTTTGACCAAAGCCGATCTTGTGCCGGAAGACCGTCTCGTCGAGGTCGAAGTCGCCGTGCGAAACGAGCAAGCCCCCTTAACGCTCGGCAATACCCCAGTCATCGCCGTCTCGACGGTTTCAGGCCGGGGTATCGGAGCTCTGCGCGATGAGATCGTCAATGCCGCACGCAGGTTCACGCCGCATCAGGCGTCGGGGCGCTTTCGTCTGGCCGTCGATCGTTCCTTCACAATTCAGGGGACGGGCACAGTCGTAACCGGAACAGTCCTGTCAGGCACGGTATCGGTCGAGGATCATGTCGCCGTAAGCCCTTCCGGCCTTGTCGCAAGGGTGCGCTCGATCCATACGCAGAACCGGCCAAGCGAAAACGGCCGCGCGGGCGATCGTTGCGCCCTAAACCTCGTTGGCCAGGGGATCACGAAAACGGCCATCAATCGCGGTGATATGGTGTGCGAGCAAAGCCTGCATGCTCCGACGGGCCGCATCGACGCGACACTGCGTGTGCTCTCTTCAGAGGCAAAACCCATCGGTCATTGGTTCCCCGTCCGGCTTCATCACGCATCGGCAGATGTCGGTGCCCGTATCGTCGTGCTTGCCGAGGAAGCAGCCATCCCAGGAACAGATACCTTTGTGCAGCTCGTGCTGGACAGTCCGATCGCAGCCGCGGTCGGTGACCGTTACATCATCCGCGATACCTCCGCACGGCGCACCATCGGCGGAGGCCGGTTCCTGGATTTACGCGCACCGGCACGCAAGCGCCGGACGCCGGAACGGATGGCTCAACTTCAGGCGCAGACGTTGGTTGCACCTGAGCGCGCGTTCGAGGCGTTGCTCGCGGTGCATCCGTTTTATGTCGACATTGCCGCTTTCGCCCGCGACAGGGCAATTGCCACAGCAGATGCCAGCGCCGTGGCCGCATCGCTGGGAACGGTGCGGTTGTCCATCGATGACACGGCGCTCGCTATGTCGCCTGATCGCTGGGAGAAATTCCATAGCAACCTTTGGAGCCGGCTTGAGAGGTTCCATGTGGAGAACCAGGATCTGCCGGGAATGGGCATCGAGCTGTTGCGGGCTGGGCTCGAGGTGCGCTTGCCCATCCCGGCATTTCGCGCAGCCCTGCAGAACCTCGTCCGCGCGGGAGAGATCGTGCTGGATGGCGCTTGGGTCCGGCTTTCGGGACATCAAGTGACGATGACATTGGCCGACGAGCGGCTGTGGGACAGGATTGAGCCGCTGCTCGGCGGGGCAGCGCGGTTCCGTCCTCCGAGGGTTCGCGATATTGCCGCATTGCTGGCGGTCCCCGAGCAACAGACACGTCGGCTGCTGAAACTCGGCGGCCGCATGGGCAAGGCGCATGAAGTAGCACAGGATCATTTCTTCCTGCGCGAGGCAGTTGCGGAGATGGTTGCAATCATTGCCGAGATCAGTTCTGGCGCCGAGGGGGGCTGGTTCACCGCAATGCAGTTTCGCGACCGTGTCGAAAATGGCCGCAAGGTCGCGATCCAGATCCTCGATTTCTTCGATCGCCATCGCGTTACGCTGCGTCGCGGCGATCTCCGCCGCGTCGACCAAAACCGTCTGGACCTGTTCGGCAATATGTCGAATAGTATCGCCGGCGACGGTGTCGTTTCTGGAGGAGATACGTCCCCGGTGGGGCGTCCGGACTTCAAATCCGGGAGGGGCCGAGAGACGGTCTTTCGTGGGTTCGACTCCCACTCTCTTCCGCCAAGTATCCGCCTTATATAATTGATATCATTTCATATTTTAAAGAGCATAAGTAGGCGTCCGCACTTTTCTCCCCACTCCATTTTGCCCCTGAGATAGCTTTTGGTGGGATGACACGGCCGCATCGTTCGCGAAGCGCGACAGCGCCTTTCGTTTCAGACTGCCGGCAAATCGTTGATGACATCGGCGGCCAATTGCAGGTCTGTTGCCGCCGCGTCAAAGTCGATTTTGCCTCCTGAATGACACCAGAAGCTAGCCAGCGCCTTCACTTTGAAGCCTTCCACTGTATGAACCTGAATTGCCTCGATCAGTTCCACGAGGTTACTGCTGGCCTCGGTACGCAGCCCTATAGGCTTCCTCGTCCGCGTCGCAGGAACGGAAATTGGTGCTCGACGTCCCACATCGCTTTCAGCCCTTGAGCAGTCTGAGCTCTGCGTCATTCATCACATCGTCAACGGCTTTCCAGTGCGCGATGATGTCTTCGTGCGTTGTGTCTGTGTAGTGTGGATGCGCGCGATCGAACTTGGTCAGCAGTTCATCGAGCGACGTCTCTGCGTAGAATACCCACGAGAGCCGAGATCGCGGACGACGGTCGATTTTCTTGATGCCAGGGACTTTGGTCCGTCTGGTGAGCCGTGCAGATTAGCGTAATCTGTCCTTGTTCTGACCGCTGGGGACCAGGACAAGAAGGGAAGCTTTCGCCCCATGCGACAGCCACGTGCAGCAATATCCCGCCGAGGGCTTCCCTTTCGATCAGGCTCCTGAGATGGCGGTTTCATCGTTCATTTCGAAGTAAAGGCAGCGCTCGGCTTGGCACGACGACGACGTGAATGCGACCATTGCCACACTGTTCGAGGACATCCGTCATCTGCGTCTCTTGGCTTTGGCCGAGGGAGCGATGAGCCGCGGCATGACGCGCGGCTGGAGGTCAAAGTATAAACGCTCAGGCGAAGCACGACCGCCATTTGCCGCCCCACCGCAGGAACATTTACGACCGGTGTACGTTGACACTATTCACCCGCAGTTTTGGCGCGGGCAACGTGAGGGAGGTTATCATGAAAGTCAGCCACTGCATGACCACAGACGTTCAGATCGCCGATCCGGAGCAGACATTACGGGATGTCGCCCTGATCATGGGACGTCTTGATGCCGGCGTTCTCCCGGTGAGTGAGAATGACAGGCTGGTCGGCATGATCACCGATCGCGACATCGCAATTCGTGGCGTGGCGGAGGGCAAAGGCCCCGAGGCAAAGGTTCGCGATGTGATGAGTATCAAGGTTAGATACTGCTTCGATGATGAAGATGTTGAAGACGTGCTTCACAACATGGGTGATCTTCAGATACGGCGCTTGCCAGTACTGAACCGAGACAAGCGCCTCGTCGGCATCATCTCGCTTGGCGACCTCGCCACCAAGGGCGAGGCCACCGAAACGGGTAAGGCACTGAGCGGCATCTCACAACGCGGCGGCGAACATTCGCAGACAGCGCATTGACGGTTGGCGGCAGCCATCTGCAAAGGCCAACACCAGTCAGCTGCCACCTGTCACCTCAAGCGCCTCGCGCCGTTGCATCAACGGCACCGGGCGCGACATCTACGAATACCACTATTGCTGCGCAAGGAAGGCTGTGCGCGCGAAGGGCGGCCGGGCACATCAACGGCTGGTGCGATTGAAACGTGTCCTCGCCATCACGCTCAAGACGCGACAAGCTTTAGCGAAACGCTCGAAACGGTTCAGACAAACCGAGCCAACTCTGCCTTTCGCAGTGGCGACTGTCCTGCGCTATTTTAGAGGATCCGGCTGCTGAATTACCGCAGGCGGCTCCTCGCTTCCTTTGCCGCCTTCCTGTATGAACGGCTTTATCAGCGGTATCGCCAATATGGATCCGACCATTAGTCCGATAATCAATATCAACAGGATTCGCATACGATGTGCTCCCAATCTTCGCCCGATTCCGACGACGATCATCTCACTGCGTTGAGCCTCAGCGTCTTCTGATATTCGCCAGAAACAGTCTCGCAAGTCGCCAAATCGCCATGTCTTCGCTTCGCTGTTCGGGTCTCTTGCTCTGATGAAACTCGCCTGCTTTCTATTTCGACACCGCCCTTTGTCGGGGCGAGGAAAAACCCTGCTATGTGCGCGGCGACAAACAAGGTGAGACTCAGCGTCAATCAGGATGAGACTCGGCGGCGGGGGTGTGACGAAGGGAGGGCGTAGCCCGACTGGAGTTACACCCCCGCCGCGGCGCAATTTTTCGGCGTCTCATGATCGCGGTTGGCCCGGTAGCGTCGGTGATTTTCTGAGAATGGAGAATCACCTTTGTGCCGGGTCGCCATGTAACCGATCATCAGACGAGGCTTTTTATGAAGTACCGACAAAACAACCCCATTGAGGTCGCTGCCGCCAAGGCGTCGATCAGCCGGGCGACGGCTTACCGCATCGAGAAGGATGCGCGTCTTCCATCGCAGACCAAGCCGCCGCGCGACCGGCGTCGCCCCGATCCCCTTGAGCACATCTTCGACGCCGAGGTTGTTCCGCTCCTCAAGGCCGCGCCCGGCATCCGAGCGGTCGCCGTTTACAACGAGATGCTGCGGCGTCATCCAGAGCTGTCAGAAGGTGTTCGCCGTACGATTGAGCGTCGTATCCGATCATGGCGGGCTGTTCACGGTCAGGAGCAGGAAGTGATCTTCCGTCAGATGCACGAACCCGGTCGGTTAGGACTGTCGGATTTTACCGACATGGGCAGCCTCGGCGTGACGATCGCCGGCCAATCGCTCGATCATCTGCTTTATCACTTCCGGCTGGTCTGGTCGGGCTTCGAGCATGCCCATGTCATCCTGGGTGGAGAGAGCTTCGTCGCTCTGGCCGAGGGGCTGCAGAACGCCCTGTGGTCGGTTGGCGGTTCGCCGCTCTATCATCGCAGCGACAGCTTATCGGCCGCCTTCCGCAACCTCGATGCCGACGCCAAGGTCGATCTGACGCATCGCTACGACGAACTGTGCGCCCATTATCGCATGACGCCGACGCGCAACAACAAGGGCGTCGCGCACGAGAACGGCTCGATCGAAAGTTCCCACGGCCATCTCAAGAATGCGATCCGCGATGCTCTGCTGATGCGCGGAACCAGGGACTTTGGCGACCTCGGATCCTATCGCGCCTTCATCGATGAGATCGTCAGCCGCCGCAATGCCGCACATGGCAAGCGCATCGATGCCGAGCGCACGCATCTGCAAGCTCTTCCCGATCGTCGCACCACCGACTTCGAAGAGGTCATCGTCACCGTATCGAGCACCGGCGGCTTCGCCTTGCGCAAGGTCTTCTACACCGTGCCTTCCCGTCTGATTGGCCACCGGCTGCGGGTGCGTCTGTTCGACGATCGCCTCGACGTCTTCATCGGCGGCACGCATCTGCTGACATTACCCCGAGGCCGCGCCCATGCGAGTGGCAAGCACGATCAAGTCGTCAACTATCATCACGTCATTCATTCCCTGCGCAAAAAGCCGATGGCGCTTTTGGGGCTCGTCTATCGCGACAAGCTCTTCCCCAGGCCGGAATATCGCAGGACTTTCGACGCGCTCATCGAGCAACTGCCCGAGCGGCAGGCTTGCAAGATCACCGTGGAACTGCTTGCCTTGGCTCACGATCGCAGTTGCGAGCGTGAACTGGCCGAGGAGCTTGCCAAAACGCTCGACGCCCACAAACTGCCTGATCTGGCGGCTTTGAGAGCGGTCTTCAGCCCGGACCCGGATCAGTTGCCGATCGTTCATGTGCAACTCGCGTCGCTCAATGGTTATGAAGCCCTGATCGGCACGGCCTATGCGGGAGAGGTCGCATGAAGAGCAACATCCACACAGTCGATGAAGCCCGCCTCGGCATCATGCTCAACGAACTGAGGCTGCCGACGATCAAGACGTTCTGGCACCAATTTGCCGAGCAGGCCGATCGGGAAGGATGGCCTGCTGCCCGTTTCCTCTCGGCCATCGCCGAGCATGAATTGGCCGAACGCGCCCATCGCAGGATCGAAAGACACCTCGCCGAGGCCCACCTGCCACCCGGAAAGACGCTCGACAGCTTCGCCTTCGACGCTGTTCCCATGGTCTCCAAGGCCCAGGTCATGGCGATTGCAGCCGGCGATAGCTGGCTCGCCAAAGGCGCCAATATCCTGATGTTCGGTCCGCCCGGCGGCGGAAAGAGCCATCTCGCCGCAGCCGTCGGCCTCGCGCTAATCGAGAACGGCTGGCGCGTGCTCTTCACCCGCACGACCGATCTCGTCCAGAAGCTTCAGGTCGCGCGGAGGGAGCTTCAGCTCGAAGCCGCCATCGCAAAGCTCGACAAGTTCGATCTTCTCATCCTCGACGACCTGGCCTACGTCACCAAGGACCAGGCCGAAACGAGCGTGCTCTTCGAACTCATCTCCGCAAGATATGAGCGGCGTTCCATCATGATCACCGCCAATCAGCCCTTCGGAGAATGGAACCGCGTCTTTCCAGACCCGGCCATGACGCTTGCCGCGGTGGACCGACTTGTCCATCACGCAACAATCTTCGAGATGAATGTCGAAAGCTACCGGCGGCGTTCGGCCATGGAAGCCAAACGCCAGCGCGGCAGACCCGCCTCATTCGCGACAATCAAAAGCTCTTCCCAGCTTGTCGCGGAGCGGCAATCAGAACACGATGAAACTCTTGCCAGCGACAATCAACATGATAACTTCGCTCCAACCGCGACATAAGAATCTCATCCAGATTGTCGCTCGCGTCTCATCCTGATCGTCGCGCTATAGCTATGGTCATGTCGCCACCGATGAGACGCTGGATATGTAGCGCGTAACCCAGAAAGATCGCGGCGACGATGGCGGTTATCTGGCACCATGCGGACGCGGCGGAAAGGCGACGACCGGGTCGAGAGCCGGGCCTGCGGATAGCGAGCGGGGATTATTCAACCAGCGCAACTGCGTCAATCCCTGCAGGGATAAGCATGGGGTATGACCGGTCAGGGCCGCATGCCACCACACGTTCAACTGCGCCGGTTGGCCGGGTAATCTCGTCGCTTGCTGCTACTCCCATCCCGAAGGGGGGATCTTTTCGCAAAGCTGCTCTTAGGAGTTCGACGATCCTTGGTGGCCATTTTGATTTATCTCGCCCCGAAACTTGGCGGTCAAGGCATCTGCATAGGCGATCGCCGGGGTAAGACACAGACCGTCGCGGCATTGCCGCAAGCACTGGTACCAGTTGCAAACAGAGTCATTCAATCCGCAAAAAAAGCCGAATCAAGAAACCAAGTGATTTTGAATTGCAACCTGCAATACTCGAGCCGGGCATTACTTGGCCAGAGTATAAATTATTTTATTCATATTATAATTATTAACCATCTTTCATTATCTGTTTATTCACGAGTGCTCTCTTCTGACAAGGCGAGACATGAGCTCAACGGCGCTCGGCCGGTGTCCCCGGATAACGCTCATTGTTGCAGCATCGCGCAATTGGTTGCTTGCGCGATTATTTGCGCTTGGAGGATTGCGAATGACGTTTCGATTTGGCATCGGCCCCCGCCTTTATACAGCTTTTGGTTTCCTGCTGCTGCTGATGATTGGCTTGACCGTCTTTTCCATTTCAAAGATGAACTTTGTCGACCACGATCTCGTGCAGATCAACGAGGTCAATAGCGTCAAGCAACGCTTCGCCATCAATTTCCGGGGTAGCGTTCATGATCGGGCCATTGCCATTCGCGATGTCGTTTTGCGCGATGAGCCAGCCGCGCGTCAGACCGCGATCGATCTGATTGCAAAGCTTGCTGCGACGTATGCCGAAAACGAGCAGAAGATGAATGCGATGATTTCTGTCCCAGGCGCTGCGAGCGAACCCGAGAAGGCGATCATTGCGGAAATCGCCGACGTCCAGTCCAAAACCAATCCAGTTGTCGCAGATATCATCGCGCGCCAGATGTCAAACGACCCGGTGCAAGCCAAGCAGATGCTGATCGAGCAGGCAACGCCTCTCTTCGTCAACTGGCTCAAGGCCATCAACAAGTTCATCGACTATCAGGAAAACTTGAACAAGTCTGTCGGCAGTGGCGTCAGCGTCGTCGTCGCAGGCTTCCAGACGCTGGCGCTGGGCTCGTTGGGAGGCGCTGTGCTTATGGCTATTGCCGCCGCGTTCCTCGCGACCCGCTCGATCACCGTGCCGATGGCCAAGCTGCAGATCGCCCTGCGGCGGATGGCAGAGGGCAACAACGAAAGCACCAGCGATATCGAGGCCCGCAGCGACGAGGTCGGCGATTTGGCGAAGGCCGTTGGCGCCGTGCGCCAAGCCGTGACCTCGTAGGCCGAGGCGCGCGCCGCTGCCGACGCTCGCCGGACCGCTGATGAGAACGCGCGGCTTGAAGCAACCGCGACGGAACGCGAGGCGCTATCGGCGCAGACGAACGATGCCGTTCGCCAGCTCGGCCAGGCGCTTGAGGAAATGGCCGCCGGCAATCTTGATATCCGTCTC
Source organism: Rhizobium sp. T1470 (assembly GCF_042140505.1). NCBI lineage: Bacteria > Pseudomonadati > Pseudomonadota > Alphaproteobacteria > Hyphomicrobiales > Rhizobiaceae > Rhizobium > Rhizobium sp. T1470. The sequence continues at coordinate 636,787 of NZ_CP148092.1, forward strand.
GACAATCCGTTTGCCGTATCTCTCGATATGCTGCGCCTCAACTTCAACAACTCCGTAGAGAAGCTTCAATCTGCGTTGAAGACGATCAGTGACAACGCTTTGTCGATCGATGCCGGTGCCCGCGAGATCAGCGAAGCTTCCAATGATCTGGCAAAGCGCACCGAACAGCAGGCGGCATCGATTGAACAGACCGCCGCAGCGCTCGATGAGATTTCGACGACGGTCAATGGTGCGACCCGTCGCGCGGAAGAGGCCGGCAACCTTGTTGCACGAACACGCACGAATGCCGAGCGTTCCGGCGAAGTCGTGAAGCGTGCGGTCGCCGCGATGAGCCAGATCGAAGGTTCCTCGAACGAGATCAACAATATCATCAGCGTCATCGATGACATTGCATTCCAGACCAACCTGCTGGCACTGAACGCCGGCGTTGAGGCTGCACGTGCCGGAGAGGCGGGCAAAGGCTTTGCAGTCGTCGCCCAGGAAGTTCGCGAACTGGCTCAACGCTCCGCCAATGCCGCCAAGGAAATCAAGCAACTGATCAGCAATTCCGGCGTTCAAGTGCGTGCCGGCGTGACCCTGGTCGGCGAGACCGGTACGGCGCTGACGGAGATCGTCGGCGAAGTGCAGGAAATCAACCGTCACGTGAGCTCAATCGTCGAGGCTGCGAAGGAACAGTCCACGGCGCTGAAAGAAATCAATGCCGCGGTGAATTCGCTCGATCAATCCACGCAGAAGAACGCGGCGATGGTCGAAGAGACATCCGCAGCCAGCCATAAGCTGGCTGACGAAGCAGGTTCGCTGACAAGCCAGCTGTCAAAATTCCGCTTTCAAGGCTCTGCCGGGACGGCGCAATCTGCCTACGCACCGAAAGCGCCACAGAGAAACGCTCCAGCGGCAATGGCACGCAAGGTCGCGACAGCTTTTGCTGGCGGTGCGGCTGCTGAAGATTGGCGCGAATTCTAAAATAACCGAGCAACCCGCTACAAAGTGCCGCGACCGTCAATGTTGCGGCACTTTTTCGTTCGGATTTTCGTCATTGCCATTGTGGTGGGCTCGGCTGCGAACACGGCCGTCTGTTATACCCTCGGGATCACAAACGATCTTCTCTTGGAGCGTTTCGTGTGGCAGGGACACGACGAGCCGCCGAGTATCGACGTCGATTCCGAGCACGAGGCGCCGCGAGGACGTGATCCTATAATCCATAACCCTTACATGCATCAGAAGGCGACTTTTTTCGCGGAAGGAGACGGACTTGGCTGACAATGGCGCACCATTGCTTCCTTCCTTGCTCCTTATCACCGCCTTGTTCGCGTCCGCAGCGACCATGGCATCGTGGAGCATCGAGAATGATCGCTCTACGTCAGACAAGCACGGCCTCTTTGAAATCCGTCAAGAGGCCAGGCGCTTCATCTCGAAGGAGAACGCCAAGGGGCTTCAGCAATGGGACGTATTGGAGCCCAACCTGAAGACATTCGTCCCGCGCTGCGCTGTCCCCCTCAAGGCACAGTGGACGCCGAAGAGTTTCGGCCTCTCGCGACGCAGCGTGATGGTGATATGCACTGCCGCGATTGCGAATGTTGCGATGGAAAACTGGTCTGTACACGTGCCTGTACGGCCGAAGTAGGACGTCGACCGAATGATCGGCTTGGATATCGGCCTATCTTCCAAATCTTGTCAGGTTTGCCGGCGAGAAGAATTTCAAAACTTTCTTGGTCGAAGTCAAGCGTTCGACAACCCAGCGGACCGAACTCGTGATCCAGATAGCCGTCGAGCGGGCCGGAATAAAACACATGTGTAATGTGCTCTTTCTGCGCCCGGAGAAATTGCGTGTTGAGGCTCACATTGATGTTGGGATGCTCAAGAATCTGGCTCACCATGTCGCAACTGAATGCCAACCTTGAAATGAGCCCTCCGCTTTTCGCATAGCGAACGCCTGCCCTGCAAATAAAAGCCTATGCATTAGGCAAAACGGGTTTATATATAAATCGATCGAATCGATGCATCTCCTCCCGTGTCGCTTCGATTTGCAGACGCTCTTATCCTCCTCCCAAGATCGTCTGCGGGAACGGCAGCACTCCTCCTCCCAGCTGCTGTTCGGGTCTTTATTCGAAAGCCTGCCGCACCTCCTCCCGCGGCAGGCTTTTTCGTTTTCGGAGCAAGTGGGCTTACCTCTATGCACGTCCGGATGGTGACCGCCTCATCTGGTCTTTCGTGACGTGACGCGACGCACATTGGCGGTAAGCGCTCATTTCCATGCGCGTTGACGTGGCCCATTTGACGTGGGTCGCTTTGTGACGGCCCTATCGGATCAGGCAGCGGTAGTTTTGGCGAAGTTGAAGGGCAGCAAATCAGTGATGTCGGAATCTGTTGCGCGCTGCGGCAGTTCGGTAAGCACGTGGCGCAAGTAGGCCAAGGGTTCGATGCCGCAAGCTCGGCAGGTCAGCATTAGGCTGTAGACGACGGCACTGGCCCTCGCTCCGTCCACGGTGTCGCTGAACAGCCAGGATTTTCTGCCAGTGGCAAAAATTCTGATATCGCGCTCGAGTAGGTTGTTGTCGATCGGCATCCTGGCGTCTTCTGTGTAGCGCGTCAGGTAGTCCCACTGATTTAGGGTATAGGACACGGCATCGCCGATCTTGCTGTCGGGCAAGACCTTCGGGGCGATGTCGTTGAGCCATACCTTGAGAGCATTCAGGATGGGGACACTGTGTTGCTGGCGGAAACGGCGAATGCAATCGGCTTGCGTTTCGCCCTTGTCAGGCTTTGCGTTGCGCGCCTGGCTTTCAATCCGGTAGATCTGCTCGAAGAATTTCAGCGCCTGCTCCGGCGGACCGCCGCCTTTCTTTCTTGCCTTGAGGGCATCGACGAAGCGACGCCTGGAATGCGCCATGCATCCCAGATGGGTGGCCCCTGCCAGCGTGCGCCAGGCGGAATAGCCATCGCTCATCAGGATGCCGTGGTAATCGCCGAGGAAGGCCTGCGGATAAATCTGGCCGCGGCCGGGTTGATAATCGAGCAGCACGATCGGCTCGTCGCTGTCCTCTCCACTCCGATACGCCCACATGAATGATGTGCTGGTGGCCTCCCTGTCCTTTTCCTTCAGCACCTGGACCGTCGTCTCGTCGCCATGGATGATGGCTTGAGACCTGAGCCGCGATTTCAGCGCGTCATAGATGCGGGAGAGATGCCTCTCGCTCGAACCGATCACCCAATGGCCCAGAGCACCGCGGCTGACGGGAACGCCGGCGCGCTCGAAGGCCTGGGCCAGGCGGTAGAGCGGCGTGCCATCGACATATTTGTGAACAAGAGCAAATGCCAGCGTCGAGGCCGTGGCGATGCTGCCCGGCAAGGGCTGCGCGGGCATTGGCGCAAGGACAACAGGCGTGTTGATCCCGGTGCGATCGCAATGGCGGCAGGCATACTTGAGCCGCACATTCTGCAGGACCTTGGCCTTCACCTCGATGTGGAGCTGCTCGGTGACGGCCTCGCCCATGCGATGCATCTGGTGACGGCAGCAAGGACAGGCCTTCTGGTCGTCGGCAAGGTCATATTCGACGCGCTCGCGCGGCAGATGTTCCGGCAGGGGCTTGCGGCCACGTTTCTTGCCCTCTGGCTTCTCGATCGCCGCAAAGCCCGTGTCCGGCAGGTCGACGACCTCCCCATTGTCTCCGCCGGCGTCGTCTTCATCGGCAACCTGCTCGGCTTCATCGAAGAGGCGGTCCACGTGCTTTTCGCTTTTCGGCGCAAAACGATGAAGCCGCGCCAACACCAGTTCTTCCTCGAGCTTGACCACGCGTTCCGTGAGCTGACGGTTCTCCGCCTGCAGCGCCGCAATGCGCGCCATCAACTCCTCAACAGTGGGTTCGCCGGGTCGGATCATCAGATTCTTGAATCTGAACCGTTTCGCCCCGTCAACCGCAGACGTCGAGAACTGTCAGCCGGCGATCTGGTATTGCCGAACCGGATGGCGGACCATCGCGTCGATATCAATGCCGTCGAGAATCCAGTGTAATTGCTCGGTCGTCAGCGTTACCACCATCATCTCCCGACGTGGCCATCGGAACCGGTCTTCCGACAATCGCTTCAGCACCATCACAAAACCGGACCGATCGAAGAACAGGAGCTTCATCCGGTCACGGCGGCGATTGCAAAAGGCAAAGACCGCAGGCGCAAACGGATCGAGCTCCATCACCTCCTGCACCAGGACCGCAAGGCTGTTGATACCGGCCCGGAAGTCGATCGGCTCGCGGTGCAGGTAAACCTTGATATCAGCGCCCAGTCTGAACATGACCCAGAGCTCCGATGATCGCCGTCAACGCATCCACATCACCGCATTCCAGCGAAAGCTTCACGCCGTTCGGCAGCAACGCGCTGATTTTGGAAAAACCTGACAGATGGGCCGTCTTCTCCAGTGATGCCGGTTGTTCTTCACCATACGCGACCGGTATATCCAGCGAGCGCATCCCGACAGGCAGGCTGCCGTCTGCTGCGACGACCGGGATAAACGGCGAGCTTGCAGATACCGCCGACAAGCCAGCCTCCCTGGCCTCCTTGACCCACTTGCGTAGAAGGTTGGCATTGACCCCATGGCCAAGCGCAAGGCCTGATATAGAAACACCAGGCTGGAGGCAAGCCGTAACAAGCCGCGCCTTTGATCCTGGATCATAGCGCCGCCGACCATCACGCCCCACCAACCGCACACGCAGCTTCTGCTCTTCGTCATTCATATTTGGTGTCCACCTATTTCAAGTGGACACTTCATGCGGCAGAGAACTCAACGCGAAAAGGCGCATGGAAATGAGCGCTTACCATTGGAAAACGCGAATGTCGATACCGCGGAGAACGACCCGCGCTTGATCGCCCCATGGGGCGAAGCTGACACACGTTAAATCGTCGCTCAAGGAGACACAAAACGCTGAGGGGAGGTCGGCGAACCTTTCAGCAATAGCGAGCATCCGCGCACCGACGAGAGCTGTCGCCCTCAAAAAGGGGATGGACGTTCTCAGCAATGCGAGCTCCACCCGCTATCGCGCGGCAGTCGCTTGCTCACTTCCGAGTCGGACATATCTCTCAGCCGACCTGCTCCACTGCCAGAGTGCCTGCTGAAAGCGGCTTGATCAGAGACGTTGCGGAGATCGTCGGATCGAGCCAGTCGGCCCAGGCGCTGCGCTCGAGGATAACGATCTGCCGATCGTGGTATGGGGCAATATCCGGACCGGGCTCCATCGTCAGCATTGTGAAGGCTTGGCCCACCTCCGGCGTCTCTCGCCAGATGGCGGCTATGCAGAAAATCGGTTCATTTTTTTTGGTGAACAGCCATTTGTCCTTGCGCTTTTTCTTCGGATCCTCGGGTTCCGTGAATTCGTAAAAGCCGTCGGCGACAATCAGGCAACGATGGGAGTTGAACTCCCGGCCTTCTGACCGGAAATTATATACCGGCCGCTTGTTTTGACCCGGCCAACTCCATCGCCGCTGCACGAGTTCGGCCTCGTCGCGCACGCCGTCGATCGTTCTGACGATGGGGCCGATATCGGTGATCTTGATGTCCTCGCGGGCTTCGAGGTTCGGTGTGCCTTCGCCGAAACGGATCTTGATCTTAAGCTCCGCGAAGTCCTCGACGATCGAGGCGACATCGACCATCAGCCTATAATCATTGCACATTGGTCCTCCATTTTGCTGTAAACATGTGACCCCGAAACCAAACCGATTGAGTTGCAACTCATGCTCGGATTGCACCCCTCCAGGAGAACCAGCAACTGTTCGGTTTGGTGGGTCGCAAGCCTAGCACTCGCCAATCCGTTTGATCAGTGTGGCTTGCCGTGCGTGAATGGCGGCTCCATCCCGAACGCGCTGCAGAACCATCTGAAGTTCTTGCAGGCATCTCCCGAGATTAACAGCTTTCTATCAGTCGTCATACGACGGCAGTTAGGCGATTGCCCGCGACTGCCTTGCTGATGGTTCGACGCCCCGCTCGACGAGCGGCACGCCGTCATTGCGGCCCGGCCGATCGCCGTTATTTCGAGACGCGGCTCTAAGCGTTCGGTGTCCGCCGTGAAGAAAGCTGGCGCTAGCGTAGGAATGCCGGCTGCCAATGCAGGCGCGCTCTTTCATGATCGGCGGCGCTCGTGCGGCCGCTGCGCTCGGATCACTACCTGCATCTCGGTGATCCGTTCTCTCAGCGGCCGCGGCCTCTTTCATGCCAGCTCCTTTTGACGATTGCTAACGAACCATCGGAAACGCCCGCGGTTCCATATCCGATCGGGCTAGCATCGTGACGGATACGAGCCTATGCCCCGCACTCGACCGGAGTCGGCGCACTCGCGCTTTTGATGACCGTATTTGGGAGGCCGACCAACGGGGATGAGACGCTGCCGTCCCGGGAGCCATTCTGAATAAAAGGTCCCCGGATGTCTTTTCGATCGGTGAACGTCCCGCCGGCGAGGTGCTAATCCGCTTTCTGGTTTAAATTATTGGAACAAATAGGGGTTCTCAGGGTTCTCGAACCGCGACAACAAGACCAATAACACGAGAGGCAACCCCATGAAGAAGTTGGTAATTCTAACCATCGGCATGCTTCTGGCTGCAGGCGCATCCTTCGCCCAGAGCGAGACGCCGTCGACATCGCAGACCACGCCTGCAATCGCCACCGGGCCAAATCCGGGCGCTCCTGTCGCTGGCAAGAACAGCTTCACGGAAGCCCAGGCAAAGTCTCGGATCGAGGAGGCGGGCTACAAGGACGTTACGGGTCTGAAGCTCGATGACCAAGGTGTCTGGCGCGCCACCGCCAGCAAGGACGGCAAGCAGACCGGCGTCTCCCTGGACTTTCAGGGTAACGTGACGATGGCCAAGTAACCAGCAACACGATCGAGGAAAACGATAATGAAAACGGTCACTGGACTTTATGACAGCTACGACGACGCCCGCTCCGCTGTGAAAGCGCTCGAGGACGCAGGCATTCCATCCGACGACATCAGCATCGTGAGTAATAAATCGGACGGCGTCGACGTCGAAGGGCAGGGAAGCTATGCCGCCGAAGGTGCAGGTAGCGGGGCAGGCCTCGGCGCTTTAGCTGGTGCCGCTGGCGGTTTGCTAGCCGGGCTTGGAATGCTCGCGATCCCGGGCGTGGGACCCGTTGTCGCAGCGGGTTGGTTAGCTGCAACGGTTGCGGGAGCTGCGGGTGGCGCGGTCGCCGGTGGCGCGGTTGGCGGACTAGTGGGCGCAATGGTCAGCTCGGGCGTCCCCGAAGAGGATGCGCACTTCTACGCTGAGGGTATTCGCCGAGGTGGCTCCGTGGTGACCGCGCGCGTCGATGATGGCCGTGCAGCGGAGGCCAAAGCAATCCTTGATAGTTCGCGGGCCGTCGACATCGCCAACCGCCGCGCGCTGTATGCGGAAGAGGGGTGGACCCGCTTCGATGAGGCGGCCGATCCCTATACTGCGCAACAGATCGCCGCAGAACGTGCACGGTATCGTTCCCGCCTTTAGAAGTTTATGGTCCGCCAGGTTCTTGCGTCTGGCGGACATTCTCAGCTGCCCTGAGGTCAGTTCCAACCACGAGCCGGCTGCGTCCATGGTGCCTGGCAAAGCGATGGCGTAGGGCGCCTGGCGGCTTAGTCATCACCGTCGCAATCCAGTTCCATCAGCATTCAAAATACATCGTTTGCCTTGTTTCCACCGGGGCGCATGGTCCGGGACCAGACCCTTGCCCTGACCGCTCTGTATAACCGGCGGCACCCAGCACCTGCTGCACAAAAATCATTGCGGTGCTGCTCGTTGCAACCGCGGTCGTTCTTGGAGCTGCCCACCATCCGATTGGAGCAACCCTTTTTGAGCGGCGGGCGCAGCGCGGGCGGTTGGTCGGGATCGAAATCGAACTCCTATCGCGTCTGTAAACGGCGGTCATTTGGCAAGCCCATCGCGGCGTGCGGTTAGATGTTCTTCAGAAGCCAGATTTTGCCCGCCATCGTTATCCCGTGAGCGGTTTCTTGCGCTGCGGAGACCGGATTAAGGCATTGCAGAAAGCCGAATTCTTTCAACTCTTGCAAAGTTGACGTGGTCAAAAATTTGACCTTTTGCGGCCGTTCCTTAAATCTGTCTGTCTTCGCATAGGTGACGGTGGCGTTCAGATGGGTCCATTTCTTGGCATCCGTTGGAAACAGATCTCCATCTTTGGCGAGTTTCAGACCCCTGATTTGCGCCGGCGTAAGCATGATCGTCTTCAATGTTCGGTCCTTGAAAAGTGTGAATGCGGTTGACGCGCCGCGATTTACACGGGCGGTCTGCTCAGATTTCCTGAATTAAGGGTTCGATGTTGCTTCGGATGCTTCGCGGAAGGATATCAGCTTCCCCCTCGTTTCATCCCACAGCACGAGCCTGACACATTGCAGGCTCTCCCATAGTGTTATGCGGCCGATGTCTGCCAGTTGAGGGTGGTCGCGCAATACTTCAGGAAGCCGGTAGTAGGGGATTCTGCTCGACAGGTGATGAACGTGGTGGATGCCGATATTGCCGGTGATCCATCGGAGCGCCGGCGGCAGATCGTAGTGGGACGCGCCGTGGAGTGCGGCTTCGGCAAATCGCCACGCCTTGCCTTTCGACCAGTGAGTTTCCTCGAACTGGTGCTGAACGTAAAAGAGCCACACACCCGCCGCTCCCGCCAACGTCACGATCGGGAGGTGGATCGCGAGAAAGGGAACAGGTCCGACAGCCCATATCATGGCGAGCGCCAGGGCGGTGATCGCGAGATTGGTCGCCATTGTGGAGATCCACGGCAACGGACCATCGGCCATCATCCCGAAGGGCAAGCGCTGCTTGAAAAGGAAGAGCCAGGCGGGGCCGATGCCGAACATCACCAGCGGATGCCGGTAAAGGCGATAGCCGAGCCGCTTTAGGCGCGGGAGAGATCGATACTCGGCGACCGTCAGCGTGGTGATGTCGCCTGTGCCCCGCTCGTCGAGATTTCCTGCTGATGCGTGATGGGCGGCATGCGCCCGCCGCCAGTAGTCATAGGGGGTCAGCGTCAAAACACCAATGGCGCGCCCTGTCCAGTCGTCGAGACGCCTGCGGGCGAAGAACGAGCCGTGCCCGCAATCGTGTTGAATCATGAAAAGCCGTAATAGAAACGCGGACGCCGGAACGACCGATATCAGTCCGAGCCAGAATCCTTGGAAGAGCGAAATGGACGCGCAAGCCCAAAAGGCGGCGAACGGGACGACCGTAACCAGAAGCTCAAAACCGCTCCGCCCGATGCGAGGCTGGCGGTATCTGGAAAGAACCTTCAGCCACGCTCGAACATTATCCTCAGTAGACTCGGCAGGCATGTAGACACTGCTTTCCATGAACTCGATCCGTCTTTCTGGCCTCCGGCCGCAGCGCCGCCGCAGCTTCGCGTAATTTGCCGGCTTCGGCCTGCCTTGAAAAATGTCAGGCTCTACGGGCCTTACGTGCCGCGTATCGACGGTCACGTTCCGCCTTGCGGGCCGCCTCATCGACGACATCCCGAGACATTTGATCGTTGATAACGGCTTGCCGGGCTTCTGCCTCGGCCCGTTCGTTGGCTTTTGCAGCAGCCGCCAGTGCCGCCGCTTCCATCAAAACACGCTCGCGTTCCGCCTTCTTTGATGCTTCGCGGTCGGCGCGACGCACTTGTCTGGCGGCAGCGATCGCTTCGCGTGCAGCAAGTCGTTCCCGCATCGCGGGATCTGTCGATTTCGGGGCAGACGCAAACTTCGTCAGAAGCTGCTTTTTGGCTTCCGCCGCAGAATTCCGCCGTTCGGCAAAGCCATTGTCGCTTTTGTGTCTCAACGTGTCTTCCTAGTTTGATTTTCAAAGGTCGGGAACAGAAAAGGGCATTCGTCGCGGTTCAACGGGCCTTACGACGAAAAAAAGGCCAGGCATGCGCCTGACCTTCTCAACTCGTGGCCCGCCATGCCGGTACATCCGCGGTCATGACACGCCCCTAAGCTCATGCGGCCTGGAGCTGGCCGGCGGACATCCTGCCCGACTTCTGGTCGCGCTCGACCTCGTAGCCGAGCTTCTGTCCTTCGACGATCGAGTCCAATCCGGCCCGCTCAACAGCAGAAATGTGAACGAACACATCCGCACTGCCGTCGTCGGGCTGAATGAAGCCAAAGCCCTTCGTGGCATTGAACCATTTAACTGTGCCAGCGGTCATCACAAACCCTTTCATAGCAACGTTGATCACCGCTGGGCGACGCACAGCGGCTAGTTTTCGACTTTTGAGAGGGGAAGTTCGTTACGAAGCGGCAAGCGCAGCAACAACAAATATCGGCAAAACAAAGTATCGATGCGCTCTAATACATGGGGGAGCCAGGGGCGTCAACCTTCCTCCAGCTGTCGTGGTCGCGGCGGCTAGCTGCTTGCCGTCGATGATGACTGTAATAGGTTCGCTCCCGCGTCACACGTATTCGGCGTACATGCGGGCAAGGTCGTCCCACAGGTTTTCGGCGAAGCCGCGCAGTACGATGATTTCGAAGGCGTCTTCATCGACCCGCGTGATGTGGCCGATCAAGCGTTGGCGCGACAGCGCTTGACCTCGACACACCGATGAGGAGACCAAGGGCGGCCCTTACTTCACCGTGATGGCAATGCCGCTGAGATCGGCGTTGACTTGCAAGCCTACCTGCTTGCCTGAGAGTTCGAGTTGGGCGCCCTTGTCATTGGTCATGACGATCACCTGTGCCCCTTTGCCGACCGCGCCGCCACCGCCCGCCGCCCCGTAGACCCCCGTCACATCTCGGGCGCGGCGAATGTGTCGAACGGTACCTTGGAAATAGGTCTTAGAAGCCCCGAAAGCGAGGCCGCCCGAGATGCCGCCGACAGAGATGGGATAGCGGCGACCATGGAAGGTCAGCGTGCCCTCGCCTCCAGAACCACCCACAAAGAAGGCAGCCTTGTAGACTGAGAAGCTGATCGTACCGCTGTCGGCATGCGCGGAGCCGGCAACGCTGATTCCTGCTGCAGCGATAACCGCAGCCGCGACTGAACGAAATCTGGACGAAATCTTCATGATGAGAACTCCTCAAAATCGCCACTTACCCAGCCGGCCGGCCACGTCACCGTCGGATCAACGTGATAGCTCAACAGTCTGGCCCGTCATTAGTTCCAAGCACGCGGACTGAATCCGACTGCGAGAAAGACGAGGAGGGACATAATTCCCTGGCAAAGCGGCCGCTGCCAACGACGGTGGAAAACGATGGTTCCACAGCTGACGGTCGGCGTGGTCAGCCGACCACTTATCTTTCCAACCATTAAGCCCACGACAAGATGATATCGCCGAGCAGGCTATTCCCCTTGACCCAGGCGGTTCTCGTCGTCAATCACGATCAGTCGTGCTGGCGCGCGCTCAGTCCATTCCCAAAGAACGAGGTTCAGATCCTCCCGCGTCGCGCCCGGGGCGAAGCTTCTAACGAGCAGACCATGATAGCCGCCGGCGGCCAGCCGCCTGGCGAAGTCTCGCGTTCTGGCCTCGCCGCTTGCCTTCATCTGATCGCGCCATGTCGGGTCTGAAATCGCGGCGGCATCCATTCCTTTGGCCTGAAGCGCATCTTCGTCGCGACTGTCGTAGACGCTCTCGAAAGCAGCGTCATAGGAGACGAGCGTTGTCGGCTGCAGGTTGCCGACCTGATTGGCCTCGCGCAACGCAGTCATCACTGATAGCGACGTGTAGAGCGCCGGCATTCCCTTTGGGTTGAACCTTCCGCCATAGAGTTCGGCTCCCCGGCCCGAGAGTGGCTGGCGAGCATATATCGGGTTCAGTGCCCGATAGAGCTTACCTTCATATCGCATCAGCTGGGGCTACGCGTGGATGCCGGCGTCGACCGCGTCAATATAGTCGAGCACCTCATCCGCACGGCCATCGCGCACCAGTTGCATGGCGGTCTGGCCCGAGAAACCGGGCAGGGGCTCGGAGCGATACCACGCATAGGCCATCAGTCCCGAGCCGAAGCGCGGCTCGACCTTGTTGACGACCTCGATCATCTCGCGCAGGCGACGCTGGGTCTTGCCGGAGCGGATACGGTCCTTGCGCTGGATCGCGTCCTTGCCGAGTCCGGCGGTGCGGGCGATTTCTTCGCTGGTCGTGCGGAAAACGTCCGCGATTTTGCGCGGCGCAAACAGCCCGTTATCCGCATATTGAGCGAGTCCCATTTCTCTTGCCTTCGTTCCAGAATGCCAATCTCACTGACGATATATAGCGTCAGAAACAGCGGTGTTCAATCCGATAAGAGGCCAATGCGGAAGGAGGAAGGGGAAAGAGCTGGTTACAGATCGGCCAGACAACGGCGCTTGCGCTCAACCGCGGCCTGCCGGTAATCCCGTCCCCCTCGTCCTTTGCAGAGCTTCGAGCCCTGCTTGGTCAGCGGGGAATCGAGCCCTCCATCCCGTCCTCAAAAAGCCGGAAGAAACCATCCGTCTACGACAAAGCTCTCTATCGTCGCAGACACAAGGTCGAGAACCTGTTCGCCAAACTCAAGGATTGGAGGCGCATGGCAACCCGTTATGGCCGATGTGCCCACACCTTCTTCTCGGCAACCTGTATCGCAGCTTCCGTCATCTTCTGGCTGTGATTAACGAGTTCCAAATCGTTCGATAAGCATCTCAGTGAGGGTTCGCACTTTTCGAGAGGGATACTGGCCGGGCGGCCTCACGACGAAGATGCCGGCTGGCGGAATCGGATGACGCGTCATGATTGGCACCAGTGCACCCGAACAAATATGCTCCGCGACCAGCGGTTCTGGCAGATAGGCGACCCCGACTCCATCCAGAGCGGCGGCTACGAGGGACATTGCGTTATCAGCTATGAAGCGTCCCTGGGGACGCACCGTGACAATCTCGTCGCCATCCATGAATTGCCACGTCTCGGCGTCCCGCATAACGACTTGGTGATTCACAATCTCGTCCGGTGCTTCTGGGGCACCGTGAGCCTCGATGTAGGCAGGACTCGCAACCAGCTTGCCAAAGATCGGTCCGATGCGTCGTGCGACGAGGTTCGAGTCCGACAGATGCCCCAGCCGAATTGCGCAATCAAAACCCTCTCCCACGAGATCTACGAAGCGATCAGTATAGGAAGAAAGGATTTGTAGTTGCGGGTGTCGGCTAGCCATCTGGGAGAGGACGGGAGCAAAATAGGTCGGGCCAAATGACAGTGGCGCGGCTACGCGCATGCGGCCTCGAAGCTCACCGGCGGGCAGGATCGTTTCGCGCACCACATCCAAGTCAGCAGAAACCCGTGCTGCGTAATCTCTGAATGTACAACCTGCTTCCGTGAGCGCGATACCACGTGGTCGTCCTTGCAAATAGCTGTGCGCCGAGTTCCGCCTCAAGCCTGGTGATCCGCCGGCTGACCATCGACTTGGAGATGCCCAGTCGCAGCGCTGCAGACGATACTCCGCCGGCATCAGCAACTTCGACAAATATTCTTAGATCCTCAAGTTCCACCAAACGTTCCTTATTTTGCAACACGGCTTCACACGACCGAGGACTACCAAGGCAAAGAAGACAATGACAACTTCGCCGCGGCTGACTCTCCCATCAGGGCATCCTCGCAACGTGCCTCACGAACCGCCAATATAGGATTTATTCCATAATCTTTCTAACGGCTTCAACTCACTTCGTCGTCCATCGCACGCGTCCGTAAGGCGCCGCCTTGCGCATGACCGCAATTCGTAAAAATCAATCGAACGAGGGTAAAATGATCAGAAAAATATTCATTGCGTTTGTGACAACTTTTTCTTTCTCTGCGGTTCAGGCACAAACGACGCAGGAACAGCCCGGTGCTGATCTGATCGTTTTCAACGCAAAGATCTTCACCGGCAACCGTGGGCAGCCCGAAGCTTCGGCTTTAGCCATCAAGGAAGGCCGCATTTATTCCGTAGGCTTAGATGCGGACATTCTCAGTCTGACAAATTCGGAGACCAGGGTGATTGATGCGCGCAGCCGCAGACTCATCCCCGGCATCATCGATGCCCATATACATGTCCTCAACGACTTGGCCTATAACTACAATGTTCGATGGGATGGTGTGCCGACGCTGCGTCGCGCATTGGCCATGCTGAGTGAGCAGGCCGCACGCACGCCGGAGGGCCAATGGGTCAAGGTAATTGGAGGCTGGTCCCCCTACCAGTTTGAGGAGAACCGCTTTCCCACGCTGGGCGAACTGCACAAGGCCGTGCCCGATCGCCCCATGATCGTGCAATATGCCTACAACCGCGCATTCTTGAACAAGCAGGCGATGGAGGCACTTGGCGTGGGCACCGATCGGTTCCCAAAGTTGCCGGACACCGAATTCGAAAAGGACAGCCGCGGCAATCCGACCGGTGTGGTCCACGGCTATACTTGGTTGTTTCTCGCCCTCGAGAGCATGGTGCCGCAGCCCACGTTCGACGAAGAAGTGAGTTCGTTGATCTATAGCATTCACGGTTTGAACCGGTTCGGCGTGACCTCGATCATCGATAACGGCGGCAGGTGGCCATACCCGGAGGCCCAGACGAGGGTAGACGTGCTTGCACGAGACAACCGCCTCAATGTGCGCATGCCCTTTGTGGACTTGCAACTGGGCGACGGCGGGCCGGTAAACATGGTGGATCTGGAACTCGAGGCGATCACGAAAACGGCGGCGATAAGTCCAGGACAAAACCTGCACCCCACCCTGGCACATGGCCATGAATATCGAGGGGCCGGGGAGGTTCTGAGCGGGGAAGTGCACGATCATGAGAACTTCGACCGTCCGGCGGTCATCATCGAGCCCGAGAAGATGCGGCGCTTCGTCGAGCAGGATGTGATGAAGCTGGTCCAGCGGCGTATCCCGTTTCGCATGCACGTCAGCTACAACGAGAACATCTCCCCCTTTCTCGACGCTCTGGAGAAGGTGAACGAAACGATCCCGCTCGATGGCCTGAAATGGAGTCTCGAGCACGCTGAGACCATCAATCCGGAGAACATCGATCGGGTGAAAAAGCTGGGCGGCGGAATTGCCCTGGACGCCAAAATGGCGCTGCACGGCGATGGTTTCATCAAAACCCATGGTCGCGAGAAGGCTCTGGAGACCCCGCGTCTGCGCAAGCTCGTGGATAGCGGCATGCCGCTGGCCATGACCACCGACGCCTTCCGTGCAGCCACGTTCAACCCTTGGGTCGGTATAAGTTGGATGGTATCTGGCAAGTCTGTGTCCGGATCCGAAATTCTTGCCGAGGACAATCGCCTATCCCGCACCGAGGCGCTGAAACTGTTTACCAATGGTGCAGCGTGGTTCATGAATACAGAATCCGAAATGGGCGTAATCGCCCCTGGATACCTGGCGGACTTTGTTGTGCTCGACAGGGATTACTTCACCGTGTCGGAAGATCAGATCAAATCCATCTCTTCTGTGCTCACTATCATGGACGGAGAGGTAGTGTTTGGTGCGCAGGACTATAGCGCTCTATCGCCAAAACTGCCCGAGATCCTTCCGGCTTGGTCACCCGTAAAATACTTCGGCAGCTATCATGGGGAAAAATGAACCCAGCTGAAAGGTTCTCCCCGCTTTCCCCAACAGTCCCATTGCAGAAGCCCGTTGGACTCCGGTTTCGCCGCCTGGCCGTATCCTGCTGCGGCGGAAGCACCATCGCCTATGTGTGGGAGCAGCAGCTGCTCAACACCCGAGTGCCGACGATCACGAGCGCGCACTGATTAAAAGTAGGGTTGACGAGACCTCGGACGAGGCATCTCGAAGAGCCACGTTGGTTCCAGCCTCATCATCTCGTCTCAAACGCCCTCGTGCTTGGCCGTGCCAGTGGCGGACGGCGGCGATCACCCATGAAAAGTTAACACAGGATGTGGCTATGGGCCGAAGGCTGAAAAGGCGAGCAGATGATTGACCGACAGAGATGTGTCACCTCGCGTCTTTCAATAGCGCTCAGTCTTCGGTCCGTATCCAAGGCGCGGTCACTCCTGCTTTCGCTTGCCGCCCTTGCCTTTGCTCAATGGAACTGCCGGTCAGCCCTGGCGGCGGATGATTTTCTCTTGGAGCAGGAGAGGCCCTCGATAAAAGCCGACCGGTCGCAGGAGGACTGGTCGCTTCTCGCGGATCCGAAACTGCGGAATGAGCCGCTGGATAGTCTCAAATACATTCCGTTGTTTCCCTCCAATCCCGACAGCTATATTTCGTTAGGGCTCAATCTACGCGAAATCTTCGAAGTCAGTGATGCGCCGGCGTTCGGAACCGTGCCGGCGAACCCCAGAGATTCCTATTGGTTACAGCGCGCGCAGTTCCACGTCGACGTTCACCTGAATGAAAACTGGCAACTGTTTACACAGTTCGAGGATGTGCGAGCCTTTAACAAGACGGTGGTCGGCCCTAACGACGCAAACCGATTTGACCTTCGGCTCGCATTCATCGGCTATACGCACGAGACTGACGCCGGAACGTTCAGTGCAAGGGTCGGTCGGCAAGACTTCGCGTTCGACCTGGAGCGCTTCATGTCGTTGCGCGATGGGCCGAATGTCCGCCAGTCGTTCGATGCGGTCTGGGCCGGTTGGGAGACGGATGCATGGCGCTTCTACGGTCTTGTCAGCCAGCCCGTCGGGTATCGGGATGATGATCCTTTTGATGATCGCTCAAGCAGCGATGTGCTGTTCAGCGGCGCACGTATCGAGCGGCAGCTTTCGCCGACGATCGAGGCCTGCGCCTATTACACGCTCTACCAACGCAAGGCCGCCGATTTCCTCACCGCGTCGGGTGAGGAGGGCAGGCACATCCTCGATATCCGCTCGGCCGGCAAACATGCCGGTTTCGACTGGGATGTGGAAGCGATGGGCCAGGTCGGGAAGGTCGGTTCGGCCGATATCTTGGCCTGGGCGCTGGGAGCGAGAACTGGCTATACCTTCCAGAATGTAAGCTGGTCGCCCAGGATCGGCCCACAACAAACACGGTTGAGAAATTGCGCCGCATCCTTGCCGCAGATCTCGATCTTGCCGAGCATCGCCATATCGCGGGGCCTCCCATGCTTGCGGGCGATAGCCTGTCTTTTGATGCCGATACCCCGCACGGGGCCGGAAGAGCTCGTGATGCTGCCGCGCGGCTACCTGTCGATCATTTCCTACCCGCAGAGGTAGCGCCTGGTGCCGGCGCCGGCCGCCTGGTCAATGAGGCAAACCGACACGGTAAACCCGGGCGGCCAACACCTCACGGATTGTTTTCCGCGGAATCGTCAAAGACCGAAACATGGGGTTTCGCCTGCCATCACGCGCTCGCGAGCGGCTTTCGCCACATTCGGATTGGCCCGGTCCTGCTTCACCCCGGTCCTGCTCCACCAATGACAATATTCTTGTGAAAAATCCGAGACTAGGGCACAATTTATAAATGCACCTGTAGTGCGCAACTATCTCAAATCCGGCCGTCTCGCGCTGGGTGACAGCTTGCGTGGGAGGGTCCGCCGATGGGTCAGGGGTTCTTTCTTCTGTTCGCGACGGTGTCCGTGATTGCGGCCCTGACTGTGGTCGTGGCGCGCAACCCGGTTCACAGCGCATTGGCGTTGATGGCTTGTTTCTTGCAGATTTCTGCAATCTTCATCTTGCTCGAAGCGCCGTTGCTCGCCGTCATCCAGATCTTCGTCTATGTCGGCGCGATCATGGTCCTGTTCCTGTTCGTGATCATGATGATCGATGTGCGCGAAGCGGTGTTGCAGCGGTTCTTGCCGGGCGGCAATCTGCCGGCTCTGGTGTTGCTCGTCCTGCTTGGGGTTGAGATGCTCGTGCTGGTGGTCCGGAGCGAGCGCTTTTCGGTAGCCGAGCCCGCCGCCATGCGCGGCGGCGATGGGATCAGGCAACTCAGTACGACGCTATTCGTTGACTACCTGCTGCCGTTTGAAGCCGCCTCCATCATCTTGCTGGCGGCCTTGGTCGGCGCCATCGTGCTGGCGCGAAAGGAGCAGGGGTGATGGTTCCGCTCTCGTGGTACATCGTGCTCGGAGTGATCCTGTTCGTGATCGGAGCGGCGGGCGTACTGCTCAGACGCAATATTTTGGTCGTGCTGATGTCGCTGGAGCTGCTGCTCAACTCGGTCAACATCAACTTCATCGCTTTTGGGCGTCAGTATGACGACTTCCGTGGACAGATCTTCGCGATCTTCGTCATCGCAATCACCGCGGCGGAGGTTGCCGTCGCCCTTGGCATCTTGGTCGCCTTTGTGAGGAACAAATCCACCCTCAAGGTCGACGATGTGACGATGATGAAAGGATAGCGGTTTGGACCCGGTGATATCGATCCGGCCGCTGCTTGCCGTTGCCGTCCCAGGTCTGGCGGCTCTTGCGATTCTCCTTTTGAACAACCGCGAGAAACTCCGCGATGTCGTCTCGCCGATGGCGGCGATCGTCATGTTCGCAATTGTCGCCTCGATGGCACCCACGGTGCTGGCGGGCGGGACCATCGATTTGCGCCTGTTCGAGATCCTGCCGGGGATCGACTTCGCTTTCCGGGTCGATGCGCTTGGCATGGTGTTTGCCACCGTCTCGTCGCTGCTGTGGATCGTGGCGGCGGTCTATTCCATCGGCTACATGCGGCATTTGAACGAGCACGCGCAGACCCGGTTCTTCGCCTGCTTCGCCAGCAGTCTTGCGGCCGCCGCCGGCGGCGCTTTCGCCGCCAATCTGTTCACGCTGGTGATCTTCTACGAGATGCTCAGCCTCGTTACCTATCCGCTCGTTTACCATCACGAGGACGATGAGGCATGGACGGGCAGCCGCAGGTACCTTGTCTATTTGATGGGCGCCTCGAAAAGCGCGCTTCTCGCCGCGTTGGCGCTGACCTACCACATTGCGGGGTCGCTCGACTTTGTCGCCGGTGGGCTGCTGGCCGGGGTCAATGCCTCGGCGGCGCTGCTGACTGTCGTCTATTTCTGCTATCTCTTCGGCTTCGCCAAGGCCGCGGTGATGCCGATGCACGCTTGGTTGCCTGCCGCGATGGTGGCGCCGACGCCGGTCAGCGCGCTCTTGCATGCGGTGGCCGTGGTCAAGATGGGCGTGTTCTGCGTGCTGCGGGTGGTGTTCGACATTTTCGGCACGAGGCTGGTGGACGGGCTGGGGCTCGGCATTGCCACGGCCTATCTGGTCTCGTTCACGATCCTCATGGCCTCGGTCTACGCGCTGACGCGGGACGACTTAAAGGCGAGACTCGCCTATTCGACAGTCAGCCAGCTCTCCTACATCGTGCTCGGCGCGGTTTTACTGTCTCCAGTCGCGATGGTCGGTGGGATCATCCACATCGCGGCGCATGCATTCTCCAAGATCACGCTGTTTTTCTGCGCCGGATCGATCTTCTGCGCGTCTGGCAAGCGCAACATCAGCGACATGGCCGGTATCGGCCGCCGGCTGCCGTGGACGATGGGAGCATTTTTTGTCGCCTCGCTGAGCATGATCGGGGTGCCGCCAACCGCGGGCTTCGTCAGCAAATGGTATCTGGCCTGGGGCTCGGTGGACGGGGGGCAAATCGCGTTCCTGGTCGTGCTCCTGGCGAGCTCGGTCCTGAACGCCGCCTATTTTCTGCCGGTCAGCTATGTCGCCTTTTTCGGGACGGAGGTTAAGGAGAGCCCGGTGACGGTCCGTGAAATTCCGATGATAACAATCCCGCTGATCGCGACCGCCATCCTGTCGGTGTCCATGGGCATCTTCCCAGACTATTTCCTCGCCCTGGCACAAGGAGTTGTCAGATGATAAAGCGCGTGGTCGATTTCTTTGGCGACGAAGTATATGCCAGTCAGCGCCGCCGCCTGTTCTATCTGGCGCTCGTTGTGATCGTCATCGCCGACTTTCTGGTCCCGCGCGACGAACACGCCGAATACCTGTGGGACCAACTGCCGGGCTGGTCGGCCGTCTACGGCTTCTTATCCTGCATTCTACTGATCTTCGTTTCCAAGTTCCTCGGCCATCAGGGTGGGCTCATGCGACGCGAGGACTATTATGACTGACTTCGTCCATCCCGCCATGCTCTTCATTCTCGGCGCTGTGCCGATCCCTTTCCTGAGCGGATCGATCCGCAAGCTCTATCTGCTGCTCATTCCAGCGCTGGCGATCCTCGCCGTCGTGGCGATGCAGCCGGGCAACTACGGTGCGGCGTCGTTCATCGGGCAGGAGATCCTGATCGCGAAGGTCGACAAGCTGAGCATCGTCTTCGCCACCGTCTTCACCATCATGGCGCTGATTGGAACGGTCTACGCGCTGCACCTGCCTCGCCCCGGCCAGCATGTCGCTGCGTTCGTCTATGTCGGCAGCGCGCTTGGCGTCGTGTTCGCCGGCGACTACCTGACGCTCTACCTGTTCTGGGAAGGCATGGCGTTTGCCTCTGCCTACCTCATCTTCGTCCAGGGCGGCCGGCAAGCGATCAACGCCGGGTTCCGGTATCTCATGGTCCATATCACCGGCGGCGTCGTCCTGCTTGGCGGCATCATTGTCCACGGGCTTACGACAGGCTCGCTGCTGTTCGGCCCGATCGTGGGGCAAATGGGTGTCGGTGCTTACCTGATCCTTGCCGGGTTCATGCTCAACGCCGCGGTGCCGCCGCTCAACGCCTGGCTGACCGACGCCTATCCCGAGGCGACCGTCACGGGGGCGGTGTTCATGAGCGCCTTCACCACCAAGACCGCCGTCTATGTGCTGGCGCGAGCGTTTCCGGGCACCGAGCTTCTGGTCTGGTTCGGTACCGCGATGGCGCTCTATGGCGTGATCTACGCGGTGCTGGAGAACGACTGCCGGCGGCTCCTGGCCTATCACATCGTCAGTCAGGTGGGATATATGGTGGCGGGTGTCGGTATCGGGACCGAGATGGCAGTAAACGGGGCCGCGGGCCATGCCTTCGCCCATATCCTCTACAAGGCGCTCCTGTTCATGGGCGCTGGGGCGGTGATTCATGCGACCGGCCGGCGCAAGCTCACCGAGCTTGGTGGGCTCTACAAGGCCATGCCGCTGACAGTGGCGCTCTATATGGTCGGCGCTTTTGCGATTTCGGCATTTCCATTCTTCTCGGGCTTCGTCACCAAGTCGATGGTGATAGCCGCTGCCGGACAGGATCATCGCGCGCTGGTGGTGCTGGCGCTGACGATGGCGTCGTCGGGGACGTTCCTGCACACGGGGCTGAAACTCCCCTATTACATGTTTTTCGGCACGGACCGGAAACTGGAGGCGCGCGAGCCACCCCGCAACATGCTGGTTGCCATGGCGATGGCAGCGGTGCTGTGCATCGCCATCGGGGTTTTCCCCCAGCCGCTCTACGCGCTTTTGCCTTATCCAGTCGATTTCGAACCCTACACCGGCGTCCATGTCACCGAGAGCCTCGGGTTGCTGATGTTTACCGCACTGGGCTTCGTGCTGTTCCTCAGGGCCCTCGACCCCGAGAACACGATCAGCATCGATACCGATTGGTTCTACCGCAAGGGTGCGCGTTGCTTCATGTGGATCGCCGAAAAGCCGCTGGCACGCTACGAGAAGGCCGTGAGCAATGTGTCCGAGAGCGCCGCGCTGCCCTTCCTGCATGGCGCGGCACAGGCAGGACTGCGGGTCGATCTCGCCGGCGTGGACGCCATCGTGAATGGCCTCGCCCGCTCGATCCTGCGCGGCGGCGGGGCGCTGCGGCGGCTCCAGACCGGCGTCGTGACCCATTACGCGCTGGCGATGATCGTCGGTTTGATCGCCGCCACCGTCGTCTTCGCCGTGGCGTGGCGGTAGGGGATGTCCATGGGGTTGCCGCTCCTCAGCCTCATCGTGTTTACCCCCGCCGTCGGGGCAGCCGTTCTGATGTTTCTGCGCAGCGACAATGCCGTTCGGTGGACAGCGCTTTGCGCCACCCTCCTCGACCTTGCTCTGTGCATCGCCATGCTGACGAGCTTTGACACCACGACCCACGTGATGCAGTTCAGAGAGACGCACCCGTGGGTGCCCGCGCTCGGGATCACGTATGCGCTTGGCGTTGACGGGATCAGCGCGCTCTTCGTGTTCCTGACCGCGCTGTTGGGCTCGATCTGCGTGCTCGCCTCGTGGGTCGCAATCGACCGCAAGGTGAAAGAGTTCATGGTCAGTCTGCTGGTCATGCAGGCGCTGATGCTGGGGGTGTTCTGTGCGCTCGACCTGTTCTTGTTCTACGTCTTTTGGGAGGCGATGCTGATCCCGATGTACCTGATCATCGGCGTCTGGGGTGGCGAGGGCCGGGTTTATGCGGCATTTAAGTTCTTCCTCTACACGCTTGCGGGCAGCGTCCTGTTCCTGATCGGCGTCATCGTGCTCTATTTCAACGGCGGCGAGACCTTCGACATCCTCGCCCTGACAGCGCAGGATTTGCCGTTCCGGATCCAGTCGTGGCTGTTCTTTTCCTTCCTGGTCGCCTTCGCGGTCAAGGTGCCGATGGTCCCGGTCCACACCTGGCTGCCGGACGCCCATGTGCAGGCGCCGACAGCGGGCAGCATCATCCTCGCCGGAGTGCTCCTGAAGATGGGTGCCTACGGATTCTTGCGGTTTTCCTTGCCAATGCTGCCGGAGGCGTCGGTGTATTATTCGACGCTGATGCTGGCGCTTTCGGCGCTTGCGATCGTCTATGGTGGGTTGCTTGCGCTGGCGCAGGACGACCTGAAGAAGCTGGTGGCCTATTCCAGCATCAGCCACATGGGCTTCGTGACGCTGGGGATTTTCGCGTTGAACCTGCGCGGGCTCGAGGGCGGCATCCTGCAAATGTTCAATCACGGCGTAACGACGGGGGCCTTGTTCCTGTTGGTCGGTCTGATCTACGAACGGACACATACGCGCAGCATGGCGGATTATGGCGGGTTGATGAAGGCGGCGCCGGTCTATACCGCGTTTCTTGCGCTGTTCACCCTGTCATCGATGGCACTGCCGGGAACGAACTCGTTCGTGGGAGAGTTGCTCGTGCTTTCGGGCGGGTTTGCGGCCAACCTGACGGTCGGCGCGGCAGCCGTCTTGGGTGCTCTACTGGGCGCGGCCTATCTGCTTGGCATGTATGGGAAGGTTGCCCTCGGTCCGGCCAGCGTCAACGCCCGTTTCAAGATACGTGACGTCAACGCCCGCGAGATGGTTGCGATCCTGCCGCTGGCACTCTTCGTGCTTTGGGTCGGTTTCTATCCGAAACCCTTTCTTGGCATCATCGACGCCTCGGTGAAGCATCTCATGGTGCAGGTGCACGGCAACGGGAGCGGCCAATGACCGCCGCCGCGCTCCTCCAGTCGATCCTCGCGAGCCTGCCCGAGATCGTCGTGGTCACGGGGGCCTGCATGCTTCTGATCCTGGGACAGCTTGTACGCAAGGGGCAGGAACAATTCCTTGTCTTTGCGTCCGTCGCCGTCGTGCTGATTGCCGCCGTTTGGACAATCATGCTGTCGGGCGAGGTGCGGCCAGCCTACGCCGGCATGTTCGTCGTCGACCGCTTCTCGGTCTTCTTCAAGCTCGTTTTTTATCTGGCTACAGTTCTGACACTCCTGCTTTCGCAAAAATACGCCGACATCGAAGGGATTGGGAACAGCGAATATTATGTCCTGCTGCTGTTTGCGCTTTCGGGAATGATGATCATGGCCTCGGCGACCGACCTCCTGTCGATCTATGTGGGCCTCGAACTGACGGTGCTCTGCACCTATGTGCTGACCGGCTTCTTGCGCCAAGAGCAACGGTCGAACGAAGCGGCGCTGAAATACGTGATCCTTGGCTCGGTCTCGACCGGGATTTTCCTTTACGGCGTTTCGCTGGTCTACGGGCTCACCGGCACGACGCAACTGGACGGGATGGCTGCTGCGGTGACCGGTGATCGGCTCGATCCCGCATTGTTGCTGGCGGTGGTCTTCATCGTCGCGGGGCTGGTCTTCAAGGTCGGCGCCGTGCCGTTCCACATGTGGCTGCCGGACGCCTATGAAGGCGCGCCGACGACCATCACTGCCTTCATGTCTGTCGGTCCCAAGGCGGCGGGCTTCGCTGTGATCTTGCGGGTATTCCTCAACCCGCTGGTCGCAGCCTCGGATGTCTGGATCATCGTTGCGGTGATTGCGGTCGCGACCATGGCGCTCGGCAGTTTCGTGGCGCTGGTTCAGGATAATTTCAAGCGCCTCCTGGCTTATTCCAGCATTTCCCATGCCGGGTTCGCCCTTTTTGGCGTGGTTGCCGGCGGTGCGGACGGGATCGCCAGCGTGATGCTTTACCTGCTGATCTACTCTTTCATGAATCTCGGCATTTTCGGCACCATCATCATGATGCGCAATGGCGATTTCTCGGGCGAGGTCATCGAAGACTACGCGGGTCTCGCAAAGTCGCATCCCGGGCTGGCGCTTTTGATGCTGCTCTACCTGTTCTCGCTGGCCGGTATTCCGCCGACGGCCGGTTTCTTCGCCAAGTTCTACGTGCTTGTGGCGCTCGTCGAGCGAGGTTTCGTCATGCTGGCGGTGATCGCAGTGCTTCTGAGCGTCGTCGCCGCCTATTTCTACATCCGCATCGCCATGGTGATCTACATGCGCGAGCCAAACAGGGCGTTCGACCCCGCGCTGACGCCCTTGGTCCGCGCCACGCTCGCCTTTACCGCCGCCGGCACGATCGGCATCGGCCTGTTTCCGGCGTGGTTCTTGAGGTTTGCTCAGCATGCGGTGTTTGGGGGCTGATCTATTGAATTTGCAATGATCCACCCGACGGAATACACTGACAATGCAAGAAAGGATTGCCAAAGTCGCTTCCCGGGGCGACCGCACTACCGGTTCCGAATGGGGTCGGCGGCGGCCTGAACAAGCTCTCGGTGGGTGACCGGGGCAATGCGATATGACTATGGCTGCAATGGAATTCCTGCCGGTTCTTTTCATGATCGCCGGAATTGTTCTGGTGACGGGGGCAACGCTGTTTGTCTCCTCGCTTTTGCGTCCGTCCAATCCCTATCCCGAAAAGAACATGCCCTATGAATGCGGCATGGACCCGGCTGGCGAGGCCGCCGGGGGCCGTTTCAGGGTGCAGTTCTTTCTGCTCGCGATCCTGTTGGTGGTCTTTGATGTCGAGACCATGTTTCTCTTTCCCTGGGCTGTTGTCCTGAAAGACATCGGTCTGGTGGGTTACGTCGAGATGTTCGTCTTCATGTTGCTGCTAATTGTGGGTTTCGCCTACGCCTGGCTGAAGGGAGCACTGGAATGGGAGGCGTAAACAATGCGATCCGCGACAGCGTGCTGTTTACCACGGCCGACAGTATCATCAGCTGGAGCCGGGCGTCGGCGCTGTGGCCCGAGACCTTTGGCATTGCCTGTTGCGCCATCGAGATGATCGCGGCGGGATGCGCGCGCTACGATCTCGACCGGTTCGGCGTGGTGTTCCGGCCTTCGCCGCGCCAGTCCGATGTGATGATTATCGCCGGCACCGTGACCCGGAAGTTCGCGCCCGTCGTGCGCCGGCTCTATGATCAGATGCCGGAGCCGCGCTGGGTGATCGCAATGGGCACCTGTGCGATCTCGGGCGGGGTCTACAACACCTATGCCGTGGTGCAGGGGTCAGAGACCTTCGTGCCGGTCGACGTGCATGTGCCCGGCTGTCCGCCACGGCCCGAGGCGCTGATGCACGGCTTCCTGCTGCTTCAGGAGAAGATCAAGAGGTCTCGCGCGCTGGCCGGGACGCCTCTGGATCGGGTTGCAGCCTCATGAGCGTGGAGTTGCCTCTCAATCGCGCTCTGATCACGCAGCATTTCGAGGGAACAATCGAGGATCTCGGCGCGGCGCACGGCATTGACGTCTTTGCAGTGCCACCTGAGAAGATCGTCGCGTTCTGCCGGTTCCTGAAAGAGCATGAGGCGCTGCAGTTCAACTTCCTTTCAGACATCTGCGGGGTTGATCATTATCCCGACACGCCGCGGTTCGAGGCGGTGTATCACCTCTATTCACTACCCAACAAGTGGCGGGTTCGCATCAAGTGCCGGCTTGGTGATCCGCCGCATGTCCCTTCGGTGACGGGGGTCTGGCGCACCGCCAACTGGCATGAGCGCGAGGCCTGGGACATGTATGGCATCAGGTTCGAGGGGCATCCCGATCTGCGCCGGATCTACATGTGGGAAGGCTTCGAGGGCTTTCCCCAGCGCAAGGATTTCCCCCTAAGGGGCTACAAGGACAAGCTGAACCCCTTCGGGGCCGAAGGTCCGCCGCCAACACAGCCCGACCTCGCCACCAGGGACATTCCGCAAGGAGGCCGTTCTACGCCGGAAAATTGAGATGACCGAAGTC
The DNA here is from genome assembly GCF_042140505.1 of Rhizobium sp. T1470. Lineage (NCBI taxonomy): Bacteria > Pseudomonadati > Pseudomonadota > Alphaproteobacteria > Hyphomicrobiales > Rhizobiaceae > Rhizobium > Rhizobium sp. T1470. The sequence continues at coordinate 663,011 of NZ_CP148092.1, forward strand.
ACAGAGCTCAGCAGGCCGGACGGGGAAGCGCTCACGACCAGGGAAGTGCTTCTCAACCTCGGCCCGCAGCACCCCAGCACTCATGGGGTTCTTCGCCTCGTCCTCGAACTGGACGGCGAGTACGTCGAGCGCGTGGACCCGCATATCGGCTACCTCCACCGGGGCACCGAAAAGCTCGCGGAGAGTTTCACCTACACCCAGATATTCCCGCTCACCGATCGGCTCGATTATCTCTGCCCGCCGTCGAACAACCTGGCGTTTGCGCTGGCGGTGGAGAAGCTCCTCGGCATAGAAGCACCGGTGCGGGCGCAGTACATACGCGTGATGATGGCTGAGCTGGCGCGGATCTCCGGTCATCTCCTGATCACCGGCGCGCTGCCGATGGATCTGGGTGCAATGACCGCGCTGCTTTACGTCATGCGCGAGCGCGAAATGATCATGGACCTGCTCGAAATGATTAGCGGTGCAAGAATGCACACGTCCTTCTGCAGGGTCGGTGGCGTACGCGAGGATCTGCCTGACGGTTTCCTTCCCAAGATCAGGGAGTTCTGCGACATCTTCCCGAACCGGATCCGCGACTATGAGCGATTGCTCGAAGATAATAGGGTGTTCCTCCACCGCACGAAGGGGATCGGCGTGATCTCCGGCGAAGACGCTGTCGATCTGGGTCTCAGCGGCCCGAACCTGCGTGCCTCCGGGGTCGACTGGGATATCCGCCGCGACGAACCTTACGAAATTTACGACCGGCTCGATTTCAATGTCATCACGCGCAAAGAGGGCGATTGCTACGCACGCTGGCGGTGCCGTGTCGACGAGATGCGTGAAAGCATCGCGATTATCGAGCAATGCATCGACCAGATGCCGGAGGGACCATTCCAGATCGACATGCCGACGATCGCGTTCCCGGTGGACAAGGAGCGTGTGCATTGCTCGATGGAAGCTTTGATCCAGCATTTCGACCTGTCGGCCTACGGCTTCAAGGTACCCAAGGGCGAGGTCTACTCGGCGATCGAGGCGCCCAAGGGTGAACTGGGGTTCTACATCATTAGCGACGGATCGCCGAAACCGTTCCGCATGAAGGTGCGAGCACCGTCTTTCGTCAACCTTCAGGGCCTATTCGGGGTCACCAACGCGCGCTACCTGGCGGACATGATCGCCGTGCTCGGCAGCCTCGACCCCGTGATGGCGGAGGTGGATAAGTAACAAGGGAATTGGATGCGATGACTATGCGCCAAAAGATCGAAGAGGCGGCGGCGCGCTATCCGGACCAGCGCTCGGCGATCATGCCCGCGCTCCTGATTGCCCAGGAGGAGCACGGCCATCTGCCCGGCCCGGTGCTGGAAGAGGTCGCCGACATTCTCGGCGTTGAGCGCATCTGGGTTTACGAGCTGGCGACCTTCTACACACTCTTCCATACCGAGCCGGTGGGCCTATTCCACCTGCAACTCTGTGACAATGTTTCCTGCATGCTGTGCGGATGTGAGGATCTGCTGGAGCATCTGGAAACGGCGCTTGGGATCAAGAAGGGCGATACCACCCCGGACGGGCTGTTTACGCTTTCGACCGTCGAGTGCCTCGGTGCCTGCGAGATGGCTCCGGTGCTGCAGGTCGGCGATGATTACCACGGCGACCTTGATGTGGCGCGGATCGACGCGCTGCTGGACGATCTCCGGGCGACGGTGGGCCGGGTCAAGAGCGTTGTCGACGACGCCGCGACGCGACCGCCAGGGAAATAGCGCCATGTTCGAGCCGGTTCTTCTCAAAAATGTAGACATGCCGGATGGCCATTTGCTGTCAACGTACGAGGCCGGCGGCGGCTATCAGGCGCTGCAAAAGGTGCTGCGCGAGTACACACCAGATGAGGTCGTCGATCTGATCAAACGGTCCAACTTGCGCGGTCGCGGCGGTGCGGGATTTCCAACCGGCATGAAATGGAGTTTCGTGCCGAAGCGGGCCGACAGGCCGAAATATCTGTGCTGCAACGCCGATGAGGGCGAGCCGGGCACCTTCAAGGACCGGATCATCATGGAGCGCGACCCGCACCAGCTCATCGAAGGGCTGGCGGTCAGCGCCTACGCGATTGGGGCCGAAACCGCCTATGTTTATATCCGCGGAGAATATGTGACGGCGATTCGTCGCCTCAAGCAGGCAATCGCCGAGGCTCACGAAAGCGGTTTTCTCGGAACGCGCGTTCTGGGCTCGGATTTCAATTTCGCCGTACACATTCACTGCGGTGCCGGTGCCTATATCTGCGGCGAGGAGACCGCAATGCTCGAATCGCTCGAAGGCAAACGGGCGCAGCCGCGCCTGAAGCCGCCGTTCCCGGCGGTCGAAGGGCTCTACGCCAGCCCGACGGTCATTAACAACGTCGAGACGCTCGCTTGCGTGCCGCATATTGTGATGCGGGGCGCGGACTGGTTTCGCGGCATCGGCCCGAACAAGAGCCCTGGTCCGAAACTCTACTGCCTCAGCGGGCAGGTGCGCAAACCCGGCCTTTACGAGCTGCCGATGGGTATACCGCTGCGCGAACTGGTCGAAGACCATGGCGGCGGGCCGCTGCCGGGGCGCAAGATCAAGGCCGTGATCCCCGGCGGTGTCTCGGCGCCGGTCATCGCGGCGTCCGGGCTGGACGTTGGGATGGACTTTGATTCGCTTGCCGCCGTCGGCTCAATGCTCGGTTCGGCCGGGGTCATCGTGATCGACGACCAGACCTGCATGGTCAAGGTCGCCACCCGGATCATCGAGTTCTTCCACCACGAGTCCTGCGGCAAATGCACGCCTTGCCGCGAAGGGCTGAACTGGGTCGTGAAAGTGCTGCGCCGGGTCGAGTCCGGGCAGGGGGCGCCTGGCGATCTGGAACAGCTGCAGGCGCTCTGCAAGGGCATTTTCGGCAATACGTTCTGCGCTCTTGGCGACGGCGCGGCTATGGGGCTGCGCGCAGCACTGAAGCATTTCGAGGATGAATTCGTCGCCCATATCGAAGAGCGCAGGTGCCCGTTTCATTGAGGTGCGCGAGAAGAAGATCGCGAGGAGGCCATGGTTAGCATCACGATCGATGAACAAACGCTGGAAGTGGAAGCTGGCTCTACGGTGCTGCAGGCCGCCGAGCGTTTGGGCATCGACATCCCGACGTTCTGTTACATGAAGCGGCTGCCGCCGCTCGCCTCGTGCCGCATGTGTCTGGTGGAGATCGAAGGGCAGCGGCGCTTGCAGCCCTCCTGTGCCACGGTGGTCACGGACGGCATGGTGGTGCGGACAGATACGCCTTTGATCGAGGAAACGCGCTCGTCCATGCTCGACATGCTGCTCGCCAACCACCCGCTCGACTGCCCGATATGCGATAAAGGCGGCGAGTGCGAGCTGCAGAACCAGGTGATGGCTTATGGGCCGCGCGAAAGCGGGTTTCGTGATGCCAAACGTGTGTTCCACTCCCAGGACATCCGCCTCAGCCCGGTCATCATCATGAACGTCAACCGCTGTATCCAGTGCCAGCGCTGCGTGCGGATGTGCGAGGAGGTGGTCGGCGCGGTCGCCTTGGGCACGGTCGAAAAAGGCATGGACACCGCCGTGACCGGCTTCGAGGGCAGTCTTGCGAGTTGCGACCAATGCGGCAATTGCGTCGAGGTCTGTCCAGTCGGCGCGCTGATGAGCTTCCCTTATCGCTACAAGGCGCGGCCCTGGGATCTCGACGAGACCGACACGGTCTGCCAACATTGCGGCACCGGCTGCCAGCTGACGGTCGGCACCCGCAAGGGCGAGTTCATGCGGGTCCGCTCGAAGTGGGACGAGGGGCTCAACCGCGAAACGCTCTGCGTGCGGGGGCGCTTCGGACTCGATTTCGTCGCGAGTCCGGGCCGGATCAAGCGGCCGATGGTCCGCCGAGATGGCGCCCTCGTTGCGGTTTCTTGGGACGAAGCGGGCAACTACCTGCGTCAGCGTCTGTCGGGCGTCGAGAAAAAGGCCGCGGGCGGGCTTGCCTCGCCGCGTCTTCCCAACGAGGTGCTTTATCAGTTCCAGAAGCTGATGCGCACGGTGTTCCGGACAAACAATATTGACTGCTCGTCGCGCTGGTCAACGCCCGTCGAGACGTTGGGTCCGCTGCTGGCGGGCTTCTACACCCGCGCCCCGCTTCAAGAGGTGATCGGCGATGCCTGCGTGCTCGTGGTCGGCGGCAACGTGACCGAGGAGAACCCGGTCACCGAGTACCTCCTGCGCGATGGTGCACGCCGGCGCCAGACCGGATTGCTCATGCTCTCGGCGCGGCCGTCGCGCCTGGAGGCCGATGCACGGGCAGTCGTTCGCGTTTTGCCGGGCGGTGAGGCCGCGAGCCTTGCCGCGGTGGTGGCCGCGCTCGTGGCTGCGGCCGGTGAGGACCTGCCGGAAGACGTTCTTGCCGACATCGTCGCGACAACCGGTTGGCAACCCGCCGCCACCCATGGTGAGAAACAGGACCCTCTGGTCACGGCGCTTCTGGGGGGCGCGCGCGTCACCGTGCTTGTCAGCGTCGAAGTCCTTCGCTCACCACACGCGCGCGCGGCCCTGCAGCAGCTTAACAACCTTTTGCAGGTTCTCAGCCTGCTCGACAAGGACCCGAAGATGCAGTTCCTCTTCGATCGTGCCAACCAGATGGGCGCCTGGGATATGGGGGTTCTGCCGGCGGCCTTGCCGGGGCTTGCCGCGCTCGCCGATGGCGCGGCGCGCGCCACTCTCGAGCGGGCCTGGCGCGCCGAGATCCCATCTGAGACAGGCGCGGATTTCGACGCCATGCTGGAACTCTGCGACCAGGGGCAGATGGGCGCGCTCTATATAGCCGGAAGCGACCCCCTGATGTCGTATCCCGACCGGGCGTTCGTTAAGCGCGCACTTGCAGCCGCAGATCTCCTGATCGTGCAGGACGCGTTCCTCACGGATACGGCAGGACTGGCTGACGTGGTGCTGCCGGCCGCGACGTATGGCGAGGAATCGGGCACTTTTACCAACAACGAAGGCCGGGCCCAGAGGGTCTGCAAGTTCCGTGAGCCGGTCGCCGAGGCAAGAGGTAATCTGGAGATCTTCGACTTTGTCGCAGCACTTCAAAGCCACGCGCTGCTGCCATCGGTTCAATCCGAGATTTTCGACGAGATCGCCCGGCTGGTTCCCGCTTACGTGGGCCTGACCCAGGATGGGCTTGGCGCCGACGGAGCATTCACCAAGGCGGCTGTTGCGCCGCCGGTTGGCGCCTTTTTCGCCCCGCCGCCTCTGCCCATTGCAACCGACCGGCTGATGCTGGTCACTGGCAACTGCCTGTTCCACAATGGATATCTTTCCGAGCGCTCGGAAATCCTCAACACGGTCGCCGATGACCCCTATGTCGAGATGGGTGCGTGGGACGCCGCACAACTTGGCCTCTCGGATGGCGATCAGGTGGTCGTGCGATCCGCCCAGCGCGAACTGACGGCGAAGCTCAAGGTCGACAGGCGCTTTCCTCGGGGGCTCGTGTTCGTTCCCGAAAACTACAGAGCCCTGCGTCTCAATGGGCTGATGCGGCGGGGCGAGTATCCATGTCCGGTGGACGTTCAAAAGGCGCGCGCGGCAGTCGAGATCACTACTGTCGCCGGAGCCTGGGCGGGAGCCGAGACCCTCGCTGAAGACACCGCCGGTCGCTCGCCCGAACCTGACGGGTCTGGTCAGTGATATCTGGCCCCGCAGATATAATCCTGCAACTCCTGCTCGGTGAGCTGCGCTTCGTCGAGCCTATGTTTGACCACATCACCGATGCTGACCACGCCGACAACGTCGTCCCCATCCATGACCAGCACATGACGCGTACGCCGCTGCGTCATGATCTCCATCGCGACGGGCAGCAAATCCCGTGTCGAACAGGTCGCTACATTGCGGTTCATGATGTCCACGACCCGCATCGTCGCCGCCTCGGCGCCGTATTCCGCCACGGCATTGCAGCAGTCCCGCTCCGATAATGTACCCAGGTATTTGCCGTTCGGTTGGCTGACGACGACGAAGCCGATATTGTTGTCGCGAAACAGCCTCAAGACTTCCACCATCGTCTGATTGCGACTGACCGCGATGACACCGACACCCTTGTTCTTCATGATTTCGCCGACAAACATCTGAGCCTCCTGTCTGCGCGCTGCGGTTTGACAGCTGGTGCGCGTTTACGTTCGCCGGATATTCCGCCACCAGTTGTAGCCCTGCGTTTCTTTCGTCTCGACGAGCACGTCCTTCTTGGTGTTCAGGCGCGCGGCAATCACGCCGCCGCCGGTCGCGGCCTTGCCCGGCTTGCTAAGTAGATCGTCACGTCCGACCACGAGGTCACGCGAGGAAAAACTCGAGAATTCGTACTGCTGGCCAAGCGCGATCGCGTCCGCCGGGCAGGCATCCTCGCAAAGGCCGCAGAACAGACACCGTGCCGTGTCGATCTCGAATTTTGCCGGATGACGGTTGCCCTTCTCGTCCTCGTAGGGGACGACTTCGATGCAGTCACAGGGACAAATCCGCGCGCAGAGTTCGCAGGCCACGCATTTGATCTCGCCCTCTTCGTCGCGCGTCAGAAAGTGATGCCCGCGGTAACGCGAGTAGGGCAACCATTTTTCCTTGTCCGGATATTGCATGGTCACGGATCTGGAGAACATGTAGCTGAAGGTCAGCGCCAAGCCGCTCGCCAGATCGGCGAAGAACGTCCAGCCGATCCATGTCCCAATGCTGTTTCGTGCGCGCGACATCGGCGCCCCACTACGGAGCCGTTGCGGCCCCTAAAAGAAAATAAGACCAGTTATGATTATGTTCGCCATCGACAAAGGAAGCAAGACTTTCCATCCGATCGCCATCAGCTGGTCGTAGCGGTAGCGAGGGAACGTGAAGCGGAACCATATGAACAAGTAGACGAAGAACGCCACCTTGAGCAGAAACCACAGGAGGGGTGGCAAAGGGATCAGCACGCCGTTCCAGCCGCCGAAGAACAGGATCACCACGAGGACCGACACCAGCAAGACGATGGCATATTCGCTGATCATGAAGAACGCAAACCGGATACCACTGTATTCGGTGTGGAACCCGGCGCCGAGATCGCCTTCCGCTTCCGCCAGGTCGAAAGGAATGCGCTGTGCCTCGGCCAGTCCGGCGACGAAAAACACGAAGAATCCGATCGGTTGGTAGACGATGTTCCAGACATCGGCTTGCGCTCGCACGATTTCGAGCAGGCTCATGGATTGCGCCAACATGACCACGCCGATCACCGCAAACCCCATGGGGATCTCGTAGCTTATCATCTGGGCGCAGGTCCTCAGGCTGCCCAGGACAGCGTATTTGCTGTTAGCGGCCCAGCCGCCGAAGATAACGCCATACACCTCGATCCCGATCACCGCGAAGACGAAAAGGAGCGCCACATTCATGTTGGAAACGTAGAGCGTGACTTCGGCGCCGAGGACCGAGACAGTTTCGCCGAAGGGGATCGCGACGAATACGACAAAGGGCGGAGCGAGCGCCAGGATGGGAGCCACCTTGAACAGCAAGCGATCAGCCTCGGCCGGGATGTGGTCCTCTTTGGTTAAAAGCTTGATTCCGTCCGCCATCGGTTGCAGCAGCCCGTGCCACCCAACGCGCATCGGCCCCATCCGTTGCTGCATGTGTCCGGCGATCTTGCGTTCCAGCCAGGTTAGAGGCAAGGGCAGCAGCAGCAGCATTGCAATCAGCAACGCGACCTTGACGACGATCAATCCGATGATGACGATGAGTTCCATGGTCCGCGGCTATTTGTTCACGGTTTGAAACACCGACCGGACTGGATCCGGCTATGCACTGCGTAGTTTGCGCATTTGTCAGGCTACAGGATACAACGATGGCGCACGCCATACAATGCGACCACACTTATGTGGTCGCAGCGATGCTTTCGGTCGCACCGCCGCGCTTGATCAGGCAGCCCCAGCGATCGAGCGCCTCGGCGCGCGATCGGACAACCTTTAAGGGGACCGCCCGTGCATGACTTGGCCGGGCGGCCGCCCGGCACGGCGAACGGCAAGGCACGGATCGATTTTCAGATCGAATGTCGCTGGAGACACGGATCGCGAGGGTCGTTACACATCTGCCTCTTGAAACATCCCGCGACTACACCAGAACTTTAGCGTGTGCGTTGGCCAGCAGCAGCGGCACATTCAGGAGCCACCGATGCTTTTGTTAGATAGAACGCGCCTTATTCTATTCACCCAGATCGTCGCTGTTGGCTTGGCGCTCGTTGCCTGTAACGAGCAGGGTACTCAACGAAAGGCGGGCGCCGACGCAAAGCCGGAAGTCAGTGCGGTCACGCTGCATCCACAATCTGTGACGATAACGGCAGAGGTCCCGGGCCGGACCGCAGCGTCGCTCATTGCCGAAGTCCGCCCGCAGGTCGGAGGCATTATCCGGGCCCGCAATTTCAGGGAAGGCAGCGAGGTCAACGCTGGAGACGTTCTCTACGAGATCGATCCCAGCGCCTATCAGGCAGCCTTCGACAGTGCGGTCGCGGGGCTGCAGAGAGCCGAGGGTGCTGTTCCCAGTGCCCAGGCCAAGGTAGACCGATATCAGGGTCTGACCTCCCAGTCAGTCGTCAGCAAGCAGGATCTCGACGATGCGCTATCAACACTGGCGCAAGCGCAGGCCGATGTCGCCTCGGCCAAAGCCGCGCTCGAGACGGCCCGCATCAATCTCGACTATACAAGGATTCGCGCGCCGATCTCGGGCCGCATCGACGCATCATCAGTGACAGTGGGCGCGTTGGTGACGGCTGAGCAGACGACGGCGCTCGCGACGATAAATCAGCTTGACCCGATCAACGTCGATGCCACCCAATCCAGTGCAAACCTATTGGCGGTCCGCCGAGCGATATCCGAGGGGCGGATAAAGATCGTCGGCAACAACGTCTCGGTCAACCTTAGGCTTGAAGATGGATCGAAATACCCCCTGCCTGGAACCTTTGAATTCTCTACAGCCGCTGTTTCGCAGACACTGGGCACCGTGACTGCGCGCGCCACCTTCCCAAATCCCGACCGACTTCTTCTGCCCGGCATGTATGTCCGGGCAACAATCGAAGAGGGGATAGCGCCCAACAGCTTTCTCGTGCCTCAGCGAGCTGTCACACGTGATGCGAAGGGCCAGCCACTCGCATTGTTTGTGTCTTCAGATGGAAAGGTGCAGAGGCGGACGCTTTCAGTACAAAGAAGCGTCGGCAATAGCTGGCTCGTTGCAGAGGGTATAACTGACGGCGACCGTGTCATCGTCGAAGGTCTGCAGCGTGTGCGAGACGGGCAAGATGTCAAGGTCGATGATGTGGTGATCGATGATGCGACCGGTCAGATCAATCAGGCAGCCGACACAAGCGCTGCTCCTGTGAAGCAAGCGGCCAACACTCCTGTTCCCAAGTGAGGTGATCACGTGTCCCGGTTTTTCATTGCCAGGCCGGTGTTTGCCTGGGTCATCGCAATCGTCATCATGCTCGCGGGCATTTTGTCGATCACAACACTTTCCATCTCTCAGTATCCGCAGATTGCGCCAACAACGGTCAGGATATCCGGAAACTATCCGGGCGCCGACGCACAAACGGTCGAAAACTCGGTAACGAAGGTCATCGAGCAGGGTATGACCGGCATCGACAATCTCGACTATATGGCATCGACATCCCAGTCGACTGGTCAGGCGTCGATATCGCTCACCTTCACCAGTGCGGCAAATCCCGACGTGGCCCAGATGCAGGTGCAAAACAAGCTGCAGCTTGTCCAGGCACAACTGCCACAAAGCGTTCAAAACACTGGGCTGACGGTCACCAAATCCACATCCAACTTCCTAATGGTCATTGGTTTTGTCTCAACCGACGGGAAGCTGACGTCAACTGATCTCGCCGACTATGTCAACAGCTCGCTGAACGACACGCTGAAGCGGGTTGCAGGCGTTGGCGACACGCAGCTTTTCGGCTCGGGATATGCCATGCGCATCTGGGTGGATCCTGACAAGCTCGCGAAGTACTCGCTGATGGTCAGCAACGTCACCGCTGCTATCGAAGCGCAAAACACGCAGGTTGCCGCCGGTCAGATCGGTGCACTGCCGCAGCGCAAGGGCCAGCAACTCAACGCCACGGTTACTGCCAAGAGCCGCCTCCAGACGCCTGAGCAGTTCCAGAACATCATTCTCAAAAGCGACAGCAACGGCTCGCTCGTTCGTCTCAATGATGTCGCGACCGTGGAAATAGGCGCGGATAGCTACTCCAGCTTCAGTACCTACAACGGCAAACCCTCAGCCGGTCTTGCTATCAACCTGGCCTCCGGCGCAAATGCGATTGACACGGCTGAGGCCGTTCAGGCGACGGTCGACAGCCTGCGGGGGACCTTGCCGCCCAACGTCGAGGTTGTTTACCCATACGACACGACGCCGTTCGTAAAGCTGTCGATCGAAGACGTCGTCAAGACCCTCATCGAAGCCATCGTGCTGGTCTTCCTCGTGATGTTCGTCTTTTTGCAAAATCTGCGCGCGACGATCATTCCGACACTTGCCGTACCGGTCGTGCTTCTTGGCACATTCGGGGTCCTTGCCTACTTCGGCTATTCGATCAACACGCTGACGATGTTCGGCATGGTGCTTGCGATCGGGCTTCTCGTTGACGACGCCATCGTCGTCGTCGAAAACGTCGAGCGCGTCATGGAGGAGGAGGATCTCTCGCCAAGGGAGGCGACCATAAAGTCCATGGACGAGATCACTGGCGCATTGATCGGCATCGCCACTGTCCTGTCTGCCGTGTTTATTCCGATGGCATTTTTTTCGGGCTCCGTCGGCATCATCTACCGCCAGTTCTCGGTGACCATCGTGTCGGCGATGCTGCTTTCCGTGATCGTCGCACTGATCCTGACCCCGGCGCTATGCGCGACCGTCCTGAAAAAACCCAGGCACGGCGCCAAACAGCGCGGCGTGTTCGGGTTTTTCAACCGCAACTTCGAGCGCGGTACAACAGCATATCAGCGCGGCGTTGGTGGCATGCTGCGGCGCAGCGCTTTGTTCCTTTGCATCTTTCTCCTGATCGCTGCTTGCGTCGGTTACCTCTTCACACGATTGCCGAGTTCGTTCCTGCCCGAGGAGGATCAAGGAATCCTCATCAGCAGCGTTCAGTTGCCGGTCGGCGCCACGGCGGATCGCACGCAAAAGGTGTTGCAGCAGGTTACCGACCACTATCTCAACGATGAAAAGGACTACGTCACCGGTGTCATGGCAGTCGTTGGATTTGGCTTTGGTGGCCAAGGCCAAAACGTCGGCATCGCCTTCGTGAAGCTGAAGGATTTTTCCCAGCGCAGTACTCCCCAATCGAAGGCGCAAGCCGTCGCAGGGCGCGCGATGGCGGCTTTTTCCAAGATCAGAGACGGCAACGTGTTCGCTTTGGCGCCTCCGGCCATACCCGGCTTCGGCAACAATGCTGGCTTCGACTTTTACCTCAAGGACATGAATGCAACTGGTCATCAGCCGTTGATCGACGTCAGAAACCAACTGCTCGCCGCAGCTGGCAAGAACAGCAAATTGAGCGGTACGCGACCAAACGGGCAGGAAGATTCGCCGCAATATTCCGTCGACATCGATCAGGAAAAGGCGAGTGCACTTAACCTCGATCTCTCAGATATCGATACGACGGTCTCGACAGCCTGGGGCGGCAACTACGTCAATGATTTCATCGATCGCGGGCGCGTCAAGAAGGTCTATGTACAGGCTGACAAGGAGTTTCGAATGCAGCCTGAGGACTTCGATCGTTGGTACGTCAAGAACTCCGGCGACGAGATGGTGCCGTTCTCAGCCTTCGCCAGCGGACACTGGAAGTTTGGGTCGCCGCGCCTCGAACGCTACAACGGTTCGTCTGCGGTCGAAATCCAGGGGGCTGCGGCCACAGGTGTTTCATCCGGCGATGCCATGAACGAGATCGATGATCTGGTCGCTCAGTTACCGGAAGGCTTCCGCCATGAATGGACCGGCCTGTCGGCGCAGGAGCGCCTCTCAGGAAACCAGGCGACCCAGTTGTACGCTATCTCCATTCTCGTGGTGTTTCTGGCGCTGGCGGCCTTGTATGAGAGCTGGTCGATCCCCGTCGCCGTCATGCTGTCGGTCCCTATCGGTGTCTTTGGGGCCTTGCTTGCCGCTATTTTGTTCGGCCAGACCAATGACGTCTACTTCAAGGTGGGATTGCTGACGACAATTGGCCTCGCAGCCAAGAACGCGATCCTGATTGTCGAATTTGCGATCGACCAGCAAAAAACCGGCAAGGATCTCTTCGCGGCCACGCTTGAGGCCTCCCGGCAGCGTCTGCGGCCGATCCTCATGACCTCGTTGGCCTTTATTCTCGGGGTTTTGCCACTTGCGATTGCCAATGGCGCCGGATCCGGCAGCCAGAACTCAATCGGTATCGGTGTGATGGGCGGTATGATCTCGGCAACGGTCATCGGGATATTTTTTATCCCGCTGTTATTTGTCAGTGTCAGGCGCGTCTTCAAGGGCAATGTTCCCGACGTAGCCAAGCGCCCGGAACCCGAAACCGTCGAGATCAAGGCCTAAATTGGCCGGCGCTCAGCGCGGTATCGGCAACCGGATGCTCTATCTCGTTTGCAGACGATGGAATGCGCGACCTCGCTTCATATCAGCGTCGGAGAGCAGCGATGAACTCGACAGCCCGCGACATTAGCTCTTTCAGGTCGGCCCGACCGACTTCTAAGTGCGGCTTCCTCATCGAGACACCCCGATTTTTGAAGAAATCGAGGTTGAGACAAAGTGCACCGGCGAAACTCTTTTCGCTGGCAACGACCCTGTTGAAATCTTGTCTTTCGTCAATGTTTCGGGTATATATCCTGATATAAATCGGAGATCATTGATGGGTAATACCGCGCAGAAAAGAGCGATCGAAAACTACCGAGGGCGTCTCACGCAACGAGGTTTCAAGCGATTGGAAGTCATGGCACTTGAATCGGACCGTGAACTGATACGTGCGTTGGCACGGCACCTAGCGGAGGAAGGGCCGGATGCAGAGCAGGCGAGACAAACCGTGAAAACGCTTGTTGAGGGCGCACCGCCTAAAACAGGAGGGATCCTGGCCGCATTGCGTCGATCGCCCCTTGTTGGAGCTGAACTCGATGTTTCGCGCCCGCGCGAAGAGGGGCGCAGGGTCGATCTGTGACACGCTATCTCCTCGATACCAACGTCATCAGCAACGTCGTAAAGCAAAAGCCGTCGGAATCGCTGCTGGCATGGTGGGCAGAGCAACGCGACGAAAATCTGTACATAGCCTCCCTAACGGTTGCGGAGATTAGGCGTGGCATCCTTGAAAAGCCACGTGGGAAGAAGCGCGACGCTCTCGATGCGTGGTTCTCTGGTCCCGAAGGGCCGCAAGGTTTGTTCGCGGGACGCGTCCTGCCCTTCGACGACAAGGCCGCACTGATTTGGGCTCGCCTGATGGCCGATGGCAAGTCAGCTGGCCGGCCTCGTAGCGGGCTCGATATGATCGTGGCCGCAATTGCAGGCGCGAATGATTGTGTGGTGGTTACGGACAACGAAAAGGATTTTGCCGGCACCCAGTTCATCAATCCCTTGCGGAACCGAGTGGGACCATGATCGCGACGAGAGATCGGGGGAAATTGACCAATCTTTTGAGCGGACTCCTGTGTCCCCGAATCTTCCGACCATTCCGTCGGACACTGGGGTAATCCCACGGCGAAATCAGCACTTGATCGCCTTCGGCGAGCGGTATCCCGAAAATCGCGGTCGAAAGATCCTCGGACGAGTTCCGGCTGAGCGCAATCTCATCGGCTGTGCAATCAATCATTGCGAATATTTGGCTGTTGATACCTGACCGGGGGTGGTAGCCGAACCGCGTAGTGCGGTGGCAGGGATCAAATCGTTCAGTCGCCTGCATATCCAACGATGCCCTTGATCTCAGTGAACTCATGTAGCCCGAACTTGCCGTATTCACGGCCGTTGCCCGACCGCTTGTAACCGCCGAAGGGGGCGGCACCATCCCATGCCGGGCCGTTGAGGCGAACACTGCCGGTGCGCAATCTGCGTGCCAGCGTCCGCGCTTCCGACTGAGCGCCATGGATGAAGGACGCGAGGCCATATGGCGTGTCATTAGCAATCGCCATCGCATCGTCCTCGGTTTCGTAGCCGATGATGGAGAGCACCGGACCGAAGATCTCCTCGCGCGCGATCGTCATCGAATTGGTCACCCGCGAAAACACGGTCGGGCGCACATAGTAACCCGAACTGAGATGCGATGGCCGACCGGGACCGCCGGCAGCTAGCTCCGCTCCTTCCGCGATACCCTTCTCGATCAGCGCCTGGATTTTTTCGAACTGGGTAGCGCTTGCGACCGGTCCGATGTCGGTACGAGGATCGGATGGAGGACCCACGACGAGCGCTGCTGCTTCTCGCGCCGCGACAGCGCTTGCTTCGTCCATACGCTCTACAGGTACGAGCATCCGCGTCGGCGCGTTGCACGACTGACCAGAATTGGCAAAGCAGCGGCGAACGCCGGCCCTGACTGCGCCGGCAAGATCGGCGCTTCGCAGTATGATATTCGGTGACTTGCCGCCGAGTTCCTGATGTACCCGTTTGACGGTGGGCGCTGCTGCCAGCGCAACGGCAATACCGGCGCGCGTTGAGCCAGTGAAGGACACCATGTCGACGTCCGGATGGCTGGCCAACACCGCGCCGACCGTCGGGCCGTCACCCTGAACCAAGTTGAAGACCCCCTTTGGCACGCCAGCCTCATGCATGATCTCGGCCAAAATGACAGCGTTGAAGGGAGCGATCTCAGACGGCTTGAGCACCATTGTACAACCGGTCGCAAGTGCGGGCGCGACCTTGCAGACGATCTGGTTGATTGGCCAGTTCCAGGGTGTGATCATTGCGACGACCCCAATCGGTTCATGGACGATTCGGGTTGAGCCCTGCATGTATTCAAAGTCGAATGTCTTGAAGGCGCGGATGGTCTCCTCGAAATGGGCCGCGCCGAGGCCGGCCTGTTCTGCCCGGGCCATGATGAGCGGCGCTCCCATCTCGCGCGAGATCATGTCGCCGATCTCATCTTTGCGACGCTTCACGATTGTAAGAACCCGCTTCAGCAACGCCAGCCGATCATCCTTCGTCGTCCTAGAAAAGCCGGCAAAGGCATTGCGCGCAGCTTTGATCGCTTTTTCTGCATCCGCTGCGCTACCGATCGCAATCGTCCCGATCACCTGCTCGGTCGATGGATCAATGACGTCGTGCTTCTTTAGTGTCTCGGGCTCGACCCATTCACCGTCTATGTAGAACCTGTGTGCGTTCTTCATGGGGTTCTCCGTGGATGTGTGGAAATTGGCTTTGCTGGCGGAAACGGAATGCGTCCCTCGGCATTCATGATCTGGGGGAGCTGGTTTGACATTGAGCGCGGTCGTACGGAATGGTTTCGTTCTTCAACTCAGGCCCCGATTTCCATGCGCCGCCGCTCAGAAATCAGCCACTTTCCCCCAGGCAGATGTTAAGAAGCGGTCTGGATGGTAGGGCCGAGGGTCGACGATCGGCTCATCGCCGGTGACGATATCGGCAATCAGGTGACCTGCGCCGGGACCGATGCCGAAGCCGTGACCGCTGAAGCCGGCGGCTAACACGAAGCCGGGAACGGTCGCTATTTCGCCGATCCCCGGCACTCCATCGGGGGTACTGTCGACATAGCCTGCCCAGGTGGCAGCGATCTTGGTGTTCTTCAAAGCCGGCAATAGTTCCAGTGCGCGCAAATGGGTGGTGCGAATGGTCTGCTTATCGATGGCCGGATCGAGGATGCGCATGCGCTCCATCGGCGTGGGTGCGTCCAGCCGCCAGCGTGCCAGTGTCTCATGCCCTGAGCGAATTCCCTGCAATCCACCCGGTGCCAGGCTGCGCCAGCGCCGGACGAACATGGGCAGGAACTGGGGCGCGAAGCGCAGCTGTTGCGGCGTCAGATCGACGCGCCCGCCGCCGCTGATTGCCAGGGTGTAGCCGCCGTCGCTGCGACGGGTGACAGAAACGGCCGTCGTGTGTAGCGCATCGGGCAGGCCAGTGGCGCCGGGCGAGACCGAAAGGATCGAAGAGCGGATAGAGGCCTGCGGAAAGCGGATGCCAAGCTGGTGGCAGAAGGAGGACGCCCAGGCACCGCCGGCAAGCACCGCGATTTTGGTGCGAATGGTGCCGTGTTCGGTGACAACGCCGCAGACGCGGCCGCCCTCCGTCTCGATACCGCGGGCGGCGCAGGATTGGTGGACTGTTCCTCCGAGCTTGAGGGCCGCGGCCGCGACGGCGGGCGCCGCGGACCCCGGATCGGCGGTGCCGTCGGTCGGCGAAAAGACTCCACCCTTCCAAGGCTTGCCGGTCGCGCGGCCGCGCTCCGTCGCTTCGACACTGTCGAGCATATGGGTGGTGACGCCGGCGGTGCGGGCAAAGTCGCGCCACCGCGCCCAGCCGGCCAGTTCTTCGTCACTGTTGCTCAAATAGAAAAGCCCGCAGCGGCAAAAGCCCGTATCCTCTCCCGTTTCGGCGGCGAAGCTCTCCCATAGATCGAGGCTCTTTGTTGCCATCGGAAGTTCGCGAGCGTCGCGGTTTTGCTGGCGACACCAGCCCCAGTTGCGGCTCGATTGTTCTGCGCCGATCCGACCTTTTTCAACGAGCGCTACCGTCAATCCGCGCCTCGCCAAATAATAGGCTGCAAAGACGCCGACGATGCCGCCACCGATGATCACCGCGTCCGCTTGAGCGGGCAACTGCGGAGTGGTCGCGACAAATTTCAGCGGTGCAGGCATGGCATGGTCTCCGTTTCGCACGCAGTCTAGCGGTTTCTCCGCTGCAGCGTTGCCGGACTGTCGCCGATGGCAGCAGAAAATTCTGTCTTCCCGGAGCTGCTCGGGCCTTTGTGCTTCGGCGCAAGAGGCAAAATGACATCGACACATCCGACCTTTGTGCTAGGTTCGGCGCAATGTGTTTCGCAGCATAATCTGCTGTGCGATTGGCCAAGACAGAGAATTCGAAGAGGTGCCGCATGAAGCTCGACAGGATCGACATCAAGATTCTCTACGAACTACAAAAGAACGGACGCATCACCAACGTCGAACTTGCGGAGCTTGTTGCTCTGTCGCCGAGCCCCTGCCTGATGCGGGTGAAAAAGCTGCAGTCGGAGGGTTATATCGGAGGCTATTCTGCGCAGATCAATGTCGGCAAACTGGGCCAGACGCTCACTGTATTCACGGAGATCACACTGAAAAACCACCGGCAGATAGACTTTGCCCGGTTTCTCGCCGCGATCGAGAAGGTTGACAATGTGATCGAGTGCCACCTCGTATCTGGCGGGTACGACTATCTGCTGAAATTCGTGACTGCCGGTATTGGCGAATACCAAACCATCATGGAACGCCTGACTGACATGGATGTCGGCATCGACAAATATTTCAGCTTCGTCGTTCTAAAGTCGCCGATCGTAAAAGCCCACATGCCACTGACCAGCCTGTTTCCGATGTAAGGCTGTGTCGTTTTGAACATGACGCGCAGGCGCTTCAGCGCCGGCAATAGGCCCGAACCAACTCGGCATCCTGTTGAAGACCGTCAAGCCAGGTGGGGTCGAGCTTCGGCACCGACGAGAACAGCAATTGCGAATAGGGGTGCTGCGGCGTCTTGACCTTGGCCGGCATGATTTCCTCGACCTTTCTGCCGCCATACATCACAACGATCTCGTCGCAGATCGCCTCGACCACGGACAAGTCGTGACTGATAAAAATGTAGGAGAGTCCGAGGTCGCGTTGCAAGTCCTTGAGGAGGTCGATGACGGCGGCGGCGACAACCGTATCGAGTGCCGAGGTGATCTCGTCACAGAGGATCAACTTCGGGTCAGCGGCCAATGCGCGGGCAAAGTTCACGCGCTGCTTCTGGCCGCCGGAAAGCTCACCCGGGCGCCGGTGGCGCAGATTGCGCGGTAGGCGCACCATATCGAGCAACTCGTCGATGCGGGCGCTGCGCGCCTTTCTGTCCATGCGGTGGTAGAAGACAAGGGGCCGGTCCAGGATATCCTCGACCGACTTTGCCGGATTGAGCGCGGTGTCAGCATATTGAAAGACGATTTGCATCTGGCGCAGCTGGTCGCGTGAGCGCTCGCGTGCGCTGCGAGAGAGTTCCTTGCCGTCGAAGACGATCTTGCCGACGGCGGCCGGCAAGATGCCGGCTATGGCGCGGGCGAGCGTCGACTTTCCGCAACCGGATTCCCCGATGATGCCAAGGTTGCGACCTTTCTCCACCTTGAGGCTCACATGCTCCACAGCCCGCACGAGCGGCAGCCCGTCGGTCTGGCGCTGACCATAACCGGCGACCAGGTCTTCGATCTTCAGAAGCGGAGCAGGCGAAGTCGGTGCGGCGGCGACAGGCCCGCGCGACTTTGGCTCGAAGGCGGCGAGCAGTTCGCGCGTGTAGGGATGCTTTGCTTCGTTGAGGATCTCTTCGGTGGTGCCGGTCTCCTTCGCCTCGCCACCTTTCAAAACGACGATGCGATCGGCAATCTGGGCGACGACAGCAAGATCATGCGAGACATAGACGCCTGCGATCCCGCCCTTCTTCATGACTGCCTTGAAGGCGCGCAGAACCTCGATCTGCGTGGTAACGTCGAGTGCGGTGGTCGGTTCGTCGAAGATGACGAGCTTGGGGTCGCCGATCAGGGCCATGGCAGCCGCAAGCCGCTGCAACTGTCCGCCGGAGACTTGATGCGGATAACGGCTGCCGATCGTATCGGGTTCGGGCAGGGACAGCGCCCGGAAGAGCTCGACGGCGCGCGTGCGGGCCTCGTCGGGCGACATCAGCCCATGGATGCGGGTGACCTCGATGACCTGGTCCATGATGGTGGTTGCCGGGTTGAAGGCGGCGGCCGCCGATTGCGGTACGTAAGCGACCTCGGTGCCGCGTACCTTGGCACGCTGCTTTTCCGAAAGTGCGACCATGTTCTTGCCGGCGACCGATACAATGCCGCCGGAAATGCGGCAGCCTGGGCGGGCGTGACCCATCAACGTCAATGCGATCGTCGTCTTTCCCGAACCGCTTTCCCCAATCAGGGCGACTATCTCGCCCTTCGCGACGGCCAGGCTAACGCCCTTGATGATTTCGACGTGGCGCCCGGAATCGGTGGTTGCTTCGACCTTCAGGTCACAGATTTCTACAAGGTTGGTCATCACTCGCTCCGATCGCGGATCTTGTGCGGCAGGTTATCGATCAGGAGGTTCACGCTGATCGTGAGGCTGGCGATCGCAAGCGAGGGGAACATAACGGCCGGTGCTCCAAAAGGCAGACCGCCGATGTTCTCGCGCACAAGTGCACCCCAGTCGGCATAAGGCGGCTGAACACCGAGGCCGAGGAACGAGAGCCCGGAGAGCAGGAGAACGATGAAAACGAAGCGAAGCCCCAGATCTGCGAGCACCGGCCCAACGATGTTGGGTAGGATCTCGGATCGAGTGAGATAGAGGGTGTTCTCCCCGCGGATGCGCGCGACAGTGATGAAGTCCATCGCGTTAATGTTGACGGCAAGTGCGCGAGCGAAGCGATAGGATCCGGGAATGTAGATGACCGACAGCGTCAAGATCAGCACCGGGATCGAGGAGCCGACGGCCGCGACGACCACAAGGCCGAACAGCTTGCTTGGGATCGAATTCAGCGCGTCGAGGACACGGCTCAAGATCGTATCAATCCAGCCTCCGGTGACGGCGGCGATCATGCCAAGAACCACGCCACTGAAACAGGCAATCGTCACGGCTGCGAGCGAGATACCGACGGTATAGCGTGCGCCCATCAGGATTCGCGAGACCATGTCGCGGCCGAGATAGTCCGAGCCCAGCCAAAGATCACGGCTCATCGGACCGAAATAATCGACATCAACGATCTCACCGACCGGGTAGGGGATTATAAGCGGTGCAAAGATTGCAACGAGCGCCCAGGACAGGATGATCGCAAGGCCGATCATGCCCACGATGTTGAAGCGATAGCCAAACCGGATTCCGGATTTCCGCAGGGGTGTCGAAGTGCTTGAAGGCGTCATTGTCATCGGAGCCTCGGATTGGAAAGAATGGCGATGATGTCGGCAGCCGTGATCAGGATCAGGTAGCCGAGGCAGAAGATCATCGCGCAGCTTTGGATCAGCGGCAGGTCGCGGGTGGCAACAGCATCGACCATGAGCTTGGCAATCCCTGGATAGTTGAAGATCGTCTCAACGATGATGACGCCGCCCAGTAGATATGAGAGCGAGAGCGCAACGGCATTGACGATCGGCCCGAGCGCATTGGGCAAGGCGTGACGGAAGACGATGCGCGGCCGGGAGGCGCCCTTGAGTAGCGCCATCTCGACGTAAGGCGTATTGAGCGTCTCGATGACTGCGGCGCGCGTCATCCGGATCATCTGCGCCGAAACGACGAATGTGAGCGTGATCACCGGCATTGCATAGACACGTAGCATATCGCTCAAGCTATGGATCTCGTTGGCGAAGGACAGCGCCGGCAGCCACTTTAGATAGACGGCGAAGATCAGCACGGCGGAGGTCGCGACCATGAATTCCGGGACGGAGATCACCCCGATTGTCAAGATGGTGACAATCCGGTCATAGAGCGAGCCGCGAAGCATGGCAGCCGTGATTCCGAGCGAAAGGGCGATCGGGACCGAGAACAAGGCGGTCACGCCGGCAAGCTTCATGGTGTTGATGAAACGTCCGGCAATAAGCTTGGCAACCGGCATCTCATTGGCATAGGAGGTCCCGAGATCGCCATGCAACAAGCCGACAATCCAGCGCAGGAAACGGAAGAGCGCCGGCTCGTCGAGGTGCATTGCGTTGCGCAGACCTGCAACGGCCTCGGGTGTGGCGGCCTGGCCGAGAAGGATCGTTGCCGTGTCTCCCGGCAGCAGTGTCGTCGCGAAGAAGACGGCGAAGGAGACGATCAACAATGTGACCACGGCGATGAGCAGTCTCCCCAGGACAAGGGATAGGACGGGGTTGTTCACGCGCGTTCCCTTTCAACGTTCGACATCGTTTTCCGCATCGGAAAAAAGCCCGGGGCTACAGCAGTGCGGCTGCAGCCCCGTGGCCGGTTGCGTCGTCAGGCTTCCAGCCAGACGTATTCCGCAAAGGCATAGCCCATCTGGCCACCAAGCGGGTTCGCTTCGAGGCCCTTGAGTTTGGCAGTCGTGGCATCGACGTTCGAAATATAGGCCGGAATGATCGTGCCAGCTTCTTCGGCGACCATGACTTGCATTTCGTTGTAGATGGCCTTTCGTTTGTTCTGGTCGAGCGAGCCGCGCGCTTCGATCAGCATCTTGTCGAACTTCTCCGACTTGTATTGGCTCTCATTCCACGGCGCTTCTGAAGCGTAGAGCAGCGAGAACAGGATGTCCGGTGTCGGGCGCGGGTTGATATTGCCGAAATGGACGGGTGCCTTCAGCCAATAATTGTCCCAATAACCGTCGGATGGAACGCGCTGGACGTCAAGCTTCATGCCGATTTCGGCACCGGCGGCCTGGATGATCATCGCCATGTCGATTGACGACGTCGCCGCGTCGGAGGCGATCACCGGGACCGACTGACCAAGAACGCCGGCCTTTTCGAAATGGAACTTGGCCTTTTCGGGATCGAATGCGCGCGCCTTCAGATCTGCATTGCGATAGAAATTCGCGGGGGAAACCGGCTGGTCGTTGCCGACCTCACCCAAGCCCCGAAGCGCCGACTTGACGATCTGCTCGCGGTTGACGAGATACTTCATACCTTCGATGAAGTCTCGCTTGCTGCCGGGCTCCATGTCGAGTCGCATGTTGAGATTGGTGTAGTTGCCAGACGTCGTCTTCGACAGGACGAAAGCGTCTGCCTGTGTCTCGACCAAACGCATCGAGCGGGGATTGATCGAGGCGGCAAGATGAATGTCGCCCGAAAGCAGTGCGTTGACGCGGGCATTGTCGTCGCTGATGGCGAAGTATTCGAACGAATCGACGTTCGGGCCGGATTTCCAGTAGTTCTTGTTCTTGATCCCGACCGACCGCACGCCGGGTTCGAAGACCTCCTTGACGAAGGCGCCCGTACCGTTCGCCTTCGAGAAGTCCGTCGTACCGTCGGCGACGACCATGAAGTGGTGCATCGACAGAATGGTCGGTAGGTCGGCGTTCGGATTTGCGAGCGTGATCTCGACGGTCTGTTTGTCGACTGCCTTGAAGCCCGTCATTTGGGCGGCGATCTTGGCGACCTTCGAACCGACGGCCGGTCGAGATGGCGCTTCAGCGAAAAGACGACGTCGTCGGCCGTCAGCGGCTTACCATCGTGGAAAGTAACGCCCTTCTTAAGCTTGACGGTCCAGGTTTTTGCATCCTTGGACTCGATTGTTTCGGCAAGCTCCATTTGCGGGACGCCGTTCTGGTCGAGGAAGGTGAGGCGATTGTAAAAGGAGCAGCAACGGACATAGTCAGTCGAGAGCGATGCCTTGGCCGGGTCGAGCGTATTGGCCGTCGAAGACGACCATCCCGCCGCCTTCAGCGCGCCGCCGGAAACGGGTGTGGCGGCGAGCGCCTGCGAGGCGCGAGAGAGGATGAGGCCCCCCGCCGACATCGCCACACCGCCGGCCAGCATCATGTGGAGTAATTCTCGACGCGTCGCGCCACGGCGAATGGCGTTTTCGACCCTTGTGTCGTCGGATGTGGTCCAGTTGGTAATCTTGTCGTTCATAGCATTCCCCTTTTCGTGGTTGGTTGGCGCGTCTTCGTCTTTCCGCAAAGTTCAGGCCAGGTTCTTTGAGATTCTCATTCAGCCCCGCGCGGCGGCCACTGCATTGGCGAGGCCCTTCAAGGATGTGAAGTGATAGTCGGGCTCGGTGAATTTGGCCGGCTCGATCGTGCCGCCATAGCCTTTCTGTCCGTGGCGGCGCTCAATCCAACAATTGCTCATCCCCAGCTCCCGCGAAATCCCAATGTCGTGGTACTGGCTTTGGGCGACATGCAGGATCTCGTCCTTTGAACTTCCTTCGGCGGCGACGAAGTCGAAAACCTTCTCGAAGAAGACGGGGTCCGGCTTTTCTGTGCCGGTTTCGTCGGCGGTGAAGGCGGCGTAAAACGGGCTTCCCAGTTCCTTCGCGAAGTAATCGAAGGCCCAGCGACGTGCATTGGTCATCGCCACCAGGCGGTAATCTTTGGCAAGTTGGGCCAGCGCTTCGGCGCTGTCGTCAAAGGCCTTCCAGCGTTTTGCGGAATCGCGCAGCCGCTCACCACACTTTCGCTCAACCGGCAGGCCGAGGTTTGGCGCGATCGCCAGATAGACGCGAATGAGATCATCCGGGAAGAGGTCGGCATCCCTGGAATAGCGCGCCGCGCGGTAAAGGCTTAAAGCCTCCTCGGCGTCCTCGGCGTCGATCACGACGCCCGCGTCTGCGGCGATGTTGGCGAGGCACTCCGTAAGACCACCCTCGAAGTCGATCAGCGTGCCGACGACATCGAAGGTCAGATACGTGAAGTCATGAAGGCTCTTGCCCATCGCAATTTCCCAGTTCTCGGCCTCCTGAGGGAACGCCGGCTTCGTGAAGAAGAATATTCTGTTCCCTGGCGAGGTGATTTTCCAGCTCTTGGTGAAAGGCCGGGATTTCTGGGATCCGGCCCTTTTTCTTGAACTGAGTTTGGCAGCTGTCCCAAACCAGAGTCTCCGAAAACAGGCTGTGGCGCGGCACAAAATACCGAAGATGACGGTTCCGCGACATATTGCGGCTCGGGTTTCTCAGGCCACAAGGGCCCGCCGGATATCGCTGTCGGCGAGCGTCTCGTCGAGCGTCCTGCGTGTACGCTCCACGATCGCGTCGATTTCCGCCTCCGTGCAACAGAGCGGTGGGGCGTAGCCGAGCACGCCATTGGCGAAGGCGCGGATGACGAGACCATTGTTCCAGGCGCGGTCGAAGATGCGGCGCGCCGGTTCTGCAGCGGCTGGAAGGGGAGTCTTGCGTTCCTTGTCGACGACGAGCTCGATGGCAGCCAACATGCCGCGGCCGCGGACGTCGCCGACGAGCGGATGGTCCTTCAGGCTCTCGAGCCCGGCCATCAGCCGCGCTCCGGCTCTGCGGCCGTTTTCCAGCAGTCCGTCTTCGTAGAGTCGTAGAACCTCCAGACCGACGGCGGCGCTGACGGGATGGGCCGAATAGGTATAGCCATGTCCGACGGCGGAGGCGCCGGCGCCATCGGCAATCGTCTGGTAGACGTGTTCCGACATGAACAGGGCACCCATCGGCACGTAGCCGGATGTGAGGCCCTTGGCGACCGTCAGGAGGTCCGGCACGATGTCATCCTCAGAACAGGCAAATAGCGGACCTGTGCGCCCGAAGCCGGTGATGACCTCGTCGGCGACAAAGAGGATATCGAGCTCGCGGCAAACGGCACGCATTGCCTTCATCCAGCCCTTGGGCGGCACGAGCACGCCGCCCGATCCCTGGATCGGTTCCGCATAGAATGCCGCAACGCGCTCGGCGCCGCCCAGTTCTTCGATCTTCTGCTTCAACGCGGCAATGGAAGCAGCGATGATGGCTTCGGGGTCGGTGCCGACCGGGTTGCGGTAGGCATAGTGGGACGGAATCTTGTGCTGCCAGTCGAATGGCAAGCCGAAACCAGCGTGAAAGGCGGGTAGAGCAGTAAGACCGGCTCCAACCGTCGAGGAACCGTGATAGCCTTGTTCGATGGAGATGAACTGGTCTTTCCCGGGTCGTCTGCGCGCATTCCAATAGTAGCGGATGAAGCGGATCGTGCTGTCGACCGCATCCGAACCGCCGAGCGTGAAATAGACGTGGTTGAGGTCTCCTGGCGCGCGATCGGCGAGTTCCGAGGCCAACCTGATTGCCGGCTCCGAGCCGAGGCCGAAATAGGCGGTTGCATAAGGAAGCTCCCGCATTTGCTTTGCCGCCGCCTCGACGATGCTGTCATGACCATAGCCAGCATTGACGCACCAAAGGCCGGCAAAGCCATCGATCAGTTGTTTGCCGTTCGCATCGGTGACTGTTGCACCAAAAGCCGATGTCAGGACCCGCACGCCCAGATTTTCGTGACCGCGATAGGAAGCGACCGGATGGATCAAATGCGCGCGGTCGAGTTCGATCAGGGAATTGCTAAACATGAAGGTCTCCGGATCAGCCGAGCGCCTGATTGGCGAGGGCAAAGGTGGCCGCAACACGATCTGCGGCGCGGTGGATCTGCGGCTTGGCCATGGCAATGCCGCCGCCAACGTGCGCGAGGCCTTGTTCGGCGAGCCAGGGCGAAAGGTTGCTGTCGTCGGTGGTGTCGATCCTGAGGAATCGGCTGGGACGCTTGGCAATGAAGTGTCTGACGAGTGCTTTGGCATCAGTGAGATCGGCGGCGACGACGGGGCCGATTACGTCTCCTCGACCGAAGGAGCGCAGGGCTGCAAACCCTGAAATGCGGCCGTCACGGCGGGTGACGGCGAACTCACCGACCTTGGCGAGATAGGCCATCAGCCCTTCGCGATCGGCGCCGAAAGCAACCCGGTCGAGTTCGGTGAGTGCATGAAGATCGCCGACGGTTGCGTCCTCGGTTTGCGTTGGCGCGGCGATTTCGCCGACCACCCCCTGGTGCTGTAAGACCGTGCCGATCTCGCAAAAGCCAAGCTTCTTGTAGAGGGGAAGGCCTTCGGCCGTCGCCACGAGCCGCAGCGGTCGGTCTGCCGCCATCTGAAATGCGGCATCCATGAGCCTGCGACCTAGACCGCGACCGCGCATCGTCTCGTCGACAATAACCATGTTGATTGTTGCACACTCGGTCTTGTATGGCGTCATGAGCACGGTGCCGACGACCCGTCCGGCCTCGACCGCCACGACCCCTTCGCTGAGCGCCAGCGCCATCTGCCAGTCTTCCGACCGGTGCGGCCAGCCCGCCTGCCGAGACAGGTCGATGGCAGCTCCCAGGTGTTCGGGACCGAACGTCGCAAGATCGATCTGACGTGTTTGCATTGGAATGTCCTTCATTTCTGGTCACAAGTGTGAGGCAGTATCGGCCGGAAGATTGTCTGAAGGACGCGGCCCGGACGGTATCTTATGGCTTTGCAGGCGCATGCCGCCGCATCTTATGCTGACAACGAACGCGTGCGCGAGAAACGCTGTCCTGGAAGAGAAGTGAAACGCCCCAGGACGCACAACCTTCTGCCAAAGCCGGCTTTAGATACGAAACAATCTGCTTTGATCGTTCGGATTTCAGTCGAGCGGGCGGGTGAACCTCGGCCTATGATGGCCACAGATGAAACCGCTACAGCTCAAGGACAGGTCATGACTCACTTCCGGCCGAAATACATCACCTTCGACTGCTATGGCACACTCACCAACTTCCAGATGGCGGAGGCGGCGCGCGATCTTTACGGTGATCAGTTCGACGAGCCGCGCATTGCCGAGTTCATCAAGAACTTTGCCGCCTATCGCCTCGACGAGGTACTGGGCGATTGGAAACCTTATAATGAGGTGGTTCACAACTCGCTTGAGCGGACCTGCAAGCGCAACGGCATAAAGTTCCATGATGAAGCTGCGAGGGCGGTCTACGAGCGCGTCCCGACCTGGGGGCCGCATCCGGACGTTCCGGCAGGCCTTGCCAAGATTGGTGAGGAAATCCCGCTGGTCATCCTCTCCAACGCGATGAACGCGCAAATCATGTCGAATGTCGAAAAGCTCGGGGCGCCGTTTCACGCAGTCTACACAGCGGAGCAGGCGCAGTCCTACAAACCGCGCTTCAAGGGCTTCGAATACATGCTTGATATGCTGGGCTGCGGCCCCGAAGACATTCTCCATTGCTCGTCTTCATTCCGTTACGATCTGATGTCGGCGCATGACCTCGGCATCAAGAACAAGGTCTGGGTCAATCGTGGCCACGAACCGGCGAACCCCTATTACGGCTATGTCGAAATCGCCGATATCTCGGGTCTTCCGGGCGTCGTCGGGCTCTGAGAAAGGCATGGCGATGAAGTTCCAATCCTACTGGCACGATACGGCCCCCGCTTTTGAAGGCGGTATGCAAGGTCCTGTCGAAGGACACTACGACGTCGCCATTGTCGGTGGCGGCTTCACTGGCCTTGCCGCGGCGCGCCAGCTGGCAAAGGCCGGCGCAAAGGTTGTCGTGCTGGAGGCAGAGCGGGTCGGCTGGGGTGCTTCGGGACGCAATGGCGGCCATCTCAACAACGGCCTTGCCCACAGCTTCATTGCCGCCAAGGCCGAACTCGGCAAGGAGCGAGCCATCGCGCTCTACAAAGCGCTCGACGCTTCGATCGATACCATCGAGGCAATCGTCGTAAAGGAGGGGATCGACTGCAATTTCCGTCGCGCGGGAAAGCTGAAGCTCGCGTCCAAGCCGCAGCATTTCGATGCGATCGCCCGCAATTTCGAGGCAGTTCACAAAGAGGTGGACCCGGAGACGGCGCTTCTTAGTGCAAATGATCTTGAAAGCGAGGTCGGCTCGCCCTTCCATGGTGCCATGCTGTCGAAAAAGAGCGCCATGATGCATATGGGACGCTATGTCGTCGGCCTTGCCAGTGCTGCCGCGCGCCATGGCGCCACCATCTTCGAGAAGGCGGCAGTGACCGCGCACCAAAGTGGCAACGGTCGCCATAGCCTCGCGACTGTACGGGGCACCGTTACCGCAGACCACGTGCTGGTCGCGACAGGCGCCTATACGCCGCCAGTGTTCGGCTATTTCCGACGTCGGATTGTTTCCGTCGGCAGCTTTCTCATTGCAACGCGTCCACTGACGGATGCAGAAATTGCGGTGACGATGCCGGGCAACCGCACCTGTGTCACCTCGATGAACATCGGCAACTACTTTCGGCTGTCGCCAGACAACCGGCTTATATTCGGAGGCCGCGCCCGGTTTTCGGCAACGTCCGATCAGCGCTCGGATGCAAAGAGTGGCGACATTCTCCGCAATAGCCTGCTTGAAATCTTCCCACAGCTTTCAGGGGTAGAGATCGACTATTGCTGGGGTGGGCTCGTCGATATGACCAAGGACCGCTATCCGCGCGCCGGCTATGTCGATGGCGTCTGGTACGCCATGGGCTATTCCGGCCATGGGGCGCAGCTGTCCACCCATCTCGGCATGATCATGGCCGACGCCATTCTCGGCAAGGCTGACCGTAACCCGGTCAAGGGCCTCGACTGGCCGGCCGTTCCTGGCCATTTCGGCAAGCCCTGGTTCCTGCCGCTGGTCGGATTGTACTACAAGACGCTCGACCGGTTTCAATAACGGCCAATCATCCATCCGGAACCGGGCGCCCAAAGTCTGCCGACAACCCTTCGCGCAAACCTCGGTTGCTTGCGCAATGCCGGACCTCCGCCCGCGACCGACCAAAATACTGGACCGTTCGGGATCGGCAGGATGAAGAGCTTGGGCTGGCCCGGCGATAGCGAGATTGATCCCAACAGCTGGACGCGCTATATAGCTAGACAGGCTAGCTTGGATGAGAATCATGGAATGGCAGTTACAGGACGCTAAGAACCAATTTTCAAAAGTCGTTCAGAAAGCTCGGGACGAGGGGCCACAAGTGGTAACCGTACGCGGCCAACGCGCGGCCGTCGTGCTGTCGGCCCGCGAATACGACGCCTTGCGCGCCGGCCGGCCGACCCTGGTTGACGATCTGCTGTCGGGACCTGCTTGGGATGACGCCCTCTCAGAGGTGGTGAGCGATCGCTCTAGGACACCAAGCCGAGAAGTCGCCTTCTGATGTATCTTCTCGATACCGACGTCATCTCAGAGGCGCGCCGCGGCACGCCTCAGGCCAAATCGTGGCTGCGATCGGTCGATCCTCTAACGGTCCATCTGAGCGTGCTCACGCTGGGCGAAATCATGCGAGGCATCGCCCTTAAGCAGAAGAACGACCCGAAGTCGGCTGCCCATCTCGCAGAGTGGCTACGCAAATTGCGTCACGACCATGGTGAGCGCATTCTACCCATATCAGACCAAATTGCAGTCGAATGGGGTCGCATCGCCGCAATCCGTCCACGTGGCGATATCGACGGTTTGATCGCGGCGACGGCAATCGTTCACGATCTCATCGTTGTCACGCGGAATGTCGCGGACTTCGAGGACACTGGTGCCATCATTGCCAACCCGTGGGATCCAGACGCGTGAGTGGGGGATGTTGGAACACCCTGCCTTGCAAATTTCCGTTTCGTTGCACGGTTGTCATAGGATCGGAAGGCGCTTGACATCCGCTCGCTGACAATCTCATCAAAATAATCCTCGTGAAGATGTAAGAGGGTCACGAGCTCAACGCCATCGAGGATGCCGTCAAACTCGATGGCCTCGGTCAGCCAAGTCCGCCGATATGGAAGCTCTTCATTTCGAGATATTCCTCGATGCCGCATTGGGCGCCTTCACGACCAAGACCGGATTGTTTCACGCCGCCGAAGGGGGCAACCTCGGTCGAAATTGCCCCGGTGTTCAGCCCGACCATGCCGAACTCGAGCGCTTCGCCGACATGCCAGGAGCGCTTGAGGCTCTCGGTGTAGAAATAGGCGGCCAGACCGAAGGGCGTGGCATTGGCAATCCTGATCGCTTCGTCCTCGGTTTCGAAGCGAAACAGCGGCGCGACAGGGCCAAAGGTCTCTTCTTTCGCAAGCAGCATCTCTGTTGTGGCGCCGGTCAGAACGATGGGGGCGGTGTATTGCCGGCCCTCCGGTAGCGATCTGCCGCTGGCCGCGATCTTAGCGCCTTTCGCAAGCGCATCGTCGATATGGCAGTTGATCTTGGTGATCGCCGCCTCGTTGATCATCGGGCCAATTGCCACACCTGGCTCGGTTCCCGGCCCGACCTTCATCGCCCTCACTCGGGCGCTGAGCTTTTCGGCGAAGGCGTCGTATACGCTAGCCTGGACCAGGATGCGGTTGGCGCAAACGCAAGTCTGACCTCCGTTGCGGAACTTGGAGGCGATCGCGCCTTCCACCGCGAGATCGAGATCGGCATCATCGAAGACAATGAACGGGGCGTTGCCACCGAGTTCGAGTGAAAGCCGTTTGATGCTATCGGCTGCACCGCGCATCAGCAGCGAGCCGACGCGTGTCGAGCCCGTAAACGAAATCTTGCGCACCGTCACATTGGCCATGATCTCGTTGCCAATGGCCGTGGGCATGCCAGTGACGATGTTGACGACCCCGGCCGGGATGCCCGCCCGCTCCGCAAGCACACCGAGTGCCAGCGCGGAAAACGGCGTGAACTCCGACGGCTTGATCACAACGGTGCATCCGGCCGCCAAGGCAGGCGCGACCTTGCGGGTGATCATCGCGTTCGGGAAATTCCAGGGCGTGACGATGGCGCAGACGCCGACTGCTTCTTTAAGCACGACGATACGGCGGTCGGGGGTTGGAGAGGGAATGGTATGGCCGCCGATGCGTCTCGCTTCCTCCGCAAACCACTTGACGAAGGCGGCGCCATAGCGGATCTCACCGCGCGCTTCGTCGAGCGGTTTGCCCTGTTCCAGCGTAAGGAGGAGCGCCAGATCCTCAAGGTTTTCGATCATTAACGCATACCAGCGTTCGAGGAGGCCGGCGCGTTCGGCATGGGTCTTCTTCTTCCACGGTGTGAAGGCTGCATCGGCAGCCTCGATCGCGGCGCGCGTTTCGGCAGCCCCCATATCTGGAACGGTACCGAGGATCGTCTGGGTCGCCGGGTCGATCACCTCCACGACCCCGCCAGAGGCAGCGCCGGTCCACGTCCCGCCTATCAGGCCCGTTTGCCGGAACAGTTCCGTGTCGTTCAACGTCTTCATGCTCATTCTCCAAACGATCAGTCGAGCGCGGCAAGAACCGCCGCAGTGATGGTTTCCGTTCTGTCTTTGCCCGGGACGGTGCCTATGCCACTGGCAGTCGTCCTTTTCAGCGCCTCCATGATCCTTCGTGCCGCGTCCGTTTCGCTGAGATGATCAAGCATCATTGCGCCGGACCAGATGGTGGCGATCGGGTTGGCAATGCCGAGATGGGCGATATCGGGCGCCGATCCGTGCACCGGCTCGAACATGGAGGGACCACTTCGATCGGGATTGATGTTGGCGGAAGCAGCAAATCCTAGACCGCCCTGGATGGCCGCGCCCAGATCAGTCAGGATGTCGCCAAAGAGGTTCGAGGCAACCACAACGTCGAGGCTTTCCGGTGCCATGACCATCCGGGCGGCCATGGCATCGATGTGATACATCGTGACCTCGACGTCCGGGTATTGGGCGGCGAGCTCCCTGGTGATTTCGTCCCAGAACACCATGGAATATTTCTGGGCGTTCGATTTGGTCACCGAGGCGAGCTTGCCGCGACGCAAGCGCGCCTGCTCGAATCCGAAACGCAGCACCCGTTCGACGCCGGTGCGCGTGAAGATCGAGGTTTCCACCGCGACCTCGTCGGCGGTCCCCTGATGAACACGGCCGCCGGCGCCGGAGTATTCGCCCTCAGTATTTTCCCGGATGCAGACGATGTCGAAAGCCTCCGCCTTCAAGGGACCTTGGACGCCAGGCAGAAGCCGGTGCGGACGGATATTGGCGTATTGCACGAAGGCCTTGCGGATTGGTAGCAGCAGGCCGTGCAGAGATACGGAATCGGGCACTTCTGCCGGCCAGCCAATGGCGCCAAGAAGGATAGCGTCGAAGCCGCGCAGTATCTGGATGCCATCAGCGGGCATCATGGCGCCGGTCTGCTTGTAGAAGGCGCATGACCACGGGAATTCCGTGCCTTCCAGCCTAAATTTGCCGATCGCGGCTGCCTTCTCTAGAACCGACCAGGCGGCGGCTGTGACATCGCGCCCGATACCGTCGCCTGGAATAAGTGCGATCCTGTGATGTGTCATGGCGATATCGTCCTCAAAGGCTGATCAAGACGCTCTTGCTCTTGCGGTTGGCGTTGTAAGCCTCGCGGCCGAGATCTTTCCCGATGCCCGACTGCTTGTAGCCTCCGGTTGGTAAGATATGGTCGCGCGAACGGTTGTAGCGGTTGACCCAGACGGTACCTGCCTGCAGACGACGGGTGAGCCGGATCGCGCGCGATAGGTCGCGGGTGAAGAGCCCGGCGGCAAGCCCGTAGGTCGGATGGTCGGCGAGCGCGAGCGCCTCCTCCTCGTCTACAAAGGTCTGCAGCGTAAGGACAGGCCCGAAGATCTCCTGCGTGACCGCAGGCGAGGGCTCGCGAACGGCGATCAATGTCGGCTGATAAAAATAGCCCGGCGCATCCATCGGTGCGCCGCCGAACAGACATTCGCCGCCGGCCGAAACAGCCGACTCGACAATGCCGTGGATACGGCTCAACTGGCGCTTCGAGATGATCGGCGAATATTGTGTCGTCTCGTCCCAGGTCGGCGCTGCCTTCACCATCTTCATGCGTGCGACGATCGCTTCGGCCAGAGGGGCCGCAATGGATTCCTCGACGATCAGCCGGGAGCCGGCGACGCAGGCCTGGCCGGCATTGGAAAGTATGCCTTGGGAAATGACTGAGGCAGCCTTGTCGAGATCGGCGTCTGCAAAAACCAGTTGCGGGCTCTTTCCGCCGAGTTCCAGCGTCATCGGCTTGACGCCTGTGCGGGCGATATTGGCCATGATCGCAGAACCGGCTGCGGTCGAGCCGGTAAAGCTGATCTTGGCGATCTCCGGATGGCCGGTCATGGCATTGCCCGTAACCTGGCCGTCGCCAAGAACAATGTTGATGAGACCCGCCGGTAGGCCGGCCCGGATTGCCAGTTCGGCGAGATGGATGGTTGAAAACGGTGTCAGTTCGGACGGCTTTAGAACCACTGCATTGCCGGCGGCGAGTGCGGGACCAAGCTTCCAGCCAGCCATGGAAATAGGAAAATTCCAGGGCGTGATGGCGCCGACCACACCGTAAGGTTCCGTGATGATCATGCCGAGATTGCTGTCGTCCGTCGGAACGAGATCGCTTCCCTCCTTATCGGCGAATTCGGCGAAGAAACGGATCTGCTCTGCGGTGACGGCGATATCGCCGGTGACAAGCTGGCCGACGGGGCGTGTTGAGGAAAGCGCTTCGAGTTTCGCAAGCGTTTCGGCCTCGCTCTCGATAAGGTCCGCCCAGCGCTGCAGCGCGACGGTGCGCTCGCGTGGGCGTACGCCGCCCCAGTTGCTCACCTTCAAGGCCTGTTTGGCGGTCTGGACGGCGCGATCAACCATGTTCTCGTCAGCGACCGGGCAACCACTATAGGCCTTGGCATCGGATGGGCGATGCATGTCGATGACCCCGTCAGCCGGTACCAGCCGGTCGCCGATGAAATGTCCGACAGGCAAGGGAAGTTTGTCCGGATCAAACTCAGTGTCATTGCGCGTCCTCTGGGTGGGCCTAAAGGCGAGGTTAGCGCGGCCACAGAAGCAGCATGCATCGACGGGCGATGCCGGGACGGCGGAAAATTACGTTTTCGGCGACGCCACAGTCAATTCTTTGGCGGTCGTGCAGAGGCTACATTTGCGGGGTGTCGGCGAAGGCTTGCCTGAGGCATTCGCAGAACGGTGGAACGAAGCGTGATTGCGGCCGGGCCTCATTGATCGTCAGCGAGACTGGTGTCGGGATCGCTGGACGGAAAGGCCGGGAGACAATCCCCTCAACTGGGCTCCATAGCGCAAGTCCGTCGACCAGCGCAATGCCAAGCCCCTGACGGACCAGAGGCAGGGCGCCAACCGAGGAAGCGATCTGGATCGAGACCTCGCGCACTTGTCCAGCCGCTGCGAAGACGTCGTCGAGAGCTGCGCCGAACTCCGCGTGGGAGCCGTAGGAGATGATGGACCGCCCAGCAAGGGCGGCCGGCGTGAGCGTTGCTTCCGTGGTCAGCGGATCACTCGCGGGCAGGATCGCCACGATCTTGGCGGAATAGAGGGTTTCCACCCGTACTGTCGGTGCTAGGATCGGTGACAGCGTGACACCCACGTCAACGTCACCGAGCAATAACGCCTCGGCAATCTCACGCTTCGGCAGCGTATGAAGATGGATTTTCACCTCGGGATGGTGGTTGCGGAAGGCGGTGAGTGCCACCGGTAGGACCGAATAGGCAAGCGGCAGGCTGGCAGCGATGCGGATGAGCCCGATCTTGCTGGCGCCAACGTCGCGGGCAAGGGATGAAAGTGCCTCCATTTGCCGAAAGACGCGATCGGCGTCGCCATAAAGAATATGCGCCTCTGTCGTCGGTGCGAGCCGGCCGCCGATCCTTTCGAACAGGGGATAGCCAAGCTGATCTTCAAGATAGGCGAGCAGCTTGCTGACTGCCGGCTGCGAAACGCCGAGCGAATTGGCGGCGGCGGTGATGGTGCCGTCGCGCATGATTGCCCGGAAGACTTCGAGCTGGCGGATGTTCATGAGACGGCGCCTCCAGCAGTTTCGTTCTCAGCTGAGAGCGTAGCGGATTCGCATCGTCTCAAACAGCATCCGCATCTCCTCCGCAACAGGGGGGCGATCGCCCGCGACCTTCTCGACCGCCTCGAATATCCGATGCTTGAGGAAATACCGCCAGCCGACTGGCTGAGAGGCGAGGAAGGCGGTCAGGAGATCGTAGCGCTCCAGGTTCCAGATCGCTTCGAAGGCCCGCCGTTCAACGCCATGGGTGATGACTTCCGCCACTGCAGGCCGGTGGCCTGAACGGATGGCTGCGGTCGCTTCCTCGTCGACACTGCCGACGCGAATGACGACTGCGTAGTCCCGCTTAGCGCTTGCAACGCTGACGGCGCCGCATCGTACGTCCTTCAAGACCTCGCCCGCCGGCCGCGACAGGGGGTCGCCATAGCCACCGGCGCCGGGGCCAACGACGCGGATCACGTCGCCGGGACCGCAGTGGACGACATCAGTATTGCCGAGCGAGACCTCGTCGGACCGGCCCGGATTGCGAAGGAACCGGGAAATGCTGCCGGCATGTGCACCGTTCACGCCCCAGGCCGGCATGATCGAGCGATTGCGGTTGCGGGCGGTGATGATGGTTTCCGGCGCCGAGATCTCAAACTCCATGACGGCCGACAGACCGCCGCGGTGCCGACCAGGCGCGCCCGTATCGCGCTCCAGGCCGTACCGCAGGAAGCGGATCGGCACCTCTGCCTCGCTGATCTCGATCGGCGTATTGCGCAGAAAACCCGTGGCACCACCTGCGCCGTCGCTGCCGTCACCGGCAGGCGTGC
Source organism: Rhizobium sp. T1470 (assembly GCF_042140505.1). Classification (NCBI taxonomy): domain Bacteria; kingdom Pseudomonadati; phylum Pseudomonadota; class Alphaproteobacteria; order Hyphomicrobiales; family Rhizobiaceae; genus Rhizobium; species Rhizobium sp. T1470. The sequence goes on from NZ_CP148092.1 coordinate 698,157, forward strand.
CTCCGCCGCCTCCGCCGACCGGCCCGATCGAGGCCATGACCGGGCGTCCGGCCCGACTTGTCGTCTTGATGTTCATGATGGCGTTGCCGCCCGGGGAGGCAGCGGGCATCAGGTCGGGCAGCGCCTGGACGAAGGCGCCAACGGTGACGATCTGGGTCATGGCGCAGGTGAGCGAGCGCATGCCGACGGCTGCTGGCCGGCTGCAGTTGACGACCGAGCCCTCGGGCAGGATCGCACGGGCAGGCCTCAATGTGCCGGCGTTGAGGAGCAGGCTTTTGTCCAGCGTGTAAAGCACATAGGTCAGGCCGACCATCACCAGCGGATGGCGGTCCCGTCCGCCGGTCGGCATGTTGAGTGAGGAGCCGAGTTGCGGGTCCGAGCCGGTATAGTCGAGTACGACCTCGTCGCCGCGGATCTTGAGGGTGAGCGCAATCCTGCAGGGCTTGCCGCCGACGGAATCCTCGTCAGCATAGTCGGCGAAGAAATAATCGCCGTCTGGCACGCGCGCCAGGATACTGCGCGTTTGCGCCTCGGCATAGTCGAGAATCTGCGCGACACCCTCAAGGAAGGTCCGGTAGCCGAAGCGACTTATGATCTCCCGGATCTTGCGCTCGCCGACATTGACAGAAGCGATTTGCGCATGAAGATCGCCGAGGTTCTGTTCCGGTAAACGGACATTGACGCGGATCACGTCGAGGACGAAGCGGTTCATCTCACCCTTCGAAACAAGCTTCGTCGGCGGGAGGCGCAGGCCCTCCTGCTCGATCTCGCTCAAGGACCGGGAGAGCGAGGCCGGTACAGCGCCGCCGACATCGGTGTTGTGGATGTGGCCGACGACGAAGCAGGCAATCTCCCCCTCGAAGAAAACCGGCTTCCAGATGTGGATGTCGGGCGAATGGGTGGCGACGAAGCCTGAATAGGGATCGTTCGTGATGCAGATGTCGCCCTCCTCATAGTCGTTAAAGGCCTCGATCAGCGAGGCATAGTCGATGCCGCTGTACCAGGGGGCGCCGAACTGGCGGGGATTGGCGAAGGCGAGCCCCTCGCGCGTGACGATCTGGCAGGAGAAATCCTCCGTCTCCTTGACGAAGGCGGAATGGGCGGTGCGCATCAGCGTGAAGGCCATCGCGTCGGCGGCTGCCGAGCAGAAGTTTGCGAGCACCTTCAGGTTGCGGCGGTCGATGGCCATGATCAGAGCTCCGTCCTGGTGATAACAAGATTGCCGAAGCGGTCGACGAGGACCTCGAAGGCCGGCGGTACGATGGTGGTCGTGTCGTCCTGGGCGACGATCGCCGGGCCGTGGAAGCGATGGCCTGCGGCCAGGTCGGCGCGGTGATAGACGCCGGTCACCCAACTGCGGCCCGAAAACCAGCCGTCGACGTGAAGGCGCGGCGCGGCTGGAGCTTTCCCGGCAGCAATGGGATTGAGCGGCGGCTTCGGCGTGGCGCCGGCAATGACGAGACGCAGGCTGACCATCTGGACGTCGGCGTTGTCGTCGCGGTGGCCGTAGAGGCGATCGTGCTCCTGGTGGAAGGCGGCTCGTATCGCAGCGGCATCGCCGTGGCAAAGCCAGGCAGGCTGGATCGGCGTTTCGATCTCGAAGGATTGACCGAGGTAACGCATGTCCGCGGAGAGACGAATGCTTCCGCGGCCGCTGTAGCCCTGCGTCTCGAGCCAGGCGCGCGCCTCTACTTCAAGTGAGCCGAGGGTTGCGCAAAGGTCGGCCAGCGCCCCGACCGTCACCTCGCAATAGACCGTGCGGACGAAGTCGTTCTTGAGATCGGCGATGAGCCCGCCATAGGCGGACACGACACCAGGGGTCGGCGGCACCACGACGCCCCGCATGTCGAGCTCCCTGGCGAGAAAGCAGGCGAGCATCGCGCCGGCACCACCGAAGGCGAAAAGGTGGAACTCGCGCGGGTCGATGGCAAAGCGCGAGACGAGCGCGCTCACCTCCGCATACATGCCGGACACCGAGATATCGACAATATTGCCGGCAAGTTCCTCGACGCTGGTGTCGAGCTCTTCGGCGAGCGGGGCAAGGGCCGCTCGCGATGCGGCGTGATCGACATTCACGGCACCATAGCCGAGCGGCATATGGCCGATGAGATTGGCGGCCGCCATCGCGTCAGTGATCGTCGGCTTTGTGCCGCCGCGGCCATAGCAGGCGGGACCAGGAGTTGAGCCTGCGCTCTGGGGCCCGACATGGAGAAGCCCAAGCCGATCAATCCAGGCAACCGAACCGCCGCCCTGGCCGACCGAACTTACCGACACTGACGGGACATGGATCTGGAAATCACCGATCAGTTCGCCCGTGCCGTACTGCGCCTCGCCATCGATGATGACGGCGACGTCGGCGCTGGTGCCGCCGATGTCGAGGCTCATGATACGCTCGAAGCCGCTCGCCTTGGCCAGATAGCCGGCACCGATGACGCCCGAGGCGGTGCCGGACAGGATCATCTGGACGCAGTGTGAGCGAGCCTGATCGATGCCCATGACGCCGCCGTTGGTCTTGGTGATCAGCAGTGGGCAGGTGACGCCGCGCTCGCGCAGTACCTTTTCGAAGCGGTCGAGATAATTGGCGACACGTGGCTGGACGTAGCCGCTGATCACGGCCGTGATGGTGCGTTCATATTCGCGGATGATCGGCCAGGTGGCAGCCGAGCATATGACCGGCAGCCCCGGTGCGAGCCGCTCGATCATCGACTTGACGGCATGCTCGTTGGCGCCATTGCGGTAGGAATGCAGAAAGGCGAGGACGATCCCCTTGCAGCCGGCGTCGATCGCCGCCTGGACGGCACAGGCCACGTCCGTCTCATCGGGCGTCTTTAGAACCTCGCCGCTCGCCAGGATACGCTCGTCGATACCGAACACCCGGTCGCGGCTGATCAGCGGTTGCGGACGCACGGAATAGAGATTGTGGATCTCGGGGATCTTGAGACGCGCGACCTGCAGCACGTCTTCGAAATTCTTCGTGGTGAAAAGAGCAATGTCGTCGCCGTTGCGCTCAATGACGGTATTTACGCCGACGGTTGTTCCATGCGTGAAATAGGAGACCTCGCTCGGCTCTATTCCATAGCGCTCGGAGAGCATGTCGAGAGCAGAGACAATCTCCTCGCCAGGCGCATCCGGCCGCGAGAAGACCTTCAGTGTAGCGAGGTTTCCGGTGCCTGTGTCGAACACGGCAAAGTCCGTAAAGGACCCGCCGACGTCGACGCCAATGCGATAGGTCATGGCGCGTCTCCTGTGTGGTCAATGAGAGGATGCGCGCAAGCAGCAGTCGAAACCACGAAAGACATGAAAGCGATCCATAACCCGCGGTTATGGCTCGCGGGCCTGCGCCTCGTCGGGCTTTGGAACGGTCATATAGTATTCGGGATGCGGAGCCCGTCGATAGCCGGCCTTCTCGTAGACGGCGTGCGCGTCCCTCGTCGCGAGCATCCAACTGGTGACGTCGACGAGTTCCGGATGATTGCGGATCTCGTCGGCAAGCCAGGATGCAAGCCCCCGGCCGCGATGGGCCGGCAGCGTGAAGACATCGCGCAGATAGGCGAAGATGGCATAGTCGGTGACCAAACGGCCGAAGCCGGCGAGCGTGCCGTCTTCGGCGTAGATGCCGATGGGGAGTGAATGGTCCAAGGCCCGCTTGAGCTGCTCGAGCGTCATGCCGCGCGCCCAGTAGGAATCGCCTGCCAGGAAGCGGTGGACCGTTGCCGGATCGAGGCGAGTGCGATCGGTGCTGAGCAGGTAGCCGTTCCGGTAGGCCTCGAAGACGATCGGGTCGCGCGGCATCGGCGTCACATCACCGTCACATAGATCTTGCGCACGGTCTCGATCGTCTTCCAGACCCCGACAAAGCCCGGCTTCATGACGAAGCTGTCGCCGGCCTTGTAGACGACCGGCGCGCCGCCTTCCGGGCTGAGTTCGACGACGCCCGAAAGAATATGGCAGAATTCGAAAGTCTCGCCTTTGATCGAGCGCGTCTCGCCCGGGGTCGCTTCCCACACGCCCGTGTGGATCATCTCTTCGCGGGCGACGTCCTGCGCCCAGGTCTTGAAGGACGGATCGCCGGAAATCAGGCGGTCCGGGTGGGCGACGGACTGACGCGGCGCGAAGGATGGATCAGTATCGATCGTCTTCAAGAGGGACATGGGTTTCCTTATCCGGTGGGTTGACAACTTAGTAGCCGCGGTGGCGATCGACCAGCCCGACCGGGTCGAGGCCAGCGCGGAAGCGCTTGATGTTTTCGATCACCGCCGCAGCGGCGCTTTCAGGTTGGGTGACGCTCGCGATATGCGGCGTCAGCAGGATTTTCGAATGGATCCAGAAGGGATGGTCCGCCGGCAGTGGCTCCGGATCGGTGACATCGATCACCGCACCGCTGAGATGGCCGCTGTCAAGCGCCTCAAGGAGGGCTTGATGGTCAAGCTGCGGGCCGCGGCCGACATGGACGAGCGCGGCACCGGCCGGGAGTTGCGCAAAGAGTTTTGCGCTGAGGAGGCCGCGTGTCTCATCTGTCAGCGGCAAGAGACAGACGAGAATGTCGGTTGCGCGCAGTAGCGTGTCCAGTCCGTCCCGGCCGCTCAGGCACCTGACGCCGCCGATCTGGCGCGGGCTGCGGCTCCATCCCGACAACGGGAAACCGAAAGGCTTCAGTCGTTCGAGCACCTGCGTGCCGAGCATGCCGAGGCCAAGCACGCCGATGCGCCGTTCTGACGCCTGAACCGGTGCGATTGCCTGCCAGGACCGCAGTCGCTGCTGGTTCAGATAGGTCGGCAGATCACGGTGAAGCGAGAGCACGGCGAGTGTCACATATTCCTGCATCATCCGGACGATGCCGTCCTCGACCATCCGTACTACCTTCACATGCGCCGGAACGGCATCGATACGAAACTGGTCGACGCCGGCGCCGATGGAAAAGAGGATCTCGAGATTGCGATATCGCGCGAGATTTTCCGGCACCGTCCAGGTAATCAGGTACCGCACAACTTCCGGATCGACTGTCGCCGGGTCGAGCGAAAAGGGAATGTCGGGCAGTTCGCGCGCGAACGCTTCGGCGAAAATTGCGCCGCGCTTGGTATCGGAATTGAAGAGGAAGGCCATGGCGGAACTCCTTCTTGATCGTCAGGCGGTGCAGCGCGCGCCGAGCGCCTCGATGACCGCCTGGCAGGCGAAGAGTTCGTCTGCGCAGATGAATTCGTCCGGCCTGTGGGCGCGTCCGATGTCGCCGGGCCCACAGATGATCGCATCGATGCCCGCCTGCTGGAAAAGCCCGGCTTCTGTACCATAGCTGACGGCGGCGAGCGGCTCGCGCCCGGTCAGTTCCTCAAATAGCGTTGCAAGGGGCGCATCGGCGGCAAGCGAAAGCGCCGGATAAGCACTCAGTTCCTGCCATTCGACCTTGAAGCCCTGTTCCAACAGCGCCTCGGCGGCGGCTCGGATGGGTGCAAGCAGCACGCCGGGATCAACGCCGGAAATTGCGCGTGCCTCGAACTCGGCCTCGCACCAATCCGGAATGATGTTGACCGCCTGTCCACCCTTCAGTGTGCCAACCTGGAGAGAGGAGTAGGGCGGCTCGAACACGGGCTCGAAGGGACCCCGGGCCAGCCGCTCGGCCTGCGCCACGCTTGGGCGAGCACGCCAGCGACGGCATGAATGGCATTCAACCCCTGGTCGGGACGTGAGGAATGACCGGAACGACCCTTGACCGTCAGCCGGGAGGCTGCCTTCCCCTTGTGCGCGCGGATTGCGCGCATGCCGCTCGGCTCGCCGATGACGGCGCCGAGCGGAGTTTTACAGAGCTCCGGCAGGCGCGCGATCATGTGCGGTACCCCTTTGCAGCCCGCCTCTTCGTCATAGGAAAAAGCGTAGTGGATCGGTCGCCTAAGCGGTGCCTGCGCAAGGCTAGGGGCGGCAGCAAGACAAGCGGCAAGAAAACCCTTCATGTCTGTCGCGCCGCGTCCGTATAGGCGGCCCGCTTCAGCGCGCAGCCGGAAGGGGTCGCTCGTCCAGCCATTCTCGGCAGCCGGGACCACGTCCATATGGCCCGAAAGGATATAGCCCGGCATCTCCCTCGGGCCGATGGTGGCGAAGAGGTTCGACCGATCACCCTCCGGGCCGGGAAGGATGGTGACGTCGATGCCGTGGCTTTGCAGATAATCGCCAATCCAGGCAACGATCCCGGCATTGGGCGTACCGACGACGGAGGGGAAGCCAACAAGCGTTTCAAGGATTTCCATTGCCTGCATTGTTGTGGTCCTCACAGCATACCCGGCTTGCCGAGATCGGTGCCGTCGATCATGCGTTCATAGCGATAGGGTGTCGGATCGACGCACGGCGTGTCGCCTCGAATAAGGTCGGCTGCAAGGCGCCCGGCCGCAGGGCCGATGCCGAAGCCGTGACCGCTGAAGCCGGAGGCGATGAAAAGGCCGGGCTGCGCCCTGACCGGGGCGATAACCGGGATCGCATCCGGGGTCGAATCGACCATGCCACCCCAGGCGTGCGCGACCTTCAGGCCGGCGAGCTGCGGATAGATTTCCTGCAATCGCTTCAAGCCCGTGTCGATCAGGCGCCTGTCGGGTGCCGGGTCGAGCGTACGAACGCGCTCAAAGGGCGAGACACCATCGGCCTGCCAGCGGGAAAGCGCCTCCGGTCCTTCGAAAAATTGACGCCCGATGGCAAAGGTCAGCCCCTTGCGGCGCACCTGGAAGGTCGGCCAGAAGGCTTTCGCCTGCATCAGACCCCAGGGAGTGATCTGCAATTGCCCCTGGCCACTCAGGCCCACCGTGTAGCCGCCGTCCAGGCGACGGCGCAGGGCGACATTTTGCATCGAAATGCCGCCTTCGGTCACCGCAGCAGCCGGTTCGGTGTAGAAACACGTGGACTTCACCGAGGCCTGCAGAAAGCGGACGCCCTGGTGGCGCAGCAACATGCCGCTCCAGGCGCCTCCAGCGACGAGGACGGCTGCGCAGCGGATCAGGCCTTGTTCCGTCACCACGCCGGATACGCTGCCGGCTGCGGTCTCGAATGCGCGTACGGCGCAGTTCTGGACGATGATGGCGCCGAGGCGCTGGGCGGCGCGGGCAAGAGCGGGAACCGCAAGCTGCGGCTCGGCGCGGCCGTCGGTGGGGGAATGCACGCCGCCGAGCCAGTTGCGGCCGTTTCCAGGCAAGAGGGCAGCCGTCTGAGCACTCGTTAGCAGACGCGTATCGACGTCGAAAGCACGAGCGATCTGGCCCCATTTCTCCCAACTTGCGATATCTGCCGGGTTGCCAGAAGCGTAAACGAGACCCGTGCGGCGAAAGCCGGTTTCTTCGCCGAGTTCAGCATTCAGTCCCGCCCAGATACGCATCGCGAGCTGGGCGAGCGGCAGTTCGCGCGGATCGCGGTTCTGCTGGCGACACCATCCCCAATTGCGGCTCGATTGCTCGCCCGAAACCAGGCCTTTCTCGATGATGGCGACAGACGTTCCTCGGCGCGCCAGTTCATAGCCGGCTGTCACGCCGGCCATGCCGCCACCAATGACAACGACATCGGCACGGGATGGAATTCTGGAGGAACTGGAAACGGGGCTAACCGGAGGCGACATCTCTGATCTCTTAACTTTTCACGGCGGTGTCGCCGGCTCGAGCCTGTTTCGATGATCCTAGACATCGGCCCAGGCGTTACATGCCGAAATCGCGGTAGATTTGGTCGATTGTTGTGTTTGCAGTAGCCTCACAAGCAATTTCTATCGGTGGTCCTGGCATACCTTTAAGTCGACCTGCCGATGCGAGATATCGCGTTCGGCGTGAAGATCGGTGTTCGGGAGAAACGCACGTGGTCCCAAGAGAATCGAGAGTTGTCGATAGTTTCGACATGCGCATTGCCGATCTCAGCACCACAGATCTCGATCAGCTGCATGCACTATCGATCTCTGTCGGATGGCCGCACCGCGCCGAAGACTGGCAGTTCCTGCGGGAAGTCGGCGAGGGCATCGTTGCGATGGACGAAATCGGCCGCATAATGGGCTCTGCGATGTGGTTTCCCTATGATGAGCATTTTGCCACGATCGGTATGGTGATTACCTCTCCGCGCCTGCAATCCAACGGTGCCGGGCAATGGCTGATGGGCCATGTCTTGGATCGGGTTGCAGGACGCGACCTTGGACTTAACGCTACGCGAGCCGCGCGGCGCCTGTACCTTTCCTTGAACTTCGCCCGAGAGGCGACTGTCTACCAATGCAATGGTGAAGCGGTTGCTCCACCGGAACTCGATGCCCCCGCCGGCAGCGTGCGCCGGCCGTTGGAGCCCGGGGATCTGGATACCATCGTCGAATTGGACAAGGCCGCCTTCGGTGCAGATCGCAGGACATTGCTGGTCCGACTGCTGACATGCTCTAAGGGCATCGGGCTGATGCGCGGCGACAAGATGGAAGCCTTTTCGCTTTGTCGGCGGTTTGGGCGTGGCCACGTAATCGGGCCCGTCGTCGCCACCAACGACGAAGATGCAATCGCCGTGATTCATCCGCATGCGGTCCGACATATAGCCTCCTTCCTGCGGCTCGACACACGCGAGAAAGACGGCAGGTTTTCCGATTTTCTGTCGCGCTGCGGTCTCTCCGTTTACGACACCGTGACATCCATGTCGCTGGGACGGCGTTGGCTGAACGTAGGTGAAGGCGACGCGCCACGCCAACCAAGAACTTATGCGCTTGCCAGCCAGACACTCGGTTGAACCAATCCAATCTGGGCAAATCCAGCCTGCTCAGGTCGATCTGTCGGCTGCGGCGGGTCAAGGCTGTCGCGTGCGGCGCTCACCCGCCGCGTCGCCTTCGTCGAGCAGCAGTCGACGACGGATACGCGCCGCACCGTGCGCGATGTTGTCCGCCTCGGCCGCACGGGACGGATGGCGCCGCTTGTGCCGAACACACAACGGATAATGCCGATCGCCAGCCTCACTCTCGTTCGACAGGGCTGGTGAAGCCCCCACGGCCTCTCTTTTGGCTGGTCTTGCGCCGGTTCGCCCTTGGCCTGCAACGGCTTCTCCGACCTTCTTCCCCTGCGGCTTCCCCTGCGGCTTTGCCACATTCCTCGCGGGAAAGAACGCTCACGCATAACCGACGCAGGACATGCCTGCTCATTTTCAGCCCGGAATTATGCGCAGTATACCGGAGCGATAGTTCAGAAAGACAGATGCCTAAATCGCCCCACTCCGCATAACGTCGAGCTCGCCGCCGCCCGGCAGAAGACCTCCGAGCAGCGCCGCGACTATCTCTCGGTCAAGCTCGATGACCCGAGCGTCCTGCTCCGATCTACGCCACGCTCGCCGAAGTCGAGGACGCCTCCAGTTGATCTGGTCCCGACCGAACCGGGATTGAGATCCGGCCAAAACCCTGTCACCGGGGGCCAATCGGCCGCAATAACAGTATTACAGAAATGCTGTAAATGCTGTATTTTCGCCTGCGCAAGCGCTATAGTCGAGTTCGCGCAGACACCATGGAGATAAGTATGCCCCGTCCCAGTGGCTCATATTCAACGAGCGATCTATCTCGAAAATCCGGCGATATTATCGCGGAAGCCTTGCGGCATCCGGTGACGATCACACAGCGCAACAAGCCGCGCCTCGTACTTCTCAACATCGATGACTATGAGCGGTTGATGCGGCAATCCGACGCGCGGTCGGTGGGCACGCTCGAAACCATGCCGCGCGAATTGCTGGACGAACTCGAGGCCGCAGTCGATACCTATGCCGAGACTGACGAGGTTAGCCGGTGAGCGGCTACGACGCCATCCAGACCGCGACGGTGATCCGCTATCCCTATCTCTGGGCGAGGGAGGCCGGCAAGGGTGAGACCGAGGGCCGCAAGGATCGCCCAGTTGCCGTTGGCGTGAGACTTTCAAGACCTGACGGTGATCTGGTTCTGTTTTTCCCGATCACAACGAAACAGCCAGAGAAGGCTCGTTTCGCAGCGGAAATTCCCGCGATCGAGAAACGGCGGGCCGGTCGCGATGCAGATTTGCGGCTCTGGATCGTCCTCGATGAATTCAACAGCGATGTCGTCGGCCGCTCCTTTTACCTTGAGCCTGAACCACCCATCGGGCGGTTCAGCAAGGCCTTCTTCCTTCCCCTTCTCCGCGAGTTCATCGCGCGCCGCAAGTCGCTTGCCGAGATCAGCCGGTCCAAATAGTGCCTGCAAGATTTCACCCGCCGGAGTGCTGGGTTGGGGCGGGGATCTCACTCTCGGCGAGGCACCGCGTGGAGGAGTGGCGGCGCCGCTCGAAGCCGGTTGACGGTGGATCGCCGGCATGATGACGCCGAGCCCCGGCCCGAGGGCTGCTCGGATTTGTCCGGTGGCAAATCATCGACAGCAGGCGTTAAGGGCACATGCGTGAGCGCTTTCGCCGGTTGCGTCGCGGCGTGGCGCGGTGATGATGGCGGTCGGGAGAGTGGGTCGCCCCTGGACCGTGTTGGGGCTGAAGTCTGCCGGCGAGGGCCGCCACCGTCTCAGTCGTAGGCCAGGCCCTCTGCGAGCTCGATGACGCATGTCTGACTGGAGACCGGCTCGAGCCTTGATCGTCCTCCCGCAACGGCCACCCGAAACTTTCTTCCCCTCCGGATCCCACCCACTCGGCAGGCCGAGCGGAGACCCGGGGATGCCGGCCTTTGCAGGAGAGCAGTCAGCGATCCGTTGCACTTGTCTTGACTCCGCCTTTCACTAGGTCGAAAGGTGGGCTTGACTACAGAGGGAGATAGCTGATGGCTGACGAGAATAATCCAGACTTGATTGCTGACGTTGTTGAGAACGATGCCCCCGTAAAAACACCCGCGTCGCCCAAGAAGCCGCGTGCACCACGGCGTCAAAAGACGGCTGTCGCACCGGTTCAAGCTTCAAAGGCGACGAGTGCGAAGACCCCGACGGCAAAACCCGGGAAGCGTGGCGAACAAGATAGAGCAGGCAAGCTCAAGTCGATCGCGACGAAAGTCACTGAAGGCGCGAGCACGCTCAACTCCACCATCAAGAGTGCCGGAAGGAAGAAGACTGCGAAGCATATTGAACAAACGGCAAAGTCGTCTGTTCTGGCAATCGATGAGATGGCAGATCTTGTTCAACTCGAAGAGGAGAACCAGAGGCTTCGAAGAACGCTGGCGGAAAAGTTGCGTAAGGAGAATTCCGAGCTGCGTAAGCGGCTCGGACTCGATTAACCACCGAGTGGGGCAGGTGGCCGGGTCGTGAGAACGACCTCGGTCACTGCATTTTCGGCAGGAAAATTCACCGAGTTCACGTCGTGAGCCGGCGGGGGAACGACGCATGAGGTTGTATTGGAAGCTGCAGCAGCATTGCGGTGCAGTTTGCAAGGTTGAAACACGATGAAATCACCATGGAAATATCTTGTTGGCTTCAGGTCGCGGCGACCGCAGCCAGAAGCACAAGAGAGCTCGATTGGGGATGATCCGGTCTCCGAGCCTTTCGACAGCGAAGTCGAACACCCCTCGGCGCTGCCTTCGAATTCAAGGGAAGCGTTGGACAAAGCTGAGCACGAGGGGGACGTCCCAGCTGATCAAATGGCGACGGCTTCAAATGAACCTGAGGGCGATCTCGATGTCGCACGAGCTGTCCTGCCATCAGCCAGTGTTGAGGAACGTCGCACATCGAACAGTGATCAGGCCGATCATTCAGGTGTTGAAGCGCATGCGTTCGTGCAGGGGAGCAAGACACGCACACAGTCTCCACGAATACCGCGAAACAAGCGTCCAGAACGCCCGAAGCGGGGCCGCGTCCGGGCGGCCATGCACAGCGCTGTTGACATAAACGAGGATCAAGGCGCTCAATCCTTGACTTTCAAGGAGCCTCGCTTCTTCGATGAAGTGGCGGGCCTCGACGACGAAATCAAGCAGATGAAAAGGCTCTTGGCTCAAAAGCTCTATTTGCAGAACCTTCAGCTTAAGAAGATGCTTGAGCGGTTTGATCTTTCGTGAGCCTGCCTACACCGACAAATCGTCACCGCGCTTTTTCGATTGGCACAAGGTGCAGTTGCTGTTGGATGAGCTTCTCGACACCAAACACATATTGGCTTGAAGGTTTCCCTGGCGAACTTTGGTGTGGCTTCATTGACTCTTTGGTTCACTGGGATGAAAAGAAACGTCTTAACGAGGGAGTTGTTGATGGCTGACGAGAGTGAAACCGGACCTATTGCAATAATGGCGGACACCGATGGCGAGGTGAAAATACCAGCGCCCAAAAAAGAACGATCGCCACGCGGCCAGAAAACAGCTGCGCAATCGCCTCACGAAGCCACCCAAGCCACGGCTCCAAAGGCGCCAGCAGCCAAGCCAAGGAAGCACACCGACAAGGAAAAAATCGAGAAGCTGAAGCTTATCGAGATGCAAGCCTCCGGGGGCAGCGGTACGCTCAAGGACGCTATCAAAAAGGCCGGTATTTCGGAGCAGACGTACTATCTTTGGAAAAGAGCCGCTAAGCCTGTCCAGCAACCCGAGCAGAAGTCAGTTGCCGCTGTCGCTGCGTTCGAGGATCTCGTTCAACTCGAACAGGAGAACCTTGAGCTTCGCAAAGCTCTGGCTGCAAAGTTGCGGACGGAAAACGCCGAACTGCGCAAGCGTCTCGGATTAGACTGAAGTTGGTTCGGATCGCTCCCGCGCTCTTTGTGGTTGCTGGAGCGCCCAGGCCTGAAAATGATGGGCCTTCAACCTCTAGATTTCGGCTTGGCAGGGTCTCACAATGACGGCCCCTGCGAGCCCTTCATGCCGTAAGGGCTTTTGCGCGTAGCCCCACCCTTCTTGAACGATCCTGCTTGGTTCTGTATTCAGCAGAAGGCAGGCCTTAAGGGGCGCCAGTCGGCGCCGGTCTTGCGATATGCTCGGGACACCAGACAATATGAAAACAAGACAGCGCCAGTTCGTGGTAGAAATCAAGGGAGGACGACGACTGCAGAAGGCGCAGGCGGCATCAATTTGGGGTGGAACGGACCTTAAAGCGTTGGCCCGCGAGGTGGAAGACAAGGCACCGCATCTGTTTTCGTCGACCGAGGCGCCGCACACGCAGGTCGACGCGGAAGGCGGCGGGCCTACCCAGCTCCAGACAAATTCGGTTTCTGGACGTGGCAGGGGCGCTGACGGCACGCCGGAAGGCATGCCTTCAGCTGCAAGGATCGACGTTGAAGGGACACTGCCACAGAAGGCCGAAGATGCGAACAAGGCCGTTGTTGCACAGATGCCCGCAAGCGGGGATACATCGGAGCCACAACCAGCATCGAAGAACGCCGATGGAAAATCCCGAAAACGCAAGCCGGCTCGTGAGACTGGCCGTCTAAGGACGGGCAAGACGACGGATTTACGTGAGAAATCCGAAGCCATTTTGAGTTCGATCTCCCTTGATGAGGTGATTGCCCTTGATGCTGAGAACAGACGGCTCAAGCGGTTATGGGCAGAGCATCTTCATCGGCAGAACCTGCAACTCAAGAAGATGCTTGAACGATTTGGCGTCGCTTAAAGCGCATCAGTAACAGCAAGCGCAAGTCAGGGTCGACGTTTGACCATGCGCTCGGACTCCAAGGCTGGTTTGCGATTTCCGCTGCCTGGAGCCGAGAACCACGTGTTGCGAGTATCGGCGAAGAGACTGGGGCCTTAGGCTTCATGACCATGTCGATATTCGGCAACCACAGCTGAGCAATGTGCCGGTTAACCTGACCAAGGCTCTCGCCCTGGCGAACCATCGCAATGTCGCTGGCCTGGCCTCGGCGCGGCCGATCTCGCTTGGATGATCTTCATTTCGTCCTGCGAGGCTCAAATATCACGGGGATGAGGTGCCGAGATAAGGCATCGAAGGGTTCGCCGCCATCAATCCTCCAAGACAGACGTCAGCTTACTCCACCCGGTCGGCAACGATGCAGGACGTTGAATGTCGATATCGTCTAGCACCAGCATTGTGACCTTGTGTGCAAAGAGCGTCGGCATCCCGCCGGGATAGTCGAAAAGCCCGACTATCTTTCCGTCGGTGCCACGCAGCCACGCGTTGCCGCGCCCCACCACATCGCCCGGCGGTGTGAGATCGGCGTTGGTCGGGCGAAGATCGTATTGTCTGGCCGTTCCCAACGGACCTTCGTCCATTTTCAGATGCACGTTTCGAAGCGTGACGCCATGGATGCCTCCGGCTTTTTCCGCAAAGAGGTTAATCGCGCCATGGCAGCGGCCGGTGATGTTCTCCACCTGGACGTTTCGCACGATTCCCGCTGGCAATTCCGGGCGACGGTCGAGTTGGGTGATCGTCAACGGCTCACCTGAGCCCCAGAAGCCGTCGGGCGTCTCGTGGCAGTCGAGCTCTATATCCGAAAAGACAACATTTTCGATCACTCCGCCATCACGGGAGAAAATGCCGAGGCCGCGGTTTGATTCCTGGATTTTGGAACGCGTAAAACGAACATCGCGGATATCGCCGAAACTCTCTGTACCTATTTTCAATGCGCAACTCTTACTCTCAACGATGCAATCTGCGACGTCTATCTTCTCGCAGCGCCCGATGCCCATTTCACTTCGGCTCGTCTTCAGGCAGATTCCGTCGTCGGCGGTGCGGATGACGACATGGTTCACGGCAACGTGGCTGCAACTGTCGATGACAATCCCGTCCGTGTTTGGAAGTTGGCGATCGTTGAAGACTTTCGTATTCTTGAGGGTCACGTCGTGGCAGCGGACGAGGTGAACCGTCCACATCGGAGAGTCCTCGATGGTAAAGCCCTCGAGCCTGACATTGTTGCAATCCTCGAACACAAGCACTCTCGGACGCTTCTCGCTCGGTGTGAAGGTGCCGACCGTTTCATCGAAGCCGGTATTGAAAGCGTGGCCTGAGGCAACGATCTTTCCCTTACCGACGATCGCAATATCACGCGCGCCATGCGCCACGATATAAGCACGGTTGGACCCTTCCGCGATCACGCTCACCGAATTTGCGCTATAAAGCTCATAGTCAGGCACGAATTCGAGTATCGCTCCCTCTGAAATCGACAGGGTTACGCCGCTCGCAAGCCGGATCGGTCCCATGCGGTGCCGTCCCGCCTTAAGCACAAGAGTTCCGCCGCCGGCAGCAGCCAGCCTGTCGATGAATTGCTGCAGATCAGTGCCATTTGCTTCGACGGAAATGTCCATTGCGTCTCCTTGCGCTTTGCCAACATTTAAGGCGCACCAGTTTATTCGTCAACAGGACGAACTAAGTGCCGTCAGTCGACGTGTTTATGTTGACACTATCGAAAACTCGTATTTAATTCGTCATGGTTACGAACAAACAATCGGCTTGAAGGGAGCGAAACGGTAGGCCGATTGTTGGCAGGAGTTCTAAAAATGAGGAGCCAAAAAGGGGATCCCTATGAAACCGCTCAAGACATTGATGATGGCAGCAACTGCCATGGCGATGACGATTTCGCTCGCAGCAGCATCCGAGCTAAAGATCGTCTGGTACGTCGACAACGATCAGGAAGAGGCGAACACGCGTGCCCTGCTCGATCAGTACACGAAACTGCACCCAGACACGACCTTCGACCTTGAGATCACCCCTTATGATGGGATGATCCAAAAATTCCAGCAGTACGCGGCCTCCGGCATCATGCCGGATTTGTCACTCACGTCTTCGATGGAGCCGGTCATTCGTCCCTTCCTCGTCGATCTCAACAAAGAGATCGGGCCCGAATGGATCAATGACTTTGTCAAGGGCTGGGGCGATGGTGCCAAACTCGGCGACAAGGTCATCGCCGCACCGCTGCGAGTAACCTCGACGGGCGTCTTTTTGAACGTCGACGCCTTCAAGAAGGCCGGCGTTGCGATCCCAGATCAGGCGACCGGCTGGACCTGGGATGAATTTGTTCCGAAGATCAAGGAAGTCGCCGAAAAATCCGGCACCCGCTATCCACTGGTCTGGGACGTTTCTGCAAGCCGCTGGATCGTCCACGAGTATCAATACGGCAACCACATCTATACCGAGAAAGAACCTGTGAAGGTCGTCATGGACGAGGCAGCGTGGACGACCGCGCTCGACAAGTTCGTTGACATCACGAAGGCTGCCATGCCGCCCGGCCTCTGGTCGGGTGCAAGCTCGGACAACCCGAAGGAACTTTTCACCGCCGGCCAGGCCGTAGCCTATATGTCGGGAAGCTGGCAGATCGCCGGATTGGCGGACAATGCGCATTTTGCGTGGCAGGCCGGACCGACACCGCGCGGCACCGTGGCGTCGTCGATCTATGGCGGGGACTATATCGTCGCCTTCAATACCAGTCAGCATCTTCCGGAAGCTGTCGAATTCTTAAAGTGGATCACCTCACCGGAAATCCAGGCGCAGTACGCCAAGACCTTCGGCACGATCCCAGCAAATCTGAAAACGCCGGCTGTCAAGTATGATAATCCGGCAGCGACCGAAGCGATCAAGGCGATGCAGAACGAGCTGAACGCCAGCCCGGCTTATGCGGCGACCGACCAGGCCTGGCCGCAGATGCAAGCCGTCTGGGGCACCGTAAAGACGGCCGTCACTCAGGCCGTCGCCGGACAGATCTCCTCCGCAGAGGCCATTTCACAGATCAAGAAGGCGGCCGACGCCTCACTTGAGGCCAGCAAGTGACTGCGGTCATGATAGAAGAAGGCAGTTCGGCACTGGGTCCCCACCCAGTGCCGAAAGGCCGTCGAGTCGGTGTGGCGAGCCTTGGTTGGCCATATTTGCTCATGCTGCCGACGATGGTGCTCCTCATCACTTTTACGCTCTATCCGTTGGTCCAAGGCCTGCTCATGGCGTTTTTCAAGCGCGGCGTGGTGGTCGTTCCACAGGTGCCGAATACCCTGCCGCAATATGTGGGACTTGAAAACTTCATCGGGCTCCTCAGCAACGGCGATTTCCAGAATTCGCTGCTTAAGACCGTCCTCTTCGTCGTTATCGCCGTTCCGCTGAACATCGTTGTGTCGCTTTCGCTGGCACTTCTTCTGGCACCGCAGACCAAGCTGTTTGCCCTCGTGCGTACGGTCGTCTTCTTTCCTTCCATGATCAGTCTGCTGATCATCGGCGTTGCCTGGCGGTGGCTCTTCGGTCTCAACAACGGCCTGGTCAACTACCTGCTCTCACTGGTCGGCATCGCCCCGATCCCATGGCTGGAGCAGGACACGATGGCACAAGTGGCGATGGTCATAGCCTGGGTGTGGGCGCAAGCCGGCTTCAACATGATGATCTTTATCGCCGGCCTAACCGCAATTTCCAGCGACTATTACGAGGCAGCGTCAATCGACGGCACCAGCAAGTGGCGCCAGTTCACGCACATTACGCTTCCGCTTCTCAAGCCAACGCTGGCAGTCGTTTTGGTATTGTCTTCGATTGAGGCCTTCAAAGTCTACGAGCTGGTCGTATCGCTGACGGGAGGCGGCCCCGGCAAGGCGACGGTCTATCTCATTCAGACGATTTATGACACGGCCTTTCAAAAGCCGATGCAGGCAGGCGTCGCCGCCGCCCAATCGATGGTTCTGTTCATCATCCTCCTTTTTCTGACCGTCTTCCAGCTGCGTGTATCGCGGGGTGAAAAATGACGCGGATCTACTCTTTCTGGCGACTGGCCTTCGTTGCGCTCACCCTGTTTGTCTTTCTGATGCCGCCGGTCTGGCTCTTCCTCTCGTCGCTGAAGTCGCAACAGGAGATTTTCCAGTGGCCGCCGACCATTTTCCCGGCGCAGCCGACGCTGCAGAACTTCATTGATACCGTATCGCGCGCGAAGTTCCTGATTTTCTTCCGTAACTCGGCCATCGTGTCCGTGCTCTCGGCGCTCCTTTCCGTCACCATCAGCGTCATGGCCGGTTATGCACTGGCGAAATTCAGGTTCAAGGGCGATACGCTCTTCTTCCTGCTCATCATGTCGTCGCTGATGGTGCCGCTGCAGATCGTCATGATCCCCGTCTTTCTGGTCCTGCGCGATCTCAATCTTCTTGATACACTCGCAGGTATCATCATCGCGCCGGCTGCGACGCCCACCGGGGTCTTCTTGATGCGCCAGTACATCACCAACATTCCCGACAGCCTTCTCGAGGCAGCGCGCCTCGACGGGACGCCGGAGTGGCGCATTCTCTGGCGGATCATCGTGCCGCTTGCCATACCTGCGATCGGCACGCTGCTCGCCTTCAATCTCGTTTGGCGCTGGAATGATTATCTCTGGCCATTCCTGATCATCAGCGATCAGGACAAATGGACCGTCCAGGTTGCGCTTGCAAATACGGTCGGGCGTTTTGGCATCAACTGGCCACGGCTATTGTCCATGTCGGTGCTGTCTGTGTTGCCCGTCCTTGTCATGTTCACCGCCCTGCAACGCATGCTGATGAGCGGTTTGATGGCGGGTGCGACGAAGGAATAGGGCAGTGGCCTTGAGTTGAACTCAAGAAGCCGCCCCACGGGGCGGCTTTTTGCGTCGATGAATGTGCAGATGGCAAAAAAAGAGGCCGCCTGATGGCGGCCAGTTGGGGAAAACTCAGCGCATCGTCACCGGCAGCTTGTCCTTATAGGCAAGAGCGGCGACGGCCGGCATGCTGCTCCAACCCTGTAGCAGCGAACCGCGTCCCCAAGGTGGCGAGAAGTATTCAACCGCTCCCATCCAGCCGTTCTCGAGGCAGGTCTTCCACCAGCGCAACAGCGGGTAGTCCGCCTCGCCCAGCCCATAGGCGAGGCGTTGCTCCGCGTAAAGGCCTGAGAGATACGGCCAGTCCGAACCATTATGGTAGCGGTAGGCGAAATAGGATTTTTCGCGCGTGTCCTTTGGGCGCTTGAACGGTGGGAAGGCGCAAAGCACGCCCCAATCGCCATAGGGCTGCTCGCTGTTGTTGCGGCTTTCCAGCCTCTCCTGCATCCGGGTGAGCACGGCTTTCGCCCTCTCCGGCGATACCGCATTGAAACGAAGGAGCGTAAGGCTATCCAGCGTCAGGTGGTCTTCGACGAAATCCGTCTTCGTTCCATAGTCTGCGTAGGTGCCGCTCGGTTGCAACAGCGCCTCGTCCAGGCAAGCGCGCGCTTTTTTCGCCACGGCGGTCGCCTCAGAGGCGAGCGACGGGTCAACCAAGCCGCCATGCTGCGCGATGACGTCGAGCGCTCCAATCCACAGGCCGAGATCATAGGCAACGTATCCATGGCGGTAGACGTTGTCGGCCCAGTCCCGGTCGTGGCGCGGCTTTACTGGCAAGCCGTTTCCAGTCTCGTCGAACCCGCAATAGCGGTTGAAGATTGCTACCACCTTGTTCCAGTGAAGAGACAGCGGAGAACTGTCGCCGGTTGCGCGGATATAGTCGCCGATCGTCAGGATAAAAAACAGCGGGCTATCGAAGTGATCGCTCCACCAGTCGCCCGATCGCAGGTGCTCCTCTTTAATCCGCGGATGCGACTGCCGCACCTTTTCCCATTCCTCCGCTTGGGCCGGCCCTGTCAGAATGACACCGCTCGGCGCCTCTCCGTTCGGCTGGATACCACGCGCGAGAAGATCAATCTGAGCCCGCACCACTTCTGGTTCACGCTCAAGCAGCGCCTGAAGCGTCCAATAGCCATCACGATAGTAGGTTCGTGCTGGCGCGCTATAGGCCTGACCTGCCGCAAGGCCGGCAAAGTTGCCCTGCTCATCCTGCCGGATGCTGGAAAGGGCCGCATGCAGGCTCTGCGAGATCATACTGCGCATCAGCGGCCCAGCCTCTGGCATCGCATCGCAACGGGTCACATAGGCATTCGCCTCGGCGATCAGCGTTGCCTGGTCCAGATCAAAAGCCCTCTGAGCTTCATTAAGTGTCGCGCCGGCGGTCACGAAAATCCCGTCAGGTCTTTGTTCGGCGATCACGACGCCCCACCCGGTGCGGGCAATCCTGCGATCGGCGAGCCGTTCGACCCGTTCTCGCTTTGCCAGGCTGCCCCACCAGGCGCAGCGCCGGGCGGGGATCAGTGTGCGCAGCGTTGCACCTTTCAAGAAGAGCGCAGGGGCCGATTGCGCCACATAGAGGCCTCCGCCGTCCGTTTCCACGCGGTTCGGAGCATAGGTGAAGGGTGCGTTCCAGCCGGTAAAGGTGAGATTTGCGAGCCTGCCGGAGCCCCACAGGGAAAGCTCGATCTTACCTTCAGGTCTGCAATCGCCTTGCAGGCGCGGAGCCATGAAGGGCACGAGGACTGGCTCCACGGTACGAAGTTGCCCGTCGGCGAGGGGTGTCAGAACTTGGGGTTTCGCTTGCGGTGCTGTCATCGAGCGACCTCCTGTTGTTGACTGTTCTCGAGACTTGCATGGTTGCTCAGGCCGAGCATGAGAGCCCCGAGCATACCGGCTTCCGGTCCGATTCCGGTGGCCTCTATCTGCGCGGCAAACGGCAGCAACGCAGACATATGCCGTGTCACCGCCTCGACGAAGTCCGGACGTGAGCCGATGCCCCCGCCCAGGACGATCATGGCGGGATCAAAGAGAGCCTGCACGGAGGCTATGCCAAGCGAAGCCGATTTTGCGAGCGTCTCGATGACAGCGGCAGCGTCCGCATCTCCCACCGCAGCGCGGGCGAAAATCTCACTGACTGGTACGGTCCCATCGCCATACAAACCGCGCACCGCAGGCGAATCGACCTGGTCCTCAAACAGACCGGCGCGGGCCTGCGGTGCAGATTGGTGCGGATCAGCGCCTAGCGGCAACAAGCCAAGTTCACCCGCCCGCCCGTGATAACCGCGGAAAAGCGCGCCACCAACGACAAGCCCCATGCCGACACCGGTTCCGAAAGCGATGAATGCGAGGGAGCCGCAGTTGCGCCCCTTGCCAAGAGTGGCCTCCGCAAAAGCCGCAAGATTGACGTCGTTCTCCACCACGACAGGGCAGGGCAGGTTCCGCGCGAGTAGTGCGGCGAGGGGGCGATCGGCGGGAATTGCCAGGTGCGGCGAAAGCGAAGCAAGCCCCGTCGACGGCGAGACTGCGCTCGGTATGCCGACAACAGTCTTGCGCAAAGGGCCCTGATCGCGATGGCGCTGCAGCAGGGACAAAACCATGCGCGGAATCTGCGTGAGGACTGGGGCATCGGCACCGTGTTTGGTCGGCTCTTCGACCGTTGCCAGAATCCGTCCCTGAAGATCGGCAAGACCCGCAAGGACCTTCGTGCCCCCCAGGTCCACGCCGGCAACGACACCTTGAACCGCACTCGCCTCGTCTGCCCGATGGCTGCGATCTGCCTGTCGCAAGCCGTACGCAATGGTTGAAATATTTGACAAACCTAGTCCTTCGCGATATTTGTTCGGCAGGTTGACGAATTTATTATGGCTGCGCCCCTGAACTGTCAACAAGCAGTTTGAAATCGGCGGGCGTTCATGGAAAAAGCAAGCACAGTGCGACGATGAAAAACGGATCTGGCGAGATAGCTCGAATATGGCATTAACCGAAAACGCGCCTCCCGTATTGCGGCAGATCTCCGTTCGCGCTGTCATGGATGTTCTGCTTCACGCCGGCCCCACGTCGCGCGCGGAACTTTCCAAGATCACCGGCCTTTCCAAGCAGACGATGTCGGAGGTCATCCGGACGCTGGAGGAGGGTGGCTGGGTTCGAGAAAAAGGGGTCACCAGCGGCCGCATCGGCCGCACCGCCATTACCTATGAGGTCAATGGCGATGCCGGCTACGCCGTCGGTGTCGACATGGGCGCGACGACAACGCGCATCGTTCTTGGCAATATTGTCGGAAATGTTGTTCGTGAAATCGACTTTCCGACCGACCGCCGTGGCGGCTATCACCTGATCGATCAGGCCGAGGCAATGCTGTCGAAACTGCTTGCGGATATGGGTATCGCCCGCGAGCTTGTGCTCGTGACGGCGATAGCGACACCCGGTGTCGTCGATCCAGCCACGGGTGCGCTCTCCATGGCGCCGAACCTGGCCGATATCGGCGGCATCGATATCGCCACGACGCTCAGCGAAAGACTTGGCTGTCCCGTCGTGCTTGAAAACGATGTCAATGCAGCGGTGATAGGCGAATCCTGGCAGGGATGCGCAACCGCGATCGATACCGTCGCTTTCATATCACTGGGGACAGGTATCGGACTGGGCGTGCTGCAGGATGGCAAGCTGATGCGCGGCGCAAGCGGAGCGGCCGGCGAAATCTCCTATATGCCGTTTGGCGCAGATCCCTATGCTGAGGAAAGCCTTGAACGCGGCGCCCTGGAATGCGCGATCGCGGCTCGCGGGATCAGCGACCTGTATGCTCGTTCCGGCGGTGCCAAGGAGACCTCCGTACGTGACATTCTGGCACTTGCCGACAAGAGCGATCCGCTTGCGGTGGACGTCATCGGCAAAGCGTCCGACATCGCCGCACTCCTTGTTGTGTCCGTCAATGCAATCGTGGATCCCAAGGCCGTCGTTCTGGGTGGTAGCATTGGCCGCCATCCACTGATCGTCGAGCGTGTTCGGCAAGGCATTGCAAAAGCCAGTCGTCGCACCATCGATGTCAAAGCCAGTGTTCTTGGCGGCCGTGCGACACTCCTGGGGGCGCTTGCCATCGGTCTGAACCACGTTCACAATCTGCTTTTCTCCCCTCAGGCCCTGCCGGAGCTGCGGCGCCTACCGCCGCCACCGCTTTAATCCTCAGGCCATTCTTTGGCCTAGAGTGCCAGCCAACCGGGCATATTTTGCACGAGACTATCCCTGTGCTTTTAGAGAACGCACTGACCAGCTTTTGGAGAAAATTACGTTCGTCATCTTGACGAACTAATTGGTTCCACGCAAACTGCGGTCAAATTTGAAGGAGGCATCCGATCAATCGGCGTGCCTGCGCCTGCCTGCAGATGGTTGCATTGAAGGAAGAGTTTCATGGCTGGTCTCCAATTGAACGACATCAAGAAGAGCTTCGGCCATCATGCAATCCTTCATGGTATCGATCTCGATGTAGGAGAGGGTGAGTTCGTTGTGCTCGTTGGCCCTTCCGGTTGCGGCAAGTCGACATTGCTTCGACTTATCGCCGGCCTTGAAAGCGCCAGCTCCGGTCAGATCATCATTGACAACGACGATGTCACGACGGCGCCCCCAGGCGATCGCGGGATTGCGATGGTGTTTCAATCCTACGCCTTGTACCCGCACATGACGGTTGCAAAGAACCTTTCCTTCGGCCTTGAGAACCTCAAGATGAACCGCGCAGAGATCGATCAGCGGGTGATGGAAGCGGCAAGGATGCTGGCGATCGAGCCTCTCCTCGATCGACGCCCTAAGCAGCTCTCGGGTGGTCAACGGCAACGGGTGGCTATCGGCCGCGCGATCGTCAGGAATCCCAAACTGTTCTTGTTCGATGAACCGTTGTCCAATCTGGATGCTGCGCTTCGCGTGCAGACGCGGGGCGAGATCAGCCGCCTGCACAAGCGGCTGGGCGCGACGATGGTCTATGTGACGCACGACCAGATTGAAGCCATGACAATGGCGGATCGCATCGTCGTCCTGAATGCCGGTCGCGTCGAACAGATCGGCACCCCACTGGAACTATTCGCCGCGCCGGCCAACAAGTTCGTTGCGGGCTTCATCGGTTCGCCGCAGATGAACTTCTTCGAGGGCACGCTGCTTTGCTCGGGACCGGGTGGCGTCGCGGTGGAAGTGCCGGGCTTCGAGGTCGTAAATCTGCCCGTCGAAGCTGCAAATGCGGTGCCTGGACAAGCCGTTATCCTCGGCGTGCGGCCGAGCCATTTTGAACTTGCCAAGGATGGCGGGGCAAACGGGCTTGCGGTCCGTTTCAACGTCGACTACGCCGAGAGTATCGGAACCGACACCTATGTCTACGGCAAGCTCGAAGGAAGTGAGACTGCGACGATCGCCCATTTGTCGGACCACGTCGCTGTAGAAGATAAGTCGTCCCTTTCGCTGGCTGTACAGCCGCAACGGGTTCATCTCTTTGATTCAGAAAGCAGCGTCAATCTGAACAGGGCAACTTTTGCCGGTTGATGATCCGCCGCGAACCCGCACGACCATGTGCATGGAGCCGCACGGCGCTCGGCGATCGTGGTCTTTCACTGTTGTGGGGCTCAAATCAACAGGACGTCAGGTCGGAACATCAAAATCAACCAACCCGCAGCGCTTCGTGGGGCGCTGTCTCATGGCTTGATGCGTGATGGCCATTTGTCGAAGAGCGATTGCGAATTGCCCTTCTCTCATGCCTTCCCGTCGGAATGATCGCCAGCGTTCAGCGGCACGAACAATCCGAGTTTAACATCCCTCAACACGACATTGGTGTGCATGCGGCGGATCTGGGGATTTTCCTTCATGATCAAGGCGGCGACGTCGTCGTAGTGTTCGACGTCCCGGGCCGTGATGATCGCGATCAAATCCACCGCTCCAGTCACATAGTAGACCTGCTGAATGTGATCCTGCTTTTCTGCCCAAAGACGGAACTTCGCCAGCGCATCGTAATTGTCCCGCTCGATCTCCATCCCGACGATAAACACCATCGATGTTCCCGTCGCCTTCCGATCGACCACGGCGACCTCCGCCCTGATGATTCCATCTTCGCGCAGGCGCTTCAATCGCCTCTGCACGGCCGAGACAGACAATCCGACCTGTTCGGCAATGGTTTCGGCCTTAAGCTGACAGTCGCGCTGAACGATATCAAGAATGTCACGGTCGAAACGATCCAATTGTTCCATTGCTTCCAGTCCAATTGTCGCTGCAGGACATCATGTATTCTGCCGCAGTTGACGCGCGAGAAAGATTATTTTGCACAAATTGTGCAAAATAGGTGAAAAATTCGCGAAAAAGCCGCGCAATTCTATCATTATCCTCCGCAAACTCAATGCAGCCGGAACCCCGCATGTCAGATCAACCCTTTCTTTCTCTTCGTGTCGATGATCTTCATAAAAGCTTTGGCTCGCAACAGGTTCTCAAGGGTGTCTCGGCGCGGGCCCATAAGTCGGATGTGATTTCGATCATCGGCTCGTCAGGCTCCGGCAAGAGCACGTTTCTCAGATGTATCAATTTTCTCGAAACGCCAGACCGTGGCCGTATTGCCGTGAACGGTGAGGAGATCGCGATGAAGATGGGCCGCGGCGGCCGGCTGCAGCCACGCAGCTGGCGGCAGATCGAACGGCTGCGGACCGGATTGGGGATGGTCTTTCAGAGTTTCAATCTGTGGGCCCATCGCACGGTCCTGGAAAATGTCATCGAGGCGCCGGTGCACGTCATGGGCATTTCGCGCCGCGAGGCCGTCGAAAAGGCTGAAGCCTTGCTTCACAAGGTTGGCCTCTTTGAAAAGCGCGACACCTACCCCGCTTTCCTCTCCGGCGGTCAGCAGCAGCGCGCGGCGATTGCCAGGGCGCTATGCGTAGATCCCGCTGTCATGCTGTTCGACGAGCCGACATCGGCACTTGATCCGGAGCTCGTTGGCGAAGTCCTTAAAGTCATCCGCGATCTCGCAGAAGAAGGCCGAACCATGCTGATTGTCACGCATGAAATGCGCTTCGCGCGGGATGTATCGAACCGTGTCCTCTTTCTGCATCAGGGACGGATCGAGGAGGAAGGCCCGCCCGAGCAAATATTTGGAGCGCCCGTTAGCGCCCGCTGTCGGGAGTTCACCGGCTTGCGCGCCCCCTAATGCGCGAACCGAGCTTGTCGTCGATAACACAAACCAGGAGAATCCTGCGAATGAAACTGCTCCCCACGCTTCTTGCCGGCGCAGCACTTGCGCTTTCCGCCATCACGGCGCAGGCAGAAGTCCGCTTCGGCGTCATGAATGAATCCTATCCGCCTTTCTTTGCCAAGGATGCCTCGGGCCATTGGCAGGGATGGGAAATCGACCTTATGGACGCTGTCTGCGAAGCAATGAAGGAGAAATGCTCGATCGTCGACATTTCATGGGATGGTCTCATTCCGGCTCTTGAGAGCAAGAAGTTCGACGTGATCTGGTCATCGATGTCGAACACGGCGGAACGCTCGAAGGTGATCGACTTCACCGACAAGTACTACAACACCCCGAGCAGCCTGATCGGTCCCAAAGACCAGAAGCCGGGCGCAACCGCCGATGACGTGCAGGGAAAGACGATTGGCATTCAGGTGTCGACGATCCAATCGGAATACTACAAGAAGTATTTTGCCAAGGTTGCGCAGGAAAAGACCTACCAAACACTCGACGAGGCTTTTCAGGACCTCGCGTCCGGCCGCATCGACTATGTCTTTGGTGATTTTCTGGCGCTTGACGCTTTCCTCAAAAGTGACGGGGGCAAGGATTGCTGCGCCAGGACGGGGGACGTCGCCGACGACAAGGAGGTTCTCGGAGCTGGAGTTGCGGGTGGTTTGCGTAAGGAAGACACGCAGCTGAAAGCCAAGTTGAATGCGGCCATCGCCGCCGTCCGTGTTAGCGGCAAATATGACGCCATCACCAAGAAATACTTCGATTTCGACATCTACGGCGCAAAGTAAGCAATCTGAACGATGGCGACCACGCAACATAGTGTTCTGGACCTTTTATCGCCCTATCCTCCGGGATGGGGTGGAGTTCTCCTGGCAGGTGCCGCCTCCACGGTCGCCATCTCAGCCTGTGCCTTCGCCGTCGGCCTGTTGCTCGGCACGGGCGGCGCCATCGGAAAGCTTTCGGGCAATCGCATGTTCCGCCTGCTGCTCGATCTCTATACCACGGTGATGCGCGCTGTTCCCGAGCTGATCCTGATCGTCGGGCTCTATTACGCGGGCACGGATGGCCTTAACCGGCTGCTCGCTGCGTTGAACCTGCCGCCAATCACTGTGAACGGCTTCATCGCAGCCGTCGCTGTGCTGGGCTTCGTGCAGGGTGCGTACATGACAGAGGTGCTGCGCGGTGCGATCCTCGCCATTCCAGCTGGCCAGATCGAGGCTGCCAAGGCCTTCGGCATGGGACCGGTGTTGAGGTTTCGCCGCGTCTTGCTGCCGGCGCTTTTGCCAAATGCCCTGCCAGGTCTTGCCAATTTGTGGATGTCAATCACAAAGGACAGTGCGCTGGTCGCTGTCGTCGGTTATCAGGAGCTGGCGCTCGCCACCCGTCTTGCCGGGGCAAGCACCAAACATTACTTCGTCTTTTTCCTTGCCTCAGCCCTTCTTTACCTCGCCATCACGCTCGTTTCCAATCTTGCCCTTAAACTGGTCGAGGGGCGTGTACGGCAGGGACAACCAAGCCTTGCCTGAAGAAAGCGCTATGAGTTTCACCTGGATCTCTTCCTACTTTCCGCTGCTTTTGACGGGCGCCTGGCAGACTGTTTCGTTGCTGGCGATCTCCGTGGTGTTCGGGTTCATCATCGCCATAGGTCTCGCCTTCGCACAGGTCAGCGGCGGCAGATTTATGCGGCTCTTCGCCCGCAGCTACTGCACCTTTTTGCGCGGCACACCGTTGCTGATACAGCTATGGCTCCTCTACTACGGGATCGGCTCGCTATTGCCCCTGGTCCCCGGCATCCGCCAAAGCCTTTTCTGGCCAATCTTGCGCGAGGGCTTCTTCTTCGCAGCCGTAAGTTTTACGCTGAACTATGCCGCCTATGAGGCGGAGGTGTTGCGCGGTGCACTGCTTGCCGTTCCCAAAGGCGAGCTCGAAGCCGGCCGAGCCTTTGGCCTGTCGCCCTTCACACTCACCCGCCGCATCTGGCTGCCACGCGCTATCCGGATCGCCCTGCCAACCATAGCAGGAGAGATCGTCATGCAGCTCAAGGCGACGCCGCTTGCCTTTACGATTACGGTGATGGATCTCTACGCCGTGGCAAACAAGGTTCGACAGGACACGCTGCTCGTCTACGAACCGTTGCTCGTCGTCACCCTCTTCTATCTCGCTCTGACCGCATTGATCTCCCGCGTCTTTCGAGCTGTCGAAGGGCAGGTGCCGGTTCGACGTTAGGTCACACGAAAAGGCACTGGCCCTGATCCCTTGTGCGCGCCGACGCGAACTGCGCACACCTCACCCACTTTGTTATGAAAAGCTCGCCGCTGCCGACGGCGACCGCCTGAATGGAGACCTCCTCATGAGCACAACGCGAATTCTCGATGGCGGCATGAGCCGCGAGCTCCTGCGACTTGGCGCCGAACTGAAACAGCCGGAATGGTCGGCATTGGCGCTGATCGAGGCGCCCAACATCGTACGCAAGGTACACCAGGAATTCATCGCAGCCGGATCGCAGGTCATTACCACCAACAGCTATGCGCTTGTGCCCTTTCATATCGGCAAGGAGCGGTTCCACAAGGAGGGTGCGGCGTTGATACGCCTCGCTGGTCGCCTGGCGCGCGAAGCCGCCGATGCCGTCACCGATCGGAAGGTGCTGGTCGCCGGTTCGCTGCCTCCGATCTTCGGCTCCTACGAACCACAGAACTTCCAGCCTTCGCGCGCTCAGGACTATCTCAAGGTGCTTGTCGAAAACCTCAGTCCTTTCGTCGATATATGGCTCGGCGAGACGTTGAGCCTGATCGCGGAGGGAGAGGCTGTCGGCAAGGCCGTGGCAACCACCGACAAGCCACTGTGGATTTCGTTCACATTGGCAGATGACGAGGCAAACATCAGGAGCGACGAACCGAGGCTTCGCTCTGACGAAACGGTCGAGGACGCGGCATTCTGGGCGGTTTCGTCCAGCGCCGAGGCCCTGTTATTTAATTGCAGCAAGCCTGAGGTCATGAAGGCGGCGGTGGAGACGACAGCGCGTGTGTTTCGGAAAATGAACGCTCACATCGAAATCGGCGTCTACGCCAATGCCTTTGAAGGGGAGCAAGGCGCAGCAGCCGCCAATGAAGGCCTGCACGATACCCGCAACGACCTGACCGATGATACTTATTCGCGCTTTGCCTGTTCATGGGCCGAAGCAGGTGCGACGATAATCGGTGGCTGCTGCGGCATCGGCGCTGGCCATATCCATCGGCTCAAGAAAACCTTACTGGGCTGAGCCCATGTGTGGCGCAGGTGCCTTCGTCACTCGCTGTCAAGGTCAAGCTATCACGAGGGTGGGCCAATTGACATGATCCCGCAGCGCCTGGCTGCCCGAAGGCGTTGAATTTCGATCTCGCAGATGCGCACCGCCCGATCGTGCTAAGACGCCGTTTGGGCAGGTTGGAGAGCGGACGACGAGAACACACGCGCGACTGCGGTGTATGACACTGGCGTGCGTGGCCGATGGCGCAGCGCTGCCCTTATGGGTAGGCAGTCGCGCCGTCCGGCTTGCGGGTGATCTTGCGTTCCCAATGGACGTAGTCTTCCTTGATGAGCGCCTTTTCGTCAATTTCGATGCCCCAGCCTGGTCGGTCCGGTCTCAGCTCCATATGCCCGTCGACGGGCATATATGGATCGGTCGCCCAAGGGGCATATTCATGCGGCTTGAACTCCAGAATCTTGAAGTTCGGCTGCGCTGCACAGAAATGAATATTGACCGCTGTGGCCAGCGGCCCCATCGGATTGTGCGGTGCGATCGTCACATAGTGTGCCTCCGCAATGGCGGCGATGCGGCGCATTTCGGTGACGCCGCCGACCACGCAGATGTCAGGCTGGATAATGTCGGCGCCGCGCGCGCTCAACAGCGACAGAAATTCAAAGCGCGAGTAAAGTGATTCACCCGTTGCAAGCGGCACCGTCATCTTCGATTTTAGCTCAGCCCAGGCGGGAATGTGTTCCGGGCGGATCGGCTCCTCGTAAAAAAGCGGATCATAGGGCGCGATCGCGGCAGCGAGCTGGGCGGCCTGGTAGGGCTCATAGATCTTTGCATGGGCATCGAATGCGAATTCGAAATGCGACGGCGTGAGGTCCCGGATCTTGCCGAACCAGTCACCCGTTTCTTTGACCAGCTCGCCCCATCGGCCGGCATGCAGATCGCGCCGGTAGGGGCTGAGCTTGAAGGCCGTATAGCCATAGGTCTCGTTCAGCTTGAATGTTTGGTCGCGTGCGGCTTGCGGGTCGGGTGCGGTATAGACGCCGCAATAGACACGAACGCGGTCGCGCACATTTCCGCCGAGCAGCATGTACACCGGAAGACCGGCCGCCTTTCCTGCAATATCCCACAATGCATGATCGATCGCCGAAATTGCGGCCAAACCCAAGGCACCTGGCGGAAAACGGCATTGCTGGTTGAGCTTGAGCACCAGGAACTCAACGCGCCGCGGGTCTTGTCCCTCGATCTGGTGAAAGAGATAGTCGAGTAGGGGAGGCAGGGACCAGTCAGGTCCATGGTTGTAGGCTTCTCCCCAACCCGAAATGCCTTCGCTCGTTTCGATCTTGACCAGCAGGCGCGGGCGATCGTCCACCCTTTGCATGTAGGTCTTCAGGGCAGTGATGTGCATGTCGTTGTACCCTCAGGCTGCGCGGCCAAGCTCGCTGACGCGCGCAACAATCGTCTTGAGTTCGGCGCGTTCTGCTTCCGTCAGCGCTTCAACGCCTGGAATGCGCACTGGTCCGACGTCGTTACCGAGCATACCGAGCGCCTCCTTCACCACGGTTACATTGGCGCCGTTCAGATACTTCGTGCGCATGGCCTCGAATCCGGCAATGTCATCGATGAGCGCACGCGCGCCAGCATAGTCCCCCCTTTCCAGCGCTTGATGGATTGCGTGCGATCGCTCAGGGAAGACATTGACGAGGCCCGAAGTAAAGCCCCGCGCGCCCATGGCATAAAAAGCAGGCGCCCATCCCTCTGCAAGACCGCAAACCCAGATCGCAGATGCATCCTTCGTCGCGCGGATCACCTCGGCGAGAAGCATCAGGTTGCCGGAGGCGAACTTGATGCCGGCAATGTTGGGATGGAGGGCAAGCTTTCGGAAGTCGGCCATCGAGAACGTATCGCTTCGAACATAGGCAATGACGGGAACGCTCGAGGCTTCCGCAAGCTCCAGGAAATACTTGGCCTGGTAGCTTGGACCTGCAAATGGGTCCATCGGGTGATGGCCCATGATGGCGTCTGCGCCATCGGCAATCGCCTGGCGTGCCAGCGCCTTGGCATCGCTAAGCGAGCGACCGACGGCGGCGCTGACAAGGGATTTCCCGTCGGCTGCCGTGATCGTCGTTGCGTGAACATGACGGATCTCTTCCAGCGTCAGCGTAAAGAATTCTCCGGTATTGCCAGCGGCCATCAGATTGTGAACGCCGGCGCCCGCAAGGCGGCTGATGAGGGCCGACAGTTTGGTGCTGTCGATGCTGCCATCCTTCTGATAGGGCGTCACGGGAACGCCTGAAATACCCGTCAGAGCCTTGCGGATTTTCTTCATTGCCTCGGTCACGTCAAATGTCCTCGTTCTTCTCGAATACGATTTTGAGGTAAGTCTCACCGGAGCGCACCACGTGGTCGCGCATCACACGCTCGGCCTTGTCGCTGTTGCCGCAAATGATGGCCGCAGCGATCGCGGCATGTTCTGACAGGGCCTTGTCGCGCTCTTGCGGATCGGAGTGAATGACGCGTCGGATGCTTGCGTCATAGAACTGCTGCCGTTCGATCATCCGCGCGAGATACGCACACCTCGACGACACATGGATCTGGTCGTGAAACGTCTCGTTGAGCGCAATCAACTCGTCTGGCGATCCCGCTGCGGTCGCCGTTTTCATCTGCACGACGATCACTTCAAGTGTGTCAGCCTCAGTCTTGGAAATCCTCTTCGCCGCCAGATGCGCAATCATCGACTCCAGAGCTGCGCGGGCAAGGATCATCTCCTCTGCCCAGCCCGAGTTGAACCGGATGAGCACGCCGCGCCGGGGAAGAGCTTCGACAAGACCTTCGGTTTCGAGCTGGCGCAGAGCCTCTTTGATCGGCGTGGTGCTGACGCCCAGCTGGTCTGCGAGCTGGCGTTCGTTGACGCGCTCGTTGGCACCGAAGCGTCCAGAAAGAATGGCTGCGCGCAACGTGCGATGCACGTGATCGCGCAGGGTCGTTAAGAAGCGGGGGTCGAGCTTCTCGATCCGTTCCCCACGCAGTGCCGGAAGCGCATCTTTCTGCAACACCTGAAAATCCCCCGTTGACGAGAAAATCGTTTTGTGAGATCTGATATACCAGATTTCAGATTGATGTCGATATGAAAAATGCGCGCTTGACGCGATTGCAGTGCTCCAGGGAGGAACGAATGGGCATTCAAAGACGCAGCTTCCTAATGACCTCGGCCTTTATCGCCGCAACGCTTTCGATGTCGATCTCGGCACAGGCGGCAACGCCCAAGGACCAGCTTGTCGTTGCGATGAACATGTCGTCCATGCGTGGATTGGACCCGAATGAACTCAACCAACTCGAGGCGGCCGAGATCGTAGCCAATCTCTACGAGCGTCTCATTGCTCTGCCCGCAGACGACATCACCAAGCCGATGCCTGGCCTGGCCGAAAGCTGGACCGTTTCGCCCGATGGCAAGACCTTCACCTTCAAGATCCGCTCCGGCGTGAGCTTTCATTCAGGAAATCCTCTGACCGCCAAGGATGTCGAGTGGTCGTTGCGTCGACTGGTCAAGCTCGGGCTTGCGCCTTCCGTCGACCTGCGCCAGTGGGGCTTTACTGACAAGAATGTCGACAGCCTGATCAAGGCAAGCGATGACACCACCGTCGTCTTGGAAACGCCGGAAGTTTGGAATCCGAACCTGATCTTCTATTCGTTGGCGAGTTTTTCCACCTCCATCCTCGACAGCAAGCTCCTCGCCGAGAAGGAAAAAATGGCGATATGGGTCGGGAATTCCTGCAAACCGCTGATGCCGGTTCCGGGCCCTATTCGTTGCGGACGTGGCGTGTCAATGATCTGTTGATTGCTGACGCTTTCAAGGACTATTGGGCCCGCACTCCCAAGATGCGTCGCGTCATATTGCGCCACATTCCGGAATCGTCTGGCCAGCGCCTGCAGCTAGAAGCGGGTGACGTCGATATTGCAACACGCCTCTCGTCGACTGATCTCGCTGCCGTTCAGTCAGGTGGGAAGGCCGACATCCAGAAGACGCCGGGATTCGGGTTCTACTATCTGGCGCTTAACCAGAAGGACGAGATTCTCGCCAACCCGAAGGTTCGCGAAGCCTTCCGCTACCTCATTGACTATGATGGGCTGGCAAACACGGTCATGAAGTACTACGGCATCAAGCAAGAGACGATTGTCCCCGCTGGCCTGCCGGGTGCCAGCGATGCCGCTCCCTACAAACTCGATATCGATAAGGCAAAGCAACTGCTTGCCGAGGCCGGCTATCCGGATGGATTTTCGAAAGTCTACTACGCGACACCGGTGACGCCGGAATATGAAGTGGCCCAATCCCTTCAGGCCAATGCCGCCAAAGCGGGCATCAAACTTGACCTGCAAGGGGGCGACCATATTGGCAAGTTTCGTAACCGTGAGTTCGAAATCTTTTCTGCCCGTACCGGCGAACGTCTCCCCGATCCGCATGCCGTTCTGGCCTCCTATGCGACCAATCCCAACAATGCAGACGATGCAAAGCTGAGCGGCCTGATCGCCTGGCGTACCGCCTGGGACGTTCCGAAGGATATCCAGGATATGGTGACGGAGGCAGCGCACGAGACGGACCAGGAGAAGCGCGATGATCTCTATGCGAAGGTCAACCAGGCCTATCTCAAGGCTTCTCCGGCTCTCATCACTTCGTTCCAGCGCACCGACGCAAAGGCAGTGCGCAAGGACATCAAGGGCTACGTTGGCCATTCAACCTGGCTGACACGTTGGGACACGGTCTCAAAGGGTCAATAGCCTGACGGCTCGAGGAGAATGACGTGACGATCGTACAGAGAACCGGCACCGGGCCGAGCCGCGGTACGGCAGCGCTTGCGGCATTGCAAAAGGTGGCGACGTCCTTTGGCGTCATCCTGACCACGCTTTTAGGGCTCCTGGTGATCACCTTCGTAGTCGGGCGCATGGTGCCCGCCGATCCGGTCATTGCTGTGATCGGCGATCAGGCCGATCACGAGACCTATGAGCGCGTCTACAAGCAGATGGGCCTTGACCAGCCAGTCTACGTGCAGTTCGCGACCTATCTTGGAAACGTCGCTCATCTCGACTTCGGCCAGTCGCATGTGACGAAGAATCCGGTCGCCAGCGACCTTGCCCGCGTGTTTCCGGCGACGCTGGAGCTTGCGACCCTGGCAACCATCATCGGTGCAAGCCTCGGCATTCCTCTCGGCATCATCTCTGCTGTCAGGAAGGGCACCTGGGTCGACCACGTTGCGCGCATTGTTGGACTTCTCGGGCATTCGACGCCGATCTTTTGGTTGGGAACGATCGTCATCCTCGTCTTCTACGCGAAATTCGGCCTCATCCCGGGAAGTGGTCGTCTGGATGTCTACAATGAGGGTCTGGTGGAAGGGCCGACGAACTCGATCCTGGTCGACGCGATGCTTGCCGGCGAATGGGAGGTTTTCCGCGACGCGCTTTTGCATGTGGCTGCGCCTGCACTCATCCTCGGCTACGCCGCGATGGCTTATCTCAGTCGCATGAGCCGCAGTTTCATGCTCGAGCAGTTGCGGCAGGAGTACGTGCTGACCGCGAAAGCCAAGGGCCTCGGGCAACGCGCCATCGTCTGGCGTCATGCATTCCGCAACATCCGGGTCCAGCTTTTGACGATCGTCGCCCTTGCCTACTGCGGTCTGCTCGACGGCACGGTTCTCATCGAGACCGTCTTTGCCTGGCCAGGACTTGGTCAGTACCTGACCTCTGCGTTGTTCTTTGCGGACATGAATGCCGTCCTCGGCAGCGTGCTTCTGATCGGCATCATCTCGATTGCCATCAATCTGCTGTCGGACCTGACCTATCGCTTCCTCGATCCGAGAACCCGGTGACATCATGGCGACACGCTATTTTAACGATCTCCACAATTGGCTGATCAACGAGGATTTTTCCTCGATGCGTCAAGCTCGTCTGCACAAGGCCTATGTGCTGTGGCTTAGCCTTATCGCCAATCCACTTGCCTTCGCCGGATTTGTGGTCGTCGCCGCATTGATCGCAATTGCAGTCCTTGCGCCGCTGCTGGCAAATCACGATCCAATTCTGCAGGATCTCACCATGGCCCTGAGGCCGCCGTCGGCGCTCCATTGGTTTGGGACAGACGAGTTTGGCCGCGATGTCTATTCGAGGTTGGTCTATGGCGCACGCACGACGCTTTATATCAGCATCCTTGTCACCGTCATCGTCGCTCCGATCGGCTTTGCGATTGGTGCAACAGCCGGCTACCTCGGCGGCTGGGTCGATGTCGTTCTCATGCGCATCACCGATATTTTCCTATCCTTTCCAAGTCTCGTGCTCGCGCTGGCCTTCTCCGCCGCCCTTGGGCCCGGCATCGAGAACGCCGTCATTGCCATAGCCCTGACGGTGTGGCCGCCAATCGCACGGTTGGCGCGCGCCGAGACGCTAACGTTTCGCTCAGCCGATTTCGTCGTCGCTGCCGAATTGCAGGGTGCAGGCATGGGCCGTATCCTCTTTCGCCATATCGTGCCGCTTTGTGCGCCGTCCATCATCATCCGTTTGACGCTCAACATGTCGAGCGTCATCCTGACGGCGGCGGGATTGGGATTCCTTGGGCTTGGCGCGCAACCGCCGATGCCGGAATGGGGCGCCATGGCGGCATCCGGTCGGCAATATCTCCTCGATGCCTGGTGGCTGACAACGGTTCCAGGCGTTGCAATTCTCCTTGTCAGTCTCGCCTTCAACCTGCTTGGCGACGGACTGCGCGACATCATGGATCCCCGAAATGCCTGACCTTTTTCAGCCGATCCTCTCGGTCAAGAATATGTCGGTCCAGTTTCCGACCTTGTCGGGCGCCGTGACGGCGGTGAAGGATATCTCGTTCGACGTCGGACGGGAAAAGGTCGGCATCATCGGTGAATCCGGTTCCGGCAAGAGTACCACCGGGCGCGCCATCATGCGCCTTCAGCCGGCAAACGCGCGCGTGGTGGCCGAGGAGATGCGTTTCGAGGAGGTGGACCTGCTTGGCGCCAGCGAGGCCGACATGCGCGCGATCCGCGGCCGACGCATTTCGATGATCCTTCAGGACCCGAAATATTCGCTCAATCCGGTGATGACGGTTGGCGAACAGATTGCCGAAACAGTCATTCTGCACGAGCGCATCGGGCGGCGACAAGCACGTCAACGCACGCTCGCCATGCTGGAGCGTGTCCATATTCGCGACCCTGAGCGCGTCTTCAATCTCTATCCGCACGAGGTTTCGGGCGGAATGGGCCAGCGCATCATGATCTCGATGATGCTGATTTCGTCGCCATCTCTGATCATTGCCGATGAACCGACATCCGCTCTTGACGTGACCGTTCGCCAGCAGGTGCTGTCTATCCTCGATGACCTGATCGCCGAACGCGACATCGGCCTGATCTTCATCTCGCACGATCTTAATCTGGTAAAGAGCTTCTGTGATCGTGTGATCATTATGTATGCGGGACGCATCGTGGAAACGCTTGAAGCCTGCCGCCTCGACCATGCAACGCACCCCTATACCCGGGGTCTTCTGGAAGCCCTGCCAAGCCTCGATCACCCGAAGGACAGGCTTCAGGTCCTGCGACGCGAAGCGAGCTGGGCGGAGGCATGAGATGACGATGATATCCGTTAGCAATCTCGCCGTTTCGTTCGACAGCGGTGATGCGCGCAAGCACGTCGTCAAGGACGTTTCCTTTGCTGTCGATCCAGGCGAGACATTCGGCCTTGTGGGGGAAAGCGGCTGTGGCAAGTCGACTGTTCTTGGAGCGCTTGCCGGCAGGCTCAAAAACTGGAGCGGCACTATCGGTATCGATGGAGAGGCTATTTCCCGAAAGCGCTCGCCTCAGCAGCTGGCAAAGCAACAGATGGTGTTCCAGGACCCGTTCGGCTCACTCCATCCACGCCACACGATCGGCCGCACTCTGCTCGAGCCGTTGGA
This sequence comes from Rhizobium sp. T1470, assembly GCF_042140505.1. NCBI lineage: Bacteria > Pseudomonadati > Pseudomonadota > Alphaproteobacteria > Hyphomicrobiales > Rhizobiaceae > Rhizobium > Rhizobium sp. T1470. The sequence goes on from NZ_CP148092.1 coordinate 734,936, forward strand.
GATTCACGGTCTTGGCCAGCGCCAAGAAAGGGTAGAGGCAGTCCTACGCGACGTTGGGTTGCCGGCGTCCTTTCGCCATCGATTCCCGCACCAGCTGTCGGGCGGCCAGCGCCAGCGGGTGGCGATCGCGCGTGCATTGATCTTGAGGCCCCGCATTCTGCTTCTCGATGAACCGACGTCGGCTCTCGACGTGTCGATCCAGGCAGAGATCCTCAATCTGCTGAAAGACCTGCGTGAAAGAGAGAAGCTGACCTATATTCTCGTCAGTCACGACATGGCCGTCATAGCGCATCTGTGCAACCGTGTTGCGGTCATGCAAGACGGCGTCTTCGTCGAGATCGCAACCCGTGAGCAGCTTCTCAAAGGGCAGGTCGCGCACGCCTATACAAGAACATTGCTTGACGGCAGTCGCGGATACGTGCCCACCCGTGCAAGGAATTAAGTCCAACCATCTTGCTTGCAGCGCTGTTCGAATTCGTGAGCGACGCATTTCTGCGACGGCTTTCGGACCTTCCTTTCCATTGTCGATCTCGTGGGATGCACAAGAAAGGCGTTCGCCGATCAGAGCCTAAGCGGCTTCCATGGCACATCTGACAAGCCTCTATGATGGCTGTTGGTCTGCTCTGGCGAAATCATGACTGGATCTGGTTCGAGCCGGTCATCAGCCACTCGGCGATCGCTCGAAGTCGAAGATGCTTTGCGTAGCCAACGCTGCAGCTCCTCTTGCCCAGGAGCTCGCAACCCAATCCGGTTGAAGCTCGGGTCGTGAGAAGAACAGGAATTCGTTCATCGATCGCTTGAGAGGCCCCAACAGCGCTTCACCGAATTGAACGGCCTCGCCTCCCACGACGATAATCTCGGGATCGAATAGATTCACCAAATCGGCCAAGTGTCTGCCGATACGTGATCCTGCTTCCTGTAGAATTGCAACGACAGTGTCCTCGCCCGCCTCGGCGGCGGCCACGAAATCGGTCCGGGTCGCCGGTTCACCCCGTTTGCGCCCCCATTCCGCGATCATGTATGGTTCCGCAGCATGGGCCATGAGACACCCGCGGCGTCCGCATTCGCACAGTTCACCTTGCGGTATCGTTGTAATATGGCCCAATTTGCCTGCCGCGCCGTTGCTGCCGTGGTATATTTCCCCGTTCAGGACGAGTGAACAGCCAATCCCAGCGCCGATGGCCAGGGCGGCGAAATTCCGGTGGTTGCGGCCCGCCCCGAACAGCTTTTGGGCGATAGCGAAAGCGTTGACGTCATCGTCTATCCAGACCGGCGCATGCACACGTTCGGCCAGGAGTTCGGCGAAGGGAAGATCATACCAACCAAAGCGCGGACTTTGCAGACACACCCCTTTCTTTGGGTCGACTTCGCCAGGAATCGACACGCCTATACCCATTATATCCTGCTCTTTGCGACCTGCTTGCGCCAACAGGCGCGGGATCGCATCCTTGATCGCCTCAATCATGCCCTCGGGGGAGGTGTTCGCGACGGCTGTTTCCATGGTGGCGAGTGGGATGGTGGCGAGATCAGTCAGCACACAGTCGATGCTGTTTCGATTGAGCTTGAAGCCCAGGGCGAGGTGAGCCTCGTAGTTGATGTCTACGGGGATCGGACGGCGACCGTTTGAGCTTGTGACGGCCTCCCGCTCTACAAGGAGCCGGTCTTCGATCAATTCGGTGACGACAAATGTTACGGCCGCCGGACTGAGACCAGTGATCACTGCCAGCTCGGCCCGAGATACCGGACCCCGGTTTCGCAGCAAGTTCAAGATCAACCGCCTGTTTAAGGCGCGTGACGTGCTCGCATTGCCTTTCAAACTCTACCTCCTCGACTGAGTTAGTTTATTTCGTAAATTAACTCTTGTCCTAACTCAGAAGGTAGGTTAGCTTTTCGGCGTTGGCAATGAGGAGGAGACCGCGGCGCGAGATTTTTCTGGCCCGCATGTTCTCAAGCAAATTCACGTTCAAGAAGTCCGACCGCTGGTCCGTTCTGGCCCGGCGAAGCTTTGTCCTGGGAGGATTTTGAATGACACCGAAAGATATAACCACTCTGCTTAAAGGGGCGCCCGCGTCCCGACGCCATTTCCTAATCGGAGCCGGGACGGCACTCGCCGGAATATCACTGAGCGCTCCCGCTCTTGCCCAGAGCAAGGAAATGACGATCATCTCCAATATCGGCAACGCTTCGCAGCGCGAGGTCCTGCAGCGCATTGCCAGCGAGTACGAGAAGGTAAGTGGCGTCAAGGTGACCATCAACAACATGGATCACGAGGCTCACAAGACTGCGATCCGAAGCTATCTTGTGGTCGGTGCGCCGGACATTTGCTTCTGGTTTTCGGGTAACCGCATGAAGGCCTTCGTCAAGCGGGGGCTCTTCGACGATATCTCCGATCTCTTTGAACGCGAGAACTACAAGGCAGTGCTGGGCCCGACATTGAATGCCGTGACTGTCGACGGAAAGCAGTATGGCTTGCCCCTCGGCGGGCTGCTGTGGGGGCTCTTCTATCGCAAGGACGTCTTTGCTGAGAAGGGGTGGTCACCCCCGAAAACGATCAACGACCTGCTTGGGCTGGGCGAACAAGCCAAGTCCGCAGGAATGGTACCTGTGAGCATGGGGACCAAGGCGATGTGGCCCGCGGCCGGCTGGTTCGACCATATGAACCTGCGCATCAACGGCCTGGAAAAGCACATGGCACTGATGGATGGCACGATGTCCTATACCGATCCTGCGATCCTGCCTGTCTTCGATAAATGGGCAGAACTCATCAACGCGGGGATGTTCAGTGCCAACAGCACCTCGTCTGGCTGGGAACAGGCTTCTGCAGCCTTGGCGCAGAAGAAAGCGGCGATGATGGACCTTGCAGGCTTCATCAAGTACGGCTTCCCCGAGGGTCAGCAGGATCAAATCGCATTCACACCGTTTCCGCAGGTTGTGGAAGGCGTGGCGCGTTACGAGGACTTTGCGCTGAATTCGATCCACGTCCCGAAGAATGCCAAGAACAAGGAAAGCGCGCGTGACTTCCTTGCTTATTTCTACAAGCCCGACAACCTTTCAGCCTTCCTGGAGACGGAAAGCGCCGTGCCGCCTCGCAGCGACTGCCCTCCGAGTAAAGACCCGCTCGTGAACGCGGCCGTCGAGTCTCTCAAGACCGTCGAGGGCTCCGCGCAGTACTACGACCGGGATACCGACCCGGATATGGCACAGGAAGGTCTTAAGGGGTTCCAGGAGTTCATGGCGAAGCCCGATCGGCGCGACCAGATTCTGGAACGGCTCGAAGGTACGCGAAAGCGCATCTTCAAGACCTAACCCCATCGCGGTCGCCTGTTTCTCCCCGGAGCTGTACCGCAGAAGGCAGGGCTGCAGATTAGCGGCAGCCCTGCCTTCTGCGAGCCAACCCAGCGTCTGGGGCTTGGACCCATCAACTTTTCCTGGAGTAGTCCTGAATGTCCACTCTCTGGCGACGCCATCGACATTGGATAACGCCGACATTGTTCATCGCACCGGGTGCCCTGTTGTTTGGGGTGGTGATCATTGTCGCTTCCATCGAGACGATCTGGGTGTCGTTGTTTGAATGGGACGGCGTTGGCGTAAAACAATGGGTCGGTCTGGCCAACTATGTTCAGCTGCTGAATGACCCGCAGTTTTACATATCGCTCAAGAACAATCTCATCTGGCTCGCAATGTTCATGCTGGCGCCACCGCTCGGATTGGCGCTCGCGCTGCTCCTGAACCAGCCTATCCGCGGCATGCGGATCATGAAATCCCTGTTCTTTGTGCCGCTGGTGCTCGCATCTGTTACGGTCGGCGTTGTCTTTACTTGGGTCTATGACCCGAGCTTCGGACTTCTCTCGCTTATCTTCGGATACTTTGGGGCGAGCGCACCCGCGTTGCTTTCCGACGAGCATTTCGTGACTTTCGCGGTCGTGGTCGCGGCCTTGTGGCCACAGGTGGCCTTCTGCCTCGTCCTGTTTCTGGCGGGCCTCAACAATCTGAGCGAAGACCTGATAGGGGCTGGGCGCGTCGACGGTGCGCGGGGCTGGCCGATGCTGTTTCATGTCGTTCTTCCCCAATTGCGCGAAGTCAGTTTCATCGCCTTGGCGGTGACGGTGATCGGCGCGCTTCGGTCATTCGACATGGTCGCGGTGATGACGTCGGGAGGGCCGTTCGGCTCCTCGACCGTCCTTGCATATCAGATGTACGAGCAGTCAATCTTTTCCTACCGTTTCGGCTATGGCGCGGCGATCGCGACGGTACTTTTCGTGATCATGGCAGCCTTTATCACCTGGTACTTACGCACGCTTCTCAGGCCGGAAAGGGAGGGACTGTGATGTACCCAAGGTCCATACCGGAAGACGTGCCGGTTCGGCGGTTCGCGTATGGTGCGATGGTCGCTTTGATCCTCGCTCTCTGGCTCGTCCCGCTGCTGGCAGTCATGGCGACGTCGCTGCGATCATTCGAGGAAGTGATGGCGGGCAACTATTGGGGTTGGCCAAGGAGCTTCAATTTCATTGAGAACTACACGGCTGTGTTCACGCAGACCGCGATGGCGCGATACTTCCTCAACAGCCTGATCGTGACATTGCCGTCGGTGGGCGGCGTACTCGTTCTCTCCACGCTGACAGGCTTCGTGCTGTCTCGCTACCGCTTTCGCGGGGCGGATCTGATGTTTGCGCTATTTGTCGGGGGAAACTTCCTTCCAGCCCAGATCATGATGATCCCGGTCAGGGATTTGATGGTCTCCATCGGACTCTATGATACCTACTACGCGCTCATTGTTTTCCACGTGGCCTTTCAAACGGGCTTCGCGACACTCTTCATGCGCAACTTCATCGCCGCGCTTCCAGACGAGCTTTTCCAAGCCGCCCGCGCAGAAGGCGCGTCGCCATGGCAGACACTTTGGCACGTTGTTCTCCCGTTGATCCGACCGGCGTTGGCAGCACTCGCGATCCTGACATTCACCTTTGTCTGGAACGATTACTTCTGGGCAATCGTGCTGACGCAGAGCGATGCGGTAAAGCCCGTGACAGCCGGCCTTAGCAATCTGCGAGGGGAGTGGGTGTCGGCGTGGAATCTGGTAGCGGCGGCAACGATCATGGTCGCAATTCCTCCAGTCGTCATGTTCTTCCTCATGCAGCGGCACTTCATCGCTGGCCTGACCGTCGGTGCGGTCAAGGGCTGAGGCGAAAACTCAAGGAATACATAAGATGGTCAGTGTCGAACTTATCAACATCGAGAAACATTATGGGGGCTACCATGCCCTTAGGGACGTCAACCTGGTCATCGAGGAAGGTGAGTTCGTTGTCATGGTCGGGCCGTCGGGATGCGGCAAGTCGACCTTGCTGAAGACGATCGCCGGCCTTGAGACGACCAGTTCGGGAAAGCTGCTGATCAGGGGACGGGATGTGACCAGACTGGAGCCTGGCGACAGAGGCATTGCCATGGTGTTCCAGTCCTACGCGCTTTACCCGCACATGAGCGTTGCCGAAAACATGGGGTTCGGCCTCAGAATGGCCAAGCGACCGAAGACCGAAATCGATGCCGCGGTTGCCCGCGCCGCCACAATTCTTCGACTTGAAGAGCAACTTGAGAAGAAGCCGAAGCAGTTGTCCGGCGGGCAGCGGCAGCGTGTTGCCATCGGCCGTGCCATCACACGCTCGCCCGACGTATTCCTGTTCGACGAGCCTCTTTCCAATCTCGACGCCGCCTTGCGCACCCAAATGCGGGTCGAGCTGTCGACGCTCCACTCCCGGCTCGCATCAACGATGATCTACGTCACCCATGACCAGGTCGAAGCGATGACAATGGCGAGCCGGATCGTTGTGCTCAATCAGGGCACAATCGAACAAGTCGGCGCTCCGCTCAGTCTCTACAACAACCCCGACAACGTCTTCGTCGCTGGCTTCCTTGGAGCGCCCCGCATGAACTTCGTCGCGGGACGGGTGGCTGAAACCAGTGGATCGGGTGCGCGGATTACAGGTGCCGGCGGACTGGAGCTTGCTTTTGACCGTCTCACCGACAAGGTTTCGGTAGGCGATACGGTTACGGTCGGTGTTCGGCCCGAACGGCTTCGGCTCGACGACGACTTCGCCGAAATCCGCTTTCCTGGCAACGTGCGTCTGACCGAGTATCTGGGACGAGAAACGATCGTTTACGTCGACGCCGGACCACTGGTCACGACAGGATCGGACAGCGGCACGACCGTTTTCACCGTTCAGATCGCGGACGTCAGACCCTTTCAAAACGATCGCTTGGTGTCGGTCGGCTTCGATCCAGCCGATGCCTACCTTTTTGGGCCCGGCGGCAAAACCATCACCCCTCCCAAGGCCGTCGCGACAATCTAAGCAAGGATGAAACAGTCATGAAGCGTACCCCTCCTGCGCCGCTTTCGGTTTGGCGCACTCTCAATCTCGATGACTTTCTCCTGGGCGTTCCACACTATCCGGAGCCCTCGACTGCGAACTTGGTCGAGCAATAGATCCCCCAACCAGCATGGGACTCGTAGCCGCCGATGGACGAGATGTTGAGCACGTGCCCGGAGCGCTGGCGACGCATGTGCGGCAGCACCGCGCGGGTAACCTTCAAGAGGCCAAACACGTTCGTGGCGTAGAGCTTCCCGATCTCTTCCGTGGTCGCTTCTTCCACGGCACCAAGCAGGCCGAATCCGGCATTGTTGAGCAGCACGTCGATCCGGCCGAAGCGCTTGAAGGCCGCTTCCGCTGCCTTGTGCGCAGAGGCTTCATCGGTCACATCCAATGATACGGCGAGCAGATTGCGATGATTGCCGAACTTCTCCTCAAGGCCCCTCGGGTTGCGCGCCGTCGCGACGACGGCGTCGCCTGCATCGAGGGCCTCTTGGGCGATGAGGGCGCCGAAACCACGCGATGCCCCTGTGATGAACCAAACACGCATGACGATCTCCTTTGTCCGTTGCGCTGCGATTTGCCTGCGCAGTGAAGGTAGCGTATTGGCATAGTTGAGAGAATCTACGCTGTGTTTAACGACTTACTGAGAAAAATTCATCAATGAAGCGTGTGCGCTCCACCGATCTGGCGATCTTCCTCGCGATCGCAAATCACCGAAGCTTCCGGAAGGCATCCGTCGAACTGGGTGTCACAGCCTCCGCCCTCAGCCATGCATTAAGGGCGATCGAAGAGCGGCTGGAGGTTCGCCTGGTCCACCGGACGACCCGCGGGGTGGCCTTGACCGAGGCCGGCGAGCGGCTGTTCGACCGCATCCGCCCGGCATTCCTCGACATCGACGCGGCACTTGAAGACCTCAACAGCTTTCGCGGCCAACCGTATGGCAAGCTGCGCATCAATGCGGCGCGAGCTTCCACCAGGCTTGTTCTGTTGCCCATCGTTTCCCGCTTCCTGAAGGCCTATCCCTCCGTCGAGGTCGAGATCGTCATCGACGACGCGCTCGTCGACATGGTGTCATCGGGCTTCGACGCCGGTGTAAGGTTTGGTGAAAGCGTAGCCGCCGATATGATCGCCGTGCCGATCGGTCCGCGCCATCGTTTCGCGGTGGTTGCTGCGCCAAGCTATTTCGAGAACAGGGGCAAGCCGGTGACGCCGCATGACCTGCGCGATCACGAATGCATACGCTACCGCTTTGCCGCAGGCGCGTTCTATCGATGGGAGTTCGAACGCGGCGGGATCGAACTGGAGATCGAGGTTGCAGGCTCTCTGACGTTGGGCGATCAGGACATCATCCTAGATGCCGTGCTGCACGGTTGCGGTCTCGGATATCTTTTTGAGGAGCAGGTCCAAAGGGCGGTGGCCGATGGCAGGCTGATACCCGTGTTGGAAGACTGGTGCCCCTTCTATCCGGGCTTTTTCCTCTATTATCCGAGCCGCCGGCAGTTGCCGACGGCGCTGCGCGCCTTCGTGGATTTCGTGAAGGTCGACAGAGCCCCGGCTCAGGTTTGAGGCTTCAATTCGTTGTAGGCGGCGAATTTCTTTTCGAATTCGCGGCGCCAGCCGATGAGTTCTGAATGGTCGGTTTCCCACTGTCCCTCGAAACGCAGATCGAGGTAACCGAGCGTCGCTGCGAGCGCGAAGTGGCCGCCGTGCAGCCGCCTGCCGATGTTCGGCAGGTGCACGCTGAGATGGTTCAGGCCACTGACTGCCTTCTTCCACTGGCGGTCGATCCAGGGTTGGTGCACCTTTTCTTCGTCACGGAAGCGTCGCTCGTAGACGATTGCCAGCAGGCAATCGCAAATGCCATCGCATAGCGCCTCGAGGATTTCCGCCTCCGTCCGTTTGCCGTTCTTGGAGGGGTAGAGCTTCTTGCCTTTCAGCCGGTCGAAATAGTGCATGATGGCGACGCTGTCGAAGATCGACAGCCCGTCGTCGGTCAGCAGCGTCGGGATTTTGCCGAGCGGATTGTTATCGACCAGGAGTGCCGGACCGGCGTTGGTATCCACCCGGATTTCAATGGCATCGAGTTCCAGGTAGCGCGCGGCCATACGTACCTTGCTGGAATAGGGAGACGTCGGTGCGCAAAGGATCTTCATGGTCGCTTTTCCATATGGTGATGTTTCGGCGCGACTATTTCGCGCCGGCAAGAGTCGGTCAACCATCCTTTGCCGCCTTGCTTTCGCCGCGTAGCCAGAACGCGCGATGCGAGGCGTATCGGTCCTGTGCGAGGTGGTCCTTGAGCACAGGAAGCAACACGTGCAGTTCGTCCTTCAGTGTAAACGGCGGATTGACGACGATCAGTCCGGAGCCGGTCAGCCCTGTGATGCCGCGATCGCTGCGCACGCTGAGTTCGGCGCAGAGCATCTTCGAAATATCGAGGGCCTGTAGTGCCTCATGGAATTCCTTGATCGGCGCGCCCTTCTTCAGCGGATACCAAAGGCAATAGGTGCCGCCGGGGAAACGGCGGTAGGCCTTCGCCAAACCATCCACCAGCCGTTCGTATTCGCCGTCCTCCTCGAAAGGCGGATCGACGAGAACGATGCCGCGCTTTTCCTTCGGCGGCAGATGCGCGCCGAGCGACAGCCAGCCGTCAAGCTCGGTGATGCGTGCATGATGATCGCCCTCGAAGAGCCGATGCAGCCGCGCGAAATCCTCGGGATGCAGCTCCATGGCGGAAAGCCTGTCCTGCGGGCGAAACAGCATGCGCGAAAGCTTCGGAGAGCCAGGATAGAAGCGGATGCCGTCCTCCGGGTTCAACTCGCGGACGGCGGAAAGGTAAGGCTCCAGCAGTTCCGCGACCTGCGGAGCGAGGCCCGCCTCCAGGAGCTTGCCGATGCCATCGCGCCATTCGCCGGTCTTTTGGGCCTCCTCGGACGACAAATCGTAAAGCCCGATACCCGCATGGGTATCGAGCACGCGGAAGGCCGCGTCCTTTTTCTGAAGGTAGCGGATCAGCCGCGCCAGAACGGCGTGTTTGAGCACATCGGCAAAATTGCCCGCGTGGTAGATGTGGCGGTAGTTCATTTTCGCTGATGCCCGTGATGAATTCGCCTGATCGGCGTCATTTGTGGCTTTTGGCCGGTTGCCGGTTCGAATATAGAAAACCTATGAATATTGCGACCCCCATTCACGCCAAATCCGCCAAGTCGAACGTCAGGCTCGGTCACACCGCCTGTCCGCACGACTGTCCCTCCACCTGCGCGCTGGAGGTGGAAATCAACCAGGACGGTCGCATCGGTCGTGTGCGCGGCGCAAACGACCATAGCTACACCTCAGGCGTCATCTGCGCGAAGGTTGCACGCTATGCCGAGCGTCTCTATCATCCCGACCGGCTGATGCACCCACTGCGCCGAACGGGCGCCAAGGGGGCAGGGCAGTGGCAGCAGATCTCCTGGGACGATGCGCTGGACGAAATCGCCGAAGCGTTCGTCAAAGCCGAAGCCAGGGACGGCAGCGAGGCGATCTGGCCCTATTACTACGCCGGCACGATGGGCTGGGTGCAGCGCGACTCGATCGATCGCCTGCGTCACGCCAAGCGCTACTCGGGTTTCTTCTCGTCGATCTGCACCAATCCGGCCTGGACCGGCTTCACCATGGCGACGGGGACACTGCGCGGACCTGATCCCCGCGAGATGGGCCGCACCGATTGCGTCGTGATCTGGGGCACAAACGCAGTGTCCACGCAGGTCAACGTGATGACCCACGCCATCAAGTCCCGCAAGGAGCGCGGCGCCAAGATCGTTGCCATCGATATCTACGACAATCCGACGATGAAGCAGGCCGACATGGCGCTGATCGTCAAGCCGGGCACGGACGCGGCACTTGCCTGTGCGGCAATGCATGTCGCCTTCCGCGACGGCTACGCAGATCGCCACTACATGGCCAAATATGCCGACGATCCAGGCGGCCTGGAAACGCATCTGAAAACCAAGACGCCGGAATGGGCTGCCGCCATCACTGGTCTGTCCGTCGATGAGATCGAGGCCTTCGCACGGCTTTTAGGCACGACGAAGAAGACCTATTTCCGTCTTGGCTATGGCTTTACCCGCCAGCGCAACGGCGCGGTCGCCATGCACGCAGCCGCCTCCATCGCCACCGTCCTGGGCTCCTGGCAATATGAGGGCGGCGGGGCCTTCCATTCGAACAGCGATATCTTCCGCATGAACAATGCGGAATTGACTGGCAAGTCGATGATGGATGCCGATATCCGCATGATCGACCAGTCGCAGATCGGCCGTGCACTGACCGGCGATGCGGTGGCGCTGCGCCAGCGCGGACCCGTAACAGCCATGCTGATCCAGAACACCAACCCTGTGAACATCGCCCCCGAGCAGCGGCTGGTGAAGCGCGGCTTTGCCCGCGACGATCTCTTCGTCGCGGTGCACGAGCAGTTCATGACGGAAACGGCCGAGATGGCCGATATCGTCATCCCGGCGACGATGTTCGTCGAGCATGACGACATCTATCGCGCCGGCGGCCAGAACCACATCCTCCTCGGTCCCAAGTTGGTCGAGCCGCCGCCGAGCGTGCGAACGAACCTGTTCGTGATCGAGGAGTTGGCAAAGCGTCTCGGCGTCGACGACCGCCCCGGCTTTGGCTTCACCGCACGCGACATGGTCGATCGGGTTCTCGAAGCCAGCAACCTGCCAGGCTACGATCATTTCCTCGAGCACAAATGGTTCGATCGCCAGCCAGCTTTCGAGGACGCGCACTTCCTCAACGGCTTCGCACATCCGGATGGTAAATTCCATTTCCGGCCCGACTGGGTCAACGGTCCCGCACCGAACAAGCCGCCGGCTGCCGTTGGTGCGCTCGGCCCGCACGAGCAACTGCCGCCGTTCCCGGATCAGGTGGACGTCATCGAAGTGGCGGATGTCGAGCATCCGTTCCGCCTGGCGACGTCGCCGGCGCGCAACTTCCTGAATTCGAGCTTCTCCGAGACAAAGACTTCGCGCCAGAAGGAAGGACGACCGGAGCTGATGATGAATCCGGCTGACGCTGCCGCGGGCGCCATCGAGCATGGCGACCTGGTGCGGATCGGTAACAGCCGCGGCGACCTGCGCATCCACGTGCGCATCACCGACGAGGTTAAGCCGGGCGTACTGATCGCCGAAGGCCTCTGGCCGAATAAGGCGCATGTCGACGGCGAAGGCGTCAACGTGCTGACCGGAGCCGATCCTGTCGCGCCATATGGCGGTGCGGCGATTCACGACAACAAGGTCTGGCTTCGCAGGGATGCCGCATGACGAAGTTCGAAAAGGCAAAAGTCGAGATCGTCGACGAAAAGACGCTCTCGAACGGTTGGACACGCCTCAGCGGCTACCAGATCGACTACACGGATTCCGACGGCGAGACCCATAGGCTGAAGCGCGAGGTCTACCATCGCACGCCGGCAGCGACGATCCTGCTCTACGATCCCAAGCGGGGCACGGTCGTCCTGGTCCGGCAGTTCCGGCTGCCGGTCTACCTTCACGATGAGCCGGCGTGGATCATCGAGACGCCGGCGGGGCTGCTCGACGGCGACGAGCCAGAGACCGCGATTCGCCGGGAAGCCATGGAAGAGACCGGCTTCCGCGTCCGCGACGTGCGCTTTCTCTTCAAGGCTTACAGCTCGCCGGGCTCGAGCATGGAACTGCTGCATTTTTTCGCCGCATCGATCGATACGACCGATCGCGTATCGAACGGCGGTGGGCTTGCCGCGGAGCATGAGGATATCGAAGTTCTGCAAGTGCCGCTCGGCAAGGCGATAGCGATGGTCGAGCAGGGCGAGATCGCCGACGCAAAGACGATCATACTGCTGCAGTGGGCGATGTTAAACCGCGAGTTGTTGAGCTAAAGCGAAATCGGCCGCAAATGTTCCGCGTCGGCATCTAGCTTTGGCTTCGCGTCGATTGTTGCGGGTACAGCCTGTTTCAAAGCATGAGCAAGATAGGCGGCATCATAGCCTGACAATTGATGTTTTCTCGCGAGCCTAATGATTGTTTGGTGATCATCGTCGAACATTGTTCGCAGGGGCAAGCTTTCCAGGCGCACAAGACAGGCCAGAATATCCTCGCTGCCGATCCGGCGTTTGCGCTCTGCTACCAACAGAATATTGCGCATTTCATGCCAAAAGAGATCCGGCACAACGGCGTCATCGATCTCCAGGAGAGACAGCGCCGCTTCCGCCTCGACATTTTCCTCGTCCGGTAGCAGCCATGCAGCAGCGATGGACGCGTCGACGACAAACGGCATCAGCGCCGCCCTTCGAGGCGCCATCGCTGAATTTCCGCCGCGCTCGCCTTGGCGCGCTCGGCGCGCTCGATACGAAGGAGGCGGATGGCCTGGGCGCGCTCATTGCGGTCATCGATCTTGCTCGGCCGGCCACAGGAACGCTGCCGCGCGAAATCTCAATCTCCTGGCCGCCTCGACTTGGGTTAGGAGTTCCGACAGGCGCGTTTTCGCCTCTGCAACTTTAACTTTGATTGGCATTTTCTGATCCCTTAGACTTCGCAGGTTGGTTCTAGGTGTGAAGTTGGTCAACCACATGACCAACTTGTCTTTGCGTTCACACCGATGTCATGAATCAGCGCTATGCGCTCCGCCTGTCATAGTCACCCTCCCGGAGAAGACCCATGTGGCTCAGCAACTTTACTCTTGTCCTTCCAGACGAGATCGTCAGCCACGGCTCGGTGCGCGTCGAGGACGGTGTGATTGCCGAAGTTCGGCCGGAGCTGGTCGCCAACGCCGCTATCGATGGCGGCGGACGTCTGTTGATGCCGGGCTTTGTCGATCTTCACGGCGACATGGTGGAGCGCGAAATTGCGCCGCGCCCGAATGCGCCGATGCCGATCGATTTCAGCATTCATGAACTGGACAAGAAGCTTGCTGCGGCAGGCGTCACGACGGCCTTTGCGGCGGTCTCCTTCGCGACAGAGAGCGTTTATGGGCATGTCCGCTCGCTCGAGACCACCTCGGCCGTCATCGAGGGCATCAATCGGCTCAAGGACAACCTGCTGATCGATCACCGTGTTCATGCGCGCTACGAGATCACCAATCTCGGCGCCGCGCCGGCGCTGGAGAAGTTGCTCGATTCCAGTCATGTAGACATGGTTTCGCTGACCGACCACACGCCGGGGCAGGGGCAGTACAACAACATCGAAAGCTACATCTTGAGCATTGCCGAACGCCGCGCCATTTCCGAGGAGATGGCCGCCGAGATGGTCACGAAGCGCATCGAGATGCGCAGCAATCCGGACATCGAGATCAAGCTGAAGCAAGTCGTCGATCTTGCCTTGAGACACAAGCTGTCGCTCGCCTCCCACGATGACGACAGCGCCGAGAAGGTCGCGCAGATGCACGATCTCGGCGTCACGATCAGCGAATTTCCGGTGACGCTTCCTGCGGCTGAAGAGGCGCGTCGTCGTGGTCTATGGACGCTGATGGGTGCACCGAATGCCCTGCGCGGACAATCGATGTCCGGCAATCTCAGCGCACTGGACGCCGCAGCCGCCGGCTTGCTGACGGTTATCGCCGCCGATTACCATCCCGCCGCCTTCGTGCCTGGCATCTTCAAGATCGCCGATCGCACGAGCCTGCCCTATGCCGTCGCCATGGCGACGCGCAATGCGGCACGTTCGGCCGGTCTTCTGGATCGTGGCGAGATTACCGTCGGGCAGCAGGCGGATCTCGTGGTTGTCGAGGCTGGTGACGTGCACCGCATCCGCGCCACATTCCGCAGGGGCCGTTTCGTCTACAGCGATGGCACGCTGCACCAACCGCGGGCGCTTGCTGCCTGAGGCTCAGGCACCCTCGCCAATGAGCGAGATAACGCTGCTGCGTTCCGCCGGCGCTGTGGCAGCGTCGGTGCTGACGGCCTTGCCGCCTTCCATCTTCACCTTGCTCTCGGCCAAGAGCCGCAGCGCTTGCGGGTAGAGCTGGTGCTCGACGGTGAGCACGCGCGCTGCCAGGCTTTCGGCACTGTCGCCTGAAAGGATCGGCACGGCGGCCTGGCCGATAACCGGTCCCTCATCCATGCCTTCGGTGACGAAGTGCACGGTGCAGCCGGCGATCCGCATACCGGCATCGATTGCCCGCTGATGGGTATGCAGGCCGGGGAAGAGCGGAAGCAGCGACGGGTGGATGTTGATCATCCGGCCCTCGTAACGCTGGATGAATACGCCGCTCAGCAGCCGCATGTATCCGGCAAGGCAGAGGATGTCGGGAGACAGCCGATCGAGCGCGGCAAAGATCGCCTCCTCGTGCGCTTCCTTGCTGGCGTAGTCCTTGCGCACGAAGGCGAATGACGGGATGCCCTCGGCCGCCGCCTTGGCAAGCCCGCCGGCATCGGCCTTGTCGGAGATGACGCCGACGATTTCTGCCGGATAGTCGACAGCCTTGGCAGCGGCGACGAGCGCCATCATGTTGGAACCGCCGCCGGAGATGAAGACGACGGCGCGTTTGCGCGGCGTCGTCATATGGCGAGCGTACCCTGGTAGAGCGTGCCGGCCGCACCCTCGGCACGGGTGATCATGCGGCCCAGCTTCACGACCGTCTCGCCTTCGGCTTCGAGGGCGGCGACAACGGTTGCGACGTTCTCAGCCGAAACGACCGCGATCATGCCGATCCCGCAGTTGAAGGTGCGCAGCATTTCGTTGGCCTCGACGCCGCCTGTCTTGGCGAGCCAGGAGAAGACCGGCGGAACCTTGACGGCCGCCAGATCGATCTCGGCTGCGAGGTGCTTCGGCAGGACACGCGGGATATTCTCCGGGAAGCCGCCGCCTGTGATGTGCGCCAGTGCCTTGATGGCTTTCGTTTCGCGGATCGCCTTCAGGAGTGGCTTAACATAGATGCGCGTCGGCGTCAGCAGCGCTTCGCCGAGGCTCTTGTCGTCTGCGAACGGAGCCGGCGCATCGAAGGCGAGGCCCGATATCCCGACGATCTTGCGCACAAGCGAAAAACCGTTGGAGTGAACGCCCGAGGAAGCGAGGCCGAGGATCACGTCGCCTTCGGCAATGTCGCCGGAGGGCAGCAGTTGGCCGCGCTCGGCTGCGCCGACGGCAAAGCCTGCAAGATCGTAGTCGCCGGAAGAATACATGCCCGGCATTTCAGCCGTCTCGCCGCCGATCAGCGCGCAGCCTGCGTCGCGGCAGCCAGCAGCAATGCCTTCGACGATCGCCACGCCCTGGTCGGGGTCAAGCTTGCCCGTGGCAAAATAATCAAGGAAGAACAGCGGCTCGGCGCCCTGGACGACCAGATCGTTGACGCACATGGCGACGAGGTCGATGCCGACGGTGTCGTGATAATCGGCGTCGATCGCGATCTTCAGCTTGGTGCCGACGCCGTCATTGGCGGCAACGAGAACCGGATCCGTGAACCCTGCTGCCTTGAGGTCGAACAGGCCGCCGAAGCCGCCGATCTCGCCGTCTGCGCCCGGGCGGCGCGTCGAGCGCACGGCGGGCTTGATCTTCTCCACCAGAAGGTTTCCGGCATCGATGTCGACGCCTGCGTCGCTATAGGTCAGGCCGTTTTTTCCAGACTGGCTCATGCTGCTCTCCGATGGCTGTCTTCGGGCGGGAAATGTCACCGCCTCAATATGCGGGTCGCAATTGCATGACAGGGGCGTTTATGCAAGGGATTGCATGGAGAAAGCCCCAATTTCCCGCTCTTTTGACGCAGGTCATCTGGATTCTTAGCGGTGGGGTTGACCATTCTCTCACCCACATCCTATGTGCTCGAAGGTTGCATCGAGATGATGCTAAAAATCGAGACGGCAGATCAGCGGGGAATGTGATGCCACAGCAGATTAGCGGGGCAGGTCTGAAGCGCCAAGTCATCTTCTGGCTGGCCGTGCTCGCCTTCTTTATCACCTTCCTTTTTGTCTTCAGCTCGATCCTGCTGCCATTCCTCGCGGGGATGGCGCTGGCCTATTTCCTCGATCCCATTGCTGACAGATTGGAGCGCCTCGGTCTTAGCCGCTTGATGGCAACGATCGTCATCTTGATCGCCTTCATCGTCGTCATCGTCCTGGCCTTGATGATCCTGATACCGGTTTTGGCGAGCCAGTTCAGCGATTTTGCCGGTCGCCTGCCGGGCTACATCGATCAGTTGCAGACATTCGTTACAAAGTCGCAGAATTCCCTCATGCCGGACTGGCTGAGGAACCAACTTGGCACGATCAAGAGCAATTTCTCTGAAATCCTCTCACAAGGATTCGGGCTACTGACAGGGCTTTTCGGTCAGGTCTGGAGCTCCGGCCTTGCCGTCGTCAACGTGATCTCGCTGATGATCGTCACGCCCGTTGTGGCGTTCTACATGCTGCTTGATTGGGACCGCATGATCGCCAAGGTCGATCAGTACATTCCGCGCGACTACGTGGCCAATGTCCACCAGATCATGCGCGAAATCGATCAGGCCATTGCCGGCTTCATCCGGGGGCAGGGTTCGCTCTGCCTCATCTTGGGCATCTGGTATGCCGTTGGCCTGTCGCTGGTCGGCTTGAACTTCGGTCTGCTGATCGGTCTGTTCGCGGGCATGATAAGCTTCATTCCCTATGTGGGCTCGCTGGTGGGTCTCGTTCTTGCCGTCGGCGTTGCCATCGTCCAGTTCTGGCCCGACTACATCTGGGTCGGCGCGGTGCTCGCCGTCTTCTTCAGCGGTCAGTTCATGGAGGGCAACATCCTGCAGCCGAAGCTGGTGGGACACAGCGTCGGGCTGCATCCTGTTTGGTTGATGTTTGCGCTCTTTGCCTTCGGCGCGTTGTTCGGCTTTGTTGGTCTGCTGGTTGCCGTGCCGGCGGCTGCCGCGGTCGGCGTGCTTGTCCGTTTTGCGCTTTCACGCTACCTTGAGAGCGATCTCTATGCCGGCGGGTCGAAGAATGGCCAGGTCGGCAAGACAAAAGCTGACCCCAAATGACTGATGTGAAAAACGCTGGTCCAAGGCGCAATGCCGTCGAACAGCTTCCCTTGGCATTTTCGCACGATGCTGCAACGGGGCGTGACGACCTGTTGATCTCCGCACGGCTCGCAGCGGCCGTGTCGATCGTCGATGCCTGGCCGCATTGGCCTTCGCGCGTCGTCATCCTCGCCGGGCCTGTCGGCTCCGGAAAATCGCATCTGGCGAACATCTGGAAAGATCATAGCGGCGCCGTCGCAATCTATCCGAAGGCGGGCGCCAACGCGGCGGTCGATGCCGCCAATGGTCCGGTGCTGTTCGAGGATGTCGACCGGCGTGGCTTCGACGACAACGAACTTTTCCATGTGATCAACAGCGTGCGGGAAAACGGTCACAGTCTTCTGATGACAAGCCGCCTATGGCCGATGTCCTGGCCGGTAGAACTGCCGGATCTGCGCTCGCGCCTGAAGGCGGCGACGGTCGTCGAGATCGGCGAGCCGGACGAGGAACTGCTGTCAAAGGTCATTGTGAAGCTGTTTGCAGACCGCCAGATTTATATTGATGACAAACTGGTGCTCTATATCGTTAATCGGATGGAACGGTCGCTGAATGCGGCCCAGACGATCGTTGACAGGCTGGACCGGCTTGCCCTCTCTCGGGGCACGAAGCTTACCCGAACTCTTGCCGCTGAAGTATTGAATGAATTGGGTAATTCTGAACCGTCAGATTGACTGTCACAGATCCGTCGTGAAACTGATATAATTCGCTTGGCGAATGAAACGGGACAATCAGACCATGGATAGCGCAGTCGCGGAGCATCACGAACCTACTCCGGAAACCAAGGAGACTGTGCCATCGCTGGAAGAACTGCTCGCCAGCCCCGAGCGCTTCATCAACCGCGAGTTCTCATGGTTGCAGTTCAATCGCCGTGTTCTCGAGGAAACGCTGAACACCGAGCATCCGCTGCTTGAGCGAGTCCGTTTCCTGTCGATCTCTGCGGCAAACCTCGACGAATTCTTCATGGTGCGCGTTGCCGGGCTTGAGGGGCAGGTGCGCCAGAACATCGTTGTGCGCACGCCCGACGGCAAGACGCCTGCCGAGCAACTCGACGCCATCCTCCAGGAGATCGACAATCTGCAGATGGAGCAGCAGGCATCGCTTGCCGTTCTCCAGCAGTATCTCGCCAAGGAAGATATCCTGATCGTCCGTCCCGGGGCACTGAGCGAGCCCGATCGCGCGTGGCTGGCGACGGAATTCGAACAAGCGATCTTCCCGGTGTTGACGCCGCTGTCGATCGACCCGGCGCACCCGTTCCCCTTCATTCCGAACCTCGGCTTCTCGATCGGTCTGCAGCTCGTCAGCAAGAACGGCCGCGATCCGATGACGGCGCTGCTGCGCCTGCCGCCGGCGCTCGACCGCTTCGTGCGCCTGCCGGACGATCGCAACACGATCCGCTACATCACCCTTGAGGATGTTACCAACGTCTTCATTCACCGCCTCTATCCCGGCTACGAGGTGCAGGGCTCAGGTACGTTCCGGATCATCCGCGACAGCGATATCGAAGTCGAGGAAGAAGCCGAAGACCTCGTGCGCTTTTTCGAAACCGCGCTGAAGCGCCGCCGCCGCGGATCGGTGATTCGCATCGAGACCGATTCCGAGATGCCGGCGTCGTTGCGCCAGTTCGTCGTTCAGGCCCTCAGCGTTCCGGAAAATCGAGTCGCGGTCCTGCCAGGCCTGCTGGCGTTGAACACGCTATCCGAAATCACCAAGGCGCCGCGTGAGGATCTTCGATTTCCGTCCTACAATGCGCGATTTCCCGAACGTGTCCGAGAGCACGCCGGCGACTGCTTCGCTGCCATCCGCGAAAAGGACATGGTGGTTCACCATCCCTACGAATCGTTCGACGTGGTGGTCCAGTTTCTGCTCCAGGCTGCACGTGATCCTGACGTCCTGGCGATAAAACAGACCCTCTACCGCACGTCGAACGACAGCCCGATCGTCCGTGCGCTGATCGACGCGGCCGAATCCGGCAAGTCCGTTACGGCCTTGGTGGAGCTGAAAGCCCGCTTTGACGAAGAGGCCAATATCCGCTGGGCGCGCGACCTGGAGCGCGCTGGCGTACAGGTCGTCTTCGGCTTCATCGAGTTGAAAACACACGCCAAGATGTCGCTGGTCGTCCGCCGCGAAGAGGGTAAGCTTCGCAGCTACTGCCATCTCGGCACCGGTAACTATCATCCGGTCACCGCGAAGATCTATACCGACCTGTCGTTCTTCACCTGCAATCCGGTGATCGCGCACGACATGGCAAATATCTTCAACTTCATCACTGGCTACGGCGAGCCGGAAGAGAGCATGAAACTGGCGGTTTCTCCGTACACGCTGCGTTCGCGCATCGTTCGCCACATCGAGGAAGAAATCAAGCACGCCAAGAACGGCGCGCCGGCGGCGATCTGGATGAAGATGAATTCGCTCGTCGACCCCGAGATCATCGACGCGCTTTACACGGCAAGCCGCGCCGGCGTCGAGATTGATCTTGTCATTCGAGGCATCTGCTGCCTGCGCCCACAAGTGCCCGGCCTGTCGGAAAATATCCGGGTGAAGTCGATCGTCGGACGCTTCCTGGAGCACAGCCGCATCTTCTGCTTCGGCAATGGTCACGGGCTGCCATCCGACAAGGCGCTGGTTTATATCGGCTCGGCGGACATGATGCCGCGCAACCTCGATCGCCGTGTCGAAACGCTCGTCCCACTGACCAATCCGACGGTTCACGAGCAGGTTCTCTCACAGATTATGCTCGGCAATATCATTGACAATCAGCAAAGCTACGAGATATTGCCCGACGGTACGTCCAGGCGCATGGAAGTGCGCAAGGGCGAAGAGCCGTTCAACGCGCAGCAGTATTTCATGACCAACCCCAGCCTGTCCGGCCGTGGCGAAGCCTTGAAATCCAGTGCGCCCAAGCTGATCGCCGGCCTGCTTTCCGGCCGAAACAACAAGTAATATTGGACCTGCATGGTTGAATCAGAAGCCCAGGGGCGCCTTCCAGGGATAGCCCCGGTCTCCGTGGTCGATATCGGGTCGAACTCGATCCGTGTGGTCATCTATGAAGGCATGTCCCGCTCGCCGACGATCCTTTTCAACGAAAAGGTGCTCTGTGGTCTCGGCCGAGGAATCGCACTGACCGGCAAGATGGATGAGGCGAGCGTCGGGCGGGCACTGGCTGCCTTGCATCGGTTCAAGGCATTATCCGATCAGGCGCGCGCTGCCACCATGTTCGTGCTGGCGACTGCGGCTGCCCGCGAAGCATCGAACGGACCGGATTTTATCCACAAAGCGGAAACAATCCTTCAGCGTAAGGTCCGCGTTCTTTCCGGTGAAGAAGAGGCGAAGTTCTCCGCCCTCGGCATTGTCAGCGGCTTCTATGAGCCGGACGGTATTGCTGGAGACCTGGGCGGCGGTTCACTCGAACTCATTGACATCAAGGGCAAGGAAATCGGCAAGGGGGTCACCTTGCCGCTCGGTGGCCTTCGCCTGTCGGAATATGCAGGCGGCTCGCTGGAGAAGGCCCGAACCTTTGCTCGCAAGCATGTGAGAACAAGTTCCAAACTGCTGGCGAAGGGAAATGGGCGCACCTTCTATGCGGTCGGGGGCACTTGGCGAAATATTGCCAAACTGCATATGGAGATGACGCAGTATCCGCTGCACATGATGCAGGGCTACGAGGTTTCGCTCGAGGCGATGATTCAATTCCTCGATCAGGTGGAGATTGCCAAGGACTCGAAGGATCCTGCGTGGATGGCGGTCTCCAAGCATCGCCGCGCGCTGCTTCCGTTCGGTGCGGTTGCCATGAAGGAAGTCCTGAGCGCGATGAAGCCCTCTGTTATCTCGTTCTCGGGGCAGGGCGTGCGCGAAGGCTACCTCTATTCATTGCTTTCCGAGAGCGAGCGCCGCAGCGATCCGCTGCTGGCCGCGGCTGGCGAACTCGCCATTTTGCGCGCGCGTTCGCCGGAACACGCCAGAGAGCTGGCGGACTGGACAGGCCGCATGATGCCCTATTTCGGCATCGCCGAGACGGAGGAGGAGGCGCGCTATCGCCAGGCGGCGTGCCTGCTTGCCGACATCAGCTGGCGCGCGCATCCCGATTACCGTGGCCTGCAGGCGCTGAACATCATTGCTCACTCGTCCTTTGTCGGCATCAGCCACCCCGGCCGCGCCTTCATTGCGCTGACGAACTACTACAGGTTCGAAGGGCCGTATGACGACGGTGCGACGGGTCCTCTCGCCACCATCGCCACGCCGCGATTTATCGAGCGCGCCAAGCTGCTCGGCGGCATGCTGCGTGTCGTCTATCTCTTTTCGGCATCCATGCCCGGCGTCGTGCGCAATCTCACCTTCCAGAAATCGTCCAAACCCGATCTTGACTTGGAGTTCGTGGTTCCGGCGGAATATCACGACTTTGCCGGCGAGCGCCTCGAAGGCCGCTTGCAACAGCTTTCCAAGCTGACCAACAAGCGCTTGGCCTTCCGCTTCGAATAGCGTTCGGTTCCTAACAAGCCCAGTGCTGCCGCCGTCATCTGTGCAGCTCACGGGAACTGTGGCATAACTGAGCCATGGCGATACATGTCTTGGCGGTCCATCGCGACACAGTCGGGACGGAACAGGCGGCGGGCAATTCGCTTGCCGCCGCCTATTCCGTGGGGGTTGTCTGCTGGCTGCTGTCAGCCGGCGTCTATATCGCCGCGAAATGGGTCTCTTCCGAGATGCCGCCCTGGGCGCTCTGCTTCTGGCGAGTGCTGATCGCCTGGGCGATCCTGATGCCGATCGTGCGTCGGCATTTCGGCGATATGGTCGCCCTGGTGCGGGCTCGCCCCCTCGAACTGCTTGCCATCGGCGGCATGGGACTCGCGATCTGCCAGGGCATGATCTTTGTCGGCCTCGAGCATGCCGACGCCACCACCGCCGGCATTATCATCGCCCTGATCCCGATCATCACCATGATCCTTGCCCGTTTGATTCTGGCTGAGTCGATGGGAGGCTGGCAGGTAATCGGATCGATCTTGGCCTTTCTCGGGATCGTGGTCATCATCCTCAAGGGCAGCCCGGCCGCGCTGATGCGTCTCGACTTCAATCCCGGCGAACTGTGGATCGTCGCCGGCGCATTTTGTTTCAGCGTCTATACCGTCCTGCTCCGCCGGGCGAAATTCGATGTGAATCGTCTTGCACTCCTGGTGCTGCTTCTCGGCGCGGCGGTGCTGACGGCGCTGCCCTTCTATCTCTTTGAGCTTCTCTCTGACGAACGCTCGACGCTCAACAGCAGCGGGCTCGTCGCGCTCGCCTACGTCGCGATCCCCGGCGGAGCGGTTATGTATTACCTCTTCAATCGGAGCATCGAGGCTCTGGGCGCGGCGCGGGCGGGCGTGCTCCTCTACATCCAGACGATCTTCATAGCTGTGCTCGCCTATCTGATCCTCGGCGAGCAGTTGCAACCCTATCACCTCGAAGGTGCCGCGCTCATCGTCGCCGGCCTGCTTCTCATCATCCTGCTGAAGCCCAAGGCCAAGGCGGAGGCGGCAACGGCCGAAGAGTCCGTTTGAGAACGTCAGTGGCTGATACGTCGCAGCGGAAGACCGCCCATGGCGAGTGATCATGGCTCCTGACACGTCGATTCGGGCCTCGTGGTTGCGGACAAGGCGCCGCCATCGTGTCATCCAGCCGAAGGTCGGCCGACGACCGGGCGTCGCGGCAACCATTAAACCCAGGCTGCCTTCGATGCGTCGGACGACTTCGATGACGAAATCAAGATAGGCGGCCTTGTCCAGGAGCTTGCCCGTGCCAGATATCGGATGCCATTCGACACCTCGCGCAAATCAACGCCCCGGCGACAGCCGGTCTTCCGGGGCTTTGGCAGACGCCGTTCAACTTGCTATTCCTCGTCTGTCAGATCCGTGGGGTAACGGCGGGTCTTCTTCTCGATGGCGGCCATCCGGGCCCGATCCGCTGCTGTCACATCAGAAGCTTGAATCATGGACCGCCTCAAACCGCCGCCCCGTGTTCTAACGGTCTCTTGGGCTGCTGACAGCAGCTTTCACGGGCGACAGGCTTGACGACCTAATCGTGCCTCACGAGAACGCGGCCGACCGTGGACGGAGCGGCGGGTCGGGTTCGGACGCGCTCGCTGACGGTGGTCACTCTTTGCCGTTCGTCTTCGTATTGCGTTCAGTTGAGTTCTTGGGCTAGTCCGATGAGAAGCCCTTCAGGCCCACGGATGTAGCAGAGCCGATACGCGTCTTTATACTGGACTACTTCGCCTACGAGCTGCGCGCCGCGCGCGCGGAGCCTTTCAAGCGTCTCGTCGATGTCGTCCACGGCGAACATGGCGCGGAGGTAGCCTAGGGCGTTGACCGGGGCGTTCCGGTGATCTGCGACGACAGGCGGCGTGAGGAAGCGGGAGAGCTCGAGCCGGCTGTGGCCGTCCGGTGTGCGCATCATGGCAATCTCGACACGCTGATCGCAAAGTCCAGTGACACGTCCGGCCCATTCTCCTTCGATCGTGGCCCGCCCTTCGAGCTCGAGGCCGAGTTCGCGAAAGAAATCAATCGTCCCTCCGAGGTCTTCGACGACGATTCCTACGTTGTCCATCCGTTTGAGCGCCATGTTTCCAATCTCCAATGTGTCGGTCAATCTACAAGGTGTTCGCCTCGTCTAACAAAGGACGGTTGAGGTGCCCCAACACCGACAGCCATCCCAATTCGCTGTTTTTTTACATCAGAAGCTTGAATATGGACCGCCTCAAACCGCCACCCCGTTTTCAAACGGTCTCTAGGGGCGAGGGTGATCGAGGCCGATGGCAGTCGAACCGCACTCCACGAAACGGCTCCTGACATTTGCTTATCCAGCAAAAAGCCCCGCTCGTGCGAACGGGGCCTTCCTTTTGAAAAGTGCAGACTTACTTCGCGTTCAGGAGTTCGCTGACCTCAAGTAAGCTGAATTCGTTGTTGTCGTTGCCGACGACGATGTGCGTGGCATCGACGCGGTCGACATTCTCGATTGTTACGAACGGCATGTCGTAGTTGCCATCCTTGCTGCCGGCCTTCTTCTTGTTGTCAGGATCCTGGATGTTCAGCAGGTCGATGTAGCCGATCTTGCGAACTGATTTGCCGACGTTGGCGTCGTTGAACTCGATCTTGTAGATGCGCTTGAGTTCGGCCGGGGCCTCGAAGCAATCCGGCTTCGGCTGCTTGGGATCGGCGCAGGCCTTGTCCTTCGTGCCGGCGCCGTTGTCGCGTTCGATGACGAGTGCGGTGATGTCGTCGAGCATGTTGAAGTCGCCGATCGAAACACCCTTTTCCTCGAACGGATAGAACCAGGTGCGGCCCGTCCAGTTCTTGGATGCGGTGTCAAACTCGATGACGCGGATGGCGGTATGGCCGTCAACCGATTCCATCTTGCCGTCGTCCTGGTAGATTGCGCCTTCGAGAAGGCCGTAGAGCTTGCTGCGATCCTTCGACATGGCAACACCTTCGAAGCCACCCGAGCGCTTCAGGTTGAAGACCGGCGCCTTAGCGGTCGGGTTTGCCTGGACGGAAAGAACCGGATTATCGGGGGACATGACCGGCTTGCCGTCGACCGTGGTCGAGATGACGTCGGTCAGGCGGCCTTCAGTATCGAACTTAAGGAGGTAGGGTCCGAATTCTTCGCCGATCCAGAAACCGTCTGCGACAGGCTGCACGGCTTCGATGTCGAAATCCGCGCCAGTGAGATAGCGCTTCTCGGCGCCTTCAAGTACGATCGGGAAAGGTGCCTTCTTGTCGGGGTCGGAAAGGAAGAGGTTCTTGACGACCTCAACCTTGCCGGTTTGCCAATCGAACTTCACCTGGTGCAGGAAGAGCATCGCGTCGCTGGAGTTCGCCTTCGAGCCGAAGCCGTTGTCGGAGAGCGTCCAGAACGTGCCGTCAGGCATGGTCTTGATGCCGGAGAAGCCCTGGATCGGCTGACCGTCGAAGGGAAGCTTCAGATCGGTGACGCGAACCCCGTCCTTGCCGGGAACGCTGCCGAGCGCCTCGGTGCGCTTGCGCTCAGCGGTGGTGAATTTGCCGGAATGCTTGAGGAATTCCGGCGTATCGTCCGGAGCCGCGACGAGCGTGTTGGCCGGCAGAATGGCTTGGCCTGCGAGCTTGGCTGGAAATTCCTGCTGGTCGGCTGCAGCCGGGCAGGCGATCAAAAGAACAAATGAAACGGAAGCAAGAAGAGTATTTTTCATCGAAACCCCCAAGGATTGGAATGCGGGTCTCGATTAGCAAGGCTTTCATGTCGGCGCGTTGACGCTTGCGTGAAGCTTTGGTGACGCTTTGCGGTTGTCTGCCTTGGCGAGCGCGATGACGCCGAGGGTTTGGCCGCGGCCTTTGACGGCGTGGCTTCCAAGATCCTCCGCCGATACCGCCTCCGGCATCTTGATCCGCTGCGCGAGGTCGGATGAGATGAGAACCGATCGGTTCAACGTCTTGCAGAGCGATTCTAGCCGGGACGCAGTGTTCACCGTGTCACCGAAATAGGTGATCTTGTGATGGTCGACGCCGATTTCGGCCGTGATCACGGTGCCTCCGTGCAAAGCGGCGCGCAGGCGGGGGACCTGGCCATATGTCTTCAACCAGCTCTCGGCGTCCGCCTCTATCTCGCTGATGATATCGAAGATGCAGTTCACGCATCGCGCGAATTTGATCCCGCGCTCCAACGGCCAGCTGATGATCGCGGCGTCTCCGACATAGTCATCGATAGTGCCTTTGTATTTCCGCACCGGCTCGGCGAAGGCAGCAAACAGCGAGCTCAGCATCTGCTGTGCCCGAAGGTCACCATGCTTCTCGGCAAAGGCCGTCGAATCCACGAGGTCGATGAACAGGAAGACGCGTTCCTCGCTGATTGGCTTCCGGTATCGGCTGAACAGCATGCTCATGAAGATGTCGCGGCCCAGCAATTCGCGGATGCGCAGCACGAAGATAATGAGCGCGCACACGGCGAGTGCATAGAGGAAGGCATCGAAAGGCAGAACGACAGCCTCCACCCATGATGCAGGATGAATAGCGCCGAGCCACCACATGGCGAGGCCAGCAATCGCAAATCCGACGCTCATCAGAATTTCGTAGACGAAGATCTCGGCGAGAAAGAACGTCACCGTCGGCAATGCCTGCATGCGCCGGTAAAGGCCGCGCAGGATCACCTTTCGTTCGAAGGCAATGATCGGCATGCCGATGAACAGCGCAAAGGTTGCTCCGACGACGGGATGCCCTCCATAGAACCGCATGTCATAGAGAACGCCACTCGCGGCTATGACAAGCGCAATCAACAGCCAGTTCTGGACTGGAGATATTTCCCTCATGTAGTCCTTTTCGCGGTGCCGCGTCGTCGCGGATACCTAGGGCATATAGGAAACGTCGGGTGTTTCCGAAAGGCACGCTCGGTTGGTTTCCTTGATCGAATCGATCTGGAAATGACTATGAGCGCAAAAAAGTCCGCTTGATGGCGCCTAGAGCGCCACCGCCTCCACCCTCTTGCCGACGAAGCGAAGAGCGACCTGGCCCTGGATGAGCTGCAGCGCCGGCTCGCCGAAAAGCTCCCGCCGCCAGCCATGGAGCGCCGCGACCTCGGCGTTCTCGCCTTCCGCCGCGATCTTGTCGAGATCCTCGCTGTTGGCGATCACCTTCGGTGCGACGCCGTGTTTTTCCGAGATCAGCTTCAACAGGACCTTCAGCAGTTCGGCGGCGGCTGCTGCGCCTTCGGGCGGCTGCGTCTGTCGTGGTGCATGCGGCATCTCGGCCTTCGGCAATGCAAGCGCTGCATTGACGGCTTCGACGACCGCGCCACCGGTGGCGGATCGCTCCCAACCCTTCGGGATCGTGCGCAGGCGACCGAGCGCCTCAGCGTCCTTCGGCTGCTGCTGGGCGATTTCGTAGATCGCGTCGTCCTTCAGCACCCGCGACCGAGGGACGTTGCGCGAGCGGGCCTCGCGCTCGCGCCAGGCAGCGACATACTTCAGGATGGCAAGCTCCTGCGGCTTGCGCAGGCGCATTTTCAGCCGCTGCCAGGCATCGTCCGGATGCATGTCGTAGGTCTCGCGGGCCTCGAGGATATCCATCTCCTCCCGAAGCCAGGACGAGCGACCTTCCCGTTCCAGCTCGGCTTTGAGATAGAGGTAGACGTCGCGCAGATGCGTCACGTCGGCAAGAGCGTAGTCCAACTGCTTTTCCGAAAGCGGCCGGCGGCTCCAGTCGGTGAAGCGCGAGGATTTGTCGATCTGAACGCCCTTGGTGCGGCTGACGAGCTGGTCATAGGAGACGGAGTCTCCGAAACCGCAAACCATCGCAGCAACCTGCGTGTCGAAGATCGGATGCGGGATGAGACCGCCGCGGTTGTAGATGATCTCGATATCCTGGCGCGCGGCATGGAAGACCTTCAGCACGGCAGGATTGGCCATCAACTCGAAGAACGGCGTGAGGTCGAGACCCTTCGCCAACGGATCGACCAGCACTTCCGTCGTCGGGCTTGCCATCTGGATTAAGCAGAGTTCCGGCCAGAACGTGGTCTCTCGGAGAAACTCGGTGTCGATGGTAATGAATTCTGACTTGGCCAGCTCTTTGCAGGCCGCCTCCAAATCGGCGGTTGTTTCGATCATCTCAATTCATTCGCAGGATAGACATAGTTGAACCTTCCTTCTCCTTTCGGCCGGATATGTCAACTAGTACCGCGCCACAGAGATTATGACGGGTTGGGTTATCGTAGAATGGGCAAGTCTTCTGGTGGGATGAGAAGTTGGATGCTGCGTGCTGCGCCTGGCACGCGGGATATAAATCCTGCCTTCTCGAGGGTCAGCACCATCTGGTGAACAGACGGAGCCGTAACGGCGAAGTGGCGACGCATGTCGGCTTCGGCCGGAGGCTGTTTGAAGATGCGGCTGTAGGCGTAGATGAAGGCCAGGTACTGGCCTTGGACTTGCGTAAGGCCATGTCTTGCCGTTGCGGCTTGCGGGTCAAGTGAGGGACTCATTTTCGGATTCATCTGCGTCTCCGCGCTGAAGGAGGTGTCGATGAATATAAAGTTTCACGTAGAGCTTAGCCAATCGGAACGTGATCAACTGGCCGTTTTGTTGAGCGGGGGACGCCATGCGTCGCGCAAGATCAAGCGCGCCCAGATCCTGGTGGCGGCGGACGAAGGCTTCAGCGACGAGGTGATCGCGGCAACCTTGAACGTCAGCGGATCGACGATTTACCGGACCAAGCGCCGGTTTGTGGAAGCCAATCTGGAAGGCGCGCTCAGTGAAGAACCGCGCCCGGGTGTTGAGCGCAAGCTATCGAGCAAGGAGGAGGCGCTGTTGGTGGCGACCGCCTGCTCAAAGCCGCCGCCCGGGCGAGCCCGCTGGACCCTGGAGCTTCTGGCCGATGAGATGGTCCGACTCACCGATCATGACGAGTTGTCCTCGGAGACCGTACGTCGCCGGCTGGCTGAGAATCATCTCAAACCTTGGCGCAAAGACATGTGGTGCATCCCAAAGCTCGATGGGGAATACGTCGCGCGCATGGAGGATGTTCTCGACCTCTACGCAGAGACGCCTGATCCACAAAGGCCCGTGGTCTGCTTCGACGAGAGCCCGACCCAACTCATCGGCGAAGTGCGCGAGCCCATTGCGGCCAAGCCTGGCCAGCTTGAACGCTACGACTGCGAGTATCGCCGAAACGGCACGGTCAATCTGTTTGTCTTCATGGACGCCCACCAGCCCTGGCGCAGGGTGAAGGTCACCGATCGGCGAACCAACCAAGACTTCGCCCAGTGCATGCGCGAACTGGTCGACGTCGATTATCCCGACGCCCCGATCATCCGCGTGGTGATGGACAACCTCTCCACCCATTCCGCCGGGGCGCTTTACGACGCATTTCCAGCCCCGGAGGCTCGAAGGGTGCTGAAGCGACTGGAGTTCCACCACACGCCCAAGCACGCCAGTTGGCTCAACATGGTCGAGATCGAGATCGGTGTCCTGCGCAGCCAATGCCTCGACCGTCGTATCGACAATAAAGACACCATAATCGCCGAAGTCGCAGCCTGGGAGCAGCAACGCAACGCTAATGGCGCAAAGATCCAATGGATGTTCACAACCGAAAAAGCCCGCCAAAAGCTCCGCAAAGCTTACCCCGTCAAAGAGTCATAATCTCTGTGGCGCGGCACTAGTACCGCGCCACAGAGATTATGACGGGTTGGGTTATCGTAGAATGGGCAAGTCTTCTGGTGGGATGAGAAGTTGGATGCTGCGTGCTGCGCCTGGCACGCGGGATATAAATCCTGCCTTCTCGAGGGTCAGCACCATCTGGTGAACAGACGGAGCCGTAACGGCGAAGTGGCGACGCATGTCGGCTTCGGCCGGAGGCTGTTTGAAGATGCGGCTGTAGGCGTAGATGAAGGCCAGGTACTGGCCTTGGACTTGCGTAAGGCCATGTCTTGCCGTTGCGGCTTGCGGGTCAAGTGAGGGACTCATTTTCGGATTCATCTGCGTCTCCGCGCTGAAGGAGGTGTCGATGAATATAAAGTTTCACGTAGAGCTTAGCCAATCGGAACGTGATCAACTGGCCGTTTTGTTGAGCGGGGGACGCCATGCGTCGCGCAAGATCAAGCGCGCCCAGATCCTGGTGGCGGCGGACGAAGGCTTCAGCGACGAGGTGATCGCGGCAACCTTGAACGTCAGCGGATCGACGATTTACCGGACCAAGCGCCGGTTTGTGGAAGCCAATCTGGAAGGCGCGCTCAGTGAAGAACCGCGCCCGGGTGTTGAGCGCAAGCTATCGAGCAAGGAGGAGGCGCTGTTGGTGGCGACCGCCTGCTCAAAGCCGCCGCCCGGGCGAGCCCGCTGGACCCTGGAGCTTCTGGCCGATGAGATGGTCCGACTCACCGATCATGACGAGTTGTCCTCGGAGACCGTACGTCGCCGGCTGGCTGAGAATCATCTCAAACCTTGGCGCAAAGACATGTGGTGCATCCCAAAGCTCGATGGGGAATACGTCGCGCGCATGGAGGATGTTCTCGACCTCTACGCAGAGACGCCTGATCCACAAAGGCCCGTGGTCTGCTTCGACGAGAGCCCGACCCAACTCATCGGCGAAGTGCGCGAGCCCATTGCGGCCAAGCCTGGCCAGCTTGAACGCTACGACTGCGAGTATCGCCGAAACGGCACGGTCAATCTGTTTGTCTTCATGGACGCCCACCAGCCCTGGCGCAGGGTGAAGGTCACCGATCGGCGAACCAACCAAGACTTCGCCCAGTGCATGCGCGAACTGGTCGACGTCGATTATCCCGACGCCCCGATCATCCGCGTGGTGATGGACAACCTCTCCACCCATTCCGCCGGGGCGCTTTACGACGCATTTCCAGCCCCGGAGGCTCGAAGGGTGCTGAAGCGACTGGAGTTCCACCACACGCCCAAGCACGCCAGTTGGCTCAACATGGTCGAGATCGAGATCGGTGTCCTGCGCAGCCAATGCCTCGACCGTCGTATCGACAATAAAGACACCATAATCGCCGAAGTCGCAGCCTGGGAGCAGCAACGCAACGCTAATGGCGCAAAGATCCAATGGATGTTCACAACCGAAAAAGCCCGCCAAAAGCTCCGCAAAGCTTACCCCGTCAAAGAGTCATAATCTCTGTGGCGCGGCACTAGCGGTGGCCCACATCCGGCCCCCGTGAGCCTCGATGATCGAGCGGCAAATCGCCAGGCCCATACCCATGCCGCTGGATTTGGTTGTGTAGAAAGCCTCGAAAAGACGATCCGCTGTCTGCGGGTCAAGACCTGGACCCTTGTCGCGCACCCCGACGACAACGGTTCCTGAGGCCTCTGCCTCGGTGCTGATCAAAAGTTCGCGCTCTTCCTCATTGATGCCGCTCATCGCCTCGATTGCGTTCATGATCAGGTTTAGGATCACCTGTTGTAGCTGGACGCGATCCCCTTTGACCAAGGGCAGGCCCGTCGCGAATTCTGTCTGCAGCGCGACGCCTTGTCGGAGGACTTCACTGCCGGTCAGGGCGATCACGTGACGAATGGCTTCATTGAGGTCGAACCGCTCCTTGCGGGGCGGCTCCTTCTTGATCAAGGCACGGATCCGGCCGATGACATCGCTGGCGCGCTTGGCGTTCTCGACGATCCGGTCCAGCGCCTGCGTCACCTCCTCCAGATTGGGCGGATGGGTGCCGAGCCAGCGCAACGCCGCCTGAGCGTTGGTGAGCGATGCGGCGAGCGGCTGGTTGACTTCATGGGCGATGGAGGCTGTGAGCTGGCCCATTGTGGCGACGCGATTTGCGTGGGCCAGTTGCCCCTGCGCCTGGCGCAGGGCTTCCTCGCTCTTCCGTAATCCCTCTTCGGCCTGTCGCCGCTCCGTCAGATCGAGGACGAAAGAGACACCTTCGTTGCTGCTTTCTTCTAGCAATGCACCGCCGATCAGCACGGGCAGACGGGTGCCATCTTTCCGAAAGTACTCCTTCTCGAACGGTTGGACCGCCCCCATCATCTTCAGCTCCGCGACGGTACGTGCGTCGCGGTCGCGCCATTCGTCCGGCGTCAGGTCCGTCCAGGATAGCCGACCCGAGGCAAGCTCCTCTCTGTCGTATCCCACCATGCGGAGGAACGCGTCATTGGCTTCAAGAATACGACCTTCGATATCCCAGATGACGATGCCGATGATGTTGGCCTTGACGAGGCGACTGATCTTGGCTTCGCGTTCGGCGAGATCGCGGTACAACCGGGTATTCTCCAGTGAGATTGCTGCCTGCGAGGCGAGCAGCTTCAGCACCGCGATCCGGGCTGGCGCGAAGACTCGAGGGGCGAGGGTGTTTTCAAGGTAGAGTACCCCGGTCAGTTGGCCCTGATTGAGCAACGGCGCACAGACAATTGAACGAGCATGGTGCTGACAAACATATGGGTCCGCAGCAAATGGATTCTGAACCGCTGCGTCGTCGAGGACCACGGTTTCGTTCGTGCGCAACACGTAACGAAGGAGTGATTGTGGCAGCGTGAACTCCGTGACGATCTCGTCGAGCATCTGCACTGCGACCTTTTCACCGCAAGTCGTGGCGGCCGCCGCGATCCGTGACTCGCCGCCACGCGGCAGGATCAAAAGGCCGCGCTCGGCGCCCGCCTGCTCAACGGCGGTGCGCAAGACCGTGTCGATCAGCTTTTGAAGGACAATCTCGCCCGACACGGCCTGCGAGATTTTGATTACGGTCGCCAGATCGAGTTGCTCGACCGGCGCGCCCATGGTGCTTGTTGGAGCGGGCGGGCGTTCTTCCCCTCTGAGGTCAGGATAGAGCTGGTCGAGTTGCCTCACCTTGCCGTCGGCACCCCAGCGTAGATAGCAGCCTCGCGCGTTGCGGAGATAGAGACGAGCGAAGTCGTCGAAGCCTCCCTGCGCATAAAACCGGGCGGCGAGTTCATATGCGAGGGCTTCCTGATGAAGGAAACCGTTGGCGCGCGCTGAGCGGATCGCTTGTTCGTATAGGCGCACGGCGTCGATTTCGCGGCCTTCGAGACGTGCTATCTCCGCGCCGACAAGTGCGGCGCGGTTCTCGAAGTTCTCCGGGCAATTCTCCGCGTAGATCTGAAGCTGTCGGTGGTGGAAAACCAGGGCCTCCTTATGCCGCGCCCGCTGGTCCTCCCCCTCATAGCCGCAGCACGCGGCGCGAGCCAGGGCGCCGTAGAAATGATGCTCCGGCGTTTCTTCGAAATGCGCCACCGATGTCCAGGGCAGCCGCTGGGCCCTCAACGACGCATCGACGGCCGCCTCATAGTCGCCCGCGAAGTATCGGGCCTGGAGTTTTCTGACGAAGTAGCAGGTTTCCGCAAGATTCGGATTTTCGAGAAACCGGCGTTCGGTCTCAAGTTCGTCAAATCCGTCGTCGTCAAAGGACCCAAATTTCCGGGTCAACCCGCGCAATGTCCGGACGAGCCATAGCTGCGCGCTGGCGAGATCTACGACGAACTGGAACCGCACCTTCTGCGCAAATGCGAGCCCAGTCTCCGCCTGGCGTTGCACTTCCAAAAGTGGATCTCCCGCTGCCAGCATGTTCGAATTCAAACTGACATAGCTGTATCCTGCAAAGGTGAGGTCGCCGCTCTGGTTGGCAATTTCAAGCGCTCGCCGCAAGATGTCCCGACCGGTCCGGACATGTCTTCTCCACGGCAGGACGTGAGCCCCGAAATCTTTGTAAGTCCTCGCCTGAAAACGCTTCAGGTCGTGTGTTTCCACCATCTGGCAGCCTAGCTGACCGAAGCGGAACCCGGCCTCGTAGTCCCCGAACCGCGGCCCGGCAATATAGCCGAGCGATACATAATGGTAGCATGAGCCGTCGCTGTTGCCTCGCTCCAGGCTCAGGTTCACGGCCAGGCATATTGCCATGCATGCCAAATTCGCATCCGTATGCCATACCGCCCCGACGAGCCGCGTGAGAATATCCAATGTCGCGGAGGACGCCGGGTCGCTCATCAGTGGGAGTTCGATGAGCGTGTCGATCGCGCGACTCCCAAGCTGCGACCAGATCCGGTCGTATTCTCGATGCACCTCCGCGTCGTCCGGATGCGGCGACCAGTCGACGCCGAGATACTGCCTCAGGTAGTCGAGACCGACGTCTGCGGAGCGGCTGGTCTGCCCGAGCGCAGCATAGAGATCGATGCGCAGGCAGGCGACAGCAGCCTGGTCGTCGGAACAGACAGCACGACTGGAAAGCTGGGCTAACCGACCCTCCGCATCCGGCAGCGCGCCAAGGAGGAACTCGCATTCGGCCCGGTTCAGCTCAAGCGCGAACGCCAGTTGGTGCTGTCGCTCCCAGCGGTCTCCCGAAAGCATCATGGTGCCAGCAACGAAATAGTTCAGAGCGGAAGCGTAACCCGTCGAGGCCTTGGCGCGCTTGCCGGCCAGCAGATTGAACTCTGCCAGTTGCTCGCGCTCCTCAGCCGAGGTGATCAGTGCGGCTCCGCGATTGAGCTGGCTGACAATCTCGAAGACATGATCGTCAATCCGCTCCCGCGTAGTGTTCGCCGCAAGCAGCCTCCCTATGCGAAGGTGCAACTCGCCGCGTCGGTCCTCCTGAATTAGCGAATAGGCGGCTTCTTGAACGCGATCGTGGACGAAGCGGTACGCGCCTGGCAGACGCTCGAGCAGTTCGTGATCGACGGCAGGCCATAAGGCCCCGGCGACCTGCTTCTCCGGAATCCCGAGCACGAGTGAAAGCACCCTGGTATCTGCGATGTTTCCAAGACAGGCGAACTGCTGCAACGCCTCCCGCGTATCGGGCGGCTGGCGCGCAAGCTTGCCGACCATGAGGTGCACGACGTTGTCGGTGTATCCCTTGGCGTGAATGCGCTCGAGATTCCAGGACCAGCATGCCGCGTCATGGTCGAACGCGAGCATTCCCTCGTCGGCGAGCGAAAACAGGAACTGACGGACGAAGAACGGATTGCCGCCGGTCTTGTCGTGCATCATTCGTGCGAGCGGGGCTGCTCGATCGAGCTGACATTGGAACGCATCCGCAACCAACTGCTGGAGACAGTCCTTCGTGAGCGGCGCAAGCGTGATCTCCGCGACCTTGCCGCCCGCGGTCTTGATCACGTCAAGCGTCCGCATCAGCGGATGGGCGGCCGGGACTTCATTGTCGCGATAGGCGCCGATCAGCATGAGCTGCTGCAGATCCGACCGGGTCAGCAGATCTTCAAGCAGATCGAGCGTCGCAGCATCGAGCCATTGGAGATCGTCGAGGAACAGCACCAGTGGATGTTCGGGCCGGGCAAAGACACTGATGAACCGCCGGAATACCAGTTGGAACCGTCGTTGCGCGTCCAGTAGCGGAAGTTCCGGGACCGGCGGCTGGTCGCCGATGACGAGCTTCAATTCGGGGACGAGATCGACCATCAGCTTTGCGTTCGGTCCCAGCGTCGCGCTCAGCGCCGCGCGCCACGGTGCCAAGTCCGCCTCGCTCTTCGCCAGGAGTCCCTTGAACAGGCCCTGAAAGGCCTGTGCCAAGGTCGCATAGGGGATGTCCTGTTTGTACTGGTCGAATTTGCCGGACGCGAACAGCCCGCGCGGGGGCACCAGTACCTTGCGGAGTTCGTTGACCACCGCCGACTTTCCGATGCCGGAATAGCCTGAGACCAAAACCAACTCCGGGGCCCCGCCCAACACCACGCGGTCGAAGGCTGCGAGCAAGGTCTCGACCTCGTGCTCCCGCCCATATAGCTTTTCGGGGATCAGCAGCCGGTCTGCGATATCGCGCTCGCCGAGCGGGAATGCCTCAATCCGTGATTCCCTTTCCCATTGACGGAGGCAGCGTCTCAGATCGTGCTCGACGCCGCCCGCCGTCTGGTATCGTTCCTCGGCCGTCTTGGCCAGCAGCTTCATGACGATGGCCGAGACTGTCTGCGATACATCCGCCGCCCGCTGACTGGGCGGCATCGGCTGTCGTGCAATGTGGCAATGCACCCATTCCATCGGGTCGGAAGCGGCAAAGGGCAGGCTGCCGGTCAGCATTTCGTAAAGTGTCACGCCGAGCGCATAAAGGTCGCTGCGGGAGTCGATCGAGCGGTTCATGCGCCCGGTCTGCTCAGGGGCCATGTAGGCAAGCGTTCCCGCGACCACTTCGGGCGGCTCGAGCGCCTGCCGCTCGCGGGAGAGACGTGAGGCGATGCCGAAGCCGGTCAGCCGCACCTCGGCGCCCTTGTCCTTCACCAGGATGTTGGCGGGTTTGATGTCCTTGTGGACCAGGCCGCGCTGGTGGACGCTGCCGAGCGCAGCGGCGATGCCGATCGCAAGGCGCAAGAAAAGTCCCGTTTCCATTGCCGTTCCGAGCCGACGGGCGAGCGGCTCGCTGCCCGGATCTTCAAGCACCAGCATAGTCCGGCTTCCGTCGCGCACCAACTCAAGCGGTCGCACCGCCCACGCGCTATCGAGCTCATCCTTCAATCCGTATTCATGGTCGAGGCGACCGAGGCTTGAAGGTGTCGGATACTCAAGGGCCGAAAGCACGACCAGTACCGGGTTCCACTTGCCGTCGGCACCTCGGCGCCGTTGCCGGTGGAACACGCGATCACCGTCCTCCCAAAGAACCTCCAAACCCTCATCTCCACCAAGTGTTACCTACCGACTAGGTCATCACCGCCACTTCGTTTCCTAGATCCGCCAATCAATTTGGCCAAAGCGAGCACATATTCCAGACCGTGACGACGGCTCTTCCTTCTTACCACATCTGGCCTGTTCCTCACAGCAACCGAGCGGCCATCACCCGCCCGTCGAATGATCTCCGCCTCCGCTGACGACGACCGCCCAGCGGCGGCTGGGCGGTCGAGGGGTCTCGGACCCGCAGAGCTTCGGTGGGAGGGGTGCCGAAGCTTGTTGGTAGCAAGGAGGAATTCGCTACCTGCCTGTCTCGAGGCAACGAGGATAGAGTAGCGGTGGAAGCAGCGGCGGGAAATTATACAGTGGTTTCTTCTTGCCATACTTTCGAATACAGGGACCGACACCCCAGCGACGAACTTCTGCAGCCAGCGTCCCGTTGACGGATCGACATACAAACGTCTCGAGGAGGAGAAGGAAAGGAGGTAGCTTCTGAGAGAAGGGTCTCGGGGCGATTGGCTCTGGCGCCGGATCGGTTCGCAATGAGAAGGGGATTAGTCAAGACCTTATGAGCCGGTTTGCGCCTTTCCGGGCGCGAGCATCAGCTTGTCGGCCATACGCGCGAGTTCGGGCAAGGATCTGGTCCCCATCTTCTGCATAACTTGGCTGCGGTGAACCTTCACGGTGATCTCGCTCACACCTAGCGCGCTGGCAATCTGCTTGTTGAGCCGTCCTGTCACCACCAAAGCCATCACCTCGCGCTCCCGTGGGGTCAGGCTAGCGAAACGAGCCCGCACCGTCGCCATCGCCTTTTCGTTTTCAAGCCATTCGCGGTCGCGCGCCAAGCCGATGTGAACGGCGTCGAGCAAGTCCTGGTCTCGGAACGGTTTCGTCAGGAACTCGACGGCGCCCCCTTTCATCGCCTTGACAGACATTGGAATGTCGCCGTGCCCGGTGATGAAGACAATCGGCAACTGAATATTTTCTCGCGACAGCTCGAGCTGAAGATCAAGACCGCTTTGTCCCGGAAGCCGGACATCGAGCACGAGACAGGTCGGTCCATCGGGTCGCCCGGACCTGAGGAAGTCGCCCACCGAAGCGAGGAGATTGACGGCAAAGCCGACGGAACGCAGCAGACTGCCAAGCGCTTCCCGGACTTCGGGGTCATCATCGATGACAATGATGGTCGCGTGCGCCTCGGTCAACGTCAGAACCCCTAATGTAAATCGACGTTGGGATAGTACACCATCTACCCCTACAGTGGCAGCCCGCGAGACCGGCTGGCTGCGCCAGCCAAGCGATGAGAACACTAATGCCGAAAGGGGGTTTCCTTTCGCACGCCACGATGCGCGATAATTACCCCGGCCACAAGGCTGGATGCGGGCCGGCCGCCAAGGGCGTTTGCTGTCCATGAGCCTGCCAGCCGGCGAACGGCGCGTTTAGATCCCCGGTTCGTCGCAGCAAGTTTAGATAGTGTATACGATCGTATAACTTGCAATGCCTTTGTCGCCGCCTGATAATAAGTCGATCCAGCAATCGCGCCAATAACGCCGATTTGGCGCGACGCCAATCGACGAAGTCGGGAGGCGACAGTGCCAACCAAGAAACCTCTGATTGCGATCGTCGACGACGACGAGCCGATGCGGGCGGCTATCAAGGGGCTCATGAGGTCGATGGGTTTTGACGCCGAGACCTTTTCGTCCGCGGATGATTTCTTAAAATCCCCTCACATTCGCCGCACGGGATGCCTCGTAACGGACATCAACATGCCCGGAATGAGTGGGCTTGATCTGCACCGCAGGCTGGTAGCGTCGGGCGAGAGCATTCCGACTGTTTTCATCACCGCTTTTCCGGAAAAGAACGTGCGCCCGACTGCATTGGGCGGGGACATTGTCGGCTTCCTTACAAAACCATTTGGCGAACAGGTTTTGCTTGATTGCATCCTTTCTGCGCTGAGTCTCGGCGGCCAGGGCAAAAGCGGATCATAGGGTGGTACGACCTCCGGAGGCCTCGCCCCGTTCTGAGATGGGGTGAAGTGGAGGTTTTTTTTGAGCGGCGGCGATCCGCTGACTATACGCCTCGATTGTTCACCGCAGATTGGCATTGTCTCACGCCGTACTAGAACGATCTCGTACAAGCGCATCGCGTTTGCGGACGCGGAGGTCTTGGACGCCCCCTCGTGTTGTAATCAGACGCTTGATGGTCTGTCCGTCGCCTCCGTCGCAGCCGCAAGACCCCCTCAACGGACCACCCCACCGGCGTTAACGTAGCCTGCCTTTTGGGGCGTAAGCCGGCGCAGCCAAGGGGCTCTGTCGATGGGCGGAACCACATGCGGGCCGCCAGGAGTTTGAGTTCGGTAGACTTCGACAATCTGGTACTAAACCAAAGGAGGAGATGAGGATACCTAGAATTCAGAAACTCTTCCCTCAGTCCAATAGACTGAGATAACGCTGGGAACTACCCTTGAAGGTGCGAAGTGAAGAGGGATACCGCACCCAAAGGAAGTACAATATGACTGACCCACTGGAGCACGATGATCCTGCCATAGAGGAAATGTTCGCAGACGCAGTAGCTTGTTTCCTGCTGGACAGGTTCGAAGTCGAGGATCGGTTGAAGGCAGCCGTCCAGAAGATCGCCCTGGAACTGGTTGCTGAAGAGCTCGCAGCGCTGAGGGAGAAGGCCGCGAAGATCAAGTTGTCGTATGTCCAGGTCGATGATGTGCTGACCGCGGCTTAGGCTAAAATTTTGGACGAATTCGGCTATCCGAATTTTGAGTTGGATACGTATCCCCTTCGCCGAAAGCCTTCAGCCGCCCTTGATTCCAACCGTGCGCCATGCCGCGCGATACTGATCTCTACTTCCAACGCACTGGCGTCGGGCCTGGAAGGCGAGATTGCCGACGGGGATTGCCTTCCCCAGACCGCGTGTACGGCAAGGCGGGCTCGTTGGGAAAGCATAGCGAATGGAAATCGTCCTCGCCCTCTAGTTCTCGAGGCGGTTGATAGAGCGGTTCGTACCGATCGATCTCGGCGTCTTTCCTTGTTCGACGACGATGACCCGAGCGGTGCTTTCGCGCCAACGAGATCGCTCGGTCGAGGACGGCGGCCAGCATCTCGCGCACCAGTCCCGGCGACGCCTCCTTCGCCATGCATTGCTTCACCAGTGCAACTAACGATCTCGAGCGCGGGACCTCACATCGCACCGTAATGGACGCGCGTCCCCAACGCCGCATCTCGCGTGTGTCAACATATTTTCATCTCTCAATGTTGACATTGCCCACAACACTCTCTAAGTGGGCGTTGACAACATCGGGCGACGACCCGCAGATCATAGTTTGTGAGCCGCCGTGCAAGACGCCGGCTTCAGATGATCGGAAACCCTATCGGAGCAAAACATGCAGTCCTTTCGATTGCTGGGAATTGGTCTCGCGTGCGCAGTTCTGGCTGGCTGCGACGAGAAAGCCGCGGTGGCCCCGCCGCCGCAGCAGGTCCGCGTCGTTGCGGCGTCGGAGACCCGCTACCAACCGGGAGCCGAGATCACCGGCGAGGTGAGAGCGCGTGTCCAAACGGAGCTCTCGTTCCGCGTCAGCGGTCGAGTTCTCGAGAGAAAGGTCGACGTCGGATCGCACGTCCACGCCGGCGACGTGCTTGCAAGGCTCAACGACACGGAACAACAGGCGGACGTGAGTGTCGCCCGCGCCGCGCTGGAGTCGGCGCAGGCCATCGTTGCACAGAAGACGCTGGCGTTTGAGCGGTCGAGGTCGCTCCTGCAGTCGCAGGCGGTTCCTCGGGCGATCTTTGACGATGCGCAGAAGGAGCTGCTGAGCGCGCAGGCTTCCCTCGAGGCCGCGGAGGCCGCGCTCGCGACGGCCGAGGACGCGCTGTCCTACACCGAGCTGAAGGCCGCCGCGGACGGCATCATCACGTCGCGCGGCATTGAGGCAGGGCAGGTGGTTTCAGCGGCGCAGTCTGCCTTCACGCTCGCCCACGACGGTCCGAGAGATGCGGTGTTCGATGTCTTCGAGGCGTTCTTCCTGGATGGCCGGCCGTTGAAGGACGTCGAGGTTGCACCGGTGTCGGACCCCTCCCGCGACGTCCATGCCAACATACGCGAGGTCTCGCCCGTCATAGACGGGAAGGGTGGCACGATCCGGATCAAGGTGGGGCTCCAGGAAGCCGCGCAATGGCCGCTCGGGACGCCCGTGGTGGGCAAGCTGCGGGCCTCGCCGCGCGACGGAATTGTGCTGCCCTACACCGCGATCGCATCAGCCGAAGGTGAACCCGCCGTGTGGCTGGTCAATACCCAAAACCATTCGGTTTCGCTCCGCAAGATATCGGTCGACCGATACCGCCAGGGCGATTTCGTCGTCACCGGCGGCGTGGCCCCGCATGACCTGATCGTCACCGAAGGTGGAAAGTTCCTTAGGGAAGGTCAGGCAGTCGCCTGGGAAGGCAAGTGAGATGACCCTGAACCGTATTTATGCCTCTCTTCCATTTCTTCTATCGATCTCCCTGCTTGTCGGCTGTGATCAAAACTCCGCCGCGGGAGAGCAGGCGGCTCCCCGTCCTGTCAAAGTCGTCATAGCCGCGGCCGAACAGGACAAAATGCCAAGCTTGCCCGGCGTCGTGCGAGCCCGCATCGAGACCGACCTGGCGTTCCGGGCTCTTGGGCGGATGGTGTCTCGCAAGATCGACGTCGGCGACCTCGTCCACAAGGGGGACGTCCTTGCGCAGCTTGATCCTCTCACTTTGCAGTTCGCGGTCAAGAGCGCCGAAGCCGATCTGCGCAACGCCCAGGCGCAGTTGGAGAACGCCGCGACGACCGAAACGCGCAAGCGAAGGCTCGTCCAGAGCAATGCGGCAAGCATTGCCGATCACGATCTTGCCGAACAGCAGCTCAAGTCGGCCACCGCCAATGCTGCGAAAGCGACGGCGAGCCTTGCCAAGGCGCATGAGCAGCTAGGCTACTCCGAGCTGAGGGCCGAGTTCGATGGCGTCGTGACCGCCACGTCCGCGGAAATGGGCCAGACCGTCTCGGCCGGCCAGCCTGTCCTGAAAATGGCACGCCTCGAACAGCGCGACGTGGTCGTCGATGTTCCCGAGGCGCAGTTCAGTAACATTCGCCTGGACGACCGCTTTAATGTCGCCCTTCAACTCGACAGCAGGATTCAAGCCATTGGCGTCGTCCGCGAGATCGCGCCTCAGGCCGATCCCAACACCCGCACCTATCGGCTGAAGATCGCAATCGATCAGGCGCCCGACATCTTCCGCCTCGGCGCCGTGGTCACCGCGACGCCGCTTGTCGAAGTAAGGAAGCAGGCGATCGCGCTGCCGCTCTCCGCCGTCCGCTATGAAGGCGGCGCCAGCCAGGTATGGGTGGTGGATCGCTCCACAGCCCAAGTCGCCCTGAGGGCGGTTGAGCTCGATAGCCCGGCGTCCGACGCCCGTTCCGTCCTGGTTCTATCGGGCCTGCGGGAAGGGGAAGAGATCGTCATCGCCGGTGTCGATGAACTCGTCGATGGACAGAAGGTGAAACTCGGACAGGAGCCACGCCCGTGAATAAATTCAACCTTTCTGACTGGGCGCTCGAGCATCGCTCTCTCGTCTGGTATTTCATGATAATGTTCGCGGCGGCAGGCGCCTTTGCCTACCTCGGGCTCGGCCGCGAGGAGGATCCATCCTTCACCATCAAGACGATGGTGATCCAGGCCCAGTGGCCCGGCGCTTCTGCCGAGGAGGTGACACAGCAGGTTACCGACCGCATCGAAAAGAAGCTGCAGGAACTCGACAACCTCGAACACACGCGCAGCATCACGACCGCCGGTCAGACGACCGTCTTCGTCGACCTGCTGCCGGATACGAACGCGCGGGACGTGAAGCCCACCTGGTCGCGGGTCCGCAACCTGGTCGACGACATCAAGCACGAATTTCCCCAAGGCGTG
Organism: Rhizobium sp. T1470; assembly: GCF_042140505.1. Classification (NCBI taxonomy): domain Bacteria; kingdom Pseudomonadati; phylum Pseudomonadota; class Alphaproteobacteria; order Hyphomicrobiales; family Rhizobiaceae; genus Rhizobium; species Rhizobium sp. T1470. The sequence continues at coordinate 777,295 of NZ_CP148092.1, forward strand.
GTTGGTCCCTTCTTCGACGACCAGTTCGGCGACGTCTATGGCAATATCTTTGCCTTTACGGGCGACAGCGGACTTAGCCAGAGGGAACTGCGTGATTTCGCGGAGAACGCCCGAACGCAGATCCTCAAGATCCCCGACGTCGGCAAGGTCGACATCGTCGGTGCGCAGGATGAGGTGATCTACCTCGAATTCTCCACCCGCAAGATCGCCGCCCTCGGCATCGACCGCGCCGACATTATTGCCACGCTGCAGGCGCAGAACGCCGTCACGCAGTCCGGCTTTGTGGAAACCGGGCCGGAACGCGTCGCTTTGCGGGTCGGCGGGCGCTTCATCTCCGAAGACACCTTGCGTGGGATCAATCTTCGGGTCAACGACCGCTTCTTCCCGCTGACGGACGTCGCCACCATCACCCGCGGCTACGTCGATCCGCCAACGTCGCTCTTTCGCTTCAACGGAAAGCCAGCCATTGGGCTCGCCATCGGCATGAAGACAGGCGGCAATCTGCTCGCCTTCGGAGAAACGCTCGAAAAGACGATGGGTAACATCATCCAGGAGCTTCCGGTCGGCGTCTCCGTCGAAAAGGTCTCCGACCAGCCGAAGGTGGTCGAGGAGGCGGTTGGGGGCTTCACAAAGGCCCTGTTCGAGGCGGTCGCGATCGTACTCGCGATCAGCTTCATCAGTCTCGGGATGAGAGCCGGCCTGGTGGTGGCGATCGCGATCCCGTTGGTGCTCGCCATCACCTTCCTGGTGATGCTCTACACGGGCATCTCGCTGCAGCGCATCTCGCTCGGAGCGCTGATCATCGCGCTTGGCCTCCTCGTCGACGACGCCATGATCGCCGTCGAGATGATGGTCGCGCGGCTGGAAGCAGGTGACAGTCTCACGAAAGCCGCCACCTACGTCTATACTTCGACGGCCTTCCCGATGCTGACCGGCACGCTGGTCACTGTCGCAGGCTTCATCCCCGTCGCTTTCAACAAGAGCAGCGCGGGCGAATTCACCTTCACCCTTTTCGTCGTCATTGCGGTTTCCCTCGTCGTTTCGTGGGTGGTCGCCGTCGTGTTCACGCCGCTGATCGGCGTGACCATTCTACCGAAGACGATGAAGAAGCACGCCGAGCACAAGGGTCGCTTTGCCAAGGTTTTTTCCAGCCTTCTGCAGTTCTGCCTGCGCTGGCGCTGGATGACGATCGTCGCAACGGTCCTTCTCTTCGCTGGATCGATCGTCGGCCTGTCGATGGTGCAACAGCAGTTCTTCCCGAGCTCCGACCGTCCCGAGCTGATCGTCGACTGGAACCTGCCGCAGAACAGCTCGATCGCCGAAACGAGCCGCCAGATGGCCCAGTTCGAGCATGAGATGCTGGCCGGCAACCCTGGCGTCGAACATTGGTCGACATACGTTGGCAGGGGTGCGCCGCGCTTCGTTCTTTCCTTCGACGTGCAGCCGGCCGACGTGTCCATCGGCCAGACGATCATCGTCACCAAGGGGCTCGATGTCCGGGACAAGCTGAAGCAGCAGATGGAAGCCTACCTTCAGAAGACGTTTCCGGGAACGGACGCCTACGTGAAGCTACTGGACATCGGCCCTCCGGTTGGCAAGCCGATCCAGTACCGTGTGTCCGGTGAAAATCTGCAGACGGTGCGCGACCTGGCACAGAAGCTGGGCTCGATCGTCGGCACCCATCCCTCCCTTACGAACCTTGCCTTCAATTGGAACGAGCCGGCCCGCGTCATGAAGATAGACGTGCTGCAGGACAAGGCCAGACAGCTCGGCGTCTCGTCCCAGGACATCGCAATGGCGCTCAACACCGTCGTCCAAGGAAATGCCGTAACGCAGGTCCGGGATGACATCTATCTGGTCGATGTCATCGGCCGTGCCGCGGAAAAGGAGCGCGGCTCGATCGACACGCTGCTTGACCTGCAACTGCAGAGCAGCAGTGGTCAATCCGTCCCGCTGTCATCGGTCGCGACCTTCCATTATGAGCTCGAACAGCCGACGATCTGGCGGCGCGACAGGGTTCCGACCATCACGATCAAGGCCGGGATCGGCGATGCGACGCAGCCGGCGACCGTCGTAAAGGCGCTCTCCGACAAGGTTTCGGCCTTCGAAAAGACGCTTCCGGCGGGGTATTCCGTCAAGGTCGGCGGCGCGGTCGAGGAGAGCGCCAAGTCGCAGGGTCCGATCGCCAAGGTGGCGCCGGCGATGTTCGTCATCATGGCGACGCTGCTGATGATCCAGCTGCAGAGCTTCCACAGGCTGTTACTGGTCTTCTCCGTGGCGCCGCTGGCCCTCATCGGCGTCGTCGTGGCGCTGCTTGTCAGCAACTCGCCATTGGGGTTCGTCGCACTCCTAGGCGTCCTCGCGCTGGTCGGAATCCTCATCCGCAACTCCGTGATCCTGATCGTCCAGATCGAGGAGCTGCGTGCAGAGGGAATGTCGGCATGGAAGGCGGTGGTAGAGGCGACCGAACATCGAATGCGGCCGATCATGCTCACTGCCGCGGCCGCAACGCTCGCCCTGATCCCGATCTCGCATGAGATTTTCTGGGGTCCCATGGCCTACGCGATGATGGGTGGGATCGTCGTGGGAACGGCGCTCACACTTCTCTTCCTGCCGGCGCTCTACGTCGCCTGGTTCCGGATCCCTCGCGAAGTCGAGCAGAACTGAGATGACGACATCGCTCTCGATCCCTGGGCGCATTGCCCAGGGTCTCACCGGATACAGCCTCACTGCGACGATCGCCGCCATTCATTGCGCGTGCAGAACCGTCTCAGTCCTCGTGGCCCTGTCTCTCATTACATCGGGTTGCGCCAATCGGGCGCAGAACGTCCTTCAGCCTCTCGCCGTGGCCCCGACCGGCACGAGCCGGGTCACCATGCTCGTCGCCACGACACGTAAGCCTACGGAGGATCCCGGCAAACTCTTTTCCGGCGACCGCGGGACGGCGATTTCCCTCAATAGCGTCGATGTGTCCGTCCCGCCCGACCGGAACCGCAAGATCGGAGAGGTGCAGTGGCCGTCCCGCATGCCGCCCAACCCGCAAAAGGAGTTTGCGGTCACGCAGGTTGCCAAGGTGCAATCCGAGGGCCAGGCTTTCGACTGGTACCGGAAGAATCGAAACACGAAGCATCAGGTCATCATTTTCGTGCATGGCTTCAACAACACCTACGCCGATGCTGTCTTCCGCTTCGCGCAGATCGTCCATGACTCGGGAACCGACGCCGCACCGATCCTCTTCACTTGGCCATCAAGGGGCCGTGTCTTCGACTACCTCTACGACAAGGAGAGCGCAAACTATTCGCGCAGGGCTTTGGAGGATCTGATCCTCCAGGCGGTCAAAAGTCCCGACGTCTCCGATGTGACGATCCTCGCTCACTCCATGGGCGGCTGGCTCGCGGCCGAGGCCCTCGCGGCGTCGCCATGCGCGAGAAATCAATCCCGGCGAAGGTCAAGAACGTCGTTCTCGCATCGCCGGACATCGACATCGACGTGTTTCGCCGTCAGTTCACCGAGATGGGGCCGAAGCGGCCGCACTTTGTGATCTTGACGTCGACGCGCGACAAGGCGCTGGAGATGTCGAGCTGGCTATCTGGTGGCGTCAGCCGCGTCGGCGGGTCCGATCTCAGACCCTATGCGCCTCTTCTCGACGAACTCGGCGTTTCCGTCATCGACACCAGCGCCATCGCGACGAACGATCCGCTCGGCCACAATGCCTTCGCCGACAGTCCCGAGATCGTGCGCCTGCTCGGGCGGCGGCTGGCCGGGCAGAGCCTGGAGGGCGGAAAGACAAGCGTTGCCGATCAGATCGGGGTGACTGCGGCCAATTTCGCCGGCTCGGCTGCGCGTCTTGCCGTGGCGGCGCCAGTCGCGGTCATCAGCCCTGAAGCACGAGAAATCCTGAAGGAGGAGCTCTCCTCCGACGGCGGAACGATCAAGGATGGGCAGATTTCGTACTGAACCTTCAAGCGGCGTAGCCCGAAGTCTGAAACCCCGTCCAGCTAGGACTCGATAGATTGGCAAATGGAAGTTGGAACGATTGTAAGACACCCGCCGCGAGCTGAATACGCATCCCGGATCATCGAAGCCGGCACGGAAGCGTGCCGGCTGTACGGGCCGTCGAAGACAAACGTCGCCGACATCGCCCGGCTTCTTGGGAAGTCCCCAGCCAGCGTCTACAAAATCTTCCCCTCCAAAGCTACGATATGGAATGCCGTCGCGGAAAATTTCTTCCAAACCGATGTGCGCTTCCCCGCCGTATCTACCGATAGCCTCAATGCCGCGGACCGCCTCCAAGAACACGTGCTCGGGCAACACCACTCGATGCTGAAGGCATGTCACGGCGACCGCCAAATGTTCAACCTCGTTGTTCTCGCTGCAGAGTTGGACGTCGGAACGCTGCCTTCGGTCAGTTTGCACCGCCGCCCGGCGGTCCACCGCCCCTGCCGTCTGGAGGCACACCGCATCTCCCGTCGGGAGGGCGATGGATCTCGAGAGCTATCATCGCTGGTGGGATTACACCAAGGCCTAGGGCGTCGACTCATAAACTCTGACACCAGATCCGCGCCGCGACAAGTTTGACAGCGGCGAGATAGTTTTCCGGGCGCTTGTCGTAGCGTGTGGCGATACCTCTGAACTGTTTGATCTTGTTGAAAAACCGCTCCACGAGGTTTCGCTGCCGATAAACCCAGCGCGAGAATGAGAAGGAGCCCGTCCGATTTGCTTTGGGCGGGATGTTGGCCCAGGCTTTGCGCGCGGCCGCCTTAGCCCGGATGGCGTTACTGTCATAGCCCTTGTCGGCAAGCAGGATGTCGCCTTCGCCGAGGCTGTCAGTCAGCGCATCGGCTTCAGTGCAATCAGCAATCTGCCCGCCGGTCAGGCGGAGCGTGACGGGCCGACCTTCAGCATCGACGAGCGCGTGGATTTTGCTCGTGAGCCCGCCGCGGGAACGTCCCATGCCACCATCGTCTTGATCCCCTTTTTTCCCGTGGCCGCGTGCTGGTGAACGCGAACACAGGTCGAGTCGATCATGACGATGTCGCCATCGTAAGCTTCTGAAACCGCTTCAAGAAGCCGATCCCAGACACCAGCCTTCCGCCAGCGGACGAAGCGGTTGTAGCAGGTGGTTGGCGGCCCATACCGCTCAGGAACTTCCGCCCAAGGAGAGCCTGTTCGGAAGCGCCAAAGGATGCCATTCAACACCCGTCGGTCGTCGACACGGGGAACGCCGCGCGGCTTGTTGGGAAGAAGTGGCGAAATAATCGACCATTCCTGGTCCGTGAGTTCGTAGCGGCGGCGTGTCATCATGGCTCCTCATTCGGAAGCCTTGAATCACGAGGCACGCAAAACGCCAAGAACATTAATGGGTTTACGCCCTATGACGAGATGATCCGCGCGACCGACTCGCTACACGCGCCCTGGTGGATCGTGAACTCGAACGACAAGAAGTCGGCGCGCATCAACTGCATCACTCACCTTCTGAAGTCGATCCCCTACGAGCGGGTGAAGTTCGATGAGCCGAAGCTCGGGAAACGGCAGAAGCGCCCTGACGACCACCTCGGACACCACCGCCCGAAACACCGTGCCAAGTGTGTTCTGAATGGGCGTGGCGTTGGTGCATGGATCGTTCAGCGGTCTGAGCTAGTAAGCCGCACATCGACCTGCTCTCGCTTCGCGAAGAGTAATCGAAACCCGGCATGTCGAGGAGCGGCAAATCCATGCAGCCGAAGCGAAGTATTTCATCGTAATTCCAGTTCCACGCTCTATTTCTATCTTTAGAAGGAGTATTAACTTGGAAAATCTAAGAGAATTTGCGTCCAGCACAAATGGTGATCGGTGGTTTCTAGGCATCGACAATGTATCCAACAAAGAAGTTGTTGTTCACCGGGGCAACCCATCGTCGGGCGGTCATGAAACGACAACTGCGGTGACCTCATTTTTGAACCAGCGGCCGTTCGGCCCGGAACATAGGGCTTTGGATTCGTTGCTCGCCAATCGAAGGGCCACCGAGAGCGAAGAGACGCCCACGAAACCGGTCTAACGTGGCATAGAATACCAGGGGAAACGGCTGCGCCCCCGACATCAGAAGCGCTGTATCCGCAAGCAACCAGCGCCGGCGGTCAAGCCGGGAGGGTAGCCCCGGCACCAATTCGAGCAAGCGCGGCGGCATTGCGGCTGCGACATTCGTGGTAGGCGACGGCCGCCGAAGATAGCCGTGGTCGGTTAAGGGTGGCGCAAAGACCTTGTGAGAGCCTCGCCTTCGGGTCCGTAGGGCAACAATCGGAAGCTTCGCTTTCCCGAACAAGACCAGAGGAACTTTTCAACGCCACAAAGCTTTGACCTCCAGAAAAGGAGATCAAACGATGGGTATGAACTCACCAAAAGCCGGCGCACCTGGCACAACTGATCAGTCGCCACGCTGGGAAGGCCCCAAGAAGAACCGGCCACGCGGTTACCTTCCTGCAAAAGATGATCCGGATGTCGATCGAGACGCTGTGGGCGAAAACAACCAGGATCCGGAACTACGCCGGCCGTCTGACGCCCTCAAGACTAACGAGGACGCGAAGGGCCAGTTTGCGAAATCGCGCGCCGACGGGGAAAGCAGTGGAGTCGCGAGTGCGAAGCCTACTGTGATCACCGGGTCCGAAGATGTAACCGGCAACCGCACTCCGCCCGGAACTGAGGGGCCAGAAAAGGATTGGGATGTCAATTTTGACGAGACCGAACCGGACCGTTCTCGCTAGGTTCTCAATCGCAATTCGATAGGCTTCTAACCCGCCGCCTTAGCGGGTCGGCGGGCTTTTTTTGCCTCAGGCTCGCCCTGGTGGGGCGACAGCGGCATTTGTCGTCAGCCGTCGTATGACTTCCGCAGCCAGCTCCGTCACATCGTAGACAATCGACGCTCCGTGGGCGCTGGTTGCCGTCGTGACGATCTGCGTTCGGTCCGGAAGCGCCACCAACGACACCACCTGATCCGGGTTTATGAAGACAGGCATCGCCGCCTGCCCAATCAAGGTCAATTGCACAAGCCTCATGTCATTCCTCCGGGACGAAAAACGCTCTTCGCGCTTTAAAACGCAGGAGGTTTGGAAGGGTTCAAGAGGTACGGCGGTCCTGTGGGTTCAGCAGCTACCAGAGAAAACTCTTGGCAGAACTTTAACCCCGCTTAGCGATCGCCGTGCCGGATCCGATCTCGGTAGAGCTTGCGCTCCTCTTCCGTGGCGCTGGTATCGACGTCCTGGCTGAGCACGCGGGGAGAGGTCGGCGTCACCCACGGTTTAGAGTGGTTCTCGCGCTCCCATAGAGATTTGGCGAGCCGTTCTATCTCGTCGTCGTTCATCATTTCCTCCGCTGTCGGCTTGGCGATCGGGGCACTGCACCGAGGAGATACTGCTCTCAAAGACTGTGCGGCGATAGTTCTTGCCGTCTGCCGGTCCTATCAGCCCCGGGACAGGGATCAGATGCGAAACAATCCGGCCCGTTGCGCATTTATCACCTTATCGCGGCGTGGCTGTGGTCACAGCGAACATATGGCTCGGGTTAGCAGAATGGCTGGCTCATACGTTCATCGACGAGGCGAAGGTGCGCGGAAGGACAAATTTCGCCCAGGATCAGGCGCTGCATATCGCCTGCAAAATCGTCTGGCTCGCCTACCTCGTCCTGTCCGCAACGCTGCTGCATGGGCCGTCTATCTCGCCTTGGTAGCGGTAACGTTCGGTCTGGCATCGTTGCAAATAGCATGGCTGCGGTAAGACTGGGTGGCCGCTCTGCCCAGCTGCCAGTCATCCCTGCCGCCGGGACAAGGGATATGGTGGGCGCTCCCTGGGGCAGGCGTTTGACCGTCGCCTGCCCGGGTTCACTTCTTAACGGTGTCCTTGACCTGAGAACCCAATGTGGGTGAGGCGCTTTTTGTAGCGGCCTTGTCCTTCTTAGGTTTCCTGGCTTCCTTGTTGCCGCGTACCTGACCTTTGGCCATTTGCTAGCTCTCCTAGTGAAAGGAGAGCTAGCAGTCATTAGTCGCTGAATAGCAAGCAAAATCTGGCTTTCTGACCACCACAGGTTCTCCGAGGCGGGTCTTCTGGTATCCGAGCCCGGCGGCATCCGGACCAACAAAGGAGAAGACGCATGAGCGTACAGGCAATGTTCTATGTGAACGAAATCAACCATCGCGCAACCAACTCCCCAGCCGACGTCAACGTCGAAGTGAAGATGAACGGCGCTTTCGGCGACTATCTACATGGTCTGCCCGAGGGCAATGGCGACTGGTCGAAGTGGACGCCGCAAGGCGAGCTTTCCATGACCATTACCAACCGGGCAGCAATCGACGAGTTCGAGATCGGAGGCGTCTATCGCCTGACTTTCGAAAAAGCCGACTGACGGATCAACCGTGCGGGGAACATTTGAGGTCAAAAACTCAAATGTCCTCGCTGTTATGCGGCCCCTCGGTAAGGTCGACGAAAAACTGCGAAAGAACGTCATGCCAGTCGGTTAAACGGCAGGGGAAAGCCCAGGGAGGCTGCCACCCTTCTGGGCCGATTGTGGCGCGCCCGTTTCGTCACTTCAGGCGACCAATAGAAACGCTTGCTCTTCATCTCGGTTCAACGCGCCGGCCAATTCCTCGGCCTCTTCGGCAGTGAGCATGTCCAAGACAGATCCGTTGACCACGGCTTCCCGCCCGGTGGCTTCCTCTTTGAGGTTCTTGTGAACGCTGTATGTCTGGGTTTCCATGGGAAACTCCTTTTTTAGGCGCTTATAGAAAACCACTGCCGCACCAGAAAGTGAATCGTTCGTGAGAATATTCGCACTATCCTTTTGGATAGTTTCGGAAGGGGCTTCGCTTCGAAGACGCAAACGCTTCGTGGATTTCACGGTCAGGCCCAACTCCGACAGCTTGCGGCCGCCCCCGGGTGAGCCGCAGCCCAGATTTCGGCAAGTTCCACCATTCGCGCGGTAAGCGACGGAGCCCCCGACAATTTCCTCGGTACTTGCACCCTGCGCCGTGTCGGTACTTGCACCCTGCGCCTTGATCGCCCCAATCACCCTCACGGGAACGCCCGTAAACTGGCTCGCCGCCCATGATTGCCTCGACGCTCTGGATCATCTCTGTTCAGGTTCTCGAAGCGCTTCCGCGCGCGGCCAATTGTTAACGGCGCGCGCAACATCCACGATCGGGTCGTCGTCCGCACTGACCGTATCTGCTTCTGGGTTCTGATCGATGGTATCGAACAGGCGCTTGGGGCGTTCGGCAGATAGGATTGATGGCGGCGGAAGGGAAGCTTAGGTGTTGCCTCCAGAGAGCCCTAGGCTTCCCTCCCTCTGGCATTCGAGATTTCGTCCCATACAGGATGCTCGGTCCCCGCTGCGCCCTGTTAAGTCGCACCGTTCGGCTGCCATGGGCGGCATATTAGCCAACCAAAAAAAGTTTGGAACTAATAATCTGAGTACCCAGCAAAAAGAAAGGGGGCCTTTTGCGGCGCTTGCCTCCTCGGGTGGAGGAGGTGCTCAAGCTCACAAAGAGCGGCGTCGTGCTTGAGGGAATGCATGGCGAGGGCGAACAACGGGTCATCGGGGGCCTCGCAAATTCCGCCGCAAGCGCACGGTTATGGGAATGCTCGTGTGACAGGAGATGGCCGTTTCCCCCGACGCCGGACGTCTGGCGGCATCAGGTATTTGCTGGAATACGGGCGACGACCTTTATCTCGAAGTCGAAGCCGGCGAGCCAATTTACCCCGAGTGCAGTCCAATTGGGGTAGGGCGGCTTGCTGAAAATCTGTTGCTTGACAGCCATAATGGTTTCGAACTGGTTTTCAGGATCAGTGTGGAAGGTGGTCACGTCCACGATATCGTCCATCGTGCAGCCGGCTGCGCTCAGCGTCGACTTGAGGTTTTCGAATGCCAGCCGAACCTGGCGCTCGAAATCGGGTTCTGGCGTTCCGTCGGCACGGCTGCCGACCTGCCCGGACACGAACAGAAGATCACCGGATCGGATCGCTGCAGAATAGCCATGCTCCTCATAAAGTGCGTGCCTGTCTGCAGGAAAGATTGCTTCGCGCTGGGTCATTCTGATTTCCTTCTTAGAATCTGGAACCGATGAGCGCGGGGCGATGCTTCACAAGCCTGCGCTGCATTTAGTATACGGTATGTATGTTAAATATTCACATACGAGCCGTATGTCAAGTTAATATACGCCGCGTATGTGAACTAGGAGATGAAATGGCGAAACGACGCAGCGAAACAAAGGAAGAAAACCGAGGCAAGTTGATCGCGGCGGCAAGAAAAGCCTTCGCCGAAAAGGGATATTCTGCGGCGTCCATGGACGAGTTGACCGCCGAAGCCGGTCTGACACGCGGTGCGCTTTACCACAACTTCGGAGACAAGCAGGGGCTGCTTGCGGCGGTTGTCGAGCAAATCGACTCGGAAATGGCGTCGCGCGCGCAGGAGATCGGCGCCCGTACCGGCAGCGACTGGCTAGGGCTGTTGGCCGAGGGCGCCGCCTATATTGAGATGGCGCTTGACCCCGAAGTCCAACGCATTGTTCTGCTTGATGGACCTGCGGTGTTGGGTGATCCTTCGAAATGGCCTAGCCAGAACAGTTGCCTGCAAGTCACCAAGAGAGCGGTGGAGCGGCTGATTGCACAGGACATCCTCAAGCCGCTTGACGCGGAGGTCGTTGCCCGCCTTCTCAGCGGTGCGGCGCTCAATGCCGCTCTCTGGGTCGCCGCAAGCGAAAACGCGCAGGATGTGCTGCCGAAGGCCGTGGAGGCTTTCCGTTCCCTGGCAACGGGGCTGCTTTCGAAGCCATTGTAACCCGCCGCTAGCTGAAATCGAGCTGTCAGGTCGCGACGTTGGGACCGCGACCACAGGGGCTTCAGCAGCTTCCGCTTGGGTGCAAAGCCGTCATTCCATAAGCAAGTCGACTTTACCTAGGTGCGACCTCTTGCAGATAGCGCGTCGGCGCCACTCCGACAAAGCGCGTGAACGCGACGCTGAAGGCACTGGCCGAACCATAGCCGACGCGATCGGCGATTTCCTTCATGCCACCTTCGTTTCGCCGTAGGAGGTTCTTGGCCAGCGCCATCCGCCACGAGAGCAGGTACTCCATGGGGGCGACGCCCATGGCGCGGCGAAATCGCTCGAAAAAGGCCGAGCGAGAAAGCGCGGCCCCTTTCGCCAGTTGCTCGACGGTCCAGTCTCTCGTGGGATTTTCGTGCATAAGGCGAATTGCAGCAGCTAGCCGCGTGTCTGCCAGCCCGCGCAAGAGACTGGGCGGGGCCTTGGTGCCAGCCGTCGAGCGGAGAGCCTCGACGACCAGGACCTCCATCAAATGTGCGAGGATCATATCCCGCGCGGGCCGTAATGCACGCGCTTCGTCGCCGACCAGTTGAACGATGGTGGCGAACCTCGCCTCGCCGTGAACATGAATGAACTGCGGAAGCAGCGATACCAGTAAGGGCGCATCCGGCGAGCCGAATGCGAAATGGCCGACCAATAACCGGGCATTGGGCGGCCCGTCGGGATTGCCATGCCTTACTTCACCGGCCATTTGCCTAACGCCGAATGGATCGATGCCGCCCGATGTCTCCGGTTCAAGGCTCGACATGGTGAAACCATAGGCCGCCGGGATGAGGACAAAATCGCTCTCGCGAAGCTCGATCGGCTCCTGTCCCTCGATAGTGAGACGAGAAGACCCTTCCAGTACCACGCAGTAGAACGGCTGACCCGATTCCAAACGATGGACGCGCCAGGCACCCGCGCCGCTGACGAGCTTCGACAGCGGCGCGCTCGGCTGCAGCAGTGTCACTACTTCTGCGAGAGGATCGGTCATTTCCGGACTCTTGAAAACGATAACTGGACTTTCAATTATAGAAAGTACGGCGGGCGCGGTCTAGTTTCCGGGGAGACAAAAAACAGAAAGGACACTCCATGAAAACTGTTCTCATCACCGGTTGCTCGTCCGGATTCGGCCTGGAAATCGCCAGATGCTTTCTCGATCGCGGTTGGAAGGTTATCGCGACCATGCGCACGCCGCGCGAGGACATCCTGCCTTCCTCCGAGAACCTGAGGATACTGGCTCTCGACGTTACCGAACCCGAAAGCATTCGCCGCGCCATCGAAGATGCCGGCCCAATCGACATGCTGGTCAACAATGCGGGGATCGGCTGGCTGAATGCCCTCGAAGGCACCTCAATGGATACCCTGCGCCACATCTTCGAGACGAACACACTCGGCACGATGGCGATGACGCAAGCGGTACTGCCCCAGTTCCGGCAGCGCAAGGGCGGCATCATCGTGAACGTGACATCGAGCGTGACCTTGAAGCCGCTTCCGTTGCTCTCCGTTTACACCGCCAGCAAGGCGGCCGTGAACGCCTTCACCGAAGTGCTCGCACTGGAACTCGCCGCCTTCGATATACGCGCGCACCTCGTGATACCGGGACGGGCTCCTGAGACTCGCTTCAGCGAGACTGCGCGGTCGAGTGTCCATAGCCGGGGCGGCTTCCCCGAGGCATATTCTGGCCTCGTGCAGAGCGTTTTTGCAGGATGGGAGCTGCAGCGATCATCCGCCGCCACGCGGCCCTTGGACGTCGCCGAAGCCGTATGGCGCGCCGCGACCGAGCCGTTCAGCCCGCTGCGCATTCCCGCGGGCGCTGATGCAGTGGCATTGGCGGGTTAGATCCTGTCTGTTGCCGACGCACAGTCCAGGACCATTTCTCCACACGTCCAGTATGGGGGGCAGCGCACGAACCTCGTTTGGGTGCAGCCGAGATTGACTGCTGAGATCGCGCTTGGACGAACGGCGCGAAGCTTCCGGCAAGGGATTGCGTCAGGTGCAAGACAACGTTGCTGTGTTTGAGGCAGCTAAATTAGCACCTCGGACTTTGGTCCGACTAGCCATCCTCTATGGAGAGCGTAATCTTTAAGGCGAGGGGACCAAAGGGAGACTTCCGACCACGCGGGCTGCGTTGCAAGCCAAGACCCGCCGGAAGCTTCCCCGGCAGGAGACCTCCAAGTGTGCCGTCGGACGGCGCTTGGGGTCTCCAGCTCGGACGTGGGGAGGCGACGTGATGATGCCTTGCGAGAGAACCCACCTGAGGTATCAGGTTGAGGAAAGTCTGGTCTACGACGGGAAATGGTCCGTCATAGATACCTTCACCGGTTGTCCTGAAATTGTCGAAGGCGTTCCCTTGGACTGTTTGACCGCTGATGAGGCCAAAGACTTGGTCGACCTCATGAACGGCCGAGAGTTGAGAGCCAAGGGCTGTCGAGTTTAGCCCATGAAAGGCAGACGGCGCCGGATAGATGAGTGTGCTGTTTTACAGGTGTATGATCTTGCCCGCGACCTTTGGACTTCGCTGGGAATTTCTTGGATCGCATGTCGAGGCGCAGTTGTAGGCCGAGGCGAGGATCGCGAGTGCAATGTGGACTCTGGAAGAAATGCCTGATGGAATGAGGGGATGATAAAAGCTCCTCGGAAGACTCCAAAACCTCTCCTCAGCGAAGCCGATGCGCCCCTCCGTTCCCGTGCATGAAAACCGCGTGACCCTTCCTAGCCGAAACTCCCCGTTGATCCGATGCCGGCTCGCATAGAGCCTTGTCTTGCGCCGTCCGTAAAATGAGGGCCGGCGGAAGAACCTCGACGACGGCGCCGGATTTGCCGCTCGTGCAGGCGTCCATTCGACCTTTGCGCGCGATTTTGAGTATAGACGGCATGGCACGCTCAGCCTGTTGGCTAGAATTGACCTGCTGACAGGCAAGGTCCACGCGCTCGTCAAGCACCACCACCGCAGCCGCGAGTTCATCGAATTCCTCAGGCTGCTCGATGCCGCCTATCCGGCCGGCACCGCCATCAAGTTGATCCTCGACAATCATTCCGCACACATCTCGAAAGAAACCAGAGCCTGCTCGATAAACGACCGGCAGGCCGCTTCGAATTTACCTTCACGCCCAAACACGGCTCCTGGCTCAACCTGATCGAGGGCTTTTTCTCCAAGTTCGCCCGCTCCGTCCCGCGTCACATCCGGGTGACCTCAAAACATGAGCTCAAGGAACGCATTATGGCCGCTATCGAAGACGTCAACGCCATCCCGTCATTCCTGGTCATACAAGCTCGCCGACGCCGCTTGATATGATTCGAACCACGAAAACGCTAAAACTAGTCTAGCCCGACAAATTATTCGGTATACCCTTTTATCGACCTACGCTCTCACCACCTCCCCGCTGAGGGATCGCCTTGGGAGAGCCTCCGCGTTTGCATGCGGAGGCTGGGAAAGCTGTCAGAACTTTTTGCGGAAGCCTAACGTAACGGAGTTACTGGTGAAATCCGTGCTTGATGAGGTGCCATCGCGAGCAGTGAAGTCGAAATCGTCAGCCGCCGTGTAGCGATAGCCGACTTCGAAGGTGGTGTTCTGGAACAGTGACGTGTTGGTGAATAGTCCCAGCCCCTGGATGTCGATGCCGACACCGGCGTCGAGATGATAGGCAAATGCCGTGTCGCTGTCGTCCATCAACGTGGCTACACCCGCGACACCCTGCTTGCGGAGTTCCAGATTCATGAAGCCGACGCCGCCGCCGACAAATGGCTTGATGGCGCTTGTCAACGGGACATCAATGTAGCCGTTGACGTAGCCTTGGAATTGTCGCGCGTCACCAAAAGAGTCGATGGACGCGATGCTGCCGATACCTGCAACGCTATGTTCGTCGACCGACGCGGTCCCATAACCGAGTTCGAGTTCGAGCCGTGGAGACACCCAGCCGGCCGCGCCGAAATCATAGCCGGCGCGAAGCGAGGTGTAGAAACCAGCATCGTAGTCGGTCGACACTCGGACGCCGAACACGTCGAAGCCGGTGTCGTCGAGGAAGTTCACCGAACTCGTGGAGCCGATATAAAACCCCGACGTCGACGGCAGAACTACCGGGTTGATCGGCTGTTCGGTTGGGGCAACCAGATCGGCGGCCTGCGCTGCGGTGAAGGACACGGTGGACAGAAGAGCGACCAGTAGAAGATGAGTGCGACGCATATACGGTTTCCTCGTGGAAAGAGAGCCAGCCGAACGAACTTAGGACTCTGACGCTCGCCGAACACGCGAATTCGACCACAAAGACATTCGATGTGGCTTATATTAGAAACCGCGTTGCATAGTTGTCACAACCTCAGCCATCTTCGCGACCACCAACAAGCGCGCCGGACACTGAACCGGCAACCTGGAGATTACTGCATGCTGACCTACTTCCGATCAGCAACTAATTCGTCCGCCGCAGTAGGGACCCTCGACAGGACATTCTTAGCGATTTGTTCTGGGATATCATGGCCCCCGGCGTGACAGCAGGCGCACCGCAGTGCGTACAAATCTTCAGCGGTTAGAAATCGTGACGACGAAGGGATCACCCTTCGTTTCTTCCATGACGGTGCTGAGCTCAGACATCCGCGGTATCTGTTCTTCTGTGCGGTCCGACAGCCGAAGGAGGCTCAAGAGCTCTAGTCTCGCCTCTTTTGCCTCCTGATTCCCATGTACGAGAATGTCAAAAGTAAAGCCGGGTTCAACCGATTGTCTTGCCCAGGTGACATAGCGCTTCTCCCCGTTCCCGTCTGCCTTCGAGCAAATGTCCGGAAGCGTTAAAGCGAGCATCAGAGCCGCATACCAATTTTCCGTGGCGACGGATTGCTCCGTTGCGTCAAGCAAATGTCTCATGTGTGCAGCCTGTTGTGGGCCGTCAGCCGATCATAATAGTCCTCGGCCATGCGCGAGGCTTCCCGAGCGGTAGGCTCGAATCCTTGCTGCGGTAGCAACCGCTCTTTCACCTTCGGCCCGTGACCGCTCCATTGCCATGTCTCCCTCATCGAGCCTGCGGCTTCGTACCTAATTCGGCCGATTGACGTCTCTCCACATTTGTATTTCGGTTCGTATTGACTTTCGGTCATTTCAAATTGACTCTTTGTTGCAAGCATGTGCCGGCTGCAATCGCGGATTGCCCTACGTTTTGGCCTTCAACGCAAGTCGAATGGGCTTCGTGAAATCGCGACCCTTGTAGTTTGCTGATGGTTGGTCGATCGGTGATCACTTCAACGGCAAACGGCAAACGGCAAACGGCAAACGGCAAACGGCAAACGGCAACCTGGGACGTAAGGTAGAGGGGACGTTCTAATGGATGCGCCGAGTACAAAAAAACCATTCTCTCAGAAAAGACGCATCGGCGGGCTTTGGCTCACAGCGACGGCCTTTTTTGTACTCGTATCCCTTTCTCGTCCGCTTTATGCAGGAACAGCGTTGCATGAACTGTTTGAGAACATTGGCGTGGTTCTCGTCATCGCGGGTGTATTGGGCCGCCTGTGGTCAACCCTGTATATCGGCCATCGTAAGAACCGACACCTGATAACCACCGGTCCGTATTCGATAACCAGGAATCCGCTTTACGTGTCGTCAATGCTGGCGATCCTGGGCGTGGGATTGATGATCGGTTCCGCATTGATCACAGCCATTTTTGTGCCAATTTTCTTTTTATTGTTCGCATACACAGCGCGGCGCGAAAGCGAATATCTGAGCTCAAAATTCGGCTCTGCCTATGATGACTATGCAGCACGAACTCCATTCTTCGTGCCGAATCCGCTATTGATGAAGATCGACGCAGAAGTCACATTCCGCACTTCCGCTTTGTATACCGCGTTCCGTGACGCACTCTTCTTGGTAGCACTGATCCCGCTATGTGAGCTGCTGGAGTACCTGCACAACGAGAGATACCTCCGAGCGGTTTTCTATATTCCGTGAGGTACAGTCGCGATTTGGGTAGCAACGGACGGATCACGCGCCTCGAAGTCGGTCAGGTCATATCGGCTCATGTCCAGCCCGAATCAGAACTCGGCGCAATATGAATGCCGCCTGTCGGTAAACGATCCAATCGTCGCCGTTTTTATCTTGCCGACGTTGACGTCAAAAGCGGTCAAGCTGGAAGCGCCGAGCATTGGTCAAATGCCCGGCCACATGCTGACTTCAAACCTGCTATCGGCTCAGCTTTACGAGCCAATGCAGCTGGTTGATGCGGCGTTGATCGCAAATTGCGCGGCGAAAGCCCGGATATAAGCGGGCCGAGCTTCCCCCCGAGCGACATAGGCAGCCAAGTTTTGATATTCGTCCAAAATGCCTGACATTCTTAGTCGCAGCAGCACTGATACCATCAATAGATCGCCCGCGCTGAACGCATCATCGAGCCAGTCTGCGACGCCTAAGTGAGCCGAGAGTTTGTCCAGCCGAGCGCGAACACGGTCCTTTACCAATGGCAAGCGCTCCTTGCTCCAAGACCTGTCACCTTCGAATATCATTGCCGTCGTTAATTCGAGGACCGGCGGCTCGACGGTGTTAAGTGCGGCAAACATCCACGTGATCGCGCGCGCTCTGGCATCGCGATCCTTCGGCAGCAGGCCCGCGTGCTGCTCAGCAAGATGAAAGACGATCGAGCCGGTCTCGAACAGCGAGAGAGAACCTTCCTCATAGGTGGGGATCTGGCCGAAGGGATGGATGGCCAGATGGTCAGGCGCCTTCATCTCTGCGAAGGAAACAAGACGAACCTGATAAGGCTGCCCCACTTCTTCGAGCGCCCAGCGAACGCGCGTATCGCGCGCCAGTCCCTTGCCGCCATCGGGCGATCGCTCAAATGCTGTGATCGTGATTGTCATCGCATCCGTTTCCTTGCTTGGGCGATTTTCTTCGGCTGCCCGCTTCTTGATCAAAGGTCGTGATAGCACGGTGGCCAATTCCGCAAGGCCGTGCGTAGGGGCTGCCCTGTTTCATTGTCTGCTTTTGCGAGCTTGCGCCCTGAAAGTAGACCGAGGGCCTTCACAAGCGCCAGGTTGCCGAGCCGGAATCTTGTCCGTCCCATATGGCGGTCCTGCCGCTAATTGCCTAACCGCAACCAGAGCCGATTTCGTCTTGAGCTGCATTGTTCTAAGCTGTCGTCTGAACACTATCGTCAAGCCGGTGTACCATGGTCGGCCACCTAACAATTCAGGTATTGGGCGAACTCAACGTCAGGCAGAATGGACAGCTTCTGCCACTGCCGCAGTCGAAGAAGACGCGCGCTCTTCTTGGCTATTTGGCCGTCATCGGAAGACCCCAGCGTCGCGATCATCTTTGCAAGATGTTCTGGGAAATTCCAGACGACCCTCGGGCTTCATTAAGGTGGAGCCTCCACAAACTCAGGCCAATCGTGAATACCGTAGGTCATGAGTGTCTGCATGCGGACCACCATTCCGTTTTCCTCACGCCCCAGGCGGTTGATTTGGACTTCAGAGGCATGGCCTCCCTTCGACCCGCTGATCTCCACGTCTTGGATACGGAGGCATTGGAGTCGCTTGCGACGACATTTCGCGGTGAATTTCTCGAAGGCCTCTGCCTGCCGCACTGCCCAAGCTTTGAAGCGTGGCGGCTATATCACCGAGATATAGCGCTTCGGCTGCACATGGCAATTCTGCGCGCCCTCATCCGCCGCCTTCGAGACAGTCCCGAGCAAGTGCACGTTCATTGCCTGGTGCTCAACAGACTTACCGAAGAGATTGCCGACGTCGATGTGCCCGAGCAGTGGTCGGAGCCTTCAATCTCCGGGACCGAGCCGATCCCGTTTTCTGGCGCCGCTCCGAAGCAGTCACATCGGCTTTCCCGGCCAGGATCGGGTCTCGTCTCCCGGATTTTTGAATCGGAATTCCCAACGCCACCGTTGACGTCCAGCAAGAGATCGCAGGAAATTCGCTTCTGCAAGACCGCCGACCGGGTAACGATTGCTTACGCGGTGTGTGGACACGGATCACCGATCGTGCGAGCCGCACATTGGATGTCGCATCTCCAGTATGATTGGGAAAGTCCGGTGTGGAGGCATTGGATCGACGCCCTTTCGGAAAAAACGATGCTCATACGCTATGACGAACGTGGCACCGGTCTTTCGGACTGGGGTGCCGAGGATATCTCGTTTACGGCGATGATTGCAGACTTGGAGAGCGTCGTCGATGCGGCGGGACTCGACCGGTTCACACTTCTGGGTGTATCGCAAAGCTGCGCCGTCTCTGTTGCCTATGCCGTCCGACATCCTGAACGGGTCTCAGGGCTTATTCTTTACGGAGGATTTGTAAAAGGCTGGCGGAAGCGAAGCGACAGCCATGAGGTAGCCACCCATGAGGCAATGACCGCACTGATCCGGGAAGGATGGGGCCAGAACAATCCGGTTTTTCGGCATCTGTTCACAGCAATGTTCATTCCAGGGGCCGACCAGGTGCAGATGGATTGGTTTGACGAACTGCAGCGCATTTCGGTGTCGCCTGGCAACGCCGGTCGCCTGCACGACGCATTCGGGGAAATCGACGTTTCGGACGTCCTGTCGCAGGTGACGGTTCCGACACTGGTCTTGCACGCAAGAAAAGACGCTGCCGTTCCCTTTCAGTGCGGAAGGGAGTTTGCAACCGGCATCCATGGGGCTCGATTTGTCGATCTCGATAGCGCCAACCACGTTCTCCTTAGCAACGAACCCGCCTTTGACCAGTTTGTTCGTGAAGTAAGGCGGTTCGTCGCCGAAACAACGTAGCCGCAGGTTGTTGCGCCTCGACGTGCACCTGATTGCCTCCGAGCCGCTATCTCCTGAGCAAGATGTCCGCGCCTCTCGTTGAAGCGCTATCGCACCTCGGCTGCGGCGCTCTTTCAACGATTAGCCCCGCATTTTCAACGGTTCCTCCCACGCTCTTTCTCACGCGCGCGTAATAGCATGCTTCCTACTGTATTCGACGCTCACAGGGAGGCATGACGATGAAGGTTCACCACCATGTAACCGGCGGTGGAGGATTGCGACTGCACGTTCGCGAGTGGGGAAACGAAGATGCGCCGTCGATCTTCTTCATCCACGGGTGGTCGCAGAACCATCTGTGCTGGAAAAACCAGTATGAAAGCACGCTTGCGGACGATTTTCGCCTCGTAGCTCTGGACCTGCGCGGTCACGGCATGTCGGACGCCCCCCTTGAAGCGGAACATTATACTGAACCGCAGCTTTGGGCAGACGATATCGCCGCTGTCATAGATCAACTTGATCTCAGGAGTCCGGTCCTTGTGGGCTGGTCCTATGCCGGCTTCATCATCTGCGACTATCTCCGCGCCTATGGAATCGCTCATGTTGCGGCCATCAACTTCGTGGGCGGGGCGATCACGCTGAATAAGGCGGCGTTCGGCACCATGATCGGCTCGGGTTTCCTCGATCATGTCATTGGTGCCACGAGCGACGACTTGCCTAGCAACATCGAAGCAATCCGCAATTTCGTGCGCGGGTGCACATATTCGCAACTGCCTTCCGAGGTATTCGAGATGGCAATTTGCTGGAATATGGCCGTGCCAGCGAAGATCCGGGCTGCTCTGCTGGCCCGCGAGATCGATTCCGACGAGGTACTGACCACACTTGCAGTGCCGGTCCTATGACCCAGGGCCAAGAGGACACTGTAGTCCTGCCGGCGATGGGGCGGCGCCTTTTGGCATTATGTCCTGGCGCCACAGCATCGTGGTATTCCGCGACGGGCCACGCACCTTTTCTGGAAAACCCCATTAGGTTCAACAACGAGCTGTACCATTTTGCACGTGACGCCCATTCCGGTGTGGCCGCACCCGCAAGGGCATATTTCAGTCGACACGAGAAGTAGGCAGCGCTGTTCGGCAGCGAAATCGATTGTTGAAGGTCACCCTTGGGCCATGACACGACCCAAGGGTTAGTCTCAAATGCCACAAGCGAAGCCGGTGGCAGTCGCGGAATAGCGGGCTTCTTCAGCTTGCTTCCCTTTATGATAGGCCGTGCGAACTTACCTGGCCGCCAGCCTGCCTAGGATGCGCACTCGCGGCCTCGGCGCCGTCGTAGAATGCGCCCGCCGCCATCTCGAGTCCGCGCCGATCGCGAACTTCGATCTCCAACCGACGGGACCGGATTAGACCATCTCCTTCCAGCGCGTGAAGCGCCACGGTCACTCCAGGTCGCCGGCTGCCCAAGGCCTCCGCCAGAACCCGGTGGGAAATCCTAAAGACGTCGCCAACGCGGTCTTGGCACATCAGGATCCAGCGAGCCAGTCTCTGCTCGATGGAACCATGACCGTTGGCGACTGCAGTAGACGCAATCACGTCCTGCATCGTGGCAGCGATTGCAAGCAGGGATTTCTGAAGAGCCTGGCTGCTCTCGGCAAGCTCCCGGAACGGTTCCATTTCGATCTGGTGGCCGCTTCCCGGCGTCAGTGCGACGACGTCGAAACGCGGTCTTGTGTCCAGCACGACCGCGGCCGCGTCGAGCATGCCCTCCTTGCCGACGGCGCCGACCGCGAGGCTCTTGACGCCCGCGCGAGCAAAAAGAGCGAGAATGCCGTTGTCCGGTAGAAACACGACGTCGGTTGTTTGCCCTGCACGGAATATGACGTCCCCGTCACTCCACTTCCAAGAAATCAGGTTCGGAGAGAGCACGTTTAACTCGCGTTCCGGAAGAGAGCGCAGGACACGGTTTTGAAACCCATCATGCATCATTGACATCTCGAGTTCTCGCAAGAGCAGACAAAAGGTAACGCTTCTTTAACCGGAAGGTTTCGCGTCCCAGGAAACAGCCAACCGGTCCGGAGGTTCGTCCAATGCTAGGGGTTTTCGGGATGCGCTTCTTCTTTCGATATGGGAGCGCTGGAGGCGAGGTCATCGACGACCCCGAGGGACGCGGGTGGGCGTGGATGCAGCGACCCAGGAAGCGATCATCGACGGCAGACGCGTGATCGCCGCCGTGGCGCGGAAAGGGCGGGATATACTCCGGCACACCATGGCCATCCTCGATGACGCCGGCAATCTCGTGCGCGAAGTGCCATTTGCGAGCGTGCTGCGCGATCCGGACGGTTGAGGCTTGCCGCCATGGAAGGTCAAGAGAGCTTGAGATTGGAGACTAGGGCCTTCTCGTTGACCGGAAAGGCGAACGTCACCATTATGACGCCACTGAAGCAGGAATGCTCCTGCGCAAGAACGAGTCGATGCGCCTACTGATCAACCTCCTTGTCGCGACCATGATGCTGCTGGGTTCGCTTGCCGCACCCTGCATCGCCGCATCTGTCGATCGTGCCCACGCCGACCCGGTTGTCGTCAGTGTCACTTCGACCTCCGACGGACACCATCGCGGTGACGGCCGATCTGTTTCGGGATCGCACTGCCAGCAGGACGGCATCGTCGCAGAAGCTCCCGAAGTCCTTTATTCGCAGCCCGATGCCGTTGCGTTTCCCGGTATCGCTTCCGTTGCGTTTGCCGGCGCTCTCGAACCTGTCGAGCAGCGTCCCCCCATCGCTTCCGACTGATCCCGTTCGCTCGAATTTCAGACCAAAGGGAAGGGCATGATCTTGCGCGTGTCGATGTTTGCAAGCCGCGTCAGTGGCTTATCTTCGTTGTTGAATATTTTGAATCAAATGGGCCCAGGCCGGCGGCACCTTCGCGGGGTGGCGCTTGCCGCCGTCGCCGTGGTCCTGAGCGGCTGCGTACAGTCGCTCGACGGTCTCGGCGAGGCGTCGCACGACATACCGCCGAAGCTGCTGGCCAGCATTCGGGCCAAAGGCATGAAGCCGGAAAGTCCGGTTCTCGTCCGCATCTTCAAGATGGAAAGCGAATTGGAGGTCTGGAAGGTCAACGGCAGCGGCAAGTACGCTTTGCTCAAGGTCTATCCGATGTGTCGCTGGTCCGGCAAGCTCGGCCCCAAGACGAAGACCGGCGACCGACAGGCGCCCGAGGGATTCTACCGTGTCTCCATGGGAGGCCTCAATCCGAAATCGCAGTTCTATCTCTCCTTCAACCTCGGCTATCCGAACCGTCTGGAGGCCGCGCTTGGCTATTCCGGCGAGGCCCTGATGGTACATGGCGCCTGCTCGTCGTCAGGCTGCTTTGCGCTGACCGATCAGGGCGTCGGTGAGATCTACGCCGTGGTCGAGAAGGCCTTGAAAGGCGGACAGCAGGTGTTCCAGGTCCAGGTCTATCCGTTTCGCATGACGCCGCAGAACCTGGCGGCACATCGCGACGACCCGAATTTCGCCTTCTGGAAGACCCTCAAGCAAGGCTACGACATCTTCGAAGTTCGGCGACACGAGCCCAAGGTTGCCGCCTGTGGCAGGAAGTACGTCTTCGACGCAGAATTCAAGGACGGCGACGCTGGCGATCCGCTCGCAGCATGTCCGGAACGCATCGATCAATCCGACCCCGCAGTCGTCGCGAAGGCATCCGCCGACGATCGGAAATACCAGGAACTTGCCGCCAAAAGCTTCACGCCGCTCGCCTACCAGGATGGCGGCATGCATCCGAGCTTCCGTGCGCTTCTCAAGGAAAACGGCGACGTCAAGCTCGCGGAGAAGGTCTCCGTCATCAAGTATCCGATCAGTCGCCCGGTGGCGGCGCTGGCCGACCCGTTCGACGGAAGGCAGTGACGAATCCTGTCCGGATCGTGGACGCTGCCGCGTTCCACGACGCACATGAAAGCGAGGATGCCATGCAAATGACGCTTGTCGTGATCGTGACGGCGTTTGCCACTGCCGTCCACGCCCATAAAGCGCCGTCTGGCTTCACCTGCGAGCCGTTCTGTTGCAACGGAGACGGTGACAGCGGTGATTGCCAGCGGATTCGTCGAAGACCGTCCGCCCCCGCGAGGAAGTATACGAAGTGACGCTTCTGCCGGGCGACCATAAGCTGGCGACGCGCAGACACGTTTTCCAGATTCCAGCGGCACAGACCAGGGAGTCGCCGGACGGCGCCTATCACCCCTGTCTGTTTCCCAATGCCGTGTCTTTCGAGAAAGGGATCGCTACAACTTAATTCTTTGCAGTCGTCCGGAACCTGCAGCGTCAAGGGACATTAACTGCTCAAGGTGATGAGGTTCGCCTTTACTGCGATTCTGCTGGATGACTCCTACGACAGAGAAGCGAGCAGGTGAAACGCTCGGCCCTCCTGCGTCCGCGAATGGAGGAAGTTATGGCCTACAGAGATATCGTTGTCTATTTGGACGCGGGAGCAGATTCCTCGGCCCGTGTGCGCACCGCCATCAATATCGCCGCCAAGCACCAAGCCAGGCTGATCGGCGTCGACGTCAGCACGAAAGAAGCACTGAAGGGGGAGAGCCGCGATCAGGCGCTCGCGATTGAAGATGAATTCAAGGCCGCGGTTCAGAAGGCTGGCCTTGGCTTCCAATATCACGCGGCACGGCCGGAGGCTCATAGCGCAGAGCAGCTTTTTTCCCATTGCGCGGACCTTCTGGAAACGACACAGCCGCATCCGGACCACCGCCATCTGTCCAATTCAGCAATCCCCAAAGAAATTTTGATGACAGCCGGGGTTCCCATGTTGGTCCTTCCAACGGGCTGGACAGGAGAAGACGCCATCGGCGAGCAGGTGGTCATCGCCTGGAATTTCAGCCGCGAGTCAACCAGGGCCGTTCACGACGCAATGCCGATTCTCAAGGCCGCGCGCAAAGTCTTTCTGTTCGTGTTTGCGAGCAACTACAGCGACAAAAATGCTGACGTCCAGGAGATAAAGGGTCATCTCGAACAGCATGGAGTTGGGGTAGCCCTGGCAGGATGGCGGAACACGGGGGACAACGATTTCACCAGCGCGTTATTTGCCGGCCTCGACCGTGAGAACGCAGATCTTATCGTCTGCGGCGCCTATGGCCACTCGCCGCTTTTCGAAGATATGTTCGGCGGTGCGACGCGTGATCTGCTGAATAACATTTCAATGCCGGTCCTGATGTCGCACTAAATCGGCCGGACACTTGCTCGATGAGGCCTTCGAGCAAGTGTGACGCCGATACGCAGCACAGCCATCGATGCTAGTTCGTCGAGGATGGGATTCGGCAAAATGCCTGCATAGCACCACTATTTCAGGCAACTCGGAGTTGGCGGTCACGTTAAACGTGGAATGATGTTCAACTTGGCCAATCTTCTTCCGGTTAGAACTCGAAGGTCGCTTCGCTCTCTTGTTACGCGAAACTGTTGAGGTAGCGGCACCATGGCCAAACCAACCCTCGCTCTCTCCGACTCCCCCGCATTCAGGTTCGTGCTGATCATGGGCGCCGTCAATCTTTTCAGCGACACGACCTACGAGGGTGGGGCAAGCATCAACGGTACGTTCATGGGCACACTCGGTGCCAGCGCCGCCATCATCAGCATCGTCGCGGGCGTGGGGGAGTTCCTCGGTTACAGCCTGCGGTCCGTCGCGGGCTATGTTGCGGACAAGACCGGCAGGTATTGGCTTGTCACCTTCATCGGCTACGCCATCAACCTGCTCGCCGTCCCGGCAATGGCGCTGGCGGGAAACTGGCAGAGTGCGGCTGCACTTGTCATTGCTGAGCGCGTCGGACGGGCGACGCGAAAGCCGACAGTCGAAGCAACGCTTTCCTACACGACAGCCAAGCATGGCAAAGGATGGGTATACGGAGTGAACACGGCGCTCGATGAAATCGGCGCCACCATCGGCCCCCTCTCCATTGCGCTCGTGCTTTTCCTGAAGGGGAACTACCAGACCGCATATGCGCTGCTGGCGATTTCTGCTGTGATGGCGCTTGCCGCTCTGACCGTTGCGCGGGTGAGTTTCCCACTCCCGTCCCGTCTCGAGGAAGGCCAAACGGCGCCGACGACGGGGTTCACGTCGTCCTACTGCTCTACATGCTTGCCGGTTCCTTCTTCGCCGCCGGCTTGATGAGTTTTGAACTCATCTCATATCACCTGTCGAGCACTGGGATCGTCACGCAGCATTGGATCCCCGTGTTCCTCGCATTCTCAACAGTGTGTGGTGTGGTAACAAGCCTGATTGCCGGCAGGCTATACGGTCAGATCGGACTGCCCGTGGTCCTTGTCGCAGTGTTTCTCTCTTCTATGTTTGCACCCTTCGTCTTCCTGGGAAATTTTTTCGTGGCGCTTGGCGGCATGGTGCTGTGGGGAGTCGGGTATGCGACGCAGGATACGTTGCTTAAAGTACTCATTGCCAGTGTTCTGCCTGAAGGAAGACGCAACTTTGCATTCGGGCTTTTCTACATTGGATACGGTGTAGGATGGTTGGTTGGGTGTCGCCCTCGTTGTATTTGCCGCAGTTGTGCAGCTCGTGTCCCTGCCGGTCTTCGTAATGGCGCGACGATGGAGCCATAGTGGAGTTTCCACATGACGATCAGGTCTGTTTTTGCAACAGTCTTCATATCAATAGCCAGCGCCGCAAGTGGTGCCGATACAGTGGTGGGAACCTGGAAAACGGAAAACGGCGAGACGTCGGCGATTCACCATTGCGGACCGAATTATTGCATCGTGGCGAAGAGCGGGCGATATGCGGGACAGCAGATCGGTTTTTTCTCAGGTACGGGCGATACATATACCGGCCGGCTCACAGATCCGAGGACAAAGACAATCTATAGCGGCAGGCTCGTCTTGTCGGGAAATAGCCTCAAACTTCGGGGCTGCGCAACGAGAGTATTGTGCAAGACACAGACTTGGATCCGCCTGAACTGAGATGGCCAGGCGCGGCTGTCCCGCTCGTGACCCGCGCGAGATCCCGACGGCGGAGTCTGCGCCATCCCGTATCGGGTCATCCCACGCGGCTTGTACACCGGCGGCGTTCACGAACACTAGGCATTAGGTTGAGCAAAGCGACGCGAAAACCGATTCGGCGGAGCTTGGACTGTCGCACGAGAGTAGTATAGTCCATGAAAGGAGGACGCTTTATGAGGTTAGCTCTGATCGCTACATCAGTTGCGGTCATCCTGCTGGCCGTCGCTGCCGCCTACATTCTGCCGCGCGTCAAGGCCTCCGATGAGCCGCAACCCCATCCCTTCACTTTAGCAAAGTGAAGACTGCACTGTCGCCGGCGAGCGCCAGCGCCTACGGCTCGACCGCGCCGTTGTCCGAGATCCTCGCCGCACGGTGCGAAGTGATCGGAAGATATGAAGCTTGTGAAAACCGCTGAACTGGCTCGACCGGCGCACGGAGGGGCGAAGCACTTGTCGGCGTGGAACCTTAAAGCGTTTTCCGTGTTTTGCGCGCATGAACCAGGTCCTCGACAAACACCTCATCGACGCAGCGGGAGAGGAAGTGAAACTCTGCACCGGCTTGGTGTACATGCCGTCTCTGGAGCGCGGCATCACCCGCAAGCAGGGCAAGCGGGGCTTCCTCTACTACATGCCGGATGGACGTCGGATCACCGACAAGAACGAAGTCGCACGCCTAAACGCGCTTGCAATCCCGCCAGCCTATCGCGACGTGGTTATCTCTACCAATCCTCTGTCGCATCTGCAGGCGGTGGGTATCGATGCGCGTGATCGCAAACAATACCGCTATCATACCGACTGGCATGCCGAACGCGGACGCGCCAAGTTTGAGCGTCTCGCCGACTTCGGCTCGCGGCTACCCGATATTCGCGAGCGCGTCGATATCGATCTGCGAGCGCGGGGGCTGACAATGGACAAAGCGCTGGCCACCATCGTTTGGATGCTAGACAACTTGTACATCCGCATCGGCAACGCCAACTATGCGGATACCAACGGTTCCTACGGCCTGACGACGCTCCGCAATCGCCACGTCAAGATCGACGGCCCCAGCGTAAGGTTTCGGTTCAGGGGCAAATCCGGAAAAGAGTGGAATCTCGTGCATTCCGACCGTCGTATCGCCAACGTCGTGCGTAAGCTTCAGGAACTGCCAGGCCAGAAGCTCTTCAAATATATTTGCGACGACGGCGGTTGTCGGCAGATTTCCTCACAAGACGTGAACGCCTACATTCGCGACGTTGCAGGTGACGATTTCAGCTCATGCCAATTTCGGACATGGGGTGCCACCTGTATGGCAGCATCGGCGCTCGCTCTGCTCGACGTTGCAACGTCAGAACGTGCCATCGCGCGCCAGCTCAACGAAGTGATCGATACTGTCGCGGCCAAGCTTGTTAACACGAGATCCGTCTGCAGAACATCCTACATTCATCCGGCGGTTTTCGATGACTATCGGGCCGGTCGTCTCGGCGATATTCTCAAAATGAGGAAAACCACGAGCGAGCGTCTGTTGCGCTGGATGGACGACGAGGAGATCAGGACATTGCGCTGGCTCAAATCCCGTCCTGTCGGGGGCGCCTGATGCGCGTGGGAAATTGGATCCACCTCTGCGTCGACATGCAACGGATGTTCGCGGAGAACACCCCGTGGCATGTACCTTGGATGGCAGAAGTGTCACCTCAGATCATCGAGCTGTCATCTCGCTTTCCCGAACGGACGATCTTTACGAGGTTCATCCCGCCTGCGTCGGCAGATGCGATGCCGGGGATGTGGAAGACCTATTACGAGAAATGGAAGGTAATGACGAGCGAATATCTGCCCCCGGAACTCGTAGATATCGTGCCTTCTTTGCGAAAGCTGGTTCCACCCGCCCGTGTCTTCGACAAGCGCACGTATTCACCATGGATCGACGGGCGCCTTAAGGCGGCGCTTTCGGGCGACAACGTCGGTTCTGTTGTCATCTCCGGAGGAGAGACCGATGTTTGCGTTCTCGCCGCCGCGCTCGGAGCCGTCGATTTCGGCTATCGTGTCATCCTGCTGAAAGATGCCGTCTGCAGCAGTGCCGACCAGACGCATGACGCCTCCTTGGAACTGCTCGGAGATCGCTTTTCGGTGCAGGTCCAGATCATGGAAACGGAGAAGTGGCTGAGCGAAGCAGGTCAATCGGAATACCGTTCCCGGCGTCGTTGATGGTACGAGAAAAGCCCGCTTCGGCGGCGAGCATTTTGATTGCTGTTCGTTGGCTTTGCTGACCGGCCTTTTCGTGCTGCTCGTGAGAGCCGCCCCGGGTTCCTCACTGTTGGATGTCTCGTTATCGCTGGGCGACGCTTGACGCGTACCGGAATTTTTGTGGCTTACTTTCAGGCCCCGACACGCAGCGAAGGTCTTCTGCATTGCGACCCGCGACATCCAAACTCGAAATACAGGACCATCGGTGATCTATCCAAGCCGATTGGACGAGACCACATTTGATGCCCTGCCGTGCGCCTCGATAGGCGCAAACCACTGCAAACTTTTCGGGCCGATCAGAGTTCTACCTTCTCAAACCAAGGAGGATTACATGTCACCGAAACACACTGCCCAGAAACAGCGAGAGATCCAGAAGGAAGTTGAACAGGCCGACAAGAAGGGAAAATCAAAACCGTCCGGCGCCATGCAAGCCGGAGCCCGGCGCTATCCGGAGCCGCCATTTCCGAAGATCCATCAAGCCAAACCAGGCTCGGAAGCCGATCTTCCACTGGCTCCGATGTACGACGCGCCCTTCTATAAGGGATCGGAAAAGCTGAAGGACAAAGTCGCGCTGATCACCGGCGGCGATTCCGGCATCGGACGATCGGTGGCAGTTCTGTTCGCCCGCGAAGGCGCTGACATCGTCATCGTCCACCTCGAGGAAGCCAAAGATGCCGAAGAAACCAAAGCGGCGGTCGAGAAGGAAGGCCGGAAGTGCTTCGTCATTCGCGGTGACGTCAAGAATGCTAGCTTTTGCCGGACAGCCGTAGAGAAGACCGTCATGCAACTCGGACATCTCGATATCCTCGTCAACAACGCTGCCTTCCAGGTTCATACGCACAACATCGAAGACCTCAGCGATGAACATTTCGACGAAACCCTGAAGACGAACCTGTATGGCTATTTCTACATGGCGAAAGCGGCAATCCCGCATCTCAAGAACGGCTCAGCGATCATCAACACGGGATCGGTCACGGGTCTCGAGGGATCGAAGCAGCTGCTCGACTACTCAATGACAAAAGGTGGTATACACGCCTTTACGCGAGCGCTTGCCAGTCAGCTCGTGCCTAAGGGCATCCGCGTGAACGCCGTCGCACCAGGGCCTGTCTGGACGCCGCTCAACCCTTCGGACAAAGAAGCGGAAGATGTGGAAACGTTCGGATCTCAGACGCCGATGAAGCGAGCCGCACAGCCTGAGGAAATCGCCCCAGCATACGTTTTCCTCGCGTCGCCGCAAATGTCGAGCTACATCACCGGCGAAATCCTGCCAATCGTCGGCGGATATTGACGGCCATTCGAACGCGCCTGGAACTCTCCAGGCACGGTAGCGTTTGTGTCCCGCTCGCAGCCCCCTGCAGGATTTCGAGTTTTCCAACTTGGTTCGACGCCGAGCGGCGCATGCGGAACCGGGTCGTATTGTTCACAATCGTACAACGCGCGCCCGCCGTGAACCGTTTGAATCGCTGTGCGTTATTGATCGAAGAACTCGGACCGCTCTCGCGGAGATAGTGGAAACCGTCTTGTGAACGAGCGGTTGACCGTCATGTCGATCGATCTACTCGACGAAGACCGACCCCTGACCCGCAAATTCAGGCTGTTTCTCGATGAGATTGACAAGGCACAGCAACGTGAGGTCGGCAAAGTCGATGGGAAGGAAACATAGCAAGACAACCGGCGAGCAACGCCGGGCGGCTTTCGAGGAAACTGAGCGCGTCGCCAGGGAGGCGGTGGAAGAGGAGCGTCGAAAGCGACAGCAGAAGACTGAGCGCCTCCGCCAGGCTCGGTTGCAGGCAAAGGCGCCGGAGCGGCCAAATGTGGGGGATCAATTGAACCAACTCACCGGATCGCCTGCACTTGGCGATGGGAAGCCCAAATAGCGCGAAACGCATCGCACCGCGATCCATGCCGGAAGGACTTTCATGACTGTCGAATCTGTTGCGCCTCGTAGTCGAGGAGCGATATCGCTTGCTGGGCGACGCAATCAGCGACTACCGATCTACATGCTCGACCACTCGGGCCACTATTACATGTTTTGCTAGAGTGATATTTCGGCCGCTACCATGCAACGTTTAATGCTGACATGTGGTGTCACTAGTCCTTGGTAAGACTGTTCCAGCCAGACATCACCAACGAAAGGACATGACCATGGTTGAATACACCGGGCAGGCCACAGCAATCGCTTGCACCTATATCGAAGCGATCGCCAGCAGGGACCTTGAGACTATTCTCAAAGTGTCGGCCCAGGATGTCGTCTGCACGTCTCCAATGGGCAAACTGACCGGCGCGCAGGCGTTTCGCGGCTTCCACGAGGGCTTTGCGCGCATGATCAAAAGCGTGAACATTCTCGCGGTCTACGGTGATGATGATCAGGCCGTCATCATCTATGAGGCCGATACCCATCCGGTTCCGCGCGCGGTGACTGTCGAGCTCATCACGGTCAATGGCGGGAAGATCGCCTCCACCGACGTGATCTACGACTCCGCGCCCTTCGCGGAGTACATGGCGACGGTCAAGCCGCACTGACCGCAGCTGCCACGAGTTTCGTCAAATAATCACCATCACTGCAGCAACGGGCTGCCATGGGCGGCTCGTGGTTGAAGCACTGCCGCGTTGCGGCGTGGCGGCAGACGAGATCGTAGCAGCCGTGCGCGATCCGGACAAAGCGTCCGATATGGCCACCAAACGAGTGCAAGTCCGCGAGGCAGATTATGACCGACCTGAAACGCTCGCCCGTCCTTTTGCCGGAGCCGACAAGCTCCTGCTCATCCCGTCGGCCGCGATCGGCCGACAAC
Source organism: Rhizobium sp. T1470 (assembly GCF_042140505.1). Lineage (NCBI taxonomy): Bacteria > Pseudomonadati > Pseudomonadota > Alphaproteobacteria > Hyphomicrobiales > Rhizobiaceae > Rhizobium > Rhizobium sp. T1470. Next base: position 808,841 of record NZ_CP148092.1, read on the forward strand.
GCCGGGCGTCACAGCTTGGAACGGCCTCATCGACAAGGCAAAGCTAAGGGCGGGCAAACATGTATGCATCAACGGCTGCGCTGGCGCTGTCGGTGAGGCGACTGTTCAACTCGCGCAGATGCTCGGGGCGACGGTTTCGGGAGCTGCAGCGCAGCTCTGTGCCAGGTGCCCGCGATCGCGGCGTCCATCCTCTTTTCGACTATCGGACGACCGATCTGTCGAAGATGGGCGATCGCGTCGATGTCGTCTACGACACGGCCGGCACGATGAAGGTTAAGACCGGCCTTGGCCTCCTGCGCGCGGGTGGCGTGTTCCTCGACATCAATCCGACGCCGGGCAAATTCGTTCGCGCAATCTTCAGCCGCAGACTCGAGCCCATCATCTGCACTCCGAGGGCCGACATCCTGGACGGGCTTGCTCGTGCTGCCGGCGAAGACAAGCTTCGGCTTCCGATCTCCGAGATCGTGCCGCTGAGCGACGCGATCCGGATGCTGACGATTCTGGACGTGGTCACAAGAGCAACGGGAAGGTTCTGGTCCGTATGAATTAAAGCCGGACACGCCCAAGCCCATCCACGGCAGATCGGGCAGAACCTGTGCTAGGATATGGCCATGCTGCAAAGCCAGAGATTGTTCGAAATTCTCCAGATTCTCCGCCGCCATCGGCAAGCGGTCTCTGGAAACCATCTCGCGCAGGAAACGGGCGTTTCCTTGCGGACGATCTACCGGGATATCTCGCTTCTACAGTCGATGGGCGCGGAGATCGAAGGCGAAACCGGCTTCGGCTACGTGTTGAAGCCGGGTTTCATGCTGCCACCGCTCATGTTCTCGGAAGCGGAGATCAAGGCGATCACGCTTGGGGTGCAATGGGTCACTCGCCACACGGATGCGGATCTAGGTTCGGCGGCACAGGACGCGCTTTCCAAGATCGAGGCAGTGCTCCCGTCGGAACTCCGCCATAGGCTGATCGATAACGATTTCCATATCGGTTTCCCTTCACTGCAGGCGCCGGCAATCGACCTCAAGGTCCTCCGTCAGGCAATGCAGCAGCAGATGAAGCTCCGGATCGTGTACAGAGACGCTAAAGACGCCGACAGTGATCGCATCATATGGCCGATTGCGGTCGCCTTCTTCGATTCCAGGCGGATCATCGCCGGATGGTGCGAATTGCGGCAGGATTTCCGGATGTTTCGCGCCGATCGTATCCTTGAAGCAGCACTCCTGGCCGATCGCTATCCCGGCAAGAGGCGGGAATTGGTCAAGCAATGGCGCGCGCAGGTGCAAGAGGCACGCGATGCGATGACACACAAAACTCTCTAATTTCTATGCGATGCTGATGCTTCGCAGTGCTTCTGTTTGTGCGCCGCCAGCGCTGGATAGCCGGTCTATTGGTGAATGCAATTACGGACCAAAGCCAGCGGTGGCATTGCGACCCGTTGCGCGATTTTGCGGTGTCAGTCCATGCTGAAACGCGGCGTGCGAGAGACCACAAACCGTCCGGCGTGCCCTGTGGGCCTTCGATAGCCGAGACGCTGTCTCGGTGCAGCGAAAGACAGCAGCAGGGAACTTGTTGGACAAACGACGGTTTTGACCAAACCCGAAACCTTTGGAGCGTCCGCAATGTTCAGCTTCGGCCCGCAGATCATGGATGAAGGTGTGCGCTTCCGCCTCTGGGCTCCCCTGCAGCCGGCTGTCGGGATCATTATCTGCGATCGTCCACCCTGCGAGATGTTGGCTGAGCCTGGCGGCTGGTTCACGTTCCTATCCGGGGATGCGAGGCATGGCTCGCTTTATCGATTCGTCCTTGCTGATGGACAGGAAATCCCCGATCCCGCCTCTCGCTATCAGCCTGATGACGTGCACGGGCCGAGTGAAGTCGTCGACGGGAGCCGCTACAGCTGGGTGGACGGGGCCTGGCGCGGCCGTCCATGGAGCGAAACGATCCTCTATGAAATGCATATCGGAACCTTCACGCAAGCCGGCACGCTGGCGGCTGCGACGCAGCGGCTTGACCATCTCGAACGACTTGGCGTCACGGCGATCCAACTCATGCCAGTCAACGACTTTCCCGGACGCCGCGGTTGGGGCTATGACGGCGTGCTTCCCTACGCGCTTGACAGCAGCTACGGGCGCCCGGAGGATCTAAAGGCCTTTATCGATGCTGCCCATCAGCGGCGGATCTCCGTTTTTCTCGACGTCGTCTACAACCACTTCGGACCGGAGGGAAACTATCTGCCATCTTATGTCCCCCTGTCTAACCGCCACCACAAGACGCCATGGGGGCCAGCCATCAACTACGACGGTGAGCATTCCGACCTGGTCCGCAAGTTCGTCGTCGAGAATGCCCTTTACTGGTTGGAGGAATTCCGAGCCGATGGGCTCCGGTTTGATGCTGTGCATGCGATCAAGGATGAGAGTGGCGAGCATTTGCTTGCCCACATGGCCCGCACGATCAGGCGGGCAACGCGAGGGCGCCATTGCCATCTGATCGTCGAAAATGAAGACAATGCCGCTTCACTGCTCGAACGCGATGAGGATGGCAAGCCGCTTCTCTACACTGCCCAGTGGAACGACGACATTCATCACGCGCTCCATCGCGCTGCGAGCGGTGAGGCGTTCGGATATTACGCCGATTATTCAACGTCCCCGTCTGTCGTCGCACGGGCGATCGCGGAAGGCTTCATCTACCAGGGCGAAACGATGCCTTACAAAGGGGCCGCCCGTGGCCAGCCGAGCGACCATCTGCCGCCCACCGCCTTCGTCGCTTTCATTCAGAACCATGACCAGGTCGGTAACCGCGCCCATGGCGACCGCCTTCATAAAATCACGCCGCAGCCGGCTCTCGAAGCGATCGCCAGCGTCTACCTTCTTTGCCCTCAGGTGCCGATGATTTTCATGGGAGAAGAATGGAAAAGCGAGGCCGATTTTCCCTATTTCTGCGATTTCAACGATGAGCTGAATGCGACCGTGCGCAAGGGGCGGCGCGAGGAGTTGCACCGACTGCCTGGCTTTGACGAGGAAGGCGCCGACACGCTTCCTGATCCGACGGATGAAACGACATTCCTATCTGCCAAGCTCGATTGGAACAGGCGCGAGCAGCTGGGACATAGAGAGTTTCTCGAACTCTATCGCCATCTCATCACGGTGCGCCGGGTTCACATCGTCCCGCTGTTGGACACGATGCGCTCGGGCGGACACATCGGCCCTTCAAGGCAATTGATCGACGTTCATTGGGATCTCCGGGAGGGGAGAAAGCTGCACCTCATTGCCAATCTATCGCACGCGCCCGTCGCGACGGATTTGCCACAGTCTGGTTCACTCATCTGGAGAACACAACAGGCTGGCGACCTCCTTCCACCGTGGTACGTGTGCTGGACACTCGAAGACGAGCCATTGGCGCCGGAACGTCAAGTCGCGCAATGACGGTTGCCGCAATCTTCAGTCCGCCGATATCAAGAGGGCGAAGGGCTGTGTTCGAAATGCAGTCTCGATGTCGATTGCAGGCCCTCTGTCAACCGCGCTGTCGGCCAGGATATCTCGGCGCGCCGCGTTGAGCTGGGCGGGCAGCTCAATCAGGGTATCACCCCAATAGCCAGGTTTCGTGCGCAATGTGATCGCATCGATGTGCCGCGAAATCAGTCGGGGAACGATCGTTATGGAAAACTGCCGCTTGTCATGACGGGCGAACGCGACGATATGCCGGTGCCTTTGCCCTCGTACGTTAAGGGGCAGGTAGTCGCCGCGATCATAGAGTTCGGGCCGCGCCTGACGAAGCGTCAGGCCTGTTGCGATCAATGTCTGCTTTTTCTGCCAGACATCTCCACCGTCCGCGGCTTTCGACGATAACATCACCTCCAAGCGGTGGAAGTCGACAGGCCGGCGATTGTCGGGATCGACGAGGCTGAGTTCCGGTCCCTCCGATCCCTGGTAGATGTCAGGCACGCCGGGGATGGTTAGCTTGAGCAATGTCTGGGCCAGGCTGTTCATGTGTCCGGCAGCAATGACGCGCCTTATCGCGTGATCGAAGTCAGTTCGAAAGGCTTGGTTCTCCTTGCACAACAGCCCGCCTACAAAGTCGAGGACCGCGGTCTCATAGCGCTCATTTGGTTCGTCCCAGTCTGTGTATGTCTTGGCCTCCCGGATGGCTTTTTGCGCGTAGTCCTTGAAACGGTCGCTCAACACGCCATTGATGTCTTCGATATCCTGCGGCCAGATGCCCGCCAGAGCCTGGTAGAGCATCCATTGTGTATTGGGTTCGGGCCATGGTCCGTCCGCAGTATCGACAATGAAAGCCCGATTGAGCTGTTGCCATCGATTGAAACCGGCTACCCAGTCCGCAGCGTGTTCGGTCAGGGCATAGAGGCGCGCGCGTGCATCTTCGCCACGCTTGGTGTCATGTGTCGAGGTTGCCGACAGCCCCCGCTGCAGCATCGCACGTTGGCGCATCGCCCTATGAAATTCGTCCGGCTCACTGCCGACCGTGTCCGGGTCACCGCCGACTTCATTCAGCCCAAGCAAGCGATTGTAGCGATAAAACAGGGTGTCCTCCATCGCCTTTGCCATCACCGGGCCGCTCAGCTGCTGCAAACGCCTGCGAAGTTCGAGAGCATTGGCGTTGTCATCGGGGTCGAGGATCGCGCGACCGATCACCCAAACAGCGTCAGGTTCTTCGGCGTTCCTAGCGGCATCGGCGAGCACGCTTTCAAACATGACCCGGTCGGGGCCCTCGAGCGGGCCTGTCGCGCCGTAGGTTCGGTAGACTGGAAACGCCACCAGGATGCCGGCGATCGCCTCGTCGGCGGTGGCGCGCTGCAATTGGGGCCCCACGGCCATAGCAAGATCGGTCAGCCTGGCGCGCTCACCGGCAAAGTTGCACTCCACCATGGCGCGCTTTGCCTCTTTTCTGCCAAGGTCAAAGTCCACGCGTGTCGGCGCCACTGCTCGATAAGCCTTGTCGAGCAGCTCAAGGCCCTCTCGCTCCACGAACAGGTCTGCGAAGCTTGCAATGACTTCATATCCGGTTGTGCCGGACACGGGCCAAGCCGTTGGCATCGTCTCGTTTTGCGCAAGGATCTTCTCGACGATTATATATGCGCTCCGACCGACAGCCTTCCGAAGTTTTGCAAGATAGTCCGCCGGATCGGAAAGGCCGTCCACGTGATCAACGCGAAGGCCCTGGACCTTCCCTGAGTGGACAAGTTCAATGATCAGCCGATGCGTCTCGTTGAAAACGTCTTGATCTTCGACGCGAAGCCCGACCAGGCCGGCGACTTCAAAGAACCGCCTGTAGCTAATGCGCTGTCGAGCGTCCCTCCACGGGATGAAGTGCCAGTGCTGCTCCCGGTGTAGAGCGTCCATGAATGCGTGATCGGCGGCAAGTTCGTCAAGGGAGGCACGACCCGAGCTTACGAGAGCCATGACCCGCGCAGCGCTCTCCGGCCGAAGCGGATAGGGGAGCATGCCATGCGTAAGGCTGGACGTCCCAGTTGCGGATGGGCCAGAAAGTCCGATAGTGCCAGACGCCAGGGCTTGCGAAAATGGATCGTCGAGAACGGGAAGAGTGATTGGTCTCGTCCAATCGACATCGAAATAGGTTGCGTAGGGACTATCGGGGCCGAGCTCGAGCAGGCTGCGCCACCAAGGGTTTTCAAGCGAGGCAGCCATGTGATTGGGCACAATGTCGAGGATAAGCTGCATTTCGGCTGCTTTGAGTGCGGCTACCAGCCGTTCAAAACCGCCGGCTCCTCCGATCGCCGGATCAATTCTGTTTTGGTCCACAATGTCGTAACCGTGGGTCGATCCTTCCGTCGCCATGAAGAGAGGGGACGCGTATAGGTGACTGACGCCGATCCTCTTGAGATAGGGGATGATCGAACAGGCATTTGTGAACGTCATTCCGTTCCGAAATTGCAGCCGATATGTCGATGTTGGCACCTGCATGAAGCCCTCCCGCAACCCGAAAAGGCGCAGTCCTTTGAAGCGCGCCGTTCCTCTCCTGGTCAGCATGTCGCAAAGCGGCTCAGGCGAAACAGCCATGCACTTTCTTTGTTCCGAAGATCATGACGGCCGCAGCCAGCACCGGGGCTTAGAAATCCGCGATCGACGCTTCCAGGGACACGACGCGACAAGCCGCGCTTAGCGGTCTCTCAACCGCCAGCGCCCGGAGGAGCGTCATTTTCAAGATACTCCTTATATTGGACGGTTTCGTCCTCGTTGATGTCGATGGCCGCGGAGGGCTTGATGAGCAATCGGACACCGGGTCCGCCGTCGACCGGTCCCTCATCGAAGAACATGACACCAGCTATCCCGAGGACCCGAACGAGCGCTTCGGTTTCCGGGGAAGGGCTAACCAGTTCCCCCGGCTGGCTCTCCAGCCGGTCGATGACTGATACAGACAGGCCAGACGCTTCGGCCAGCTGGCTTCGATTCCATCGCAGCAAGGCCCTTGCCGCTTTAAGCTGCTCGCTTGACACCATCAGACCATCCTCAATGGATCAACGCGGGCAGGCAGCGACATATCTGCGGCCATACGCGTCGCGGTAATAGCACTGGCCAGGCTGACCGGCGACGTTGCCGATAACGGCACCTGCGGCGCCTCCGACGGCAGCACCAATTGCAGCCCCTCGCACATTGCCGGTCGCGACGCCTCCAACAACAGCGCCGGTCGCAGCGCCGATTCCAGCACCCTGTTCTGTGGGAGTGCATCCAACAACGGCGGCTGCAGCAAGAAGCGAAATTACAATCTGCCTCATCCTATGTTCCTTTCCTGACGTCGCATATCATCAGCCCCAAAAGATAGAGATAGGGGCGGGGGTGAGAAAGCAACGCATCGCGCCACAGACCGAACCATAGAGGGAACGAGGGGGTCGCTTGCCGAGGCCAACCGGGTGGCTGATGGCTCTCGTCGGAATTGATCTCCGGCTCTCGTCCGGCGCCGACTTGGCCGGCACTTGATCGGGCGGTACGCAAATTGGTTGCGAAGGCACCGAATGCCTCGTCCGGATCGAGGCAAAATCAACGCCTCATCGGCTCTTGAAAGACCAAGCGCGCACGGCCGCAGTCAGGTGCGAGCCGGCCACATGCCGTGTCCTCGTCGGTACCGCATGATGAAACTCCGACGCGCGGGCAGTTATGTTTTCCAATTGATCGGCTACTTGATCGCAATGCCTTCGTCGACGAGGCCCGACTTCAGTCGATCGATGACATCGTGGCGTGTCTCGGTCCATTCGCGCGTCTTTACCCAGTACTCGACCTTCAGGACGGTCTGGTCGGCTGTCAGATCGTCAGCGAAAACCCGCGGGGCAGGCTCTGCCCTCACTCTCTCGTCTGATGAAACGATCCCCAGAACCGCCTGCTTTGCCGCCCCAAGGTCCGCTTCATTGCCGATGGCAACCGACAGTTCCTGGCGCCGATTTGCCTCGCGGCTGTGATTGACGATCGGGGTGTTCCAAAGTGTTGAATTGGGCGCCATGAGATATAACCCGTCGGTCGTCTTCATCTCGGTGGCGAAGAGGCCTATCTCGCGGATGAACCCTTTAACACTTGCCGTCTCGATATATTCTCCAACGCGGAAGGGCCGCAAGACGAGAAGCATGATACCTGCCGCGATGTTTTGCAGCGTACCTTGCAGTGCAAGGCCAAGGGCGAGACCCGCAGCACCCAGAGCAGCGATGATCGAGGCGGTCTGAACGCCAAACTGCCCAAGCACCGTCACGAAGACCAATATGAGCAGTCCATAGTGGAAAAGGTTCTGGAAGAAGCGCGCCAGCGTCTCATCGATTCCATGGATCCTCGAGATCACGCGAAAGGCCGAACGGCTGATCACGCCCGAGAGGATCCAACCGCCGACGAGAAGCACAATCGCGCCTAGATCGAGAAGCCGTATGTTACCGCAAGGGCAGTGGCCTGATCAAAGGCGGTTTGCGTGGCAAGTACCGCATTGGCGGACTGATTTTCCATGAGATTACCCTTGACCGTCGAATAGCGTTGCAAGTGGCATAACTGCCGAGAGGTGGATCAAGCGCGGCCGCCGGCTGCGCTGTGGCTCGTGCGGTGGCGTCGCGTGAGTGAAACGGTTGTCGTTTCCAGATGGTTCCCAGGATAGCTCTGAACGCCGTCGCACGAGGCTCTGACCGACAGACGGAGCGCTCGGGCCAACTCGATGCTCTTCGCGCTGCTTTGCGGTGGGGTCGTCCAGGGCCTTTGCGGTTGCCACGGGCGTTCTTGTTTGGTCGCGAACCGCGCGTTTGATGCATAACCTGGAGCAGTAACAGGTAAAAATGCCTCGAAATTGATCAGAGCGCCTCGACCCTTCAGCGATCCGAGGAAACACGACCGGACGCTGTCTGTATTCACGATGCACTCGCACCTGAGGCAGGAACTTTGTCGGCCGTGGACAGTTACCTTGCATAACAAAAAGGAGAAGAAAAATGCCCGCAAAATCCAAAGCGCAGCAGAAGGCCGCTGGTGCCGCCCTTGCGGCAAAGCGTGGTCAAACACCGAAGAGCAGGCTCAAAGGGGCATCCAAAGAAATGGTGGACTCCATGAGCGAGAAGCAACTCGAGGAGTTCGCTTCGACAAAACGGCGCGGAAAGCCCGAGCGCGTCTCGCATTAACACGCAACCGTGCTGCGCTGGCCTTCGCCGATCGAGATCACTCTCAGTGCCCGACATTCCGCGCGCGGGCCGGTAGCAGCGAAAGCTTCCGTCTTTCCACACGGGACGGGATGGAAGCAGGAGCAGAGCCATGCTCAAGTCGTTTATCAAAGAGATCATAGGGGCTTCCCCGGCACTCTACGATCCATGCCCAAGTCTTGTCTCGTTTCGCAACAAGTGCCACGTCCTTGTTCTATTCGAGGGCTCGGCTGATGACCTCCCCGAATTGCAGGAGGAATATCTTGCCAACCAGCATGAAGCGCTGGCATCGCGGCACATTGCGCTTTTGCGTGTCGCCGGCGGCGGCGTTTTCTCCAGTTTCGAAGCCCTTGCTGATATTAGCGCGGACCAGATCCGCGCCGATCTTGACGGTCCTTCGCCTGAGGAATTCGAAGCTATACTCGTCAGCCCTGACGGTGCCATAAAGTTTCGCTCGAGGCGACCAGTCAGCGTTCAGCATGTCATGGAGGTGATCGACAGATTACCTCGCAACGACCCGGTCGCACACGCGTGAGGGCTGGTGCGCTGCAAGCGCGACTGACGCGGGCTCTTGATCTACCAAGGGACAGCGAAAAATCGTTGTCGCCTCCGCATAAGTACGGCCATGCGGGCCAGCAGAAGGGGAACAGATCATCGCCTCGTCAGTTAGGATCTTAACGCAAGAGGAGCACCTCGATGGTCGATCCGACAGGACAAACAATTAGCGCAATTTTCGATGACGAGCGGGATGCGGAGCACGCCGCCGAAGAAGTGATTGCCTCGGGAATTGCAAACGATGCCGTAACCATCACCCGTGGACATGGCACCGATTCGCTTCCCAAGGATCATGGAGGCTTTCTGGACGCAGTCGAAAAATTCTTCTTCACGCAGGAGCAACGAAACGTCTATGCCGAAGCGCTTAGGCGCGGAGGGTTTCTTGTCAGCGTGCAGGTCAAGGACCAAGCCCGACATGACGCGGTCCTGAAGATCCTGGCTGACAAGGGAAGCATTGATATCGATGAACGCGCCGAGCAGTGGCGCGCGCAGGGATGGCAATAAGACGTTGCCCAACGAGGTCTGGCCTCAATTTGTCTTCTGACCGCCTGTTCGGTGTTCCGTTCACAACCCTACTGCGGTTCAGGCAGATTGTGCTGCTGACCCGGAGCTTTGCTCGGAGGGATGACGCGCAGGGTACCGGTGGAAGGAGCCGGCTGCTCCAGACCCTCGTCGCCCGATGCTGGCGGTATGAGCACGCCATTGCAACGGGACAAATCTGCATCACCACCGCGGCGAGAAGGTGAACCTCTCTGCAATTCCTGTTGCGACGGAGCCTGACATCCTTCTGGAAACGGCTTTGTCGTGCTTTGACCAAAAGCATTCGTCGTAACAAGGAGAACCAGACCGGCTGCGATGTTGCGCATGAAGTGCATCAAGCATCCTCCGCAGCATTGTATTCAATGGCCAACTGCCGATCCCCGGCAAAAGTTCCAGTCTGAGAAATGAAACGATGTGGTATGAAAGCCCTGGAGAGCATCGGGGCGGTTTTTGAGGATCTCGCGGGGGCAGTCAATGTTGGCGAGGACGGCCGATCGCCGCAGCGTCGTGACCCGGACGCTAGCGCTCAAAGCGTGACACGTTCCCGGTCAACCCGTTGTCCGAGACCTGCCGTCCCAAATCCAGCCTCACCAGAAGCGGCAAATGGTCCGACGCTCGGCGCGTCAGTGGGTCAGCCGCGATCGCCACGGAAGCGACATGCAGTTCCTTTGACACAAAAACATGATCGATGCGCAGCAGCGGATATCGCGATGGAAATGTCGGTCGTGGCTTCGTCCCTGCCAACAGCTGGGCGTCGCGAAAATATCTCGTCAAGCCTTTGTAAGCTGGCGAGGATGGAATGGCGTTCAAGTCCCCACAGACGATCGCCGGGAGGGCCTGGAATTGGGCGTTTCCGATCCAGTCGTCGCTAAGCAGCTCGGCCACTTGCCGGTTGCGGTCCCGGTTTCTGAGGCCAAGGTGTGTGTTGAGCACATTAAGGGTCCATCCGTGGACGTCGACCTCAACCCAGATTGCACCGCGTGTCTCGCCGATCGACGGCAGGGGAGCAGCCCTCATCAGGCGCATCGGAAGCGCGGTGACGATCGCATCGCCGTAGCGTTCCTCCTCGACATGCAGCGCCGGGTGAAAATGGGCGTCCATCTTCAGCAGTGTCGCGATCATTTCCGCCTGATCGACCCCGCCTGTCCGCTTTCGTCCAACATCGAGCTCCTGAAGCGCGATGATGTCGGCCTCTGATCGTGCGATGACCGCCGCGATCCGATGCGGATCAATCCGCCGATCCGTGCCGACGCAGCTATGAACATTGTAGGTGAGAACCTTGAGCTCGCGCCGGTCAGATGGCGAGAGGGCAGATGCGATTGTGCTCATGCAGCGGGGAACCCGCCTGGGCTTATTTCGTTCCCACTAGCAAAGGGATCAACACCAAGCAGAACCTTCATGTCGGTCAGGCGAGTTTTCATCAACACAGCCCTCATTCTAGGCCTGCTGCTCGCCGCCTACTTGCTCTACAAAGTCTTCAGCCGGTATTCGCTTGGTGAGATCATGCTCTCGCTCGGGGCAATCTCGGCGTCCCGATTTGTTTTAGCTGTTGGCTTTTGCGCTCTTTCCTACCTGTGCCTCAGCGGCTTTGACTGGATGGCTTTGCGCTACGCCGGCAAACCGCTAAGCTACCCGAAAGCAGCGCTAGCGTCGTTTACCAGTCTTTCGATCGGGCATAACCTCGGTGTTGCGGCGTTAAGCAGCGGTGCCGTGCGCTATCGCTACTATGCGCGCTGGGGATTGAACGCGGAGGAGGTCGCCAAGGTTATTCTGTTTTGCGGTGTGACGGTCGGGATGGGGCTGTCGACCCTGGCCGGCATCGCGCTTCTGAGCAATCCCAGGAATGCAAGTAAATTGCTGCGTGTCGGCGCTGACACTCTCTTTTGGCTCGGCCTTCTTTGTCTGGCGTTTCCGGTGTTTTACGTTGTCCTTGCCGGCACTTTGCGTGCTCCGCTGCATGTGTGGAAGTGGCGCTTCGAGATGCCGGATCTCAAGCTTGCGATTGGACAGATCATCATCGGCACGCTGAATTTCATCTGTGTCGCCGCCTGTCTGCATCAGGTGCTGACGGCTAGCGTGGGTTCAAGCTTCGTTCAAACGGCGACGGCCTACGTGCTTGCCAACATCGCCGTCCTCGTCACCCATGTGCCCGGTGGCCTTGGTGTGCTGGAAGCCACGGTCAGTCATGTCCTGCCGGGTGCAGCCTCTATCGGGGCGCTCGTCGCGTTCCGGGTAATCTACTTCTTGCTGCCGCTCTTGATCGGCCTGACGGTCTTTGCGGCAAGCGAATTGGTCCTCCGCAAGCGCAGCGCCGCTCGCTCAAAGGAGCGCGCTCAAAAGCCGTCCCAAACGCAGACGCAGCTTTTGTAATGGCCAATATGGATGCCGGGGATCGACAAGCGCGGTTCCCAAAAACGGGGGTGTATCGCCGCGATGGATGTTGATCTCGAACTGTCTTAAGCCGCGCGCGCCTCTGTTGAGCGCCGCGATCATAGCAAGCATTGATTGTCGTGACACCTCGGTCTCGGCCACGAGGGCTGGACTGGTGCCCAAATGTTCGGCGATCAGCCGGTGACGCAGGCAGCTGATCGCGCGTTGATGTTCGTCACAATCAGCCTCGAGGGCGAGATCGCATTCAGTGTCCAGGCCTTCCGATCGGTTGTTGAGATTGGACGATCCAATGCGTACGAAGCGGTCGTCGACGATGATAAGTTTCGAATGAACGACAAGATCCTGCTCGCCGCCATCTGCGTTTTGAATAACGGCGTACATCACCCTCAGCCGATCATAGCGGTCGACGCGCTTCAAGCGTCGGATCAGCCTATCGCGATTGTTTCCCATCGCAAGCTTCTCGATGAAGCCGTGCGAGCTCTTTGTCACCACCACGGCGATCTCAGGTCCGTCGGGATCCTTCAATCGCTTCGCAATCGCCCTGGCGACACCGAAGGATGCAAGGTATTGCGTTTCGATATAGATGTGCTTGCCGGCCGCAGCGATGGCGTCGCGCGTAAGCCGGAAGGCCTCGTAGCGGCCACGCTTGCCGATCAGCCCCGGTTCCGTCAAGGCGATCGCAGCAGGCGTCGCCACCATGTCTGGAACCAAGGCAGGCCAGCAGGCGCGCGGGTGCGCCATTGGTGCAACTATTTCGCCGGTGGCCTTTTTCCAGCGCCTGCGCGCAACGTCCCCGATCATGAGGGCCACCTCACCGGAGACAGCGCACTGGATATCGTGGACGGGTTCGTAAGGCGTGCCGTCCGGCGAACACCTCAGGGGATTTGCAGTTTCGTGGTCCGGCTCGTCCCATCGCCTGGCCGTAAGGTCGATCCCGCCCAGGAAGGCAAGATTGCCGTCTATCGAGACGAGCTTTTGATGGTGACACCCGCGAAGCGGATGACGGAAGTCGAAACGCATCGAAATCCGCGGGTGGATGGAAACTGCACTCGGGCGAAACAGCCGCAACGACCTGCCGGAATAAATCGGGCCCATGCCCCAAACCAAAATCCTGACCTGCAGCTGCGGGTTTTCCTCCACCATAGACAAGAGCAGTTCGCCGAGCGTTTGCGAGCCCAGATGCGGCTTCAGTCGGATATCGGGATTGAAATCCCAGCCGACGATCCAGATCTCGTGCCGCGCCTGTCTCAGCGCCTGATCAAGCGCGGAAAAATAGGCCGCGCCGTCGACAAGAAACGCCGCCTTGTCAGCGACGCCGGCGCGCCAGGCATTGCGCCCAGGTTGAATGATCGGATGTGAAGATGTTCCCCTCGGCAAACGTCGAATGGCGGAGGTGACGACCTGCATCGTATCAGCCGCTTGGGAGGCGTCGCCCGTGGATTGATAATCGAGCATCTTGCCTTGCTTTCCCTGTGCCTTTGGATGTCTCGCCTAACGCGCGAAGTGCCGCGCCTGTTCCAAGGGCAAATGACGCACATTAACGGATCGATTTCCCGGAGTTCGCCTTTCACGGGTCTCGATCTATCACTCACCTGCGGCCGGCCAGCACTCACGCGGCCTTGTGCATGCGGCGATCAAAACTGTCCTGCCCAAGCAAGTTCGCAGTGGAGCTCTGTCCGGTACCATAGGATTCTATACTCAAGCCTCACCGCAAAAACGCGGGGACGCTTGGATCGGGGGCACCGGAACGACGATCTTCGAAATCCGGTCGTGTTCCCGCATGCGATTCAAACAGAAGTCGACGCGCCCCTCGGCTGTGGTTCCCCCTGCGTTAGCGTTCAACGGCCTTCTGATCGCGTAGTTTTGGATCAAAGACCGAAGGGAAAGGTATCATCGTCCCGGCCACGAACCATCTCATTATCCTGACGGCTGACTGCGCGCGTATAGTCAAACCAGACGAAGGCGTCATACTGCCGGGGCATCGATGTTAGCATGTAATGGCTTAGGCGTTCTGATCCAGGACGATAGATGACACCAATAAATCGCTGAAGTCGGTCGTCGATCAGGCCCGCGTGGAGCTCCTTGTTGCGATCGAAGTCGAGTAGGAAACGCGCTTTTTTACTTTCATGACATAGCCGCTCATAGCTACCGACCAGGGACGGATTGATCGTCGCAATCTGCGCTGGCCCGTCCCAATCAGTGGCTGCGAGGACCTCGCCGGAATCCGTACCAAATCCAATCAGGCTGGTCATTCCGTCGAAGCGCTGCCGACGGAGCTGTCCAAGATTGATCTCGTCGCGAGCCGATGCCAATTCAGTGAAACGGGCGTCGCCAATATGGGAATTATGGGCCCAGACGACAATCTTAGCGTCGGATCCGTGGAAATCGATAAGATGCTGAACCGTCTCGGCCATGTAAGTATCGCGTAGGTTCCAGGCATCCGAACCGCCGTAATACATGATGCGATAGTATCGTTCCGCCGCAGCCAGCAGTCTCGCCGACTGAGCCGCGTCCAGGAATTCGTCCCCGCCGCCAACGGCGTTCTCCAGCGACTGCGCGAGGAGATCCTTGCACTGCTTCAATACGGCTTTCTCACACGATCTGTGAGCATTGCTCAGAACCGCTCTTCCATATGTCGCCGGGTTGTTCTGCCACGGGCTAAGACAGCCATACCGTTCGCGGGCCACCAACGCCGCTTCCGGATCGACGCGATCAAGGTATTCGAGGACAGCTCGGATCGACGCTGACATGTTGTAGAGATCGAGACCGTAAAAACGGATGGGGGTCTCGCTCGAGCGCTTCTGACGTTCGTTTTCGGACACCATCCAACGGACGAACTCGGAAAACTCCTTATTTCGCCACATCCACGTCGGAAAACGTTGAAACGCTGGATCGCCTACGGCCTCTCTCCCACCAAGCAAACGATTGATGGCGGCAGCGTCGGGCCAATCCGCTTCGACCGCCACCATGTTGAAGCCATGATGCGCGATCAGATGGCGGCTGACAGCGGCACGGGCGCGGTAGAATTCCGACGTGCCATGCGTCGATTCACCGAGCATCACAATCCGGCGATCTCCGAACCGATCAAAGAGGTCCGTGAAGCTTTGATGCTCGATCGACGCGAACTCCTCTGCCGCGTTGGCGATTAGTTCTTGCGGCGTCTTCTCAGGCGGCCACGAGCGGGTCGCCTCAGTGTACATCGGATGGACGATGCTCCAGGCGTCATCTCCGATCAGCGGAACAAACAAGACACCCCCGAGGTCTTCCTCCTCAAATTCGTCCGCACCGATTCGGGTGAACCGCTTCAGCCGCTGCTTGTCATCGCCCACCGGGATGAGGAGCCGTCCGCCAAGGTCCAACTGTTCCTTGAGGGCCGAGGGTATGGTCGGCGTGCCTGCCGACACGATAATTGCATCGAAGGGCGCGGCCTCGATCCAACCCTTGCTGCCGTCGCCGATACGCACGTCGATGTTGCCATAGCCTAGCTTGCCGAACCGCTCTCTGGCTTGCAACGCTAAGGATTCGTGGCGCTCGATGGTGTAGACCTCGCTGGCAATGCGGCTGACAACGGCAGCCGCATACCCAGAGCCGGTTCCGACCTCCAGGACCTTGTCGCCGGCGTCGAGACCCGCCTTCTCGATCATCAGCGCCACTATGAAGGGCTGCGAGATCGTCTGACCATGCCCGATCGCAAGAGGCGTGTCTTCGTAAGCGAACTCTTCGAAACCTGGGTCGACGAACGCTTCACGCGGCACGGTGCGCATCGCCCTTGCAACATTGCGATCATGGATGCCGCGGCGAACAACATGCTGCTCCACCATCCGGTCACGGCTGCGCGCCAAATTCATGGTCTGCTCCTCCTAGATGATCGTGCTGATTCACGGACATGTGGTTCAAACACGTCACTGGATATCCAAGTTCCATCCGGTGCGAGATTGGGTCAGGATGGACCGGTGGGCCGCGGTTTTGGCCGACACCCTCAGCGCGACGCTGCCGCGCGCATGCTTGTTCTTGAGCGGGAGGACGAACGGGTTTTGTTAAGCCGATAATAACATTTCTCTACGTGCCAGCAAAACACCGCAATAGGAATTCTATTTCAGTTCAACCTTCTCAGATTCGCCTTCCGGCGGCAGACGGCGCTCTCTCGCCTCGCTGACAGAATGTGTAACTGCACTTGGATATCGGCCCGTCTATCCCACCAGAGCGGCGGCGGAACTCATACGCTTCCGAGCCGTTATCGAGTACCGGGAGTTTCGCTACCGAAGACCGGTTGCCGACATCCATCGAATGTTGATCGCTACGCTATTGGGATGGCCCATTGGAGCGGTTCTTGGAAAGGCCCGCGGTAACCTCACGAAGAATTCAATCGCGGAGGTCCAAGGCGCAGCAGGATGACGGAAGCCAGGCCAAAAAGGGCGTCGAGGAGACAAGTATCAACCACTTCAAGTCCGATTGCGAGGCGGTATCCATTGTGCTCGACCACTGAAGTGCGTGATCACCAAGAAAACCGAAGAGTTAGCAATGCCTTCTCATTTGATACGGAATGCTAATTATGACCCAGCCACCCGCACGCTCTCGATCTGGCTGGTCACGAACGAGAACCGCTACGACTATCGGGACGTTCCTCCCGAAACATATGCGGCGTTTCGGTCTGCCTTCTCGAAAGGGCGCTTTTTCAACACCCAAATCAGGAATCGTTTCACATACCGGATTTCTAAAGACGAGTGACGTGCCCGCCTTCTCCAAAGCAGCAGCCCCTCCTTGCTCACTCATCCGAGGCAGAGCGAAGGTAGGGCTGTGCGACTTTGTCTTGTTCCTCTCCTGGTAACTCGAAATCAGAAAGGACAAGGTCGATGGTGTCGGTGTTCCGATCAGTGGGTACACTTGTGTTGAAGACTGCTTCAGGATGTCGCTTCCACACGTCAATTGCAGTTCCGCTGACGCCAATGGACCTGCCGTGTACGATGAAGACGCCCTCGATCGTCGCGCGTTCGATATCGTCCCATGTGACTTTCATATCGTACTCCATCGGATGCTGAATGGCCGTTAACGCAACTCGCAGCAACATCGTCGCAGGGCACATCTGCCAGCTCGACCGGGATAAAACGATTATCCTTCAGGTCGCCTCTGGAAAGCCGCTGACGGCTGCGTTTCCTGGCGCCTTGCGGATACCACGGGACCTGATCGCCTGAATGATAGAACTCTATCACGACGTCACTCTCTTGGGCCTGGCCGCCTCGTGAAAGCGAGGGTATTTCAGACAATGCCCTGTCTCCTCTTGCTCATGTGGTCCAATCAACTGCAACCCGTCCCGCGTTCTCATCCGATCCTGGCATTCAAGATTGCTCGAAGGTCCCGGTCAATGACGCTTGGGCAATCGCATGCTTGCCAGCCTCCTCCCACATCGCTTTCGCGCCAGCTTGGGCCGGGATCGAAAGATTGAGGACGTCGAGCGCAGCAAGCTTGAACTGATAGCGGTGGGTCCCGTGACCCTTTGGCGGCTGCGGACCGTCATATCGCGCGTTACCAAAATCGTTGTTGCAAAAGCGGGCGGTACCTCCAGGTGCGGTATCGGAACTTTCCGCCAACTCGTTGCGCTCGGGCGGAATGTTAAACACGCCCCAGTGTCTGAAGGTCCCGTTCGGCGCATCCGGGTCTTCGACCACCAATGCGAAGCTTCGTGTGTTGTCAGGTGCGCCGCTCCAGGACAGCGGCGGCGCGATGTTTTCGCCAAGGCGGCTGTACTTTTCAGGGATGGCGCAACCATCCGCGAAGGCGGCGCTCGTCAATATGAAAGGCATTGCGATCTCCCGGTGCAGGAGCCAAAGCTCCTCAAGTTCAGATGTTCGGGTTGCCGACGGTTTCATCCCCGCTTTTGACCCGCAGATTGTTCTGGACATGCGAAACGCCGAACGCATCATCGGCAATGTCTTCTGCCCTTCGCTTGTCCTGGCGGCTTGAAACAAAACCGTTCAATGTGTTGTCGCCTTGCAGTTCTTCGTCTTCAGGCGGCGATGTGATGCCGCGAGAGCGCTTGTCCCGGGATCGTCGGCCAGATCAATGTCGCTCGGCGTGTCGGACTTGAGATGCTTGGATGAGTTCACGACGCTTTCCTCCTCCGCTCCTTGAGGTCATCCAACTTCTGTTTGTTGCAAAAGTTCCCGACCGCAGATGGGAAAATCGGCTCCGAGCGACTATCCTCCCCTGGCAAACCGCAGGCGGCAACAGGACGCAATTGCAAGCGCCTTCGGGAAGTCGGCAGTGAGCGTTCGCTCAGCGCGAGGCCGAAGGGGAAAGTCTGGTCGATTACCGCCCTTCAATGTCCATCCGCTCAAATCGCGCCAAGCGCGGCGGCCGGCTGCGACTTCGAGCACCTTGTCACTGGCGTCTATCGGTTTCAATCATGAGGCGACGATGAAAGGCTTCGAAATTGTCTGGCCTTCGCCGACAGACGCGGGCGCTTTCCCAAAGGGAATTCCTCGAAGCTGCCGTCAACGAACATTTCACGGTACAGTACGCATTGCTTTGCAGAGGCTGCGGTCCTGACGGCCGCGACATGGAAGCGGTCAATGGTTTCGGCCAGCCTGGACGAGCCCAGAAAGGGATAGATTTCCTGGGGTTCGCCCTCCACGGTCCCGACAATCGGGGCATAATGCAGAACCACCATCGCGCGGTCTGATCTGACGCGACGCATGGCGTTTTGAGCCGCATGGATTCCTCGACGCTTTCCGCAACCATGGCCTTGATGGCAGCTTCCCCGGATGATCCGAGCATATGGCGGCCAAGGCCGCCGGCAAAGCCCTTGACCCCGACGAAAGCCGCGCCGTCGATCTCCACGGGCTGGCCATTCAGGAGTTTGACGCATGCGTCGATGAGCACTGCCGATACCTCGTCGACCATGCCGCTTTCGCGGTCGCAATTTCCGAGAACGGCGATGATGGGGATCGTGCAGCTTCGCAATTTTGCCGCCAGCAGTTCGGCTTCCTTCGGCTTGCCGAGATCCGTCAGATCGCCTGCCATGACCAGGACGTCGGCGGCCGGGGAAATCTCGGCCAACATCGCCTTGTAAACCAGCAAGGCGAGAAAGGCTCTACTCGAAGCAAGCGAAACGGAGGTGCATCACTCACTGCGGCGGGCAGCGCTCACTTCGGCCTTAGCAGGGCGAGACTGCGGGGCTCCAATGGATAGTCTTCTGCTCGGAATAGGTCGGCAGCCACAACGCCCGGATCGGCCGTCGTCAGTTCAAGAACCCAGCCGGTTCCAGCATGCGGCAGATGGAAGATCACCTGGCCATCGTGTGGGTTGAACAGAAATAGCACGTCATTCCATCCCTCCTCATCAACCAGTTCGTCACACGACAGCCGCAGTCCGAGTGTCGTGCTTCCCTCGTCATCCCAGTGCTCGTCGGTCTGCTCCCCGCCGGTGGGGTTCAGCCAGGTAATGGCGATGCCATTGCGCCAGCTTTCTCGACGCAGGAGTGGTTGGCTTTGGCGAAGTGCGATCAGCCTGCCGGTGAATTCCCGAAGTTCGGTTGCACTGTCTGGGAGGCCTTGCCAGTGAAACCAGCTGACCTCGCTATCCTGGCAGTAGCCGTTGTTGTTGCCCATCTGGCTGCGGCCGAACTCGTCTCCAGCCAGCAGCATGGGCACGCCATGGGAGAAAAGGAGCGTGGCAAGAAAGTTCCGTTTCTGGCGCTCACGGACCAGATTTATGCCAGCGTCGTCGGTTGGTCCCTCGGCGCCGTAATTGAAGCTCCGATTGTGGTCATGGCCGTCCTGATTGTCCTCGCCGTTCGCCTCGTTGTGTTTGTCGTTATATGAAACCAGGTCATTCAACGTAAAGCCATCATGGGCGGTCACGAAGTTGACGCTCGCCCACGGCCTGCGCCCGCGAAAGTCGTAAATATCGCCGGAGCCAAGAGCAAAACGCGCGGATGCGACGTATTCACGGTATTGCCGGTGCCAGTGTCATTGATGTAGTAGCGCGGCTCGCCGGGCATAGTCCGATAATAGGAGAAGTTGTCGATGCCCTTGAAGGAGAGGGTCGGGCCAAGTTCGTTGCCCTCGGCAGTGTGATTGTAGACGACGTCGAGGATGACTTCGATGCCGGCGTCGTGAAAGGAGCGGACCATATCGCGAAATCCCGCAAGCCCGCGCGGACCATAGTATCTCGACGCGGGTGCGAAGAAACCAATAGTGTTGTAGCCCCAGTAATTTCTCAGGCCCTTGTCGAGGAGGTGAGGGTCGTCTGGAAAATAGTGGACAGGCAACAGTTCGATCGAGCTCACGCCAAGGCTCTTCACATACTGCACGATCTCCCGTTCCGCGAGACCCTCGAATGTTCCACGCAGTTCCTCCGGAATGGCCGGATGAAGCCTGGTCATCCCGTTGACATGGGCCTCGTAGAAAATGGTGCGTGACCAGGGCGTTCCCGGTCTGGTGTCCTTTTCACTGAAGTCGGCCGCATCCACGACCCGACACTTCGGCATGTCAGGAGCGCTGTCTGTGTCGTTGAAGGACAGGTCCTTCTCTTCGCTCTCCAGATCGTAAGCGAAGGTCGTCTGGCCCCAATTCACCTCGCCGACGATCTCCCGCGCGTAGGGATCGAGCAGCAGCTTGTTGGGATTAAAGCGATGGCCGTTTTCGGGTTCGTAGGGCCCGTGGACCCGGTAGCCATAAAGCACGCCCGGCTTCAAACCTGGAATATGGCCATGCCAGATCTCATGGGTGTATTCGGGAAGCAAGATTCGCGTTTCTTTGCGCCCGTCTGCGTCGAAGAGGCAAAGCTCCACCCGCTCGGCATGGGCGGAAAACAACGCAAAGTTAACGCCGCCTTCAGTCGGCGTTGCGCCAAGCATCGTGAAGTCACCGGGATCAACGTCGTGTACAGGTTCGTGTGCCATGAGAGCCCCGCATTTAATCGGCGCGACAGGAACACAATTCTTCTGTGTTTGTTCCGAGAGGCTATTCCTCCTGAGCGTTCGGGCACGGCGGAGGACCCGAGCGACAGAATTCAGTCACGCGGTGATCGGAAGCGAGAGAATTTGTTTCACACGAACGCCAACGGTTCCCCGTGCCGGCGTCAATCCGTTGCGACAATGCACTGTCCGTCGCTTAAGGGCCATCTCGGCGGCGCCTTGTAGCGCTCCTTAAAACATCCAGGTTGCGTCGCGCTTCCAGCCAGTAGTCGAGATAACCGACGCAAATATAAAGCAACCTCTTGCCGTTGATGGCGACGACCAATAACAGCGCAGCCAAAATGAGTGTTGTCATCGTTCGATCCTCAGTCTTTGATGAAAAAACCGACAAGCAGCGCTAAGGTTCCATGCTTGAACGATGCCCTCAAAGCAAAGGAATGGACACAGCCACACGACAGAGCGTTTCAGGCCCGTAGCGCATGCCGTGACCCAGGGTGCGCGCAGCGGAAGTGAGGGACAAGGCTGGAAAAATCCACCTGTGCAGAGACTGCCGATTTCATCTCTTTCCGGGTCTGCCACGCTCGTGCCGAAATTTACTGCTGTTGGCTTCTTTCCTGAACCACGGGGGCGCCGCATGGAATTCATCAATCGCTACGTTGATCGACCGTTGCTTGACGGAGCGTCGAGCGCGCTACGCGCTTGGCATGTCCGCACCGGTCAATCCCCGGAGAGACTTGGTCCTAGCTGGAATCTTTCCGTGCTGTTTGTGCTGCTGGCACTGAGCGTCCGATTTCTTTCTGGCACCGGGTTGGTGCTTGGTGCTGCCACTTTGGTCATGCTGTCCCTGCCTTCAGCGTTTAAACTCATGTCCAATCGCCGCGGCCAACTTTACAACGCACGCGCCTATCTTGCGCTTGCCACACTGGCATTGAGAAAACGCGAAACCGAGTGGGCCCTCCGCTTGATGATCCTTCTGATCTCCGCCTGCCTGCCAATTCTTAGCCGATCCGATGACCCTGCGGGCAGCTTGTTTCTCATCGGCGCCAGCCTTTGGTTCGTCCTGACCGCGCCAGCAAACACATATCTGCAGGCCGCCGAGCCTCCACAGCCAAGCGATGGGGAGCCACGGTTCAGATCAGAGCGATCGTTGCAATTCGGCTCGTAAATGGCGCGTAGCGCGTCCGTTTATTCGAGGTCATATCCGGCTGCCCGCGAGGTCAAACGCGACACCATCAAATAGCGCCGCACCGGCACAAAGCAGCCGAAAACCGAGCCGCAATTTCCAATCCTCCCAAACCCAATTCGTCTCAATCGGGCGACGCACCGTCTCGACCGGATGAAAGACAGCATAAGCGTGCCTTCTCGACGCAATCCTGCACCGTTCATGTCATCGGAAAGCGGAATTCCGCACATTCCACTACGCTATTGCTGAATTCCGCATGGACATCTATAATGCCTGGAAGTGCGATATTCCGCACGGATTTATTCATATGAGCGGAATTCAGCATGATAGACACGATTTTCACAACTCTGGGCACGCAACTTCGTTCAGTTCGCAAGCGACGCGGCATCACTCAGCCTGACCTCGGAACGCGAACCGGGCGCGACCGAGCCCGTATATCCGAGCTCGAACGTGACCTAATAAACAATCGCTTGGGACGCGATCGCTTAACCCTTTTTGCGGAAATTTGCGATGCCCTCGACCTCGTGCCGGTGCTGGTGCCAAGGTCGCGCGTGAACGAAGTGCGCCAGCTAATCGACGAACAGACCTTGGAGAGCCGGCGCTCCCGACAGGTCACAACGGCATTCGATGAGCTTTTCGTTGATCTTGGTGAAGACGATGAAGAGGAGAGGTGATGGCGAAGGTTCCAGCAATACTCGGTGTCTATGTTCTCGATCACGCGCTCGGTACGATCAGGGCAGGGACCTTGACGCGCGATGCCGACGGCGGCGTCGCGTTCGTCGTAGCCGAGACCTATTTGCGTGACGCAAAACGGCCGGTTCTAAGCCTCGGTTGGCACGACCCTGATGATGATGAACGCACGCGCGATCGGCTCGCAAGCAGAGCAGATAAAATCGGACTGCGTGGCACCTTGCCCCCGTGGTTTTCCGGATTGTTGCCTGAAGGCGCTTTGCGAGAACTGGTCCTGAGTGAGATGGGGCCGGGTGACCACGACGAGTTCGATGTCCTGACCCGACTGGGCGCTGATCTGCCAGGTGCCGTCCTGATTGTTCCGGAAACCGGCGTGCCGCCCTCTGCGGGCCCACTCACGCTCCAGAATGTCCACGGCTTTAAGGCACCGTTGCCAGACGGGACCATAAAATTCTCGCTCGCCGGCGTTCAGCTGAAGTTCAC
Organism: Rhizobium sp. T1470; assembly: GCF_042140505.1. Lineage (NCBI taxonomy): Bacteria > Pseudomonadati > Pseudomonadota > Alphaproteobacteria > Hyphomicrobiales > Rhizobiaceae > Rhizobium > Rhizobium sp. T1470. The sequence goes on from NZ_CP148092.1 coordinate 832,232, forward strand.
GGCCAACCCACAGGGCGAGCGGCTGACGGTTCCCGGTCGCGGCGATACCGGTCGTTGCATCATAAAAGTGGGGAGCGACAGGTTCCCTGGCCTCCCCGAAGCCGAACATGCGGCTATGCAACTGGCTGGAATGATCGGGGTCAGGACAGCCAACTGCCGTCTCGTTCCTCGCGAAGCAATTCAAGGCGTTCCGGCTGAACTCCTGGCGCATGGTAAGAATGTACTCGTCGTCGATCGCTTTGATCGCACTGAGGATGGCCGCGGCCGTATTCACATCGAGGATGCGGGACAGATCCTCGGCGCAATCGGTGATCGGAAGTACACGCTGGCAACCACAGAAACCGTCATAAATATGGTTCGGCGCTTCAGCTCCGATCATCGCGACGACATCATGGAGGCTGTTCGCCGTGTCGTTGCCGATGTCCTGCTTGGAAACGGCGACAATCATCTGAAAAACTGGTCTTTTTGCTTTCCGCAGCCAGGCGAGGTCCGGCTCTCGCCGGCCTACGATATCGTGCCGACAATCTTCTACATGCCGGCAGACAAAATGGCTCTCAGGTTTGTCAAAACACAAAACTTCGAAAACGTGGACCTCCATCGTTTCGAACGCGTCGCAAGTTTTCTCCGGCTCGACTCCAAATGGATCACCCGCGAGGTGACGACGGTCGTAAAACGCGCACTTGAATTATGGCCGTCAGCGGTGCCCGACCTGCTCGGGGAGGAGCGAGCAAAGCAGATCATCGATCGCCTCGATACGCTGAAGCTTGTCGGCGAGGTCAGAGGTTGATGCGAGAGCTGGCCGTCGCGTTGCGCCATGTGTTCGGCCCCGGGGACAATAGACATACAACCCATCGCCGAACTTGGTCTCTGTCGCAATGTCGACCGGACGCGGCAGGATGCATCTGGAACCAATTAGCCGGTCCATCGTTGTCGTTCCACGCAATGATGGAGGTGAAAATGCTTTACTATGCGTTGGTGTTCCTGGTGATAGCTCTGATTGCCGGCGTTCTGGGATTTGGCGGAATAGCGGGAGCATCCGCTTCGATCGCCCAGGTGCTGTTTTTCGTGTTCCTCGTCCTCTTTGTTGTTTCGCTTGTCATGCGTGTAGCTCGACGGTGACGCTTGGACGTGCGTTGACGATCGTATTTGCTGCAGAAGCGAGCCGGTCAGGTGATGGAGTATCCGAAGACGCGTCGCGGCCGTGGCGCGTCTTCGGCGCATCGGTCCTCGCCACGGTCGATTGTATCGGATGAAGGCGTCCAACGGTTGAGGGAGCGGCGGCCGCCGGGCTGGCGGCAGCCGCTTGTCTGTTGTGAACGCTACGCCGCCTTCGCATTGGCGACGGTAACGGCAAGCTGCGTCAGCTTCTTGTCGGTCGCCTCCTCTTCGGCGAGGCTTTGCTTGAGGAGCGGGATCGCATTCTTGAGCCCGAGCTGAGTGGCCCAGGCAATCAGCGTGCCATAGCGGGCGATTTCATAGTGCTCGACGGCCTGTGCGGAAGAGATGAGGCCCGCGTCGAGCGCCGGAGAGCCTTTGAACTCTTCCATAATATCCTCGCCTTCCGCGATAATGCCCTGAATAGCCTCGCAAGTCTTGCCACGGGCGGGTTTGCCAAGCATGTCGAACACCTGCTCCAGACGCTCGACCTGGCCTTGTGTCTCATCGCGATGCTTCTGGAAGCCGGCTTTTCCTTCCTCTGATTGCGCGGCGCGCGCCATCTTTGGAAGAGCTCGAAGAATTTGCTTCTCGGCGTAGTAGATATCTTTGAGCGTATCGAGGAAAAGATCGTCCAGCGTCTTTTGGGTTGCCATGTCATCCTCCTTTGGCGGTTTATGCCGTGCGAGAACTCTCCCCGAGACGATATGTTCCAGAACAAGGCATGAAGCGTCTCGTCTCTCATGGATCAGCTACTGAGGGCAGACGTGGCTGACGATGAGCTACATTGATAACGAACGAATAGACGGATCACTTTTGGCCCTAGCGGACCCAAAAATGCCGCGCGTGATTTGACGGACATTTCAAAAAAAGACGGGCAGCCGTCGGACCACCCGTCATCTTGAGCGCGCTCGACTAATTGCCCGGCTTGTTCTTAATGGCTGCATCGATCTGCCGCTTTACGGCCTCGAGGTTGAACGAGGCCGGGTCCTGCATCGGCGGATAGTCTATTGCCGTGAGCGCAAGTTTGCCGACTTCCTGCTGAACACTGACGAAGCGCCAGAACTCGCGGGCATAGAAGTCATTCATGTAGCCTCCACCAAGGTCGTTGAGGTTTTGCGAGCCAATCGACGGTGTCCGCTCGAAGGGGTCCTGGCGGATATTGACCATGGTGGGCATGTCCGTCGTGACCTTTGCGCCGGGCCAGCCCTGTGGCTGCTGGAAGAACTGATACTTGAAGTCATCGATGCGAACTGCCCCCAGAGAAGGGCCGCCGAAGTAGAAGAATTCATGACGTGCGGATGGCGAATTGCCCTGCAACAGGTCCAACTGGTTGTAGCCGTCAAGATGGTTCTTGTAGGTCTGATCACCCAACTTCGTGCCCTTCAGAAGTTCATCGGTGATGTTAGGATTGCCAGCAGCCGCCACCAGTGTGGGGAACCAATCCAGAGCCGAAAATATGCCGTTCTCGACCGTACCCGGCTTGACCTTGCCCGGCCAGCGGATGATGGCCGGTGCGCGGAAGCCACCCTCCATCACGGTACCCTTGGTGCCCTTGAACGGGGTCATGCCGCCATCGGGCCAGGTGAACACCTCCGCCCCATTGTCGGTGGTGAAAACGACGATGGTGTTGTCGGTCTCTCCCGCGTCCTCCACGCATTTCAGGATCGCACCGACGCTGTCATCGAGCTGCGCCATTCCAGCTTCTTCGAGCCCGTAGTTGCTCTCGCTGTTCATGAGGGCTTGGTATTTGGGCGACAGAAAAGTCCAGACGTGCATGCGCGTCGTGTTGTGCCAGACGAAAAACGGTTTGCCGTCGGTCTTGGCCTTGTCCATGAAATCGCACGAAGCCTTGACCAGCACTTCGTCGAACGTACCCATGTCGTATTTGGCCTTGGGGGCAATATCGTGCATGTTCGGCACGTTGGACATGTCGGGGTACGGTGCTAAGGGACCTTCGTCTACGATCCGCTGCTTGCCGACCTTGCCCCAACGCGGTTGCTCGCTGGTGTCGTCCGTGTCTGATGCAAAGCTGTGGACCAGGTTGCGCGGCCCGACTTTGTCACGGTACGATTGGTCGTTCGGAAACGAATACCAGTAGGGGTCTGACATCGCATCGAGGTGATAAAGGTAGCCAAAGAACTCGTCGAAGCCATGCAGTGTCGGCAGAAACTTGTTCAAATCGCCGAGATGGTTCTTGCCGAATTGCCCCGTCGCGTATCCCTCGGTTTTGAGAGCGGCAGCAATCGTTGCCGCCTTGTCAGGCATGCCGACGTCTGCGCCCGCCTGACCGACGGTCGTCAGGCCGGTGCGCAACGGAATTTCGCCGGTGATGAAACTCGCCCGGCCGGCGGTGCAACTCGCCTCCGCGTAATAGTCGGTAAACATCATGCCGTCGGCTGCCAGCTTGTCGAGATTGGGCGTCTTCCCCGACATGATGCCCCGGTGATAGGCCCCGATATTGAACCAGCCGACATCGTCACCCATGATGACAAGGATGTTGGGTTTTGGCTGCTGTTGCTGTGCAACTGCTGGCGCAGCCAGTGCGCTCGTCAGCGCCGAAGCCAACAGACCAAAGCAAAGGTTTCTCATGCTACTCATGATGCTTGCCTCCGTTCTTGAACAGCATTCAGGGCATAAAGGTGCCCCTCCCTATGACTGCGGATATGAGGTGGCTGCATGACGCAATGATGCTTGCGTACATTCGAATAATTGTTACGTTCCACAGGAACGAGCGGCTCCTGACATGAAGATTTGGCAAATATGCAAATTGCGGGAGCCTTACGGCCGTTCCGTTGCGCCCCCAAGCAAAGATTAGGTTTAAATCCCTCCCGAGCGTTGGATGCTACCACATGTGTAGCAATTCTAATATTGCCCTAAAGGGCATACGAACACGCGTGGGTTGCTCCGAAAATTGGATGTTCCTGCAGTCGAACGTGTAGGGCCGCCTGCTTGCGCGCCTTCGGGAAAATCCGCAATATGCTGGCGATAGCGCCCATCGGATCGACATGCTGGAAGTGCGGACCCGGAAAAAACAACTGGCCTGGCAATCCGATCTCTGCCGCAAGGCAACGAGCTGAACCGAGACGAGTAACCGAATAGATGTCCAAACGATCAGGCAGTGCTGACTTACCGCTTCATGGCGGACGGGTTCCTCCTTGGCTCAGCGATCGAATGACCAGGCTCGGCGCGCTCATCGCCGAGGCAATCGTCCATCACTACGGCCGCGACGAGTTTCTCCGCCGCCTGTCGCAGCCATTCTGGTTCCAGTCCTTCGGTTCGGTCATGGGAATGGACTGGCACTCCTCTGGTATCACCACCAGCGTGATCGGGGCTCTCAAGCGCGGCCTGAAACCGCTGTCGGGCGAATTGGGACTGCATGTTTGCGGTGGTCGAGGCGCCCAGTCCCGCAAGACGCCGGAAGAGCTGGTCGATATCGGATATCGCGTCGGGATCGATGGTGCTCGCCTTGCCGGCGTCAGCCGTTTGGTCGCCAAGGTGGACAGCGCTGCCGTTCAGGACGGATTTGATCTTTACCTGCATGGGTTCATCGTTGCCGATGACGGCAAATGGGTCGTCGTGCAGCAGGGGATGAATGATGAAAGGCGCCAGGCCAGGCGGTATCATTGGCTGTCGGAGGGCCTGGAGAATTTCCTCGATTCACCCCACCGTGCGATCGAGGGGCGTGGGCAGGGCAATATCATCAATCTCGCTGATCGGCGGGCAGATCGATCGCGGCTTGGTCAACTTGACATCCTCGCAACACTCGGACCCGACGGCATCGCGCGGGAGGCAAGCGCACTCGCCCAAAGCGCCGAGCGGGAAGCCGTCGTGGCCGATCAGCTGGTCTTGCCGCATCTTGTCATGCCGGCTCATCACGACGTGCGCGCTGGCGACATCGTCATGAAGCGCCTGCATGGAAGTCTGGCCGCTGCTGCCGATTGCGGCCCGAAAGACTATCAGGATCTGCTGCTCGTGCCGGGCGTTGGGGCACGCACGGTAAAGGCGCTGGCCATGGTGGCGGAGGTGGTACACGGTGCGCCCTGCCGCTTCTCCGATCCAGCCAGGTTTTCGCTTGCCCACGGCGGCAAGGATCGTCATCCGTTTCCCGTGCCGTTGAAGGTATATGACGAAACCATCCGCGTGATGAAATCGGCGATCTCCAAAGGCAAGCTCGGACGCGAGGAGGAACTGGCTGCTTTAAAACGCCTGGATATCCAGTCACGACAGATGGAGCAGTACGTCACCGGACCCGACCTTAAGGAGATCATTGCCGGCGAGTTTCGCGATTCGGAGCATTTCGGCGGACGCAGTGTCTTTGGCTGGGAGAGACGTTAGGGCGCCCGAGGTTGGGGTTATCGCCGCCATCGGCAAAGCCTGCACGGACGTTCACGCTCATGGGTGACAAGATAAGCGGCACAGGCTGAGCGGCAGGCCGGAATGCTAGGCACTGCGGGCGCGAAGTCTTCTCACGATGTCCGCAATCGCGCCAAGCCGTGTCCGGATCTTCTCTTGTCGGCGCGGCTGAAGGCCGTTCTTGAGATCGGCGAGAGCCTGAGCGCTCAGACGAGTTGTGGTCTGTGTCATCATCGGGTCAACAATCAGCGCGCCCTTCTGCTGATCCAGGACCGCCCAGTTGCCGTCTTCCTGCTGTTGAATGGTGTATCTGTCCAAGTTTCGATCCCCCCAACGACAAATATATCGCGATCGCTGGATGATGAAAGGATCGGTGGTCAGTATTTTAAGCAAGACGGTAAATGAGCATCGCACCGGGTTTTGAGCCGCGCGCGGACAACTTTTTGCGCGCGGGGTAACGGCAGACACGCGCTTTCGATGCCTCGAGCGACCGCTATCGCTGCTCAACCCCAATGGTGCCAGTCGTGATCGGATCGGCGACGTCTCTGCCAAAAGGGTTGATGGCAACAAGAGCCGTCAACACGGCAACTGCGGACCAGATTCTAAATAGCATGTAGGGAACCATCAAACACCCGTCAGTGCGGCCCAATAATCGCACATCCCTTATGCCGACAATCGGTCAAGAAACAGTGAACCGCGCAAGGGAGAGGAAAGCAATTTCGTGCGCCCGACGCTGTCGCTTCACGATTCTTCAAGCGATCTCAGGGGTGGCAAATATCACCGGCGCTCCATCGGCCCGGCGCCCCCGTCCGCCGCGTCTCGACCGGTAGGAAAGACAATATCGACGCCGACACCGGGCAAGCGCCTCGGGGGACAGCAATTGTATGGATGATCAAACGCATCCTTTCGGGAACAGCTGCGTTAATCTTGGCGAGAAACGGGAATTGCCCGATGCCAAGACGGCCACCGTCCCAGAGGGTGTCAACCGCTACGGTCTTATTGATCGCGGCCGTGAGCGGCGCAATCCTTCTCGGCAGGTCGCATCTCAATCCGGCTGGGGTTCGAACGATCGATCCTTTGGAGCCTGGGCGCGGGAGACATGCCGCGGTTCCAGAAGCCATACCGATCAAAGGATTGCGTGACGTCTTCTTTCGCGTGGTCAAGGAGGTGTCCGACGACCGCGTGACGCTGATCGCTGGAGGGGTGACATTCTATCTGTTGCTGGCCCTCTTCCCGGCGCTTGCGGCATTGGTCGCACTTTATGGTCTGATGGCCGATCCTGTCACAATGTCTGATCATCTTCGTGAACTTGCCGGCCTGCTCCCGCCGGGCGCCTTTGACATCATCTCCGATCAGATCAAGAACCTGGTCGAAAGTCGCAACAGCACGCTCAGCGTGACCTTCATCGTCGCATTGAGCATTGCCCTGTGGAGCACTCACAGCGGCACACTGGCCGTGTTTGATGCGATGAATGTCGCCTACGAAGAGAAGGAGAAGCGCAGCTTGGTCAAACTGAATGCAATCGCCTTGTGCTTTACGCTCTGTGCAATGCCATGCGCGGCGATCATGATCGGGCTGGTCGCTGTGATGCCGGCGGTGCTTTCCTACCTGTGGCTCGATCAGTTCAAGGAACATATGGCCTTGTTGCTAAGGTGGCCAGTGCTTCTGTTGATCGTCGGCGCAACCGTGACCGCCGTCTACCGCTTCGGCCCAAGCCGGGAGCCGGCAAAATTCCGCTGGATGACCTGGGGTGCGGTGCTCGTGACGCTGACATGGTTTGCCATGTCGCTCGGTTTCTCGTTCTACATGAACCACTTCGCCGACTACAGCGCCACTTACGGGACCCTAGGCACGCTTATCGCATTCCTCATCTGGACGTGGCTTTCGATCGTGATCCTGATCGTCGGCGGCGAACTGAATGCAGAGTTGGAACACCAGACCGCGAAAGACACCACCACCGGGCCCGAGCTGCCGATGGGATCGCGCGGTGCGTATGTCGCGGACTCGCTCGGCGAGACGGCGGACCGCCTGAAGTAGCCAACGGCGAAGAAGCCCATGGAACCACCATCGCGAAGCGGCATTTCACTCAAACGAGGTCACCTTCGAGAGCAGCCATGGCCACCGACACGTTATCGAAGTATCGAGCCAAAAGAGACTTCCAAAAGACTTCGGAGCCGAGTGGCGACACGCCGATTGAAAAGGCCAGCCGCCGACGCTTTGTCATTCAAAAGCACGCCGCCTCCCGCCTGCACTACGATCTCAGGCTCGAAGTTCGCGGCGTCTTCAAATCCTGGGCGGTCACCAAAGGGCCGTCGCTTGATCCGCGTGACAAGCGCCTTGCGGTTGAGGTCGAGGATCATCCGCTCGACTACGGCGACTTCGAAGGCACGATCCCCAAGGGCCAGTATGGTGGCGGCACGGTCATGGTGTGGGACCGCGGCTACTGGGAACCGGAAGGGCCTAAAGGGCCGGAGCGGGCGCTGGAAAAGGGCGAGTTGAAGTTCAGGCTCGATGGCCAACGCCTGCAAGGAAGCTTCGTTCTCGTGCGCATGCGCAACGATCGAGATCGGGGCAACCGTTCGAACTGGCTGCTGATCAAACATCATGACGCGTTTGCTCTGGAAGACCGTGGCTCCGACATTGTGGAGGAGAACCAGACTTCGGTGGCATCGGGCAGAACCATGGAAGCGATTGCCTCGGGCAAAGGTCGACAACCGGCCGCATTCATCGTCAAAGGAGGAAAAGTGCGCGCCGACGCCGTGTGGGGAAGCGATGGCGGCGCGCCTGCAGAGCCTCGCAGATCCAAGAGGCAAAACGCCAAGCGGCCAACAGAGGATGCGCCTGCCGAACTGCCGGACTTTATTGCGCCGCAGCTCTGCGAGACGGTGCAGCGCCCGCCGTCTGGAGCCGATTGGGTCCATGAAATCAAATTCGACGGCTACAGGGTGCAGATGCGGGTGTTTGATAACGAGGTCACGCTGAAGACGAGGAAAGGATTAGATTGGACAGCAAAGTTCACCGAAATAGCGGATGGCGCCTCGGCTCTTCCAGATGCCATTTTAGACGGCGAGATCTGTGCGCTGGATGAACAGGGCGCGCCAGATTTCGCCGCACTTCAAGCCGCGCTTTCCGAACGCAAGACCGGAGATCTTGTTTTCTTCGCATTCGATCTGCTTTTCGACCGCAACGAAGACCTTCGCGCGCGGCCACTGAGCGACAGAAAGAATCGTCTCGCCACCCTCTTGAATAACGCTCCGAGCAATCCGCGGATCCGTTTTGTGGAGCATTTCGAGACCGGAGGCGACGCTGTATTGAAGTCTGCCTGCAAGCTGTCACTCGAAGGCATCGTCTCGAAACGGGCCGACGCACCGTATCAATCAGGGCGCGCCCATACGTGGGCCAAATCGAAATGTCGTGCCGGGCATGAGGTCGTTATCGGCGGCTATGCAAGGATCAACGGCAGGTTCAGATCGCTACTGGTCGGTGTTTATCGCAAAGACCATCTAATCTATGTCGGTCGCGTGGGAACCGGCCTTGCAGCAAAGAAGCTCGAAGGGCTATTGCCGGAGCTCGAGGCGCTGGAGACGGCCCGGTCGAGCTTTACCGGCACCGGATCGCCGAGGCCAGATCGCGATGTCGTATGGGTCAAGCCCGAGCTTGTTGCCGAGATTGAATTCGCCGGATGGACGGCAGACGGCCTCGTGCGTCAGGCAGCCTTCAAGGCTCTGCGCAAAGACAAGCCTGCGAGCGAAGTCGAAGTCGATCTGCCAGCCCCGGCCGCTGGTACGGTCACACCAGAGCCTGGGCCCGCCGCCAGACAGGGTCGCGGGAAAAACGCCAAGGTCGAGGTGATGGGCGTGCTGATTTCCAGTCCCGACAAGCCGCTCTGGCCCGATGCCAACGACGATGGCACCGTGACCAAGGAAGAGCTGGCTCGCTACTACGAGGCGGTCGGTGCGTGGCTCATCAGGCATATTGCCGGTCGACCATGCTCCATCATCCGTGCGCCAGATGGCATAAACGGCGAGCAGTTCTTTCAGCGGCACGCCATGCAGGGCACGTCGAACCTCCTGGAGCTGGTCGAGGTATTCGGCGACAGGAAGCCCTATCTCCAGATTGATCGCCCGGAGGGATTGGCGGCCGTCGCCCAGATTGCCGCTGTCGAACTCCACCCGTGGAATTGCCAACCGGGTAAGCCGGAAGTCCCGGGACGATTGGTCTTCGACCTCGATCCGGGACCTGACGTCGCGTTCTCGACTGTCGTTGCCGCCGCCCGGGAAATGAAGGACAGGCTCGAGGAACTGGGCCTGGTGAGCTTCTGCAAGACCACCGGAGGCAAGGGGCTGCATGTCGTCACACCGCTTGCCGCAAACAAGCGAAAGGCTCTCTCATGGCCGCAAGCAAAGACCTTTGCATATGACGTATGCCGGCAAATGGCGCGCGACAATCCGGATCTCTATCTGGTGAAAATGACGAAGAGCCTGAGGAATGGTCGAATTTTCCTCGACTACCTGCGCAACGATCGCATGTCCACCGCGGTTGCTCCCTTGTCGCCACGAGCCAGGGCCGGCGCCACGGTATCGATGCCGCTCACCTGGGCACAGGTGAAGGCCGATCTCGATCCCAGACGCTTCACCGTTCGAACGGCACCGCGGCTGCTGACGAAGACATCAGCATGGGAGGATTACTGCGATTGCGAGCGGCCGCTGGAGCAAGCCATAAAGCGGCTCGGCAAAACCCGGAATTTGGCGTGAGGCCGGCTGATGTTCGACGGGTTCGTTTTGGAAGCGATCAAGATCAGCAGGGGTACTCTTCGCCTTCGCCGAGGAGGGGCAGGGCCGCCAATCCTGCTCCTCCATGGCCATCCAAGGACACACATGACCTGGAACAAGGTGGCTGAGCGCCTGTCGCCCGACTTTACCGTGGTCTGCCCCGACCTGCCTGGCTTCGGCCAATCATTCATCCCTCCCGACAGCCCCGATAGCCGACATTCTTCAAAGCGGTCGAAGGCGCATGCCCTTGTCGAAATGATGCGGGTTCTTGGTCATGATAGCTTCCACGTGGTTGGACACGACAGGGGAAGCCTCACGGCCTTTCGCATGGCGATGGATCATCCGGCCACCGTGCGCAGTTTGGTTACCATCGATGGTCTGCCGGTTCTGGAACATCTGGAACGGGCCGACTGGAAGTTTGCAAAGGCATGGTATCATTGGTTCTTCTTCGCGCAGCCGGAGAAGCCGGAGCGCGCGATCATGGCCAATCCGACAGCATGGTATGACAAACTGAACCCGGATCTGATGGGCGCGGAAGCCTATGACGATCTTCTTGACTGCATCCATGATCCGGCGGTGGTTCATGGGATGATCGAAGACTATCGCGCCGGGTTGCGGATCGATCATATTCACGATCGCGAAGACCGCAAAGCCGGTCGCCGGATCCGCGCTGCGATGCTCTGCTTGTGGTCGCTGAGAGACGACCTTGGGGAAATCTATGGCGATCCGGTCAGTCTCTGGCGCTGCTGGGCCGACGACGTGACCGGCTTTGGGATCGACAGCGGTCATCATGTCGCGGAAGAAAATCCGGCTGCATTGGCAGCGGCAATCAAAAACTTCATGGAGATTGCCGCGCCTCGATGACGTCGTCGCTCCGCATTATAAATCGTCATCACCTCGCTAGGCGTCATCGTCAGCGAGTTTGTCGGCCATATCAGCCTCGTTCATGGCGGCTTGGCGGTCTCGCAGAAACGCTGCGATATCGCCGCCGCAAAGTTCGTTCAGTTCGCTGACGTCGTACCCGTCCGCCGCAGCCTGCGCCCGAAGCAAATCGGCATGCTTTTCGAACATTGACGTGTCATTTTCGTAGCCGGCTTGACCAAGTTCCTCGAGTTTGTCGTCAAGCCAGTCGTGAAGCAGTTTCATGAGCGTTCCTCCGTTCGTTTCTGTTGCCGTGGAAACGCGCAATCCGACCCAAGGTTTCCGCAAGGCGCGAGCGACTTTATCCGGCCTCCCGACTGTCAGCAAAACGCTGGACAGTGTTGCCAGTTGCTCTCGTCAACGCGAAACGCGTTCGCCGCCTCCCTCTCGTGCCTTGATCGGGCGCATGGCGTCGACACCTCTTTCACTGTCGATCCACCGCATGACAGGTGTCACGGCAACGCCGTGCACCACGACGGAAATCAGAATGATCAGAAAGACCGTGGCCCAGATCACGTCAAGGCGCTCGAACGGAGCCTTCCCGGAGGCATAGGCGAGATAGTAGATCGAACCGAGGCCGCGGATTCCGAAGATCGAAACGATCAGCTTCTCCGCCGATCGGTGCCCGCTGCCGATCAGGCTGACCATCCCGCGAGCGGACGAACCACGATCAGCGTCAAGCCAGCGACGATTGCGACACGCCAGTCGACCAGCGACAGCAGCGATCCTTCAGCAAGCGTAGAGCCGAAGCAGACCAGCAACAGCATCATCAGCAGGCGTTCGATCTGTTCACCGAAATCGTGAAGGTCGCCATGGTAGCTGCTGTGTCTTTCGACGTTGCGAAGTGTGAGCGCCGTCACGAAAACGGCGACGAAGCCATATCCATGAATGAGTTCGGTTGCACCATACGAAAGACATGTGAAGCCGAGCGCTGCCAATCCGTCACCTGTCCTGGCGATCCGCCCGGCCTTCGGCACCTTGAAGGTCAGATAGCCGAGGATCTGCCCGGAAAGCCACCCCATGGCGACACCTGCCGTCAATCTCCAGAAAACATCCACGGCGAGCCAGTGGGAAAGCCAACCGGTACCCGGTCCCGCCTGTGAGGCGATCGCGATAGCGGCCATGACGAACGGAAAGCTCAGGCCATCGTTCAAACCTGCCTCGGAGGTCAAAGCGAATCTGATGTCATCTTCCTCGCCTGTCTGGGGCGGCCCGACCTGAACATCTGCGGCCAGGACCGGATCGGTTGGAGCAAGTGCTGCCCCAAGAAGCAGCGCGGAGGCCACGCCAAAACCGAGCACGCTCCAACCAAGCAACGCGATCAAAGCAATGGAAAGTGGCATGGCTACGCCAAGTAGCCGCCACGTGATCGCCCAGCTTCGCCAACCAGGCGGTCTGTCGATTTTCAATCCCGCGCCCATCAAGGCAACGATGACGACGAATTCGGTCAGGCGCTCGGCCAGCACGATGTTTTCAAGCGGGTTCGATTGTGGAAGGGGTGTAAACGGCGACCACGAAAGAACGACACCGATTGCGATACAACAGATGGGTAGGGACAGTGGCAGTCGGCGTAGCGCAAGCGGAAGCCAGGCCGTCAGGAGTATGATCACGCCAAGGATGAAGAGCGTCGCGATATAGGAATTCATTGCCTGCGCCTATTTCTGACGCGGTTGTTTGAAATCGCGGCCTGCCGTCACCTGCTTGCCTTGTCGCCTTGCCACGACGGCGTCATAGAGCGTCTGCGCCGCGTTGCGGACTTCCTCCTTTATCGCCTGGTCCTGTTCGTACGACAGGTGATTGGTTGCATATGCCTCCCAGTAGCCGATGTAACGATCGACCTCGGCCAGCGCACCTGCAGGAACCAGATCCATGGATTTCAGCCAATCGGAAACGCTTCGCCGAACGTTTTCGGCACCTTCCGTATCGCCGTGAACCACGACGGAAAACAGCCGGTCTTTCAGGTGACGGGGATAGTCCCAGCCCTGCATCTCAAGTTCCTTGGCCTCTTTCGCATCCTTGCCGTGGGTGCTGGTCGGATCCGGATTGCCGCCATCGGCGCATACGAGGCGATCGATCATCAGCTTTAGTGGCGACGATGTCTGGCACCAGTTGACCGGCGTTACGATCATGATGCCGTGCGCGGCGACCCACATCGGATAGATGTCGTTCATCCAGTCATGGATCTGCCCGAGCGAGTAGTTGGGGTAACAGGAACAGGGCCAATGACAGAGCGCGGCGGACGTCGAAAAACAGGCCTTGCAGGGGTGGATCTGACGACCGTACTCGGACGCGACGCGGCTTAAATCGAGCAGCTCGACTTCAACCTGAGGGTCGCGGCTGAGAGCATTTCTTGCCAGCTCCACCATCCGATAGCTCTTGGAGACCTCACCGGGGCAAGTATGTTCGCTGCGCGAGGAGCCATTGATGAGAAGGAAGCGGGCCGGTCCATCCGGATCGTCATGGCGTTGTTGCGCAACGCCTATCGCGTCACGCGCAGCCAGCCAGTCGATGGCGAGTTCATACTCGGGGTCGGCGAATTCAAAGCCTGCCTTGCGCGTCTTTGGGCTCTTGCGGGAGTGATCGTAGGCATCCCACGCGGCGGCGGCGACTTTGGAAAGCTCCGCTTCAAGCGGCTCGTATGCCGGATCCTGGAACTGATTGAGGAACCGGCGCTTGAACTCGTTTTCGTCAATGCGCGGGCTCGGGCTGCCCTTGCGCGGTTCGAGATCGGCCTTCTGCAAAGCGTGGGCGGCTGACATGGGGACTCCATCATCGGATCAACCGAATAACGTATCGGCCTGTTCAGCGTTCCGGATGTTGAACCAACAAAAGACGATGATGCATGGTTGACGCTTGCAACGGCGCCCACCAGGCCGGCCTGTATGTCCTGCCCGGTGACATGGCCGAGGGGAGAAGGTCAGCTGGCCAAAAAAATACCCCGCTGGTTGGCGGGGCGATTGAGGTCCAATAGAGCGCTACCACTCGGTAACAGGCAAAGAGTAACGATCGCTGCTTGCTCGTGCAAGCTCTTTTTAGACCATTCTGATGAACCATTTTGGTGGCCAAGGCGCCGCATTGAAAGCCTCTGCTTTCCACTGAGGAGCCACCCCGTCCACGTGCCGAACGCCAACGCGACCGCTCTCAGCCACGCCTTCCTCGCAAGTGCTTTTGATCGCCCGATGACCAGCGCACAGGCGCGCTTGCGCGCCATGCGCACGAACCGTGGATAGTCGATGGAGGCGGGCAAAGCGCGGCGATCCATCACAAATATCCACCGAAAGCCAATAGCAGTGCGCCGAGAGCGATGATCACTAGGCCCGGCCAGTTCTTTGATAGCCCGAGAAAGCGCAGTCCCTGATGCTGCGGTTCGAGCGTTTGGCTACCTTGCGCCAATTGGTGAGGTTCACTCAGTCGCCTGCTGAGTGCTTGCCGGAAGAGGTAAAGAAACCCGCCGATCACCAGAACGGCGCCGATCATGATGACCCACATGGTCGCCTCGATTTTTGAGCGATACAGGAGGAAAACGAGCCGAGCGGCGTCATTGTTCCGGATGCTTGTAGGCAAGGTTCCATCGAAAAATTCCGTAGCGGAGGGACGCCTCGCGAAACGCGGGAAGGATTTCGACAGGTCGAGGACCCTGAGAGCCGCAGCCGCCCTGATTATGTCTCAGACAATCTGGAGACGGTTTTGCGGGAGCAGTGAAATGCTCCTGACGTCGCTGGTTTCGCTTCCATCGACGTCGCCACGGTGCTGATCGAAACCTTCGTGCTCCATGCGCGTGAACGCCCGCCATTGAAGCGCGTGCAGTAGCAATTCGCCTTCAAGCTCAAGGCGATTGCGCTTGAAGGCCGCACCGGCTGCTCCAATTAATGTAGAAACAGGTAATAATATCACGGAGACCGACATGCCGCCTCGCAAACGAATCGCAACCGCGCCGGCGGTTACCGAAGGTGCCAAGATCGGCGAGCCGGTCCCGAAGGCGATCGTCGACACGAGCACTGCCTCGGTCGGCATCCCACCGCAGCCGGACTATGATCCTCGCGAAGAAATCCGCGCCCTGCGCAGGCAGATGGAGTCGTTGCGGCGCGAGATTTCCGCCGCCGCGCGATCGGTAAAGGGTGGCGCAATGCAGGCCGCACGGCAGACCGAAGCAACGGTTAAGCTTTATCCTGTTTCATCACTCCTGGCGGTCGCGGCCGTCGCCGGGGCGTTCGCCTTTGCGATCGCTGGACTGCGCTCATCCACGCCTCGCTCGCGTTACGACCGGGCGCTCGACGAAATGCGCGATCTGTACGACCGTATCCGCGACCGTCTTTAGCTGGATTAGGGGATTGCGAGTTGATCGATTCTCCGACACGCTTGTGTTTCGCAAGCGAGGGGAGACGTATGCTCGACGTCATTATACGCAACAGCCTGGACATCGTGGCCCGGACGGAACGTTTGATTGAAAAGGCGAAAAGGTTGATCGCAACTGGACGTCTCGACGACGTCGAGGCATATCGAATTCATACGGAGCTCGAGCGCCTTACAGACCTCGTCTTCATCATGGACGATGCAGCGCGGCTGCTCCGCCGGATGTTCGAGCTACGTCCGGAGATGGCTCATGGGTACACGGTTCACGCGACCCTGCAGTAGGGGCCGCGACGCATGGAGACGAAGCCGGCATCACTGGAGGGGACTGCTTCCGTTGCAAGGCCGCTGTCTGCTTAATCGGGGAGGCGGTTGTTGTTATTTCTAAGGCTCGAACCTGTCATCACTCGTGGTTGGGCACCGCACTGTTCCGATGGCCTCCCTCTCGCCGTAAAGTTGATTTTTCAAACAAAGTGGGCCATTCTAGGTGTCGAGCCGTCGAAGCGGAGGACATCGACTATGCAATATGCGGTAGTTCGTGAGTCTGAAATCTGTATGATTGCCAGAAGCCTGGCTCAGGCAGAAAGAGAGCGCGATTATTTTTCGGCGCGATACGGAAAGACCGTTGCCATCGTTGCGATCGAAGATGACATCGGCGCAAGTGCCCGGTTGCAGCGTCGGCTATCGATACGAAATCCCCGTGACGAGATATAGTCTGTGCGAATGGTGCTGTTGTCGGCAGCGCAACTGGGGGCAGGGCGTGCAACCGGCAATATCAAAGGGTTATTCGGATCGGCTCGTGCACTAGGAGAGCGGTGTGTTGCGACCCGGATTACTTCTTGCAATTATGGCGATGACTTACATGGTCATCTAATAATTAGCTCGAACGCGTGGCCCGTATGTGTTTGCATGCATAGCCGAACTGAATGAAGAGTACGAGTGTAATCCACAAGCTTTGGGTGGGGGAACATGTCATACTTGGAAGAGTTGGTACGCGGTAAGCGCTATTTAAACCGCTGGTTAAGGTATCGGCTGGCAGCGCCCAGAGTTCCCGATTTAAAGCGGCTTCTTCTCGGAAGAAACGTCGTTGTCGTGGGTTCCGCGCCCTTTTCCACGAAGGTTCACGGCTGGGACGATTCATTTCGCGTATTGACGATAAACGCCTCGCAGGTGGCTGCTGAGGCTTGGTTGACGCAGCCGCCCGACGTGACATTGATGCAGTTCAATCAAATTGAAGGACCCAATCCGGCCGCCGTCGAGGTTCGCAGAGTGCTCCAGCATGCGAAAACCGGTCTACTTTGCGTCCTCAATTGGCGACACGAGCTCGACCGGCTCCTGAGAGGGCTTGACGCATTCGACTACCGTTACGACGACTTGATGCTGATCAGCCGTCATGAGCGCATGGCCCTGATGCATCGGATGACAGGAAGGTTGAATCTGGAGTTGGAAGGAGAGGGCAAGTGGTCGAATGGCATCGTCGGGGCAGCTCTGGCAATCAACAGCGGAGCGGCAAATGTCATCCTCACCGGGATCGATCCACTCTCGAAAGGTCACAAATACAATTCGCTGAATCTTTCTCGCATGCACAGGGAAACCGATCTGCAAGCGTTACAGATATTCAGCGAGCAGAGATTGCCGGTCTTTACGGCGGACCCGCACGTCGCTCAGTCCACGAACCTGGCGCTTTGGCCTGTCAAGGGTTCGTTGGGATTCAACGGCCACGCAGCTCTGACCAGTCGAGCCGGTGCGCCGACGTAGATGCCACCTGGAACCGTCGTTCCCTTGATCACGCTATTGGCTCCAATTACGCAGCCACGGCTAATATGAGCCCCCGCCAAAATTTTCGCGCCGGCCCCGATCCAAACGTCGTCCTCGATCACGACCTGTGCTTTGCGTAACGGCTGGTCTTATGGGTGCGGCTGGATCATCGAAACGATGCTCGAAGGAGACAATTGCGGTTTGCGCTGCGATCCGTCATTGCCGATGCGGATGCCTCCGTGGCCGAGCATTACCGCAAAGCCGTTAAGCGAAACATTGTTTCCGATCTCGACGCGTCCGCTCAGGGCGTCAATCACGACGCCGTAGCGCATCGATACGCGATCGCCGATTGCTATCGTTCCTTTCCGCCACCTGAAACGCGGCCAATATAGCATTTTGGGTCTAGTACCGCGCCACAGAGATTATGACGGGTTGGGTTATCGTAGAATGGGCAAGTCTTCTGGTGGGATGAGAAGTTGGATGCTGCGTGCTGCGCCTGGCACGCGGGATATAAATCCTGCCTTCTCGAGGGTCAGCACCATCTGGTGAACAGACGGAGCCGTAACGGCGAAGTGGCGACGCATGTCGGCTTCGGCCGGAGGCTGTTTGAAGATGCGGCTGTAGGCGTAGATGAAGGCCAGGTACTGGCCTTGGACTTGCGTAAGGCCATGTCTTGCCGTTGCGGCTTGCGGGTCAAGTGAGGGACTCATTTTCGGATTCATCTGCGTCTCCGCGCTGAAGGAGGTGTCGATGACTATAAAGTTTCACGTAGAGCTTAGCCAATCGGAACGTGATCAACTGGCCGTTTTGTTGAGCGGGGGACGCCATGCGTCGCGCAAGATCAAGCGCGCCCAGATCCTGGTGGCGGCGGACGAAGGCTTCAGCGACGAGGTGATCGCGGCAACCTTGAACGTCAGCGGATCGACGATTTACCGGACCAAGCGCCGGTTTGTGGAAGCCAATCTGGAAGGCGCGCTCAGTGAAGAACCGCGCCCGGGTGTTGAGCGCAAGCTATCGAGCAAGGAGGAGGCGCTGTTGGTGGCGACCGCCTGCTCAAAGCCGCCGCCCGGGCGAGCCCGCTGGACCCTGGAGCTTCTGGCCGATGAGATGGTCCGACTCACCGATCATGACGAGTTGTCCTCGGAGACCGTACGTCGCCGGCTGGCTGAGAATCATCTCAAACCTTGGCGCAAAGACATGTGGTGTTGGTTTCCACGCGGAACTGAGCCGGTTTTTCCACCAAGAAGTGAGCCACCTCTAAGTATGGTTTTCTGATCAGGATTTGGTCAAGGGATTGGCTTTTTCTCCTTTCTTCTGTGCTGCGGCAGCCGAGCTGGCTTTGAAGCGGAAGCTGTCGTTACCGGTTTCCAGGATATGGCAACGGTGGGTCAAACGATCGAGCAGAGCGGTCGTCATCTTGGCGTCGCCGAAGACGGTTGCCCACTCGCTGAAGCTGAGGTTGGTGGTAATCACGACGCTGGTCCGCTCGTAGAGCTTGCTTAACAGGTGGAAGAGTAGTGCTCCGCCTGAGGCGCTGAACGGCAGGTATCCCAACTCGTCCAGGATGAGCAGATCGAGGCGGACCAAGGTCTCCGCGATCTGGCCCGCCTTGCCTTTAGCCTTCTCCTGCTCGAGAGCATTGACCAGTTCGATGGTCGAGAAGAAGCGGACCTTTCGGCGATGATGCTCGATGGCTTGGATTCCAAGAGCGGTCGCGACATGCGTTTTTCCAGTGCCAGGGCCACCGATAAGGACAACGTTCTGCGCCCCATCCATGAACTCGCATCGGTGCAGTTGGCGCACGGTGGCCTCGTTGATCTCGCTGGCGGCGAAGTCGTATCCGGAGATGTCTTTGTAGGCTGGGAAGCGAGCAGCCTTCATGTGATAGGCAATCGAGCGGACCTCACGCTCGGCCATCTCGGCTTTCAGCAACTGGGACAAGATTGGCACGGCCGCATCGAAGGCGGGAGCACCTTGCTCGATCAGGTCCGTGACGGCCTGGGCCATGCCATACATCTTCAGGCTACGCAGCATGATGACGACGGCAGCACTTGCGGGGTCATGACGCATGACGACCTCCTACGATCCGGACCCGCAAGCCATCGTAGCGTTCTACATTGGCCTTGGGTTCGCGCAGCAGGGTCAGTGCCTGTGGCGTATCGATGTCGGGACCGTCGGTCGTCTTGCCATCAATCAGCCGATGCAGCAGGTTCAACACATGCGTTTTGGTCGCCACGCCTTGATCCAGAGCCAGTTCCACGGCCCTGACGACGACCTGTTCGTCGTGATGAAGCACCAGAGCGAGGATGTCGGCCATCTCACGATCACCGCCGGGGCGGCGAAGCATCTGATCTTGCAACTGTCTGAAGGCCAGCGGCAATTCCAGGAAGGGCGCACCATTGCGCAAGGCACCGGGTTTGCGCTGGATGACGGCAAGGTAATGTCGCCAGTCGTAAATCGTTCGTGGCGGCTTATCGTGGCTCCGCTCAATGACCCGCTCATGCTCGCATAGGATATTGCCCTCGGCCGCAACGACCAGTCTCTCGGGATAAATGCGCAGGCTGACAGGCCGGTTCGCAAACGATGCTGGCACACTGTAACGATTGCGCTCGAAGGTGATCAGGCATGTCGGTGAGACGCGCTTGCTCTGCTCAACGAAGCCGTCAAATGCGGGTGGCAGTGCCATTAATGCTGCCCGCTCATCAGCCCAAACATCTGCGATTGTGCCGGGCAAGGTGCCATGCGCCGTCTCCCGCCACAGGTCCTGGCAATGCTGTTCCAGCCAAGCATTCAATACCGCCAAATCCGGGAAGTCAGGCATCTGTTGCCACAGTCGTGGGCGAGCATCCTGGACGTTCTTCTCGACCTGCCCCTTCTCCCAGCCGGCAGAGGGATTGCAGAACTCTGGCGCAAAGACGTAGTGGTTCGTCATCGCGAGGAAACGGATGTTGACCTGCCGCTCTTTGCCGCGACCGACACGATCGACCGCCGTCTTCATGTTATCGTAGATGCCGCGACCAGGTACGCCGCCGAACACACGGAAGCCGTGCCAGTGGGCGTCGAAGAGCATCTCGTGCGTTTGCAGCAGGTAGGCCCTGACCAGAAAGGCCCGACTGTGCGACAACTTGATATGTGCGACCTGAAGCTTCGTGCGCTCGCCGCCGATCACGGCATAGTCCTCACTCCAATCGAACTGGAATGCCTCGCCTGGGCGGAAAGACAGCGGAACGAATATGCCGCGGCCCGCTGTCAGCTGCTCAGCCCGCCAGTCGCGGGCGAACGCGGCGACCCGACCATAGGAGCCGGTAAAGCCGAGAACCACCAGATCCGCATGAAGCTGCTTCAGCGTTCGGCGCTGCTTGCGCGACCTCCCGGCCTCGGTCTTCAGCCAGCCAGCAAGTTTGTCGGCAAAAGGATCGAGCTTGCTCGGACGTTCCGGTACCGTGAACGTCGGCTCGATCGTACCAGCGCTCAAATACTTCGCGATCGTGTTGCGTGACAGCCCAGTGCGCCGGCTGATCTCGCGGATCGACTGCTTCTCGCGCAGCGCCATCCGACGGATGATGTTTAAAAGTCCCATGTGGATCACTCCGTGGCCCCCGTCGCTCACCGCGTTGGGGGGAAGGTTCACATGGCTCAATTCTCAATGGAAATTATGCGCCTAACCGGCTCAGTTCTGCGTGGAAACCAACAGATCAGGTTCGAGAGTCTGCAGTTGAGTGTTTCCTGCCGCGAAGGACTGAAAGGTCCGGTCTCGGACCGTGATTGACTATTAAGCGCCTTGCGATGCAATTCCGCGATGGTGAAGGGTTTCGGGTGCCGTCAGGCGTACGAAAGCCTCTCATGCAGGAACCCGCGGTCGGCATTCCGTGAGCTATGGGGTTTTGTGTATCGGATCTTCCGGCGGGCCGCTGCTCGCAGCGTCGCTTGTCGGTCCCAGCGGGTGAAGATTGGTGTTTTCGGGTGTGACGGCCGAGAGTTTCGTGGTGATTGGGAGAGCGTTTGGCCGGTTGGAAGCCAGCGCCGTTCGGACTGGCGCAGGCCCTCCCGTTGGCCGGCTCTGTTTTGAGTGGACCATATGAATGGATCTGCCATGCCGGGTCATGACGCACTCTCCCGGTTCGTTGTTGCCTTATCTGGCGGTCCGCGCGGTTGCCGCCAGCGTTCGAACACCTTGACGACGATCATACGTCCGCCGCAGCATGGGCATGGCGGGCGGATATCGTTCGGCTCATCGGTTGCGTCGTCAGCGGGCGGCGGGACAGCGTTCAGGAGTTCGCGGGCGCGAGCGTCATGATTTGCTGCCGGTCGCGGCCGTCGCGGCGGTAGTCCTTGTAGCGGAAGGTGACACCGGTCTCGTCGAACGAGATCAGACGACTGTTCGAGATGGCCACCCGGTGCGTATATCGTGACAGATAGGCAAGAACCGCCTCAGGTCCCGCGAAGGGCGGCTTGGCATAAACGACCCAACGCTTCTTTCGCACCGGCGACAGGTACCGTACGAATGCCCGACGGTCAGTGAGATGCGCAGCCGAACCGAAGAAGGCGAGCCGCCCGGCATCGTGGAGTTGGAGCAGTCTCGTGAGGAACAAGCGCCGGAAGAGCTTGCTGCGCGGCGACAAACAAGGTGAGACTCGTATTGCCTCGCCTGTGAATGTTCCTGATGCACTTGATCATTGCCTCACAAGATTGCTCCTTTCTGCTGCGAGCGTTCAAGTCGCGGAGAGTTGAGCTGTTTCGGAATTTGCGCCGAAGATCATGGCATGGGCTTTATTTCGACGCCACTCTTTGACGCGCCGTTGCACTGTTCGCAGGAGTCCGTCGGGGTACTCATTCGGATAACGCTCTTGAAGCCGCTCGAGCAACTCGCGGCCTGTCCGCCAAGGTTCCTCCTCAAACCAAGAGCGGAGATCGTCGGTCACGCGGATGAGCGGGTCTGGTCTACGTCGCTCTCGGCGCAGTTTTGGTTTCGCTTTGGCCGTCGGACGGACTTCGCCTTCCGTCCAGGCGTGGCGCAGGTTCTGCAAGAACGTTTCGATATCCGGCGTGGCTGTTGACAGCGAGGCATTGCTGGCAACCTCGACAAGACGCTGCTGCGCTGTTCGAATATCGCGCAATAGTTTCACAGGATCCAACTGATCGCCGATGTGCGATAGCCGATTTCGGACTTCGGTCGGTGTTCTCGGATCTGCCAAGAGCCTCTGATAGGGTGTCGCAGGAGGATGATAGATCTTTTTGACCACCGCGCCATCGCGACGCTTCTCCCGCAGCTTAAAGGATGGCTGAAAGAAGTTTATGAACAAGCGCACCGATCGGTATAGATCGGCCAGGGTCGCAGCGGCCTCGACCCCCTCATAGCGATGATAACCAACAATGCGGCGAACGATCGACCCATTCTTCTGCTCGACGAAAGCCTGATCATTCTTGCGGTAGGGACGGCAACGCGTGAACTCGATATTGGAATCAAGGCAGTAATCCCTGATCGTTTCGTTGATGAACACGCTGTCATTGTCCGTATCGAAGCCGAGCAGCGGAAACGGCATCAGACGCCGCAACTCACTCAACACTTCCGTCAGAAGCTTCTGCTCACGCACAAGCAGAGGCGCACATTCCGTCCAGCCACTGGCAATATCGGTGAGGACTAGCGTTTGGACGAAGCTGCCCCGCGCAACGGGGCCGGAGTGGGAGACAAGATCTGCTTCAACAAACCCAGGCGCGGGATCATCCCAGTCAGAGAATGTCCGGACGGGGACGCTACGCCTTAACGCAGACGAAGCCACCGAATGCCGGCGTCGCCGGCCGCCCGCTGTTTCGCGAATGTCTTTCAGAGCGCGATCAATCGTCGCGGCGCTCATCTGCAATAACAGAGCCCGAACCCGGTCATCCAGGTTGAGGTGTCCGTGCCGCTCCATGGAGATGACCAGCGTCGGGAGCAGCGCCTTTAGCCGCTTTCCACAAACACGGTCGGACGACTCCCACAACACGATAAGCGCTTGGCGGGCGGCTTCGTCATAGATCCGAGGACGTGGTCGAGACGCGACTTGATTATGTGTGCCGCGGAGTAACCGCATCGCATGTTTCCGGTGCATGCCGCTGATCGCAACGAACTGATCGAGAATGCGCGATTTTTCCTCTCGGCTGCCTTGGAGGTAGCGCTTTGCTAAAGCTGCAATCAATTCTTTCTTGGTCGTCACGCTGATGTGCCTCATCTGATTTGCTCCGCACCCACAAATGCTGGGAGCAAATCAGATGAGGCAACGGCCAATAATCAAGGAGCATTTTTGGCGAGGCAATGCGGCCTCTCATCCTGATCGTCGCGCTATAGCTTGCCTAGCATTACAGTTGTATTTTAGTTTTGAGGTGAGCTCGTCGAGCGGCCGCCTGATGGGCGCGCCTCCAGCATGACCATGCGATGACGTAGGCGGGGCTTATGCGACGCTGAGCGAGTCTTATGGCGATGCGCCGGACTTCCTGGATAGACCAGCGGATCAAGTCCTGATGGTCGGCATCCGCGGTCTTTTTTGGGGCGTCGCGTCATTGGCGCGGTACCGGATCACCGCCATCATGGCGAAGGCAAGCATGACGAGGGAGACGTGGCGATGCCAGCCATGCCATGACCGGGTTTCATTGTGATCGAGTCCGAGCTCGTTCTTGGCGGTCTCGAAGCTGTCTTCGATCGCCCAGCGATGGCCTTCAACGGAAACGAGCGTCTGGATGTCCGTCCCGGCCAGGCACCATGTGGTGAAGAATGCGAGATCACCGTCGCTGATATTGCGCCGGATCAGGAGGCCACGGGTCCAAAGCCCAGATGTCGTCTCGTTGTATTCGTCGGCATCGAGGTCGGCGAGTTCGCAATAGGCCCAGTCATGAAGCCGCGCGCCTTTGGTGCCCTCACCGGCGGAAAGACGTTGCCATGCACTTGGATCGAGATCACGGGCGATCTCCTGCGCTGTGCCGGCGACCGGAGGCTTACCCGACCAGGAGCCGAAATGGTGGTCCGATTTAACCCCAAGAACGTAGCCTTTGCAGGCTCGACGCAGGGTCCCTTCAACGTCCCCGACGCCATAGACCGCATCTGCGGCCACCCATGAAAACGGCACATCGGCTGCCAGCGCACGCCGTATCATCTCGACAGCCAGGCCTGGCTTGGTAGCGAAGGCTGTAGCCTGAGGAACATGAGCTGCTGCCAGCCTTGCCGGATCGCCGGTCCAGCTTTTGGGCAAGTACAGGGCCCGATCGATAAAGGCATGACCGCGAACGGACACATAGGCGGCGAACACACCGATCTGGCAGTTCGTTATCTTGCCAGCCGAACCTGTATATTGACGTGCAACACCGCACGATGTCTTGCCCTGCTTGAGGAAGCCCGTCTCGTCGATGACCAGGACCGCATCATCCGTGGCGAGGTTTTCTACGACATACTCTCGCACGATGTCGCGAAGTGCGTCCGCGTCCCAGCGCCCGCGCCCCAGAATGGCTTGTTGCCGCCACGGGCCGGGATCACCGGCCGCCTCAGCACGCATCCAACCTGTCTTACGCCGCTCGTCACCCAGCAAGCCGTCCAGGAAAAGGTTCGCAGAGGCTGCAACTCGCTCCTGCGTAAACAGTCTGCGCATGCGAGCCTTCACGTCGCGCAACGATGATGCCCAAAGCTCAAGCGTAGTCTCGATTGATGCACCTGTCATCCATGACCTCCGAATCATGGAGACCCATAGATTCAGACCACAGATAGATATGCAACTGTAATGTTAGGGCGTAAACCCATTAATGTTCTTGGCGTTTTGCGTGCCTCGTGATTCAAGGCTTCCGAATGAGGAGCCATGATGACACGCCGCCGCTACGAACTCACGGACCAGGAATGGTCGATTATTTCGCCACTTCTTCCCAACAAGCCGCGCGGCGTTCCCCGTGTCGACGACCGACGGGTGTTGAATGGCATCCTTTGGCGCTTCCGAACAGGCTCTCCTTGGGCGGAAGTTCCTGAGCGGTATGGGCCGCCAACCACCTGCTACAACCGCTTCGTCCGCTGGCGGAAGGCTGGTGTCTGGGATCGGCTTCTTGAAGCGGTTTCAGAAGCTTACGATGGCGACATCGTCATGATCGACTCGACCTGTGTTCGCGTTCACCAGCACGCGGCCACGGGAAAAAAGGGGATCAAGACGATGGTGGCATGGGACGTTCCCGCGGCGGGCTCACGAGCAAAATCCACGCGCTCGTCGATGCTGAAGGTCGGCCCGTCACGCTCCGTCTGACCGGCGGGCAGATTGCTGATTGCACTGAAGCCGATGCGCTGACTGACAGCCTCGGCGAAGGCGACATCCTGCTTGCCGACAAGGGCTATGACAGTAACGCCATCCGGGCTAAGGCGGCCGCGCGCAAAGCCTGGGCCAACATCCCGCCCAAAGCAAATCGGACGGGCTCCTTCTCATTCTCGCGCTGGGTTTATCGGCAGCGAAACCTCGTGGAGCGGTTTTTCAACAAGATCAAACAGTTCCGAGGTATCGCCACACGCTACGACAAGCGCCCGGAAAACTATCTCGCCGCTGTCAAACTTGTCGCGGCGCGCATCTGGTGTCAGAGTTTATGAGTCGACGCCCTAGCATTACAGTTGTATTTTAGTTTTGAGGTGAGCTCGTCGAGCGGCCGCCTGATGGGCGCGCCTCCAGCATGACCATGCGATGACGTAGGCGGGGCTTATGCGACGCTGAGCGAGTCTTATGGCGATCGCCGGACTTCCTGGATAGACCAGCGGATCAAGTCCTGATGGTCGGCATCCGCGGTCTTTTTTGGGGCGTCGCGTCATTGGCGCGGTACCGGATCACCGCCATCATGGCGAAGGCAAGCATGACGAGGGAGACGTGGCGATGCCAGCCATGCCATGACCGGGTTTCATTGTGATCGAGTCCGAGCTCGTTCTTGGCGGTCTCGAAGCTGTCTTCGATCGCCCAGCGATGGCCTTCAACGGAAACGAGCGTCTGGATGTCCGTCCCGGCCAGGCACCATGTGGTGAAGAATGCGAGATCACCGTCGCTGATATTGCGCCGGATCAGGAGGCCACGGGTCCAAAGCCCAGATGTCGTCTCGTTGTATTCGTCGGCATCGAGGTCGGCGAGTTCGCAATAGGCCCAGTCATGAAGCCGCGCGCCTTTGGTGCCCTCACCGGCGGAAAGACGTTGCCATGCACTTGGATCGAGATCACGGGCGATCTCCTGCGCTGTGCCGGCGACCGGAGGCTTACCCGACCAGGAGCCGAAATGGTGGTCCGATTTAACCCCAAGAACGTAGCCTTTGCAGGCTCGACGCAGGGTCCCTTCAACGTCCCCGACGCCATAGACCGCATCTGCGGCCACCCATGAAAACGGCACATCGGCTGCCAGCGCACGCCGTATCATCTCGACAGCCAGGCCTGGCTTGGTAGCGAAGGCTGTAGCCTGAGGAACATGAGCTGCTGCCAGCCTTGCCGGATCGCCGGTCCAGCTTTTGGGCAAGTACAGGGCCCGATCGATAAAGGCATGACCGCGAACGGACACATAGGCGGCGAACACACCGATCTGGCAGTTCGTTATCTTGCCAGCCGAACCTGTATATTGACGTGCAACACCGCACGATGTCTTGCCCTGCTTGAGGAAGCCCGTCTCGTCGATGACCAGGACCGCATCATCCGTGGCGAGGTTTTCTACGACATACTCTCGCACGATGTCGCGAAGTGCGTCCGCGTCCCAGCGCCCGCGCCCCAGAATGGCTTGTTGCCGCCACGGGCCTGGATCACCGGCCGCCTCAGCACGCATCCAACCTGTCTTACGCCGCTCGTCACCCAGCAAGCCGTCCAGGAAAAGGTTCGCAGAGGCTGCAACTCGCTCCTGCGTAAACAGTCTGCGCATGCGAGCCTTCACGTCGCGCAACGATGATGCCCAAAGCTCAAGCGTAGTCTCGATTGATGCACCTGTCATCCATGACCTCCGAATCATGGAGACCCATAGATTCAGACCACAGATAGATATGCAACTGTAATGCTAGCACACGCACCGGCAAGAGGAATGCAGGACGTGACGATATCCAGTGTGACCCATCAAGGGAGATGCCGCCGCTTGGCACGATCATGTGAACATGGGGATGATGGGTCATGGCCGATCCCCATGTGTGCAGCACGGCGGTCATGCCGATGCGCGCGCCGAGATGCTTCGGATCGGCGGCGATTGTCAGCATCGTTTCCGATGCGGCCTTGAACAGAAGGTCGTAGACGAGCGCCTTGTTGTAGAAGGCGATCGCGGCGATCTCGGCAGGCAGCGTGAAGACGACATGGAAGTATCCGACCGGCAAGAGATCAGCCTCGCGCTCGGCGAGCCATGTGCGTGCGGCGGCGCCCTGGCACTTCGGGCAATGCCGGTTCCGGCAGGAATTGTAGGCAATGCGCCACTCTCCGCAATCCTCGCAGGCCTCGACATGGCCGCCCAATGCAGCGGTGCGGCAGTGCTCGACCGCCGACATCACCTTGAACTGGGCCAAGCTGAGGTGTCCCCCATGGGCTTTCCGATAGGTCGGCCCGGCAACACGGAAGATATCGGCGACCTCAATCGAGGTGCGCATGGCTCAGCCGTCGGGCGTTTTGCCTTCCATCAGCGCCATCAGCCGGTCGAGGGGCCCTGCGACCGCGTGAATAGTCCGGGTGGAGACCTTCGCATAGAGCGCGGTCGTCTCCAGCTTGCTATGTCCGAGCAGAACCTGGATGACGCGGATATCGGTGCCATCCTCCAGAAGGTGGGTGGCAAAGCTGTGCCGTAGGGTATGCGGGCTGACGCGCTTGTGGATGCCGGCGACCTCCGCAGCTTCCTGAACCGCGCGATGCAGTTGCCGCGACGAGATCGGGTCGGTGCGACTGCGCCCCGGAAACAGCCAGCCATGAGGCAGCATCACGCCGCGCCGCTTTCCTTCGCGCCACCACAGTCGCAGCAGTTCAAGGAGTTGCGGAGAAAGCAGGGCATTGCGATCCTTGCGTCCCTTGCCTTGTTCAACGCGGATCAGCATGCGCGTCGAGTCGATGTCATCGACCTTGAGATGCGCGACCTCGGAGACGCGCAAGCCCGCGCCATAGGCCACGCCGAGCGCCGCTTTGTATTTGATGCCTGGCGCCGCCTCGAGCAACCGCGCAGCTTCCTCCATGCTCAGCACATCGGGTAGCTTGCGTGGATTGCGGGTTATCACCAGCGCTCGCGCCAGATCCCGCCGCTTTAGCGTCACCGCAAACAGAAAGCGTAGCGCCGAAACCGTGCCGTTGATCGTGGCCGGACCCACACCGTTCTCATGCTGATACAACTGGAAATGTCGTATGTCCTCGACCATTGCGGTGTCAGGGGTACGCCCAAGAAACGTGGCGAAGCGCCGGACATGACGGATGTAGTCCTGCTGAGTTGGGATCCCAACCCTCGCATCACCATGTCTTCCTGCATGCGCTGGCGAAGCGGGGTGGTCGGGGCATCATTGGAGAAGCTGGCCATTGAACGTTCCTCTCGTTGAAGGGAACTCAATGGTCAGGCAACACCAACAGCCTGCCCAGAACTTCAGATAATCACACCAACCTCACCGCGCACGCCCTCCCGCGAAGCGGGTTCGTGCATGGTGCCAAAAGCAGACATGCCGTTTTGGCGGTGTGCTAGCTGCGGCGCTTCGATGGGTGTAGACTCCCGGCATATTGCATGTTCATGTGTTCATGCAGGGTCACAATGATGAGTATCCCCGCGCTCGACCGGAAGCTGCTGGCGATCCTGGCGGCGGATATGGTAGGCTACTCGAAGGCGATGGAGGCCGATGAGGCCGGCACCATCAAGCGACTGAAGGCCATCCGCGCCGACCTGATCAATCCCGCCATCTCTGAGCGCCATGGCACCGTTATCAAGCTGATGGGCGACGGCGCGCTCGTCGCCTTCAACAGCGTGGTTGATGCGGTTGCCTGCGCCGCGGAGTTTCAGAATGCCGTGGCGGCCCGCAGCGCCGGCCTACCGGAGCCTGAGCGCATCGTATTCCGCGTCGGGATCAATCTGGGCGATGTGGCGTTGGTGGATGGCGATGTCTACGGTGATGGCGTGAATGTCGCCGCGCGGCTGGAGCAGTTGGCCGAGCCGGGCGGCGTGATGGTGTCGGGCACGGCCTACGATCATCTCCAGGGCAAACTCGACTGGCCGCTCGATTTCGCCGGCGAGCAGCAGGTCAAGAACATCAGTCGCCCAGTGCGGATGTACCGGCTGAGACTCGATGGCAAACGGGCGCGTCGCCCGCTTGTCGCAATGATGCCGCGCTGGACCAAGACGGCTGCGGCGGCGATCGTGGCGCTGGCTCTGGCGGGCGGCGGGGTCTGGTGGTTCTTGCAGCCCGAACTTTTGAGCGCCAAGCCGTCGGTGGCGGTGCTGCCCTTCAACAATTATGGCGGCGACGAGGCTAGCGGGCGTCTGGCCGATGGCCTGACTGAGGACATCATCACCGATCTCGCGCGGTTTCCCGAATTCGAGGTGGTGGCGCGGAATTCGACGGAAGTTTACAAAGGCAAGCCGGTGGATGCCCGCCAGGTCGCAAGTGCGCTCCATGTCGGCTTTGTACTGGAAGGCTCGATACAGCGGCAGAGTGGCCGGGTACGGATCACAGCACAGTTGATCGATGCAAAAACCGGCCACCATCTTTGGTCGGAGAATTGGGACCGGCCCGGTGAGGACGTGTTCGCCGTTCAGACCGAAATCGCAGAGCAGGTCGCCAACCGCCTCGGCGGCGGAGTGGGACTGATTCAAGAGGCCGGGCGGGCTGCAGCCAAACGTAAACGGCCTGAAAACCTGAATGCCTATGATTACTATCTTCTCGGGTCCGAGAAGATTGAAAAGCTCACCAAAGCCGATGACGAGGAGGCCATCACGTTTCTCAACCGCGCCGTCGAACTGGACCCGGGGCTGGCACGGGCCTGGGTAGAACTTTACCATGCTCATGATCTAATGGGTGTGTTTGGCGTTAATCCCGAGAGCAACCGCAAGGCGGCCGCCGATGTGGCCGAACGCGCGGTGCGGCTTGATCCGAGCGACGCTGAAGCACATGCGGTGTTTGGTATGAGCCTTGCTAATAAGGGCGACATGGGCCGCGCCAAGTCTGAGCTGGACACGGCCCTTCGTCTAGCTCCGGGTTCGTCCGAAATCCTGACTTTTTATACCGGCTTTGCCGCACGCTTCGGTGAACCCGAACGCGGCGCTCAAATGGTCGACCAGGTAATGAGGCTGGACCCGAACTATCCGATGTGGGCGTCCAACTTCTTCGCACCTGCTTATTTTATGGCGGGCCGGTATGAGGACGCGGTGAAGATGCTGGAGCGCATGACGCCTAACAACTACCAAAAGTGGACTTGGGTGGTCCGTAGCAGTTCCCTCGCGGCACTCGGTCGAACCGATGAGGCGAATGCTTCGGTTACAGAAGCTCTCAAGAATCACCCAGACCTGACTGTCGAGAGCATGATCAATGAACCCGGCCTGAGCACAATGGAGCGCAGTCGGTTCATAGAGACAATGCCGCTAGCTGGCTTCCCGGCGTGCGCCAAGCCCGAGGTGCTGGCGAAACTCGCCAAACCTGTGCGACTGCCGGAATGCGAGGCGGGGACGGCGAAGCCTCTCGGGCAGCCATAGAACAGCCCTATGCAACGCGCGCGAGCCGCTGATCGCCCCGCCCCGGCGAGTGCTGTCGCTGAGGGTTTGGCGCGATGACACAAATGGTTGCAACGCTGCGCGAGGCGCCCCGGCTTTGGGCGATCCACGCCGACCTGGAGTTGACCGACATATATCCGTATCCGCTTTCTCCCCTATACGGACGACTGCAGCCTGTGGATGTTTTGTGGCTCAGCCGGCGTCTCGTTGACCAAAGCTGGAGCAGTGCGAACCTGGTCGCTCGGGTTCTCAACTCGCAACCTTGTCAGCGCGTTTTCACGAAGGATTTCAGTGTCGGAACGGAGGTCGCGCCAAGGTCGCAATTCAGACACTGCGGCTGAAAGTTCTCTCTTTTGTTCCGAAGCGTTTTTCGAATGAGCATAAGAATTAGCGCGTTGGATGTTTTGGCGCGGATGCAACTGACGAACACGCCGAGCTCTCATCTTGCGCAGCGTCGAAGCCGGTTGTGGCGCGGGTCCTGGCATAGCTTTGCCGGGTCTGGCGTCATCGCAGAATGGGCGGACGATTTGCACCATTTCTGGCCATCTCGTCGCTCGAATACATCGCCCGGAAATCAGATGCAGAACGGCGATGTTGAGTCCTTTAACGGCCGGCTCCGCGACGAGCCGCTCAACGAGAGACTGTTCTCCGATCTCGACGATGCCCGCAGCGGACGTTCGAGACTCTCTATCGATGCGGGGACTGTCCCGATCCTACCGCCATCGCGGCTCTCGTGTTGCGTTGTACAGCAATTCGCTGGCGGAAGCGAATGCTCCAAATAGCTGTAAAAGTCGAGCCTCTTCTCCCTCGTCAAGTCGGTGCCGTTTTGAGAAATCCTTGACCGACCACACACGGGTCAGGGATCCGGTGCCGGCACAATTCGGTTCAACTCGCTGCATACTTATCTCCTCCCACATAGTTGCTGGGAGATGGCTAGCAAGTGCTAAATTAGAAAGATATAAAGTAAGACATGTTGGTGCGTTTTTTCGATTACGTGGCGCCGCCGCTTTCCGACGACGCGCGCTGGCTGGCTGTTCACGCAATCCTCACCTGTGAGAACGACGTTGAATTGGGAAGGCGCGCAACGGTCAGTTCTTCTCTTCGCGTGGCACCCTTGCAGGTGTGCCTCGTTTCGAGTGTGCATATGCTTCACGGTGACCCGCGCACAAAACGCTTACATGGAAAGCCGTTCCCGGCAAATTGCTTCTACAAGAGCCTGTAGGGCCTTGACCTGTTCGAACAGCCACGCGAGCTCTTCACCGGTGATCGTGTACTCGGGAGAGTATCGCGCCTCCACATAGGCCCGCGAGAGTAGCTCGAAGCACCGACGAGAGAACCGGTTGTCGCGCGGCCAAGCAGCGATTAGTCGGCTGTCGATCCCCTCGGCCTGAGAACGCAACACCTTTATTCGATGTGATTTGGGGCTGTAGAGGGTTAGCGTGAGCAGGACGCAGTGGTAAAATCGTTCCGTCGCTTGGTGAAGGTCAAATGCCGCATGGTTGACCATGCCGTCTGAAATTGCGTTCTCCGCCTGAGTGATGCAATAGGATGCATTAGGCAGCCAGCGTTCAAAATGCTGCTCCGCTTCCTCTCTTTCATTTTCCGCCGTCAGTGGCTTCGGCTCTGCCAGGGGATGGCCAGGCTGTTCGTAGAGGACGATGCCGTCTCTGGCGATGTCGACGAAGAAGGGCCGACCGCGGGCGAGCTGATCGTTGACGTCGTGGAGCGTGTGGACGATCGGGACGACCGGTGTTTCGATGCGATGGCCGATCTGCTCTTTCAACAGCTGCTCTTCGATGCCTTCCCAGAGTTCATGCTCATCGGCAAAGGACTTCTTGTTGACGACGATCAACAGGTCGTAGTCGGAGCGGTAGCCGCTGAGGCGATCCTCGACCCAGTCACCGCGGCCATACGAACCGTACAGTATCACCTTCAAGATCTTGCCGGAATTTCGCTTTGCAGACAGCTTGCTTGCCTGAAACGCACCGACCTCAGCAAACAGGATTTCGATGATCCTCGCCAACTCGCGCCGCTTTCTGTCCGGCAGGTGCTCAATGTGGTCGGTCAGGGTCAAAACAGCGTCGAAGCCTTCAGTGTGAATCGCATCCATCGTAGCGGTTCCATCGTGATTGCACACTCTAAACCTTTTACGCGAGATACATTGACGATACAATCAAAAGATGGATTGAAACCCCGCTCAAATCGAAATTCGAAAGGCCGAACGGCTTCTCGCTGACCACCTCAACGATCTGGTGCAGATCATGAAGGCAGCCTGGGTAGGTATAATCGTTGAGTGACAAAATTTCTCCAATCGAAACTCGGTTGGTTCGCTGTTTGGCAACGCTTGCCTGGGGCGATCGGCTTACCTCGTCCATCGCTTCCAGACCACCTGCCTCGACCTATTCGGCTTCTTATGCCCAAGGAGAAGCTGGCCCTACGGATGCGTGGCGGTTGGAGGCTAGGTGGCGAGCCAGAGCGCGGCTTTTCGCACTCGCACATAAATCATGATGGATGGCTAGAGAGGGAACGAGCTGGAATCACCCAGAGAGCCAGCCGCACATCAGCTCTTCCAGTGGCGAGGTCATGCTCCACCCAGGGGATTGAAGGGAGTGTTCGGAGATCGGATGTCGACCGTCAGCGAAGCGTAGAACGACGGCGGTCTTTCTTCATCGATCCGGTTTAGCATGCCGACCAATTCATCGCCTTCCTCGGCGGTGAGCATGTCCCTGACGAACCCATTAACCACCGCCTTCTGTCCAGTCGTCCCGTCGAAGATGGTCCAGTAGATATTGAGGTTCTTATGTAGGTTGTATCTGCGGCTTTCCATGGGGATTATGTCCTACTACGCACTGACCTCTCACTCCGTGTGCGACACTCCTTTAGATACCACTTATATAATGCCATTTGCCGTCCGATCTGTGAATCGAACAAGAGTCTAGTGGGACCTATCTATTCGGAGAGTGTGTCCCTCGCAATTGAATTGAACTTAAGGTTGTGCAGTGAATTTCACCGATGCCGATCGCTCGAACGCGTCGGGGATGACGGTTACTCTGTTGCTGACGCTCGATTGTCCTTAGCGAGTTTCAGGTCTGTCTCGGCACGGAGGTAGGCACGACGATACGTGCACAGCGCTCGTTTATTGGCAGCACCGCAGCCCGACCGCAGTCCGGCTACTCTGGTCTACCATACTGCAAGATATTTCAGCAGCGACACGATGCCGATGATGATGACGATGATCTGAACAATCTGGCGCATCCGGCCGTCGATAGGAAGTCGCTGCACGAGGTAAAGAACAAGGACGATTACGAGAAACGTGATCAGAATTCCGATCAATATGGATGCACCCATATTCCACTCCTATGGCGGAAAGCATTTTCGATACAGGAAGTTAACTATGGGACAGGCGGCTAAAGGAAAGGGGGAGGATTGAAACGGTCGCGAATGCTCTACTCCCGTCTTGAAGCCGTCCGGGTATCTAGACCGCGACGGAACAGAACAGACCCGACTGATAATGGTCGCGATGATCAAAGGCCAGCGCTACGTCGACGCACGATAATCGCGATCACAAACCGGTAAATTTACATCTCGTTGGTCTCGCTATCGTGCCGTAAATCGGTGACATCGCCCTCGCTAGCGACGCTGAGTTTGACGCCGTCGCCACCGATCCGAACAATGTGACGGCACACAAACGTCGTTTCATCGTGGAGAGAAAGGTGGCTGATTAGCCTACTTCTCCTCGACCGAAATGCCCTTCTCGCCGATCGAGATATCGACGCCTTTGGGTTTGCTCTCCTCGCGGAGAATGTAGATGCCCATGCCGAGGACTAACACGACCAAAGCGCCGATCACGAAGTAAAGGCCGTTCCGATTGTTCATTCATTTCCCCAGGTTATAGACTCCCTGAAATAGGCGGGGCGATAAGGATGGCAACAGTGTCGCATTGACAGGACAGGGCAAAAATCAAAGTTCTGAATCCTGCGCGTGCTCCAAGAAAGGCAACCAGCCAGCGCGCACGTCAACGCACAGGACCTCGGATCGTGGCTTCGTCTCCTGCCCTGGGACTCAAGAGAATCCCAAGGCGAAACAGCAAGGACGGCCGGGCGAATGGAAAGGCACGCTGGCACGCCAATGCGCGCCCAACTCGCCGAAGCGCAAGCTGGTTGTAAGCTTCCCGATTAAAGTCCCAGCGTGCCTTTCCAAGACATTTTCGGCAACGATCACGCCGGCAAGCCCAACCACTGGATCAGGACTTTGCGCTCAGTGCTAGTTCCGGAACGCTGCCTCTCCGGCGTCCGACACCTCAACCCATTTCTTGTCGGGGGCTGCATCTGCGACGTAGCTGTCGTGCCAGTTCCACCACTTGTAGGTTGGCGTCTGGGGGTAGCCTTCGGGAGAGTCTTCCCACACCTCCTGTCGGCCCAGCGGCGTGATGTCGAGGTAGTTCCAGGTGTTGCCCATCTGCTCGTCGCCGCGGTTATTGATGAAATACGTCCGGAACACGCGGTTGCGATCGTGATAGAAAACGTTCGTGCCGTGCCACTCGTCCACTCCGAAGTCCGCATCGAAGGTGTCCGTGAGCGTGAACCAAGGCATTTCCCACCCCATCCGCGCCTTCAACTGCGCGATGTCCGCCTGGGGCGCACGCGAGACGAAGACGAGAGTGGTGTCGCGGGCGTTCAGGTGAGCGACGTGGGCGACCTGATCAGCTACCATGGAACATCCCCGGCAGGCATGGTCGGGCCAACCAAAGACGCCGGGCTCGAAAAAAGCTCGGTAGACGATCAGTTGACGTCGACCCTCGAAGAGGTCGACCAGACTGGCCTTGCCAGCGGTGCCCTCGAACACATATGGCTTCTCCACGGTCATCCATGGCATTCGCCGCCGCTCTGCAGCCAAGGCATCGCGGGCGCGCGTCTGGGCCTTTTCCTTGACGAGCAACTGTTCGCGAGCTGTTTCCCAAGCCTGCGGCGATACGACCGGCGGCGTGTGCATGATGGGTTGGCCGCGCTTGTCCGTGTTCTCGACTGATATAGTCATGGCTTTAAAACCTCCTGAGTGGAATTCTTGCGCCTCCGGGTTGAAGCGTCGCTCTTCATTGCGCATCGCTTCCGATTAACCGCGAGGGAGTTTGGCACCGAAAAGCGAATGGTGGGAGTAACAAGTGTGGCGGGTATCATGCCGCTCTTGACCCCGTCGCCCACGCCTGCGGTTGCACGGGTGGACGCCCTCGCGCTCGGCAATTTGAAGAATTACCCTTCGCCACCTGCCGCGCCGAGCCCTTGTGGTCCATTCAGCCGGTTGAGGATCAAAACAAACCAAGTCGGAAGAACTTCACGAGCGGGTACTGCGCCGAAAAATCCGGGTTTGGTTGGTAACTGCCACCTGGAGGTCGGTAGCGCATGGGTCCTGGGCCGCCACTCGGTTTCATCAACGGCCTTACCAACCAGGTGGATGAAGCTCGATCCCGACAAACTGTCCGGGAACTAGGGCGTAAACCCATTAATGTTCTTGGCGTTTTGCGTGCCTCGTGATTCAAGGCTTCCGAATGAGGAGCCATGATGACACGCCGCCGCTACGAACTCACGGACCAGGAATGGTCGATTATTTCGCCACTTCTTCCCAACAAGCCGCGCGGCGTTCCCCGTGTCGACGACCGACGGGTGTTGAATAGCATCCTTTGGCGCTTCCGAACAGGCTCTCCTTGGGCGGAAGTTCCTGAGCGGTATGGGCCGCCAACCACCTGCTACAACCGCTTCGTCCGCTGGCGGAAGGCTGGTGTCTGGGATCGGCTTCTTGAAGCGGTTTCAGAAGCTTACGATGGCGACATCGTCATGATCGACTCGACCTGTGTTCGCGTTCACCAGCACGCGGCCACGGGAAAAAAGGGGATCAAGACGATGGTGGCATGGGACGTTCCCGCGGCGGGCTCACGAGCAAAATCCACGCGCTCGTCGATGCTGAAGGTCGGCCCGTCACGCTCCGTCTGACCGGCGGGCAGATTGCTGATTGCACTGAAGCCGATGCGCTGACTGACAGCCTCGGCGAAGGCGACATCCTGCTTGCCGACAAGGGCTATGACAGTAACGCCATCCGGGCTAAGGCGGCCGCGCGCAAAGCCTGGGCCAACATCCCGCCCAAAGCAAATCGGACGGGCTCCTTCTCATTCTCGCGCTGGGTTTATCGGCAGCGAAACCTCGTGGAGCGGTTTTTCAACAAGATCAAACAGTTCAGAGGTATCGCCACACGCTACGACAAGCGCCCGGAAAACTATCTCGCCGCTGTCAAACTTGTCGCGGCGCGGATCTGGTGTCAGAGTTTATGAGTCGACGCCCTAGCGAAATCAAATGTCCGCGATTTGGCGGAATCAGTGTCCCGTTAATCCGAAATCCGCACTATGGTCGAGGGAGGCAAGATACCCTGTGAATCTCTGCGGCTTCCATCGGAGGTGCCAAAGACATGAGGAAGCTGTGGTAAACAGCCGCTGGCGCATCATTCGCGCCGACATAGCAACTTATGAGGATAATACTGCGTGATCTCAACTAAAAGGAAGCAGGTGCGGGCCATTGGTGGGGCATAGAGATATGAATTTTGTGAAGCGGTTTCGCCCCACCCATCTGACTTGTTAGTTCCCCGCTTCGAGCGATGAACGCGCAGCGCACACCGATCGGCAATACGATCTCCAAGAACTCCATTACCAAAACCATGCGACGGAAGGATGATCAGAGACTCGAGTCTCCTATTGCTAAAAAGCTAGCAAAACACATGTTTGAAATTTGACCGGAAGGGCTGTAACGACAGAAAAATGATCCGCGCGTTTAATCTTCAAATGAACCGTGGGTGTCTGCTACCCCTCGATACCAGACTTTTTACGTCGAAGCGATGCCTCACCAATGGTGCCTGGCCTTGTTAAGCCGCTTGGGGCCCGACTGCTTCGAGAACGAGGGTCGTTAAGCCCGGCTATAGTCATCGCTAAGGCGAATGATATCGTTCTCATCTAGTAGCTCACCATACTGGATCTCAATAAAGACGAGCGGCTGATTCCCCGTACACGAGACGCGATGTGTTGCCTTGAGTGGGATATCGACCGTATGTCCGAGCTCAAAGCTGTGATGCGTTCCATCGACTTCGGCAACGCCTTGACCAGAAACTGCCGTCCAACGCTCAGATCGGTGATTGTGGTATTGGAGGGAAAGCCGCTCACCAGGATTGACTACGATGCGCTTAACGACATGGCGCTCGCCAATATCTAAGACATGCCAAGTGCCCCAAGGACGCTGATCATTGTCGCCAATTTTGTAGAGGCTACCCAACCGCATGCATTGCTCCCCAAGCGTATATCGCCGGCACCTAACTGCTTCATTTGCTTCTTTAAGGCCTTTTACACCGTTCGCAATAAGGGGCTGCTATTTTCCATGCCTTTGTTTATATGAGCCTTCAGGGTCACGCCATCCGTTCTGTGTCGGTTGAGGCTACGAAGGCAGGGCGTATCCGATGACTGCCATGCCGGCGGAATGATTTAAACAGAGCGAAGGCCGGGGACCTATATGATCCGGCGTTGGAGTGAGATGCGGGTTCTACATTTCTTCAAGACTTATTGGCCCGATACTTTTGGCGGAGTTGAGCGGACAATCCACGCAATTGCCAAGGGAACCGCCAAATACGGGATCCAATCCGACGTGCTCTCGCTGAGTAGCATGCCTGAGCAGAACACCCGGGAGTTTGATGGTCATATCGCTCACAAAGCCAAGCTCGATTTTGAATTTGCCTCGACGGGCTTTTCCTGGGAGGTCTTTGGACGGTTCCGCGAACTAAGCGACAGGGCCGACATAGTGCATTACCACTTTCCCTGGCCGGTAATGGATGTTGTCCATCTCACTTCGCGCCTGAGAAAACCGACTGTCGTTACTTACCACTCCGATATCGTCAAGCAGCGGATCCTCTTGCAGCTCTATAGGCCGCTCATGCATCGCTTTCTAACAAGTGTTGACAGGATTGTGGCCACGTCACCGAACTACCTGGCGACCAGCGACGTGCTGCAGCGCTATAGGAGCAAAACCACGGTCATCCCGCTGGGGCTGGACGAAGGGGATTACCCGCGCGCTTCTGACGATGTGAAGGCACGCTGGCGCCAGAGGTTTCCGAAGCCATTTTTCCTTTTTGTTGGTGTCCTTCGCTACTACAAGGGTGTGCACATACTCTTGGAGGCTGCAAAGCAGACAGACCATGATATCCTGCTAATTGGGCAGGGGCCAATGGAAGCGTCGTTGAAGGCCTATGCAAAGGAGCACAGCCTTGAAAATGTCCATTTTCTTGGAGCGTTGCCGGATGCAGACAAAGCCGCACTTCTCGAGCTAAGTACCGGCCTCGTTTTTCCATCTCATTTGCGGTCTGAAGCCTTTGGCCTATCGCTTGTCGAAGCGGCGATGTTTGGGAAACCAATGATCTCCTGTGAAATAGGAACTGGGACTAGCTTTGTTAACGTTCACGGTGAAACAGGTGTGGTTGTGAAGCCAAATGACCCAGATGCGTTAGCTGGGGCAATGATCCGCCTCTCTAGGCGCCGGAAAGAGGCGCTTGGCTACGGAGAGAAGGCCAGGGCGGCTTATTTGGAGAAATTTACAGCAGTCCAGATGACGGCCGACTATGCTTCTGTCTATCGCGATATAGTGGGGCGATAGATGTTATACCAACGTGAGCGGTCTCTGACTCGTTTCGCGGTTTCCAAATCAGTTGAATTCTGAATCTATGTCGCAAACGGAGGTTTGCGGGTAACCCCACGGTGAGGGCCGTCTTGTGATGTGAGGCGGAACGTTGGATGTCCTGGTGCAAGCACTAGGAATAGTCCTCTGACAATGCAGCAAATCGAAGTGATCACCTCTGTGGAGCGCCGTCGTCGCTGGTCTCGCGCGGAGAAG
Source organism: Rhizobium sp. T1470 (assembly GCF_042140505.1). Lineage (NCBI taxonomy): Bacteria > Pseudomonadati > Pseudomonadota > Alphaproteobacteria > Hyphomicrobiales > Rhizobiaceae > Rhizobium > Rhizobium sp. T1470. The sequence goes on from NZ_CP148092.1 coordinate 872,129, forward strand.
GAGCGGCTGGTTGCGGCCTGCCTCGAGCCGAATGCCAGCGTATCTGAGATTGCCCGGTCGGCGGGCATCCACGCGAGTCATACCAGCGTGAGCGATCTCTGACTCTTTTTGAGGTTTCCAAATCAGTTGAGTTCTGAATCAATACCGCAAACGGAGGTTTGCGGATGACATCAGGAATTCCACTGCGCGATGACTTCGACGGCTTCGCTCTTCGGGCGTTGGCCAAAGGCACGAAGGATGCGGCACAGGCTCGGCGGCTTCTTGCCCTTGCCGAAATCTATGATGGCCATTCCCGCAGCGATGCGGCCAGGATCGGAGGCGTGACCCTGCAAATTGTCCGCGACTGGGTTATTCGCTTCAATGCGCGTGGCCCGTCGGGGCTCATCAATGGCAAAGCACCCGGCAATCAAGGAAAGCTTTCCGACGTGCATCGCCAGGCTTTGGCAAAGATCGTCGAAAGTGGCCCGATACCGGCGGTGCATGGCGTTGTGCGCTGGCGGCGCAAGGATCTTGCTCAATGGCTGTTCCAAGAATATCGGATATCCGTCGATGAAACGACCATTGGCCGCGAATTGAAGGCGCTCGGCTTTGCAAAGCTGTCTGCCCGCCCGCGCCATTACGCCCAGAACGAAGGCGACCTGGAGAGTTTTAAAAAAAGTTCCCCGCCACACTGGCAGCCATCAAAGGCAGGCTCCCGAAGAACGTCGAGATTGAGCTCTGGTGGGCCGACGAAGCTCGGATAGGCCAAAAGAACAAGATCACCCGGCGATGGGCACGCAGGGGAACAAGGCCTTCGGCACCACACGATCAACGCACGATGTGGACCTATATCTTCGGCGCTATCTGCCCCAAGAAGGGCAAAGGTGCGGGTCTCGTTCTTCCCTACTGCGACACCAGCGCCATGAACCAGCATTTGATCGAAATCAGCCAGGCCGTCGATGACGGCGCTCATGCCGTGCTGATCGTTGATCAGGCGGGGTGGCATGTCACGCCGAAGCTCGATGTGCCCGACAACATCACACTGCTCTTCCTGCCGCCACGCTCGCCCGAATTAAATCCCGTCGAGAACGTGTGGCAATTTCTGCGTGACAACTGGTTGTCCAACCGGATCTTCAAAGATTACGAGGACATCGTCGCCCATTGCTGCGACGCATGGAACAAGCTGGTCGCTCAGCCGTGGAAGATCATGTCGATTGGAATGCGTGACTGGGCGCACCGGTTTTGATTAGCGCTCGTTGGTATCAGTTGTTCCGGTGGCGCAAAGAACTTTGCCAGGTCGCACCGCCGCCAGCGCGGCAGCTCATTCCCGTAGAAGTCACGGCCTTGCCTGCGCCTGATCCGGTGGAGACAACACTGCCACCCTCGACCGCAAGAAGATAAGCATTGTGACGATCGAGCTTGGCCGCGGCCGGCGCATTCGTGTGGAGAGCGATGTCGATACTGAAGCGCTCGCTCGGATCCTCGACGTGGTCGAGCGGCGATGATCCCGGTTCCGAGCGGCGTGAAGGTCTGGCTGGCGACGGGACACACAGACATGCGGAAAGGCTTCCCCGGCTTGTCGTTGATGGTGCAGGAGACGCTGAAGGGGGATCCGCATGGCGGCCACCTATTCTGCTTCCGTGGGCGTCGGGGCGGGCTGATCAAGGTAATCTGGCACGACGGCCAAGGTGCCTGTCTGTTCACGCGCGGCCGCTTCATATGGCCGTCAGCGGCTGACGGCACGGTGGTCATAACTCCTGCACAGCTCGGCTATCTGCTTGAAGGGATTGACTGGCGATGCCGCAAAGAACCTGGCGTCCAGGCTGGGTAGCGGAAATGGCTGGAAAGGCAAGGCCGAATATGATTCCATCTTGCCATGACCGAAGCGGACGATCAGCTTCCCGACGACCTTGCCAGCGCTCACGCGATGATCCTCGCCGAGCGCGCCGCCCGTCGTGAAGCCGAGGCTGTTGCTGCTCGTGCGCAAGCTGTAAACTCCCGTTCCGATGCGCTGATTGCCCGGCTGAGACTAAATTAGAGATCGAGAAGCTCAAGCGCGACATCCATGGCAACCGCTCGGAGCGAAAGGCCCGCCTTCTCGAACAGATGGAATTGCAGCTCGAAGAGCTGGAGGCCGACGCCAGCCAGGACCAACTGGCCGCGGAGATGGCGGCACGATCATCGACAGTCAAACCTTTGAGCGCAAGCGTCCATCGCGCAAACCGTTTCCGGAGCATCTGCCGCGCGAGCGCGTTGTGCTTCACGGCTTGTCCTCCTGCCAGGAGGATCGGCTCGACCTATCCGAGCAACCCTCGCATAGGCAGTGTAGGGCAAGCCACCCCGGCCCGAAGGACATAGGGTCTTACGTTTGCGGATGACATTGGGAATTCCATTGCGCGATGACTTCGACCGTTTTTTCCCGCACAAACTTTGATGGGCTGCCTGTGGGCACGGGTAGCCCTGCAATACCTACATTGTGCGGCTCCAAGGGTCGTTGTTGGGCTTCAAAGCAATGTAGTCGCCGTGCTTACCGCTAAGAAACTCCTCCGCCGTTAGATATTCAGAAACACTAATTTCTCCATTTTCGCCAACGACAGGTCGGATTTGACGTATGCGGTAGCCATGTTCGTTGAAAAAACTCAGCATGTCATTGACCGCAGACTGGTATCGGTGATTTCCGCTTGTGTAGGCGTAGCCTGACCACTCAAAAATTATTTTGCAGGTAGGCGACCGTCTGATCAAATCGACTGCGCCAAGTAAAACATATGGCTCGGCCTGCTCAACGTCACAATGTATGAGGTCCGCCACTAGATCCTTAGTCACGTCATCCAGACGTAACGTTTGCACGTGAAAGGAATTCATGAGGCCTCGGCTCGAAACCCATTTTCCGTTCTCATCAAGAAGTTTCGGCAGGCTTTCTGGTGACCACATTGGGTTGTCGGATTGATCTGCCGTTTCGGCCGGACCACTAAGGTGCCCGCCCCCGATGAATTGATAGTCGAAGGTAAAGTCCAGCGTCTCATTAGAGACGAGGTAAGCAGCTCTATTGTAAGCATCGACGCGATCTACAATACCACCGTACATGATTGTCTTCATCAGGACGCAGAAGACATGAGGGTTTGCTTCGATAGATATGACCTTTCCCGTAGAGCCAACAATTCTAGCGCCTAGGCAAGTGTAGTAACCAAAATTAGCCCCCACATTTATATAGGTTTGCCCTTCGCGTAGAAGCTCTTGGACAACTCTTGTGGTCCAAGCTTCGTGTATACCATCGCGCAAAATTCCGATTGTTACATCCACGTTGAACGTGGGTACCACGACATGCCCGTCCCACTTCGTTCGCACAAGGCACAGACCATCGCCAATATAGGTAGCCATATGAGGGTTACCACTGTTGTCGATTACGTTCGTCGGTCTCAGTATTGCATCGATGTTACGAATAGCGTCCTGTTCGACCTGGCGATCAACATTAAAATGGCGACCTTCCAAAATTGCGTGTGGAACTAAATTTGCTTTCCGCGCGAGATAGTCGACATGAACCATGATCTTATTTACTGTATCTGGACTAAGGTTTTCTAACTCAGCACGTAATTCGGTGAAATAAGCGGTATTTCCTTGCTCTGATTTCTTGAACACGACTTTCTCCCTGGGTGCCCCGGATCCCGGCCAACTAGCGAATGTTTACGACTGTGATGACTTTTTTCCAAGGCCAAAATCACGTTGCGGCGATGACGTCCCCGGAGGTGATGTAGCAGGACAGCGGTCGTCATCGGCATTTTCCGGTAGGGTGGGGTTGATCGAGCGCAGCCTGGATCAATGACATGATGGACTTACGAGTTCTGATGCAGATTTGCTGCGCGAGATGATTGGCTTTGCCGCTGAGAAGTTGATGGCGCTGAAGGTCGGGGCAAAGACCGGTGCGGCCTATGTCGAGAAGAATGACTCTCGACTTGCTCAACGCAACGGCTATCACGATCGCGACTGGGAGACGCGGGCTGGCCCTGTTGAGCTCGGATTCCCAAACTTCGCACCGGCAGTTACCTTCCAAGCTTCCTCGAGCCGCGCTGCATGGCAGAGAAGGCCCTGACCGCCGTCATCCAGGAGGCCTACGTCCAAGGTGTCTCGACCCGCTCGGTCGATGATCTGGTGAAAGTCATGGGGGCGCGTCTGAGGCCGACCCGATCTGGACGGGGTTCCTGCGCAAGCTTACCCGGCACGGTCTGCGAGAGGTCAACCTCGCCGTCTCCGACGCTCACGAGGGCATCAAAGCGGCTGTTTCCAAGCTCCTCTGCACGGCTTGGCAGAGATGCCGGGCGGGGTTCACTTCATGCGCAATGCCCGGCAGGCGTGTCGTCTCGGCATTCATTGCTACGGTATCCGCACAGGACATCCTGGAAGCCCCCAGTCTACAGTGGCGTAACGTCGCCGATCAGATCAGACCAAACGTGCCGAAACTCGCCCATCTCATGGACAATGCTGAAGAGGACGTGCTCGCTTACATGACCTTTCCCAAACAGCATTGGATCAAGCTGCGCAGAATCCAATTGAGCGCTTGAATGGAGAAATCAAACGGAGGACAGAGATTGTCGGTATTTTCCCTGACGACGAAGCCATCGGTTCAACCAACCCGTTGGCAACCCATCGCGTCGATGGTGACAACAGCACCCGACATGTCGATCATCCCGATCAACGCAGGAATGGCGGTGATCTGGTTCGACTTCGCATCGACCTTGACTTGAGCCAACACGAGGCGCTGACGCGCCGCAAACGCCGTCACGTTGTGAGCGGCGGCCTGTCCCTTCGCCTTCGAGCCGGACCGGCGCTGCGTCTTGCCATCAATGGCGATCGCCTCGACGGGCGCGCCGATCAGCGCCGAGACCCAGGCGGCGAAGCACCACTGGAACACCTCCGGGTCCAGGCTGGCGAGGATGTCGCCGAGATGGTCGCGCGCCGGCGTGCCATCCTTGAACGGCTTGAACCGGCGAAGAAACGCCAGCTTCATCTCGCCAAACCGCGCGATCGCAGAGATCGTCTTGGCGCCCGAGATCACAGCCGCCAGACAGAGAAGAAGAATCTCGTCCAGAGGATAACGGACCTTGCCGCTTTGCATCCAACCCCTTAAAATGCTCCAGAAAAACCACGCCCTCGTAGACCGATAAGTCGGCCATTTCCTCGGTCACGTCCCCTGCCACATCGTCTCTCCGAAGCCAGAATCAGATGGCAGCCATCGATTCAGACCATCAGACACATGTCACGCCGGGGATTCACCCGATTGCCCTGCCAACCCAGTGGGATGTTATTGACTTACCGGATGCGGTTGTCTAAGAGCCCCCAGTTCTAGGAGTTTTGACTTACCTAAAACAACTACAGTTTGGGATATCTGCGGGGTGTGGCGCTGTCCCATTTTTTACGGAGACTAGGCAAAGAAGGAAATGGCTGTGGAGCAAACGAAAGTCAATTCGCAGATCCCGTCGGCGACTAGATTGCCGAAGCTTTTGGTCGTTTCAAGCTATCACCGAGCTTGCGGGATAGCGCAATACGTCGAATTTCTAGAGCTCCCGCTTCGTGAGCAAACCGACTTCGATATCGAAATCGCAGCGCTTCCGGTTGATCTTCTTAGATCCCAGTCGCCATACGCTAGAAAAGCTGCCGCCGCCGAATTCGAACAACTTTTGTTAAAAGTGGGGCGGGCTGACATTGTAAACATACAACTTGAGCCCGGTCTCTTCGGATTCACACCACGGCGAATTTGGCGGAACGTTCATGCGATCATACGGCGCAGCAAAAAGGTTATAATAACCTACCACACGGTTCCATCTTTGGAAGCGCGACGATTCCGCCTTAGCCGCAGCGGTTTAATTAATTATCTGAGAGACTGGCGTGGTGACTATGTGTTTAATCGTCTATTCGCTACAGTCCGCCGAAATCCGAAAAAATTCCACCATATCGTACAGACAGCGCGTGAGGCCAAAAACTTTGGATTCCTAGGCATTGCGTCTGATACGATTACACATCGACCCCTCGCGTTCGTTAGCAAGGCGGTCCGCCATGGCATGGATCATGATTTAGCCAAGCAACAAGTAGCCTCACGGCTAAATATAAGTTCTGGAGTTTTGTTGGGTTGCTTCGGTTTCCTGTCACCTTACAAGGGCATCGAGGTCGCAATAAAGGCATTAAAGTCGTTGCCGGACGATCACCATTTGTTGGTTGTTGGTGGCCTGCATCCGGAGGGTATTGAGAGAGGAAAAGTAGAGCAGCCGTATATAACCAAGTTGATCAAGGAAATAGAGCAGCAGCCCACGTTAAAAAATAGAGTTCATTTTTGTGGAGCTTTAGATAACGATGAGTTCAACAACGTTATGCTGGCGTGCGATTCTGTCGTTTTGCCATATGCGGAAGTCGGTCAGACTTCGTCGGGGCCAGCCGCTCTGGCGCTCGACATGGGCAGGCCTCTGTACTGCTCGCATACCAAATGTTTTGGTGAGCTCGACCGCTATCAGCCTGGTGCAATATCGTTTTTCGAAGTCGGCAATTACATTGAATTAGCTGAGAAACTTAACAACCGCGAAGGCGATGATCCATCCCGCGTAGCCGCCCGGGCAATCTATTTGAATAAATTCAACGTAGAGCAGAGGGCGGCAGCTTATTTTGCTGCTGCGAATCGACTGTTGCAGGTGAAATAGTGGCCATCAAAAGCAGCAATTGGCGGTGGGTCGAACGAGATTTTTTGACAGACATTCGGATGTTGTATTCTCAACGCGAATTGGCCTGGCAACTTCACCTTGCGGATATCGCTGAGAATAAGCGCAATTCAGGCCTCGGGCTTGTCGCCCCATTTATCTCGGTGCTAATTCATGTCCTCCTATTAGGAACGGTCATGGGGCTTGTTTTCCACGAGCCTCTGAAGTCGTTTATACCTTTTTTTGCGATTTCCTTTTCAATTTGGCAAGGCATCTCTATTTTTGTTTCGGACATTTCTTATGCTAACGAAAAAGCTGCACGTTACTTATCGTTTCCGAATATATCGGGTTACATAAGCAATCTAGTTTCAACATATGACTTTGTGATTGCCCTGCTACTGAAAATTGTTGCCTCATTCATTATTATTGCCTTTATCAATCCCGTCATGGTCTTGCAGACTAATTACTTGGCTTTTTCTGTAGGCTTGTGTCTACTTACTTTAGTGATGATTTGTTGGTCGCTACCACTAGCATATGTGTTTGACCGCGTCCGACTATTGCGGGGCTTTCTGCCGCAAATATTGTTCGCTGTGTACTTAGTGACGCCCATTCTGTGGGCGCCAGATCGCTTGCAGGCGCATAAGTGGGTAGTGGTTTTCAATCCCGTATATCACCTAGTTGAAGTTGCTCGCGCGCCCATTGTTGACAGCTCCTTTCCCGTCGCGTCCTATTGCGTATGTTTCGTCCTTATTGTTTGTGGACTCGCGCTGTCCAAAGCGCTTTTTGGTGCCAACCGTGATCTTGTCGTATATCGGTGGATGGCCTAATATGACTGAGGCCGATATTGTCGTTCGTATTAGAGACGCATCTGTCGAAATCCCCCTACGCGGCGTGAAGGGAGGCGCTCTGGGGGCGGACCCCAGGATAATCCAAAAGCTAAACGGCTCATTGGTTTTACGCGCGCTGGATAAGATATCACTTGAAGTCCGGCGTGGCGAGCGCGTGGGAATCGTCGGTGGAAACGGCAATGGAAAAACCACCCTCTTAAAATTGATCGGAGGAATGCTTCCGTCCGTTGGAGGGTCTATAGAGGTTCGAGGCTCTATAAGAACATTGCTAACAATTGGAGCAGGGACTGTTCCTGCTTTAACTGGAAGACAGAATGTGCGGATGAGATACTCTTTGCTCGGGATTAAAAGCATCTCGGTAGATGAATATATCGCAGACGTCGCGGAATTTTCAGAACTGGGCGCATTCTTTGATATGCCTATTGGAACGTATTCACCTGGCATGCAAAGCCGGTTGCAATTTGCGATGAGCACTGTGGAGCCAGCGGACATTCTGCTGTTGGACGAGTGGATTGGTGTTGCTGATCACGCATTCCAGGTAAAAGCAAACAACAGACTAGAGAAATATATCGAAAAGAATGAAGGATTTCTTTTTGCCTCTCACAATGCCGAACTGTTGCAGAGAATGACCGATCGGACGCTGACTTTGCAAAACGGGAAAATCATATCTGACGAAGCCTCGGCGCTTAGTATTAGTAGTCCAGCTTAACAGGTTTATCGGCGGTGGTGCCGTACGCATACGCGGAAGGCCGTCTTGAGAGATGTCCGGAGACGTGGCTGACTGTTTGTATGGACATCTATACTGACAGTCAGCGTGATCACCGTCTTGAGATCGTCGACACTGGTCGGCGTCGCCGTTTCAGCAAAGAGGTGAAGCTACGGATCGTAGTTTCGATACAGGAAGTTAACAAGTCGTAAGCATTCGCCGAGGACCGCAGGTTCAGGCTTTCTTGCGTGCTTTGCGTTTCCATTTGGCGGCTAGCGCATCCACGTTTTTGCGAAGGTTGACGACATCGACTGTGGTCGGATCGTAGTCCGCGCTGCCCCACCATTCGAGAAGCTCATCGTGGCGCTCGTGAGTTTTGTCGGCAAGCGCTTCGCGGAACTCCTCATATCCCCAAGGGCCGCCGACGTCCTCTGGAGGACACCGCCCGACAACATCCAGCAAGATAGGATCATCGAGGCCAGCGATAACCGGAAAGGTCTTTTCGATCTTGACGGTGTGCGTCCAGCCATCGCCGAAGTCATAGAGGTACTTGAACGATCTCGCGCCGATATCTTCGATGGCAGAAAGAAGTGTCGCTTTGCGAGCGTCGATGGGTTCGTCAAAACCACCGTCGGGAAGGCCGAAGCCGACGTCACGGATGCGGAATTCGTCGAGATGGCTGCTGGTCCACCCGAAAGCCGCCTGAAGAACCTCATGAAGCCGGTTAAACCGAATGCGGAACGGTACGACGACGCGCCGCATCACCAGAGGTTCAACGTCATCGAGGGTGACTTTCAAACGGACGAGAGAGGCAGCCATCAGGCCGCCTGCGGTAAGGGTGTCGTCACGGTATTTGTCCAATTCCAAGGAAGCAGTTCATCGATTCGGTTTGCCGGATGATCGGCGATCCGGGCAAGGACGTCGGCAAGCCAGGCCTGCGGATCAATACGGTTCATTTTCGCGGTGACGATCAAGCTGTACAGTAAGCGTTGCGAGCGCCCCACATTTCATTGAATTTCAGTTCGCGCATAATCCCGATCTTTCGAGATTGAGAGGTGGGAATGATGGATCTGGTGCCAATCGAGCGCGACGAGCAAGTTGTGCGCATAGTGCTGATGACAGTCATCAGCACTATGCGCAAGGTAATGCAGAGCGGGCTCGATCGACGTCACGTCGTGTCGAAGTCATCATCGGCGAGGATCGCCGCCGTCGATGGAGCCCGGAGGACAAGGCGAAGATCACAGCGGCGAGTTTTGTGCCCGGCGCCAATATCTCTGCCGTTGCGCGTCAATACGGCGTCAGTCAAGGCCTGTTGCACTATTGGCGTCGCTGCGCCCGCGAAAGCGCATCGGATGAGCAGGAGATGCGTTTCGTGCCGGTCGTGAAGGTTGGCGACGAACAGCCTCAACCATCTCTCGGAAAGATGTTGACCGTTCGCGTTGAGATTAACCGCGCCTGTGTCGTTATCGACGGCGGTGTTGATGAGCATACGTTGCGGACGGTGTTCAGCGCGATACGGGGTTCGGCTTGATTGCGCTTAGATCGGATTTGCGGATCCTGATTGCTTCCAAGCCGGTTGTGCTCGAGCGCATCATCTCGGGCAACGTAGCCGCCAACCGGATGGAGACGCTCTTCCCCTGGGTCTGGAAGGCTGAACGAGAGGCGATGACAGATCAAGGGCGGCATGCGGCATGACACAGAAGAGCCAGGGGACGACGACTGCACGACCGAAGCTTGACGACGAGGCGTTCGAAGCCTTTTTGAGGGCACGTCGTCCGGCATCGCCAATCTGGTCAATGAGCGGTCTCGATGGCTATCTCACTGCTCTCATCATCGGACCGAGGTTTATCGACCCACGCCAATGGATCCCGGAACTGACCAGCCCGGATGCCCTGAACCTGCCGATGAAAACAACCGAACATCGGGCCGTGCATTCGATCGTTGCAGAATATAATACCAACGAGCGCTAATCAAAACCGGTGCGCCCAATCACGCATTCCAATTGACATGATCTTCCACGGCTGCGCGACCAGCTTGTTCCATGCGTCACAGCAATGGGAAACGATGTCGTCGTAGTCTTTGAATATCCGGTTGGACAACCAGTTCTCCCTCATAAATTGCCACAGGTTCTCGACAGGGTTCAATTCGGGCGACCGCGGCGGCAGGAACAGCAGGGTGACGGTGTCGGGTACTTTGAGTTTCGGCGTGACGTGCCATCCAGCCTGATCAACGATCAGCACGGCATGAGCACCTTCATCGACCGCCTGGCTGATTTCGAGCAGATGCTGGTTCATGGCATGGTTCATGGCATCGGTGTCGCAGTAGGGAAGAACAAGGCCCGCAGCTTTGCCCTTCTTGGGGCAGATGGCGCCGAAGATATAAGTCCACATCGTGCGTTGATCGAGTGGTGCCGAAGGCCTTGTGCCCTTGCGTGCCCATCGTCGGGTGATCTTGTTCTTCTGCCCTATCCGAGCTTCGTCGGCCCACCAGAGCTCGATCTCGATGTTCTTGGGGAGCCTGCTTTTGATGGTTGCCAGTGTGGCGGGGAAGTTTTTTTAAAACTCTCCAGGTCACCCTCGTTCTGGGCGTAATGGCGCGGACGAGCAGACAGCTTTGCAAAGCCGAGCGCCTTCAATTCGCGGCCAATGGTCGTCTCGTCCACAGAGATCCGGTATTCCTGGAAAAGCCATTGAACCAGATCCTTGCGCCGCCAGCGAACGACGCCATGCACTGCTGGTATCGGCCCGCTTTCGACAATCTTCGCCAAAGCCTGGCGATGCACAGCGGAAAGCTTTCCTTGATTGCCAGGCGCTTTGCCGTTGATGAGCCCTGACGGACCGCGGGCATTGAAGCGCATAACCCAATCGCGGACAATCTGCAGGGTCACGCCTCCGATCCTGGCCGCGTCGCTGCGTGAATGACCATCATAGATTTCGGCAAGGGCAAGAAGCCGCCGAGCCTGTGCCGCATCCTTCGTGCTCTTGGCCAATGCCCGCAGGGCAAAACCGTCGAAGTCATCGCGCAGTGGAATTCCCAATGTCATCCGCAAACCTCCGTTTGCGACAGAGATTCAGAATTCAACTGATTTGGAAACCGCAAAACGAGTCAGAAACCGCTCACGTTGGTATAACCGCATCTCGGCGAGCCTTTCCGAAACACCGAAAGACCACCGGCCCCGGTTCACCAGGATCGATGATCAGACCTTTGATGCCATGGACTGGGACGTCTGCTTTCTGATGGGAACCGGATTCGCGCCGAAGCTGTGGCGGGCCCGTCATTCGCGGTCATGCCGTCACTGGCGATATCATTGCGCCAATCCGCAAACTCAGCGAGACAAAAGGACCAGCTACCCACAAGGATGCTGCTGCCGTCGCCGAAGCGCTCGTCAATATCCGAACCTACTTCATGCCAAAACGGGCAAAGCAAAAGTTCTGACTGAAGTGCTGTTGCGATTCCGTCAACGCCGAAAGCCGTGGGCTGTTCGTCGCGCTCACGGAAAGGGGGCCGAAACAGTCGCTAATGCTCTACTCCCGTCTCCAGGTGACATCATAACGTCTGGCACTTTCCTAGCGGAGAGGGAACAAAACAGAGGTACCCGGCCACATGGGTCCCCGTGAGCGGCACGATGATCCGGATTACAAACCGGCAAACATGCGTCTTGTCGGTCGGGCTCATCGTGCCGTAATACCAACGAGCGCTAATCAAAACCGGTGCGCCCAGTCACGCATTCCAATCGACATGATCTTCCACGGCTGAGCGACCAGCTTGTTCCATGCGTCGCAGCAATGGGCGACGATGTCCTCGTAATCTTTGAAGATCCGGTTGGACAACCAGTTGTCACGCAGAAATTGCCACACGTTCTCGACGGGATTTAATTCGGGCGAGCGTGGCGGCAGGAAGAGCAGTGTGATGTTGTCGGGCACATCGAGCTTCGGCGTGACATGCCACCCCGCCTGATCAACGATCAGCACGGCATGAGCGCCGTCATCGACGGCCTGGCTGATTTCGATCAAATGCTGGTTCATGGCGCTGGTGTCGCAGTAGGGAAGAACGAGACCCGCACCTTTGCCCTTCTTGGGGCAGATAGCGCCGAAGATATAGGTCCACATCGTGCGTTGATCGTGTGGTGCCGAAGGCCTTGTTCCCCTGCGTGCCCATCGCCGGGGGATCTTGTTCTTTTGGCCTATCCGAGCTTCGTCGGCCCACCAGAGCTCAATCTCGACGTTCTTCGGGAGCCTGCCTTTGATGGCTGCCAGTGTGGCGGGGAACTTTTTTTAAAACTCTCCAGGTCGCCTTCGTTCTGGGCGTAATGGCGCGGGCGGGCAGACAGCTTTGCAAAGCCGAGCGCCTTCAATTCGCGGCCAATGGTCGTTTCATCGACGGATATCCGATATTCTTGGAACAGCCATTGAGCAAGATCCTTGCGCCGCCAGCGCACAACGCCATGCACCGCCGGTATCGGGCCACTTTCGACGATCTTTGCCAAAGCCTGGCGATGCACGTCGGAAAGCTTTCCTTGATTGCCGGGTGCTTTGCCATTGATGAGCCCCGACGGGCCACGCGCATTGAAGCGAATAACCCAGTCGCGGACAATTTGCAGGGTCACGCCTCCGATCCTGGCCGCATCGCTGCGGGAATGGCCATCATAGATTTCGGCAAGGGCAAGAAGCCGCCGAGCCTGTGCCGCATCCTTCGTGCCTTTGGCCAACGCCCGAAGAGCGAAGCCGTCGAAGTCATCGCGCAGTGGAATTCCTGATGTCATCCGCAAACCTCCGTTTGCGGTATTGATTCAGAACTCAACTGATTTGGAAACCTCAAAAAGAGTCAGAGATCGCTCACGCTGGTATAAGTCATTGCCATCTCGTCGCCGCCACGCCGAATTTGACGCTATCGCCATCGATCCGAACAAAGCGAACGTCGTTTCATCGTGCAGAGAAAGGTGGCTTAGGCTACTTCTCTTCGACGGAAATGCCCTTTTCGCCGATCGAGATATCGACGCCTTTGGGTTTGCTCTCTTCGCGGAGAATGTAGATGCCCATGACGACGACCAACACGACCAAAGCGCCGATCACGAAGTAAAAGCCGTTCCGATTGTTCATTCATTTCCCCTGGCTGGATTCTCTGAAATAGGCTGGGCGATCAGGATGGCAACGGCGTCGCAGAGACAGGACAAGCAAAAGTCAAAGTGAACGTTGCGAAACCGACTCACCGACAAGCGCCACGTCGGTGATCACGCATAGGTATCCGCCAGAATTATCCATCTTGTAATTGTGATGATAATAAATTTCGCGTAAAAGGTTTGGGGTGTGCAATCACGATGGAACCGCTACGATGGATGCGATTCACACCGAAGGCTCCGACGCTGCTTTGACCCGGACCGATCACATTGAGCACCTGCCGGACAGGAAGCGGCGCGAGTTGGCGCGCATCATGGAGATCCTGTTTGCCGAGGTCGAGGCGTTTCAGGCAAGCAAGCTGTCGGAGAAGAGAAGCGCCGGCCGGATCCTGAAGGTCATACTGTATGGGTCCTATAGCCGGGGTGTCTGGGTTGAGGATCGCCTCAGCGGCTACCGCTCTGATTACGACCTGTTGATCGTCGTCAACAAGAAGTCCTTTGCCGACGAGCATGACCTCTGGCAAGGCTCTCGAAGAGCAGCTGTTGAAAGAGCAGATCGGCCATCGCATCGAAACGCCGGTCGTCCCGATCATCCACACACTCCAGGACGTCAACGATCAACTCGCCCGTGGTCGGCCCTTCTTCGTCGACATCGCCAGAGACGGCATCGTCCTCTACGAGCAGCCTGGTCATCCGCTGGCGGAGCCGAAGCCGCTGACGGCAGAAGCGGAGTAGCACGAAGCGAAGATTTACTTCGAACAGTGGTATCAGCTGTCTCAAGAGGCACTCACTGGCGCCGAACTGATGCTCGAAAGAAACATCTGGCGCCACGGGGTGTTCATGCTGCATCAAGCCACCGAATGTGCTTACCACTGCGCTCTACTTACACTGACCCTCTACAGCTCCAAATCGCATCGAATAAAAGTGTTGCGCTCTCAGGCCGAGGGAGCAGACAACCGACTAATCGCCGCTTGGCCGCGAGGCAGCCGGTTCTCACGTCGCTGCTTCGAGTTGCTGTCTCGCGCCTATGTGGAGGCCCGATATTCGTCGAAATACAAAATTGCCGACGAGGAGCTCGCATGGTTGGTTGAGCGCGTGAAGGCGCTCCAAGCTGTTGTCGAGGCGGTCTGCCGGGAACGGCTTTCCATTTAGACGCCCAAAGCGCCGGTCGCGAGGTAAATGCCGTTCAGATTGCTCATTCATTTCCCTATAGCGCGACGATCAGGATGAGACGCGAGCGACAATCTGGATGAGATTCTTATGTCGCGGTTGGAGCGAAGTTATCATGTTGATTGTCGCTGGCAAGAGTTTCATCGTGTTCTGATTGCCGCTCCGCGACAAGCTGGGAAGAGCTTTTGATTGTCGCGAATGAGGCGGGTCTGCCGCGCTGGCGTTTGGCTTCCATGGCCGAACGCCGCCGGTAGCTTTCGACATTCATCTCGAAGATTGTTGCGTGATGGACAAGTCGGTCCACCGCGGCAAGCGTCATGGCCGGGTCTGGAAAGACGCGGTTCCATTCTCCGAAGGGCTGATTGGCGGTGATCATGATGGAACGCCGCTCATATCTTGCGGAGATGAGTTCGAAGAGCACGCTCGTTTCGGCCTGGTCCTTGGTGACGTAGGCCAGGTCGTCGAGGATGAGAAGATCGAACTTGTCGAGCTTTGCGATGGCGGCTTCGAGCTGAAGCTCCCTCCGCGCGACCTGAAGCTTCTGGACGAGATCGGTCGTGCGGGTGAAGAGCACGCGCCAGCCGTTCTCGATTAGCGCGAGGCCGACGGCTGCGGCGAGATGGCTCTTTCCGCCGCCGGGCGGACCGAACATCAGGATATTGGCGCCTTTGGCGAGCCAGCTATCGCCGGCTGCAATCGCCATGACCTGGGCCTTGGAGACCATGGGAACAGCGTCGAAGGCGAAGCTGTCGAGCGTCTTTCCGGGTGGCAGGTGGGCCTCGGCGAGGTGTCTTTCGATCCTGCGATGGGCGCGTTCGGCCAATTCATGCTCGGCGATGGCCGAGAGGAAACGGGCAGCAGGCCATCCTTCCCGATCGGCCTGCTCGGCAAATTGGTGCCAGAACGTCTTGATCGTCGGCAGCCTCAGTTCGTTGAGCATGATGCCGAGGCGGGCTTCATCGACTGTGTGGATGTTGCTCTTCATGCGACCTCTCCCGCATAGGCCGTGCCGATCAGGGCTTCATAACCATTGAGCGACGCGAGTTGCACATGAACGATCGGCAACTGATCCGGGTCCGGGCTGAAGACCGCTCTCAAAGCCGCCAGATCAGGCAGTTTGTGGGCGTCGAGCGTTTTGGCAAGCTCCTCGGCCAGTTCACGCTCGCAACTGCGATCGTGAGCCAAGGCAAGCAGTTCCACGGTGATCTTGCAAGCCTGCCGCTCGGGCAGTTGCTCGATGAGCGCGTCGAAAGTCCTGCGATATTCCGGCCTGGGGAAGAGCTTGTCGCGATAGACGAGCCCCAAAAGCGCCATCGGCTTTTTGCGCAGGGAATGAATGACGTGATGATAGTTGACGACTTGATCGTGCTTGCCACTCGCGTGGGCGCGGCCTCGGGGTAATGTCAGCAGATGCGTGCCGCCGATGAAGACGTCGAGGCGATCGTCGAACAGACGCACCCGCAGCCGGTGGCCAATCAGACGGGAAGGCACGGTGTAGAAGACCTTGCGCAAGGCGAAGCCGCCGGTGCTCGATACGGTGACGATGACCTCTTCGAAGTCGGTGGTGCGACGATCGGGAAGAGCTTGCAGATGCGTGCGCTCGGCATCGATGCGCTTGCCATGTGCGGCATTGCGGCGGCTGACGATCTCATCGATGAAGGCGCGATAGGATCCGAGGTCGCCAAAGTCCCTGGTTCCGCGCATCAGCAGAGCATCGCGGATCGCATTCTTGAGATGGCCGTGGGAACTTTCGATCGAGCCGTTCTCGTGCGCGACGCCCTTGTTGTTGCGCGTCGGCGTCATGCGATAATGGGCGCACAGTTCGTCGTAGCGATGCGTCAGATCGACCTTGGCGTCGGCATCGAGGTTGCGGAAGGCGGCCGATAAGCTGTCGCTGCGATGATAGAGCGGCGAACCGCCAACCGACCACAGGGCGTTCTGCAGCCCCTCGGCCAGAGCGACGAAGCTCTCTCCACCCAGGATGACATGGGCATGCTCGAAGCCCGACCAGACCAGCCGGAAGTGATAAAGCAGATGATCGAGCGATTGGCCGGCGATCGTCACGCCGAGGCTGCCCATGTCGGTAAAATCCGACAGTCCTAACCGACCGGGTTCGTGCATCTGACGGAAGATCACTTCCTGCTCCTGACCGTGAACAGCCCGCCATGATCGGATACGACGCTCAATCGTACGGCGAACACCTTCTGACAGCTCTGGATGACGCCGCAGCATCTCGTTGTAAACGGCGACCGCTCGGATGCCGGGCGCGGCCTTGAGGAGCGGAACAACCTCGGCGTCGAAGATGTGCTCAAGGGGATCGGGGCGACGCCGGTCGCGCGGCGGCTTGGTCTGCGATGGAAGACGCGCATCCTTCTCGATGCGGTAAGCCGTCGCCCGGCTGATCGACGCCTTGGCGGCAGCGACCTCAATGGGGTTGTTTTGTCGGTACTTCATAAAAAGCCTCGTCTGATGATCGGTTACATGGCGACCCGGCACAAAGGTGATTCTCCATTCTCAGAAAATCACCGACGCTACCGGGCCAACCGCGATCATGAGACGCCGAAAAATTGCGCCGCGGCGGGGGTGTAACTCCAGTCGGGCTACGCCCTCCCTTCGTCACACCCCCGCCGCCGAGTCTCATCCTGATTGACGCTGAGTCTCACCTTGTTTGTCGCCGCGCATTTCCCCTGGTATGGACCTTGAGATAGGCGGCGATCAGGATGGAACCGTATTGAAATTGTTGAGAAATTCGAACAGCCGCGTGCAGGGTCGTAGAGAGTACGGAAGGCCGAGGGGCACGAGAGGGGGCACCGGTCGCGTCAGCTTTGGTTTAACGCGCCGCAAATCGCCCTGAACAAGGGGTAAAACCACCCTTGAAAATTGTCGTCAAATTCTCCCTTTCGCGACTTGAAAAACTGTCATAGCTGGGTTGGCACCAGCCGAAAAAAAGGGTGCTGATCCATGCGACTAAGAATTGAAACCAGCGTCTCGAAGATGTTCGAGGAGCGCAAGCGTTGCCTGGACAAGCTCTGGAGTCAAGGCTTCCGGGGCGCTAACTGGGCTCTCGCAACCGACCTTTCCAGCACGATCGCGGCTCTCGTACTGCAAGTGGACGAGGGGTTCTCATTGGTTGAGCTGGGAGAGCTATGTGCTCACCAATAAGAGGACATAGGCGATCACGGTCACCATGAGGCCCCGAAAGGAATATGCAACAAACCGATATTTACCCCGCGCAATGGTGGATAGGATATCGGCGTTCTTCATGTACTGCTCAAAGAGATAGCCCGCATCACTTCGCATTGCCGCTTCGCGAAAATACTCGCGATGATTCGGCCAGGCTCCCCAAAACAGTGAGGTCGTGGAGTGAACGTGACGAGGTAGAACCACCAGAATTGCGGTGAGAACGGAGAAGATCGAAGCCGCCGCCAGCGCGCCGGAGAAGAGGATGCCCTGCGGCGTTCCCTGCGCGTACCGGCTCCAGGTAAAGACCTCGCGCCCCTCGCTTGAGGTTACCAGAAAGGCGAGCATGAAAGTAAAGATATAGGCAGCCTTCTGGTCGGAAATCTTGATTTGGTCGTAAAATACATCGTTTATCTTCTTGATATGGTCGAAATATTCGGAACCAACGTCCTCGGTTGAAGGTGAACTGCTCAGAAAATCTGAGGCATTCTCAAAATCGCTCACGTCTCGCCCCCGCGTCAAAGTGTTTCTCTGATATTACACTTGTCGCACAAAGCAAGCGAACTTCCTTGTCCTCGCTTGACTTTTCAACTATAGGCAGACAAATCCTTGCGACATGAGGGGTATATTTGCAAGATACGCGTGCGGGGGCACAGCGATCGCGCTGGTTGCGTCATGTCTGACGCAGCCAGCAGCGGCGGAGCCTATCCAGCGAACGGCGCGCGCCGCCGGCTCCGTCATCGACCAAAAGATCGGCGAGGAAGTTCGCTTCGTCGACCTCAGCAACTGGCAGAACGTGTCACTGCACCAGGACCTGCTCGGCGGCGACGTGTTGCGCACCAATGCCAACGGCCAACTCGCGATCCTCTTTGCCGATCACACTCAGGTCCGCCTCGGCCGCAATTCGGCGTTGCAGGTCAGGCAGATGGGGGCTACGGGCGATACGATCCTGAACCTGCAGTCCGGCACCATGTGGGGCCGTGCCCAGCGCGGCGGGCAGGGCCTGACGGTCGAAACCCCGGCTGCAGCCGCCGCCATCCGCGGCACCGACTGGACGCTGACGGTCAAGGGCGATCAGACCTCGCTCATCGTGCTCGAGGGGCGGGTCGAGCTCAAGAACGAGCACGGCAGTGTCGAGGTCGCACAAGGCGAAGCGGCGGTCGCGACGATTGGGCAGGCACCGCGCAAGCTGGTCATCGTTACCCCTGACGATCGCGAGCAGATGCTGTTTTATCTGACACTGCGCAGCGGCTTTACGTTCATGCCAGCTTCGCCCCTGCCGATGCAAAAAATGCGATCCGAACGCAGCCGCATCGAGGCCAAGGCGCCGGAAGCAAGAACGTCAGAGGACTGGCTGACACTTGCCGAAGTACAAATGTCGTTCGATGGGCGTCAGCAGGCGCTTCAGTCGTTGGCCAAGGCTCGGGCGCTCAAACTTTCAGCCAGCCAACGCGCCCGTGCCGATTTGATCGAAGCCCTGATCGCGGGCGCAGAGAAACGCTACGACGAAGCGGCCGAACTATTTTCGCGCGCTGAGCCGGCGCTCGATCCGCAGCGTCGAAGCATCGCTGCCTACGGAGGCTACTATTCGCGATCGTTGCGTGACCCCAACCATGTAGAGAAGCCACCTTCCAACGTCACCGGTCCCTACGCTGCGGTGATGAAGGCCTATACCGCGGGCTTCCTCGAAGATATTCCCGCTGCCATCAAAACGATGAGGGAGGCGGAAGCGCGCTTTCCAGCAAATTCTAGCCTGCCGGCCTTGCGTGCCCAACTCGCGCTGCTGATCAACGACCGCGTCCAAATGAAGGAATCAGTTGAGCGGTCGCTTTCCATAGACCCGAACGATCCCGATGGACTTCAGGCCCGTGCTCGTTTTCGATCCGACTTCGAGGGGAATCTTGAGGCAGCGCTGGAAGACCTGAACGACGCAATCAAATTGGCGCCGGGCTCCTCGATGGCATGGAACGATCTCGGTCTGCTTCAGGCTGCCCGGGGCGCCAGCCGCGAAGCGGAAGCTGCCTTGAAGAAGGCGATTGAACTCGATCCGGACGACCCGATCAGCCACGCCAATCTCGCTGTCCTTTATCTCGATCAGTCGCGTATGAAGGAAGCGAAGCGCGAGGTCGACCTGGCATTGGCCGCTGATCCAGCCTTCGACGTGGCACTTCTTGCGCGCGGACGCTACTATCTGCAATCAGGTGAACGAGAAAAGGCGATCGACGACCTTCTTGCGGCGTCGACGGCCAATCCGGGCTACTCGCAAGCGCAGCTAATGCTCGCGGCAGGCCACTACGAAAGAGGCGAGCGGGATCCTTCGAATCAGGCTGTCGAAAATGCCGATCGACTGGATAAGAATGATCCCGTCATCTCAGCGTTTCGAACCGCGGTTGCCATTGACGACTACGACGCTGATGGAGCGATCGCAAACGCCCAAGAATTTCTGAGGCGCGCCCGCGCCCGCGGGGGAGATTTCAGCGCGCTTGGAGCAAACCAGGATGCCGGCTCCACGCTCAACAACGCCTTTCGTCTGCAGGGGCTGGATGCCTGGGGGCGGTATTATGGCGATGCGGTTTTTGATCCGTTCGAAGGCAGCGGCTTTGCGGATCAGGCGCTCAAGGGCAGTATCAACCCGTTCAAGAATGCGATCACCTTCGGGGATAGCGTGATCGAAAACACGAGCAACGCAACGAGCTTTTCTTCCCTGTTTCAAGGACTGTTGCTCGACCCGCACATGTTGTCAGGCCGGTCGAGATCGGCCACATTGCTGCGCACGCCGTTCATCGAAGGCTCTGTTGGCGGCGGCATAAATAGCGTCGGGGGTCACACTGGGCGCGTTGGTGAAGCCGAAATCCAAGGCTTTACCAACCAGACAATACCCATCAGCTTCTTCGGCAATTTCGAGTGGGAGGAAATACCGGCTGAAGGAAGCTATGCAGACTTCGGCAGTTTTTCCACCGAGACCAAACTGCTGAGCGCCAACGGCTATATAACGGCCACTCCCACCCCAGAGGATCGCGTGGTCGCGTTCGTCAATCAGGGCCGCAGCGACTTCGACCTGAATTCGTTGACGCTCGATCCATCGGCTTCGATCCGGCTCAACGCAGAGCTCTTCATTCCTCTTTTCGGGGTGCCGTTGGCACCAGCGGAACTGCCCTTCTATCGCAGTCAGCATAACAGTCTGGATAATCTCAACAGCGGTGTCGGCTGGAGTCACACCTTCGGCTACCGAAATATCGTGAACGCCGCGCTTCTTTATTCAGAGGTGAAGTCGGAGAGCGCAAACGACTTTGATTTCGATCAATCACCCATATTCGGGGTGACGACGCCGGACTTGCTGCCGTTTGGGCAAACCCGGCAAAGCCTGTCCTCCAAGAGCTATGTCGCAGCCGTCAGCCATAGCCTTGGCACTGACAACGGCTTGACCTGGCGATACGGTATCGAAGGAGGATGGATTGACACCCATAGCAGCACCTTCAATGAGCTTTATGAGCTGGTCCCGGGTTTTATCCCCGATATCACGGACGGCCCGAACGAAGCGTCCAATAGAACAAATCTGGCGCGTGCGTACGTAGACCTGCTGCACGAGATTACGCCAGACCTGAAGGCGGAATATGCTCTCCATGCCACGCTGCTGGATGGAGATGGTATTGACGTCAGTCGGTTGGAGCCGCGATTGGGCGTGGCTTGGGCACCGGTCGAGGACCAGTGGTTACGCGCTGCATTCATGCGCCAGAGCGTCGAAACAGGCGTGCCGACACTTGCCCCGATCGGCATTGTCGGGCTGCAGCCCAATCAGATTGCGGTCGGAATTGATGGCTATGTCGATACCGTCGCTTTGCAATGGGATTCCCAATGGACCGATCAGTTCTTCACGTCCATGGGCTACCAGCACCAGGAATTGCATGACATGACGATCGGGTTGCCGCTGACGGCGCTGCCGGCGATTGACAGCCTGCCTCTGGAACGAGGGAGCATTGACCGGGCAAGCATCACGGCAAATGTTGCGCTGGGGAATGGATTCGGTCTTTCAGCGACCTACGCTCGCATGGAGTCGGAAAACAAGGATGAAACAAGCGCTAACTTCGGCGGTGCCCTTCCATTCATCCCGCGCAATTCAGGCCAAGTGGCGCTAACCTGGGTCAATGAAGCGAAGGTGAAAGCGACGATCGCGGCCAATTATATCGGCAAACGAGACGGCGACGACATCGGGACAGAGCTTGATGACTTTTGGACCCTTGATGCCAACATGATTTGGGAGCCGTTCGACAAGCGCTTTGCTCTTGAATTGGCAGCCTTCAACTTACTTGACGAGGACTTCGAGATATCGCCGGGTGTTCCCGGCTGGGGTCGTGCCGTAAAGGGCACGTTCAAAGTCCGGTTCTGATGAACGCAGCCTCGCCCCTTGGTTCGTCGTCACATGCTCCTGGTTGGCCGTTCAGCAGCCGCAGTCTCCGGCTGCTGGTGCTCGTGCTTGTCACGCTGATCGGGATCTCTCTGCTTTCGCGCCTGCCGGCCTGGCCGCTGGTGGAACTCAAGTCGTTCGACTATTTGTCGACGGTCGACGATCCGCGGCCGCCGGAGGGCGGGCCGGTGATCGTGGCAATCGACGAGCCGTCTCTCGCGGCCATCAATGCGCAGTGGCCGTGGCCGCGTGTCCTGCATGCTAAGTTGATCCGGCAATTGCGTGCAGCCGGCGCAAAGGCAATCGGCCTCGATATCATCATGGCCGAGCCTTCGACGCCCGAAAATGACGCGGCGATTACCGAGACAGTTGGCCCGGACATCGTGCTTGCAGGTGACGAAACGCTGATTGAGACGTCGCAAGCCGATCAGCTCGTGCGGGCGACGCCGCTGCCGCAACTGACGGCTGCCGGAGCGCTAACGGGCATTGCCTCGATCGAGCTTGGTGGCGATGCCGTCTTCCGCGCCCTCCCGTTTTACGACGACGGCTTTGCCGTCACCCTGCTAAGGGCTGCCGGCGACGAGACGACGACGATCCCGCAAAACGCAATGATCCAGTCCTTCGGACCGGCGCGCAGCTATCCGACCGTTTCATATTATCAGGCGCTCGATCCAAGAAACTTCCTGCCCGAAGGGATTTTCAAGGATCGTGTGGTGCTGGTCGGCCTCAGCCTGCAGAACGCTCCGGAGATCGACAAGGGGGGCGCCGACGCCTTTGCCACGCCCTATACGATGCACACCGGCCAGCTCACCGCCGGCGTCGAGATCCAGGCAACCATCTACGACAATCTCCGCCGACAATTGGCGATCGCCCAGACCGGCACCCTGCCGTTTGCCGGCTTCATCCTCGTCGCCGCCCTGCTTGCCGCCGCAACGGTCTGGAAGTCGACCGGCTGGCTGACGCTCGTCGCAACGTTCGTCGCGATCTGCGCGTTTACCGCCCTTTGCTATGCCGGCGTGCGGCTTGGCCACATCTTCGTGTCGCCGCTTGGGCCGACCGTCGCCTATGTCTCCGTGGCCTTCGGTCAGGCGGGTCTCGATTACGCCGAGGAACGCCGGAACAAGCAGCGAATTACGCGGGCTTTCTCGCAGTACATCTCCCCGGACCTCGTGAAGAGACTGTCGGACGATCCGTCGCAGCTGAAGCTCGGCGGCGAGCGGCGAACGCTGTCGGTGCTGTTTTCCGACGTACGTGGCTTCACGACGATTGCCGAAACCATGAAGGACGATCCGGAAAAGCTGACCGGCCTGATCAACCGGCTGCTGACGCCGCTGTCAGACGTCGTCATGGACCACGGCGGTACGATCGACAAATACATGGGCGACTGCATCATGGCCTTCTGGAATGCGCCGCTCGATGATCCCGAGCATGCGCTTCACGCGGTCAAGGCATCACTGGCGATGCAGGCCGCCATAGCAACGCTCAACAAGCAGCTCGAAGCAGAAGCGAAAGTGAGCGGTGCACCGTTGCACGTGCTGAAGATGGGCGTCGGCATCAATACCGGCGATTGCGTGGTCGGCAACATGGGCTCGAATCGGCGGTTCGATTACTCCTGCCTCGGCGACTCTGTCAATCTGGCGTCCCGCCTGGAAGGTGCGTCCAAGAATTACGGTGTGGCCCTCCTGCTCGGTGAGGAGACCGCGCGCCGTGTCGCCGGCATGTACACTGTCGTCGAGCTCGACCGGATCATCGTCAAGGGACGAACCGTTCCTTCGCCGATTTTCACGATAATCGAAGCTGTTCATCCGGACGACCTGGAACTTCACAAAGCTCTTCTTGTGGCGAAGTACAACAAGACGCTGACGCCACTCGATACGTCGTTTGATAGGCTAGGGACGGCAATTCCTTCTCTGCGTCTATATTACTCGATCATACGGAGCGAGTTGGTTCGCCCGTTGGACGAGTAATGGCAAGATTTCATAGAATGCATGCTCCGCGGCGTTTTAGTGGTCAACGCGGCCTATCCTCAGCCTCCTCGATATGGCCAGACTGTGGAGGTGCGTGTTGATTTTGATCGCTGATTGCGATTGACCTCTCTTTCGGTCTTTATCGAAAAAGCGCCACTCTCGCTCGAGGCGAGCAATCGCATACTGAAAGATTGTCGTGGGCAAGGAGAGCGGGCCGCATACTTCTTGGTTATCCATCGTATCAATAAACCCCTTGTTTTCCTGATGTGCCACGGCAGACGGCAGCGATTTTCTGGCTACTCGCACGCCCCGATCAGCTGCGCCCGAACTCGTCGACGATGCGGATGATATCGTCTTCGCCGAGATAGGATCCGGTCTGGACTTCGATCAGTTCAAGCATGATCTTGCCGGGGTTGGCCAAGCGATGGATTTCTCCGAGCGGAATGTAGACGGATTCGTTTTCCCTGAGCATCTGCACGTTTTCGCCGATCGTCACCTCGGCCGTGCCCTTGACGACGATCCAATGCTCGGAGCGGTGATGGTGCTTCTGCAGCGACAGCTTCTTGCCCGGCGTGACGAAGATGCGCTTGACCTGGAAGCGGTCGCCGTTCAGCACGGACGTGTAGCCACCCCACGGCCGGTAGGAGGTCGGGTGCGTCTCGGTCAGCTGCGATGTCGATGGGGCGGCAGCGAGCATTTTCACGATGCTTCCAACGTCCTGGCTGTCCTGCAACCGGCCGACATAGACGGCGTCCTCGCTGGCGATGACGGCGATGTCGTCCATGCCCTGGACGGCGAGATGCACGCCATGTGTCATGATGAGCGAGTTCTTGGTATTGACGACGGTCGTATTGGCGGCCGCCACATTGCCATGCTCGTCGCGGCTGCCGCTCTTCCAGACGGAATCCCAGCTGCCGAGATCGGACCACTTGAAGGGCGAGGGGACGACGGCGGCGTTGCTCGTCTTTTCCATGATGGCGTAGTCGATCGAGATGTTCGGCGCGGCGGAAAACGCTGACCGATCGAGGCGCGTAAAATCAAGATCTGTCTTGGCGTTTGCGACGGCCTCTCCGGCCGCCTTTATCGTTTCGGGAGCGTGGGTGCGCAATTCATCGAGCAGACACGAAACCGAGAACATGAACATACCGGAGTTCCAATAGAAGCTGCCTGCGGCGAGCATCTCTTCCGCCTTGGCGAGCGGCGGTTTTTCGATGAAGCGTGCCACCACCCTTGCACCGGTCGTCAGCGCTTCTCCGCCTTCGATATAGCCGTAGCCGGTTGCCGGCTCGGTCGGCTGGATGCCGAACGTCACGAGCTTGCCTTCGGCGGCTGTCGCAGCTGCGATGCGGACGCAGTCAAAATAGGTGTCGTCGGCGACGATCTCATAGTCGGAGCCAAGCACATGCATGATTGTGTCTTGGTCAAAGCGTTTGCTCACCAGCGTCGCAGCCGCTGCAACGGCGGCAGCGGTGTTGCGGGCGACCGGTTCGAGCAGAATGGCGGCGAGGCCAATGTCCAGTTCGCGTGCCTGCTCGGCGACGAGAAAGCGGAACTCTTCGTTGGTGAGAACGACAGGAACCTCGTACAGCGCCGGATCGGACACGCGCTGCAGCGTCTCCTGGAAAAGTGTCTTGTCGCCGATAAACTGTATGAATTGCTTCGGTGCTGCAGCACGCGACAGCGGCCAGAGGCGCGTGCCCTTACCGCCAGCCATAATCACGGGAACGATCTTCTTCGTCATTTGGAGTGTCCTTGAGTATCTTTTGATTTACCGCAGACCTCGCTGGCCGCGGCGATCGCCGTCTCATCGGGCTTGCCGATCTCACCGTCCGGTCGGTAGAAATTTATGCCTTTGCGATTGCCTCAAGTATATGAGCCCGTTGCAATAGGCATTCCGCCACCTGCATGCCGTATAGGGCGAGTGCCGGCGTTGAAAAAGTGTCGCGAACGTGGAAGCCGGGGACCGCCAGCGCATCGCATAGTCTGCCGCAATTTCAGGGCTCGAATCCCCGGCGTCCTTGACAATCACGATGGCCTCGCCGAGGCATGCCACTCCATGGTCAAGCAGGCAGCGACCAGGCCGTGGCATAGAGTCCCGAAGCTCGCGCCTTGAGCCAGACAGACCGTGAAGTCCCCTTTCTCTAAATTTCATGGCCGGTAAGCGTCTCGACGCATCTTTTCCTGGACCGGATATGTTTCTTTCCGATGGGATCCACGCTTATCGAGCGTTTTGCCCAACCAGGCCCTATTTCCCGCGACGGTGGGCGCTTTCAT
Source organism: Rhizobium sp. T1470 (assembly GCF_042140505.1). Taxonomy (NCBI): domain Bacteria; kingdom Pseudomonadati; phylum Pseudomonadota; class Alphaproteobacteria; order Hyphomicrobiales; family Rhizobiaceae; genus Rhizobium; species Rhizobium sp. T1470. The sequence goes on from NZ_CP148092.1 coordinate 898,454, forward strand.
GCCAAATGAGATATAACACGCCGCCGACGTAGCCTACCTGCATCAGGACGAGGCAAATGAGGCCGTAGTAAAGTGTCGTGGTGACACTGTCGTAGTGAAGGTAGCAGAACAGGCAGAACGCGGCCACGACGAGAAGCATTCTGACATAGACGCCTGGCGCACGCATCATCGCCGTGAAGCGAGCCAGCTTGGTCGTATCGCTTTTAAAGCCTTGTTCGATTCCTCTAGTCAGGTTCTTTGGGACGTGGGGCGCAGAGCTTGGCATCGCGAAGTCCTCCATGGTGCAGAGCATCATTTTTGCTGTTTGAAGACCCGTGGTCGTTCCTAGCACAGCGGTGGTCGTCGTTCGTCACCACATCTCTTTCCGTCAGAACAATAAAGCAGTGCGATCCGACAACGAATATCGATGTTGTATACTTGCAAGATGACGTAGTTATAAATATAAATGCGAAATCAATAAGATGTCAACGCGGAAAGATTCTGATCATTGTTGCTTGGTGGTGATTGAATATTGATCGTGCCAAGGAATGATTTATCCAATTTTGGCTTGCCTTCGATTTTTTGCGTCTATAAATTGTAGCAACACAATTTATACCTTTTCAAATTCGAGCAACGCGCATAGTGTGCATTGCAACATAGCAACGTCGTCAACATCCGGTGAGAGAGGATGAGCGTTGAGCCGATAGGACTATTCACGCTGGCGTTAGGCCTTTTCGGCCTCGCACTCGGATACGCGTCAATCGCCACGATATTCGTGGTATTGACCATATTCGGATCGGCCGCGGCGGTTATCGCCGGCTCGGCAAGTATTCCACCTGCGCACCTGTTTCTGCTGTTTCTTGCCGTGGCAACTCTTGCCAATCAGGCACGCTCCGAGATCGCGGTGAAAATGCTCGGCTTCGGCAAAGCGGGCTTTTGGCTGGCGTGCCTTGTCGTTTACGGAGCAGTGACTGCCTATTTTTTGCCAAGACTGCTTGCCGGACAAAGCTTGATCATTCCGCTTGGCATATCAGAGTACCCGTCGACGCGCGGCGCCGTTCCGCTCGGACCCGTATCCAGCAATTTCACGCAGACGATCTATCTGATCGCGGACCTTATCTGTTTCTTGTTAATTGCCACGGTCGGGTCAACGCGAGCGGGCTTCAATGCACTCGTCACTGGGCTTATCGCCTATGCCGCCTTCAACGTGCTGTTTGCTTTGCTTGACCTGGCAACGAACGCGACCGGGACCGAGGAACTGCTCCAATTCATGCGCAATGCGCAGTACACATTCCATGAAAATGACAGCGTCAACGGCATGAAGCGCATCGTTGGCTCGTTCCCCGAGGCATCGGCTTTCGCGGGGACGACTCTGGGCGCACTCGGTTTTACCGGGACACTGTGGCTTTGTGCGAGAAAGAACACCTGGACAGGCCCGCTTGCCTTTGCGTCACTCGTTCTGATCGTTTTGTCGACGTCCTCCACCGGGCTTGTCGCAACACCGGTCTGCCTGGTGATCCTTTACTGGACAGCACTCTTCCGGTGCGGTGTCTCGTACGGAAGCCGTCACGCCACCGCCTTCGTGCTGGCAGCTCCTGCGATCGTGGTCGTGATTGCACTCTTCGTGATCCTTCATCAGGACCTCTATCAGGACATTCGCGATTACGTTGACGTGCTGGTGCTGAACAAGGCGACGTCGAATTCGGCGGCAGAGAGAGGATCTTGGAACACCTACGGATTGCAGAATTTTTGGGATTCGTCCGGACTTGGGGTCGGACTGGGCACGGCGCGAACCTCGAGCTTCCCAATTGCGGTATTGTCCAATGTTGGCGTGCCGGGCGCGCTGTTTTTCCTGTTGTTCACGTTATCGGCCCTGGTGCGGTTGCCTGGCCCCGCGCGAACGTTTGAGTCCGATGTGCGGCTGGCCTCGCGCAATGGGTGCCTGTGTCTTCTCGTTGGAGCATGCGTGGCCGGCCCCACGGTTGATCTTGGCTTGCACTTTTTCATTCTCGCCGGCCTGGCAAGTTGCAATCCCGCGCAGGCGCGTTTGCCCGCACCCCTCCTGTCTCTTCGAGGGGGATCCGGCAAGCCGGCTGATCTCGAAAACGCTTTTGGGCCGCGGCCACCGACAGTCAGTCCAGGATCAGGCAGCTCAAGCAACCACGCCTTGGCCGCCGCGCCCGATCGAACGTGACACTGACATGCTTGGCGCCTGACAGATCGCGGATGAAATTTTCGGATAGGTCGCGCTCCGGGAGCCTTCGGCGCATCGCTACTGCTTCTCGTTCTTCTTTCCGATAGCGAAATAGGCAAAGCCATGCTTGGTCACTTCGGCGACGGGATAGATATTGCGCAGGTCGACGATCGTCGGGGTTTTCACCAGCGACTTCATCCGCTTGAGATCGAGCGCCCGGAATTCGTCCCATTCAGTGACGATGACCATGGCCTCCGCACCTTCGGCGATCTCGTAGGGGTCGTTGCCGTAGGTGATCGGGGCCACAACCTCTTTTGCCATCTCCATGCCTTCCGGATCAAAGGCGTGGACATTGGCGCCACCGTCCAGCAGCGCCTGGATGATGGTGATCGATGGCGCGTCGCGCATGTCGTCGGTGTTCGGCTTGAAGGTCAGGCCGAGGATCGCAATCTTCTTGCCGCGAACAGTGCCGTCGCAGGCGGCGATGACCTTGCGGCCCATGGCACGCTTGCGGTTGTCGTTGATCGCGACCGTCGTCTCGATGAGGCGAACCGGGCTGTCATAATCCTGCGCAGTCTTGACCAGCGCCAGCGTATCCTTGGGGAAGCACGAGCCGCCGTAGCCGGGGCCGGCATGCAGGAACTTGTCGCCGATGCGCTTGTCCATGCCGATGCCCTTGGCCACTTTCTGCACGTCGGCGCCGATCTGCTCGCAAAGGTCGGCGATCTCGTTGATGAAGGTGATCTTCATCGCCAAGAAGGCGTTGGCCGCGTACTTGATCAGCTCGGAGGTGCGGCGTTCGCAGAAGTAGAGTGGTGCCTCGTTGAGGTAGAGGGGGCGATAGACCTCGCGCATGATTTCCACGGCGCGCGGCTCGTCGGTGCCAAGGACGATGCGATCCGGGCGCTTGAAGTCGGTAATTGCGGCGCCCTCGCGCAGGAATTCCGGATTGGAGACGACGGAAATATCCTTCTCGGGGAATTCCTCGCGGAAGATGCGCTCGATCTCATCGCCGGTGCCGACGGGAACCGTTGACTTGGTGACGACGACGGTAAATCCGGAGACCGCCGCCGCGATCTCGCGGGCGGCCGCATAGACGTAACTCAGGTCGGCATGGCCATCGCCGCGCCGCGACGGCGTGCCGACGGCGATGAAGACGACCTGCGCATTCGCAACCGATGCCGCCAGCTCCTTGGAAAAATCCAAGCGACCGGCGCTGCGGTTATGCTCGATGATGGTATCAAGACCGGGTTCGAAGATCGGAACTTTTCCGGCTTCGAGGGCGTCGATCTTTGCGGCGGACTTGTCGACACAGGTGACATGGTGGCCGAAATCGGCGAGGCAGGCACCGGAGACAAGGCCGACATAGCCCGAGCCAATCATCACAATACGCATGGATCTATTCCCTGAAACAGCGATCGGTGCAATTGAGCGGTGTGCCGGCCGTTATTGATAGGCCTGGAAGTAATCAACCCGCATCTCGGTGAGCAATTGATCTGGCTTTAAGTCTTGCGGGTAGGGAACGTCGCTGCGAAGAGCCAGCGTCAGAAGCGGCCAGAATACGTCGCCGTCGACGTCGAGCTCAGCTGAACGGTGAATCGGCCAATTGGCGGGCAAACCCGTGCGCGTGTCGATGACCGGCTTTCTCTCGAAATACGGCACGCACTTTGTTTCGTCGACAAGTATCCCATACCGGCAATAGCCTTGCGTCATATCGACGTCTGTCGTCACGCCTGTACCCTCATGATGCTGTCCGGGGTCACCCCACTCGTGCAAATAGGCGCCGTAGACAGTGGGTTCCCACCCCTTGTGCTCCACAACATCCAGTTCGATGCTGGTCTTTGGCGCCAGAATACTGTGGCCGTTCATGAGCCAGAAAGCCGGCCATGTCAGCGGATGCCTGGGAAACAGCATCCTTGCCTCGAAGTAGCCCGTGCGCCATCCCTTATTGACGACGCCGTCCCTGCGGCCGGTCTGGAGGTTGCCCGATATCCATTGGAATTCGCTGAGCAGGTTGCCGTAGTAATTAGGAACCGACATGCTCCTGCCGATGTATTTGGCCGATATTTGCAGCGCCTTGCCGTCCGTCGCCTGTGGATCGTCGACGATTGCGTATGGGTTAAAACCTTCCTCGCCGTCTTTGCGCGAAAATGCCGAACGGCCGTAAAAGCCGGGGTCATGGGTTGTTGCCTTCGGGCCTGCGTTCCAGATCGACCAGTCGATCGTGTTGAAATTATCGTCGAAGACGAGCTTTTTGCCATCCGTCGGATCCGTCGTCATCGCGCGCGCGGATCGATACTGCAGGCCCATGCTGATGCCAAAGAGAACAGTGGACGCCTTGACGAAGTGTCGTCGGGACAAGCTCGATTCCTGCATCTGAAACCTCATCGCTTGGGAGTTCATTGCGCACTAGCGTGCTGCCGCGCGCAGCGCATTGGCGTGGATGTCCACGACGTTTTCGATACTGAAGCGGTCGATAAACGCTTGCCGGAAGCGTGCGCTTGCCCTTTCTGCATCGAGATGATCACAATAATAGACCATCGCGTCGACAAGCGCCTTGCCACCATCGGCTGCCACCAAGCGTCCAAGGCGCTCATCGGTCAGAATATCGCTGGGCCCGAAGTCGCAATCTGTGGCAATGACGGGTAGGCCGAAACGCAATGCCTCGCAAATCACAAGTGACCAGCCTTCCCAGCGTGACGTGGACACATATATGTCGCTTGTCGTCAGGGCTGGTTGAGGGTTGTCCGGATGGTGCTCAATGGTCACGACCTCGTTAAGACCAAGCCGTCGGATCGCTTGCCGCAATTCTGGTTCGTTTGCGCCATGTCCGACTATTTTGAGCCTGACGTTCTTGCGAACCTTATAAAGTTCGGCAAAGGCATGGAGCAGGATGTCCTGGCCCTTTTGGTGAGAAAACCGACCGACATTCACAAAGGTCACATGACCACCTTCCCCGCGAGCGACGTCATTGTCGATGCCTTCGAATTTGCGAACCGGATTTGGAACCCAATAAAGCGGAGTAGGGCCGGAAAACATTGACTTGAAAGATTCGAGCTGTCGCGGCGACGTCCCGAATACGCAAGAGGCGCGCCGCAGAAAAAAAGCCTTCATGAGAAAGAACAGGACGCGCGCTTTCATGTGGCTGCGTTCGCGTCGCGGATTGCCATGCAGGTGAACGGCAAAATTACGCCTCAGGCCGATACATGAGGCCATCGCAATCACGGCAGGCTCGATCTGTGGCACCACGACAAGGCTGTAATCCTTGCTCCTGATGACGTCCCTAAATGTTTGCATCAGCTCCAGTCGACTGCGCGGACGTCGATCGATGACATTGTACATGCGCGTCGCCGGTCGGTTCTTGTGGCTCGTCGTATAGAGCACGTCGACCTCGAAATCGTTGCCATATCTTTCAGTGAGATTGCTGCAGATCGTATCCACGACGCGCTCAATTCCCGCAAAGGAATGCGTGCCAGGCTGGATGTAGAGAATCTTGCGGCGGGCGTCGGGCAGAACAGCTTCACTCTGTCTCAACGCGTCAGCTGCTACTTCCATCTTTCTACGTCCTCTTGAACCGATCGATTTGCGTAGTTATGGTACAGGAAAGTTATGTCAGAAAATGCTTAGGAAACGCCCTTGATCGAGCCGCTGTCATTTGACTGTCGGAACGAAGAAATATTGTTGGCTTGCCGGAATACTTATTCATTGCAGTGCAAAATGCAACAATAAAGGTGCGCAGTACAATGGCTATTATTGATTTGCAGTCGGCGGGCGGGGAAACTGTACTTCCCTTTCTTAAATGTGATTTGTGCATTGTCGGGTCTGGTCCGGCAGGAAGCACAATGGCACAGGAGCTTTCCAATTCGGGCCTGAAGGTCGTTCTTCTGGAAAGCGGCGGACTGGAACGTCAGTCCGACATTGACGCCCTTGATGACATTGAGAATGTCGGGCGGCCGCGCGCAAAAGACCAGTGGTCGGTTCGCAACCGCATCCTCGGTGGAAGTTCGCACACGTGGGGCGGGCGATGCGCCGGCTTCGATGCGATTGATTTCGAGGAGCGCGCGTGGGTGCCTTTCTCGGGTTGGCCGATCGGAATGCCGGAAATCATCCCCTATCTCGATCGAAGTGCCGACCACCTTGGCCTCGCCGTCGGAAGCGGTTTCAGCGATCAGCGGTTCTGGGATATTGCAAACAAAAAGCCACCTGGAACGGACGTCGACCCACAATTTCTACTGCCGTTTTTCTGGCAGTTCAGCCGGGACGATGCTGAATCTTATCCATTCGAATATATGCGCTTTGGGCGTCATCTACCGGCACGTCTCGGCGCAAGCATTACCCTCGTGACGGGTGCGACCGTGCAGCGCATCGTGGCGAACGAAGCGGCGTCGGCTGTGCGCGGCCTCGAATTTTCGACGCTTGACGGGCGCAAGCACATGCTGGCCGCCGCAGCGATTGCGCTTTGTGCCGGTGGTATCGAGAATGCCCGCATCCTCCTGAATTCGAAGAAAGGCGCTCGTGCCGCTCTCGGCAATGATCGCGACCAGGTCGGGCGCTATCTTATGGATCATTTGCGCGGATCAACGGCATTTTTCAAGCTGGCCGGCTCCGAAGCCGTGCAGCGCCGTTTTGGTCGTTACAATGTCAAGGGTCGTTTCTTCCGTGCCGGCCTGAGGCTCAGCCCCGACATCCAGAGACGGGAAGCGCTGCTTAACTGCGCCGCATGGCTTGGCGAGGACATCGCGCCAGATGATCCCTGGGACGCTTTGAGACGCTTTGCCGGCCGCTCACCGCGATTGCCGCGCGACGCCATCAGCCTGATCGTCAATAGCGGGCTGATCATTCGTGGAGCAAGGGACTACTTCGGGGCTCGAAATGGTGTTCCGCGCAAGTTGGAGAACCTGACGCTGGAGTGCATGTGCGAGCAGGTCCCGGATGCAGACAGTCGCGTCACGCTGTCTGATCGGCGCGATCGCCTTGGCATGAGGCTGCCAAAGGTTGACTGGCGCAGCCATCCCGATGAGGCCCGTACGCTGCATCGGATGGCCGAACTCGTGGCAGCCGAATTGGCCAGGTTAGGGTTACCGGAACCAACGCTGGCTGAGTGGGTGCGTGACAGGGCCGAAATCCCTCCAAGCTTTGTCGATGTCGCCCACCCGACGGGTACGACGCGTATGTCGTCCGATCCCGGCAAAGGTGTCGTCGACGCCAATTGTGAGGTTCATGGCGTAAGAGGACTTTTCGTTTCCGGCAGTTCTGTCTTCCCGACAGCAGGTCATTGCAATCCGACGCAAATGATTGTCGCGATGGCCGTTCGACTGGCTGATCATTTGAAGGCGAGGATGACAAGATCGGTGCCAGCTAAGGTGACCGCCAATGCCGGCTAATACAGTTCTCGTGACCGGTGCCACGGGCCGCATAGGGCGGATTGTGGCGGCCGATTTGCTCGAGCGCGGCTATCGTGTCCGGGCGACCACGTCGCGCCCACGAGCCATTGACGAGGGCAAAGGGGTGGACTGGCGAAAGGTCGACTTTCTCGGAAATCCTAACTACGACGACCTCGTCGCTGGCTGCGACGCCATCATTCACCTTGCAGCTGAACTCGGCAAGAAGGACCGAATGAAGCAGGTCAACGTTCAGGCGACACGAGCCCTGGCCGCTGCTGCGGAGCGGGCGAATGTTGCCGTATTCTGCTACGCGAGTTCGGTGTCGGTCTACGGTAGTGGCCGCTCAGTCAACGTAGACGAGGAATCCGAAGTTCTGACGCCTGATCGAGACGTACGATCCGAGTATTGGGCACTTGACTATGTGCGCGAGTATGGACGCACCAAGCTTGCCGGCGAATTGGCACTGCGCGACGTGGCTAAAAAGGTTCGTTATGTGATCCTTCGTCCAGCCGTCGTGGTCGATATTTCCCAGATGATCAGTGTGCGTGACTGGAACCCGGTAAAACGCATGCTTGCTGCTCACCGCCATGCCCATCACATCTATGTCGGCGACGTCTCCGATGCGTTGATCTGGTTCGTGTGTCGCGGCATTGCAGGGCAGTCACAACCCGGCAGCGTCAGCGTTTACAATCTGGCGGAAGACGACTATCCGGCACCCCGCCACGTTGACTTCATGCGCAAAGCCTTCGCAGTCACCGGCGATCAACGCTTTCGCACAGTCGCCTTTCCCTGGATTGCGGATTGGCTGCACGACTTCCTGAGGTTTCGAACGCTTCCATTGAGAAGCCCGCTCTGGCGAATGCGGTTCTCGAACGAAAGGCTCAAGGCCGCGGGCTATCGGTTTCGGTTTGGAATGGCAAAAGCCGAAGAGCTTGCGCTGGGGCAGCTGCGCCTAGAAGCGCACCATCGCCCGCAGCAGGGACTGGGTGAAGAGCCTGCTTAATCGGCAGAATACTTGGATTGAACTTTGCGCGACGTACGCTCATTGTTCGCGCGCCGGGCATAGAGGAAATAAAGGACACCGTGAGTAAAGAGATAGCCAGCCTCAAGGACAGCGGCAAAGATCAATCCCCATCCAATCGAGTGCAGAAAAGTGCTCCCCGTGGAATAGCTGGCGATGACACAGGCAATCATCACGGCAACAACGACAAGGGTGAAAACGAGAATTGGCATGCGCAGGGCGCAGATCGCACCGATCACAAAAGAAACAAGAAGCGCCCACGCCATATGGTTGCTCCGACCTCCATCCCATACCCCGGCACCTATCATCGGATATATGCGCGGCGGACGCAAGTCTGAATTGAGGCCGCCTTATTCGCCGGCACGCGCGACGCGACGACGACCAGCTCCCGGGGCAGCCTCTTCGTTGCTGCCAACGCTCGCGGCGGGGGACGTTTGCTCTCGCCGTTCGACGCGTATGACGTCGCCGGGTGACACAGGGTCGTTGTCGCTGACAATAAGATTTTCCACGCTGCCGTCGATGACGCGGTTGATCGTCGTTATAAAGCCATAGCTTTCCTTGTCTTCCTCCAGAGCAGCCATCGCGGAAGGGGCTCGCACCTCCAGGTTTCTCAAAAGATCGCGCTCGGTCGCGATTTTTTCGGCATTGGAAGCAAAACGATCACGCAATTGGGCGGCTTCGGTGAGCGCATCGATCCGATAGCGGTTGCGTACATCGCCGATATCCTGATCGACCTTGGTCATGTCCTGTTGTGTCTTCAAAATGGCGAGCGAGACGTCGAGGTTGCGGCTTTCGAGTTCGGCGAGGTTCTGATTGGCCCCCAGTTGGCGAGCCGATACGGTCAGCCCTTGCTGTACCAGCTTGTTGACGGATCCAACATCCTTGTTGGCGAGCTCAATCTGCTTTGCGAGCGAGGCGGACTTCGCTTTCAAAGCATCGATCTGGTTGACCGCAAGCAATTTCGCCCGATTGAGCGCATCGATCTCGGTCTCCATCGAACGGGCGCGCATCTCGAAGAGCGCCTGCTCGTCTTTCATCATCTTGGCAATTCTGGGCTGCCCTAGCTCAGAGGTCAGTTCCGAAGGAAAGGTGACGTCTGTGGCATTCGCGAGAATTGCGTCGACGCGCGCCTGGCGCGCAATGAGTTCAAGGCGCTCTGCCTGCAGCGCCCGCAGATCGCCGCGTCCAGCCAAGGCTTGGCGTTGTAATCCTATCACGTTCGCATCGACCGGTCCGATGCCGCCGGCCATGCTGAGCGCCTGCTCGACAGTCAATCCCGGGCTGAAGTTGTACTTCCCGGGAGTGGCGACCATGCCTGTGACAAAAAACGGCCGATAAGACGCGATTTCCACCGCGGCGTTGGGACGCTTCTGTAGCCCAACTTGATTTTGGAGCCTCTCGCCGATCATCGCGGAAACCTGTTCCAGTGTCTTGCCCGCCGCCGGAACGTTGCCGATGATCGGAAGCGACAGATTTCCAGCCGCCGAGATAGAAAAATCGCCTGTGAGCGGCACCCATTCGAACGCTGTTCCAGTGCTTGGTCGCCATTCGAAAACGCGTATCTTCAATATGTCCTGAGGGCCGAGGATGTAGTCGTCAGCCATTACCGCCATTGCCGTGTTCGTGCAAAAGATCAGGCATGCCGCTGCCGCCCAGCGAACAAATGGTCTGAACACCCACAGACATTCGTCAAACCATCTCGGGCATCGGTGTCGCATGCTTCTACTCCGTGACGCAGTCATTAAATTCCTCGTGCGTTTCAGCCGTTAGGCGGGAAGCGCAAGCTCGGTGCCGGTGGCCCGCTCGACGAAGGTGCGGAAGCGGCTGATGAAGACATCGCGGCGAAAGTCTGCAGCGCGCGACACGGCATCTGCGGGATTGAGATCCAATCGCTCGATCCGCTCCACCGCATCAATCAGTTCTTCCACCGTCTGATTTGCGAAGAAGACGCCTGTTTTGTTGGCAACGACGGTTTCGGTCGCGCCTCCACGCCCAAATGCAATAACCGGTCGGCCGCTGGCCATCGCTTCGACCGGGACAATCCCGAAATCCTCCTCACCGGGAAATACCAGTGCTTTGCAACGCGCATAGTGATGCTTGAGAACGTCGAACGGCTGCGAACCTAAGATCGTCACGGTTGGACCTGCGATCCGCCGAAGCCGCTCGAGCATTTCGCCACCGCCGATGACGACGAGCTTGGCTTTCAGGCGGTTGAAGGCCTCCACTGTCAAATCCGGTCTCTTGTAGCTGACGAGTTCGCCGACCATCAGGTAATAGTCGCCGACCTCGGAGCGCGAAACCGGAGCAAAGGCAGCCGTATCGACTGGTGGATGGATGACCGAAGCATCACGGCGATAATAGCGCCTGATGCGCTGGGCAACAGTTGCCGAGTTCGCGACAAAATCATCGACGCGATTGGCCGTTGCGACATCCCAGGTCCTGAGATAGTGCGCCAGAGGCGGCATCATCAGGCGTGTCATGAGGCCGGAACTGTCATAATATCGGTTGTACATGTTCCAGATGTAGCGCATCGGCGAATGGCAGTAGCAGACGTGGAGCGCCGGGGAGGTCGGGATGATGCCTTTTGCCGGTCCAGACTCGCTGCTGATCACAAGATCGTAGGCGCCAAGATCGATCTGCTCGAGTGCCATTGGCATCAGCGGCAAATACTTCTTGTACATTTTTCTGGCGTAAGGCAGTGCGCCAATAAAGGTGGTCTGGATCTTATGGGCCTTCAGCTTGTCCGAAATCGCCGAGAGATCACACACATGCGTATATATGTCGGCATCCGGGAAGATGTCGCATAGCGCTTCGAGAACCTTCTCGCCGCCACGCATTCCCACCAGCCAGTAATGTATGATTGCAACTCGCACGCCACGCTCCACGACTTGACACAATCGGTATTGCTGCAGGCGGTATTACTGCAGGGCGCAAAAGCGGAGGCAGTTCGTCCTAAGTGTTTCTATGTAATCTTAAATGGGTCGTATTGTGGAACTAGACAGTATTTTTGTCCGAAATGCTGTCGTTTGGCCGCCTCGCACCGTTATATAGTGCAATGCAATAAATTTATTGTCAATTCGTTTAATAGTTGTTAACGTCCTTATGCATGCCGGTTCGGCATTTCTGCATGCCCGAGACCTATTCTTTAATGGGGAGTACGCACATGCGTGACATTGATCTCGGTCGAGGTTTCGACAGGTTCAGCAAGACGCGCCAGCATAATCGCGGGGCGGGCTCGCGGAAGACTGATGCGGTGAAGAACGGTGCTTCCGCCGTATGCAAGTACGCCATCGATGCCAGCTTTGCCGCTATTGGACTGCTTGTGTTATCGCCAATGATCGTGATGGTCATCGCCATCTTGCTTGTATTGCAGGGTCGGCCGATTTTCATCGCGCATCGGCGGATCGGCAAGAATGGTGTGATGTTTCCTTGCCTGAAGTTCCGGACAATGGTCAGGAACGCGGATGAGGTGCTGGCGCACCATCTCGCGAGCAATCCGCATTTTAAGGAAGAGTGGAACACCGCTCGCAAGCTCAGGAACGATCCGCGCATCACGCCCTTCGGTGCCTTGCTTCGCAAGAGTAGCATCGACGAAATACCACAGCTGCTGAATGTGGTTCAGGGGCGGATGAGCCTCGTTGGTCCACGCCCGATCGTCGCAAGCGAAGCTGAGCTCTATGGCGTCCACTTTGCCGACTACATCAGGGTTCGCCCGGGTCTGACAGGCCTGTGGCAGGTCAGCGGTCGCAGCGACACCAGTTACCGTGAACGGGTGCAACTTGATGTCCGCTACGTCCGGGAAAAGACGATCGGCGGAGATCTGGCGATCATGATGAAGACCATCCCGGCCGTTTTGCGCTCGCGCGGCAGCTACTGAGGCCTCAAGGCGCGGCGGCGTCCGCGCCCTTGTTACTTTCAATTTCTTTCAACGTGCTTCGATAGCCCGAGCGCGGTGGTGTATTGTTTCTCCGTGCTTCCTGGGCAGCCCCTTGCCCAGATGCAGGTTCTAACGTTGGAGTTGCTGGTGCGATACCCTCATCAACGTCTTCCTTGGCCCGGTGTGTTGCGATGAGCGATGCCGCGACAGTGACCAACGGCCGCTTCCTTGCACAGACAATGACCGGCGTGCAGCGCTATGCTCGCAACGTCCTTTATGCTCTCGACGAGTCTGCCGCATCCATCGAAACGAGCGTCCTGGCGCCGAGGAGCGCGAAGGATCCGGAATTTTCACGGTTGGCCGTTGTCAGGGCAGGCCGCGGGACGGGGCACGCTTGGGAGCAGTTTGAGCTGCCTTATTATGCCAGGGGGCGACGGCTGCTGAACCTGTGCAATACAGCCCCGGCCATCATACGCGACCAAATTGTCTGTATCCATGATGCTAATATTTTCGCGACGCCAGGCAGCTACAGCCCCACATTTCGGGCCGTCTATCATAATCTTCAGCCGATTCTGGCCCGCCGCTCAGCTCGCATCGCAACCGTATCGCAGGCGGCGGCGCGTCAGATCGCCCGCCATTTGCCGGTTTCGCTCAAAGATATTGCCATCTTGCCCAACGGCCATGAGCATGCGCTGCGGTGGAACCCGGCTCTTTCGACTGCGGCACCGGCCCTGGTCGTCTCTCGCAACGCGCAACGCCCTTTCGTCCTCGCTCTTGGATCTCGGGCCCGCCACAAAAATCTTGCCTTGCTGATCAATGTCGCCCCGCGGCTGGATGAGCTCGGCATCGATATCATCATTGCCGGCGGTGGCGATGGCATCTTCGCGCCGGAAGCCCTGCAAGACCGACCCAATGTATACTTTGCCGGCAGGGTATCGGACGATGATCTTGCCTATTTCCTCGACCATGCCATCTGTCTGGCGTTTCCCTCGCTGACGGAGGGGTTTGGCCTTCCAATCGTTGAGGCGATGGCGCGAGGATGCCCCGTCGTATCATCCAATTGCGCAAGCATGCCGGAGGTCTGCGGCGATGCCGCACTCCTGGCCACGCCGTTTGAGCCCGACGAGTGGGTTCATCAGATTCACGCGATTGCACAATCGAAAGACCTTCGCGACGATCTCGTGGGGCGCGGGCGCCAAGAGGTGAAAAGATTTTCCTGGAGGCAAACCGCAAGCGGATATCTGGACCTTTTGAAATCGCCCGGCGCAGATCTGCCAACCTACGCGCCGGCGCGGCCATCGACACCGAAGGTCGCCGTCATATTTGCCACGCGCGGCCGACCTGATATCGTCTCGGCCACGGTGCGTCATTTCGTGGCGACGCAAAGCCTGAAACCGGCGGCTGTCATTGTGTCATGCGTCGAGCTCGCTGACGCCGGGGATCTTGGCTCGCTTTGCGGCGTCACGGTGGTGACCGGCCCGGCAGGGCTTGCTGCCCAGCGCAATACCGGCCTGGCCAGCCTTGAACCAGACATTGAGATCGTGGCGTTCTTCGACGATGATTTCGTCGCCGACGCAAACTGGTTGGCTTCGGCGGCGCGGGTTTTCCGCGATGAGAGCCAGGTGGTCGGGTTCACGGGCCACGTCGTTGCCGATGGCATCAAGGGACCAGGGATTGGTTTTGACGAGGCGGTCCGTCTCGTCGCGGCGGCCGGACGGCAGACACCTCGGTGGACGGAGCCTTACAGTCCTTACGGCTGCAATATGGCATTCCGCGTTTCAGCCATCAAAGAGATACGTTTCGATGAGCGGCTTGTTCTCTACGGCTGGCTTGAAGATCGCGATTTTTCGGCGACCGTTGCAAAGGGCGGCGGCCGTCTCATCAAGTGGTCGCTTGCATACGGTGCGCATATGGGCGCCAAGAATGGCAGGGTCAGCGGCGAGCGGCTTGGCTACTCGCAGGTTGTCAATCCACTCTACATGATGCGCAAGGGCACGATGACCCTTGTCAATGTCGCCGACCATATTTTGCGCAACACGGCAAGCAACTTCGGCCGAGCCGTCTGGCCGGAGCCCTTCATCGACCGGAAGGGACGCGTCAAGGGCAACCTTTTGGCGATCGCAGACATATTGCGGGGGCGACTGGAGCCGGAACGGGCGGCCGCTATCTTACCAAGAAAATCAATCAGACTGCGCGGACGGAGGCATTAGGCCCAATGATGTTTAACAACCCGCGGCCCCTGGATCCTACAGCTCGGCTCTTGCGGCTCAACGAGGTTCAACCCGAGGGTCCCGAAGATGGCCCAATCGCCCTGCTTCGCGCCCTCATTGCCCTTGGCTATCGCTACAAGATACCCCTGCTGGCCTGTACGCTTGCCGGCTTGTTGTTGGCCGGTCTTTATGCGCGCTCGCTGCCGCCGACATACAATGCCACGGCAACCTTCCTGCTTGAGCCGCGCCAATCGGCAGCTTCCGGCCAGGAGTGGGGGGCGCAGCAGAGCTTGGATATCACGCGTGCGGACAGCGAGTTGCAAACCATCAAATCAGAGCGGCTGCTTTCAGCGGTGTTCGAAAGCCTCAACTTGAAGGACACGCCGGAACTTGGACCGCGCCCGCCCGGCCCATTCGACCCGATTATGTCGTTTGTTCGGACGCTATTTCGCCCCGCCGATGGACTGGAGACGGGCAAGGTGTCGCGAGGGTCGGGCGAAGCCGCAGATCTTGCAAACGATGCCGAACGCGCCGCCTTCATAAATTTCGCACAACGCCTCGATGTGCGGCGCGTTGGCCAATCCTTCGTCATTGAAATCGGTTACTCTGCCGCAGACCCGACTCTGCCGGCGCGTGTCGCCAATGGCGTGGTGTCAGGCTACTTGTTTCAGGCCGTGTCCTTCAAGGAGCAAACGGCGCGGGCGGGGACGGATGCACTGCAGGGGCGTCTGGATGCCCTTGCCTTGCAGGTCGACGCAGCTCGGGAGGGTATGCACGCAGGAGCCCTGCCAGCGATCCCCATACCAGACGCGGACGCCCGAGTGATTGGTGCAGCCCTTCCACCGTTAAGCCCTTCAGGTCCGCGCAAATCCCTGATTCTAGCGCTTGGCGGCGTACTGGGACTGTTCGGCGGCCTGGGTCTCATCGCGGTCAATCTCGCGCTTGACCGGAGGGTGCGCGATGCCAAAGATCTCTCGCGTGATACAGGCACACTTTGCCTCGGTTCGGTGCCGGATGTTCCAGGCGCCAATGCGATACCATGGCGCGTCGACACCCCGCGGCAACAACGCTTTGTTGCAGCGATTCACGACCTTCGCACCTCGATCGAGATTGCCTGTACAAGCCTTCGCAACGATCGAAGCATTGCGGTCGCGGTTGTGTCTTGGACGCCGGGAACCGGTGTAAGCACACTTTCCACCGCTCTTGCCCAGTTGATGAGCCGCAGTGGCCGGAGCGTCACGCTCTTCCAGGCGGCGGCAACGCGCGACGTTCCAGTCGCACTGGACGGTTCAGTCCCGCCAACGACATCGCTGGCCGGTGCGGCATTCGCCAATATCTTGTTCAGTCAGCTTTCCTTCGATCAAGTCGGTGGGGTTTCGGTGCTGCCGATCCACTCGAAGGACACCAACGCAAACCTTTTTGCCGATTTCCGTGATGCGAGAGTTCAGCAAATCATCGATGCTGCGCGCCAAAGGGGCGACGTGGTCCTCGATCTACCACCCCTTGAGGGTTCAATGGATGCTCTGGCTCTGGCAAGCTTTGCTGACGCCGTGATTGTCTTGGCGTTGGCCGGCGAGACGACGATCGATGAAATAGGAGACTGCATTCGGCTCCTGCGCCGGGCAGGCGCCAACGTGGTGGGGACAGTCATCAACAAGGCGCGTTCATGACCGAGCCTTTCATTACGGACGTAGCCGTGGCGGTGCCGCGGCTTGCCGTGATCATCACCTGCTGGAACTACGCAGAATACGTGTCGCTCGCAATCAGGAGCGTCCTTGATCAGAGGTGTAACGACTGTGAATTGATCGTTGTCGACGACGGATCGACCGACACCTCCTGGAGTGTGATTCAAAAACACGATGTGCGCGCATACAGGATCGAAAACAGTGGTCAACGGGCGGCCTGTCTTTATGGTCTGAGCAAGACGCGGGCACCGTTTGTCCTTTTTCTTGACGCCGACGACGAGTTGCAGCCTGGTTCTCTGGCCATCATCCTTGAAAAACTCGACGATCGGGTCGCAAAGCTGCAATTTCCCCTGGTGCGCATCGATCGCAATGGCGCAGTCATTGGACAGCCGGTTCCCAAATTGGCCGCCTTTCGCGACCGCCACGTACTCGCTTCACGCGTTTTGAAAACAGGGACCTACGCTTCCCCGCCAACATCGGGAAATGTCTTTCGCCGCGACGCCTGCCGTTTCCTTAACGAGGCCGACTATGACAACGCCGTTGATGGCGTCATTCTCTTTGTCGTGCCTTTCCTTGGCGACGTTGTCAGCCTGTCGGAAGCACTCGGCCGTTACAGGGTTCACGACCGAAACGATTCGGGCCTCGGCCGCCCCCTTGACGCGAAATTGCTGCGGCGCGAGCTGACGCGTTTTATGGCCCGAATGGATCACC
The DNA here is from genome assembly GCF_042140505.1 of Rhizobium sp. T1470. Classification (NCBI taxonomy): domain Bacteria; kingdom Pseudomonadati; phylum Pseudomonadota; class Alphaproteobacteria; order Hyphomicrobiales; family Rhizobiaceae; genus Rhizobium; species Rhizobium sp. T1470. The sequence continues at coordinate 915,515 of NZ_CP148092.1, forward strand.
TGCGACGAATTCTGGAGCCTATGGCGCAGGCGGAAAATCTTGCCCGGGCCGAAGACACGCATTTCTATCTCGAGCGATCGTTCTATTTGGCTGTCGCAGAGGGCCGATCCGTTCCGATCGGAAACCTGGTTCGCCTGCTCCTCCGTGTCTGGGAAAACGACGGATCCATCAAAACCAGGGCCGCGCTTGTCGCCTTCTTGGTTCTGACGGCGATCCTGCCCGTTCGGCGCGCCCAGCAGGGGCTTTCGTACCGGCTGAATACCAACCAGCGTTCGATGACCGGCCTCATACGCTCGCTGCTTTGAGGTTGCGCGATCTCAGCTCCTGTCGACGAGCTCAAGGTGCCCGCGTCCGGCAATCAATCTGATGCCGAGAAGGAGCAATGTTCCGGTGTAGGCAGCCGCGCCCATCGTCGCCACGAACGCCAGTTCTACCACGGGATGTAACTGCTGTGCGGCGAGGCCCTCGCGAAGAAACAGCACCGAGATCGCCATCACGGCTGATGCAAATGCGACTTTCCAAAGGTTGCCCAATTGCTCCCCGATGCCAAGGGCAAGAAGGCTTCGCGTCTCGCCCAGATAGAACGCGAACATCAACGACGACAGTACGATCCTGGCAACGCTCACACCCATTATCGAGTCGAGGTAAAATCCGAGCGGAAGCAGCATCAGCCTGATGCCAAGGTCGACCGCGTTGAGGCGGAAAGTGATGACTGGTCGGTCGAGCGCGAGACTTACGGAATAGAGCGTCTGGAAATAGGGTATCGGCACAACCGAAAGGGCAAGCAGGCTCAGGATTGGAGCCGCCTCGCTCCATTTTTGCCCGAGCAAAAGCACGGTCGCGAGGTCGGCAGTCAAGGACATGCCGATGCAGACCGGTACAGAGATCAGCATGGCAAACCGAGCAGCCTTGAGAAAGGCGAACTTGGTTCGTACGCGGTCATGACTGATCTGCGAAAAGGCTGCCATCACTGGCTGCAAGGCCGGCCCTATGATGCTTTGCGTTGGAATAACGGATACGTCGCTGGCAACGGCGTAGCGTCCGAGCGTTGAGCGGTCTGCAAGCGATCCGATCAAAAACCGATCAAATTGCCAGTTGAGTGCCGAGATCAGCTGCGCGGAGCTGAACCAGCCGATAAAGCCGGCAAAGTCCGTCAACCGGGATAAAGACAGGGCAGGTCGATAGGGGGCGAGCACGTAGGAGACGATGCTGGACGCGGCCGAAGCGATCACGAAATTGGCAACGATCGCCCAATAAGCACCGCCCGAAAGGACAATGAGCGTGGCGATGATGCTCGCGATTAGCTTGCCGGAAAACTCCAGGATGAACGTCTGCCGGAAGCCGAGTTCGCGCGCGAATTGAACCATTGCGGGGCTCACAAGCCCTCTGGAGATCGGACCAAGCGCAAGAACGGCAACGAGTGGCAGGAGCATCGCCTCGTGATTAAAGAATGCAAACGGCCAGGCGGCTGCGAGAACGATGACAGCAATGAGAGCGCTTCTGATCAGTCCGACGGTAAACGCAGTATCCAGATGGCTCTTGTCGATAGCGGGCAGCCGTACAAGCGCCTGTGTTACCGGAATTTCCAGCACCGTATTGACGATGACGACGAGAGAGGTTGCAAGCGCCGCCAGGCCGAAATCCGCCGGTGAGAGTATTCTCGCGAGAACGAGCAGCGTGAAGAAGTCGATGATGCGCCCAACAAAGCGCGAGAAGACAAGCCACCCGGCTCCTTGTATAGCCTTAAATGCCAGCATTACACACTCCAACACCTCGGCCCTGATGCGGCGAGAAGGCAGCTCCGCGTCAAAGCCCGACTAACCTCCCTTATGACGTCTGTCTTGCCTTGAAAGCGGGGTACGATGAGCCAGAACCGCTCCTCAACGGTGCTCATCGATAAAGATGTGCCGACACTCCTCGTAGGATATGCGCCAGTTCCAGCGCAGCAAGCAGGGCCGACTTCATGCGAGGAAAGTCGCGCGCAATGGCGCCTTCCCGCCAAAGCTGCGACTTCGTCGATTTCAGCCGCTTCGCAAGGCCTGTCCGATCCGTCTGCGCCAACACGTGAACGCTTTCGCCTCGGCCGAAATCGATCGAGCGCGGTCCAACACCGAGAGCCACCATGTCAAAGGAACTGGGGTTGGTGATTGCGCGCTTCAGCCGCAGCCACGCGACGTCGGCTTGCCGCATCACCTCAGCGCCGCTCTCGACATGGTCGATATAATCCAAAACACCTGAAAGCAGCGGGTTGCCTGCCGCGGCATCGATGACATCGTGAGCGATCGCACCGGCGTTGCCAGATACTGTGCCATCTTCGCGCTCCGTCAGGTGGCGCACCGAAGGGATCGCCGGCTCGAAGAGGCTCTCTATGATGTGCCAGTAGCGCAGGACAACCGTCTCGATCTTAAGCGGATTATAGAGGTTCGCCTCAACCACCAGTCCGGTCACATCAGGAAAATGGTCCTCGCTTAACCCCTTGTAATTGCAGCGGGCAAACTGAACGGTTTCGAAATGCCGCTCTGGAAGCCCCGCGGCCAGCAGCCGCTGGGTACTGCCATAGAGTCCGGTGTCGCAAAGGATGATACGTGTCGCGGGGCCGCAGCTGATGTCGAGATGACGTTTGAAGAGCTGGTTTTGTCGCGCAACGTCCTCAAGCACCGGCAGGCCGGAAGGGCTATTCAACATCTCGAAGAAGTGCGCCGGTGCAAACGTCGCGTCCCAACTGGGCGGCAATTCGTATGTGGCGCCGCCCAATGCATGCGCCACCTGCGCAAAGCTGCTTTTTGCAAATTCCCGGCCAAGCTCGTCGAGAACGGCGCAGTTGCGCGTCTCCAGCGCTGTGCGTGCCGCAACCAGTCTCGAAACGAGGATGTTTTCGCGCCGGATGTCGAGAGGAAGCTGCAACCTTGCAAGGAGTGCTTCAAATGCTTGGCGAATGCCAATGCCCCCTCGGGCGCAGAAGGCCAGCGCGCAGTCCCCCTGCGCCTGGGCCTGCGTTGCGTAAAGCCAGATATGGAGGCAAAATTGCGCGACGATCGGTCCAAAAACCTCACGACCGAATGAATTCCTGTCACTCACGGCACGAAATGCCGGACCAGAAAGCGCAAGGTGACGGCGAAAGCCTCTGATTGCCTCGCTACGCGCGCCATCGGCGCGCGCGGCGTAGCGCCGGATAAGGCCCTTGGGCATATGAACGGTATGGATACCCATCGTTTGAGGCACCGCGTGATCGGCAATATGGTCGTCCCCGATGTGCAGCATTCCCGAGGGGGAAATGTTCTCGGCGGCAAGGACGGCAGAAAACAGTCGCCCGGAGCGCTTGCTCGCTCCAACCTCAGCGCTCGAATAGACCTTATCGATGAGACCAGGGCCATGAAAGTGGGCGATCAATTCGCAGAGCTGGTCGGCGGGAAGGCCGGTGTCAGAGACGGCGATGACTCTAATGCCCGCCTGGCGCTGTTGTCGCAACGCCATCGCCAGCGGGCCGTTGGCCGAAAGCGACCCCTTCTCGATGTCTATCTCAAGGCCGATGCGTGCGTGCAACAGCTCTGGCGGCAGGCCGAGGATTGCCAGCTGCCGCGCGATAATGTCCGACAGGCGAACTTCTCCCGCACCGCCTCCGACGTTCAACGCCCGATATGCAAACTTCTCGGCGAGCAACCTCACCCGAAACAGTTCCTCGGCGCTGGCATGGTATCCTCGTTGCTTCAACAGGCGTGCGAAGCGTCGCTCTCCCTCCATCACACGCGAACGCTGTGATTTCGGTTGACGCAGCAGCAACGTGTCGAACACGTCGGTGGAAATCAGGCCAATCCCGTTCAACGGGCTGCAAAGAAGATCGAGGTTTTGCCGTAACACTGCATACCCTTTGCCATCGATCAATCTGGTCCCGTCTGCAAGCGCAGGCACATACAGCGTGGTGCTCGTAAGGACAAAATGCTGCACCCGCGAGTGAGGGGCCGAAGGTATGTAACAACATCGATTGATTTATAGCAAGACGAAAAGATCATTGTTCTTGAAAAGTATAACTATCGTCCTGAAAATATTCGAAAGTTAGAATAAATTACAGATTTGTTGCTTTGCGTCATCGACTCGCGCGAAAATAGATATTAATGTCGCATTGCAGCAAAGAGGGCATATGGAGCGAAATCGATGGATGACGCGAGCCATCAGGCGACGCAGCTGTCCGCAGTCCAGCATTTCGATGTGATCGTTCTCGGCGCGGGGATCTCCGGGCTCGTTGCAGCGTCCATTCTTGCAAGCGGGGGCGAGCGGGTGGTCGTCGTCGATGACTATGGCACTCCGGGCGGCAACCACATGGATTGGACATCCCCAGAGGGATATACTTTCGACGTTGGAAGCCTCATTTTCCAAGACGACTCACCGTTACTTCGGCATTTCCCCGAACTCCTGCCTCATTACGTGCCGATTGATCCCAGCTGGGGGCGTCTCAATCCCCAGGGCAAGATAACCACCTATCCCATCTCCATCCGTGACGACATTCTGGCAGCGGGTCCGGCAGGGCTGGTTAGGATCTTTGCGTCGGTACTCTTCGCCCGGGTCTTCTTGCGGCGCATGAGCAACGCGCGAGATTTTGCGCGTTACTGGATCGGCGGCCACCTGCTTCACCGATCCGGCCTGGAGACCTATATGAAACGCTTCTATGGCCTTGCCGCCGAAGACATCGATCTCGATCTGGCCAGGAAGCGGATGCTATGGATAAGCGAATATGCATCAGTCATCAATTTGACGAGGCGCGCCTTCAAAAGGAGGCGTGCAGCGGGCCCGAAAAATCGGCAGATGGCCCGGCCAAAAGAAGGGTTTGCCACCCTTTACGAGCCGGCCGCCCGTCGTCTCGAGCGTGATGGCGTCGTCTTCCGGCTGGCGGCGGGAATGCGTGGCATAGAAAAGGTGCCGAGCGGTTTTGAGCTCTCACTGGCGGGCGGCGCAGTGTCCGCTCAGCGCATTGTCTCTACCGTGCCGATTGCCATTGCCGAAAGGCTTTGCGGGATGGCGTCGCTGCCAGTGCTCAAGACCATCACCCTCATTTCCCTCTACTTTAGCTTCTCGGGCGAGCGTGGATTCACCCAGTCGATCATCTACAACTTTTCGCACGCCGGGGCATGGAAGCGACTGACGGTCTATTCGGATTTCTACGGCCGGGTGAACGGGCGGGAGTATTTTGCCGTCGAGGTGATTGCCGGTCACGTCGGGACGATTGACGAGGCCGAGGCCGATTTTCGGCAACACGCATGTGGCAACGGCATGTTTGCCGGCGACCTCAAGCTCGAGGGTAGTCAAGTGCTTGAGAATGCATATCCGATCTACAGCAAAGGGGCCGCCCAGAACGCCGCGAACGCGATTGCCAAGCTCCGTATGTTCGGGATCGAGTCCATCGGGCGCCAGGGCGGGTTCAACTACCAGCCGACCGCCAGGGTGTCGACGATGGAGGTGGAGGCCGCAATCGGGGTGAGTGGCGGCAACCGCGGCAATTGACAGGGACTGTCGACACCTAAAATGCAAGAAGAGGCGAGCTCGGCTTGCCGGAGCGCGAAGGACATGACGAACGATGCGGATCCTGCATATCCTCAATCATACCCAGCGCCAGAACGGGCATGTTCATGCCGCAGTCGATCTGGCCTGTGCTCAGGCCGCGCTCGGGCATGACGTTTGCATCGCAAGCGGAGGAGGGGACTTTGACCCACTCTTGCACAGCAAGGGCGTTTTGACCGTGCGCGTCGATCATAAGAGAAGTATCCCGAGCCTGGCCAAAGCCTTTTTTTGCCTGCGCGGTCACATTCGCGAATTTAAAGCCGAGGTTGTCCATGCGCATATGATGACCAGCGCTGTCCTGGCATTCCCGATCTGCAAGATCGCGGGGATACCTCTCATCACAACCGTTCATAACGAATTCGAAAAGAGCGCGACGTTAATGGGATTGGGAACACGTGTGATTGCCGTGAGCGACGCTGTCGGGGCAGCAATGCAAAGGAGGGGTGTTTCCGCTTCGAAGTTGCACGTTGTCCTCAACGGCACAATTGGTTCGAGCCGGCTGGAAGCGCGAATGGAGGAGCCGGCGGCGCTGCAGTCGCCAAGCATTCTTTTTGTCGGTGGGCTCCACCCTCGCAAGGGCCTGCCGGATTTGTTTCATGCGTTCGATATTGTCCACGAGAGCTTTCCAGCAGCGCGTCTCTATGTTGTCGGCGACGGTCCATTTCGAAAATCCTACGAGGAAATGGTTTCGTCTCTCGCCTGCGCAGCCGCTGTCACCTTTGTTGGGTCCGCGAGGGACCCCTATCCGTATATGCTGGCGGCCGACATTTTCGTCCTGCCCTCGCATGCCGACCCAGCGCCCCTTGTCCTGTCGGAGGCACGCGAGGCAGGTTGCGCGATAATAGGCACGGAAGTGGATGGCATCCCGCAACTGCTGGAGCACGGCAAGGCGGGAATTCTTGTGCCGCCGCACGATCCGTCATCGCTTGCAAATGCAATCTCTGACCTGTTGCGGGTGCCTGAACAGATCGCAATATGGAAGGTCAAGAGCCAACTGCGCATTGAGAACCTGACGATCGACCGTGTAGCCCGCGAGACGATGCAGGTATACTTAGCGGCGGCGGTTCCAAGGCGGGTGAAGATGGCGGCTGCTGAAGGGAAGTAGATTCCACTTGCCGCCGGCATGGCGTGCGGTGCGATAAATATTTTTCACAATATATCAGTAGATTGGTCGATAATTAGTCGATATGCTGCACTGCAATGTAGTTAGTTTTGTGAGATCGTTCCGAAATTAGAAACATAATGCCTTCTGTGGACTCCATTACTTCTATTCGCCGCGAAATAACGAAACGACCGTGGATATGGAGGAAAATCGCAAGGTTATCGCCAACACTAAGATCGCAATTGCGACAGTTGCGACCCCCGTGTCAGACAAATTTGACGCAGCTGCGAAATACCACATCCCCGATACGGAGTGGTTCGCGCCCGGACCATTCCGGCGACAATGTGCCTAGGGTGCGGCTCCTGCAATGCGCATTGGCCGTCTTGAACGAACGTTGCGGCGCCCTTCGCGTTACGACTTCGCTTTCTGTTTGAAACACCGGTTTGATATCTCGCTCGATCGGAAGGAACCCATATGCTGGAGAAGCCATCTGACCCAAGGACATTCGGAACGTTCTGGTACGGAGGGCGCCTTGATGCGCTTGAGCAGGCGTGCGCTCATTCGTTTATCAGGCATGGCTACCGCCTTGTACTCTTTTCATATAAACCGATCGAAAATGCCCCCGATGGAGTGGAGCTGCGCAACGCGGCGGACCTTTTTCCAGAAGAATTGACGAAACGCTTCCTGTTGAACGGCAAACCGCATCTGACGCCGTTTTCCAACCTGTTTCGCTACAAAATGATCAGGGACTGCGGTCTGGTGTGGACCGACCTCGACGTCCTTATGATCAAAAGGCTTCCGGACGAACTGCCCGATGACATCGTCGTGCGAGAAGAGCAAGGCGGCCTGAACAACGCCGTCCTCTACATTAGATCACAGCACACCTTGGACAAGCTCATTGAACAATCCATGGCTGTTGCTGGCAGGAACCTCGTTTGGGGCCAGACCGGGCCGATTCTGCTGACGCAGGTTGTCAACGAACTTCACGAGAAAATCGAGACAACCAGCCACTCGGTCTTCTACCCCATTGAACATTATGACCTGTTTAAGATCTTCCTCAGGGAATTTGCCGACGAATGCAGGGAAAAGTGCCGCGGCGCCGCGACCATCCATCTGTTCAACAACATCCTTTCCAAGATGGGATACTGGAAGAACATGGCACCGCCGGCCGGCAGTTTCTTCCACCAGAAGCTCGAAGAGACTGGAGGCCTTTCATTCTTTCGAGATATCTATCCGGAGAATGTGATGGTTCATATGACCGAAAATTACCGCATGCGGTTGTCCGGACAGGCGCTCGGCATCAAAGCGGTCATGGCGCAGTTGATACCCAGCATCGGCAGGACCTGGCGTCACTACCATCCCGCGCAGAACAGTTGACGGTGACCGTGCGCCGTCGTCTCGCCCTTCACGTCCGGTCGCGGACAGCTGTCGGATTTTTGCGGGCGTCATCATGCTCGACCAGAAGAGGGAAGCTAATGAACGCGATTGAATATCAGGCAGGCATGAACATCGATGACATGATCGGCGTCGCCGCAAGCATTTTGAGCTCGGCGAGGTCGACATCCGTGGAGCCGTCAAGCGCGAGAAGCGTCCTCATCGAGGCAAAGCGTGTGTCGTACGGGATTGCAACGGAAGCTGACGTTCGCGCTCACTTCGAACGGCTCGCTCGGGCCTGTTTGGGCCAACACTCAGCGGGCACGGGCTGACGGGTCGGCAGCATGCATACTGCTCCAATACAGCCGCTGGACAAACCGGAACGGGAAGGGTCATCCGCAAGGGTTGCTTTCGTGGCTGACAGCAGGTGCCTTTCTGTCCCCTGCGACCACCCGCGGACGGTCATTGATGTGAAAAGACTACGCGACGATAATGTCGCTCAACGCGTAAAACGGATAGGCAATATGCTGGACGCAAGAAAGTTTGCACTTTCGAGTATGGCGATGATCTTCAACAGATTGCACCAGAACAAGAATTTGCAGAAAGCAGTATTCAATGCAATTCGCCTCAACAGGCCAGAGGTCGCTGACATCATATTGGATGATGACGTCAGCTTTATCAGCTATTGCCTGTCACGGCGGGATTGGTCGAGAGCACAGATTTTACAGGACCTGTGGGTTTGCTACGAGTTATCCGAGAAACGAGATGGCTTTTTCGTCGAGTTCGGCTCGACGAATGGTCTGAAAAATAGCAATACTTGGTTGCTTGAGAAGCAATTCGGCTGGTCCGGTATCCTCGCTGAACCCAACCCTATTTGGCATCCGGAGTTGGCCGCAAATAGAAATGTCTCTATCGACCATCGGTGCGTCTCATCTCAATCCCATAACACGGTCACCTTTATAGCCACCGACGACGTCGACCCGGAACTGAGTTCAATTGCCGATTTTTCTCAAGGGGATCATTTCTCCGAGGTGCGCAGAACGGGAAGGCAAATACAGGTAGAGACAATTTCGCTGGACGATTTGCTGGAAACTCACCATGCGCCACCTGTGGTGGATTATCTGTCGATCGATACGGAAGGCAGCGAACTCGATATTTTGTCCGCCTTCAGCTTTGACCGCAGGTTCGACCTGATATCGGTAGAGAACAATCCTAGGACCGAAGCCGCGATACAGAAATTGTTGGAGAGCAAAGGATATCGCCGCGTCTTCGAACAATTCTCGCAGTGGGATGGCTGGTACGCATCTGCCAGGCTGCGCGACGGACGGAAAAAGCAAGTCGTCGCCCCGGCGTCGTGACGGCGTTTTGATCTGAACAGCGCGTTGATTGGGACCGGTTATGTTTGCACGCCGGCGCCTCGAGGCTTGTGGTATTGGCCGCAGGAAGCTCGGCGCACCGCCCGGCAGGGCAAGGGGTCCTTGCTCCCGTCATTCTCGGCGCGAGGTATGGCAAGCGGAGGAGATCTCGCCAGCCATTGTTGCAGCCTATCTTTGGGCGACCCGCGTAGCCCTCTGATTTTCGGACGGATACCAGAACGGGGCGGTTGAAAAACATCGACTTGCAAGCGTGTGACTCTTGCCGAAAAAGGCCGCCGCTTGGCACTGCTGCCTGCAACAAAGGACGTCGTCGATCTGGTGTGCTCTATTCTGGCTCGGAGGGGCGCCGAGCAATTTCGACAGGCGTCTTCATGATGATCTCGCGATGCGGGAAGGGAACCGAAATCCCCGCTTGCTTGAAGGCGTCCCACAACGCCATGAGTACCTCGCCGCGAATGTTGGTCAGCCCGTTGCTCGGATCAGAAATCCAGAACCTCAGCTTGAAATCGAGCGAAGAGGATCCGAAGGCCGTCATCCAGCACACCGGCGCGGAATAGGTGTTGGCGATGCGAGGAATGCTCTTTGCCGTTTCTATTGCGATGCGCACGACATCATGCGGGTCGCTGTCGTAGGACGTTCCAAAATCGACTTCGATACGGACGTAGTCGCTGGAGAACGACCAGTTCACCACTTGCTGCGAGATAAAGTCCTCATTCGGTATAAGATATTCTTTGCCGTCTCTGGTAATCACCGAGACGAAACGGGAGCGCAGATCCCTGATCGAGCCGAACGTTTCGCCGAGTGAGATCGTGTCGCCTGGCTTGATGGACTTGTCGAGCAGGATGATGACACCGGAGATGAAATTGGACACGACCTTTTGTAAACCGAACCCGACACCGACGCCCACCGCACCCGAGAACACCGTCAGGGCGGTAAGGTCGATTCCCGTGGTCGATAGTGTGATCGCCCCTGCCAATATGATCAAACCGATCTTGATGAGCTTGCTGATGAGTACCTTGAACGAGGGCGAAAGGTCGGTGGACCGCTGAACCCAATGAGAAGAAACGTTTCCAACCAGTACGGCGAGCCAAATCAGGGCAACCGCCAGAACGATCGCTTCCATGATCAAGAGCAGTGAGAATCTTACGGCACCGATTTTCACCGCAGCGCTGTCGAGACCCGCAATGACCGGGCCATCGAGCCCAACCGTGTAAAGGGCGATGTAGCACCAGCTTCCAATCGCAACGACGCGTGCGAGCGTCTGATTGCGAATGATCCTCGTCAGCACCGCTACGACGAACCATGCAGCCGTGAGTGCCAGCGCCGTTGTGATAAGCCATCGATGGGAGGGCCACGCATAGCGCGATAGCACGCCTTCCACGAGCCACAACCATACGATCAGGAAGAGCCAACGCAAGCGTCTAAGGAAGGCGACAATAACGCGTAGCAGGTCCGGGTTTCCCCTGATCTTGCGCGCTCGTGCTTCGAAGATTGGCTCTACGCGTTTTGCAGCGAATGTCGAAAGCAGGAAGCCCAGAACCATCAACCCGCACTGGTAGAGTGTCCATGCATTTAGAAGAACCGTCCGGACCCAAACCTCAGCTTCTCTGAAGACCTCTTCGAAACCCACCACTACTCCCCTTATACCAGTGCTTTCAGATTCCTGGGCACCGCTGATTTTCCGATCTGAATCGTAGCATCTGCGCCGCTGCGGCTCTAGCAGGCATTGTTGGGCAATCCCTAAAGCCTTCAGATGCCGCGGAAAAGAAGGATGCGCCGCTACCGTCGCGACTGATGAGCCGTGTCATCCTCCATTGGTCCGCCGACGCCAACGAGGAAACCACCGGCTTATGCCGCTGTGGTTGGTCAGGAAAATGAACGCGTAGCGGCTGGAACGGTACCCTGAATAGCTCGGCGATTCTTATTGACTGGTTTGTAAAGCAGTGTGTCGACCGGCACATATCCGAAGTGCTTTCGAAGTTTGCCGGCCAAGGCACCACGATCTGTGACACCTTCCCTGAACAATTTCATCAACAGTCGCGCCGCCACATCGGACTGTTGACTGTTCGTGGCTGTGAGCTGTCCGGTGTACCCAGCCTCATTTAGCACCCTTTGGATAAACGCTGTCCTTTGCTTGGCCGGATTTCTTTTGACGGTAAGGAATCTTGCCTCCTTTTCGACGGTCCGATATATGCCGCTACGCTGGGTTTGCCTATTTTCGCGAGCTTTGCTGGCTGCTGAATTGACAAGCAGCGAGGGCAGATATGGCTCGATGGACGATCTGAGCGGAATCGACCGCGTTATTGCCAGCAACATGACGGCAATGGGCCTGCACGATGCGCCCGATTTCGTCCAATCTCTGTCGCATGATACCGTCGTCGGCCGCGACGGATTCTTTCGACCTAGTTCTCAGCTGCGACGAGAGTTGTTGAAGAACTGCAAGGCGCTCGTCTACATTCATCTCGGTAATTTTGCGCAGATGATCCATCGTATTGTCTCCAGCTTGAGCAGGGAGATGTCCGATCGGATCCAGAAGAAATGCCTATGTCCGTCGGGTGCAGACCCGTATTAACAAGTGGCGTTGATCCAAGAGCAATACAATATGAGGCGCGCGAAATACCCGCAGGGTCCACCACCATTGGCCGAACTGACCAATGTAACGACCATTGCACTCGGGTGAGGGCGTGTCTGCTTCAGAGATTCAGGACCGCCGACCTCGGCGTATCAAGGAAGGTTGTGTCACGCTTCCCAGGAGGCTTCTGGCATAGAGAGTTACTCAGCCTGCGCCCGTGGCCGCGTTTGAATTTGCGGGTAAAAGGAACAGCCGAACAGGGGAAGCCAGATAAAGTACATAGCGCTCGGCCGCATCCGCCAGCGCCAGCGCTGCCTCCCCCTCGCGCCATCCTGCATTTGTTGCTGAGATCACAATCGTCCGGGCGATCTTATCATTACACAACAACACTCTGCGTCGCGGCGCGGACCACCAACATGGAAACTAGGTGACGTAATTTATTGCATATTCTGTCTCCATGCGTCAGGAACGGTATCCGTGCGCCACGCCGTGAATAACGACCGACTTATCATGCCCGCCGGATAGAGCTTGCCCAGAATTTCCGACTATGTTTGACGATGGATGTCGCAGGACATGATGTCGTCCTTTCGGTAGCGGCAAGAGTGTGTGGACCCTGATCAGCAGCGCCCTGAATCTTGCTGCCGAAGTCGAGACGAAGCGCCTTCGGATGGCGCCAAGCAGGTTATTAATACGAGTTGTCTCATATGCCTCTGAACGCTTAGGCCGCCCGACGCGCATTCGTTTTGACTGCGCTAGCGTATGAGTGCACAGTGCCGGCTTCGGGAAGCTGTTGGAAGCGACGGTTCGAAGGACGCTGCCGCTACTCTCTCGCAACGATTGAAGATAACGGCCTGCGAGCCGAGGTGGAGCGGGCGCTACGAAGGCATGTAACTTTTTGATGCGACCTGTTCTCATCTAGGCAAGTGGCCGCTTGTGATCGCGGATGTCGTGTGCAGGAACATTGTTTATGACATCGGACGGATCTCTGATCCCGATGCTGCGTTTTCCAATTGCTATCCGGGCCGGTTGCCAACCTGATCCAGGCCGCCGTCTCGCCCTGGATACTGAAGGGTCATGGACGCCATGGAAAACGATCACTGGATCGTCGACGATTTCGGAATGCACTCCGAAATGCGCGACGGAACGTTCGAAATAGAAGCGCACAGACTTGCCGAACTGACGTCTGTTGATGACCGGGATATTCTGTATTGGCCTGTGTATATCGCCAGCGAAACCCGATTCGACATAGAGCGCTTTCTCGAAGCCTATGAGGAGGCGCTTGTGAAGCACGCAGGCAGATACGCGGCGGTCATGAATCCGTCCCTTCTGGCCGAGAGCGCGGAGGCGGCTCGCGACATCTGGGGAGAACGTCCCGTTTGCGGGTAGGCGCGACCATGAGCATCTTCTCCGTTCGTCACGTCACCTCCTATCGCTATTTCCGCGAAGTTGCTTTTGGCGAGCACCGGGTGATGTTTCGGCCCCGCGACAGCTTTGATCAACGGCTTATCGACACATCCCTGGCGATCGACCCGGAGCCGCATCGTGTGCGATGGATTCATGATGCTTTCGGCAACTGTGTCGCGCTCGTCGATATTGCATCTTCGGCCCGCGAGCTGCGTTTCGAAACCCAGATCACGCTCGATCATACGCCTCAACTCGCACTCGATTTCCAGATTGATAGTGCCGCCTTGACCTACCCGTTTTCCTACGATGCGGACGAGGTTCCCGATCTCGCGCCGGCAATTCAGCGTCACTACCGCGATTCTGACGACGAGATCGGACGTTGGGCCCGCCAGTTTGTCCGTTACGGCCAGCCGACGGAAACCGGCCATCTGCTGATGACACTCTGTTATGCCATCAGCGAGAGCTTTTCCTATCGCCGCCGCCTTGAACACGGAACACAGACGCCGGTTCAGACCCTCTCGCTGCGTTCAGGATCCTGTCGCGACTTTGCATTGCTGATGATGGAGGCGGTCCGCTCGCTGGGACTCGCCGCGCGCTTCGTTACCGGCTACATCTACGTCGCCGACCGCGATGGCAGCACCACGCTTGGAGGAGGCTCCACACATGCCTGGTGCCAGGTCTATCTTCCCGGCGCAGGCTGGACCGAGTTCGATCCGACGAACGGCATCGTCGGCAATCGCGATCTTATTCGCGTGGCCGTCGCACGTGACCCCCGCCAGGCGGTTCCGTTGAGCGGCAGCTATGATGGCAGCGTTTCCGACTTCGATGGCATGACGGTGCAGGTCAACGTTACGACCCAATGAACTGCAACGGGGGCAAACTCGCGGAACTCCACAGTGCCGTCTACGTTTGGCAATTGCGTTCCGTGCATGACCGATCTCTCCAATAAGGAATATAGGATGAAAATACATGCCGGATTCCATATAGGCTACGAGTGTACACAGCCGACCCCGATGCTGATGGCGTTGAACATTCATCCCTCCCGTCGTGTCGATCTTCTCAGCGATCAGATACTGACCTTCGACAGGCAAATCGAGGCTTGGTACTATACCGATGTGTTCGGCAATGCCTGCAGCCGCATTGTCGCTCCGCCGGGGCTGACGACGATTTCCACAGAGTTCGAGATTTATGATAGTGGGCAGCCGGATATCGTCCCGGAAGGCGCCTTTCAGCATGCGATCAACGACTTGCCGAACGAGGTGCTGGTCTTCCTGCTCGGTAGCCGCTATTGCGATACTGACAGGCTCGCTGATTTTGCCTGGGGACGTTTCTCGTCGACGCCACTCGGATGGCGGCGCGTGCAGGCTATCTGCGACTTCGTCCACAATCACATCAATTTCAATTACCTGAAAGCCGATCCGCTCCGAACGGCATATGGCGGGTTCACCGACAGGACTGGTGTCTGCCGGGATTTTGCGCATCTTGCCATTACGCTGTGCCGTTGCATGAACATCCCGGCGCGATATTGTACAGGCTATCTCGGAGATATCGGCGTGCCGGCCGATCCCAATCCGATGGACTTCAGCGCTTGGTTTCAGGTCTATCTCGGCGGTCACTGGCATACGGTGGACGCGCGGCATAATACGCCGCGCATCGGGCGTATCCTTATGGCGACCGGCCGCGACGCGACGGATGTGGCCCTGTCGACGGCGTTCGGGCCGGCAAAGCTTTCCCGTTTCGAGGTGATCACCGAGGAAGTGCAGCAAGGCTGATCTGCTGTACACGTCGGAGACGCACATCACGCTTCCGACGAGTTGGCCACCGGATTCGCCGCGAGGCGAATGATTCGATTGGGCAGTTCGATACGGAACGGACCCGAAGGCAGCCCTCTGAAAATTCGCGTCAAGCAGAAGTCGAGACTCTATGGAAAGCAAAGAGACGACGGTGCCGTGAGAGGCAACCGGCTTGAAAGCCTACCGCGAGCTATTTCGCGCACTTTATCGAAGCAGGTATTCAGGACCACGCGCATCGGCCTGTGCGACACGCCGATGCGACGGTTGTCATCCTGCACGATCTTGTCGTCCCTGCAGGATGCGTTTCATCGATGTCGGGCAATGCGAACGGGACCGAGAAATGTACGATGGTGCTCATGATGTGCGCTGACATGGCGACAGACTCCAAGTGAAGGCTGTGAACCGCTGCGGATACAAGCCTTCATCCGGCCGGTGGTATCGGGCATTGCCAATCGGAATTCGGAAGGTGGCGATCAAGGGTTTTAGATGCCCCAAGCAGCCTTATGGCCAAAATGACGATTGGACCACATTGCGTTCAAATTAACCTGACAAGTACGAAACTGGAAAAACAAAAGATATAAACTTACAATTTGTCGCTATGGGTAGAAATTAATTGGAAGATCTGCGAATAAAACAAAATAATAAATAAAATTTAAACCTAAATTACTTTAGTGTGTTATTGTGATGTTGCGCAATATTGCGTGTTTTCACTCAGATTGGATATGGACATGCGAGACATGACCTGGCTTCGCCCCGGCCTATGGGGAGCGTTATGCGGCGCGGTCGCACTTGCGATCGTCGGCTTCACATGGGGCGGGTGGGTGACCAATGGCAGTGCTCAAAAAGCCGCCGGGATCGAGCGAACCTCGGCCATCGCGGCTGCGCTGACGCCCTATTGCCTCGAGCGGGCGAAAACGGATCCGGCTTCGGCAGAGATCATGGCCGCACTCAAAGCAGCCGGCACATACGGGCGTAGCGACGTTATCAAGAAGGCAGGCTGGGCAACGCCGCTTGGCAGCAGCGAGCCAAATGCAGACCTTGCGCAGGCATGCCAGATTGCGCTTGGAAGCGCTGGCTAATTTCATAGCCTTGGAAGGATCGCGGAGCTTGAATGGAAGGCGTCATGCCACGAGCGCAAAACGGTCCGGTCGCGATCAGTCAAACAGGATCGACGGATGACCGATGCTCAAGGATAAAATCACCAAACCGGCCTCTTTCGGCAGGAATCGTAGTGCTAATGAAAACCGTCCGATAGCGAGCCCATCAGCTGAGGAATTGATTGTTCAAGCTTCAGACGCTCGTGCAACGTTGCGCAGCGGACACGGCGACATACCAGAGGATGTCGCGGCGGAGGGGAAGCTGCCGACCGAAGAGCTCCCAACGATGAAGGAGCTTGAATTGGCGCGGGATGTTCATAACAGGAAAGTTGCCCTCAAGGACGCCGATCGGCGATGATTCACCATGGCGTTCAACTTGGACCCTGAGGCTGCCGCGCGGAGGGCGGCATAGCCAAGGCCCATTTGGAGACGAGCGCTATGGTTGACCCCAATTGCGATGGGCTGGCTTAGATAGCGCCAAAGTTGCTGCCGACGCCCAGTATCGGCGTTCAACGACTCATTTCATCAGCCCCGCCGCCCTCAAAGCCGGCTCGATTGTCTTCTGGATTCCGGAGGAATGGGCTTCGCCGGGAGCGGAGGAAACCAAGCGGTCGGCACCGCCATCAAGTTGATCCTCGACAATCATTCCGCACACATCTCGAAAGAAACCAGAGCCTGGCTCGATAAACGACCGGCAGGCCGCTTCGAATTTACCTTCACGCCCAAACACGGCTCCTGGCTCAACCTGATCGAGGGCTTTTTCTCCAAGTTCGCCCGCTCCGTCCCGCGTCACATCCGGGTGACCTCAAAACATGGGGAACGCATTATGGCCGGTATCGAAGACGTCAATCGCCATCCCGTCATTCCTGGTCATACAAGCTCGCCGAGGCCGCTTGATATGATTCGAACCACGAAAACGGGCGACTAGACCACTATTAGCCGAGTGAATGGCCTTCGGATGGCCATTTCTGGTTGCTGCATTTGGGACGGTAGCGGCGGGTTGCGGTGCGGAGCCATTTCGGCCACGCAGCACCGCATCATGTCGCGGATTGATCGTCGGAGCGAACTCAGCAGGTGTCAGCCAGCCGAGCCGGAATGCGGTCGATGATCGTTGTAACCGCTGCGCCAGTTTGGGCTGATCGAGTGTGGTCAGTGACGAGAACAGCGTTTCATTCAAGAACTCGTCTAGCATTTGTGCCGCCTTGGGCGGATTTGACCTAGCATTACAGTTGCATATCTATCTGTGGTCTGAATCTATGGGTCTCCATGATTCGGAGGTCATGGATGACAGGTGCATCAATCGAGACTACGCTTGAGCTTTGGGCATCATCGTTGCGCGACGTGAAGGCTCGCATGCGCAGACTGTTTACGCAGGAGCGAGTTGCAGCCTCTGCGAACCTTTTCCTGGACGGCTTGCTGGGTGACGAGCGGCGTAAGACAGGTTGGATGCGTGCTGAGGCGGCCGGTGATCCCGGCCCGTGGCGGCAACAAGCCATTCTGGGGCGCGGGCGCTGGGACGCGGACGCACTTCGCGACATCGTGCGAGAGTATGTCGTAGAAAACCTCGCCACGGATGATGCGGTCCTGGTCATCGACGAGACGGGCTTCCTCAAGCAGGGCAAGACATCGTGCGGTGTTGCACGTCAATATACAGGTTCGGCTGGCAAGATAACGAACTGCCAGATCGGTGTGTTCGCCGCCTATGTGTCCGTTCGCGGTCATGCCTTTATCGATCGGGCCCTGTACTTGCCCAAAAGCTGGACCGGCGATCCGGCAAGGCTGGCAGCAGCTCATGTTCCTCAGGCTACAGCCTTCGCTACCAAGCCAGGCCTGGCTGTCGAGATGATACGGCGTGCGCTGGCAGCCGATGTGCCGTTTTCATGGGTGGCCGCAGATGCGGTCTATGGCGTCGGGGACGTTGAAGGGACCCTGCGTCGAGCCTGCAAAGGCTACGTTCTTGGGGTTAAATCGGACCACCATTTCGGCTCCTGGTCGGGTAAGCCTCCGGTCGCCGGCACAGCGCAGGAGATCGCCCGTGATCTCGATCCAAGTGCATGGCAACGTCTTTCCGCCGGTGAGGGCACCAAAGGCGCGCGGCTTCATGACTGGGCCTATTGCGAACTCGCCGACCTCGATGCCGACGAATACAACGAGACGACATCTGGGCTTTGGACCCGTGGCCTCCTGATCCGGCGCAATATCAGCGACGGTGATCTCGCATTCTTCACCACATGGTGCCTGGCCGGGACGGACATCCAGACGCTCGTTTCCGTTGAAGGCCATCGCTGGGCGATCGAAGACAGCTTCGAGACCGCCAAGAACGAGCTCGGACTCGATCACAATGAAACCCGGTCATGGCATGGCTGGCATCGCCACGTCTCCCTCGTCATGCTTGCCTTCGCCATGATGGCGGTGATCCGGTACCGCGCCAATGACGCGACGCCCCAAAAAAGACCGCGGATGCCGACCATCAGGACTTGATCCGCTGGTCTATCCAGGAAGTCCGGCGCATCGCCATAAGACTCGCTCAGCGTCGCATAAGCCCCGCCTACGTCATCGCATGGTCGTGCTGGAGGCGCGCCCATCAGGCGGCCGCTCGACGAGCTCACCTCAAAACTAAAATACAACTGTAATGCTAGGGCGTAAACCCATTAATGTTCTTGGCGTTTTGCGTGCCTCGTGATTCAAGGCTTCCGAATGAGGAGCCATGATGACACGCCGCCGCTACGAACTCACGGACCAGGAATGGTCGATTATTTCGCCACTTCTTCCCAACAAGCCGCGCGGCGTTCCCCGTGTCGACGACCGACGGGTGTTGAATAGCATCCTTTGGCGCTTCCGAACAGGCTCTCCTTGGGCGGAAGTTCCTGAGCGGTATGGGCCGCCAACCACCTGCTACAACCGCTTCGTCCGCTGGCGGAAGGCTGGTGTCTGGGATCGGCTTCTTGAAGCGGTTTCAGAAGCTTACGATGGCGACATCGTCATGATCGACTCGACCTGTGTTCGCGTTCACCAGCACGCGGCCACGGGAAAAAAGGGGATCAAGACGATGGTGGCATGGGACGTTCCCGCGGCGGGCTCACGAGCAAAATCCACGCGCTCGTCGATGCTGAAGGTCGGCCCGTCACGCTCCGTCTGACCGGCGGGCAGATTGCTGATTGCACTGAAGCCGATGCGCTGACTGACAGCCTCGGCGAAGGCGACATCCTGCTTGCCGACAAGGGCTATGACAGTAACGCCATCCGGGCTAAGGCGGCCGCGCGCAAAGCCTGGGCCAACATCCCGCCCAAAGCAAATCGGACGGGCTCCTTCTCATTCTCGCGCTGGGTTTATCGGCAGCGAAACCTCGTGGAGCGGTTTTTCAACAAGATCAAACAGTTCAGAGGTATCGCCACACGCTACGACAAGCGCCCGGAAAACTATCTCGCCGCTGTCAAACTTGTCGCGGCGCGCATCTGGTGTCAGAGTTTATGAGTCGACGCCCTAGCATCAACATGTATCGGCCCACATTCATATTACTATTTACTAATTAAGATTCTGGTATACCGTCGGGGAGCGATCGGCACCTATGCCACACGTCACTTCGCGACGGGCCCTTGGAGGGGGCGCGCATCCGGCCGGCCGTAAGTCGCGAACGGGCCCTCGCAACTGCGGCCCTCGGGAGGTGTATTATGAAACAGCTGAAACGCAAAAATGCAGCCTTGCTCTTCGCCGGATTGATGCTGAGTGTGGCACCGATAGCTACATCCCATGCTGCCGACAAGCCGACGCTCGCATTCGTCGTCAACGGGGCGTCCGACTTCTGGAAAGCCGCCGAGGCGGGGGTGAAAAAGGCGCAGGGCGAAATGCCGGACTACACCATGGAGCTGAAGTATCCTGAGCAGGCGGCTGTCGCCATTCAGCAGCGTCTCATGGAAGATCTCGTCAGCGCCGGCGTCAAGGGGATCATGGTTTCCGCCGTCGATCCCAAGACCCAGACGGACGGCCTCAACAAGATCGGCTCGCAGACGGCTCTCTTCACCACCGACAGCGACGCGCCGAAGACCAACCGCGTCGCCTATATCGGTTCTTCGAACGTCGACGCCGGCAAGCAGGCCGCCGAAATCGCCAAGAAGGCGATGCCGGATGGCGGCAAGTGCATGGGCTTCGTCGGTCTGCTGGGCGCCGATAACGCCCGCGAACGCATCGAAGGCATGAAGGAGGGGCTCAAGGGCACCAAGATCGAGCTTGTCGATGTTCGCGGTGACGACATCGACCAGACCCGTGCCAAGAAGAACGTCGAGGACGCGCTGGTAGCCAGCCCCGACCTGACCTGCATGGTCGGCTTCTACTCCTACAACACCCCGCGCATCTATGAGGCGCTGCGCGACGCAGGCAAACTCGGCCAGATCACCGTCGTCGGTTTTGATGATGACCCGATCACGCTCGGCGGCGTCAAGGAAGGCACGATCGCCGCAACCGTCGTACAGCAGCCGTTCGAATGGGCCTATCAGGGCATGAAACTGATGGCCGCCTACCTCAAGGGGGACAAGTCCGGCGTTCCCGCCAACGGCTTGATCATTATCCCCACGGTGATCATCGGCAAGGATGACGTTGACAAGTATGCCGCCAACCTGAAGGCCATGACTGGAAAATAACCCGCCTTCGCGGCGGCGGCACTCGCCGCTGCCGTGAAAGGATCACGCCAACAGTATTAGCAGTCATGGACAGGCGATGAATCATAGCTCCGACATTCCGTCATCGGACGCGCCCTCAACGCCGTTCCTTTCGCTTTCCGGAGTTGGCAAGACCTATCCCGGCGTCGTTGCACTCGAGGGCCTCTCAATGGACATCGTGCCAGGCGAGGTCATCGGCCTTGTCGGCGAGAACGGGGCTGGAAAATCGACGCTGATGAAGATTCTCGGCGGCGTGATCGCACCCGACCGAGGCAAGATCCTGCTCGACGGGGCAGAGCTTCGTTTCCTCACTGTGGAATCGAGCATCTCGTCCGGCATCGCCTTCGTGCATCAGGAACTCAACCTCTTTGAGAATCTCGACGTTGCCGCCAATATCTTCCTAGGGCGCGAACCGCTGAAGGCGGGACCTTTTAAGCTCGTCGATCGCGATCGACTAAGGGACATGGTGAAGCCACTCTTGAAGCGCGTGGGCGCGCATTTTTCCGCCGACACACCCATGGCGTCGCTTTCGCTTGCTGAGCAGCAGATGGTGGAAATCGCCAAGGCGCTGTCTATCAACGCGAGGCTCGTAATCTTCGACGAACCCACATCCAGCCTTCCGCTGGCGGAAACCGAGCGGCTGCTCAGCATCATCAAATTGCTGAAAGCGGATGGCATCAGTGTTATTTTCATCTCGCATCGTCTCCACGAGGTTGAGCGCGTGGCCGACCGGGTCGTGGTACTCCGCGACGGCGCGCTTGTGGGTACGCTCGCCAAGAAGGACATCGGCCACGACCAAATGGTCAAGCTGATGATCGGCCGGGTGCTTGCGGCCCGTACTGCAAAGCCACAGCGCTTGCCCGGCTCGGTTGCGCTGAAGGCAAGCGGCGTGCGCACCGCGGCCTATCCTGGCCGCCCCGTCGATCTTGAAATCAGGTATGGAGAAATCATGGGGCTTGCGGGCCTCGTCGGGTCGGGCCGCACCGAACTCGCAAGGGTACTCTTCGGCATCGACCGGAGTTACGGCGGAGCCGTTCTGCAGGACCGACAGGAAATTGTGCTGCGTTCCGCGCGGGACGCCGTTGCTCGCGGCATTTTCCTGGTGCCGGAGGATCGCAAGCGCAACGGCATTCTTCTTGATTTCCCGATCGCCCAGAACATAACCCTTGCAGATCTCCCCATGCTCGCCAGCCGCTTCATGCTTTCCGCCGAGCGGGAGACGGCGGCGGCCGAAAAGCAGCGCGTTCGCCTCGGCATCAAGACGCCCTCCGTTTCGACTCGAACCGGCACTCTGTCTGGCGGCAACCAGCAGAAAGTGGTGCTTGCCAAATGGTTGTCGATGAGCCCGAAGGTGATGATCTTCGACGAGCCGACACGCGGCATCGATATCGGCGCGAAGAACGAGATCTACGGCCTGATGCGGGCGCTTGCCGATGCCGGTGTCGCGATCCTGATGATCTCCAGCGACATGGAAGAAGTGATCGGCGTTTCTGACCGCATTGCCGTCATGCATGAGGGCCAGATCGCCGGCATTCTCGATGAGGACGAATTCAGTCAGGAAAGCGTCCTTTTGCTTGCTGTCGGCAAAGGCGTAAAATAGCCGCTGCGGCGATATAATTAGGTATCGGGGAATGGATCTCGAATGATCAAAAAAGATCTTGGACTGCTGCTTTTGATCGTCGTCGTCGGCATCGTCGTCGCCATCATCAATCCGCGCTTCCTGCTGCCAATCAACCTGGCGAATACCGCCAACCTGATCGGCCTGTTCGGCATCCTGTCGATCGGCCAGGCCTACGTCATCATTACAGGCGGTATCGAACTTTCCGTGGGCTCGCTCGTAGCGCTTCTTGGCGTACTGTTTGTCGATTTCGTCGCGGTCCAGGATATGTCATGGCTGCTGGCGCTACCACTCATTCTAGTGCTCGGCGCGGCCATAGGTGCCATTCACGGCTGGCTGATCACCCGGCTGAACCTGCAACCCTTCGTCGTCACTCTCTGCGGCCTCCTTATCTATCGCGGGGCGGCGCGCTTCTATACGGCCGACGGAACGGCGGGTTTTGCGTTCGGCCAAAATTTCCCAGACCTTGAATTTCTGACCGCCGGACGGTTCTACGGCGTTCCCAACACCTTCATTGCGCTCGTCGTCATTTCCGTGGTCATGTGGGTGGTGCTGCATCGCTCTGTCTTTGGGCGTTATCTTTACGCGATCGGCAAGAACGAGGAGGCCGCCCGCTATTCCGGTATCCGCACCGGCCGGATGGTGATGTCGGCCTATGTCATCTGCGGACTGCTTACGGCGCTTTCGGCGATCTATTTCGCCATGTACACACGCTCGATCTCGCCGGCCAGCCATGGCCAGTTCTATGAACTCTATGCGATTGCCGCTGCCGTACTCGGCGGCTTTTCGCTCCGCGGTGGCGAGGGATCGATCGTTGGCGTCGTGCTCGGAACGGTCCTGCTCCAGGAGTTGCAGAACCTCGTGAATCTGCTCGGCATCCCCTCATCGCTGAATTTCGCCGTGATGGGTGGCGTGATCCTTATTGGCGTCCTGATCGACCAACAATGGAACGCGATCCGTGCACAGCGCCGCCTCGTCTCTGCCGCCCGGCAGACCGAAGCGCGCGTTCCGGACGAAGGCACATTGCCGGTGGTTGCCAATCAGGACTAGGCCGGTGGATGAGACCAGCGTATAAGGCTGCCGCTCTGCTTGCCGATCTCATGCCAATTCCAACTCGTTCTGATCTTCTTGCACCGAGTATTGACCCGGAGTGACTGGCGTCACCCATTTTATTGAACCCAAACCAGGTTTTTGCGTCGACATGTGTATTCGACGGGCGGTGGGCTTCCCGTTCCGTCGTGCGCCCCCCCGCAACTACTCTCCTCTACGATCTGGTGCTCCCCCGTTTTCTCCAGCCGCGATCATTAGTCGCTCAGTCAGGAAAGATGCCGAGGTTACTGACGACGATGTCGGGCTCGGGTTCGGCTCGGATCATGGCGTCACATCCCTCGGCGCCAGCGAGGTCGAGCGCATGACTACGGACACGGCTGCTGAGGTGCGTCACCGCCGCATCGACCTTTTGCTGGGTGCGGCCGTTGATAATCATTTCTGCACCGGCCTGGTGGAGCCCGCGGGCAATGGCAAATCCGATTCCTTCGGTCGATCCTGTAACGAGGGCGACTTTACCGGAAAGGTCGATGTTCAACTTGCTTTTCCTGGAAGGTTGCTTGGACAGCGCTTTCATCGCGCCGCCACTGGCTTGTTGGATGGAGCCGGTGCCTTCGGCTCGGTGATGCAGATGCACCGTTGGACGGGCGATCAGATGGTAGTCGGACGAGAAGCGCTTCGGCTTCCTCGCCTCAGGCGAAGATTCACGCCGGGAAGGCTCAACGGCGATTGAACCAGAGCGGCTTCACGCCGCCGCTTCGAGACTATTGAAGGCGGCCCGGTGCGACGTGACGAAGTCCTGAACGGTCATCGGCGGCACGCCCGTTACTTCGGCGATGATCTTGTCGGCGCCTGAGAAGATTCCATTCTGATAGTCGACGGCAATCGCGCAAAAATGCTGGATCAGAAACTCGGGCAAGCCGAACTTTTCGAGTCGCTCGCGATAGGCGGGGATGGTCAGCGGCTGATAGCCGATCTTGCGGCCGAGCACCTCGCTGATGGCCGCAGCGATGCCCGGCTGGTCGAGTTCGGTCGGCCCATGGAGCCTGTAGGTCTTGCCGATATGGGCGGCCGGCTCGGCCAGCAGCGCGGCGATCAGGCGGGCCTGGTCCTCGGCCGCGATCGGGGCATGGCGACCAGCGCCATAGGGCAGGTCGATGATACTCTGCTCGACGATCGTCTTGCGTGCAAACGAGTAGAGCAGCCATTGCGAGAAGAAGGTCGGTCGCAGGTGGATGGTGGGAACACCCGACCAGTCGAAGATCTGCTCGGCGATCCAGTGATCGCGCGCTGCATGGCTCTTGGAGTCTTCGCGCGCCGAGATCTGCGACATGTTGATAACGGCCTTCAGCCCGGCACGCTTGGCCGCATCGGCGAAATATGCCGTCGTCTGGATGATGCCTGGACGGACGGGATAGCAGAAATAGGCGGCGGTGGTGCCAGCTGCGGCGCGGATCGCGTCATCATGCTCGAAAAGGTTGCCAACCACGACCTCGGCCCCTTCGCCGCGAAGCGCGTCGGCGCGCTCGTCCTCCTTATGAACCATCGCGCGGACGGCATGGCCTTTTTCGAGCAGGCGTTGGACTGTGTAGCGGCCGGTCTCACCGGTCGCGCCGGTAACGAGGAACTTGTCGGTCATTTTCATCTCCTTGTTTATGGCTGCATCATAAGATGTGTAATTACACACTTTTGGGTAAAAAAAGGGAGCTATCCCCCGAGGTTCAGCTCCAGGATTTCATCGCGCATGCGCACGGCGCGGTCTTGTCCGACCTCCCGCTCAAATGCGGCCTGGGCGTTTTCCCAAAGGGGAACGGCCTCCGCCACCTTTGCGACGCCGGAGGGGGAAAGCGTGACATCGAAGGAGCGGCCGCTATCGGCTCTACCGGCCACAACCCATCCGGCCGCCTGCAGCGGCTTCAGCGCGCGGACAAGCGTCGTGCGCTCCATACTCAGCATCTGGGCCAGACTGGTAATCTTCAGAGACACGTAGTCTTCCAGCAGCGACAGAATCGAGAACTGCGAAACCGACAGACCGGCAGGTGCCAGATGATTGTCATAAAGACGGCTCAGATGCCGCGCGTTCTGGCGGGCAGCGAGGGCGTAACAGAGATGGGGACCAGTGGGTGTCGGCATGGGGTATATCTAAATGTGCAATTGCACAGTGTCAAGTCCGAACCTCGGCGATCGACCGACACGTGCCAGACTCGGCACAATCCGGTTCCAAGGTTCATTGCTTGGAGTGCAATTACACACTATGTTCCGCAATGTCGGAGTTGAGTTTGGATCGCGCTCACGCGGCCACCCCAGGAATCACGCCATCCGGAGAAACGACATGTCGAGCAGCAACGGAGAAAAGCACCCATTCCTGGATGATCTTGCCGATGACGCCGAACTAAGAGGGACGGTTATGCGCCGTCCGGTTTCGGGTCGGGACAACGTCAAGCGCCTGGTCGAAGTCGTCGGCACGCTCTATGCCTCGCAGACGCCCACTTTCTATGGTGCGATCGGTCAGCGCCATTTCGTGCAATATCAGGCAACACTTCGCACCGGCCTCGATCTGGAAGCGGTGGGCGTCATCGAGCGCGACGAGGCCGGGCTGGTGCGGCGCGTGACGATGACGTTTGCGCCTTTGGACGCCGCGGTGTCACTGTCGGCAGGACTGGGGGGCATCGTCGGGCAGGAGTTTGGTGACGATCTCTTTTACGACGCGTCGGTCAACGAGATCGCGACATCCTGATTTGCCAGGATCGGATTCGTTCACAGTAAGACTCCCGTCGCCCCGGGGAATGCCCCCGCGACGGCGACCGGATGTCTCGTGTCAGGTCTTATTCTACCCGATCGGCTCTGAACCGATCGTCGCGCCGTCTCGTTGGAGAACGGTGCGAGGGCGCTCAAAGTCGCCGGGAGCCAGGCTACGTCCGGCCCCCGGCCTTTTGGACGATGGAGCGTCAACCGCGAAGGAACGCCAGCAGGTCGGCGTTCAAGCGGTCCTTGTCCACATGCAGCAATCCATGCGAGCCGCCTTCGTAAACGATGAGCTTGGCGTGAGGAACGAGCCCGGCGGTCAACTTCGCGGAGATCTCTAGCGGTACGATCTGATCGTCACTGCCGTGGACCACCAGCGCCGGCACGGTGATCTTCTTCAGGTCATCGCGGAAATCCGTTTCCGAGAAGGCGCCAAGCGCATGGTAGGCGGCAAGAAAGCCGGTGGCCTGCCCCTGCCGCCAGTAGCTCTCCCGCAGGCCTTCCGAGACGTGTGCCCCCGGACGATTGAAGCTGTAGTACGGCATTGTGACGTCGAGATTCCATTGCGACCGGTTTGCCTGCACGGCTGCGCGGAACGTATCGAACTGCTCCTTCGGCGCACCGTTCGGGTTGGTCGCGGTCTTGAGCAGGAAGGGCGTTACCGAGGAGACGAAGGCGACCTTGGCGACGCGCCTCTGGCCGTGACGCGCGACATAGCGTGCGACCTCGCCACCGCCCATCGAGTGGCCGACGAAGGTCGCCTCGCGCAGATCGAGCGCCTCGACCAACTGGTTAAGGTCGTCGGCGAAGGTGTCGTAGTCGTAGCCGCTGGATGGCTGGCTCGAGCGCCCAAAGCCCCGACGATCGTGGGCGATAACGCGATAGCCGTTCTCTAGCAGGAAGAACATCTGGTCCTCCCACGCGTCGGATGAAAGCGGATAGCCATGGCTGAACACCACGGCCGGCCCGGTGCCCCAGTCCTTGTAGTAAAGGCTGGTACCGTCTTTCGTGACGAGATGATCGCCCGTCGGCTTGCCGGCACGGGCTGACGCGGGTGATTTTGCTGCCACCGGGGTTGCGGCGGCACCGGCCGCCGCCAGTCCGATGCCGGCGATGGCGGCCCCTTTCAACAGGTTGCGCCGGAAAGCGTTGTCGGGTGTCGTAATCGTAGACATGAGTAAACTCCATGAAGAATATGCCGCCTGGACAGCGTAAGTGGCGAATGTTGATTGACGCGTCCGGCGGTGTTCGAACCGCTTTCGCGTGGATTAGAAGCCGAGCCTGCGCAGATCCTCAGTGACGAACATCTGGCCGCTCCGGTTTTTGACGCTCGGCAGATCAGAGACCTTTGCGCGCCAGGAATGAAGCGCGGAATGGTCTTCAGGGATGGCAATGCCGGCTGCATCCGCGAACATCAGCCCGGCAAACACAGTGATGTCGGCCATCGAGAATGCATCGCCGGCGACGAATGAACTGTCCTGCAACACCGCGTCGAAATACTTCATGCCGGCGAGCGCCTTATCACGCTGGCGGTTGCCCCATTCCTGGCGGCCAGCCCATTCAGGGCTCTTGAACACCTGCAACTCGGCGCCCAGACCCGGCGTTGCGTGGTGGAAGTAATTGCCGACTGCATCGAGCAGCTCGGTCTCGGCCCGCTTCTGCATCATGTGGATGACGGCCTT
Source organism: Rhizobium sp. T1470 (assembly GCF_042140505.1). NCBI lineage: Bacteria > Pseudomonadati > Pseudomonadota > Alphaproteobacteria > Hyphomicrobiales > Rhizobiaceae > Rhizobium > Rhizobium sp. T1470. The sequence goes on from NZ_CP148092.1 coordinate 943,533, forward strand.
TTGCTTCGGCGTCTTGCCGGTGAGCCGCGGATCGCCGTCAAGATTGTCGAGATATTCAGTGATGGCGGTGGCCTCACTGATGTAGGTGCCATCGTCGAGCTGGAGAGCCGGCAGCACGCCGGAGGGGTTCTTTTCGAGGAAGGCGGGTTGCTTATGTTCGGCGGCGATGAGGTCGACCGAGACAAACTCGACCTGCGGTTCAAGGCCCTTCTCGGCAAGCACGATGCGGATGCGGGCCGGATTGGGAAAGCCGGGGCGATCGAAGATTTTCATGGGAGACTCCGTGTCTGTCTATCGATAGATAGATTGCCGGCGCTATTTAGCTCTTCCCTTTTCCGGCGTCAACAACTATCTATCGAGTGATAGGTGCGGAGCGATGATGGCAAAAACCAAGACGGATATGCGCGAGGCGGTCATGGCGGCTGCAAGAGCGACGGTGCAGTCGCATGGCTACAATGCGCTCAGCTTTCGCGAACTCGCGAAAGAGGTCGGGATCAAAAGTGCCAGCGTGCACTACCACTTCCCGACTAAGGGTGACCTGGGCGCTGCATTGGCGCGTCGCTATACCGAGGAAGGCGCGGCTTTTCTGGCGGAGCTACTAGCGACGTCTGTGGACGCGGCTTGGTGCATGGACAGATACGCTGAGATCTTTCGCTCTGCCCTGGCCAACGACAACCGCATGTGCCTGTGCGGCATCATGAGCGCGGAACTTGACGACCTTCCTGCGGAGGTCCGGACCGAGGTCGATAAATTCGCCGAGATGAACGTTGACTGGCTTGCCAGGGTGCTCTCATGGGCAAAGCCTTCGCAAAGCGAGCAGGACCTGCGCGAACACGCGATGGCCATCTTTGCTGCGATCGAAGGGGCTCAACTCGTCGCGCGTGGTTGCCGGGACATCGCCATCTATGACCGGACGATCCGAGCCTATCGGAGGGCGGGTCTTATACCATGATCGGCTGATAGTGTCTGATGGGATTGGGCCGGCCGGGTTGGTTGAGCGAGGCCGATCGTCGCGGGAGTTTGGTCAGATCGTGCTACCCACCGATGAATGACACCGACCTCAAAGAGAACGAGGCTTCATCTTCCGACTAAAGCGTTCTACCCGAGATATGGGCCACCGACGTCCCGAACTCGCCCTTCCGCTCGCGACGGTCCGCGAGGCATCATTCCCACAGCAAGATTGTCCTTTGAGGTCTGCTACGCGGCGAGCGTGGGAATTGTCTGTTCAACTAATCGCAAGAAAGGGTGTTGCGAGCCCCCGCAACCACTCGACAGCACGCCACGCTACTCAAAGCTACGATCCTGTACGCAAGAACACTGCGATTAGTCGCTAAATCCCCGGCACAAAATGCAATTTCCAAATTCCGCGGGGGCAATGCGGTGGTCTGAAGGTTGCCAGGCGTCTAAATAAGCCGAGAATCTCGCACGAGGGCAGGTCATCCAACTCGCGCGCTGGCGTGCAATATTGGTATCTCCGCAAATCGCCGTTCAGGTCGCGGCGCGATCTTCGCGCGCGTCATAGCTGCGCTGGCAGTCCTGAATCACGTCGATGTTCTCGACAGTCCAGTCGAACAGGATCGAGAACGGCCCTTGCAGCGATCGGCCGAGTGGCGTCAGCGCATACTCGACGCCGAGCACGCGTCCATCCAGAACCCTACGTGTTACCATGCCGTTGCGCTCCAGCTTGCGCAGCGTCTGTGTCAGCACGCGTTGGGTGACGCCATCGAGGCGACGCTTGATGGCGTTGAAACGCCGGGGTTCGCTGAGTACCGCCAGCACCATCATCGACCACTTGTCGGCGATCTGGTCGAGGATCACCCGGCTCGGACAGTCGGCACGATAGATCGGGTCGTTTTCACTTGTCGACTCATTCATCGGTATCCTCCGGCATCCCTGGGATGCTTCAGGTGCGTAATTGACGTCAGGTATCCAATGAATACCATTAAGGTCAATGGCGCGAAACACCAGCGCCAGAGTTTCCCGAGAATAGAGATTTTACGTATGACAGACACTGATTTCAGCCGGCTTCGGATTTCCCGGGCAGACGGCGTTACGACGATCACGATCGACAATCCGCCGGTAAACGTTCTCGACGTCCCCTTGATGAGCGAGATCCGCCGATTTCTCCTTTCCGTTCGTAATGAACCGGACACCCGCGTGCTGGTTTTTCAGAGCGCCGATCCGGAGTTCTTCATTGCCCATGTCGATATGACATTGATCGATGATCCGCATGCCTTCGACGAGATTGCCCGCGAGGCTTCGGAAGACCTCAATCCGTTCCAGGCGTTCGGCGAACTTCTTCGGGAACAGCCGCAGGTGACAATCGTCAAACTCGCCGGGCTGGCACGCGGCGGCGGAGCGGAGTTTGTCGCAGCCGCCGACATGGTGTTTGCCGCCGAAGGGCGGGCAGGGCTTGCTCAATGCGAGGCCCTGATGGGGATTACGCCCGGCGGTGGCGCCACCCAATACCTGTCCAGTCGGATGACGCGCGGCCGGACTCTTGAAGTGATCCTCGGCGCTGACCTCATGGACGCGACGACGGCGGAGCGTTACGGATGGATCAACCGGGCGCTTCCGGCCTCCGAACTCGATGGCTTCGTCAACCGATTGGCGCGCAATATCGCCGCCTTGCCCGAAGGCGTCATCGCCGCGGCCAGGAAGGCGCTGCCTCCCGTAGACCTGCGGGAAGGCTTTCGCCGCGAGCATGACGCTTGGGCAGGGCTCTTCGAACGTCCTGCAGCCGAGAAGCTCATTCGGGGCGGGCTCAAGGCTGGCGCACAGACCAAGGACGGTGAGCGAAATCTGGAAAGCTTGCTCCGTGCGTTGGAGGCTTGAGGTTCTTGACTGACGCAAGACCGCAAAACCGCTATGGCGAAATATTTCGCCACAGCGGTTTCGGATGGCCCTTGCAAGGCGCATGTGCGCCTCGGAAGTGCTAAGGCTGCTGCATCACGACCTGGCTTGCACCACTGTTTGGCGCGGGAAGAGAATCTCTCCTGAAATCGTCCTCGCTCCGCTGACGACAAGAGGGGTACTATAATGTGCGGGGAGCGAGATTCCGAGCTTTGCATGTATCCTGGAAGCGGCCTCCGGCAAAAACGGGAGCAAACAACGAGCGACGATCGCAAGCCCATAGACCTGCTCTGCCAGAGCTGCCCCGAGGCGATCCGAGACTATTTGTCGCTCCGTTTCCTCGAGCCCGCTGATCAAAGCCTTGGCATCAGACCAAGGTGCTTTTCGCGTAAACTCCCTGTTCGCGGACCCTAGATAGGAAAAGATTTCTGCCAGACCGAGATGAAGTTCGTAGTTGTCGAAGGCATTTTGGACTTTCCCGGCAAGATCGGCTGCTTCGCGGACAAGCGCGGTGTCGGGAACCGCTGGCGTCACGCCGGAGAAGGACGACGCCAGTAATCCGAGAACCCGATTGACGAGATTCCCAAGCTGCCCGCCGAGTTCTCCCGACCATGCCGCCTCCAACCTTTGTGCGGAGAAATCCCCATCATCAGCCGAACGGATATGGCGTAGCAGGTAATAGCGTAGTGCGTCCGGAGTTCGATAGTTTTCTACGAGGCTATCGGGACTAATGCCGTTGCCGGCCGATTTCCCGATCTTTCGCCCGTCGACCGTCAGGTAGCCGTGAACGAAGATCGATGACGGCAGTGGTACACCAGCGGACAGAAGTATTGCCGGCCAGTAAATTGCGTGGAACTTGGAAATTCCCTTTCCGACGAAGTGGGTACGCTCGCCTTGCCGTGCCCAATATTGGCGGAACAGCGCCTCGTCGGAGCCGTAACCAAGCCCTGTCAGGTAGTTCGCCAGGGCATCAAACCAGACATAGATAACTTCGTTGCTGCCGGGCACGGGAACACCCCAGCCGCGTGCTCTTTCCGCACTGCGCGACACACTGATGTCCTCGAGTCCCCGCCGGAGCAAGGCGAGTATCTCGTTTCGCCGGCTCACCGGAACGACGTTCAATTCGTCGGTCTCGATCAGATGAAGGATACGGCCGCCGTAACGAGACAGGCGAAAGAACCAGTTTTCCTCCTTCACGATTTCGAGCGGGAGACCGTGCTCCGGGCATCGGCCGTCATCGAGATCCGCTAGGTCGTAGAACTGCTCGCAGCCCACGCAATAGAAGCCCTCATAGGCCTTTCTATAGACATCGCCATTCTCGGCGCATGCGTTCCACAGGGAATGGACGCAGGCGGTATGTCTTGAATCCATGGATGTGCGAACGAACGTATCGTTTGAGAGTAAGCGCTAATTTCTGTGCGCCTTCTGTAGCGGAGTGCTGTGAGGCATGAAGCGTCCACCAAAAAATAGGTGGACACCAAATCATGGATGAAGATGCTCCTAAACTGCAGGTACGGCTTGTTGGTCGCGACGGCCGCCGTCGATATGACCCTGCGTCGAGAGATCAGCTTGTCGCGGCGTGCTTAGAACCCGGCGTTTCGGTCTCGCGGCTGGCGCTGGAGCACGGCGTCAATGCGAATCTCGTCCGGAAGTGGATGAAGAAGTCCAGAGCGGAGCGTCAATTGCCTTTGGCCTCGGCGTTCGTTCCGGTTCAGATTGCTCCGGATATGCACTCGGGTTCTGCTGGCGATCTGAAGAAGACCAAGCCATTGAGCCAGTGCCTTCCCGCATCCAAGGTGAGCGCACTCCTGCCGAACGGGGTCAGCCTGACCGTCGAGTGCGCCGGTGTGGAAGTGCTGGAAGCAATCATAGGAGCGCTGGGTCATGTTCAGACTGGGCGGTGATCTCAAGGTTTACCTGCATCGCGAACCGATCGACTTCCGCGCGGGCATCAACAGCCTGGCGGTCCTGGTCCAGGAGACGATGGCGCTGGATCCGTTTGCGCCTGCGGTTTTTGCCTTCTGCAATCGCCGGCGTGACCGAATGAAGCTGCTGTTTTTTGATCGTTCCGGTTTTGTGATGGTCCTGAAGCGGTTGACCGAGGACAGGTTCAGATGGCCCCGTTGCGAGGTGCCGGTGGTCATGCTGACGACAGAACAGCTTCACTGGATCCTCGATGGCATCGATATCGACGCAATGGTGCGCCATCCGGTGCGGCAATATCAGATTGCCGGCTGACGGATGTCGAATTGAGCAGTTGACGCGGCTGGGCGGTTCAGATTCAAGAATCTGATGACTCGCACCGGCGAACCGAGCATTGCAGAACTGATGGCGCAATTGGCAGCCAATGCTGCCGAAATCGCTGCGCTCAAAGCCGAGAAGGAAGCGCTCTCGCAGCGGGTCGTCAAGCTGGAAGAAGAGCTTGCACTGGCAAAACTCCATCGCTTTGCCCCCCGCAGTGAAAAGCACATTGATCGTCTCTTCAACGAGGCCGAAGAGGCTGCGGTCGAGGATGGCAGCGAAGCAGGCGATGTTGTCGAGCTTCCGGACACCGGCCTGCCAGCGGTAGAAGGTCAAACGGGAAAGAAGCGTGGACGCAGACCTCTGCCAGAAGACCTGCCACGCGAGCGCGTCGAATATGACCTCCCCGACGATCAGAAGTCTTGTCCCTGCTGCCAGGGTCAGATGCATCGCATGGGCGAGGCTGTTACCGAGCAGCTCCATATCGAGGTCAAGGCAAAGGTCCTACAGAATGTGCGGTTCAAGTACGCTTGCCGCCATTGCGACCGCACCGGGATCAACACACCCGTCGTGATCGCACCGATGCCGACGCAGCCCCTGCCGGGCAGCATCGCTACCGCCTCGACGTTAGCCTTCGCGCTCGTCCACAAATACGTCGACGGCACACCGCTTTACCGCGTGGCTCAGACATTCGAGCGTGCTGGTGTTCCGATCAGCCGCGGCGCTCTCGCTCACTGGGTCATCGGCTCAAGCGAGAAGCATCTGCACCGCATCTATGATGCGCTGAAACTGCGGTTGCGATCGCAGCCTCTCATTCATGGCGATGAGACGACGGTTCAAGTCCTCAAGGAAAAGGACAAGGAGGCCACCAGCACATCGTACATGTGGGCCTATCGCAGCGGCGAGGACAGTGACCAGCCAATCGTACTGCTCGATTATCAGCCCGGGCGCGGCCAGATCCACCCGCAGACCTTCCTTGGTGACTACCGCGGCATATTGGTGAGCGATGGCTACACAGCCTGGCGCACATTGCATGGCGCAACCCATGTCGGATGCATGGCTCACTCCAGGCGGCGCTTCGTCGAAGCCCTCAAGGCAAGAAAGAATGGCGGCGGCCCGCCGGAGCAAGCGCTCAGGTTCTTCGAGCAGCTCTACCGGATCGAGAGGCAGGCGCGAGAGATAAAGCCCGACGCCGGTGAAACGCAGGCCGCCTGCATTCGCCGCTTCCGGCAACAGCACAGTTTGCCTGTCCTGAACGCCCTCAAGACGTGGCTCGATAACATCGCGCCGAAGGTCGTGCCGGATACCAAGCTCGGCGATGCTGTGTCCTACACCCTGAACCAATGGGATTATCTGACGCGCTACACCAGCGACGGCAGGATGCCGATCGATAACAACATCCTGGAACGCGACATCAGGGTTTTTGCGACCGGAAGAAAATCGTGGCTGTTCAGCGACACTGCTGACGGAGCCAAGGCCAGTGCTGTGATTTACAGTCTGATGCTGACATGCCGCGCCTGTGGCGTCGACCCTCTGATCTGGCTGCGCCACGTACTCACCGAGTTGCCACAGCGCGAAGAGAATGCCGACATCGGCGACCTGCTCCCGTTCAACTTCTCCAAGACCTCCACGACCGAATAGAGCCGGATACCGCGACCGATGCTATCCGCCGTTCGGTGTGGAACAGGCGTCAATACGCATCGAAAATCGCGCTTACGTTTGAGATGTGAAGGCGCTTGCCAAGCTCTTCGAAGCGGTCTGCATTTTCGCCGACGAAGTCGGCAACCGGGCGTCTCGCGGCTTCCGCAGCGCGAACGTTTTTCAGGCTGTTATCATCCGTACCGCACTGGAACCTAACGTCTTTGCCGAGAAGTCGGGAATGGCGAGCATAGGCATCGGCCTGCACGAGTTCGAGCGCAAAACCCACATGCGGTGCGGCGTTGACGTACGGAATCGAGGTGGTGATGTAAGTCGTCGTGTCATTCATTGGCATATCCTTGTGAAGGTTGAATGTCCCTCAAGGCGGATCGACCAATGAAAAACCGCCTCAAGGGCGGTCTAAGGTGCATCAGAAGCGCACAAAATCCGCCACGCTAGGAGCGCAGCATCATCATTGTGGAGTTGGCGAAACTTCTGTTCATGTTGTCACTGCTATCATCTGGCAACTACGGGAGCAAGGCCGCACTTGAGAGGCGATCCCGCAATCATGTTGCTGGTTGGTCCGTTCCGCAACAGGCCACCGATTCCAGCCCCCGACGCAAGGTGTCGATCGTCAGCGAACGGATGCCGGCAGACACTCCATGACAAAACGGATGACTTCCGCCGCGAGCTCCATATCCTCCGGAGCCCCAGAGAATCCTCCATGCGGCATCGCCTCGAACACATCTCGACCGGAGATCCTACGCGCCGCAGCTTGCGATGAAGTCGCACCGCATTGGTGAGGAACAGGTCGCGCGTCCCGCTTTGCAGGAATATTGGAGGAAACCCGGCCGACATTTCTCCAAAAAGCGGGGATAGGTATGGATGCGACAGGTCTGCCCCATCCGCATAAAGCAGATTGTTCGACATCAGGGAGTTGGGCAGCACGGCATCGACGGTCCGGTTGGTTTGAAAGCTGTCGCCCGATTCCGTCAGGTCCAACTCCGGGGACAGCAATACGGCACCTGCCGGAAACGGCAGGTTTTCGTTGCGTGCCCGCAGGATAGTGGACATGGCAAGATTGCCGCCGGCCGAACGCCCGCCAAGCACGACGCGGTCGGCCCCATACCGATCGACCACGTGTAGGTAGACCGCCATGCAGTCGTCAAGCGCTGCCGGATAGGGATGATTCGGAGGCATCCGATAGTCGATACCATAGCAGATCATGCCAAGCAGGTCTGCCTGCAGCCGGGCGCTCCATTGACAGGCGTTGCCACCGCCGAAAACCAGCGCGCCGCCATGCAGATCGATAAAGACGCAATCTCTGAACCGAAGACTGTCCGGCGTCGCGACGTGAACGGTTGCCGTGCCAGGCGTAGGGTTTCTATTGCGACCTTCGTCTCATCCGTGGTGCCCCTGAGAGCGTCGGCGTAATGTGCGTCGGCTGCGATCTGCAGCCGGCGCCACGCCTCCTGATCCTCCGGTGCCGGTATCGGGTAAAGCGCATTGAGCGGTGTGCCGTCATCTCGTACAGCAGCGCGCAGCATAGCCTGTGCTTCGGGACTGATGCTCGGCGATTTATGATCCTCCGTGCGCGGCGTGGCGGCAGCCTTCGATGGAGAGAAAATCGAAATAGATTTCCAAACGCAACACGTTGCCGATCAAGCTTCCGGCTGCTGCCAATGAGGATAGGTCACATAAGCGGTCACGGCCCCTGCCTCGTGGGAGCGGATAGTCACCCTGTCGCCTTTCTGCATGGCGATGATTTCTCCGCGACCAGCCGTCACCGATTTGTGAGCGTCGAAGACGGTGATCTTTCCTTCAAGGATCACCATTGTGTCGTGCACGGTCATAGTCTCCTCCAGTATCTGGTCTGGCCCATAGCGCCCGAATCCGATGGTGACCGGCCCGCCGTGGCGCTGATCGAGGAGGTTGCCGGTGAAGATGTCACCGTCCTGCCCTGGCGAGCGCTGGAATGCTGCGTCGGCAATGGTGAACTTGTGAATGGTCATGGACCGACTCCTTTGAGATTGGCTTGGGGAACTGAATGCGGCATGCTCCTCCGGACCCCAACTGCGGGACGGGGAAAGGCGATGGCTCGACTGAACTGTGGGACAGAGCCGGGCGCTCCGTCCCACAGGCTCTCAGTTGGTAATGAACTTCAAGAGATCCGCATTCAGCACATCGGCATTGACGGTCAGCATGCCGTGAGAATAACCGGGATAGGTCTTCAGCGAGCCGTTCCGCAGAAGCTTGACCGCCTTCAAAGCCGAGGCGGCGATCGGAACGACCTGGTCGTCCTCGCCGTGCAGCACCAGCGTCGGCACAGTGATTGCCTTCAAGTCCTCTGTCTGGTCGGTTTCCGAAAAGGCCTTGATGCCATCATAGTGCGCCTTGGCGCTGCCCATCATGCCCTGCCGCCACCAGTTCTGGATTACGCCTTCATAGACCGTCGCGCCCTCGCGGTTGAAGCCGTAGAACGGGCCTGACGGAACGTCGCGGAAGAACTGTGCACGGTTGCTGGCCAGTACCGACCGAAAACCGTCGAAGACCTCCATCGGTCTGCCTTCGGGGTTGTCGTCGGTCTTCAGCATCAGCGGTGGAATTGCGGCGACGAGAACGGCTTTGGCCACCCGGCCCGCAGGCTCGCCATGTCGCGCGACGTACCGCGCCACTTCGCCGCCACCGGTCGAATGGCCGATGTGAACTGCGTTCTTCAGGTCCAAGGCTTTGGCTACGGCAAAGGCGTCGGCTGCGTAATGGTCGATGTCGTGCCCTTCGGCAACCTGTTCCGATCGTCCATGCCCGCGCCGATCATGTGCGACGACGCGATAACCCTTCGACAGGAAGAAAAGCATCTGCGCATCCCAGTCGTCGGAACTGAGCGGCCAGCCATGGTGAAATACAATGGGCTGGGCGTCCTTGGGACCCCAATCCTTGTAGAAAATCTGAACATTATCGTCGGTCGTGACAAAGCCCATGGTGAGTTCTCCTTCTGGGGTGTTGATTGTGACAGGTTCCGCGGCACGCGCGGTGCCCGGCAGTAATGTTAAGCACGCTGCAAGTGCCGCGGCCGAGATCAGAGCATCGCGACGCTGAGCGGCAGGCCTGGGGTTGAGATTGGAGGCATGGAGACGTTCCGTGGTTTAATCAATATGTGGCTGTTGCTCACGAAGGAGCTCTGTCCAGCATTCCATGACGGTCTCGGCGATGGCGCAGCAAGTGGATGTGCGGCTAAAAGGTTGAGTGTGTCCTTGGCTGGCTTTCGAGTTTGTAGGTTTGCCGGCAGATATGCTCCCAAATGCTGCCTGAGCCTTGATGTCATTTCGAACGGAGACGCGGTAGTGCACCGTCGCGCGAAGCTGTGTCGCTGAACGAGGAACGCCGAAAGGAATTTGGCCCCTCGCGCCTCCGAACCGGCAGATCATGCAGTCGGATCGCCGACATCGTTGTTCGTTTGTCTGGGCACGGATCGAGCTGATGCACCAAGAGTTCACGGCTCCGGCTAACTCGGGACCCTGATAATGTTCTTCAACCAGTCTATCTTGCAGAGCTTTGCACTTATCCTAGGCGGGCGCGGCAGGATTCAGCGTTGCAGGTCAGCCACGGGCGCAGTGCCAAACATGCTTTTATACTCTCGACTGAATTGCGACGGGCTTGTGTAGCCGACCTCATATGCCACGCGCGATACATTTGAGCTCCCAGCGGCAAGAAGCTTTCGAGCTTCCAGCAGGCGTATATGACGTTGGAAGGCCAGCGGGCTAAATCCTGTGACAGCCTTGAAGTGCCTGTGAAAAGAGGTGACGCTCATGCCGGAAGAGGCCGCCAGGTCGGGGATAACAACGGGTTCGCTGTGGTTGGCGGCGAGCCAGTCAGCCGCAGTCTTGAGCTGTTGAAACCGATCGTTTCGCTGGCCGATCTGACGGAGCGTATCGCCCATAGAGCTCTGTAGCAGACGATAGTAAAGCTCGAACTCGTAGTGCGGTGCGAGCACGCCGACGTCATCGGGCGTGGCCAAGAGCCCCACGAGACGAGCGAACGCGTCGCCGACCTTGCCATTCAGATCGCCTGCCGCGACCGCGCACGTCCAGCGATCCTCCTGTTTGGGCATATCGAGCATGACGCGCGTGAGCATGCCGATATCAAGATGAAGGCTGATACCGACGTAAGGGAGCTCGGGCGTCGCGCCGGTCAGTTGGTGGATATAGGGCAGGCCGAAGGACGATGCGGCGCAGGCACCCGCCAGCAGTTCGAAGCGATTGGCGCCCATGGTCAAAACCTTGGTGCCCCGTAAAACGGCGTAGAACATGGGTTCGAACACGGCCGGTGTGGGTGACGTGGCGCGTGTGCTTGTCCATAGCGTCAGGCGTGGAACGGAAGTCGGGAGGCCAACAGTTCCCCGATGTCGCGCAACAAAGGGAGTAACGTCGTTCAGCAGCTGAGTGGTTGGTTTTACAGGATCTGCCATCACCTCAAGCATGAGTGATTTGGAAGGATCAGGCAAGTCTCTGAGAGAATCGGGAATGTGGCCTCCGTCATGTCTGCCTATCTTCAGGCTCAACGAAGGAAAACTGCCGTGATCTTCGGTACCGAGAGGAATGGGCCTCGAAACCGCGCATCAGGGCGACACGACATTGAAAGGGTTCGGATTATGCAGGAACTGGCTGGGAAGAATGCTCTGGTGACGGGTGGGTCGCGCGGCATCGGCGCAGCGATTGCACGCGCGCTTTCCGAGAAGGGGGCGAATGTAGCGATAACGTATGAGCGATCAGCCGACAGCGCGGCGCAACTTGTTCAGGCGATCGAAGGCAAGGGGCGCAAGGCCGTCGCGATCCAGGCTGACAGCGCCGATCCAGCCGCAATACAGCGATCCGTGGACGAAGCCGTCCGCGCACTGGGCGGTCTCGACATCCTCGTCAACAATGCCGCGATCGCACGATATAACAATATTGCCGATTTCACGGTCGAGGATCTCGACGCGCTGCTTGCGGTCAACGTGCGCGGGCCGGTGCTCACGTCGAAGGCGGCCATTCCCCACCTCAAGGAAGGCGGTCGCATCATAACCATCGGTTCAGCGGGTGCGGATCGTATCGTCGGCGCACCCGGCACGGTCTACTATATGACCAAAGGTGCGCTTCAAGCATTCAATCGCGGTCTTGCGCGCGAATTGGGTGCTCGGGACATAACGGTCAATCTCGTTCAACCGGGATCGACAAACACCGACTCGAATCCTGAGACGGGCGAATCTGCGGATTACCAGCGTAGCCTGACCCCCCTCGGTCGTTTCAATCAGCCAGAAGATGTCGCAGCCGCGGTCGCCTTTCTCGCGACGCCTGCCGCCCGGCAGATCACCGGGACGATCCTCACTGTGGACGGCGGCGCGCTTTCATGAAAGCGCAATGCAGTTGGTGGTCGCTCGATGAAGGTCGGGCGAAGGCTGGCTGGTGTTCCAATCCCTGTAGAAAAGCCGGGTGCCGTCCTTGGTGGTAAAGTAGGTCATCTCAACTCTTATCGCTGTACTCGCGACTATTTGCAGAGTTGTAACGCTGAAGCCAGGGATTTTGCGTTCCACTTTTTGCGACATGGTTTTGCGAATGTGGAGACTATTCAGCCTAAAACAGCAACGATACCAAACGCGGTGGAGAAACTGAATGGCGGGGCGTGGTCTACCTTTGGCCGGCGCCCGGTTTCTCAAGTATGTGAGATCGGAAGGGCGAATGCATGGCTGAAGCGAGCTTGGGGCAGACAATCGGGCCTGCGATCGTCCTGATGGGGGCGGCCGTTGTCGCGGTGCCCTTGTTTCGGCGGCTCGGCCTCGGTTCGGTTCTGGGCTATTTCGCTGCCGGCGTGCTCGTCGGTCCGTCGGTGATCGGATTGTTCACCGATGCCCTGTCCATTCTGCATTTCTCGGAACTCGGGGTGGTGATGTTCCTGTTTGTCATCGGACTGGAGTTGCGCCCATACAAGCTGTGGGCCATGCGTGGCCAGATATTCGGACTGGGCCTCGTGCAGGTCGCGGCGGCAACCGCAGCCCTGACGCTGACGGGCATGCTGGTCTTTGGCCTTTCCGGCCCGGTGGCTTTCATCGCCGGGGCAGGTTTCGTCCTTTCCTCGACGGCGGTCATCATGTCGGTCCTGCAGGACCGCGGCGAGATTTCGAGTGCCGAGGGCCAGAAATCGGTCTCCATCCTCCTCTTCGAGGACCTGATGATCGTGCCGCTTCTGGCGGTGGTCGCCTTTCTGTCGCCTCTGTCCCAGGGACAGTCTGAATGGATGGACGTTTTGCTGGCGCTTGGCGCGTTGCTGGTTCTTTTGGGGGTATCAAGATGGGGCCTGAACCCGTTCTTCGCCCTGCTGGCGCGTGCGCGAACGCGCGAAGTGATGACGGCGGGCGCGCTGCTGGTGGTGCTTGGAGCAGCATTGCTGATGGCCGGCGCTGGCCTTTCCATGGCAATGGGCGCATTCCTTGCCGGAGTGATGCTGTCGAGTTCCAGTTATAGGCACCAGATCGAAAGCGACATCGAACCGTTTCGTGGCCTGCTGATGGGCCTGTTCTTCATGGCCGTCGGCATGTCGCTCGACCTTTCCGTCGTTGCCGCGGAATGGTGGCTCCTGTTGTCCATGCTGGTCGCATTCACCATTGCAAAGGGTGCCGTGGTCTATACGGTAGCACGTTCATTTGGCAGTTCCAGTCATCAGGCATTGCACCGCACCTCTATGTTCTTGCAAGGCGGCGAATTCGCCTTTGTGCTCTACGCCGCCGCATCCGCAGGTGGCGTGATTGATGCGCGCGAGAACGTACTGTTCACCACCGTCGTGATCTTCTCCATGGCTCTGGCGCCTCTTCTCATGATTGCGGCAGACTGGCTTCTACGAAGCGAGGCATCTATGGAGGGCGTTGAGGCGGCCCGGGATCTCAATGGAAGGGTGCTCATCATCGGTTTCGGCCGCTTCGGGCAGATCGCTTCGCAACTGCTGCTTTCCAAGGGAGTCAGGCTCTCCGTGATTGATATGAGCCCCGACCGGATCCGTGAAGCTGGACGGTTCGGGTTCAAGGTCTTTTTCGGCGACGGCAAACGGCTCGATACTCTGCGCCATTCCGGTTCTGGTTCCGCCGAGGCACTGATGATCTGCATCGACGACCCGAAGGCCGCAATGCAGATGGTGGAACTGGCGCAGCACGAATTCCCGCAGGCAAAGATTCTCGTGCGCAGCTATGACCGCGGCCATGCGGTGGACCTGATCCGCGCCGGCGTGGACTATCAGATCCGCGAGACGGTCGAATCCGCCTACATGATGGGAGCGGAGGGCCTGCGAGCATTGGGCTATGCCGAGCTTGACGTGGAGGAAGCCGCCGAAGACGTCCGTCAACGGGACAACGAGCGACTGTCCGAGCAGGTGCAGGGTAACGCCATGTCCGGCCAGGACCGCCTGCACGTCCGGCCCGTTCCTGAGCCGCTAAGCGGAGTTGCCGTGTCGAAATAGACAGCGGCAGGTACTCCGTCGCATCGGCGTGCAGGTGCTTGAGGTGCCGAAAGGCAAAAGAGCCGAGCCTGCTTCTGTCCCGGCGGATGCGCTATCGCCAAGTTTACGAAGCGGATGTCCGGTTGGTCGCGGTCTGTGGATCGCGGTCAGGCCTGACAAACACGGATGGTCTTGAAGAAGAACAACTGGGCACGCGTGGGACGGGCTGTCGGGATCCGCGTTCATAGAGGAGAGCGGCGCCGATATCCTGATCGAAGCGGGACCGAGTGATTTCCGTATCAAGCGGGGCACGCTTCACTCTTCGCAAAGGAAAAACACATGAAAGCCGCAGTCTATAACAACCCTGGCCCTCCAACGGTCTTGAAATATGCCGATGTGCCCGATCCCGTCTGTGGGCCAGATGATGTCCTGATTTCCGTCGAGGCCATTTCGATTGAGGGCGGGGACCTGATCAACCGCCGATCGACCCCGCAGCAATCTCCCTCGATCGTTGGCTATGCCGCTGCCGGGACCATTATCTCGATCGGTGCAAATGTCCGCGACCGGGCAGTCGGCGAAAAGGTGGCCGCCTTCGATATGCATGGGTCGCATGCGGAACTCTGGTCCGTCCCCGCCTCGCGCACATGGTTGGTTCCAGTTGGCCTGGAAATGGCGCAGGCCGCTTCGCTGCCGATTTCCTTCGGAACGGCCTATCACTGCCTGATCACCAAAGGCGGCCTGGGCGAAAAAGAAACAGTCCTGATCCAGGCTGCCGCCGGCGGTGTCGGTCTGGCGGCCATCCAACTGGCGCGTGACGCGGGGGCGACCGTTATCGCCGCGGCCGGTGGCGGCGAACGACAGGCGCGCCTGACTGAGCTCGGCGCATCACATGTCATCGATCGCCTGGAAAAAGACGTCGTTGAGGAGGTACTTCGGCTGACTGGTGGCAAGGGGGCGGATCTCGTCATCGATCCGGTTGGCTCGACCTTGCAGGCCTCGCTGTCCGCACTCGTTCCCGAGGGGCGCCTTGTGTTCGTCGGAAACGCAGGCGGTGGCGGCCTTGATGTCGATCTTTGGCTCCCGATGCAGAACAATCAAACGCTTCACGGCGTGTTCATGGGGCCGCTTTTCGAGAGGCCGGCCGTATACAGGACCGTCAGCCAACTTCTCGAGGCCGTGGCCGAAGGGCGCATGGAGGTCGTGATCGATCGCGTGTTTCCGTTGCATGAAGCATCAAAGGCACATGAATATGCGGAGACAGCCAAGCCGTTGGGGCGCGTTGTGATGGTGCCCTGATTTCCGAATGATCTGGTGATCTCAAGATGCAGTTGCTGATCGCTCGGCGAGGCATCGCGGACGTCGTTGGGAAGAGTGCTGCGATACTACGGGTAAGCTGTCTTCGGCAATGCCGGGCCATGGTCAAAGCACTCGATCAGCATTTCGGTCAGCACTCGGACTTTTCTTGTAGGATGCTGCCCGGGCGGTCTGACGACATATATTCCCGCCGGCGGCGGTGGATGGCGTTTCATGACCGGAACCAACTCGCCTGAGTCCAGATAATCTTTGATAAGGTCGTCAGGCAGCGCGGCGATGCCCAATCCGGCTGCTGCGGCGGCAGCGAGAGCGGCCCCGTTGTCGGCCTTGAAGCGTCCCTGTGGGCGAACGGTTATCACCTTGTCTCCATCCATCACTTGCCAGGTTTCCGTTCCCTGCATGAGAGCCTGATGGGCAACAAGCTCGTCCGGTGTCTCCGGAGAGCCATGGGCTTTGATGTAGTCCGGGCTTGCGACGAAATTCCCGTAGAGGGGACCGACGCGTCTTGCGATCAGGTTAGAGTCCTGAAGAGTGCCGACCCTGATCGCACAATCATATCCTTCTGCGATGAGGTCCACGAAGCGATCGCTGTAACAGGTCTGGATCTGGAGATGAGGATGGCGACGCGCCATTTGTGCAAGTACTTGCGCGAAATGCGTCGGCCCAAAGGAAAGCGGCGCTGCTACACGCAAGCGACCGCGAAGCTCACCAGTGGGCAGGATGGTCTCCCTCGCCACATCTATCTCGGCGGAAACCCTTGCTGCGTAGTCCCGGAAGGTTGCGCCTGCCTCTGTCAGAGAAGCCCCGCGTGTGGATCGGGCTAGAAGCTGGACACCAAGCTCCGCTTCAAGCCGCACAAGCCGTCGGCTGACCATCGACTTGGAGATGCCAAGCCGCAGCGCGGCCGAAGTGACGCCTCCCGCATCAGCAACTTCGACGAATGTCCGGAGATCTTCGATATCCACTCAGCGTTCCTCATTCTGCGACACAGCTTAGCACAGTCAAGGACTACCGCATCACAAACGGGAATGACAAGTTTTGTCCCAGGCAGCGCCTCGGAGGGCGCATGTCTTTTGAGCAAACGCGCTTCAATACCGCCAACATAGGATGAAAACATGACCTTTCGTAACGGCCTTGACTCACTTCTCCGCCCCGAAGACTCCGTACTCGTTCTGATCGACCACCAGCCTTACCAGCTTGCGAACCTGAACAGCCACGAGCCGATGATGGTGATCAACAACACTGTGGGTTTGGCTAAGGCAGCCAAGGCGTTCGGCGTCCCCACGATCCTGACGACCGTGATCGCCGAGCGGGGTGGTAACCTGTTCCCCCAAATCGCAGATGTGTTCCCAGGCCAGGAGATAATCGACCGGACGTTCATTAACACGTGGGAAGATAAGACGACAGTGGATGCGGTTAAGGCGACCGGCCGCAAACAGCTGATCATTGCCGGCCTCTGGACTGAAGTTTGCGTCGCCATGCCGACGATCCAGGCCCTTGGCGAAGGCTGGGATGTAACGGTCGTAACAGACGCATCGGGCGGCACATCGGTCGAAGCGCATGAGGTCGCCATCCACCGCATGATCGCGGCCGGCGCCAACATGATGACGTGGCTGGCGGTTGCGTCTGAATGGCAGCGCGATTGGGCGCGGATGGACACTGCCGTAAAGATGACGGACGTGGTCGTGCAGCATGCCGGTGGTAGCGGCATCGCTTATTTGTGGGAGCAGCAGTTGCTCAACACGCCTGTGCCGAGCAGCGCGGGATGATCTGGGCGGGGGGAACGAAAGTCTTGATCGATCCAGCGCCAACACGCTGACTGCTTCTCGAACTGCGTCATCCCCGCTCCCACAAGACGGCTGCCCATGTCCGAATGCAGGGCAGCCGGCATGATCAACGACCATTTCCTCCAGCCATTACCCGCGACTGCAGCCGGCTCAGCCTGGCTATCTATCGCCTCATAGAAAGGACCATGAAGATGTCGGTGGAGCGCTTTCCCATCGGACAGGAGATGGATGTCACCTATCCGAACTTTAAAGTCAGCCAGACGCTACTCTCAGTCACGCAGCTGAGGTCGAGATCAAGGAAGGGCCGTTCGCTCGGACCGAGACCGTCGACATTCAAGTCGTACCCCTTGGCAACGGCATCTTTGCTGTCAGCTGGCAGGAAAAGGATGGGGCGCGGTCACGAACGTTCAGGACTACGATCGCGGCGTTATCCACTCGCATGCCACCTTGGCTGACGGCCAGTTCCTGCGCATGAGCGGAACGATCGCCATGACGCGGGCTGCTGACCAGATCTCGGATCAGCGCCCCTTTCGAAACAAGGCGCTTGTGCTCGAGGCGATGACGTCGCTGTTTCAGCGCCGTGACGCGTCGGTGGTGGAGCGGCTGTACGTTTCGGATTATGTCCAGCACAATCCCAACATTCCACAAGGTCGGGATGCACTGCAGGCGCTCGTCGCCAATCTGCCCAAGGATGTCTACTACGAGCCTGGTCTGATCGTCGCAGAAGGTGATTTCGTCGCCATTCACGGCCGCATCCGCGGCTGGGCGGAGAAGCCTCAGGTCGTGATCGATCTCTTCAGGGTCGAAGGCGGCAGGCTCGCCAAGCACTGGGATGTGCTGCAGGGCGAGGTTCCGGCAACGACAGCCTTCGGCGGCATCTCGATGTTCGATCCGAGAGAAGGGGTAATCCGCGCTGAAACGGCACCTTCCATGGGCACGTAGGTACGACCAAATAATCAAGCCCGATCGTGTCGGTGGCCATGACTTCAGCTCCAACTACTCTCGCTACCGCGAGCTTCGGGCATCAGTCGTCGGCATCAACTAAAACATTTGTGAGAACCCTACATGGAAATCGGTATCGACAGTTTTGCAGCCATCCTCGCGGATCCGACCACAGGCAAGCTTCCTTCGGCGACCGAGCGTATGGCCGAACTCATCGAGGAGGTCGTCGTCGCGGACCGCATCGGGCTCGATGTCTTCGGCATAGGCGAGCATCATCGCGGCGAGTTTCTCGATTCCGCCCCGACTGTCATTCTGGCCGCGGCAGCGGCCCGGACCAGCCGGATCAGATTGACGAGCGCGGTGACCGTTCTGAGCGCAGCCGACCCGGTGCGGGTTTTTCAGGAGTTCGCAACTCTCGATCTGATTTCCAAAGGCCGTGCGGAAGTCGTTGTCGGCCGGGGTTCCTTCGTCGAGGCCTACCCGCTGTTCGGTCTGGACACACGCGACTATGACGACCTGTTTGCTGAAAAGCTTGACCTGTTTCTCGCGCTTGGCGAAACGACGAATATCACATGGGAAGGTCGCTTCCGTCCGGCCCTCAAAGGGCAAGGTGTTTTTCCGCGTCCCCATCAACCACAGCTACCATTATGGATCGGCGTCGGCGGCACGCCGCAATCCTTCGCTCGTGCCGGTTCGCTTGGCCTTCCGCTGATGATCGCCATCATCGGCGGGAGCTTCGAGCGCTTCCGTCCGCTTGTCGATCTCTATCGCGAAGCGGGCAAGCGCGCGGGACACAGCCCCGAGACGCTTAAGGTCGGCGTCCACGCGATGGGATTCGTGGGCGAGACCAGCGCCGCAGCGAGGGATGCCTTCTTTCCCGGCTGGGCGCATCTGACCGCGAAAATCGGCCGCGAACGCGGCTGGTCACCGCCGACGCGCCAGCAGTTCGAAGCTATGGCAGGTCCGCAGGGCGCATTCCTTGTCGGTGACCCGAAGACGGTCGCAGCCAAGATGCTGCAGGCCAGTGAGACGCTTGGCGGCGTTTCGCGCATCACCTTCCAGATGAGCACAGCCTCTCTCGACACGGCAGCGATGAAGACATCGATCGAACTTCTCGGCACTGAAGTCGCGCCAATCGTGAGGGCCGTGCGATAGGCATGGAGGCCAAGCTGTATCGCAAAGCGGGGAACGCCAAATGGACATCGAGGATCTGCGGACATTTGTCGAAGTTGCCGATGCCGGGGGCGTTTCTCCCGCGGCACGTCGACTGGGAATCTCCAAGTCAATGGTCAGTCGGCGCCTCATACGGCTTGAGGAAGCGCTCGGCATCCAGCTTGTTGCACGAACGACCCGTGGCGCCGGCCTGACGGAAGCAGGCGTTACGTTTCGGGACTATGCAGCAAGGGTCTGTGCAGATATCGACATCGCACGGGAAACGATATTGCCCGACGGTGACCTTCGCGGGCGCTTGAGGGTGGCCGTCCCTCTCACATCAGGCCCGCTACATTTTGCGCCCGTACTTGCAGAGATGGCACGACACCACCCGCAGCTTCAGATCCATGCCGACTATAGCGATCGCTTCGTAGATCTGATCGCGGACGGCTACGATTGCGCGATCCGGGTCGGCGCCCTACGCGACTCGAACCTGATTGCAAGACGCGTCGGTCAGATTTACGGCAAGCTGGTAGCGAGCCCGGACTATATCAGAACGCATGGTTCGCCTGAAACGCCGGACGAAATCGTCGCTCACCAAGCCCTCGTGGGCGCCGAAACGTGGCGGTTCGTGGATGGTGAGAAGATTGTCATCGTGCAGCCGCAGGGTCGCTTCAGTTCCGACAACGGCGCGGCGCTCGCCAGTGCGGCCGCAGCAGGGCTTGGTATAGCGTGGCTTCCCGATTGTGTTACCCATGAATATCTAGCGTCCGGCGCGCTCGTTCCAGTCATGACCCGGTATCCGCTACCGGTCGGTGGGGTCTACGTCGTGCGGCCACCCAGCCCGCACCCGGCGCGAAAAGTGCGCATCCTCTCGGAGTTCCTGATCGAAGCATTCGAAAGAAATCCGTATTTGTAGGGTCTGCGTGTTGACAATCGACTGCGCGTTCCGCTTTTTGCGACACAGCTCATCGCGCCGCGCAACTAGTCGTGAGGGCGCTCTCCCGTTAGTCACTTGGGCCATACAACGACCGCTGCGCTCTACGCAGGCACGAGAGCGCCAAACGGAGGAGGTGAATGCGCATGAGTTGGAACCCTGCAATCGAACCAGGCTGTCCTGACGAGGTCGGCATCGACGCGATCGAGACCCTAATCGTTCCTCGGGCCCGTGACCTTGGCGGCTTCGAGGTTCGGCGCGCCCTGCCGGCGCCGAATCGGCAGATGGTCGGACCGTTCATTTTCTTCGACCAAGCTGGCCCGGCCGAGCTGTTGACCGGCCAGGGCATCGATGTTCGGCCGCACCCCCATATCGGTCTTGGCACGGTCACCTATCTGTATCGCGGTGACTTTCACCACCGTGACAGCACCGGGGCTGACCAGATCATCCGTCCCGGTGAG
Source organism: Rhizobium sp. T1470 (assembly GCF_042140505.1). NCBI lineage: Bacteria > Pseudomonadati > Pseudomonadota > Alphaproteobacteria > Hyphomicrobiales > Rhizobiaceae > Rhizobium > Rhizobium sp. T1470. Next base: position 964,322 of record NZ_CP148092.1, read on the forward strand.
TTGAACTGGATGGTCGCAGGGCGAGGTGTTTCTCATTCCGAGCGGACATCCGCAGCGGCGCGGACGGGGCCGAACGGCTTGTTCGGGATCCAGACCTGGCTGGCTCTGCCGGAAAGCCACGAAGACATGACGCCGATGTTCGAACACCACGGCAAGGAGACGCTGCCGATGATCGAGGACCATGGTGTGTCGGTGAGGCTCATTCTCGGGAACGCCTATGGCAAGTTCGCTCCCGCGACCATGTTTTCCGAGACATTCTATGCCGATGTTAGGCTTGAAGCAGGCGCTCGCCTGCCGATGCCGGACGATCACGAGGACCGGGGCATCTACATTGTCGAAGGCTCGATCTCGATCGCCGGCCGGGAGTTCGAAGCACCCCAGATGATGGTGTTTCGTCCTGGCGACAGGATCACGGTCGCAGCCGGGGAAAAAGGCGCGCGGCTGATGATCTTAGGCGGGGCGACACTTTCCGGCCCACGCTACATCTGGTGGAACTTCGTCGCCTCATCTAGGGAGCGTATCGAGGAAGCCAAGGCTGAATGGCGGGCACAGAACTGGGGCGAGGGGCGCTTCGATCTTCCGGTCGACGACCGGGATGAGCACATTCCGCTTCCAGAGTGATGGGGAGTGCAGAATTAGGATGCCATGTTTACGCAGCGCTGCGAAAAAGGCCGATGCGGTTCTCGGCAATCAGAAGCTCAAGTAACGGGTTCGGGGTGCTCGGAGACCGCAAGTTAAGATTAAATCCTGCCCCCGCAACCAATATCGGACCCAAAATCCTCGGTGATCCAATAGGTTACCCATCACCCCGCTCCATAGCCCTGGGAGCCGGGAGGTTGTAGGTGACGACAGCGCGGACGGTCCGGCCGATTCATTTCGAAGATTTGAGCGGCAGCGAGTTCGAGCGCCTCGTGTTCGCCTACCACCTTTGCAACGACTGGACCGATCTCGACTTGGTTTGGCCAGACGGGAAGCGACCAGAACGGAAATCTCCGCGAAATCGGCTCCTGGCGCATGTGAACTCCTCGGTGGCTGTCCCTTCGCCTTTTCCATCAAGGCAGGGCGGCCTCGAACAAGGCCGACATCAGCGTATTGCATTTGGCGCTACAAGTCATTATGTTGCCCTCAAGGAGATAGTCATGGCCACCACCGTCGAACGCAAGGAATACCCGATCTCGATGCGTCTGCCCGAAGCGGACGTCGCGATGATCGATCGAGCCGCCACGCTGCGCGGCCGGTCGCGCACCGATTTCGTGCGCGATGCAGCCGTGCGCGCGGCCGAAGAAATCGTCATGGAACAGCGACTGATCCGCATGAGCCCCGAAGGCTTCGCCGATTTCATGGACGTCCTGTCCCGCCCGGCTGCTCCGGTTCCCGAGATGGTGAAACTGGCCAAGCGGCCCGCGGCGTGGGAACCAGGCTACGTCGCGAAGCGGTGAGCCGTGGCTTTATCGGTTCCCGAACCTCTTACCGCTGGACATGATGTTTCCGAGTTCTCCTGCGGCAAGCCTACGCTCGATCATTGGCTGAAGACGCGCGCTCTTTCCAATCAGGAAAAGGGTTTCACGGCGATTCTCGTTGTCCGCGAGGCCGGGCGAGTCGTCGGGTATTACGGCCTGGCGCCGACGGCCGTCATTCCTTCGATCCTGCCGCGCTCGATCCGCACAGAGCAACCGCCCGATCCGGTTCCCTGTCTTCTTCTCGGCCAGCTTGCCACGGATACGGAATGGGCCGGGCGCGGCATCGGCACAGGTCTGGTGAAACATGCCCTTGAGCGCTGCGTTCAGGCCGCAGTTCTCATTGGCGGACGGGCATTAATGGTCAACGCCGTCGATCACGAAGCGGCTCAGTTCTGGCAGCGCCGAGGTTTCACGCCCTCGAAGGACGACCCGCTCGTGCTGTTTCGCTCGATCGCTGCAATCGCCGCATCGCTGGCGGAAGCGCGGCAGCAAGAGCGAGGCACATAACCTGAAGTCTTCGCAATTCAGGCAACTCGGCAAAAAACCCAAAAAGAACGCATTTGATGATGGAAAACTTTACGGTCGCTCCTTCGCTGATGGCTGCAGTGTCGGTGGCAGGTTTTGTGGTTCGACGGTGCTGGCCACGGCATGGCCGCTGCAGAGTTGCGGATCGGGTTTCCGTGACGGGTTGAGTGCGCCATGAATATGCAGGTTCTGGATGCCGCTGTCGGGACCATTATCTCGATCGGTGCAAATGTCCGCGAACGGGCAGTCGGCGAAAAGGTGGCTGCCTTCGATATGCATAGGTCGCATGCGGAACTCTGGTCCGTCCCCACCTCGCGCATGGTTGGTCACCACGTCACAAAAGACGCGCCTTCAACTAAACGCCCGGGAAGGCCGATCGTGCATGACGAGCTTGAGGTAGCTCGATCGCCGCGCACCCTGTCTCGTAACAGGGAATCCATTGTAAGGCCCGGCTTTGATAGGCGCGTGATAAGTTCAAGCTTATCGAAACCGGCAATCGCCCCACCGCCTCCGCCAGCAAATCCCATTCTCAGCGCCAGACCGTCCAATCAGCACGTCTTAGCAAACAGGTCTCGCTGACCGCGAGCCTGAGTGAACGAAGCGGACCTGCGGGAAAAAATTGAAAAATCCAAATCGCCGCTAATGCCGACAAGAAGCGAAGCTCATTGACGGTCATATTCTCACGGTCGACCAGGTTCTGACGTTTGCCGTGAGGACCACACTTCGTGACGGTTCCAGCTGTTCCAACGCCAGCTTCAAGCCTCTGACCAGCACTTGTTCGACGCTTTGCTGCGCGGGAGCAAGGGATCTTTATGCCATTCGCCGGTTCAGGCTTTGCTTTGGCAAAGCAAGAATCGTGGCGATGACCGCCTATACGAGCGGATCGAAGTACGTGAACGCACGTACCACGTCGCCGTATGGATCATACCAAGCGGAAACGCTTTGTCTTAACCGTTCCAACAGCCAAATGGAGGCAATCTTGGACAATGTAAAGCTAGAACAGCTTAGCCCACAAAACAGCCAGTTGATCATTATTGATCAGCAACCTCAGATGGCGTTTGGAGTTCAATCGATCGATCGACAGGTGCTCAAAAATAACGTCGTCGCTTTGGCAAAAGCCGCGAAGGTTTTCAACGTTCCTACGATCATAACGACGGTTGAATCCAAAAGCTTTTCCGGCCCGCCGTTTCCGGAGCTTCTTGCCGTCTATCCGGAGGCGCCGATCCTGGAACGGACCTCGATGAACTCGTGGGACGACCAGAAGGTGCGGGACGCCTTGGCTAAAACGGGTCGGAAGAAAGTCATTGTTTCCGGGCTCTGGACGGAGGTCTGTAACAATTCCTTCTCACTCGCCGCCATGCGGGAGGGCGGCTACGAGATCTATATGGTCGAAGATGCCTCCGGGGGAACGTCGGTTGCCGCGCACAACTATTCGATGCTGCGAATGATACAGGCAGGCGTCGTCCCTGTGACCTGGCAGCAAGTCATGTTGGAATGGCAGCGAGATTGGGCCCACAGGGAAACCTACGATGCGGTGATGAACATCGTGAAAGAGCATTCAGGTGCTTACGGGATGGGCGTCGACTACGCGTATACCATGGTTCACAAGGCGCCCGAACGCGTGGCTCATGGGCCAGTTCTCGAACCTGTGGTAGCTGGCTGAGCAGCGGTTAACCACCCAAAGGTGGTTTTCTAGCTTGGGAGCGGCGTCCACAATCCAAGGAGCAATAAGGTGAAACTTTATATCGTATCGCTGGCCGTCGGACTTCTCGTCGGGGTCATGTATGGATTGTTGGACGTCCCCTCTCCGGCACCTCCTGTCATCGCTCTGGTCGGTCTGCTCGGCATTCTGGTCGGCGAGCAGGTGTTGCCCGTTATCAAGACCTTTTGGCGTAGGGAGCCGACTGCGGTGTCTTGGCTCCAACAGGTCAAGCCGCACATGTTCGGCCATCTACCCGCCGGTAGGAAACCCTCCGACGCATCGGCAATCTCCTCGGAGAAGGTCTGAGGGTTTTCATGCAGGAGCACATTACCGCATCGCAGCAGACGCCATTTTGCATAGTGGTCTGATTGCAACTCCTGACGAAGCAAGGTCCGTCAAGGATATTAGCGCATGGGCGGTCCGGTTGCGGGCCGCCTATACTTTTGCCAATCAGGCTTCAACGCCGAGGCATGGGTTGGAGTTTCTCGCAGCATGACCGCGCCGAATAGATAAGGCGGTTTGGTTTGAGTTATGCCGCCATGGCTGGTTCGTCCAGGATGGCGCAGTGTTGCTCTTCAGCTTCTGCCGGCGGCATGTTTCCGATGGGCTCACAAGAAGCCTTCGATGATTGAACCAGTCGACCCATTTCAGGGTGGGGAACGTCACCGCTTCGAAGCTCCGCCATGGTCCACGCCGGTGGATGACCTCGGCTTTGTAGAGACCGTTGATCGTTTCGGCGAGCGCATTGTCGTAGCTGGCTCTATGCTGCAACGGCGGCGAACCGGATACCGGCACTTTCGACCCAATCCTGACGCCATGTTTGTCGCTGATTGGACCAGCCGTTGCGGCAAGAGAGGTTTGAAGCGTGTTGCAGCGTTACCGAGGTGCGCTGACTGCCACTGCGCTTCGATTATGCTTTGCAGACGACCTAGACGCCGCTGATGAAGTTTCGCGATCATACGGGCGTCGTCCATTGCCATCGAGAACGATCTCTTCCGGCCTTTAGAGGGCCAGAACGTTCAGCAAGGCGATCTTGCCGGACTGCTGTATTCCAATCGGCAGGCACCTGGTACCCGTTGGCGACTATCTTTTCGATATCCTATTGGATGCCCAATACCCCACACGCGGTGAACCGGAAGTATCAATACGCGCCGTTGTCCACCCTTAGCCGCCTTTTGCTGTACGGAGCCGATTCCCGAAGCCAGAATGTGCCGATGACAAGAAGGCACATTCCGATCGATATGGCGCCAGCGGCGCATCGAAGGGGCGACGTCGACGTTTCACGATCAGTCGCCCTTCCGGCGCTGCAATCCGGCGACAACGACGAAGATGAACGCGGCACTGATGGTCGCGTGTTCCAGGAAGCTATTGAACTGCATGGAGCGCGCCGGCTCGGGGAACATCCAGAACCGATGGGCAAGAAAGGTCGTCAACACCGTAAACACACCAAGGGCACCGGCGCCGAGCCAGGTTTTCCAGTTGAGGATGATCAGGATCGAACCGCCGAGCTCGGTGGTGAGGGCTGCGAGGTTGAAAAGCCATGCGGGATGCAGCCCCACATGCAGCATCTCGGCCTCGCCAGTTTGCCAGTCGAGAAGCTTGACAAGTCCGGCGCCTAGAAAAGGAGCAACGACACAGATACGCGCAATCAGCAGCGTGACAGGATTATTGAGCGTACGCGCAACGAGGGTCGGCGTATCGTCTTTCCGGTGATCGCTCATCATCACACAGCCCAGCACACGCGTTCGAGCGCGCCGTCCAAGCCCTTGAGATCGGTGATTTGGCTGAATATCGATCCTGAAAAGTTCTTTTTCGCCGGTGCCATGGTGGTTGAGTGAACGCCAAAGCCCACAGCCGCATTCGATATTAGGGCTGGTTGGTTGCGCAGATTGATAGGGACGATCGATTTGGTTGGGAATGACACCTGGGACCCGAAGGCGGTTGGAACAAGTGTCTGATCTTTCGGGGTGATCAATTCCGAGCCGCGTGTCGGCGTTGTTTTAATCAACATTTATTCGTTCCTCGTGGGGCCCTTTGTACAGATAAGTCTGCTTTAGAAGCCGCACCGCGTCTTGTCGATTTGAATGCGACTTTGCACATTCCATCGTTGGAGCGTCGCCCATGCAAACAGTGCGGAAGACTCCGGATGGAGTTCCGCAGCGGGAACCGCGACTAGGCCAGTAGGGCTCACAACGCGGCGCAGGATTTATCCAAGTCGCGCTCAAATCGACAATAAGATCCGCATCCTTTTCGATACGCAGTACCGGAACATGAGACGAGCAAATGGCTGACCTTCAGGGATTTTTACGGGTGCCCATCACGCCATTCGAAATAGCGCGCAAACCCGCACGGCCACAAATGAGCAGGGCAAATGAGCAAAGACGTTGAGTTTGGACTTGATACATTCGGAGATGTCACTTTGGCACCTGACGGAAAATTTCTTCCTCAGGCACAGGTCATTCGCAACGTCATCGCAGAAGCCGAACTTGCCGATAGACTTGGCATAGACTTTTTCGGCATTGGCGAGCACCACCGTACTGATTTTGCTATTTCTGCGCCCGAAGTGGCGCTCGCGGCGATTGCCGCGCGGACCCGTCGCATCCGCCTGGGTTCGGCCGTGACCGTGCTCAGTTCCGACGATCCAATACGCATCTTCGAGCGCTTTTCTACACTCGATGCGATCTCGCAGGGAAGGGCGGAGGTCATTTTAGGCCGCGGCTCTTTTATCGAATCCTTTCCTCTCTTCGGATTCGACCTGGGTCAATACGAAGAGTTGTTCGAGCAAAAGCTCGATTTGTATTCAGCTATCACCAGCAACCGGATCGTTGATTGGCAAGGCAACTGGCGTCCACCGCTAAAAGGCCAGGAAATTTTCCCTCCCATCGAAAAAGGCTCTCTGAAGACGTGGATTGGCGTTGGCGGAACCCCTGAATCAGTGACGCGGGCGGTGCGCTACGACATGCACCTGATGTTGGCCATCATTGGCGGCGATCCTCAGCGATTTCGTCCCTATGTCGATCTTTACCAGAAGCTGGTTGCCGAAAGCGGGCGAGTGGCGCGCGAGGTTGGCGTGCATTCTCCTGGCTATGTCGCAGAAACTGATGAGAAGGCCCGCCGGGAACTATTTCCGCATTTCAAGAAAATCCGAGATCGTCTAGGCCAGGAACGCGGGTGGCCGCCAGTAACAGAGGTGGATTTCGAGCGCGAAATCGAGCACGGCTCACTTTATGCGGGCTCTCCAGGTACAGTTGCACGCAAGATCGCTGAAACCGTGAAAGGCCTAGGATTATCCAGGTTCCAAATGAAGTATTCGGCCGGTCCGATGATGCATGAAAACTTGCTAAGCAGCATCGAGCTCTACGCGAACAAGGTAATCCCGCAGGTAAGGAACCTGCTCGCATGAGCGTCTTTGCGGCGTGAGGCTGGGCTCCCGCATATCGTGTTCCATATTGGGAAGACGAGACATGGGTCGGGAGGCGATCCCCTTAAAGCCGGCATGCCGGACATCCTCCCCCGATCCCACGGCGCGTTTGCTGCCAGACATAGTTCAAATCATAGGATTCGCTCATTCAACCTGTGCAGCAACCGCGTGAGTTGCACGATGTCTGCCTCCGGCCACTGGTTGACACGCATCTCAAAGTGACTGCCCTTGCGGGCAATCGCATCAGCGATCCTGTCGCGAGCCGACGCGGCAATTCTGTATACGACGCTCCTTGCATCTTCCTTCTCAGGGTCAGACTCAATCAACTCATGCTTCCGGAGTTCCTTTGCAAGTCGACTGACGACGCTTCTATCCATGGACAATGCGTCGGCAATCCCACTTGCTTTCGTCGGGCCGAACGAATGTAGCCATTGCAGGATCTGGAACGCCGACCCGGACACTCCTGGTTGGAGACTATTTGCTGCTTCGGTCGTGACGGCGCGAGAAGCGGTTATCAGGGCACTCAATTCGGCGCCCAATGCGCGCACAACGATTTCGCGGCGCATCATTTTGTCTTGTCGCTTTTCGATCGGAACGACCTTGCTGTCTTTCGTCATCTTCGTCCCCATTGTAATGGACTAATGTCAACTATCGATCTATGAGTTGGTTGATATTAGTCCACTATCCAGCCAGGAAACAACCATGTCCTATCCCAAGACGGTCGTGATGACCGGAGCCACAAACGGCATCGGCCGCATCGCCGCCATCAAGCTTGCGGGAATGGGCAACCATCTGATCCTGATCGCACGGAACCAAGCCAAGGCCGAAGCGATGCGCCTTGATATTCTTCAAACGATACCCGATGCTCGGATCGACTTTTTCTATGCCGACTTCACACGGCTGAGCACGGTCGCGGAGGCTGCTAGAGCTATTGGCGCAAAGTATGAGCGTATCGATGTCCTGATCAACAATGCAGGGATTCACGCCTTTAAGCAGCGTGTCACGTCGGACGGCTTTCCCGAAATGGTTTCGGTGAACTATATTGCTCCTTGGCTCCTAACGGCAAAATTGAGTGATCGTCTTGTGGCCTCTGCCCCATCCCGGATTGTAACGGTTGCGTCGGAGGCCTCCCGGCGCTCCAAGGGTCTCACGCCTGACGCGGACCTCCACGACATCACCCCATTCACCCGGCTGGGGTCTTCCGCTATTTACGGACGCACTAAATTGATGGACGTCATGTTTTCCATGGAACTGGCGCGCCGGCTTGCATCTACCGGGGTGACGGCCAATTGTCTCGATCCTGGTTTCAACGTTACGGGGCTTGGCCGGGAACTTTCTTTTGCAGCGCCGCTTGAACGGTTCCTCAATTTCCTGCGTGTCGGCGATCCGAACCGTGGTGCAGGGATCATCATTGCGCTCGCCATGGCGCCAATATTTGCCGAAGTTACTGGCGGGTACTTCTCGGTGAAAAATGCCGCGCCCCTGATCCTAAAAGCACCGGGTGGCGATGTCGATGCGCGACGAAGATTATGGGACTCTACCGCAAGGGCTGTCGAAGCATTCGACGTCTCATTTTGATAAAATTAGCCGGATATCTTGCCTGTTGGAACGGCCCGCACCTTGTGTAAGCTGGCGGCAGTTGCCACCGGGGAGGGCAGCTTTGTGCTGCTTGCCCCAGGCCGTCTCGAAAGCTGGTGAGAACTGCGGGTGCATTCGACGGCTGATGACGTCGTTTGTCGTGCTGGCCTTCTCGCCAGTCGGCTCTCAAGCCTTTTGCGCCTGGCGGGCTTGCCCAGCTTCACTTAGAGGGGTGTCTTTCGGCGCATCCAGAGTGTCCAGGAGGCAACGCGGCAGCGAGATCTCGACGACCGCGCCGTTGCAGTCAAGCCGGTTGCGAATGGAGATCGACCCGCCATGGGCGGTGACGATCGACCGGCATATGGCAAGGCCAAGACCCATGCCGCTCGGCTTGGTCGTGGTGAAGGCCTTGAACAGGCTATCACCGACCTGATCGCCAAGGCCCGGTCCGCTGTCGATGAATCTGAAGGTGACTTCGGAATCGCGGGACTCGGTTTCTATCGTCAATATGCGATGTCCGGCTGGTGTAGCGTCCATCGCCTGCATGGCATTGCTGATGATGTTGAGGAAGGACTGTTGCAACAGGATGCGATCGCCCCGCGTAATCATCGCTTCAGCTGCCGGATTAAAGATGACGCGCGTACCATGGGTACCAAGTTCCGGCTGTTTCAGGCGCAAGGCGTCTAAGATCGTCGCCTCGATCGCCACTTCGCCGGTTTCAGACTTGGCCTTGCCGAGTAGCATGTGCACACGCTTGACGACATTTGCCGAATGCTCGGTCGCCGACAGCGCGTCCTGCAGCGCGAGCTTGGCTTCTACCAGGTCCGGCGTTTTCCGGTCGAGCCAGCGCTGGGCGGCCTGAATGAAGCTTATAGTGGCCGACAGCGGCTGGTTGACCTCGTGGGCGATCGAGGCTGATATTTCGCCGATCATTGCAACGCGCGAGGCATGTTCGAGCTCGCGGCGCGAATGTTCCAGCGCTTCCTGAAATTCGAGGCGTTCGGTGATATCGACGATGCTGCCTTGAATCCGATCGAGACCCTCACCATTCGGCGGAAAGCTAAGGGCGACGATGACGGGGATCAGGCGACCTTGACGAGTTCGCACTTTCGTCTCCGCCTGAAAGGTCGGATGCCCCTCGTCGATCGCGACCAAACATTGCGCGAAGCTCTCATCATTTTCCGGCAGGAAGCTGTCGAGATGCGTAAAGAACTCTTCTTTCGTTGGGACCCCCATCAATGTCAACGCCGTCTGATTCACATCGGTTATGCGCACTTTCCGGCGGGCGTTGATAACAAAGTCCGGATGATCGGCAATGTAGCGGCGGACGTCTTGAACGCCCCGATCGCGCAGTCCTTCGAGCTCCTCCTTCACCTCGCGAAAATCATGCTCCCAGATCGCAACCGCCAGCGTCTCGAATATGGTGCGGTAACGGTGCTCGCTCGCCTTCAGCGCCGCTTCAGACGCCCGTCGCCTGGCGATGTCGATACCACGCCGAAGCAGGAGCAGGGTGGTGACGCCGTTCGCTGCAAGGCTGAACAAAAGTCGGAGCCACGCTTGGGTTTCGGCGTTGAAACCGTGAACATAAAGGAAGGCGGCGACGGTTAGGCCAGCACAGATCGCCGATGAGCGCTTGATCGCGGCGCTATCACCGAGTTCGCTGGCAAGCACAATCACCAGGACATAGAGAACAGCAACGGCGCTTCCGAGCGTTGTGAAGGCATCGACCAGGAAGATGATCAGACCAATCGCTGCCGCGCCGGCGAGACGGCAGCGCTGCAGCATCCTTACGGACGTGAAGTCACTACCGACGTTCTGAGATTGATATGCCGGTTCGATATTCAACCCCTAATTCCATTATGGGCGCACGCGCCTAGAACGTCCATGCGACGACGAACGCTCGCCATAATGGCGCGCCCTTGCAAGCCGTTCTTGAAGAATGGTCTCCTATTTTGCACGATTGCGGCTGTATTCTATTTGCCCGGGCCGATGGACTGCAGGAAGGAGGATTGTACAATGGAAAAAACCTTGTACAGGCTATGGCTTAGGACAGCAGATAAACCTGTCAATTTATCATGTCTGCGTTCGTAGACTATGTCAGCCGCAAGCGTTGGCGCTGCAAGTCCCGGCGAGGAGAAAATATGTGACCCGGATTTCTCAGTCCCTGGATGGCGTTGGACCTTATTTCGGCATTCCGAACGCGCCATGCTTGAAAACAGTGCCGGTGAGGTCGGCCCTTTTTTCCGTAACCAGAATCGATCGTGCCGTCGCCAATGGCGAAGTGGTCGAGATCGCAATGCCGCCCTCGGATTCTTATTTCCTGATGCTTTATCTGGAGAATACCGCTCACGCCGACATTGGGCGCGACGGTTCTCGATCACCGGTCCGTCGCTTTGCACCAGGAACGATCTGCCTTATCAACATGCGATATGGCGCTTCGATCGCACTCCATTCGAGTCTTTGCTCATTGGCCTTCACCTTGCCTCGGCCCCTTTTCGAGGAAGTGTCGCAACTCTCCACCGCGTCGTCGTTTCGAAGCCTGCACTGCCAGAGAGGCGAGCCCGACCCGGTCATCAGCAATCTTGGTATTGCGTTCGTTCCTCTCTTCGGCAACGGGCAGCTCGCGTCCTCCGCATTGCTCCAACATATGGCCGTGGCGGTTTGCGCGCATCTGCTGCACGACTATCATAGTCACGAAGTGGATTTGGAGGAAACCCATTTTACGGCCGCGGGGCTTCCTCTTGCCACCTGGCAGGAGGATGCGGCAAAGACCTTCATGCGTAACAATCTCGGTTCCCATCTTTCCATCACGGCCATAGCGGCGGCTACAGGTCTTTCAGCCAATCATTTCTCGCAACGCTTCAAGAAAACGACCGGGTTCACTCCACATCAATGGCTGTTGAAAATCCGTGTCGAGCGGGCTAAGGAAATGCTGGCAAATCGTTCTTACGCGCTGAAGGCGATTGCAGGCCAATGCGGCTTCTGCGATCAAAGCCATTTTACGAAGACATTTGTGCGACATACGGGCCTCACACCGACCGCTTGGCGAAGCGGATGGATCCATTAGTCGTTGCAGGCTTCTGCGAAAAAAATCGGTGCAATTTACCGCGGGACTTTTATAGTTGCGTGATCGATCATACGAGATGGGGATGTCGTGGATATTAACCCTGAATATTCGGCTGGTGGCGCGCTGGCGGCCTGCCAGTCCGTCCTGCAGGGATCGGCGGTGACCATCACGCGGCTTAACTATGACGGTCATGACCTACCGCCGCGCGCCGTGAACAAACGCATCGACGCCTTCAACGTCATCACCCAACTGGTCGATTTCTCGCATCATCGCTTGTGGCGCGGCGAAAATTTGGTCCATGACGGGGGCCACAAGCGAGGTACGCTTGCAATCACGGATCTGCGTGACGAATGGCGCTGCCACCATCTCTCACCATTCGACAACGTGCGATTCCAAATTCCGTTCTCTTATATCCGCCAATTCGCATTCGAGGTCGGACGACCCGAATTTACCCACATCCGCTGCCAGCCAGGCACCAGGGACGATGTGATCCTAGGTCTAGCCCAGGCGTTGCTGCCGGCATTCCACAATCCGAAAACAGCAAGCCAACTGTTCCTTGAGCAGATCGTACTCGCCATGATGACGCATCTCGCCCAGAACTATGGTGGGCTACATTTTCCGTCGCACCGAAAGGGGACGCTCGCGCCATGGCAGGAGAAGCGAGCGACGGAGTTCCTCTCTGCCCATGTCAACAGCCAAGTCTCGATCGATGAGGTTGCGGAGGCCTGCAATCTCTCACGGAGCTATTTCATTAAAGCCTTCAAGGAAACCTTCGGTAAACCTCCCTACCGCTGGTTGATCGAATATCGCGTCGCCCGTGCCAAGGATTTTCTGGCATCAGACATGCCGATTGCCGAGATCGCAACCGCCTGCGGATTTGCGGATCAAAGTCATATGACTCGGATATTCTCAGAAGTCGTGGGAGAGCCACCCGGACACTGGCGAAAGCATAGCCGTTGAATGACAGAGCTTTATGCTCATCCGGGAATTTCCTGAAAGACGCGCCAGTCTAATACTTGCCGAAATGCTGTTCTGCATCCTTTTGGCCGATCGCTCGGTGTTTTCTCGTCTCTTTCGTTCGTTTCGAATGCTGTCAAGGCGATGGCGCGCCGTGTCTGCGGTGTGATCGCACCACTTAACTATGCTGATCTGCTGCGTTCGCAGCACAATCGGAATATCCAAATGGCCAGACTTGTTAACAAGATGGCCGCCCGCTTCTCCTTCATATTTGCCTCGTCAACGCAATTCCGGTGTCTGAGCCGAGAGGGCAAATATGACCATCACAGCAACTCCGACGCCGAGCTCCAAGCTCGTCACCCCGATGGATCACACACTGATCATGATCGATTTCCAGTCGCAGATGTCATTTGCGACGAAGAGCATTGATGCGGTGAACCTGCACAACAATGCAGCGCTTGTCGCACATGGGGCCAAGGGTTTCGGGGTCTGGAACTGCAGCGCGACCGGGCACGCGCCGACATCTATGACCACCGGCATCGCCAAGAACTACGGCGGTTCCTACGGTCTCGGCATCATCTACGCCAAGACCACGGTCGGCGCCTCTAAAGCGCATTGAGCCCAAAAAACCTGATCATCCGCCGGCCCTGAACGGGACGGCCCTAACCTATTGGAGGGTGTACCCGTGAAGGTCTACCTGTTTTCTCTTGGTGCCGGCCTTTTGGTGGGCATCGTCTATAGCCTCCTGAATGTCCGGTCCCCGGCACCGCCCGTCGTGGCATTGGTCGGCCTGCTCGGCATACTGCTGGGCGAACAGATCCTGCCGCTGGCAAAGACCCTATGGAACAACGAGCCAGCAGCGGTTTCCTGGCTGAATCAGGTCAAGCCGCATGTGTTCGGCCACCTTCCTAAAGGCGACAATGGCGCCACGAAAGCGGCAGCCACGCCTGCAAAGAGTGAAATCGCAGGCTGACGCCGCCGCCTGGCACCATCTCGGCCGGCATCCAACCACTTTCGCTGCTTCATCACCGTCTCGGCCTCGGCCCAAACCGGAGAACCATCTATGACTGCAGACCTAATCCTCCATCATGGTCTCTTCACGACTCTCGACCGTGCCAATCCGACCGCCAGCGCCGTCGCGATCAAGGACGGCAAATTCCTCGCCGTCGGCCATGACTCGGAAATCATGGCATTGGCAGACCCCAAGACCAAGATCGTCGACCTCAAGGGCAAGCGCGTGTTGCCGGGACTGATCGACAACCATACCCACGTGATCCGTGGTGGGCTGAACTTCAATATGGAGCTGCGCTGGGACGGCGTTCGTTCTCTTGCCGACGCCATGGATATGCTGAAGCGGCAGGTCGCCATTACGCCGGCGCCCCAATGGGTCCGCGTCGTCGGCGGTTTCACTGAGCACCAGTTCGCCGAGAGGCGCCTGCCGACAATCGAAGAAATCAATGCGGTCGCTCCAGACACTCCGGTCTTCCTACTGCACCTCTACGACAGGGCTCTGCTCAATGGCGCCGCCGTGCGCGCTGTCGGCTATACCAAGGACACGCCGAACCCACCAGGCGGCGAGATCATTCGCGATAGCGCCGGCAATCCCACGGGACTGCTGCTCGCCAAACCCAATGCGGGCATCCTCTACTCCACGCTTGCCAAGGGACCGAAGCTGCCTCTCGAGTATCAGATCAACTCGACTCGCCATTTCATGCGCGAACTCAACCGTCTCGGTGTCACGGGCGTGATCGACGCCGGCGGTGGTTTCCAGAACTATCCGGATGATTATGCCGTCATCCAGAAGCTGGCCGACGAGAACCAGATGACGGTGCGGCTTGCCTACAACCTTTTCACCCAGAAGCCGAAAGGCGAGAAGGAAGACTTTCTCAACTGGACGAGCTCGGTCAAATACAAGCAGGGCAATGACTACTTCCGCCATAATGGCGCCGGCGAAATGCTGGTCTTTTCCGCTGCCGATTTCGAGGATTTCCGCCAGCCGCGTCCGGATATGCCACCGGAAATGGAAGGAGAAATGGAAGAGGTGGTTCGTATTCTTGCCGAGAACCGCTGGCCGTGGCGGCTGCATGCCACCTATGACGAAACCATCTCGCGCGCCCTCGATGTGTTCGAAAAGGTCAACCAGGATATTCCGCTCGAAGGCCTGAACTGGTTCTTCGACCACGCCGAGACGATCTCCGACCGCTCGATCGATCGCATTGCGGCTCTTGGCGGCGGCATCGCAGTCCAGCATCGCATGGCCTATCAGGGGGAATATTTCGTCGAGCGCTATGGTCTGGGGGCCGCGGAAGCCACGCCGCCGGTCGCCAAGATGCTGGAAAAGGGCGTCAAGGTCTCTGCCGGCACCGACGCTACCCGCGTCGCCTCCTACAATCCCTGGGTCTCTCTCGCCTGGATGATTACCGGCAAGACCGTCGGCGGCATGAGCCTGTACCCTCGTGCCAATTGCCTGGACCGCGAGACCGCTTTGCGGATGTGGACGGAAAACGTGACCTGGTTCTCCAACGAGGAAGGCAAGAAAGGTCGCATCGAAAAGGGTCAATTCGCCGATCTCATCGTGCCGGACAAGGATTTCTTCGCCTGTGCCGAAGACGAGATTTCCTTCCTCACATCCGATCTTACCATGGTCGGCGGCAAGATCGTATATGGGGCAGGGGATTTCGCCAAGTTTGATGAAAGCCCTCTGCCGCCGGCTATGCCGGATTGGTCCCCGGTGCGCACCTTCGGCGGTTACGCGGCTTGGGGCGAGCCCGAAGGTGCGGGTAAGAGGTCGCTTCGCAGAACAGCAATCTCGATGTGCGGTTGCGCCAACGACTGCAACGTCCATGGTCACGATCATGCCGGCGCCTGGACCGCCAAGCTGCCGATTTCAGACCTCAAGGGCTTCTTCGGTGCGCTCGGCTGTGCCTGCTGGGCCGTGTGAGGGGGCGAATATGACAACCGTCTCGCGACAAACCGCAGCTCAACCGGGAATGCTCCGTATTATAACCTCGGCTCCCTTGCGCTTCCTTGCGCTCGCCGCGCTGTGCTCGGCCTATATTCAGGGACCGCTGGTCAAGATCGTGGATTTCCCCAGCGCCATTGCCGAAATGAACCATTTCGGGCTTTCGCCGGCGCCGGTCTTCGCCATCATCGTCATTATCTTCGAGCTCACCATGTCGGCGCTCGTGCTTTCCGGCATTTATCGTTGGGCGGCTGCATTCGCACTGTCCGGCTTTACCATCATGGCCACACTACTTGCTCTTCGCTTCTGGGTATTGCCACCGGGGATGGAGCGCTCCATGGCGATGAATGGCTTCTTCGAACATCTCGGCCTCGCTGGCGCGTTCATTTTCGTAGCGCTGGTCGATATTGCTTCCCGTCATCCTGTCAAAACGAAAGTCTGAGGACATGAGATCGAGCCTTTTTACAACTCTAAGTCTGGTCGCCACTCTTTCCATACTGCCGGCGGCAGGCGAGCTGGCGCTGGCACGAGAAAACACGTCACAACTCGGCGTCGCCCCCCAATACGACACAACGCATGTCTACGTCGATCCAAGGGCGGCCGACGAGTTCACGAAGAGCTTCCTCGGCACCTTTGGCGGCGAGAGCACCAAGCAGGTCACCGTGACGGTGACACCGACACCTAGTACTACGACATCCCAGCTACTGCAGACGCCGTTCGGCACCGTCTCGCTGTTCGGTTTCACAACACCGATCCCCTATCCTTTCGGATCAGAGCGGACAGGCTATCTGGTGCGCGACATGGACAAGGCATTGTCCGCCGCTCGGGCCGCCGGCGCGATCGTGCTTGTGGACAGGTTCCCGGATCCGATCGGCCGCGACGCCGTGATCCAATGGCCGGGCGGCGTCAACATGCAGCTCTACTGGCACAACAAGCAGCCGGATTACAAACCGTTCGCGACCGTGCCAGAAAACCGCGTCTACGTATCACCGGATGCCGTGTCCGCCTTTGTAAAGGCATTCCTCAGCTTCTCCAAAGGCAAGGTCATCTCAGACGACCGCAAAGCGCCGGGCATCGAGATCGGCCGTCCGGACGACAGCTACCGCCGCATCCGTATCTCCTCGATCTATGGCCGTATGATCGTCCTGGTCACCGATGGACATCTTCCGTATCCCTACGGTCACGAAACGACGGGTTACGAGGTTTCCGACCTCGCCGCCACGCTGGACAAGGCCAAGGCCAATGGCGCCCGGTTGATCGTAGAGCCCTATCGTGCGGATGACCGGCAAGGGGCGATGGTGGAATTCCCTGGCGGTTACGTCGCTGAGATCCACGCTCCTCTTGCACATTGATTTTGCCACAGACCCGATGCCGCCGTTCAGGCGGCATCGTCTTTCCTCACATTCTCCGGAGACTGCCATGCAAGCGCATCCTTTCCTGTCGCTGCTTGCCGCGACCGTCCTTGCCGCGTCTGGCGCGGCAGCCGACGAGGCCGACGGCAACGCCAAGCGCCCGGCGATTAAATCCAATCGCTGGCAGGAAGACTGGTCGGTGCTCGCCGATCCTGCCTTGCGCACGCAGCCGCTCGACGCTCTCAAACACGTGCCCTTGTCGGCTATTGATCCTGGAAGCTATATTTCCTTTGGCGCAACTGTGCGGGAACGGTTCGAGTCCAACCACACGCCGAGCTTCGGCATCGGGGGTGCAGAAGGCGATAGCTATGTCATCGAGCGCGCCCAGTTCCATATCGATCTTCACCTCTACGACGACTGGCAAATATTTACCCAGTTCGAAGACGACCGCGCCTTTGGTAAACAGGATATCGGCCCGGCCGATGCCGACAAGGTGGATCTGCGGCTGGCGTTTATCGGGTATTCCCACGATTTCGATGCCGGCACCTTCAAGGCCCGGATCGGGCGGCAGGACTTTGCCTTCGACCTGCAGCGCTTTGTCTCTTCGCGTGACGGCCCGAATGTGCGTCAGTCCTTCGATGCCATCTGGGCGGATTGGGAAACCGGGCCTTGGCGGTTCCTTGGCTTTGTTAGTCAGCCAGTCCAGTATTCGGACGAACAGGCCTTCGATGACACATCCAACGGGGCCTTCCGGTTCAGCACGCTTCGTATCGAAAGACAGGTGTTCGGCACAAACGAACTCTCGGCCTATTGGTCGGTCTATCATCGCGACGCCGCCCACTATCTCGATGGGTCGGGCGAAGAGGATCGCCAAATCTTCGACACGCGTTTTGCCGGTAATGCGGCCGGTTTCGACTGGGATCTCGAGGGCATGGGTCAGCTCGGAACGGTCGGCAACAAGGACATTCGGGCTTGGGCTGTGGGCGCGCGTGGCGGTTACACATTCGAGGATCTTGGTTGGTCGCCGCGGATCGGCCTGCAGTTTGACGCGGCGTCCGGAGACAGCCATCCCGGCGATGGGACGCTCGGAACGTTCAACCCGCTGTTTCCGAATGGCTATTACTTCTCGCTTGCGGGTTATACCGGTTACGCCAATCTCATTCACCTGAAGCCTTCCATCACGGTGAAGCCGACCGACCAACTGACGATCACCACCGCCATCGGCCTGCAGTGGCGCCAGACGGCGGCCGATGCAATCTATGTGCAGCCGAACCAACCGGTGTCCGGCACAGCGGGCAAGGGCGGGCGGTGGACGGGCGCCTACGCACAGCTGCGTGCCGATTATGCCTTTACGCCGAATCTTTCGGGCGCGATCGAGGCAGTGCATTTTGAGGCTGGCAACGCCATCCGCCGTGCCGGCGGCCATGACGGCAACTATCTCGGTGCGGAGCTGAAATTCTCCTGGTGATGATCAACCCTTGGAATATCCAAACATCTCTCAAATCGACAAGAAGGTTTTTGCGGGCGCGCGTTAGACAGGTGTTCAGAATTGGCTGATGCAACGATCGGCCGTTCTCGAAGAAGGGCCATCCATGCCAAATGATTTAGAATTCTCTAGCCCGCCGTCATGTGCTCCTCGCCGGGGCTCTCGTCCCGGCGGCCATGGTCATGCCGTCGCTTGCTCTTTCGAAAAACAAAGCCGCCCCAATAGCGGTAATGCAGTTCACTTAGTGAGCTGCGGGCAAGTTTGATGGTTCAGGATGGGGATTCGTTTTCCCATCCTGTTTTTGTTTGTGATGTCACGCACCCTTGGACATTCGGCCGAATTATCGGCTCTTTCGCAGGCGATCGACCCGGACTGGATCGCTCAGGCTCTCGCCACGACAGGCAAGGCGAGCATCCGCAAGCGCAAGCTGCCAGCCGAGCAGGTCGTCTGGCTGGTGATTGCGTTGGCCCTTTATCGTCATCAGTCGATCCCGGAGGTGGTGGCCCATCTTGATCTGGTTTTGCCCGATGAGGTCAACGCGGATATTGCCAAGAGCGCGTTGACACAGGCACGGCAGCGCTTGGGTCAGGCACCGTTGGCGCAGTTGTTTGCAATGAGTGCATCATGCTGGGATGAACGCCACCAATCCGGGCGTGCCTGGCGGGGTCTTTGTCGTTATGCCGTGGACGGCAGCACGCTGCGGACGTCCGACAGCCCGGAGAACCGGGCGCATTTTGGAGCGCAGGCCTACGCGTCTGGCGTTGTCGCAAGCTATCCGCAATTGCGGCTGCTGACGCTGACGGCGCTGGCGACGCATCTGGTGCGTGATGCGGTGTTCGGAGCCTATGGCACAAACGAGATGCTCTATGCCAAAAGCCTGCTCGACCGGGTTCCGGACCATTCGCTGACGGTCTTCGACAAGGGCTTCTTCAGTGCCAGCCTTCTCTTGCAATTGCAGACGAAGGGACATGAGCGTCACTGGCTGATTCCGGCCAAAGCCAACAGCACATGGGAACGACTGGATCCGCACCCCACCGATTATCGGGTGCGCATGAAGGTCTCGCCCCAGGCGCGGCAGGCAGAACCGGACTTGCCGGCCTTCTGGGAGGTCAGGGCCATCGAGACGACCACCAGCCATGGCAAAAAGCGCATATTGTTGACATCGCTGATGGACAGACAAACTTATCCGGCAAGCGAAATCGTCCATCAGTATGAAGAGCGATGGCGCATCGAGACAAGTTATCGCGAACTCAAGCAGGAGCTTCTCGGTAGCGAACTGACCCTGCGAAGCGGCACGCCGGAGACTGTCTATCAGGAGGTCTGGGGCGCGTTGCTGGCCTACAATCTGGTGCGGCTCGAAATGGCAGAGGTCGCGACCGAAGCCCAAGTCGAGCCAACCCGACTAAGCTTTATCACAGCCCTGCATTACCTGCGTCACGAATGGGGATGGATGGCGATCGAAGCACCCGGCAAAATCCCCGCCCACCTCACCAGATTGAGAAACAGATTGGCAGACTTGCTGCTGACAGAAAAACGGGGGCGATCATGCCCCCGTGTCGTCAAAAAACTGCCTGCCAGATACCCGATAAGAGCCGTAAGCAAACCTAAGTGAACTGCATTAGCCCCAATAGCGGGCCATTCAACAGGAATGTCGGACATGACTGATAATTTCGTCGAGACAAAAGACGGCGTGCGGATCTACTACAAGGACTGGGGTCCGAAAGACGCTCAGCCTATCGTTTTCCATCACGGCTGGCCGTTGTCCTCCGACGACTGGGATGCCCAGATGCTGTTCTTCCTTGGGCACGGCTATCGCGTCATCGCCCATGACCGTCGCGGTCACGGCCGGTCGGCGCAGGTGAGTGGCGGTCATGACATGGACCACTATGCAGCCGACGCGGCGGCAGTATTCGAGCATCTGAACCTCAAGAACGCCGTTCACATCGGCCATTCGACCGGAGGCGGCGAAGTCGCCCGCTATGTCGCCAATTTCGGCCAGCCGCAAGGCCGAGTGGCCAAGGCCGTTCTCGTCAGCGCCGTCCCGCCGCTGATGCTGAAAACTGACGCTAACCCCGGCGGCCTGCCAATGGAAGTCTTCGACGGGATCCGCAAAGCGGTTGCTGATAACCGAGCGCAATTGTTCATCGATTTCCCCTCGGGCCCATTCTATGGCTTCAACCGTCCGGATGCTAAAGTCTATTCGGGTGTTATCCAGAATTGGTGGCGGCAGGGCATGATGGGTAGCGCGAAGGCTCATTACGATGGCATCAAGGCGTTTTCGGAGACCGACCAGACCGAAGATCTGAAGAAGATTACGGTGCCAACACTCGTCCTGCATGGAGACGATGACCAGGTTGTGCCGATTGCCACCTCTGCCGAGTTGTCGGTCAAGCTGCTGAAGAACGGCACCCTGAAAGTCTACAAGGGCTACCCGCACGGCATGCTGACCACACATGCCGATGTGATCAATCCGGACTTGCTCGCCTTCGTAAAGGCCTGATGGTTCGAATGACGGCCTGCCGCTTCGATCGAGGAAAAACGGCAGGCTTTTCGGTCGGGATGCCCTGGGGCATCCCGGGACAATCCATGGGGGGCCTATGTTATGAGAATCATCCCACTTTCCCTTCTTCTTAGCCTCAATGGCGGCTATGTCGACACCGTCGGCTTCCTGGCGCTCGGGGGCTTGTTCACCGCCCATGTGACGGGAAACTTCGTGACGCTTGGTGCATCTGTTGCCATGGGGACGGGCGGTGGGCTCGCTAAACTGCTCGCGCTGCCGATGTTCTGCGTGGTTGTCTTCTTGTCGCGGAGCATCGGGCTTTTGTTGCAGCAAAAAGGGTTGCCGGTCTTGCGGCCGCTATTGGTCGGCAAGTTCATCCTGCTCATTGCGGCCTTCGCCCTCGCCCTCGTCTATGGACCGTTCGACAATGCCAATAGTGGCACGACGCTTGCAATCGGTATGGTCCTCGTAGCCGCCATGGCGATCCAGAACGGGCTCCACCGGGTTCATCTTGCAAAATCGCCGCCTTCAACACTGATGACGGGTACCACCACGCAGATCATGCTCGACTTGGCGGACCTCGTGGCCGGAACGGGCGGCGAAGACAAGTCTGCCGCCATCGCCCGTTTGAAGCGGATGAGCCTGAGTGTCCTTGCGTTCGCGCTCGGCTGCGCGCTTGCCGCGGCAGCCTACATCCTGTCGCCGATATGGTGTTTCGCCGTGCCCGTCATCTTTGCAGCCCTTGCCTTTGTGGCGAACGTAGCGACGCCCGAGGGCGATTGAGACTTCAACTTCAAACATCGAGGTCTATAAGATGGGTATCGACATCAATTCATCGAGCACCGCTCGCACCGCCGCGCGGAAGAACCGGAGATCAGTAGATCTGTTCGACGTGCTGATCTCCTTGGTGTTGGCCCTGGCGGTCTCTATCCTGCTTGCATTTGCGTTTGAACTCGCAGCTGAACCGGCGAATGCCGCGGCCCCCAAAGCCGGCACACAGCCGCCTGCCTTTTACCGGATCGCTCTTGGGCAGTTTGAAATCACGGCGCTGTCTGACGGCACTCATCCGTTTCCGGTGCACACGGTGCTGACGAAATCCGAACTGTCCGCGGATGGCAAGGTCGTTCCACTCGACGAGGCGTCACCGGGTGAGGCGGATGCATTGCTTGCCGAGCGCAAGCTTGTCGCGCCCGTCGAGGGCTCCATCAATGCCTTCCTCGTCAATGCCGGTTCAAAGCTCATCCTGATCGACAGCGGGGCTGGCACGCTCTACGGGGAGTGCTGTGGCCATCTGATCGACAATCTCAAGGCTGCAGGCTACCAGCCCGAGCAGGTTGACGAAATCTACCTCACCCATCTCCATGCCGACCATGTCGGTGGTATCGCGCCGAACGGCAAGATGGCCTTTCCGAATGCCGTGGTGCGCGTCAGCAAGACGGATGCGGACTACTGGCTGAGCGATGCGAACGAGGTCGCGGCACCCGCGTTGCTGAAATCGATGTTCGAGCGGGATAAGGCCTCGCTTAAGCCTTATATCGACGCCGGCAAGTTCAAGCCGTTCGACTATGGCGCGGCGCTCGTTCCCGGTATCACACCCTTGCCCGGCCCCGGCCACACGCCCGGTCACAGCTTCTTTGCCGTGGAAAGTAATGGCGAGAAGCTGCTTTTATGGGGTGACGTCGTTCATGTCGCGCCGGTGCAGTTCCCGGATCCACACGTCACTGTCGCCTATGACAGCGACGCAAAGGAAGCCGAGAGCGAGCGTGTGGCGATCTTTTCAGATGCGGCCCGCAACGGCTATTGGATCGGGGCGGCGCACATTTCTTTCCCGGGGCTCGGGCATGTCGGTGCCCATGACGGCCGGTTTGAATGGATTCCTGCAAATTACGAGGCTGGTCCCGTCAAGACCAAGTGATTGACCCACAGATACTGGCATTGGCGCGGAGACCGTCCAAACAGGAACGGGACGTACAAGAAGCAATCCAGGCTGGGCGTATCATGACCGCGAAACCTCAGAAGGAAATTCGAGACATGAATGGGAAAGTCTTTGAGATCGATCGCATCGTGCGCGACGGGATTGAATCCCTTCCCGAACGCGTTGATCTAAGCGCAGAACTTCCGCCGATCGCTGAAACCGAAGCGGACGCGGACCTGGACGAGGCCCTTGTGGAAACCTTCCGTGCCAGCGATCCGCTCGCCTCGGGGCGGACGGCCTGATCAACTTTCATCCAACAAGGACAAATTCCATGGAGCACAGTGTGAAATCCCGCCGTAGTGCCTCGCTGAAGACCCCGACCGGGCTGTCGCAGGAGGCAGTCAAGGATATTTCGGCCGGCGCTACGGCGCTGCTTGCGGATGTATTCGCCCTCTATCTCAAGACTAAGAATTTCCATTGGCATATGTCTGGTGCCAATTTTCGCGATTACCATCTTCTGCTTGATGAGCATGGCGACCAGCTGTTCGAAATCACCGACCCGCTCGCCGAACGGGTCCGCAAGCTGGGCGGTGAGACGTTGCGCTCGATCGGCGAGATCTCTCGTCTCCAGCGCATCAAGGACAACGACGCCGAATTCGTGCATCCGCACGAGATGCTGGCCGAGCTGCGCGATGACAACGGCGCGCTGGTGGCCAGCATGCGCTCGCTGCACGATACCTGCGACGAGCATTCCGATGTCGCAACCGCCAGCCTTCTCGAAAATTGGATCGATGAAGGCGAACGTCGCGTCTGGTTCCTCTTCGAAATTCTGCGCGGGACCAATTCCTGACAGGACGCGATGCCGCAACGGTGCCGGCCAGGGCGCTCGTATCGTTGCGGGTCTTACTTGCCGGAGCGATGAAGGACAGATGCCATGCACGACCTAGTTCCCGATCCGACGGATCCCTGGCTGCGTCCCGCACAGACGTTTCCCGCGCTGTTGGAGGAGATGATCGATCGGATCAAGTCTTACGGCGACGAGGAAGCGGTCGAAGAGGATCGGTATCTCTTTCGGCGTGGCGATCGCGCGATCGACTTTTTCCTGATGCTCGCTGGCGAGATGAAGATCTTTGCCGGCCACCCGATCAAGGGTGAAGACTATCTCTTCAGCTATGGCCGCGGTCAGTTCAGCGGCGAGCAGAATCTGTTCAACGACCGCAGCATTCTCTTTTCAGGTCTTGCGATGGCGGGGTCCCGTTTCATCCGTATTGGCCATGATCGTTTCCGATCATTCATGACTGGCGAGCCCGAGATCGGCGAGACCATTATTCGCGTCTATATCCTGCGCCGTGCCGGCTTTGTGCGTCACTGCAAGGGCGGCGGGTTGCTCATTGGTCATCGTGACGATGGCGAACTGCTCCGCATGCAGCGTTTCATGCTGCGAAATCTCTACCCCGTGGCCGTATTCGACCCCGAGCTCGAACCCGATTGTGGTGCAACACTATCCTCTCTTGGCGTCACGCAAACCGATATGCCGGTGTTGGTGAAGCCGGACCGCACGGTCCTGTCCCAGCTGTCAAACGAAGCATTGGCCGAAGAACTCGGTATCTTCGAACCGCCCGAGGAGGGCAGAGTATACGATGTCGCGGTGCTGGGGGCGGGACCCGCGGGTCTGGCCGCGGCCGTCTACGCCGCTTCCGAAGGGCTGAAGACCATCGTCCTGGAAGCCATGGCGCCGGGCGGACAGGCGGGCACATCGTCGAAAATCGAAAACTATCTCGGCTTTCCAACCGGCATTTCCGGATTGGCGCTGGCTGGTCGCGCTCATATCCAGGCGCAGAAATTTGGCGCGCGCCTTTGTGTGTCGCGTTCCGCCGTCTCGCTCGATTGCAACGTCGGCCCCTACGAGGTCGGGCTTAGCGACGAAAGGAGGTTGAACGCCCGCTCCATCGTCATTGCGACCGGCGCCCGTTATCGCAAGCTCGATGTGCCCGACTATCATCGCTTTGAAGGCCACGGGATCCATTATGCAGCGACAGCCATGGAGGCACAGTTCTGTGTTGCGCGCGACATCGTTATCGTCGGGGGCGGTAACTCTGCCGGTCAGGCCGCCATTTTCCTGTCGCGAACGGCGCGACAGGTACACATACTGATGCGTGGCGGCATCTCGTCAACGATGTCGGACTACCTCGTGCAACGGATCGAGCGTTCTCCTCGCATTTCCCTTCATCAGCAAAGCGAAGTGACCGCACTGCACGGCGAGACGTCGCTGGAAGCTGTGAGCTGGATCGACCGCAGCACGGGAAAGTCGGAGAAAAGTCCTGCGACGAGCCTTTTCGTGATGATCGGAGCATCACCCAATACGGAATGGCTGAACGGCTGCGTGGCTCTCGACCGCAGCGGTTTCGTACAGACCGGCTATACTGTTGCGGACGGCGCTGACATCAGCCCTTACGCTGCCAGCCAGCCAGGTGTCTTCGCCGTTGGTGACGTCCGGGCCGGATCTGTGAAACGCGTTGCATCGGCTGTCGGAGAGGGGTCGGTCGTCATTTCCGCCATTCATCAGTACCTTTCCGCCTTGCAAGGATGAAAAACAGCTCAGGAAAGCCGGGCACGGCGAAAGGCACCGGGTGCAATTCCTGTTGCCTTCACGAAAATTCGAGTGAATTCCGCGATGTCGGCAAACCCGCAAGCTGTTGCGATATCGCTGAGTGCCATTTTTGACACCAGCAGCATCGTCCGCGCCTTGGAGATCCGGTGGTTCATCAGCCAGTCATGCGGGCTCTGCCCCGTCGTCAGGTGGAAGGCGCGGATGAAGGCGACGCGCGACAGCCCACACGCGTCTGCCGCATGATCGATAGATGCCTCGCCGGGAAGAGCGGTGGCAAGATAGTCCTTGGCCTTGGCTTCTTGCGAAGCCGACAGCAGTAGGCGCCGGCCGCTAAGGGGCGTAGGACGGTTTCCGTAGGTCTGCAGAAGATGGATTCCAATCGCCGCTGAAAGTTGGTCGACCAGCAGGGGGCTTGTCAGAACCGCTCTTTCCTGGATAGAAAACATCGCGCGCGCAAGCCCGCCCAGGACCGGATCAGGCTTTGCGATAGCGTCTGTTAGATCAGGAATGCCGCTGACGTCGGCACCATGGGCGATCCGCTCCAGATCAGCCGACGAAATTTCCATCAGAATAAAACTGAATGATCCCTTGAGGTCGGCTTTGTAATCCTCGGCAAAATTCCGAAGGTAGATCGAATTTTCCTCAAAATCGTAAAACGTCGCGTGATGCTCGCTAAAAATGCGCCGTTTGTGGCCGCCCATCAGCGACAGTCCGATCAGGTATCCGCGATCGCTGGCCGATGTCGAGACTTGGCCAAGGGAGATTGCATCGGACGCCTTGCGATAGAAGTTTATATTGCGGCCCGCAATTTGTCTGTCGTCGTCGAGTTTGCCCAACTGACATCCGAAAGCGTCGGTCTTGGCCGGAGATTTCATGCCGAGGTCCCGTTGTTCCAAAGCCGTCACCGCTACCTTTAGCCGTTGATGATATGGGTCCAATTGCCCACATTAGAGGAACGATGTCAAAGACGGACCGAACTTATCGGGATCTATTGGATGTCTCAGTGCCACAGGTTCTCCCGGGCAAGATCGAGTATCTCGTTGCCTCGACCATTGAACACCGCCTTCACCATGTAAAGTGTGAAGCCTTTTGCCATTTCGGCGTTGATGGATGGCGGTATCGGCAGTTCGGTGCGTGCCACCACAGCATCGATGAGGACCGGGCCGTCATGGGCAAGCGCTTCGCGGACGGCCGCCTCGACGTCGCCTGGATCCTCCACCCGAATGCCTTTGATGCCGATCGCTTCCGCCATGGCGGCAAAATTAGGATTCTCTAGCCCTGTGCCGGTCGGCAGAAAGCCGGTTGATTTCTGCTCGACTTCGACAAATCCCAGCGTTGAATTGTTGAACACAACGATTTTTGCGGGCAGCTTCAACTGAGCAAGGCTCAGAAAATCCCCCATCAGCATCGCAAATCCGCCATCGCCGGACATCGAAATGACCTGTCTTTGCGGAAATGTCGACTGGGCTCCGATAGCCTGCGCCATGGCATTGGCCATCGAGCCATGCCAAAAAGAACCAACGAGCCGTCGCTTGCCGTTCATCGTGAGATAGCGCGCCGCCCACACCGTCGGCAGGCCAACGTCGCAGGTGAAGATCGCGTCATCGGAGGCAAGGTCACTCAGCGCCTTGGCGATCTGCTGAGGGTGGATGACCTTACCGCCCGGCTTGCCGACGGCCGCGTCGTCAAGATCCCGGCGGGTGCGGCGGTAATGATCGAGCGCCTTGTCCAAATGCTTGCCGTCGTTGCCCCCTTTGAGAAGGGGGAGGAGGGCGATTGCGGTGGAGCGGACGTCGCCCACCAATGCAACATCCACCGGCGCGCGGCGTCCGAGATGGCCGGGACGGATATCGATCTGGGCAATCTTTACATCCTTGCCGCGAGGATAGAACTGTCGGTAGGGAAAATCGGTCCCGAGCATCAGAAGCGTGTCGCAGTCGGTCATGGCGTAATAGCCTGAGGCGAAACCGATCAGACCCGTCATGCCGACGTCGTAAGGATTGTCGTATTCCACATGCTCCTTGCCCTTCAACGCGTGCACGATCGGTGCCTTAAGCCGCTCGGCAAGCGCCAGTATTTCGTCATGGGCGCCGGCACAGCCCGAACCGCACAACATCGTGATTTTGCTGCCGGCGTTAAGAAGTGCAGCCAGGGTTTTAAGGTCGTCTGGTGCGGGCGTGACAATGGCTTGGCGTGGCAGCAGCCCCTGCGGCTTTGGCCGGGTGGGTGAAACAGCCTTTAGCAGCGCCACATCCCCCGGAATGACGACGACCGAAACACCCCGATCGCCCACTGCGTGGCGAATGGCGATTTCCAGGGTACGCGGCATTTGGTCGGCGCTGGAGATGAGTTCGCAATAGGTGCTGCATTCTCGAAAGAGATCTTGTGGATGGGTCTCTTGAAAATAGCCCGAACCAATCTCCTGGGACGGAATGTGGGCCGCGATCGCCAGAACGGGCACCTTGGAGCGATGAGCATCGAAAAGACCGTTGATGAGATGGAGGTTGCCGGGCCCGCAGCTTCCGGCGCAGACGGCAAGAGTTCCAGTCAGGTGAGCCTCGGCGCTGGCTGCGAATGCACCGGCTTCCTCATGGCGCACGTGGATCCACTCGATGACGCCTTGGCGGCGGATAGCATCTGTAATGCCGTTCAAGCTATCACCCACGACGCCATAGATGCGACGGACACCTGCTGCAGCAAGCGTGGCGGCAAACTGGTCTGCAATCGTATCCGACATGGTGGTTCTCCGTAATCTAAGAGGCTGCCTCAAAAAGAAGTGGGTGATTTCAACAGGTTGTGATTCCTTCGGATTTGCGAAGATTCGATGGAGTTCACGATGGCCTGGACCGAAACCACCCGTCGGCAATATGCCCGGCGAGCAGCACGCTATGCAAGCGATATGACGGATAGAGAATGGCGAATTGTCGAGCCGCTCCTACCTGCGCCCCGTCGACTTGGGCGACCGCGAACAACGGTGCTGCGTGAGGTCATGAATGCGCTTTTGTATATCGCCTCGACCGGCTGCCAATGGCGGATGCTGCCAAAGGACTTTCCGCCGTGCTCGACGGTTCAGCGATACTTCTATGCGTGGCGGGGTATTGGGCTTTGGGCCCGCATCAACCACCATCTAGTGAAGGCGGCGCGCGAACTGGAAGGCAAAGAGGCCAGTCCTACGGCAGGCGTGATCGACAGCCAAAGCGTCAAAACCACCGAAAGCGGCGGCATTCGAGGTTACGACGCCGGCAAAAAGATCAAGGGCCGCAAGCGCCATATCGTCGTCGACACACTCGGCCTGCTGGTTGGCCTCATGGTTCACAGCGCCGATATCCAGGACCGCGATGGCGCTCCCGATTTACTGAAATCCATTTGTCACAGATGGCCATGGTTGCTGCATGTTTTCGCCGACGGTGGCTATGCGGGCGACAAATTGAAACGGAAGCTGAAGAAGGTCGGTCGCTTCACGGTCGAAATCATCAAGCGCAGCGACAAGACCAAAGGCTTCGAAGTGCTACCACGCCGTTGGGTCGTCGAGCGAACATTTGCATGGCTTGGAAGGTGCCGGAGATTGGCGAAGGACGTCGAAAAATCCATCGCTTCAGCCGAGGCATGGATCATGATCGCCCATATCCGCCTCATCACTAGACGTCTCGCAAGGTATTGTTACCATTGAACTCTTTTCGAGTCCGACTCTAAGCGAGACAGATATGCTGTAAATGAAGATATCGTGGCGAGAAGATCGCGTCTTGGACCGACCTCTTGGTCTTTGAGGATCGGGCTGATTCAGACGTAGCGCGGGATGTGACCGGTCTGTGGCGTCTGGTCGGGCAGGTCGATGATTTTCTCGTCGATGTAACACCATCCCCAACCCTCAGGTGGGCCGTAGTCCTCCATGATGGGATGGCCGCTGGCATGGAAATGACTGCTTGCATGTTTTCTGATGGACTGGTCGCAGCAGCCGACATGGCCGCATTCGCGGCAAAGTCTCAGATGCACCCATGTCAAACCCTGTTCGAGGCATTCTTGGCAGCCAGGAGTGCGGGGTGCGACAGATCGTACCAGCCTCGAATGTGTGCAATGGCGAACCATAAGCGGCTTCCTATTCTTGTGACCGCGATGCTTTCGCGCTTGCGATGCAACTGACGAGAGCGTCGGCCCGGAATGGCTTTTGCAGGATGCAGACGTCTTCGCCCACCCGTGCCCTGACTGCTTTTTCTGCAAAGGATGTAATAAAGATAACAGGCGTTTCGACATTCTGCGATCGCAGCCGTTCGTAAAGATCAATCCCGCTCATTCCGGGCATATGAACATCGGAGATGATGCATAGGCAGCGCGTAGCGTCCCCGATCTGAAGAAACTCCTCGGCGGATGCGAAGGTACGTACCTCAAAACCAAGCGACCGCAACAGACTACTGGTCGCGCGACGAACAGTCCCTTCGTCATCGATAACAGAAACAATCTCTGGAAATTTCACGGGAGACAAAGCCAATCTCTGCGGGACCTGGTTGTTCGAGAATTGCCTTCAGTATGCATTTTTCAAATCGCCAGTGAAATTATACAGGAGTTTATCGGCCAATTTGCTCCTATTTTTCCTGCGTCGAGAGGCCCAAGGCGGCCGCCATGCGCACCAGATCGGCGAAAGTTTTCGCGACCATCTTTCGGCTGATCTTGCCGCGGTGGATTTTCACCGTGATTTCGCTGACGCTCAATTCGCCAGCAATCTGCTTGTTCATCAGGCCGGCGGTTGCCATGGTCATGATCTCTTGCTCGCGCGCCGTCAGGCTGTTGAAGCGCAACCGCAATTCGCTGTCGAATTTATCCTGGCGATGCATCTGCCGCTTCTTCTCGATGGCCGCCGCCACCGCGTCGAGCAGATCCTGGTTGCGGAAGGGTTTGGCAAGAAAATCAGCCGCTCCGGCCTTCATGGCGCGCACCGTCATCGGGATGTCACCATGCCCGGTGACGAAGACAATCGGAATGTTGATGTCTTTCTCATTCAGCTTCAGTTGGAAATCGAGACCGCTCATAAATGGCAGGCGCACGTCAAGGATAAGGCAGTTCGCATCCGGCAGGGAAGAGTCGTCGTAAAGGTCCTGAGCAACGGCGAATGTCTTTGCCGCATAGCCCACAGAGCGCAGCAGGCTATCAAGCGACTGCCGCACACTCTGTTCATCATCAAGGACCAGGACGAGTGGGCTTTCCGACATGAAGCGCTTTTGATTGCGTGTAATTTCAGGGCGTGGGCGATCTTGAAAGATCTATCTAACCACGGACGCTCAGCTTCACAATCATACATAGGTATGCTGCGTTAAAACTGATGTGTGCGCAAATGCGATGACAGTACGATTCCGCGGAACATGGACCTGATCTCAATATGGAACGAGCCAAAAGCGCTTCAAATGTTTCAAAGGAGATCCAAGATGCCCGGCAACGCAGCCGTTCTTGAACGTCCCACGGCCCGGATTGAAATCAACGACGTCAACCATGAAATGTCGAATGAAATATCAAGGCTGCTTCTGGGGGCCATTACCTGCGTCGAAAAGGATGAGGCCGTGGCAATCGATCTCGTCAAGAGGGCCTCGACGCTTTTGGGCCCATTCGTTTTGACCGACGCGGTGCCGATAAGTGACCGGATCATGATGGGCGGCTTGGCCCCCTGGCAAGTCAACCGCATCGATGCCTATATCGAAGAGAATATTTCGCGGACGATCTCGCTCGACGAGCTCGCCCAACTGGTCAGGCTAAGCACAAGCTATTTTTCCGCCGCCTTCAAGGTAAGTTACGGCAGCTCGCCTCACAATCATATCATTTCGCGTCGTGTCGAGCATGCCAAGTACCTCATGCTGCACAGCCATGCGCCGCTTTGCGAAATCGCACTTGATTGCGGCCTTTCCGACCAGGCGCATCTGTCACGCATCTTCCGCCGCATGACGGGAACCACGCCCAGTGCCTGGCGGCGCTACCGCACCCGACCAAATCCTTTCCAGCTCTCTGCCTGACGACAGGCGTGACATGGAATGGAGTGACATCAAAATCTTTCTGGCCGTTGCGCGCGCCTCCACCCTGGGAGGGGCGGCCCGTTCCTTGCGGCTAAGCCACCCAACGATTGGACGCAGGTTGAGGTCGCTCGAGGAAGCAACCGGCCAGACCCTGTTCCAGCGCAGCGCCGACGGTTTTGTGCTGACCGACGAGGGTGCCGCCGTCCTGTCGCTCGCTGAGCAGATGGAGGAGAGTGCCCTTACAATGGAGCGACGGCTCGCGGGGAAGGAAGGCAAGCTCGAAGGCTTGCTGCGCATCTCATCGGCGGACTGGTTTGGCGGCTATGTGCTGCCGCCGGTCGTTGCTGCTTACCGCGCCGCCTATCCCGACGTCCTCGTCGAGCTTTTGACGGGCACCAGATTGTTCAGCCTATCCCATCGCGAAGCAGACCTCGTCTTCCGCATTGTTCCTTTCGCCGAGCCGGACATCGTCCAGCGCCGCCTCGTCACAATGCGCTACGGCGTCTATATGCGGCGCGACAGGGTCGATCCGGTCATCGGTGATGGTTCAGGCTTCCAGCTCATCACCATGGACGCGTCGCTTGGCAGTTTCCCCGATACAGCCTGGTTGGTCGACCGTTTTCCCAATGCGTCCGTCAGGTTGCGAAGCAACAGCCGCCATGTGCAGGCGCATCTGTGCGAAGAGGGATTGGGTCTTGCGGTCCTCCCGCGCCCCGTTGGCGACCGGCTCGCGGGTCTGCGCCGATTGGAACTGCCGGACGATCCTCCCGAACGCGAGATCTGGATGGGGTATCACCGCGATCTGCGGCGGCTCGGACGTCTGCGCGCCTTTGTCGACATGGTTGTATCGATACTAGCGCGTTGAGCGCCGCCCAATCAGATCACCGGATGATGCTGCAGCTGAAACAAATGTCGAATCCGCCTGGCGAGGCTCTCGGGATGTTCCGTCTGGGGTCCATCAAGACCCGCAAGATGCCGTTCGTCTTCCAGGCGATGTGCCAGAGTCATGCCAAGCTCTTCGGCTAGCGCCGGACGGTTACGCATGATTTCTGCCAAGGGAGCGGCGGACACCTCGTAGGCTACCACGAAGGTCAGCGCGCGGATTGTTCCAGGCTCTTCCGCTCCAATCAGAACGCCACGCTCGCCGAAGAAATCGCCAGGGGATAGGCGGTTGAGCTCGGTCGTCATGCCAGCCTCATGCCTTTCAACGACGACGACGCCGTTGTGAATCAGGTTAAGACATGGTGCCTTGATACCCTGCGTGATGATCTCGGTTCCCTTTCCATATGTCCGGCGGACGAGCGACGAGGCGAGAATTTCGAATTCCTCCTCCGTCAGCGTCGAGAAGAGCGTCATCGCCTTCAGGAGACGCCAGGGCGCCTTTGCGGGATCAGGCTGAGATGCGGACGTTTGCCAAACCGGTCGCATCAGCGTCAGATCGGCGGCTGAAAGAGGAACATCTGCGGCCTGCGTGTGACGATAAATGAGATCGTAGATCTCATTCGTCGCGGCGGCAGCCTGGCCGGCGTCGTGCACCCGGAAGGAGAGCTCAACGTCTATCCCGTGGCTGTCGAGGCCCTTGATCGCGACAAGCGGAGCGGGGTTGCGCAGGATGCGGTTACTCGACAGGAGAACGGTCCCCAGAAGCTGCTCAATCGCAGCCGGCGGACGGATGGGCAGCAACTTGATGGCTATGGTGACGCCATGGGTCTCGTCGGGACCGTTGAAATTGACGAGCTGGGTCTTGGCAAGCATGCTGTTGGGAATGACCACGAGGTCGTTGGTGGCGTTGAGAAGATGCGTCGCACGCCAGTTGGTCTCCATCACGCGGCCCTGCACACCGTCCGGAAGGATGATCCAGTCGCCGACCGAATAGGGTCGCCCAAGATTGAGGGCGATGCCGGAAAAGACATCGGACAAGGTGCTCTGCAAGGCAAGACCGAGAATAACGGCAAAGACGCCGGAGGTCGCGATGAGCGTGCCGACGGGGACGCTGAATACATAGGCGACCACCGACAGGGCTGCACCGACATAAATGATCCCGGCAAGCAGGTCCTGTGCCAGTCTTGCTTCCCGCGGCCGGTGCTCGAAGATCAGGAACAGGCGCACCGAGCTTACCAGCATCATCGCACCGCCGAGCCACCAGATCGCCTTAGCTAACCCAAAGAAGAGCCTGTGCCAAAGATCGGACGACGGCTGTGTGGTGGAATAGGGCTCGACACCGTTCATCAGCAGCAATGCGCTGAGCAGCAGAAAGAAAATCAAGTTGCCGACAAATCTGAGGACACCGTGGCTCGATAGGGCAAGCTGCACCAGAATCAGACCGGCAATGAGGGCGATGATGTGAAGAATGGGATCAAAAATGAACTGCATAGGACCATCTCGCTGGTGGCAACAGGTCCGGGTACCGAATTTTCGGGTTTCAGGCTTGCAGGCTTCGCCTGTTTTTAGCGTTTTGCGCCTTACAAAAATGAACGGCCTTATTCCAAAATCGTCAGTTTTAAATGGCGCTGTCGTCGACGACATCTGTCGCATCAGACAACAGGAGTTCAAGCGATGACACAGCCATTGGATTTTCACAGCTTTCGCCACGGCCAGTTCGACATCACCGTTCTGTCCGACGGCCCGATCACGCTCGGTGGCGAAATCTTCGCGCCGGAAGGCAATCCCGACGAGAGGGCAGAGATTGTGGTTCGGCTGGAGGGTGCCGACAATACGGCTGCAGCGCAATCCAACATCCCCCTTATCGTCACTGGCAACGAGATGATCATCGTCGACGTCGGAGCTGGCAACCGCTTCCAGCCAAGCGAGGGCAGACTTGAAGCAAACCTCGACGCGATAGGCGTGAAGGCACATGACGTTACGACAGTCATCATCTCGCACGCTCACCCGGATCATATGTGGGGCATTACCCGCGACGACGGGACGCTCCGCTTTGCCAACGCCAGATATTATGTCGGGCGCACAGAATGGGAATTCTGGATGGGGGAAGCAGCCGATGCTCTGCCTGAAGTGCTGCAGCCCTTCGTGGCCGGCGCCCGCCGAGAACTTTCTGCCATTGCAGATCGAGTAAAGCTAGTCGAAGACGGTGACGAGATCGTACCCGGTCTAAAGGTGCTCGCCACCCCGGGTCATACGCCTGGTCACATATCTCTCGTGCTGAACGGCGATGTACCGCTCATCATCACCGTGGATGCGACGGCAAGCGATATCGTCTCCTTTGAGCATCCAGACTGGAGCTTCGGCTTCGACATGGATCCCGGCAGAGCACGCGAAACCCGCCGGGTACTGCTTGATCGCGCCGTCGCCGACAACGCAAAACTGCTCGGCTATCATTGGACCTATCCGGGCGTCGGCCGCGCGACGAAGAACGGCGAAACTTACCAGTTCCATGGTGCCGTGAGGTCCGCGTCATGACGCGACGCACCCTTGGTCGGAACGCAAGTCTGGCAACGGCAGCCGCCGTTGTTGCCCACACGATCTGGACCAGCGCGGCTCCCGCGCTGACTTACCCCCTCTATGCTTCTCAATGGCATCTGACGCCCTTCGAGACGACCGCGATCTTCGCGATCTACCCGGTCTTCGTGGTCGTGGTGCTGGTCGTCTTCGGCAATCTCTCGGATTATATTGGCCGGCGCGAAACAATGATGCTGGGACTTGTGGCCTCTGCCCTTGGCTCCTTTATCTTCTCGGTCGCGCCTGGCATTGGTTGGATTTATGTCGGACGCGCCTTTATGGGGATCGGCGTTGGTCTAGCGGCAGGGCCTTCGGCCGCCGCTGTCGTCGAATTCAGTGCGCCCCGTCGTGCCGCTC
The DNA here is from genome assembly GCF_042140505.1 of Rhizobium sp. T1470. Lineage (NCBI taxonomy): Bacteria > Pseudomonadati > Pseudomonadota > Alphaproteobacteria > Hyphomicrobiales > Rhizobiaceae > Rhizobium > Rhizobium sp. T1470. The sequence continues at coordinate 999,667 of NZ_CP148092.1, forward strand.
AGGCAGGCAGTGTAACGGCCGCCGCCCAGGCCATCGGCATGACGGCCGCCGCTCTTGTCGGAGGCGCGCTTATCCAATACGCACCCTTGCCGACCCGGCTGAACTTCATTGTGCTCACCTTCGTGCTGCTTGTCTTGCTTGCCGTCACGTCGAGGCTGCCAAACTACACCTCGTCGCGGGCGGCGGGGAAATGGCATCCACGGGTGCCCGCCATCCCGAACGGGTTCTTTTCGACGTTCGTGACGGCTACGGCAGCCGTAACGGCTTCCTACGTGCTTGGAGCCATGACGCTGTCACTTGGCGCGCAGGTAGCGCGGGATGTGATTGCCTCCGTCAATGCGCTGGTGAATGGCGGCACGATAGCGCTATTCGCAGTCTTTTCAGCGCTCGTCACCGTGCCGGCGCGGCGTATGCAGACAAGCCGTGTGCTGCAGATGGGCATTGTGATCGCTATCGTCTCATCGGCGTTGCTCGCGGCTGCAGCCGTGCTTCATTCGCTCCTGCTCTACACGATTGCGCAGGCCGGGTCTGGTATGGCCTACAGCCTGCTGTTGCTCGGTGGCCTATCCTTGATCACCGCACATGCTCCCGTCACCCACCGTGGCGCGACACTGTCGGCGCTCTTCCTGATTGCGTATCTTGGCCAGGCCGTCGTAGCGCTGTCTCTTGGCAAGATCGCCACCTCCAGCGGTCTCGCCGCGGCGGTTGAGGTCGGCGTCGTGACCGTTGCGACACTTGCGGTCGTCACACTGCTTCTCGATACGGTGCGCCGCAGGGAGGCGTCCGCCAGACAGGCGCGGGCACATCGATAAGAAAGACCCGGCCGCAGGTGCGGCAATCGCAGATCGATCCAAAATCAACCGCCGGAGACAAGACCTGTCGCCGTCGGCCCGTCATAACCGGAACATTCTCATCAAGCCAAGCAACTGATTGAAGCTCTTGAAACGACAAATGACGTCTCAGGGGTTGCCGTGGTCTGGCTTGTCCTCGGGCTAAAAGCTCCTAGAAAGGCAACGACCATGACAACGAATCTTCAACCATCAGCCGGTTCCGTCCGATTGGGCAAGCCGGCTCTGTATGCCATGGCGGCGGCGAGCGGCATTGCCGTTGCCAACATCTACTACAATCAGCCGATGCTCGGCATCATCGAAGCCGAATTCGCGCATCAGCCGATCACCGGCTTCATTCCCACGGCGACGCAACTCGGCTACGCGCTTGGACTGTTCTTTCTGCTGCCACTCGGCGATATCGTCCACCGTCGCCGCCTGATCATCGCGCAGTTCGTCATCCTGGCCGCAGCGCTTACCGTGGCCGCCGCTGCACCCGGTGCCTGGGCGCTGTGCGCAGCATCACTTGCCGTCGGCGCCAGCGCTACTGTCGCCCAGCAGATCGTCCCGCTGGCGGCAACGCTTGCCGCGCCGGAAGAACGCGGCGCGACGATCGGCACTGTTATGGCGGGCGTCCTGTCCGGTATTCTCTTCAGCAGAACCTTGTCGGGTTTCGTAGGCGAACACGCAGGCTGGCGCGACATGTTTTGGATTGGCGTCCCCCTCGCGCTCGGCGCGGCAGTCCTTATGTATTTCACGCTTCCCGCACACCGGCCGACCTCGCGTATGCAGTACGGCATGGCGATCGGCTCGCTCGCCCATCTTTGGAAGCGCGAAAGGGCGCTGCGCTCGGCCGCACTGATGCAAGCGGCCTTGTTTGGCTCATTCACGGCCTTCTGGACGATCCTTGCGCTCTATCTGCAGACGCCACGCTTCAATCTCGGAGCTGATGTCGCCGGCCTTTTTGGTATCGTCGGTGCTGTCGGCGTCTTCGCCGCCCCGCTTGCCGGCCGAATCGCCGACCGGCGCGGCCCGCATTTCGTGGTATGGCTCGGTGCCTTGCTGACGCTCGCTGCCTGGATCATTTTCGGGCTGTGGGCCTCTATTGCCGCCCTCGTTATCGGCGTAATCGTGCTGGATTTTGGCATCCAGAGCGCACTCGTTTCGAATCAGCATATCGTCTACGCACTTGATCAGGAAGCGCGCAGCCGCCTGAACACCATCTTCATGACGTCGATGTTTCTCGGGGGTGCCGCCGGTGCCGCATTGGCAACTGCTGCATGGGGCTATGCCGAATGGCTGGGTGTCAGCCTGCTCGGGGTCACGCTTGCCGTCATTGCGCTTGGCGTGCGAATCATCGATGATCGCGCCCGCCCGGCCGCCGGCGGGGCACATTGACAATCAGACAGTCGAGGCCTGCTGACAAGCCTCTTCGCCGCCTCCTTCTCCGGTACGAAGGTGCCGATGTGAAAGTTCACAAGCACTCAAGGAGTTGCGTGGCGGCGCTGGTTGTCGAAAAGAATCTCTCCAACATTAAAATGCCCATAGGCTGCCAACATCCTTCGTGGATCCAAGTGACTGTCCGTGAGCGTGCCGACGTCAAACGCGATGGTATATTTTCGCCGATTCCTGATCAAAACCTTCTCACGAGAGCGATCTGACGGAAGCGGTTGATGTCTTCGCGATGGATCGGCTGAGGGGCCGAAGAGACTTCGTCGCCCAGGGTTGCAGGCTCACTGCCAGCCTCTGAACTGGGCCCGCATCGTCTCTGGCAGGGGTGTCCCGTAGTCGTCTTTTCGTCTCGTACTTTTCCTCGCAATGGATAAAGAAAGACCGCCCGGGGCGGCCGCCGGGCGGTCTGGCGGATCGTCGATCCGCAGGCTTCGGAGGGGATGCGAAGCCTGGAGGTAGCGAGAGGAGGATCGCTACACGCCTCTGTCTGAGGCGATGTAAAGACCCTATCAACCAGAGCGCATTTCAAAAATCATACTAGGGTCGGGAAATCCCATACATGGGTATGAGAGCAGGTTGCCTGAGGTTTCTGTACCTTTTTTCGACAGAAGGAATGTCCACGGAACGGAGAAATCGACAATACCCGGAGACAGGTCTTTCGATATCGGTCGGCATAGCTTCGACAAAGGAGAGGTCGACATGGCTCGAGGTCGCAGTCCGCATTGTCGTGGAAAAGACCGGCAGTCGCATTCGCGGCTTCTTTGCTCGAATGATCCCGCAGAACTCGCAGTGCGAAGCCTCGCCTTCATCCCAAGCATTCGAAAAGGCAAACATCATGGCAGTGTCCGAAGACGGCCAACTTAAGCTCCAGGTGGCTAATATCCGGCCGCAAGAATCCGGCCTCGGCTTCGCACGACTCGGCCCTGCGGCGTTGCACCAACTGGGCGTCCAGGAGGGCCAGATCCTCGAGATCACTGGGAAACGCCATACGGCGGCGCTGGCAATGCGCGCCTACGGTGAGGACGAGGGCCTTAACATCATCCGCCTAGATGGCCTGCAGCGTGTCAACGCTGGTGCGTCGAGCGGTGATTATGTTGAGGTACGCAAAGCGGACGTTCGCCCGGCGACCAAGGTCGTCCTGGCGCCGGCGCAGAAAAACCTGCGCTTGCAAGGCTCTGGGGATGCCTTGAAGAGGTCCTTCCAGCATCGGCCCATGACATCGGGCGATGTCGTTTCGACCTCTGCCCAGCAGCGTGTTAATGGCCGAGACGCCGGCGACATGGTGCGCAATATGCTCGATCTGCCGGCCTACGGCCTGCAGGAAATCCGTCTCGTCGTTGTCTCGACACAGCCCCGCGGCATTGTGCAGATGACCGAGGAAACAGTCGTCGAGCTGCGACCGCAATTCGAAGAGCCGAAGGAGGCGCGGCGTGCTGATGTAACCTACGATGATATCGGTGGGCTCGGCAATTCCGTTGATCAGGTGCGCGAGATGGTGGAATTGCCGCTACGCCATCCGGAACTCTTCCAGCGGCTAGGTATCGATCCACCGAAGGGCGTGCTGCTGCATGGACCGCCGGGCACCGGCAAGACGCTGCTTGCCCGCGCCGTCGCCAATGAGACAGAAGCGCACTTCTTTCACATTGCTGGTCCCGAAATCATGGGCAGCCGCTATGGAGAGTCGGAAGAGCGGTTGCGACAGGTCTTCCATGAGGCGGCACAGAATGCGCCCTCGATCATTTTTATCGACGAGATCGATTCCATTGCGCCCAAACGCGAGCAGGTGACCGGTGAGGTCGAGCGTCGCATCGTCGCGCAACTGTTGACGCTGATGGATGGGCTGGAGCCGCGCCAGAACATTGTCGTCATCGGCGCTACCAACCGCCGCGACGCCATCGACGAGGCACTACGCCGTCCGGGCCGTTTCGACCGCGAGATCGTCATCGGCGTTCCGGATCAGAAAGGGCGGCGCGAGGTGCTTGCCATTCACACCCGCGGCATGCCGCTCTCTGACGATATCGATCTCGACGAGATTGCGCGCACGACCTACGGCTTCGTAGGTGCCGATCTTGGCGCGCTTGCTCGCGAGGCAGCCATGGACTCGCTGCGCCGGGTTCTGCCGGACATCAATCTGCGTGAAGGCATTCCTCCTGAAGTGATCGAAAAGCTGAGCGTTTGCCAGGACGACTTCCTAAGTGCGATGAAACGCATCCAGCCCTCCGCACTGCGCGAGATCATGATTCAGGCACCGGACGTGCGGTGGAGCGACATTGGCGGCCTCGACGAGGCGCAGATGCGACTTCGCGAGGGCGTGGAACTGCCGTTGCGGTCGCCGCAATCCTTCAAACGCATTGGTATCCGTCCGGCCAAAGGGTTCCTCCTCTTCGGCCCGCCGGGCACCGGCAAGACCTTGCTTGCCAAGGCTGTTGCCCGCGAGGCCGAGGCCAATTTCGTTGCGACCAAATCATCGGACCTGCTCTCGAAGTGGTATGGCGAATCCGAGCAGCAGGTATCACGCCTGTTTGAACGCGCCCGGCAAGTGGCGCCAACGGTGATCTTCATCGATGAGATCGACTCGCTGGCGCCGGCCCGCGGCGGCGGGTTTGGAGAACCGGCGGTGACGGAACGCGTGGTCAACACGCTGCTGGCCGAAATGGACGGGCTGGAAGACATGCGGGGCGTGGTGGTAATGGCGGCGACAAACCGGCCGAACCTGCTCGATCCGGCTCTTCTGCGTCCCGGTCGTTTCGACGAACTCGTCTATGTGCCTGTGCCGGACGGTGGCGGACGACGCAAGATTCTTGGCATCCACACCAAGAAGATGCCGCTCGCTGGAGATGTCGATCTTGACGATCTGGCCGAACGGACGCAACGCTTCACCGGTGCCGATCTGGAAGACCTCTGCCGGCGCGCCGGTCTGATTGCGTTGCGCGAATCTCTCGATGTGAGCAAAGTTGCCGCTTCGCATTTCGCCAAAGCCCTCCAGGAGGTCCGTGCTTCGGTCACTCCAGAAGTCGAACGGGAATATGTGGAGATGCTGCGTACGTTGAGGCAGGAAAGCCCGCAGCGCAAGCAGATCGGCTTCGTCCCCCTTGGCTAGGCTATTCACTGACAACAATTCAGCAGGAGTTCCCATGCGTCTTACATATCACATCGATCGCCATGATGGCGGTTGGGCCTATCGTCTGAATGATGTCTGGTCGGAGCCTTATCCAACCCACGAGGCCGCCCGGGCTGCAGCCCATGCCGCGGCTAGGAGGCAGCAGATCGAAGGCCGGGACGCCGAAATCACCTTCCAGTCCGAAGACGGCACGTGGCACACCGAACATGTCGCCGGCGGAGATCGCCCGGAAGCCGACGTAATCGATGGGCGGTAAGTCCGTTAGTGCATGTGCCGGGCCACAGCTGAAACCAGTCTTGGAGGCATCGGTACGGTGCAAAGGAGACCGCGATGCCGTCGAGGCCATTGATCGGAATTGTCGATGACGACGCAGACATTCTTGCTGCCCTGAGCAGTCTCGTCCGGTCGCTGGGCTATTGCGCGGAATGCTTCAGCTTGGCGAGCCAGTTGCTCGACCACTCCGATCTCGACACGTTCTCTTGCGTGCTTAGCGACATCCATATGCCGATGATGAGTGGTCTTGCTCTTACCCTTAGGCTGCGCGAAGTGGCGCCTGGATTGCCGGTGATCCTGATGACCGGCCGCACCGATCCGCACCTTGAGGAGAGAGCCTATGGCTGTGGAGCGATCTCCTTCATCGCCAAGCCTTTCTCGCTCGACGTCCTCGCTGCCAATCTCGACGGGGCACTTGCCATGCACTCAACAGGTCGGAACGACCTTCAGCTTTGAATGAGCGTATCGTGGAGCTTTAGGAGTTCTGCCATTTTGACCAGATCGGCAAGGGTACGGGCCTCCATTTTGCGCATTGCCGAACCACGGTGAATCTTGACGGTGACTTCGCTGAGCGACAGCTTTCCCGCCACCTGCTTGTTCATGAGGCCGGTTGTCACTAGCGCCATCACCTGCTTCTCGCGAAGGCTAAGCTCGGCATAACGGTTGCGAAGCGCAGCTAGTACCGCGCCACAGAGATTATGACGGGTTGGGTTATCGTAGAATGGGCAAGTCTTCTGGTGGGATGAGAAGTTGGATGCTGCGTGCTGCGCCTGGCACGCGGGATATAAATCCTGCCTTCTCGAGGGTCAGCACCATCTGGTGAACAGACGGAGCCGTAACGGCGAAGTGGCGACGCATGTCGGCTTCGGCCGGAGGCTGTTTGAAGATGCGGCTGTAGGCGTAGATGAAGGCCAGGTACTGGCCTTGGACTTGCGTAAGGCCATGTCTTGCCGTTGCGGCTTGCGGGTCAAGTGAGGGACTCATTTTCGGATTCATCTGCGTCTCCGCGCTGAAGGAGGTGTCGATGAATATAAAGTTTCACGTAGAGCTTAGCCAATCGGAACGTGATCAACTGGCCGTTTTGTTGAGCGGGGGACGCCATGCGTCGCGCAAGATCAAGCGCGCCCAGATCCTGGTGGCGGCGGACGAAGGCTTCAGCGACGAGGTGATCGCGGCAACCTTGAACGTCAGCGGATCGACGATTTACCGGACCAAGCGCCGGTTTGTGGAAGCCAATCTGGAAGGCGCGCTCAGTGAAGAACCGCGCCCGGGTGTTGAGCGCAAGCTATCGAGCAAGGAGGAGGCGCTGTTGGTGGCGACCGCCTGCTCAAAGCCGCCGCCCGGGCGAGCCCGCTGGACCCTGGAGCTTCTGGCCGATGAGATGGTCCGACTCACCGATCATGACGAGTTGTCCTCGGAGACCGTACGTCGCCGGCTGGCTGAGAATCATCTCAAACCTTGGCGCAAAGACATGTGGTGCATCCCAAAGCTCGATGGGGAATACGTCGCGCGCATGGAGGATGTTCTCGACCTCTACGCAGAGACGCCTGATCCACAAAGGCCCGTGGTCTGCTTCGACGAGAGCCCGACCCAACTCATCGGCGAAGTGCGCGAGCCCATTGCGGCCAAGCCTGGCCAGCTTGAACGCTACGACTGCGAGTATCGCCGAAACGGCACGGTCAATCTGTTTGTCTTCATGGACGCCCACCAGCCCTGGCGCAGGGTGAAGGTCACCGATCGGCGAACCAACCAAGACTTCGCCCAGTGCATGCGCGAACTGGTCGACGTCGATTATCCCGACGCCCCGATCATCCGCGTGGTGATGGACAACCTCTCCACCCATTCCGCCGGGGCGCTTTACGACGCATTTCCAGCCCCGGAGGCTCGAAGGGTGCTGAAGCGACTGGAGTTCCACCACACGCCCAAGCACGCCAGTTGGCTCAACATGGTCGAGATCGAGATCGGTGTCCTGCGCAGCCAATGCCTCGACCGTCGTATCGACAATAAAGACACCATAATCGCCGAAGTCGCAGCCTGGGAGCAGCAACGCAACGCTAATGGCGCAAAGATCCAATGGATGTTCACAACCGAAAAAGCCCGCCAAAAGCTCCGCAAAGCTTACCCCGTCAAAGAGTCATAATCTCTGTGGCGCGGCACTAGTTCGCTGTCGCCCGCCCGTCGCTCTCGGTCTAGCTGTAGCGCCGCTGACACTGCGTCGAGCATATCCTGATCGCGGAACGGTTTCGCCAGGAAATCCACGGCACCCGCCTTCATTGCCCGCACGGTCATCGGAATGTCGCCGTGACCGGTCATGAGGACGATTGGAACGAAAGCACCGCTTTTCGCCAGCTGATCCTGAAAATCGAGACCGCTGATGCCGGGCAGGCGGACGTCGACGACAAGACAGCTCAAGACATCCGGCCTCTTAGCCTCCAGAAAATCCTTTGCGGACCCGAAAGACCGTGTCTTTAGGCCGACCGATCGGAAGACGCTGTCGAGCGAAAGCCGTAACTCCTCGTCATCGTCGATGATATAGATGAGCGGGCCTTCAGTCGTGTTTGACATTGCTTGATCCTATTCTTTCGCACTAGCAGGACAAAGAGGCAGGCGGGAGCCGAAGCGAGCGCCCAAATGTGGAGAGGATGCAGTTCGATCGTGCTGTCATGTGCCTCGATGATGGACCGGCAGATTGCAAAGCCGAGCCCGGTGCCTGTTTTGTTGCTTGTTTAAAAGCTCTCGAATAGTTTGTCGCGCATCTCGGGATCGACGCCTGGACCGCTTTCTTCCATTTAGACGCTCACAAAAGGCTCCTGTTCGCGGCGGCTGCGAATGGCAAGCTGCGGTTCCAGGCGTGGCCTTGCGCCATGTCCGGGCGGAACTCAAAGCGAGATTGACGATCACCTGCAAGAATTGCATGCGGCCTACTCCGATCGAAAATATGTGCTCTTGTGCGTTGCAGCATGAGACGCTTAGCACCCCCAGCGACGCACGGCCATAACCCTGCGTTTCGAGACGAGAGTATCAGCCAAAACGCGAGCCTTTCCTTCAAGCCGATCATGGTCACGAAGCCGAAGCGCCACGACCATTTGTCAACATGGCCTATGCGGCGAGCGGCAAACTCAAGACCATGATGGTTCCGGCCGCGGTCGTGCTCGCGACATCGAGCGTGCCGCCATGCACCTGGGCAATCGAGCGGCATATCGCAAGACCCATTCCTAGCCCGGCCGCTTTTGTGGTGAAGAAGGGGCTGAATATCCTGTCGCGATCCTTGGGCGAAATGCCAGCGCCGCTGTCTTCTACCGTCGCGACCACGAAGGCATCACGCACGAAGGTGGTTATCCTGAGTGTGCGGTTGCCGTCGAGATGGCACATGGCTTCCAAAGCGTTGGTAATCAGATTGAGTACGACCTGCTGCAGTTGAACGCTGTCGGCGAGGACCGTCGCACCGGCATTCAGCATCCGCTCGACCACTACCGCCGATTCTTCGATATCGGAAGCGACCATAGCCAGAACATCGGCAACGATCCCGTCCAACTCGATCAATTCGAGATTTGCCGAAGTCTCCTTGGCCAGCGAACGCACCGCTTTGATGATATCACCGGCCCTCAGTCCCGCCTTCTCGATCTCTGTGAGGTTTGTCTCCACTTCCTGCAGTTCGGGCGGGTTCGCTTTCATCCAGCGAATGCCAGCGCCGGCGTTTGAAACGATGATGGAAAGCGGTTGATTGATCTCGTGTGCGATTGATGCACCAAGCCCTCCGAGCACATGTAGGTGGGAGGTCTTGATGAGTTCCGCGCGAGCGGCGTGCAGGGCAGCTTCCGTCTGGAACCGGCGGGTACTGCGCGCCATCAGATCTGCAAAGAGCCGGGATGTCTGCAGCGACGTTGCCGCATAGTCGGAAAACAGCTCCAGCGTCGAGGCAGCTCCTGTCGAAAATACATTCGCAGAGACGTTGTTTTCCAGGTAGACGAGCGCCACGATCACGCCCTGGGTCATCAGAGGCAAACAGAGCAGCGACCGTGCCGGATGAATCGAAAGGCTGTGCCGATGATCGGTGCCCGCCTCGCTCATTGCGTCACCGTAATGCACGGTCTTTCCGGTGCGAAATGCGAGGTCGAGGACCGACAGCGGAGCCTGGCCGGCGTCGAGCGGTGTGCTATCAATCTCAACCCGCACCGCACCGTCGATCACATCTGCCCTGGCCTCGACTGTGAAACCCTGGGCGCCGGGCGACAGGAACAAGCCGTATCTGGCACCGGTGCGTTGCATGACGTCGCCCGTGATCCGCTTAATGAGCTTCCTGAGCCCCGGCTCCTCGGCAAAGCCAGGTGAAATCGGATAGGCTACGGCTCCGGGCGCAGCCGTCTGTCCGGCTCTTCCGGTTTCGACGGCGAAGTCTTGAGAGAGGCGTTTGACCTTGGCTGTGGCTCCCCAACTGCCATAGACTTTGAGCGCGGCCTCGACATGCGCCTGTGATACGAAAGCGAGACCATTGGAACGGGCGTGACGGGCCGCAAGCTCGTGGGCAAGCCCTTGTTCGTGGAGGAAGCCCGCCGCGCTTGCCGCCTGAGCCGACCGCTCGAAAAGGTTCAACGCTTCCGTATCCCGCCCTTCGACGCGGGCGATCTCAGCATCAATCAGGAGGAGCTTATTGTTGAACGTAAATGGATTGTCGTCGGCAAAGCCGGCAATCGCGGCCCGATGGCACTGTGCGACCTTTTTGGCGTCAATGCCGGCGCCCGTCGCTGTCAGCGCGGAGTAAAGATGGAGATCAGACAGATGGATGTGAGCAGGGCTTGCCCAGATCCAACTGCTGGCTGCTTTCAGCGATCTTGCTGCGTTCTCGAGATCCCGATGGAAGAAGGCCGACACGCCTTCGAACAGATACTTCCAGAAGATCAGCGGGGACATGGCCGTCGACGCTGTATCTTCGTGGAAGTTTGCGATGCTGTCAGCCATATAGCCGTTAGTGGTTAGTGACCGCGCATAGGCCAATTGTGTTTTCAGGATCTGTTCCACATCGTGAAACTTCGTTCGACGAGCGATGACAAGACCGCGACCGATCTCGTCCTCGACCAGGCTCAGATTCTCGCCCATCGCAAGGAGGTCGGATACGACGTGGTTGCAGGCATAGCACGCCATGCTGAGGTCGCCGCTCATTCGCCCGAAATTGAACGCCTCGCGGGCACGGTCGAGCGCATAACTAAGTGGCATTGTCCAGACGCTCACCTGATCGAGCGCGACCAGGGTTGCGGTTTTGAACGAAATAAAGCCATGCCTGTCGACGATCGCCAGGGCCGCGCGCGCAAGCTCCACACCGCGCTTCTTTGCGTTGTGGCGGCTTGCGATCGAGACGCCGAACCATGCCAGGGCGTAGCACGAAGAGCCTGTTACGCCGTGCTGCAGAGTGAGCTCGACCATCTTTGAAAGATGTAGGAACATTAGCCCATCATTCGAGAAGAAGGATGACTGCAGCGTCGAGAGGAGCTCCATCGACGCTTCGATGCCGGGTGAGTCCAGAAGAGGCAGGTCGATCAGCCTTTCTGGGCCGAGTTCATCGATCTGCCGGCTTACAGTTTCGTAAGCTCGATCGAGTTCCGCTTCGCTGGGACTGCGCGGCAATTCGATGCCGAGTTCGCGTAGACCAGAAAGGGCAATTTCAACGGCCTCGTCAAACCGGCCGCGCAGTGTCATCAGGACCGCCTGCATCCTCAGACCTCGGGCTCGCTGAAGGTCGGTAGTGGCTGCAGCGACAAGGCATTCCAAATCACTTTCCGCCAGCTTGGAGCCGAAGTCTTCTAGAAGGCATTCGCATCTGAGGGCGCGCAACTCCCAGATCTGTGCGTCCGATGTCACATCGTCGCGATACAGGCAGGTCGCCGCGTCCAGATAGGCAAAAGCACTGTCGTGGGCGCCGACACGCCTGGCAAGTCGTGCCGCGTTCGCAAGAACGGCCGCGAAAGGGAACCGCTCGCGCACGGCAAGGTCGCTGTCGACAGCTTTGCAAATCTGGTCGGCCACGGACAGGAGGCGCTCGTGCGTTGCAGCGTAACCCAGATCCACCATCGACTTGGCGATGCACGCATGATCATCCGCAGCGGAGCCGCCGTAGACGAATTCATAAGTCTCGGCTTGCAAGGTGTCATGGGCGAAGCTCCACGCCTCTTTATCCAGGCGGATGAGATCGGCCGTGACGGCAGGCCGGAGGGTGTCGGCCAGTTCCTCCTCGCCAACGGCGAGGCATTTTGCCAGGAGGGCCGCATTCGCCGTCGTACCGATGCAGGCGGCGAGGTGTAGGCTTTGCCGCACCGTGGCGGGAAGATCCTCGATCCGGGCCCTGATGAGGGAATGCATGTCACGCGCATCGTCATCGAGGGCAGGCAAGGCTTGGTTCAGTGTTGCGCTGGTGTCCGGCCGGCCATTTTTCTCCTGATGGTTGACCAAAAGGCTGACGTGAAAGGGGTTGCCGGCCGTCTCGGCATGAATGTCGAACGCGAAGTGGGACGCCATCCCCTCGGGATAGGTGTTTTTCAGAAGCTCGCGGATGGCTTCCTGCCTCAGTCCGAGAAGATCGATCTTGGTAACAGCTAAGGCGCCGTTATGTAGATGCTCTATAAGACGGTGGAGGGAACCGTCGACTTGGCTGTCGCAATAGGTGCCGACAAGCAGCATGTCTTGCTGCGCGCTGGTCGCAAACATCTGAACGAAGTCGAGAGAACCCCGGTCGAGCCATTGCAGATCATCGAGAAAGATGACGAGTGGCTGGCCTGGTCGGGTATGGCGCTGGAATTCCTCGATCAGGCGGCAATGCAGGTTTTCCTGAACTTGTGCCGAGGGTAGCGATACCATCGTCTCCAGCTCTTTTGGCGCAACTTGCATCTCCGCCGCTAAATGCAGCTCAGGATGAAGGAGGCCGCGGCGAGGGCTGGCCGAAATCGACCGAAGCGCCTCGAGCAGTGCGAAGTAGGGTACGCGGGACTGAGCCTGGCCGGCCTTTCCCATTGCAACCGAAGGTTTTTCCGACAAGAACTGGCGTGCGAGTGCGGTTTTTCCCACGCCGGCAGCGCCCGATATCAGGACGATCTCGCAATATCCTGTCCGCGACACCCGGGCATATGCCTGCTCAAGCAGTGCCAACTCCAGGTCTCGGGCGATAATGCGAGGCATGTCCATGCGAATCTTTCTTCGTGCGTACCCGACCAGCTCCGGAGGTGTGGAACTCCAAGAACTCCGATCGAAAGTGCGCGCTTTTGTGCATTGCGGCATGAAACGCATAGCACCCGCGGCAGCCCATCGCCAATAACCCCTGGTTTGAAGACGAGAGTTTGCGCCAAAATGCGAGACTTTCCTTCAAGCGGATCATCATTGCGACCCTGAAGTGCCATTTTTGTCTTTTCGCCGACAGAGCGCATCAAATTCGTGGCGTCCCGGAAGCACGCGGGATCGCCGGGAGACACTTTGCCCACAAATCGGCGTGCGGATGGGCGCGGCATGAAGCGGCACAACATGCGGCTTTAAAAAAGCCGTTGCCATTTGACGATATTGGGCTTGAGATCTGGATCCACCGCCGGCTTATGACGTGTGCTGTTCCTCTACGGCAACGGCTTGCCATCTGCGCCAAGCTGCTTGATCGTGCTGGTGCCGTCTGAGGCGACGGTCGCTTCGAGCCGCCGCCGACCTTCCGGGTCGATCAACACCATGCCTGAGCCTCCAGCATTGTTGAGGAATAGATACGAGGACGCACCACCGGGGCGGTCAAATTTTACATGTGCGCCCTTGTCGTCGATCTCCATCGTAGCACTCGGTCCGCCGGATATCGGGTTATCCAGCGACACCGCCGGACGGCCGGCGGTGTCGAGCATGACGCGGGCTCCGTTGTCGCCATTTTCTTGCATCAGGAGAATGACAGGAACGCCATCTTTCGCCGACAGCAAAATGCGTGGGTTCCCCTGGGCGTCGACGATACGAATTTCCTGAGTGGTGATAGGGGGCGGCGGAGGCAGGTCTGTCATCAAATGCTCCTTGGTTAAAGTTGCGGTTCACGATCGGAAAGATTCACGACGGGTATCGTGAACGCCAGCAGCGTGGCGGCAGAGGTCAGCAGCGCGATGCAGCCGAACACCCAACGAAAGGCTGCGATTACAACCTCCGCAGGCAGTGGCGGCTCGCCGGTCGATCCGCTGCCATCGATCAAGGCTTGAACACCCGACGACGATCCGGGAGCATAATGCTCGATTGCTGCCAATAGGATTGCCGTTGTAACAGCCGTCCCCATCACGCCGCCGACCGATCGCGAAAAGGACAGTGTTGCCGTCGTAGCTCCCAGACTGCTCCTTCCGCCAGCCCATTGCGCGAGCGTCTGTGCGGCGGGCATCGTTGTACCGAGCCCGAGCCCGAACAGGATAGACGCTGCGGCGATGGCGATCGGCCCGAGTGTCAACGCCGCGGGGAGTGCCGCAAATCCAATCGTCGCAACGGCCAGCCCCCATATGAGCGGCCCGCGCGGCAGGCCGGTGACCGATACGCGCGTCCCAGCCCAGGTCGACACCGCGACTTGTGCGAGCGTCAGAGGGATCAGCAGCAGCCCCGACAATGACGGCCCTATTCCGTAGGAAAGCTGCAGCAGCAGCGGAACCTGTACCAAGCTGGCAAAAAGTGCTGCTGCAAACAGCAGCACGCAGACCGCAGCGCGCCAGACCACCGGCTGTGCGATGAGATCCGGCGACAACAAAGGCTTCGCTATATGTCTCTCCACAGGCAGGACAAGCCCCAAGCCGATCACGCCGCATGCCAGTAAGAGGAGAATCGTCGCCGACCCCCAGCCGAGTGACGATCCAAGGCTCAGCGCGAGCAGCAGCGAGACCGTAGCGGCTGCGAACAACGTGGTGCCGATGAGGTCAGGCGAGAATTCGCCTTCGCCGCTATCGGCCTCCACCCGCCAAGCGGCGATGGCGGCAACAACGCCCAGAGGCAGATTGATCCAGAAGATCCATCGCCAGCCCGCATGCTCGGAAAGAAGTCCGCCTAGTACCGGTCCGATCGTGCTGGCCAGCGCAAACAAAGCTCCGAACCAGCCCTGAAAACGACCGCGTTCTCGGGGGCTGACTGCCGCGCCGATCACCGCTTGAGCAAGCGTCATCAATCCGCCACCGCCAAGTCCTTGCACGGCGCGCGCAATAATCAGAGTTGAGAAGCTCGGCGCCAAAGCGCATGCGACCGAGCCTGCGACAAACAGCGCTAGTGCACCGATCAGCGTCGTCTTACGCCCAATCGCATCGCCCGACCGTCCATAGATCGGCGCTGCGATGGTCGCAGCCAGCAGATAGGCAGTGACGATCCAGGCAATGTCGGCAAAGCTGCTGAACTGCGCCGCGATCACCGGCAGCGCCGTTGCAACGATTGTTTGATCGAGCGATCCGAGGAACATTGCGGGCGCCACCGACAGAAAAATGCCGACGAACCGCGTTGCCCCCGACGCCTTGTCGGACGGCATGCTGCCAATATTCGCAGCCTGGCTCGTACGATCGTCCGCCATTTCACGCGGTTCGCAACAGATATTTATGGCGGCCAGACAGCACGAGTTCACCCTTTTGGTTATGGACGGTGACATCTGTGGTGACTTCGCCCTTGCCGTCCAGCGGCGTCAATTCGATGATCTCAAGCGCGGAATAGAGGGTATCCCCGGCGTGGACCTCGACCAGGAACTTCGCCGTAAGCTCAGTGAAGGCGATGAAGATGGCACCGAAATTATGGGGCAGCAGCGTGGCGCCCGGCGCAGTGAAGGCCAGCACCTGCAAGCCATGAACGACTGGTGCCGGATGGCCGTAACGCTGCGCGTAGCCAGTATCATAATGGATGGGATGATTGTCGCACGATACCGTCTGGAAAGCCGAGGCATGCGCATCGGTCAAGGTGCGGCTGGGCGCCCTGAAGATCTCGCCGACCTTCAACTGGTCGAAACCACGAGCCGGAACGATCTGCCATGCCGTCGGATTGAAGTCGAAGCTCATCGTGGTCTCCTCAGGCGGGTTTGATCATATCACGGGCATAGTCGAGACCAATGCCGTAGCCGCCGCCGTGGTCGACGACGATGCTTCGCGCAGCCTCGTATGTGTCGTGCCTTGTCCAGTCGCGCTGCATCTCGAGCAGAAACTGCAGCCATGAGGTCATGATCGCGCCTGCCTGCTCCAATCGCCGAAGTGCTGCGTCGTGGCTGGCAGGCGTCAGGCCGCCGCATGCGTCTGCGACGACGTAAACCTTGTAGCTGTCGGCGAGTGCCGACAGCACGGGGAAGCTGACACAGGCCTCCGTCAGCAGCCCTGCGAAGACAAGCGTCTTGCGGCCAGTGGCGACGATTGCCGCCTTGGCCGCATCGTCTTCCCAGAGATTCATATTGCGTCGCTCGATTGGGGTTACGTCGGTCAATACGGTCCGTAGCGGCGGCATGAGCGGCCCGCTGTAGACCTTGGATGCAGACGTGCTGACGACGACGGGAACCGAAAAGGCGGTTGCGGTTCGCGCCAGGGCCACGGCGTTGCTGCGCAGCAACTGCCGGTCCGCCGACCCGGCGGCAAAAGCGAGGCCCGCCTGTTCGTCGACCAGGACCAGCGCGCAATCAGCGGGAGTGAGAAGGGGAATATTGGCCATGACGGAACTCCATGAGATTGTTGAGAATGATACCGAGTGCAGGGTCGAGATCAGCACGGTCCGTGCTGCCCTTACTCTTTTGCGATCATCAGCCTTGCCGGGTTCGACCATGAAAAGCCGTCGCCGGTGGTGCTGTTTTCAAGCCGGAAAATAAGATCGGAGCTCCCGCTTCATCTTGTCGATTGCATTCGAACTTGTCGAATTGCCCTCACATCGCTCACAAAAACCTGGTTGTTAACCTGGTCTCTCGGCGGTCGGTTCGGCCGGAGGCGCAGTGGGCATTATCACCGTGGACGGAAATCCGACATGGATTCGTTCAAGCCCCAATCGTTTGTACAAGCTCGAGATAAATGAGTGGAGTACGTCTGAGCCCCACTGCTCAGTGCTGGCTCCGCCGAAGCTGGAAGCGATCGACGTTTTGCGCAACGGCGGTACGGAATGCACCAGTCCCGGCAGATGGAGAGTTCACATGAAGTCGAAGAGCTACGCGATTTACGCCAATGGCATCCGACAACACATTGTTGAGGCAGGTGAAGGTCCGCCGGTTTTCCTGCTGCATGGCTTTCCTGAAACGAATTATAGCTGGCGCTTTCAAATGCCGGTCCTCGCACAACACTATCGGGTCATCGCTCCTGATCTGCGCGGCTACGGAGAAACCGACAAACCGGCGACCGGCTACGACAAGCGCAATATGGCTCGTGATTTACGCGAACTCATGCAGGCGCTTAATATCCCGAAAATCGCCCTAGTGGGACATGACCGCGGCGCTCGCGTGGCAACCAGGTTCTCAAAAGACTACCCCGATCTAATAGACCGTTTGGTGGTCATGGATAATGTCCCGACAAGAGTGGTCGCTCGCGACATTGATGCCCGGATCGCAAAGGCTTACTGGTTCTTCCTTTTCCATCTCGTTCCTGATTTGCCCGAAGCGTTGATAGCAGGGAGAGAACATATCTGGCTGCGGCACTTCTTCTCCGATTGGTGTTATGACCCAGCCACGATCTCTGGAGAAGCATTCGACACCTATGTGCGAGCATACCAACCGCCCGGCGCACTTCGAGGTGCCATGGCAGACTATCGCGCCAACCCGGAAGATGTTGCTCAGGATCTTGAAGATGCCGACATCAAGATCTCCTGCCCGGTCATGTCTCTCTGGGGCGCTGATTTCCACACCGTTGGAAAGTTGTTTGATATGCCCAAGGTTTGGGCCGAGATGGCAGAGGACCTGGAAGTGCATGCCATTCAGGAATGTGGGCATCTGCCCCAGGAAGAGCAACCTGAAACCGTCAATCGACTGCTGTTCGACTTCCTCGCGCCATGGCGCGGCTAACAATGGTGTCGTTCCACATCGCCGCCGTTTGCGTCGGCCTGTCGGCTCGCGTTCTCAATGGAGAGAGGCCGCTTCACATTGTCAATCCGCAGGTGCTGGGCCAATCAAGTGCAAGGCTGTGAAACCTAGCTCGCGCCAACAAGACGGCGAGCAAGACCAGATTGCCTGTCGACTGCAGCATCGTCGGCCGCAACATAAATATAAATAACGGAGGAACTCAGTTTGTCGCTTGAATCAAAATATGAGTTCCTCGTGATCCTGATAACCGCCATTCTAGTTCTGGAGCTTTTGGCGAAGCTACTACGGTTACCGCCAGCTGTCGCCCTCATCGCCGGCGGGATGGCCCTTGCGTTGGTCCCTGGCGTGCCCGAAATTGATATCGATCCAGATTTTGTGATGGTGGTCTTTTTGCCGCCTTTGCTGATGAGCAGTGCCTATTTCACTGTTTGGCGCGAGATCCGGAGACATTTTTGGGCGATTGCGTCTCTGGCATTGGGCGCGGTTGCATTCACGACACTAGGTGTCGGCTTCGTATTTCATCTTCTTCTACCGCAATTCCCTTTGGCCGTCGGATTTGCGCTCGGTGCGATTGTTTCACCACCCGATGCGGTAGCCGCTGGCGCGATCTTGGAACGACTCAATCTGCCTAATCCGATTACCGCTGTTCTTGACGGAGAGAGTCTCTTCAATGACGCAAGCGGCCTGGTCTTTTTGCGATTTGCGGTGGCAGCGGCCTTAACGGGAAGCTTCAGCGCTTCCCAGGCGGTGGCGTCATTTGCATGGCTAGCATTGGGCGGTGTGCTCGTCGGCCTCGCGGGAGGTTGGCTAGGGCTTCTCGTCATTCGCAAGCTCCGAGACAGTGAACTGATCATTACGGCAACTCTGCTTTTGGCTGCGGTATCCTATATCAGTGCCGAGTCGGCGGGCGTTTCAGGTGTTTTGGCCACCGTGACGACCGGGTTGCTGCTTGGCTGGCATCAACACGAGGCGTTCGCGGCATCAACACGTGTGCAAAGCCAGGCTTTTTGGAAAACACTCGTGTTCTTGATGGAATCGCTTCTATTCATCCTAATCGGCTTATCGTTGCGAGGGGTCTCCGAACGTATTAGCGGGTTGCCCGAATACATCATTCCCATCGCAGGAGTTGTGCTGACTGTTGTATTCGCCCGCTTTGTCTATCTGGGAGGTTCCAACCTGTTTGTCGCCGTCGTGAGGCGGAACGGCAGGATGCCGAAAGCGAAACAATCTTTGGCGGCTACGATCGTCATGGGTTGGGCAGGTATGCGAGGTGTCGTTACCCTGGCAGCGGCGCTGTCACTTCCGGTCGGGTTTCCTGGTCGCGATATTGTATTGGTCGCCGCCTTTGCGGTCATTATATTCACGGTGTTAGTGCAGGGTATAACGCTTGCTCCACTCATTCGGTTGCTAAAAATAGCCAATCCTCAGGATGACATTCTCATCCAAGAACATGATGCGTCTGCTTGGAAGCAGGTAGCCGAAGCACAGTATCGTGCGGTTCAAATCCTCTCTCGAAGGCCTGATGGAAGCGAACAGCATCCTCGCTTGGTGGAGCAGTATGAGCATCGTGCACGGGCGGCCGCACAGTACCTCGAGGACCGGGGGACGCATGAATTGATCAAAGCCGATCACTTCGATGCGGTTCTCGCAGCGATCAGGGCCGGCCGGGCGGAAGTCATCCGGATGTATAGATCCGGCGAGATACGTGATCGCGTTATGCGCGACCTCGAACACGAACTGGACCTCCAAGAAATCGCCGCGGAAAATCGAAAGTAACCAGCCATGCGGAGTAGTGATCTTCACGGCCATTTCGGCGGCTGATTTGGAGTACCGAAAATATCACTGTTTCGTGGGCGTCCCGAAACGGTGCAGAGCCGCGACTGCAGTGCCGCCTAAGCCACTAGCTGCAATGACTGATGACGATCCGGATTTAGCCGCGGCGTTGAGGAGTCCTGTGCGCTCGACGAGGTATTGGATGGTCGCGAATGTAGGCCCTATACGACGGTATATTCCCGTCATGCGGATGGATTAGTTCTTTCCGCTGCAAGCTTTGGTAATTCTTCAAGCCAAGATTCCTATTGGAAAGGCAGCCCGGTCAGCTTTGCCCGCGTCTGGGTTCGTGTGTTCGCAAGAGGTCGAAGGCGCGTACAAGTTTCGAATGAGGTGTAGCTTTGATTTCAGCCATCATTAACGGGACTTCTGTTGATCTCGACGGTCCTCCTGACATGCCCCTCCTTTGGGCCCTGCGAGATCTCTTGGGGCTAACTGGAACCAAGTTCGGATGCGGAATCGGCCAGTGTGGGGCGTGCACTGTACAGATCGACGGTAAACCAACGCGCTCGTGCATGGTGCCGATTGGCGAGTTGAACGGCGACGTAACCACCATCGAGGCCATCGGGGCGACAGTCGAAGGCAAACGCATCCAAAACGCTTGGCTGTCCCTTGAGGTGATCCAGTGCGGGTACTGCCAGTGCGGGCAAATAATGGCCGCATCCGCGCTGCTCGCCAAAAACCCACATCCAGATGATGCTGCGATCGATGCCGCCATGTCGGGAAACATCTGCAGGTGCTGCACCTATCCCCGCATCCGCCAGGCTATCAAGGAGGCGAGATGAAAGGCGTAACACTCATGGGAGAGAACGATCTTCCGACCTTTACGCGCAGGCACTTTCTCTTCGGTGGCTCTCTGTTGATAGGCTTCTCGTTGTCCAATCCCGCAAAGGCTGTGGTCGCGGAAGACAAAATTGCTGCAAGCGGTGCGCTCGACGCCGCGGCAGCCGGCTTCGACGGTTTTGTTCCGGACGGATTCATAAGGATCGCCCGCGACGGACGGATCATTTTGGTCGTTCCGAGCGCTGAAATGGGGCAGGGCATCGCAACGACCGAGGCTATGTTGCTTGCCGAAGAGCTCGAGGTCGGGCTGGATCAGATCGAGGTGGCGCTCGCGCCAGCGGATCCGCTGGCATACAATCAGGCTATTCTAAAAGGGCAGGTCACCGGCGGGTCAACGTCCGTTCGAGCATTCTACACGCCCTTAAGGAAGGCAGGCGCGGCTGCGCGCATGATGCTGATCAATGCTGCCGCCCAATCCTGGGGAGTAAACCCGGCGGAGTGTGTAGCGAGCCGAGCTATTGTTTCCCACCAACCCAGCGGCCGACAAGCCGTGTTCGCATCGCTCGTCGATGGTGCGCGTCAACAGAATATTCCACAGGATATTCCTTTAAAGCCACCGCGCGAATTCAAGGTCATCGGCAAGCCGCTCAAACGGGTCGATACGCCCGAGAAGGCCACCGGTGCAGCCAAATTCGGTATCGATGCGGCCGTGGAGGGAATGCGGTTTGCAGCCGTGTCCATCTGTCCCACGATAGGTGGGACCGTGAAAACAGTCGACTCAGCGGCGGCTTTGGCCTCGTGGGGCGTCATTGACGTGATTCAGATCGATGACGCAGTCGCAGTTATCGGCACCAACTATTGGGCAGCCAAGAAGGGCCTGGACCTTCTTGCGGTGGAGTGGAACGAGGGCTCAAATGCATCGCTTTCATCGGCCGAGCTGATTGACGGCCTGAAAAACGCAACAGCCACGCCTATCATCGGAAAGGCGATTGGCGATCCCGATGCCGCCTTAAAAGCGCATAAGCGGATTGATACCGTCTATCAGCTGCCATACCTGGCGCACGCCGCGCTAGAGCCAATCAATACCACCATCCACGTTCGACCGGACGCCTGTGATGTATGGGTCAGTACGCAGGTTCCGGAGATTGCACGCCAGGTCGTTTCGGAGATCGTCGGCCTTCCGCTGGAGAAGGTATCGGTTCATCCCCACTTGATCGGCGGCGGTTTCGGTCGACGCCTTGCCGTCGACACCATTCAGCACGCCGCGCGCCTAGGCAAGCTTGTGAGCTACCCTCTCAAGATAATTTGGACCCGCGAGCAGGATATCATGCACGATCGGTTCAGACCTGCATATTATGATCGGGTCTCTGCAGCCTTGGCTGAGGACGGCGCGCCTTTGGCTTTCATTCATCGGGTGACCAGTTCCACTGTGCGCCCCTACTACGACCGACAGCTTTGGCCAGCGGAAAAACTTGATCCTGATGCGCTCGTCGGCTCCGACAATATGCCATACTCCATTCCACATGCCAGATGGGAATGGGTTCGCCAGGACAGCCCCGTCGCTTTGAACTGGTGGCGCGGCGTTGGCGAGGGTCACAATGTTTTCGTTGTCGAAAGCTTTATCGATGAACTGTCCGCTTTGGCCGGAAAAGATCCGATTGCCTATCGCCAGGCGATGCTATCACAAAACCCCCGAGCTGCAGCAGTCTTGGAAAAAGCCTCGGATGCATCTGAATGGGGAAAGCCGCTCCCTTCGCGAATGGGACGTGGCGTTTCTCTGCATCAAAGTTTCGGAAGCTTTGCCGCCTTGGTGGTGGAGGTCGAAGTCAGTGAGCAAGGCGTAGTCCTTCTGCGGCGAGCAACAGCCGCTGTTGATTGTGGGGTGCCCATCAATCCGGACAGTATCGTCGCGCAAATTCAAGGCGGAACACTGTTCGGTTTGTCAGCGGCCCTCTACAACGGCATCACCTTTGCAAATGGCCGGGTTCAGCAAAGCAACTTCCACGATTACAGGCAGATCCGTATGAACGAGGTTCCGCCGTTCGAGGTCTTTGTGATGCCGAGCACAGAAAACCCGGGAGGACTGGGTGAGGTCGGAACTGTTTCCGCACCGGCTGCGCTGACGAACGCGATCTTTGCGGCAACAGGGGTCAGACTTAGATCATTGCCCATAGACCGTTCGCTCCTCGTGACAAGCCACGTCGCCGGGCAAACCGACCAGGTGTCACAATGATGCTGCGCCGTGTTCTCGCTGTTACTGCCGTGGTTGCCGGAATAGGGGTTCTGACCGCTATCTGTTTTTTCTTCTGGCCCCACCGATTGCCCACGGTCTTAGCGACCGCCTCTCAGCCTCAAGGTGAGGACCTCATTGCGCGCGGAAAATATCTTGTCACCGCATCAGACTGCGAGGCGTGTCATACCGCGCCCGGAGGCAAGCCGTTTGCCGGTGGCCTTGCCTTCAAACTGCCATTTGGGACCATTTTTTCGCCGAACCTAACGCCCGACATGCAAGCGGGTCTAGGTAGCTGGAGCGACGCGGAATTCGTTCGCGCCATGCGCTCGGGCGTGGGGAAACATGGAGAGGATCTATATCCCGCATTTCCCTACACCTCGTATGCGTTGATGTCGACCGACGACATTTTGGCAGTAAAAGCATATCTCGGGACCTTGCAGCCGCAGCGAAATCCGTCGCTGCCTGCGCAGCTTTCCTTCCCATTCAATCAGCGATGGCTCATGAGGGGTTGGAAGCTGCTATTCGTCCCTTGGCATCCGTTTGAGCGCGACGCCAATAAGGACGATCGGTGGAACAAGGGTGCATATCTGGTGGAGGCGCTCGCACATTGTGGCGAGTGTCACACACCACGCGGTCTCATGTTCGAAAAGGAGCAAGCGCGAGCACTTTCCGGCGGCGACGTCGATGGTTGGAAAGCGTGGAACATCACATCGGATCGCGAAAATGGAATCGGTGGCTGGAGCGACCAAGATCTCGTCGCATATCTTTCAAAAGGATATGTTCATAGGCATGGTCCCGCTTCCGGGTCGATGCGCCAAGCCATCGACCTTAGCCTGAGCAGGCTTCCAAAATCGGATATCGAGGCAATCGTTTCATACCTTCGCACGGTGCGTTCTCTGCCCAGCAGCTATCCCAAGGTGACGGTGAACAATCTGGTGCCAGCTATTCAGTCAGCTCAGGCTTGGTCTCCTGGACTGAACAAGCAGGACGGGCTCGGATTGCGGATCTTTGAGGGCGCTTGTGCAAGCTGCCACGGCTTTGATGGCTCTGGGCAAAACGCGCCATGGGCTTCGCTGGCCGGATCGCATAGCGTGAATGATCCCGCAGGCTCAAATCTGATCCGGCTCATTCTGCAGGGTAGTTCCGATTCAACCCACAACCCCACAACGACGATGCCAAACTTTGCCGCAGCCTATTCCGATGCTGAGATAGCTGCGGTGGCAAACTACGTGATCAATCACTTCGCAGGCCGGAACGGGAAAGTGACGCCGAGCGACGTAGCAAAAGCGCGATAAAGAACCACCTTAGTCGTCAGCTCGATCCTAGAACGGCGGGCCTTCAAAAAGGCGCTCGAATGATTTGACTGACGAGATCGCAACCGTTTTCTGGTGAGGCTGCTGACTTGTTTGGGACACGTGGGTTCCATAGATCGCCTTGCCTAAGAGAGCGCTTTGAGATCGGCGAGGTCGTTCTCGGTATGCTCTCCACTCGCAATCGCGCTCCTTTTAGACGCAACGATCAGTGCTTTCGACATGAACGGTAGTCGAAGCCCATCGACCTCGATAATTTTTCTTGTCTCAAAGATCTGGTTCAGATCCATCCCGTGAAAATCCGTCAAGATATCGAGACGCCGTCGGCCGTCCTGAGTTTTGGCACCTGCCTCTTCGAGTGCAGCAATCTTCGTATCGTTGAAACGGATCCAGTTTAGTTGCACATCGATCAAACGTGCGAGGTTAGTGCGCGTTTGACGGATGAGAATGTCGATGTCCTCTCGCGCCCGCCGATATCCGTGTGCATTGACTGCCGTGCCTCCCACGATGACGAATTCCACGTTGGCATCGATCAATGCTTGCAGCAGTTCACGTTCGCTCGCGCTGAGCAATGACATCGTAGCGTCACACATCCTTTCTGCAGCCTTTTTGTTGATTTCTAGTAGGAGCTGACCCGGCGGATCGCGATATTTCCATCAAGATTTGACCCATGTCTGAAACGTCCTCCGCGGGATTTAGGAGAGGGCTCTGGAGTGATCAACGTGGCCTTACCGAGTGTAACCCGACGCTGATTTTCGAGAGCATCTATCGGTCCGGGAGATCCGCCGCCCGCCCGATCTGTCCCGGAATACCATCGCAAATAACTGCCCGGACAATCTACCGTCTGTTTCGAACGCAAACGCATGTCTGCTTTCCTGGCCACGCTTTCGGGAAGCCGCCAGTCCGCTCCCGGCCCGATGTCAGTCCTTCCGTTGAAGGCTAAGCAAATTCAGCTTACGCCAAAAAGGGAAACGATTCCCGGTTTGGCGCTACCATTCATATTGCAATGTACAAGTCTCTGTAGGTTCAGGCCCCCGCAACCAAATCCACGCTACAGTAGCCGAATACTGCGCTCCGGTGCGCTAAGGCACTACGATCGACGGCCACTTCATCCCTGTCATGCCGCTGTTACCAGATGTTCGTTTTATGATGTATCACCGAATGGGCGATACCGCGTGTCCCCTCAAGGACCGCTTGGCGGAGCAACTCAATGGGATGGGACGACTGGGGGTAGACTCGCAGTCACTTCGCCTGTCCGATCTTGTAAAGCCACCTCCCTCTCAGGGCCCGCTGCGGGGTCTCCCTGCAGATGGGGGGTGTGCGGGCGATCGCATCGCCGGCCAGGGCTTTCCCCCGCAAACACGTCTTTCTGTAAAACGGAAACACGCCGATCCAACTGTCAGGAATTCCTAGCCGCCAGCAATACCTGCATAGGGAGGAAACCCATGGTTGCAGACCTATCAAGCGGGGAGAATCAAAAATCACGCACATGCGCCATAGTCATCAAAATTCATTGCGTGTAATTGTCTTTCAGGCGATGCTCTTCCTAATGGGTCTCAGGCGCGAGCATCGAAAATCATGGAACAGGGACAGAAGAAGCCGTTTTCAGGGCCAGTTAGCGTTCTTCACGGCCGCTGGCTGCCGAAAACGGCTGTCCCCGTCGGTTATGCCGCTCTGATTGACGCCTTCGATCTGGCCGTGCCGATCCCCATCACCCTCGCTGCGATTGGCCCCCGACATAAGGTCTATCAGGCGGAGGGCTGGAAACTCTATACGCCCCGCCATGAGCCCGAAGCCAGTCTGACCGGCCACCTGACCTTTGCGTTGCGCTACGAGGGGCTGGATCTCGCTGTCCTGAAAATGCTCTTTCGCGCGACGGGTCCAGAAGCCGTTGTCGAGATCGTTCGCGCGGCCCCGACCGGGGCCTATGCGCGACGGCTCTGGTTCCTCTACGAATGGCTGCTCGGTCAGCCGCTCGATCTGCCCAACGCCACCCGCGGCACCTATGCCCTTGTCGTCGATCCTGAACAGCAATGGGCATCGGAGGGTGAGACCTCTTCACGCCATCGTGTGAAAAACAATCTGCCCGGAACACCTGCCTGGTGTCCGATGATTTTCCGCACGTCGGAGCTGGACGACTTCGTCGCCCGGAATCTGGGCGAGGAAGCCCGACGCGTGATCGCCGAGGCTCCGGCAGACCTTCTGGCCCGCACCGCCGCCTTCCTCCTGCTCAAGGACTCGCGATCCAGTTTCCAGATCGAGGGCGAAGACCCGCCCCAGGACCGTATCCAGCGTTGGGGCCAGGTTATTGGCGAGGCGGGGCGCCTCCCAGTGGACCGCATGGAACTGGAACGATTGCAGCGCATCGTCATTGGGGATGCCCGCTTCGTTCACCTCGGCCTGCGTCAGGAAGGCGGGTTCGTCGGTGAGCATGACCGCGTGAGCGGTGCTCCGATCCCCGACCATATCAGCGCCCGGCATGAGGATCTGCCGGACCTGATCGACGGGTTGGCCGCCTTCGATCAGCGGCCGGCGGCCCGGCATCTCGATCCGGTCCTTGCCGCTGCCGCGCTCGCTTTCGGATTCGTCTATATCCATCCTTTCGAGGACGGAAACGGCCGCCTGCACCGCTATCTCATCCATCATGTGCTTGCCGAGCGTGGTTTCAATCCGCGCGGGCTGGTCTTTCCTGTCTCAGCCGTCATCCTCGACCGCATCGATGAGTATCGCCGCGTACTAGAAAGCTACTCGCGGCGTTTGCTGGCCCATGTCCGCTGGAGGCCGACCGACCGGGGAAATGTCGAGGTGTTGAACGACACCGCGGATTTCTACCGCTATTTTGATGCGACGCCGCATGCGGAGTTTCTCTTCCGATGCGTGGCGCGTACGATCGATGTAGATCTGCCGGAGGAGGCCAGGTTCCTGAGAACCTATGACGGGTTCAGGGCGGGCCTGTCGCTTATGATCGACATGCCGGATCGTCTGCTCGATCTTCTTTTCCGCTTCCTGCATCAGAATGGCGGGACGCTCTCGAAGCGGGCGCGGGAGAAGGAATTCGCCGCGCTGACAGAAGACGAGATTGCAAGGATCGAGGCGCTCTACGCGGAACAGCGGCACGATTGACGCCCTCCGAACCTCCAAGAGCGGCTGTATCGCTGCTAAATGGTGAGATGCGCTCTGAAATGCGTTGATAAACAAGGGAGTTTTCGCGTCTCAAGCCTGCAACCATTATTACTTGCG
The DNA here is from genome assembly GCF_042140505.1 of Rhizobium sp. T1470. Taxonomy (NCBI): domain Bacteria; kingdom Pseudomonadati; phylum Pseudomonadota; class Alphaproteobacteria; order Hyphomicrobiales; family Rhizobiaceae; genus Rhizobium; species Rhizobium sp. T1470. The sequence continues at coordinate 1,026,731 of NZ_CP148092.1, forward strand.
GCGAGCGCAAGTAATAATTAAATCCTGCCCGCAATCAAAACAGCCGAAAACGCACACGACGCGCTTTTTGCGTGGGGCGGCAAAATCTTCGGCGCTTCAATCGAAGCGCGAAAGGAAGCTGGACACCTTTCCCAAGCAGAGCGCCTTTTCTTCGACATGCGGCATGTGACTCGAGTTTTCGAATAGCACCCACTCGCATCCCCTGATCTTGTCGACATAGGGCCTCACAACGAGCGGTGTGGCCTCGTCGTATTTGCCTGAAATCAGGAGGGTAGGGGCTTCTATGAGATGCAGACGGTCTTCGATCGTCCAGTCCTTCATCGTGCCAATGACGTGGAATTCGGTCGGCCCGTTCATGTTGCGGTAGACGGTATTGTCCTCGTCCATGATGGCGAAGGTGCGCGCGACTTCGGGAGGCCATGGCGAAACGCGGCAGACATGGCGGTCGTAGAAGACCCGCGATGCGGTGATATATTCAGGATCGGTGATCGTACCGGCCTTCTCATGCTTCAAGAGCGTGTCCTGCACATCCTGCGGCAGCCCCTTGCGCAGACGGTTTGCTTCCGCAACCCAGGTGTGCATGTTGGCCGGCGAATTGGCGATGACGAGCGCCTTCAGCCCCTTCGGCCGTCGCACGGCGTGCTCGGCGCCGAGCATGCCGCCCCAGGACTGGCCGAGGAAGGCATAGCGATCCTGAATGCCCAGGTGGTTCAGGAGCGCGTCCAATTCTTCGAGGAAAAGACCAGGGGTCCAGAAGTCCGGCCCTTTTTCCGGCATTCGGGTGGAATTGCCATTGCCGAGCTGGTCGTAGTGAATGACCGGCCGTCCGTCGATCTCGGTGATGCCCTTGAAGCTGTCGACGTAGTCGTGCGTGCAGCCGGGACCGCCATGGGCGACAACGAGCGGCAACTTGCAGCTGTCGAGCGACCCGGTGACGCGATACCAGGTTCGGTATTCGCGAAAGGGCAGGAAGGCTTCCTTCGACGCAATTGCGTTCACGTGCTTCTCCATGTCGTGGCGATCGATGGAAAAGCATAACGCGGCTGAAAGAGGCGTGGCAGCTATCACAAGTTATAGGATGGGCGGTCCTCGAGCAGCCGGTAATGAGTGGCGCGCACGACCGCCTGGGTGCGGTTCCTGGCGCCGAGTTTCTTGGCCGCAGCGTTGAGGTGCATGACGACGGTGGGAACGGAGCGGTCGATGACGCGGGAGATTTCCTTGGCCGAAAGGCCCTCGGCGGAATAGCGCAGGCATTCGCGCTCGCGCTCCGTCAGCCTTGCTTTGCCGGTGCTGAACGTCTTCGTATCGAAGAGCGAATAGGCGGCCTCATGGAAAACGTGCGCGAGGAGGTTGAAGTCGGCGATGTAGCGCAGCGCGTGCCTTTCGAATTCCCGGTCGCCGCCGAACCGCACACCGGTGACGGTTGCATAGTCGCCGCGCGGCATATGCACCGGCACGGTAACGCCGGTCGACATATCCCTTTCACTTAGAGGCTGCCTCAAAAAGAAGTGGGTGATTTCAACAGGTTGTGATTCCTTCGGATTTGCGAAGATTCGATGGAGTTCACGATGGCCTGGACCGAAACCACCCGTCGGCAATATGCCCGGCGAGCAGCACGCTATGCAAGCGATATGACGGATAGAGAATGGCGAATTGTCGAGCCGCTCCTACCTGCGCCCCGTCGACTTGGGCGACCGCGAACAACGGTGCTGCGTGAGGTCATGAATGCGCTTTTGTATATCGCCTCGACCGGCTGCCAATGGCGGATGCTGCCAAAGGACTTTCCGCCGTGCTCGACGGTTCAGCGATACTTCTATGCGTGGCGGGGTATTGGGCTTTGGGCCCGCATCAACCACCATCTAGTGATGGCGGCGCGCGAACTGGAAGGCAAAGAGGCCAGTCCTACGGCAGGCGTGATCGACAGCCAAAGCGTCAAAACCACCGAAAGCGGCGGCATTCGAGGTTACGACGCCGGCAAAAAGATCAAGGGCCGCAAGCGCCATATCGTCGTCGACACACTCGGCCTGCTGGTTGGCCTCATGGTTCACAGCGCCGATATCCAGGACCGCGATGGCGCTCCCGATTTACTGAAATCCATTTGTCACAGATGGCCATGGTTGCTGCATGTTTTCGCCGACGGTGGCTATGCGGGCGACAAATTGAAACGGAAGCTGAAGAAGGTCGGTCGCTTCACGGTCGAAATCATCAAGCGCAGCGACAAGACCAAAGGCTTCGAAGTGCTACCACGCCGTTGGGTCGTCGAGCGAACATTTGCATGGCTTGGAAGGTGCCGGAGATTGGCGAAGGACGTCGAAAAATCCATCGCTTCAGCCGAGGCATGGATCATGATCGCCCATATCCGCCTCATCACTAGACGTCTCGCAAGGTATTGTTACCATTGAACTCTTTTCGAGTCCGACTCTTAGATAGCGCGCGACCGGGGCTGTGTCCTCGGTCATGAAACGGCGGATCAGTGTGTCTGCCTCCGCATCGTAATTCCAGAAGAAGGGGGTGGACGTGCGCAGCGCCACCTGCTGGACCGGATCGATGCGAAAATAACCATGATTGAACCAGTAATCATGCATGTCGTCGGAAATGTTGCGTAGTTTCAGCAGCGATGGAATCATGATTTCGCCGTCGAGATCGTAGGGCACCGGCGTATAATCGTAGATCAGCGCCTCGAAACCGATAGCCTTCATCGCTTCGAAGACCTGGTCGATCCGACCGTCCAGCATTTCATGATCGGTGAACTGTCGTCTGATCGTGCCGATTTCGTCAATCATCGCTGGCTCCACAGGCCTCGAGCCGATCCTATCACTTCTTATAGCTGGCGCCCGACATCATTTGAGGTAAAAATTAGCGGTGCCCAAATATTAAGCAAGCATTTTCTTCGTCGGAGTGGTCAATGTGGCGTGAGATCGAGCCCGATGTTCGACTTGAGATCGAAGTCGATGGCCACAAGGTGGTGGCCTACAGTTTCGGGGATGGAGCGGAGACGGTTTTCTGCCTCAATGGCGGGCCTGGACTGCCCTGCGACTATCTGCGCGAGGCGCATTCCTGTCTGATCGATCAACGCTACCGCGTCGTCGCCTTTGATCAACTCGGGACCGGCGCGTCGGATCGCCCGACCGAACCATCGCTCTGGACGATCAGCCGCTATGTCGAGGAGACCGAGACCGTGCGCAAGGCGCTTGGGCTCGGCAAGGTGCACATGCTCGGTCACTCCTGGGGTGGGTGGCTGGCGATCGATTATTCGCTCACCTATCCTGGCAACCTGCAGACGCTGATCCTTGAGGATACCGTTGCGGACATGCCGCATCTGATCCTGGAACTAGAGCGGTTGCGCGCAGCACTCGGGCCCGAAACGGTGGCGATGATGCAGAAGCACGAAGCCCGGGGCACGTACGACCACCCTGAATATCTCGCCGCCGTCACCATTCTCAATTATCGCCACGTGTGCCGCCTGATGGAATGGCCCGCACCTGTTCGCCGATCGCTCGGCGACTGGAACATGGGCCCCTACGGCACCATGCAGGGCCCGAACGAATTCCTCTATACCGGCAACCTGAAGGACTGGAGCCGCGTTCGGGATCTGCCGTCCATGACGGTCCCGACATTGATCACCTGCGGTGAGCACGACGAATTGACGCCGGCCTGCGCGCTGAAGATGAAACTCGCCATCCCGAACGCCGAACTGAAGGTGTTCGCCAACGCAAGCCACATGCCCTTCTACGAAAACCCGGCGGACTACTATCCGGCACTTCTCGATTTCCTGGCACGCAACAGGTCGAACTGATGCATAAGCTTGCAGATGACAGCATCAGTCGACGGAGGCACCGGCATCGCCATGCATCGCTATAGGTTCGTTTTCCGAAGGCCTCTCCAGTTCCTGCCGGTCATCGCCGGCATCAGCATCATCACCTTCGTGCTGGTGAGGCTGATTCCCGGCGATCCGGCGCGCGTGCTGCTCGGCACACGCGCCACGCCGACGGCCATCGCCAATATCCGCGCCCAATATGGCCTCGATGAGCCGATCTGGCTGCAGTATCTTTATTTCCTCAGAAACCTCGCCAATGGCGAGATGGGAAAGTCGATCCTCTACAAGATCGATGTGCTCAAGCTCATCGCGACGCGTATCGAGCCGACGATCGCACTCGTCATTTCGAGCATCGTGCTGTCCGTCGTGATCGCCGTGCCGCTTGCGGCAATCGCGGCGCGCAACGCGGGGCGAGCGCCAGATCATGCCGTGCGCATCATTTCGACGTTCGGCATCGGATTCCCGCCCTTCTGGCTTGGCCTAATGCTGATCATCCTGTTCAGCGTCAAGCTCGACCTGCTGCCGGTGTCCGGTTACGGATCGACGATCGCCGACAAGCTCTCTCATCTCATTCTTCCGAGCCTCACCATCGCGCTGTCGCTGTCGACCGTGCTGACACGCAGCCTCAGGACGGCAATGATCGAGGCCCTGAAATCGGATGTGGCGACGGCAGCGCGCGCTCGCGGCATGCCTGAGCGCATCGTCTTCTGGCGTCACGTAGTGCCGAACTCGTTGGTGCCGACCATCAACCTGCTCGCCGTCAACACCGGCTGGCTGATCGGCGGAACCGTCGTCATCGAGAGCGTCTTTGCGCTGCCGGGCATGGGGCAGTTGCTGGTTCGCGCCATCTTCTCGCGCGACTACATGGTGGTGCAGGGCGTCGCCATGGTCTTTGCCTGTGCAACGGTGCTCGTCAATTTCCTCGCCGACATTGCCACCGTCGCGGCCGATCCGCGGGTGAAGCTATGAGCACGATGGCCGTCTCACCCTCCGCTGCGGGCTGGCGAACGCTCCTGGGCAGGCGCACCATGCTCACCGTCGGTGCATCGATCTTGCTGTTCTTCATTCTCGTGGCAATCGCGGCGCCGCTGATCGCGCCGTACGATCCGATCCTTCAAGACGGCAATGCGCGCCTGCAATTGCCGTCTCTCCTGCATCCACTCGGTACCGACAACTTCGGTCGCGATATCCTCTCACGCATCATCTGGGGTGCACGGATCGACCTGCAGATCGCGGTGATCGGTGTCGCCTTTCCGTTCCTGATCGGCACGGTCGTCGGCACGGTCGCGGGCTTCTTCGGCGGCATCGTCGATGCGATCTTCATGCGGATCGTCGACATCATCATGGCCTTTCCCTTTCTGGTGCTGATGCTGTCGATCATCACCATCCTCGGGCCGGGCCTCGGCAGCTTCTACATCGCCATGGCTCTCGTCGGCTGGGTCTCATACGCACGGTTGATCCGAGCGCAGATCCTTGTCCTAAAAAACAGCGATTACGCCGTGGCAGCGGTCAGCCTCGGCTTCGGCCGCATGCGGATCATGTTCCGCCATCTGCTGCCGAACGCCATTGCCGGATCGATCGTATTTTCGATGTCCGATGCCGTGCTCGTCCTGCTCAGCGGCGCCGCTGTCAGCTATCTTGGGCTCGGCGTCCAGCCGCCGGTTGCCGAATGGGGCGTCATGGTCGCGGAAGGCCAGAGCTTCATCACCACAGCCTGGTGGATCACGTTGTTTCCCGGCCTTTCCATCGTCTTTCTTGCCTTCGGCTTCAGCATTTTCGGTGATGCGTTCGGTGAGTTGCTCGGAGTGCATGAATGAGCGCCTCCGTCCTTTCGGTTCGCGGCCTCACGGTCAAGGCGCATCTCGACGGTGAAACGCGCACTCTGCTCGATGCCGTATCGCTCGATCTGGCAAAGGGTGAGATACTCGGGCTGGTCGGCGAAAGCGGTTCCGGCAAGAGCCTGTTCTGCTGCTCGCTAATCCGTTTGCTTCCATCCTCCCGATTAAGGATCGAAGACGGCTCAATCCTTCTCGAAGGGCGCGATCTGACCGCCGTCAGCGATGCCGAGATGCTCGACATCCGCGGCAGCGAGATCGGCATGATCTTCCAGAACCCGACGAGCCATCTCGATCCGGTGATGAGGATCGGCGATCAGATTGCCGAGGGCATCCGTTATCATCAGGGCCTCGACGGGAGGGCAGCCCGTGCGGCCGCGATCGAGATCCTGTCGCAGGTCGGTTTTCCAGACCCGCCTCGTCAGTATGACAGTTATCCGCACGAGTTCTCCGGCGGCATGCGCCAGCGCGCCATGATCGGCGTGGCGCTGTCCTGCAATCCGAAAATCCTGATCGCAGACGAGCCGACGACCGCGCTCGACGTGACCATCCAGGCGCAGATCCTGCAGTTGCTGATCGAACTTCGCGACACGCGCGGCCTGTCGATCATCCTCATCACCCACGATCTCGGCATCGTAGCGCAAACCTGCGACCGGATCGCGGTCATGCGCAACGGCAGGCTTCTGGAGCAGGGCCCGAAGCGGCAGATCCTGTCGCACCCGCAGGACCCCTACACGATCAAGCTCATTCACAGCCACCCGTCGATGCCGGATGGCGCTCCTGTGGCAAGACGCGCCGCTCTGCCGACGACGCCGGCGGTGAAGCCGATACTGGAGATCGACGACCTGCATGTGCGCTTTCCGGTCGGCGGCAGCCTTTTCAGGGGAAGTACGGCAAAGACCGTCAGTGCCGTCTCCGGCATCAGCCTGCAGATCATGCCGGGCGAGACGGTCGGCATTGTCGGGGAATCGGGCAGCGGCAAGAGCACGCTCTCTCGCGCGATACTGGGTTTGACGCCGATCTCCTCCGGGCACATCAGTTTCGAGGGTGCCGATCTTGCCCTGCAGAAAAGCGCGAGCCTGGCGAAGCTCAGGCGCGAGGCGGCCATGGTCTTCCAGGATCCGTTCAGCGCCTTGAACCCACGGATGACCATCGGCCAGACCATCGGCGAGGTGCTGGCGGTACGTGGAGAGGTCCCGAAGGCGGACATCCCCGCACGGATCGGAGAATTGCTGGATCTCGTCGGGCTCGAGCGCGAGTTCGCCAAACGGAAGCCACGCTCGATGAGCGGCGGCCAGTGCCAGCGCGCCGGGATCGCCCGCGCACTTGCCGTCGATCCGAAGCTGATCATCGCCGACGAATGCGTGGCCGCGCTCGACGTCACGATTCAGGCGCAGATTATCGACCTGTTCCGCGAGCTGGCAGCAAGCATGAACCTGACGCTGCTGTTCATCGCGCATGACCTGGCCATCGTGCGCAATCTCTGTGCGCGCACGATCGTCATGTATCGCGGCGAGGTGGTCGAGGACGGTCCGTCGGAAGAGGTCTTCGCGCGTCCGAAACACGCTTACACCGCTCGACTGGTGGCGGCGATCCCCGACATCAACCCGGACAGGCCGCTGCTTGGCGAAATTCAAACTGCCTCTGACAACATCCTATCCATCAAGCGCATTCCATAAAAACGAAGGGAACGACATCATGAACAGGAAGTGGAAATCCATCGGGCTCGCGGCCTTTGCCGCTGCCCTCAGTCTCAGCGCCAGCTTCGCCGAAGCTGCCGGCGTGTTGAGCATCGGCCGTCGCGAGGACTCGACCACGTTCGACCCGATCAAGTCAGCCCAGAACGTCGACAACTGGGTGTTCTCCAACGTCTTCGACGTGCTCATCCGCGTCGACAAGACCGGCACCAAGCTGGAGCCGGGTCTGGCCGAGAGCTGGACCGTCTCCGGCGATGGACTGACCTACACATTCAAGATCCGCGACGCGAAATTCTCCGACGGTTCGCCGATCACGGCCGAGGATGCAGCCTTCAGCCTTCTGCGTATCCGCGACAACAAGGCTTCGCTTTGGAGCGACAGCTACAAGGTCGTCGAGACCGCAGAGGCGACCGATCTGAAGACGCTCACTGTCAAGCTGAAGACGCCGTCCGCGCCTTTCCTGTCAACGCTGGCGCTTCCAAACGTTTCGGTACTGTCGAAGAAGGCCGTCGCGGCTGGTGAGGACGCCTTTGCTGAATTGCCGACCGCGTCGTCGGGCGCATTCACCGTCAAGGAATGGCGGCGCGGCGACCGCGTCATTCTCGAAAAGAACCCGAACTTTTGGCAGGCGGACCGCGTGAAGCTCGACGGTGTCGAATGGATCTCGGTGCCTGACGACAATACCCGTATGCTGAACGTGCAGGCCGGGCAGCTCGACACGGCGATTTTCGTGCCCTTCTCGCGGGTCGAGGAACTGAAGAAGGATGCCAATCTCAACGTACTGATCGACACGTCGACACGTGAGGACCATCTGCTGATCAACCACGAGCACGGCGCGCTCGCCAAGAAGGAGGTGCGTCAGGCACTCGACATGGCGATCGACAAGAAGGCGATCGTCGATACAGTCACCTTTGGCATCGGAACCGTGGCCAACTCCTATATCCCGAAGGGGTCGCTCTATCACTACGACGACAACTATCAGTATCCCTACGATCCGGAAAAGGCCAAGGCGATGCTGGCCGAGGCCGGCGCGTCCGACCTGGCGTTGAACTACGTGGTGAATGCCGGCAACGAAGTCGACGAGCAGATCGCCGTTCTTCTGCAGCAGCAGCTTTCCAAGGCCGGTGTCACCGTCAACCTGCAGAAGGTAGACCCGAGCCAGAGCTGGGACATGCTGGTTGCCGGCGACTACGACATTTCGGTCATGTACTGGACGAACGACATTCTCGACCCGGACCAGAAGACGACCTTCGTGCTCGGTCACGACACCAACATGAACTACATGACCCGCTACAAGAGCGACAAGGTGAAGGATCTGGTGGCCGCAGCCCGCCTGGAACTCGATCCGAAGAAGCGCGAGGCCATGTATGTCGAAATCCAGAAGGCGGCCAAGGACGACGTCCACTGGATCGACCTCTATTACAGCCCCTACATCAACGTCTCGCGCAAGAACATCGAGAACTTCTACCAGAACCCGCTCGGCCGTTTCTTCCTCGAAGACACCGTGAAAAACTGATGAAGCAGCAGCCAGGCGCCTCGGCGTCTGGCTGGGCCATGACAGCGGGGGCAGGCAGATGTTTTCCATATGGGAGAGTTTGGGCCAGGGGACCGGGATATGAAAACCGAGGGCTACCGGTGCTCACACCTGCTGTGACTTCTCCGATTTGAGAGCGTGGCCATAGTTGAGCCTTTGGCAACCTCTTTGAGCGCTTTTCAGCTCAACAGCTTTCGTTGGGGTCGCAGTTCAAATTCCGCCCCGGAACCTGGGGCGGATATGGCCTTAACTTCCCGATTTCAATTGAAGCGGTGAGCTGATGATATAAGCAGATCTTTGCCTCATGCCGTCAGTGGTTCGTCATATCTCATCATCCGGCCGGCATTGGCGAGCACCAGCATGGTGCTGAAATTGTGCAGGATCGCCGCGACGACGGCTCCCGCCGTTCCAAGAAAGCCAAATCCCGCCAATGCGACGATCGCGATGGTCCAGCCAAGGCCGATGATGACGTTGGTTTTCAAAGTCTGTCGGCATAGTCTGCTGAGGCGGATGCAAGTGCCGAGCCGTCGCAAATCGCTGCCAATCAGGATGATGTCCGAAGAGGCCAGCGCGATATCCGCTCCGCCGGCGCCCATCGCGATCCCGACGGCACCGGCCTTGAGGGCGAGCGAGTCGTTGATCCCGTCGCCGACGACAAGAGGTTTGAAGCCGTTTTTCGTCTCGCTCAAGACACGTTTCAGCTTGTCGGCAGGCAGGGCCTGAGCCACGACGTCATCAATGCCAACCTCGCGCGCCAAGGCCTGCGCGACCGACTGACGGTCGCCGGTCAGCAGAAGCTGACGGTTGAGCCCGAGCGCCCGCAACTCCGTCATTGCGTCCGCGGCTTCCGGCTTGATGGTGTCCGACAAGAGGAACCAGGCGACAAAGTCTCCGTCGATGGATATCCCGGCGAGCGGACCGTCGTGTAAAGGAACAGAGGGAGCACCGACGCAGATGTGTTCAAACAGTTCGGGGCGTCCAAGAGCGACTTCGCCAGCGCTTCCGACGGCAACCACACCCAGGCCTTGCATCTCCCTGACATTCGTTAACGGATAATATGCGTCATGGCTGATGAGCGAAGCCATGGCTCGGCTAACCGGATGGCTGCTGGCAGCGCCCAAGGATGCGGCCAAAGCCAGAACGGCGTCTCGATCCACATTCCCGGTCAGTCGGATCTCTTGCAGCCGAAGCCGGCCGAAGGTGAGGGTACCGGTCTTGTCGATGACCAGGGAGGTTAGGTCCGCCAGTTCTTCGAGAAATGCCGAGCTGCGGATGAGGATGCCGTGCCGCGCCGCGACAGCGATACCGGCAATCGCCGTTGCCGGCGCAGACAAGACCAGGGCACACGGGCAGGCCGCCACCAGGATCGCCAGCATGATCTGGTCATTGTAGGTAAGGAACCAGGCGATGGCCGCCACCGTCAAGACGAAACCCAGATATTGTTGCGCGTAACGCTCCAGCAGCCGGGTGATCGGTGGCTTTGAGTTTTCCGCGCGCTGCATCAGGGCAATGACCTTCCCAAGGGTGGAATGCTCGCCCGTTCGGGTCACCTCGATCTCTAGGCGGCCGTCCAGATTGATCGCACCGCCGAAGACCTCCATTCCGGTAGAGACCTCGAGAGGCACGGATTCGCCGGTGATCGGAGCGGTGTCGAGGCTTGCCTGTCCTTTCCGGACACGACCGTCGGCAGGGATGCGGTCTCCCGCTCTAACCTCCACCAGATCGCCCGGCTCCAGGACGATGTTATCGACCTCTCGCATCCCACCGTCCGAGGTGATCAATCGCGCATGGTTGCGGGTCAGGCGGGCTAGCGCATCCATCGCCTCTTTTGATCCGATGACGCTGCGCTCCTCCAGCACATGTCCGAAAATCATGATGATCGGGAGAAGGGCGGCGGTCAAAAGGTCGCCTGTCGCCCAGGCGGCCAGCATCGCCAAAGCGATCAACTGATCGGTGATGCCGTGAAGGCTCGGATGGCGCAGGCTGTGCCAACCGGACCGGATGACTGGAACCGCGACGATGAGCGAGGCGGCCGCGAGCAGAAGCTGGCTGACGCTCTCTTCGTTCGGTGCAAGCCAGCGCCATGCGACCCCGAGAGCGAGCAGGCTCAAAGCGATCATGGCGGCGGTAAGTTGAACGGCTGCTGCCTGTTTTTCATTGGCCGTCAGCAGGCCGGCGCTCAGCACATGGCCATGATGGTGGTGCGAGTGGCCATGGGAGCCATGCGAATGATCCGTCGCGACACTCATTTGTCGGCTCCCTGCAGAATGAGGCGCGCGTCGTCCCCGGGGTCGACCGTGACCACCGAGCCTGCCTGTGACAGGATCTTTGCAACGCGATCTCGATAGAGGCGCCAGAGAAGACCGGGATCGCTATCGGACCCTTGAGCGCTTGCAAAGCCGATGGCGGTGGCCGTATCGGTGCGCGCCTTTGCCAGCCGTTCGCTGGATTGGGCCTGCGCCACCTGCACGATCCGGTCGGCCTCCTGATCGGCGGCCTGCCTGTCTTTCTCCGCATCGTTTTGTGCTGACGCAATCGCCTGCTCTGCATGCTGGCTTGCGGTCAGTACCTGATCGAACGCGCTGACGGCGGTTGCCGGAAGTGCGGATTGCACGTCGGCTCGGTCGATCTCGATCCCGAGGCCCATGCCCCTCGATTTCAGGGCGCTCAGACTGCTGTTGATGCTGTTTACCAGGTCGGCCCGCAAACGTTCGCGCCGCTCGGCGACGCCGTTGTCGGAGGCGACCAGCTCCGGGCGCGCGACTAGAATGCTGTCGAGGTCTCTTGAGGCGCAGATCACAACGGCACTGCGGGTGGCAAGGCGGTCCAACGCTGGAAGGACGTGCTCCTGCTGTAGAGCGTAGGCGAACGGGTCGGTCACCCTGTAGAAGACCCGGACGTCGAGCTGAACGACACTGGCATCAGCCGTCAGCAGATATCCTGACCCCGCCAGGGCGTCGCTCTGCGTCGAGACATCAGCATCGCCGATCTGAGCCGCGGGCGAGCGCAACAATCCATTGATCGGGTGTTCCAAGACGGTGGCGGACGCCGGAAGAAGCAAAACCTTTTCGAAAGGCGCGGGCAGGGCCCACAACAAACCGGATTCCTGCACTCGGTTCAAAGCGCCCAGGCGCAGGACTACAGCCCGGTTTTGTGGCGCGATCTCCCTGATATTGGATGTCGCCCAGCCGCCGGCCGCGAGCACCATGACTGCGGATAACAGCAAAGATACCAGATGAACAGCTTGGTACTGCGCCATCGAATTCCGATCCCTGGTCGTTCGCATCTCTAATGCGCCTCGCCTGTTGACGAGACCTTGGGCGGTCCATCGACCAAAGCCCGAAAAGGTGCAGCATCCGTGCGCAGGACAAGGCGTGTGTTGGAATTGACGATCGTCCCGAGCGTATCGAGGGAGCGGAGCAGTTCATAAAGCTCCGGGGCACTTTTGTAGGCAGCCCCGTAGATCTGTGCCGCTTCGACACGGGATCTGGCCTCTATGTCGGCGGCTTTCACGGTCGCGTCCGCCTGCAGAACTCTCGCGTCGCGTTCGGCTGCGGAGCGGATCTCGGCTGCCTTGCGTTTGCCGACCGCCGCGCGCTCGGTGGCGATCGTCTCGCGCTCGGCCCGCATGCGGTCGACCGTGGCATTCAACGTCACTGCGGGCAAGGTCAGGTGCTCGATGCCGATATCGACAACCTGCAAGCCGTAAGTGTCGAGCAATTGCTGTGTGATCTGGGCTTTGAGTTGCGCTTCCAGCGCATTGATCCGGAGCTTGTCGGGATCGGGATTGATCAGCGACGACAAGTCGAAATTGCTGGCGGCAGTTTCGAGCGACGATCCAAGGAACGTGCGGATTTGCGCTGCTGCCAAATCAGGTTGATTCTGGACCGAGCGAACGAAGCGCTTGATTGCATCCGGGTCCTGCGGCACCTGCCAGATCGCATAGGCCTGCGCGATGATGCGCAATCCATCCTTTGTTCCGACATCCTGAAGGCCGCTCGATGTCGATCTGGCGCGTAGATCGACATTGATGGTGTTCTCCAAGGGAATGGGAAGCCGGAACGCCAGGCCAGGATCGGTCAGAACACGCATCGGATTGCCGAATCTGGTGATGATGGTCGCGGCCCCCGATTGGACCTGCACGAGGCAGGCGGCCACCAGGATGATCGATACGATCACGATTGCGACGACCAGACGAGACCATCGGAACGGCATGGTCTCGTCGCGATCGTGAGAATGGTGATCGTGATGGTCTGAGTCCGGATGAGCATGTGCGTCGGTCATGGGCTGGTTTCTTCACTTTGGTAGGGGGTGCTGGGCTTTGCACGTGTGTCTTGGTTTGTGTCTGGATCGACCGGCAAGATCATGTTTCGAAGATCGAAGGTCGGAGCGATGCTTGCGCCGATGCGGTGATCGAGGACGAGAGCCTTCGCGCGCGATAGCCCCATTGTCAGCTGATTGAAGTATTCCTCTGTCAAGAATGCTTGCCCCGCCAAACGGTAGGCCGACTGATCGGCTTGAAAGCGCAGCTTTGCGACTTGCGAAGCCGCTATGTTTTCTCTTGCAGCCGCTGTGGCGCTGTCCTGTCGGAGGCTGGCATTCAATTGAGCCTCATTCGTCTGTTCGGCTGCCGTTCCCCGCTCCCGGGCCACCAGCGTTTCCGCGCCGATCTGCGCCGCCTGGACCCCGTGAAAGGCGTTCGCCGCGCCGGCGGGAGGATGGATGGCCTCGATGATGACCGCCAGGATTTCGATGCCACTGTTCAGCTCATCCATATTTTTCTGGACCGCCGAGGCAATATCATTCGCCAGCGACAACCGGCCTTCGCTTAAGACGTCGTTGAGCGTCCTTTTGGCAAAGTCATGCACGAGGACGCGGTTTGCGGTGCTCTCGATCAATCCTGGCAGATCGGCAACCCGATAGGCCGCCTTCATCGCGGCCCGATCCGAAAGACCAATGCGGTAGACGAAGCGCACGTCCATGTTGACGATCTGAAAACTTTGCTTGCCACCAGTGCCGCTGGCGATGACTTGCGATTTCTCGCTGATGTGCGAGGCATCCCACAGCCGGTTGGCACTTTCTGGCGCTGGTCCCTCGGCATTCGTCGGCGGCTCGTTGCCATCCGCCGTGCTGACGGAGGTGGCCAGTTCGTGCACGCTGCCATTGTCGAGGAGAACGACGCGGCCAAACGGCCAGGGAAGGCCGATGTGAAGACCGGAATGCAGGATTGCCTCGGCCTTGCCGAACCTTTCATAGACGCCCCGGCCAGTCATGGGGATCTCGCGGACGCCGCTCAACAACCAGCCCAGAACGATCGTTCCGAGAACGATTGCGGGAGCGGCCTTGCGAATGAATGAAAAGGCCCAAATCTGGCGAAGATCGATACCGTGCCTGGTGCGTAATTCCGTCTGGATGCCAATCCAGGGCTGAGGCGGCCATTGAAGGAGGTTCGCGACAAGACTGTTGGTGATCAACGACGGCTCGCGGTTGTTGTTTTGCGGGCGGAACATCGAGACGATCGCGCGGAGTAGAAACTCGAGCCCGACAAGAGCAATAAAGCCGCCCAGCGCCGCCAGGAGCTTGACGGACAATCCCGATCCGCGGGCGCTCAGGAAGAGGCAGAAGCAAGACATGACGAGCACGAAAATCGGCACGCGTGCCAATTGTGAAATTGTGCTTGCCTCCGGCCATTCCTCGGCATCGATGGCGGCGAGCCTCCTCTCCGTCACCAGCAGAAAGAAGGCGAATGCCAGACAGGCCGCGACGATGAGGAAGGCCGGCGTTCCGATCGTTATGTCGTCCGTCGTCAAAGTCCAGTCGGAAGACACGATGAGGCATGCCAACAGCGAAAGGCCGAACACCCAGAGCGGGCGGGCGCCGATGCGCAAGAAGAGCGCCTGGCCTACGGACAATGCACTCCCGGTCCAGCGCTCAAAGCGATCAGGCTCCTCCGTGTTCGGGAACGACCACGGCGAACTCACGAAAGCGACGAACCACCGCATCGGCCTAGCGAGCGGGCGGCTGGGCAGCCCGGCTTTCTGTTGACGCCATTGGACCACGTCGTAGGCGGATCGTAGTCCAGCACCGAACAGGACAAGCGCAGCCGCGTTATTGCAGAAGAAAGCGATCCAGATTGCGTTCAGACTGAATGTGTTGGCAATCAGAGCGCCGAACAACAGCAGAGCTGCGAAAATCGACATGCTGAAGCCCTGACTTGCAAGATCATGCGCGTGAGCCGCCGCAAGTTGGAAGTCTGCGCGGTCTTTGAAGTCAGAGGGGCGCTGCGTTTCGTCGCAATTCGTTTTAGGCGTTGCCATGCTTTGTATCTGCCTCGCTAGCGCTGCGATCAATTGGCAGCGGACCCCATAAGAGACTTCAATTGTTATGTTCGAAGCGTTTGGCTCGAAATCCAGGGATACGTTATTACGTATCATCCTTCTGCCCGCAAGGTCTGACGTTAGTTGATCAAGGTCGGCGTATTGCCACGGCTCGCCGGATCAGATGGACGACATCGGGATTTCACTCGGATAAGATCCGCGCTCCGAACGACGTGCGCTATAGACGTACCAACGCCGCAAAGTTGCAGAAATGCCGCAGCGCGGTTTCAACTCGATTGATATTTCATTGAGAGACTTCAATTGCCGAAGCGGTTTCGTTATCACTTTGGTTGAAGAGCATTGGCATCCAGAGGTCGACTTTGCCCAAGTAAGCACCGGTCTCAATCCAGATTCACCCGTACGTGCGGCAGCGCAAGCCTGTCGTCGTATTGCTGTGTTCATCGGGTGGCTGCATGAGACCGGTTTGGCATCGTTTACATGTGCCATGTGCAGCTCCGCTGTCTCAGCTCTTCCCGCCCGAACAACGCCATACCGTGCCCTAGGGGCTTTATCATGCACTCATCTTGGTGGACTTCCGAACGGAAGACCAAGACGATATGTGCAACACTCTTCAGGTCCGCTGGACCATTGTGCCGAAAATCGCGCCGCAGCCTTGGATCATGTGCGGTGGATGCGGAGGTCTGAGAGCCTTCCAAAGCAGCGACAAGATCAGACTCAACGCCAATGGTCGCAAGCTTGATGCATGGCTCATCTACAAATGCACGACCTGCGACAAGACATGGAACCGTTCGATTTTCGAGCGCAAGAATGTTCGCGACATCGAACCCGCTATTCTCGAAGCCCTGCAATCCAACGACCCGCACTGGATTCGAGCCGAGACATTCAACCTGGAAGCTCTCAAGAAGAAGTCTCAACGGATCGACGAGTTTGCGAGCTTCGAAATCCGCAAGGAGTTGCTGCGAGCAGATTCCGGCTGGATACGTTTAGAAATGGAGCTTTCGGTTCCGTTTTCGGCGAGCATGCGCCTGGATCGCTTGCTCGCCTCCGAGCTACAAATTTCACGTTCTCGGTTGCGCACGCTCTATGAATCCGGACTCCTTCAAGCGAATTCAGATCGCACTGATATACTGCGGCGGCGCATCAAAGACGGTCTTCGAATAGCGATAGACCTATCCAATCTGGAGGATAGGGATCTGTTTTGGAAACCGCCGGCGATTGACGAGATCGCGGATCGATAACAAAGGACGCAAGGGACCGAGTTTGGGCCTTTATACGCAAGGACATCGCGACGGCGTCAGGTGATCTGAAGGCGTTTATTCGCACTGCCTGCGACAGCGAAGGCAAGCGCTCCTTCGCACTCTGCACGTTCTAGAGAAACGACCATGTGTGCGAGTTCGACGAGGCTTTTGGATGGTCAAGCGGCTTCGATCATTTCAAGACCGTGACCACGACCTCAAGATATTCGCTTGGAACGACCATCGTATCGTCCTCGGCTCTGTTGAAACGCGCGATCAGTTCCCGCAAATCGCTTTCGAGTTCCTGCTGTTGCGGTTCGGCCAATGCGGCGAAAGCCTTGTGGACCGGGCCATACCAGGAGCGGAAAACGTCGATCCAGTGCGAAGGCGACCGGTAGCGGAAGTTGAACACTTCTGGCGTTACAGCGATTGTGCCTCCGGAGGAAAACAGCTCGGCGAGCCGAGCCTCCGTTCCCCATAGCGAAGCTGGCTTGACGCCCGCGGCAGGCGGAATATGCTTTCCAATGATCTTGAATAATTGTCCGACAAAGCCACCGGGCGTCCAATTGGCCATTCCGATCTTGCCGCCTGGCTTGCACACCCGAAGCATCTCGGCGGCGGCAAGATCTTGGTTCGGAGTGAACATCACGCCAAAGGTCGACACGACAGCGTCAAACTCGTTGTTTGCGAACGGCAACGCTTCGGCGTCTGCGGGTTGAAACTTGACGTTCAGACCATCAGCTTGAGCTCGGGCCCGCCCACGCTCCAGGAGCGCCGGGACATAATCGGTAGACGTGACTTCGCACCATCGCCGCGCTGCCGCGAGCGTGGCGTTGCCATTTCCAGCCGCCACATCGAGCACTTTCTGTCCCGAACGGATGTCCATTGCTTCAAGCAAGGATTCCCCCACAATCTGAAGGCTGGTGCCTATGACTGCATAATCGCCGGATGCCCAAGTTGCTTGCTGTCGCGCCTTTACGGCCTCCAGCCCGGACGCCAATTCATTGGCAGCGGATATGTTCTGCATAATCTGCTCCTCCTCACGAAATCAGCCGAACTGTATCCACTCAAATCGGCATCGCCGCCAATCCCCGGGCAGGACCGCGTGAGCGTCTCCAGTCACTCCCAGTCGCCCGCGCAAACGCTTTGTTGGCGAGCCGGAAGGTTCGTCTCCGAATAAAGAAAGCGCTCGCGGTCATCCCCAGCTTAGTCGTGCGGGATGATGAGCTTCTTTCTTAGTGTGAGCAAACACTAAAATAAGGACGGGTGACGGTGATGAAGCCCGGCCCCGTCGGAGCGCGACCGCCAATTTTCGGGCGCAGACCATCGCGGGTACAAGTATAATCGCGGCCAGCATTTTCAAAATTATTGTTGAAACCCGGTCACTTCATCTGAGTTCTTATTACGATGCCTGATACCAGCGAGCGCAGAGTGCGACTCACTTGGGATTCCCGAATCGGTGAAAATCTGAATCCATGGGGCAAACGGGAGGTTTGCAATGGGTTCGGCGATTGCATTGCGCGATGATTTTGATGGTCCTGCTCTGCGGCAGTTCGCGAAAGGGACCAAGGATGCCGCTCAAGCGCGGCGGCTTCTGGCGTTGGCGGAAATTTATGACGGCGGCTCGCGTACAGATGCGGCCCGGATCGGGGGCGTGACCTTGCAGATTGTTCGCGACTGGGTCGTTCGTTTCAATGAGCACGGGTCGGCCGGGCTCCTCAACGGCAAGGCTCCCGGCAATCGGCCCAAGCTGAATGATGATCAGCGCCAGGCCTTGGCCAAGATTGTAGAGCGTGGTCCGATCCCGGCTATCCACGGTGTCGTTCGGTGGCGGCGCAAGGATCTGGTCCAATGGATCTTCCAGGAATTCCGGATCTCGATGGACGAGACCACGGTTGGTCGCGAATTGAAGGCTCTCGGCTTTGCCAAGCTGTCTGCCCGGCCGCGCCACTACGCCCAGAATGAACCCGAAGTGGACGCTTTTAAAAAGAGTTCCCTGCCGCATTGGCAGCCATCAGAAGCAGCCTCCCGAAGAATACCGAGATCGAACTCTGGTGGGCCGACGAGGCGCGCATAGGTCAGAAAAACAAGATCACCCGCCGATGGGCTCGCCGTGGCACCCGACCTTCAGCGCCGCTGGATCAACGGACGATGTGGGCGTACATCTTCGGTGCCATCTGCCCCAAGAAAGGTAAGGGCGCGGGCCTCGTATTGCCCTATTGCGATACCGACGCCATGAATCAACATCTGCTGGAAATCAGCCAGGCAGTCGATGACGGCGCTCACGCGGTCCTCATCCTCGATCAAGCCGGATGGCACGTCACGCCGAAGCTCAGCGTCCCTGACAACATCACATTGCTGTTCTTGCCGCCGCGTTCGCCTGAATTGAACCCTGTCGAAAACGTCTGGCAGTTTATGAGGGACAACTGGCTGTCGAACCGCATCTTCACAGACTACGAGGACATCGTCGCTCACTGCTGTGCCGCCTGGAACAAACTCGTCGCGCAACCCTGGAAGATAATGTCCATTGGACTGCGCGAGTGGGCGCATCGGTTTTGATCAATGCATGTTGGTATGAGAGGACGTCATGGGTGACGAAGCCGAGTTGCGCCACGAAGACGATAGAGGCAGGCCGGGTGAATCCGTCGCCTTTCCGTTCGACCGTATGTCTGTCCAGCGGTTTCGGGAAACCTTTCCGCGCGCTCGATGGAGCGACGAACGCAAAGCCTGGTTTGTGCCTGGAACGACCGCGCGCCGCAGAATAGACCGGTGGCTCGCTCGCGAAGCATCTCGCGCTGATGCCTTCGCCGATGAGAGGGGCCGCGACGCCTTTGAGTTCGAGCCGATCCTCAGTCCGTATCTGGATGTGGTAGAGGACGGCTTTCGTGTTCGCACGCCGTATTCGCGAACCATTGTCGATGAGCTCCGACAGGTCGCTTTTGCGCGCTGGGATGTCGACCTCAGGGTCTGGCATATACCCTTTGCCTCTTATGACGACCTCGTGCGCCGCTGGAAGCTCATAGAGGAAGCCGCCAAGCGCAACGAGCCCGAAGAACGTCGCAAGCGTGCCGAAGCTCGTAAAGGAACGGACGACGATAAAAGGTCGCGGCAGCGCGCATCGGAGCGGAGACGTCACCGCATTCCGGTGCCGGCAAGCGACTTGCCGCCGCTCAACAGGCCGGTGGCCACGAGGAGTTACGGCCTTATCGTGGTCAGCGAGGTGACGGGCGAACTGGTAGAAGCCGCCACCGTGGCCGATCTCTATCCCGATCTGAGCGATGAACACGTGTGGGCACTGTGGCGCTCTGCCTCTCTTGAAGAGCTGATACATACCTGGCCCGCGAAAAAGGAGCCGGGTGAATATGAGAATGGTCGTGGTTGGTGGCAACCAACGATCGAAGAATTGCGGGAGGCGCGTCGCAGGGCGAGGTCTCGGGAGCGAAGAGTGGCGCTTGGCGCTTCAATCTGAGCCGGGATTTTACGCGCTTCCTTCCCATCAAGGAGTGAGTCCCGGGCGTCTTCCCCTTTTTCGGTCGTGTCTTTGTGGCGCGTGTGCCCGTAGCCGATGATCCTTTCAAGCGCAGCCTCGCTGTCCCTCATTGGCCGGCTGCCTTCGGCAGGTCGAGTTCGACCATCAACGGAGCATGGTCGCTGGTGTGCTCCCACCCACGAGGTCGCCGCCTGACACTTGCTGAGCGCAGGCACGGAGCGACAGCAGGACTGAGCAGAACATGGTCGATCCTCAGACCCGCGTCGCGCTCGAATGAATTCCGCCAATACTTCCAGAACGTATATATTCGCTCCTCAGGGTATAAGTGCCGTACCGCATCCACCCACCCTTGCCCGACGAGCTCGGCATAGGCTGCCCGGACCTCGGGGCGAAACAGGGCATCGTCTCGCCAACGCTCCGGAGCGTAAACATCGAGATCAGTCGGCATGACATTATAATCGCCGATCAGCAGAGCAGGCACTTCGAGCTCAAGCAGTTCGGCCGCATAGGCCTGCAGGCGTTGAAACCATCGAAGCTTGTAGTCGAACTTTGGGCCTGGAGCAGGATTGCCGTTCGGAAGATAGAGGCAGCCGATCAACAGGCCGTCCACAACAGCCTCGATATAACGACTGTGCGTGTCGTCAGGATCGCCGGGGAGGCCGCGCCGCGTCAAGAGTGGCAGCGTGCCCTTTGCCAGGATGGCAACGCCGTTCCAGCTCTTCTGGCCGTGCCATACAGCCTCATATCCAACGCGTCGAAGTTCTTTGCGCGGAAATCTCTCGTCGACGGTCTTGAGTTCCTGAAGGCAGACAATGTCGGGGCGGTCTTCCTTCAGCCACCGCAGCAGTACTGTTAGGCGGCCGTTGATACCGTTGACGTTATAAGTGGCTATTTTCACTCAATCTCCGAGGGCCTGAGGCTAGGCGACAGGTAGGGCACCTTTCTCTCCTTGACCACGACGACAGGCCGGAAAAATCGCCCAAGAAACCAACATGAACCAGCCAGATCATTTCGATCGAATTGTTGAGATGCTCGACAAAGAGACTTGAATGCCCACAGCAGAAAGGAGCAATCTTGTGAGGCAATGATCAAGTGCATCAGGAACATTCACAGGCGAGGCAATACGGCGTCTCATCCTGATCGTCGCGCTATAGCCGATCAAATGGCTCACCGCAGTCGATCGCTTCAAGTCGTGACGCCGGACAGTTTATCCGTTGTTTCGGGCACCAATATCACTACCGACGTCGGGGAGGCCTCGCTGCATCAACCAGTTGTCAGAGCTAGGACTGGGCTGGCCCCATGGGTCTCATCAATCGGCAGTTGACCATGGTCGCTGGACGGCGCGCTGCGAGCGCTTCAACTCCAGCGCGAGTGCAGCCCCGCGGCTGTCGTCCTGAATAGTTTGCACTCGTCTGAAGCCCGCGGCGAGCTTGAGTGCCTCTTCCCTGCTGTGAATTCAGTTCTTTCTCACGAAAGTGGTGAGGATTAGCTGGATCTTCGCGCAATTCGGCTTCCGTAATCACCCATCTAGCCCCAATTCCTCCATAGGAATTCCAAATAGACGATCAGTTAGATATCTGCGCATTGAAGAATATACAACGACAAGCCGCAAATATTGAAAATGGTTCTTGACATATTAAGTAATTTTTAAAACTATCGGTACATTCTCTAGCTTTCTGCATGTCAATGGAGGCAGTACATCATGATGTACTGGAGATGCAGTAAGTTTCTATTAGTAATGCCCGGGAGGAGGTTTCGTCTTAATTGAGGAACTTTCATGGGAACGAAAAGGATTCGTGTTTCGGTAGTTTGCACATCCGGTGAACTATCCGAAAAAATTCGTTCAGGCGTGTGTGTTGATCATGGCATGTGTTTCGTTGACGCGAAACGCGCCAGTGAGTCTTTGCACGAATTCGTCGCCCGAACATTGCCCGCCGTCGTCATATGCGAAATTGCCACTTCCGCTGACATCGGGATTGGTAATGCCCTGCGGCGTGTTGCCAGTACGGAGGCGGAGTATCCATTCAACCTGATCTACGCTGTCAGTCACTCCAGCGTGAATCTGATCCAGGACGTCTATGTCGACGGTGTATCAAGCGTGATTTTTACCAGTGACGATGGCAAAGATATCTATACCGCGATCTCGCGCGTTGCAGCGGGACAACACCACATCAGCCCGTCGGTGTTTAGATGCCTACCAGACCTGCATATTCGCAGCTTCTACTCGCTTCTTAATGGCGCCACGCTCACGCCATCGCGTTTGCCCGAAGGCAGCCTGAGCGCGCGCGAAGAACTCGTGCTAAAACTAATCGCCTATGGGTTCAGCACGAAGGAGATTGCCGCCGAAATGCGTCTCAGCACAAAAACGGTTGAAACGTATAAATCCCGCGGCTCCGATAAGCTCAGCCTCTCCACTCGCGCGTCCATCGTTAAATACGGCGCCCTAAGGGGATGGTTTAACATATATCAGATTTAGAACTGAGTATTCTTCACACAATATAGCTATAAATTGAGCTGGCTACTTTAGCCGGCTATTTGTGTTAATATATTTTGCCGGCCTCCTTCCCATTTTCCCTACATTTGTTCTTAATTACCTGACGTTTATTCTTTATTAACCTTCGTAATATTCCCACGTGCCTGACGGAAATAGCGGTGCGCCAGAGAACCGCGCTGTCGTGACGTCAAGCCTACTTCGAGCAAATGCAATCGTGGGGAACATGTCATGGCAAGAATTAGTATACTTGGTATCGGATACGTCGGCGTGGTTTCTGCGGCCTGCCTGGCGGAAGATGGTCACACGGTCGTGGCTGTGGACGTCGACCCGGCCAAGGTGGCCAAGCTCAATGCCGGCGAAGCACCGATTGTCGAAACAGGGCTGACGGCCGCTGCTTGAGCGCAATGTCGCACGTGGACGCCTGAGCGCCACTACGGACGTCAGTTCCGCCATTGCCGAAACAGACCTGACCTTCATTTGCGTCGGCACGCCCAGCGCGTCAGATGGCGCTGTCGGTTTGAACTACGTTAAGCAGGCCTGCAAGGATGTTGCAGCGGCGATACGGCAAAAGTCGACGTTTCACTCCGTTGTGGTGCGCTCGACCATCGTTCCCGGCACCATGGAAAGCGAATGCATTCCTATCCTCGAGCAGGTGTCGGGACTGACCGCCGGCGACGGGTTCGGTGTCGGGTACTATCCCGAATTCCTCCGGGAAGGCACAGCAATCGACGACAATTACAATCCGGGCCTTATCGTGTTCGGTACCATTGATCCCGTTACGGAACAGCTGTTGCGCGACATTAACGCCGGTCTGCCGTGCGCCTGCAATGTCGTGCCGCTGGCGACAGCGGAGATGATTAAGTACACGAGCAATTCCTGGCGAGCTGTCAAGGTGACCTTCGCCAATGAGATCGGGAACATCGCCAAGGCCTGCGGGATCGACGGCCAATTGGTCCTGAAGGTGTTGTGTTCTGACGACAAGGTAAACATGTCGCCCTATTTCATGCGACCCGGGTTTGCCTTCGGTGGTTCATGCCTGCCCAAGGACGTTCGCGCCCTGCGGCATCTGGCGGGCGAACGGGAAGTCTCCACACCGCTCCTCGACTCGGTTCTGACCGCGAATGCTGGACAGATCGAGCGCGCAGAGACGATGGTCGAGAATGCGCCCGGAAAGTCGATTGGCATGGTGGGGATCAGCTTTAAGGCCGGCACCGACGATTTGCGCGAAAGCCCACTCGCTGAGCTCGCCTCGCGGCTCATTTCCAAGGGCTTTGACCTTAGGGTCTACGACCCGAGTGTCAGCGTTGCATACTCACATAACATGGGCGGCTCGGGACGCGGGAACGGAATTGTTCCTGATCTCAAGGAGCGCCTTGTCGACGAGATTGATGAATTAATCGAAGGCGCTGACATCCTGCTCGTCGGCAACCGCTACGAGGAAGCAGTTGAGCCTCTGACAGAGGCGGCATCGACCAAGAGTCTTGTCGACCTTACGCGCATCAATCCGAAGATGCGCTCCGGCGGCCTGTACGCAGGCATCTGCTGGTAGGAGCTGAACGTGCTGAGCCATATCCTTTACATCCTTGTCTTCTTAAGCGTAGCCGTTGCGGTTCCCGCTCATCGGCTCGCCGAAAACGCCAGCCTAGTGTTGACGATGGGAACACTGGGGATGTGGCGATATGGCTGGGGCGCGATCAACTTTGTCCGCGCAACGATATTCATTCACATCGTGCATCCGCGCCGGCGCGCTGCCGTGACCAGCAGATATCTGGAACGGCAGCGCCCGGCTCATTCCTTCTTCCTGGTGACGACCTACAAGGTCGACACCGCTGTCACGGCTCGGGTCTATCGCTCCCTGTTCAATGCTGCTGCCGCGTCAAGAGGAGGTGCAACGGTTGTTGCCTCAATCGTCGATACTGCTGATGAAAGGCTCATTCGACGAATCTATTCGCTGATGAAGGCCCGGACCGCTCATGTTCGGCTGATCATTGATCGAATACCGGCAACTGGCAAGCGTGATGCGCTGGCGACATCCTTGCGCATCATTGCCAGGCAATGCCCGATGCCCGACGACATCGTCGTCCTCATCGACGGTGACAGCTGCCCTCCGGAAGATCTTGTCGAGACGTGCGCTCCATTTTTTGTCGATCCTAAAATAGGTGCCGTGACAACGGATGAGGATTGCGAAATCGAAGAATCTCGTCTGTTTCGCGACTGGTTCAATCTTCGCTTTACCCAGAGACATATGATGATGTCGTCCATGGGACTTTCCGGTCGTGTGCTGACGCTAACGGGACGGCTCTCGATCTTTCGTGCATCGCTCGCCTGCGACCCAGACTTCATTGACAACGTGCAGCATGACTGGCTGGCGCATTGGCGGCTCGGGACTGTGAAATTCCTGACTGGAGACGACAAGTCGACGTGGTTCTGGCTGCTTAAGCGTGGCTATGAAATGGCCTATCTCCCGGACGTCCGTTCCGTCTCGATGGAAAGCCAACCGAAGCCCGGGTTCGTCGATTCCGCCGTCGCTTTGATGCTGCGGTGGTTCGGCAACATGCTTCGAACGAACGGCAGGGCGTTGGCGCTTGGCCCCCATCGCATCGGGTGGTTCACCTGGTGGTCGGTGCTCGATCAGCGAATATCGATGTGGACAACACTGTTCGGCCCCGCAACCGTGGTGATGTCGGCCGTGCTGATCAGCCCACTCGTCCTGCCCCTCTACCTGGCATGGGTTATGTTCACCAGGTACATCTACTGCTGCCTGTTGACGACCTTCCGGCCGGCTTTTCCGATCACATACCCGTTTCTTTTATATTTCAGCCAGATCAGCGGCGCCCTCGTCAAAACCTTCGTTCTGTTTCGTCTCGATCGGCAAAAATGGACCCGGCAGTCCACGGCACGACGTGCGAGGCGCTCCGCCTCCCTGTCGGAGCGTCTGCGAAACCTGTCGTCGACCTACGTTCACATGCTGGCAAGCGCTTGGCTCTTGTTCGCAGCCTTTATGATTTCCACCGCAAGAATGTGACCTGGAAGGATCTCTGATGACGACAATCGACCATCGCGAAAAGGAAGTGCTTTCAGTGGACAAGGATACAGGTGAGGCGCCCGATTTTGCCGACGCGAATGAACATCCGAGCCTGCGCATACCGTTCTCAGTCGCGATCGATGGACGCGCCTATGAAGGGGTTACTCTTTCAATGGTGGGAGCGCGAATTGCCGGAATTGCTGCGGCAAATTGGGCGGGCGCCAGCAAACTTGCTCTTTTTCGGTTCAATTTCAACGGATTTTCGCTGTCATTGCCAATCGACGTCGTCGTTGCATCAAGCGACAGTGAAACGGGAGCAATTGCCTTGCGCTTCCGGGACCCGACCGGCCAGCATATGCCGCAGATACGCTATCTCCTGAACTGCTGGCTAGCGGGCGACCACGTGACCTTCGATGGGTTGATTGGCGCGACGAGCGCCTGGCAGAAAGAAAAGGCACCCACTTCCGCCGCAGTCCGGCCGCCACGCAGCGCCGCGTTGGCTAGAATAGTTGGAACGCTCAGCGTTGGCCTGGCCTCGATTGCCCTCATATTGTTGACGGCCACTGCCTTGAACAACCGCCTTTATGTGACGGAAGTAAATGCGCCGGCCCTCGTCCAGCGTCAGGGTCTAACGATGAAGGCTACGGCGAGTGGCCAGGTCGACTTCATCAATTCCAGTGCTCCCAGTGGAAAACCGGCCTATTCCATCCTGGCATCCACGGGTGTTGCCGTAACGGTCAGCATGCCTTGCGACTGCGAGGTTCAAACGACCGGCATCGAGCGAGGAGCGACCGTCCTCGTGGGTCAACCGATCCTCAATGTGAACAAGCATGGGGCTCCACTTGTTGTGCAATCGAGCCTGACCGGGCCCGAGTTGCGGCGATTGGCGGGGGGCGCAACGGCGCAGATCGAGACTCGCGATGGCAGGAAGGTCGATGCCAACGTTCTTGTCGATCGCGCCGGCGCCCCCTCAGGTGATCTGCTGCCGGTAACGCTTGTTCCCATTGAATCCCTGCCAGACGTGCCACCTGGAACGCCTGTTGTGGTGCGATTGGACGGTTCGCCCGGATGGGTGAGAGCCATGACAAATAGCCTGTCCTATTTCCGGGGTACGAAATGAGCGACATTCATCCACTGATCCTATGCGGCGGGTCCGGTACTCGTCTCTGGCCACTTTCGCGCGCCCACCAGCCAAAGCAGTTCCAGCCGGTCAACGGCGAAGGCTCCTTGACGTTCTTTCAGAGTACGGTTCAACGCCATCGCGCCGATATGTTTTCTGATCCGATCGTCTGCGTGGGATCCCGCCATGTGCAGACGGTTGCGCGTCAACTCCGTGAAATCCAGAGCAAAGCGCACATTATCACGGAGCCGGTGGCGAGGAACACGGGCCCGGCGGTGCTGGCTGCATCGCTCTATCTTGCTGGCGCCAAACCTGACGCGGTGCTGGTCGTCCTGCCATCTGACCATGTCATCAAGGGCGAGCTCAATCGCCTCATTGCGCAAATGCACCGTGCAGTATTGGACGGGCTTATTGTTACCTTCGGCATCCAACCGAGCTATGCCGAAAAGGGATATGGCTACGTCATGGATGGCGGTCAATTCGATCTCTATCCCGGCCTGCACCGCGTCGAAAGTTTCATTGAGAAGCCCAGTACAGCAATTGCTCAGTCGCTCATCGACACCGGTTTTGCGTACTGGGCATCAGGCATCAGCATGTTTCGGGCGAGCAAGCTGATTGAGGAATACCGGCGTCACGATCCGTCGACATTTGCTGCCGTCAGTGCTGCTCTCCAGTCCGCCTCACCGCTTGAAACCGAGGCTGGCCTACTGCTCGACGAACGGCATTTTATCGCAGCAGACAGCCAGCCGACAGAAAAGGCGGTCTTTGAACGCTGCAAGGACATTGCCTTGGCGCCCGCTGCAATCGAATGGGACGACGTCGGTGGCTGGACCTCTGTCCATTCGATCGGAATGAAAAATGAAAGCGGCAACGTAACCTCCGGCGACGTCGTCCTGTTCGATACGCGCGGCTCGTTGGTGCGAGGCGGAGAGCGCCTGGTCGCAGTTGTCGGCATGAACGATGTGGTGGTCGTCGATACCGACGACGCACTCCTCGTCACCAACAAGTCAAGCGCCCAGGACGTGAAGAGAATTGTCGAGCACCTCGTAACGCTCAAGCGTCGCGAAGCGGAAAACCACCGTAGCCAGGTTACCGAATGGGGCACCATAAAGTCGATGCAGGCCGGCCCGGGTTTCGCCATGGACCTCTTGAGTGTCGATGGCGGAAAGACCGTCACGCTTGTTGGTGAGGAAGGCGTGTCTCGGATCCTGGCCGTTATCCGCGGGGGGGTGCGGCTTATCGGCGACCAAACGCAGTCTGAGCTGACCCCCGGCCTGTCCGCCATGGTTGCGACGGGCAGACAGGCGGTCTTGGTCAATACCTCCGATACCGTTTCCGAGGTCATTGAAATCAGCTGTGGCAACGCCAGCGTCCTTGGCTTGCCGAGCCAGCCTTTTGCAACCATCCCCTACGACGTGAGGGCTGCTGATTATGCCTAGTCGTTTTGCGGCGATCGCGACACTTGTCGCCTGCCTCGCGGGCTCACCCTGGGCGACGGCGGCGGGTCAGAAGAGCCTGTACTGGCCAGGGCTGGACCGTCTCGAGCAAGATACCCAGCGCTTGGATGTATCGTCGGGCGAGATATTCAGGCGTGCCCATGAACTGGCTGGTATTGAACCGTCGCGGGCTGGAGGTCAGGCCGGCCAACTTAATTTCCCAGATACCCAGAAACGCCTTAGTCGTTCGCCGGTCGATATTCTCCTGCGCCGGATCGGCTTGCCGGCAAGCCAGGGTTTCGTGGAAGCCAGTTTAAAGGCCCAGCCGGCCCCTCAGGCTGCCGCAATCGTCATCGAAAGCGGCTCATTCAGCCTCGAAGACGTCAGACAGGTCCTGCAAACGAAGGGCTTTGATGACTATCTCGAGAAGGGTCCAGAGGGGTACGTCGCCCATCGCCCCATCTTCATCTGGACTGGCGGCGCATTGAAAATCGGCCCTGGCGAAAGGTTGGCGGTCGACGGCAGCCAAGGCGCATTTGTTGTCAATACCGGGGTTTTGGAGATCGATGGCGCATACCTTGGTGTGACAGGCGCCAAGAACAGCGGATTTCGGCCGTTCCTGCTGACAACCTTCGGCGGAGCCACACTGGTAAGCCGAAGTGAAATCACCGGACTGGGCTTTCCCGGGTTCCTGGAAGGAAGCGGTGTGGCCTTCACACATCAACAGTTTTCGTCATCTGTAACGGGCTCCATACTCAAGGATAACATCTTCAAGGATGGTGCTGGTGTCGCGCTTGCCGGCGTAAGCGGGCTCGACATCGTCGGAAATCGCTTTGTCGATGGTCCTCAGACAGCGGTGCTGGTCAAGGCGGCACGCAACGTGCGTATCGCCGACAACATCGTGTCGCAACGATCCGGGGCGCACGCCATCAAGGTGACCGATGGTTCAAGCCATCTCGACATTTCCCACAACATCATCATTGGCAGTCCAGGTAACGGAATTTTGGTTGACGGCGGATCGACCGAGGTGAGGATTTCCGACAATCTCGTCGGCAGATCGAGGCTGACCGGAATTAGCGTGGATGGTGCCGCCTGCGTTGCGATCGAACGCAATGTCGTGCTTGCAAATCTTTCCCGTGGCATTGCGATGCGTTCCGTCCTCAACGGCAACGTGGAGAAAAATGATCTCCTCGGAAATGCTTCCGCCGGCCTGGCGATTTCAGGTCAGTTCGAGCATTCATCGCTTCGCGTTTCGCACAACAACTTTGTGAGCAATCGCTTCGGATTGAGTGGCTCGGCAATTGGGGAAGTCAGCCTTCTGGCAAACGACTTCAGTCGACAGCTGCCGCGCGTCGCCGACGGAGACTTCGCAACGAACCTCGGTGGATTGCTGGAGTTTGCTGCATCAGACCAGCCTGGTGAATTCAAGATCAAGGCAACCGTGCCAACCGCTCCGGATGACTTCTCCCAGTTTTCCGCAGTCGATTTTTCCGCTTGCATCGCCAAGAAGGGACCCTGAAATCATGGTTTTTTCCTCCGAGGTCTTCCTTTTTCTCTTTCTTCCGACATTCCTGCTGGCCTACTACGCGACCCCGATTGCGGCGCGCTCCCTTACCATTCTGATTGCGTCCTATATTTTTTACGGGTGGTGGCGGATGGATTTCCTCGCACTCCTGTTTGCAACAACCGTGTGGGTCTATGTCTTTGCGATCGCAGTCGAGCGCAATCTAGGCCGGCCCGCAGGGAAAATCCTGCTCGCCGTTGGTATCGCCGGCTGCCTGACGGTGCTCGGAGTATTCAAATATCTGAACTTTTTCATCGATAGTTTCGCCGCTCTCGTTGGGACGGATGCGGACGGGCTCGGTATTCACTGGCGCCTGATCCTTCCCATCGGTATTTCCTTCTACGTCTTCCAGTCGATCAGCTATCTTGTCGACGTCTATCGCCGGGAAACGCCCGCCACGCGCAACTTCATCGATCTTGCCGCATACAAGGCTCTGTTTCCGCAGCTCATTGCTGGCCCAATCCTGCGTTTCAAGGATCTCGCCGACCAATTCAAACATCGCGATCACACCATCCAGAAGTTTAGCGACGGTTCGGCTCTGTTCGTCATTGGCCTTGCAAAGAAAGTACTGATTGCTGATCCGATTGCGCCGATCGCCGACAGCATCTTTTCGAGCGGTCACCCGACCCTGATTGAGGCGTGGCTTGGCGCCATCGCCTACATGATGCAACTTTACTTCGATTTTTCCGGCTATAGCGACATGGCGATAGGCCTCGGACTGATGATCGGGTTCCGCTTCGCACCGAACTTCGACATGCCCTATCTCAGCCGGAGCATCACCGAATTCTGGCGCAGATGGCACATCAGTCTGTCAAACTGGCTGAGAGACTATCTCTACATTCCGCTCGGCGGAAGCCGCCTCGGTCCTCTTCGAACCTATCTCAACCTGATCCTGGTCATGCTACTCGGTGGGCTTTGGCATGGCGCCAACTGGACCTTCGTTCTCTGGGGCGGATGGCATGGTGGCTGGCTGGCGCTCGAACGCGCCACAGGCTGGAATAAGATAGCAACCTCGAAATGGATAGCGCTGCCACTCACCCTGCTGATCGTCTTGTTGGGATGGGTCCTCTTCCGGGCCGAGAGCGTCGGTGTCGCATTGGAGCTTTATGCCGGTATGCTTGGGCTGAATGGGTTTTGGGCGCGACCGGAATTGCTCCTCGACATCACTCACGAAGGGCTGCTCACTCTGGCCATCGGATGCGCAGTCGTTGCAAGCGAGCCTTATCTTCAGACCTTCGATCGGACAGGGGTTGCCGTGCCAGGTACCGATGGAACCGCGACGCTTCGTCAATCGATCACAGTGCCGTTGATGCTGACCTTGCTTGCAACAGTAACGATCCTGAAGCTTGCCGAGGCCAACCACTCGCCGTTTCTCTATTTTCAGTTTTGAGGCGCCAATGCAGATCAACGCTAAACAAACAACTGCCAGACTGCTGCTTCCGGTGATGTTGTTCGGCTATGGGGTCTTTGCCAATGTCGACATTCGCCCCCAATTGCTCGGCGCTATTTCGCAGCTCCCCGCAAACGTCGGCCAACTGAGCCACGGGCTGATCGGAACGACGCTCGAGGCCGTCTACAAGACCGAGTTGCCACACCGCGAGTTTGCGGTCGAATTCGTCGGCGCTGCTCGCTACGTCCTTTTCGGCGAAGGGCGTCGTGGAGTGGTCGTTGGAAAAAACGGATGGTTGTTTTCCGAGGAGGAATTTCGCGGCGCCGCGAACGCTGACAGCGGCATTTCGAGCGGCGTTCGCGAGATTTCGAAGGTCGCCGAAGCTCTACGGTCCCGAGGTCAGCGACTGATTGTCGTACCGCTGCCTGCCAAGAGCGACGTTTACCGTGAATATCTGACGGATCAGCGATATGCCTCGATCGCAGAGCGTCGATACACCGATTTCATCGATGCACTGTCTGCGGCACAGATCGACGTCGTTGATGCAAGGGAAGCACTACAGCGTGCAAAACCGCAGGATAACGTCTTTCTCAAGACTGACACGCATTGGACGCCTGCGGGAGCCAAGGCCGTCGCCGGTGCGATCGCGGCTTCCTCGCGAATTGTGGGACAGACGCATTTTGTCCTCAAGGACGAGCCAAACCGGGCGCTTGAAGGCGACCTCGTCAAATTCGTGACCGGTGCAAGATTGGCGCCGTCGATCGGATTGAAGAACGAAGTCGTCGCCCCGCAAACTGCGTCACCGGACGATGCAGGGTCAATCATCGATATCCTGGGACAGGACGAAACATTTCCCGTCGTTCTGGTCGGCACCAGCTACAGTGCCAACGATACCTGGTCCTTTTCCGCTTATCTCGAAGCTGCGCTTGGCGCCAACGTCTTGAATGTCGCCGAGATCGGCCGCGGGCCGGTCGTTCCCATGCATAAATTTCTGGAGACCAGCCAGCAGATTCAAGGACAACCGACAGTGCTTTGGGAGTTTCCGGTTCGCTATTTGACCGAGCCAGCTCTTTGGGATGCACCTCCACCCGTTGTTGAGGAGTAGACACATGCGCTTCCTTATACTGCTGGTCGCTCTGAGCATTGGCGTCAATAACGGATGCGGTGTTGCGTTTGCGGCTGCGGGCGCCGACCCGAAATCAAAGGCAGCGGATCAGCGCTATCGGCAAGGCTTCAATCAGGGCGTTACAAAAACAGATCAACTGAAGGACCCCGCCTTGCAGGCAATCCGTCGGCGGATGATTGCCCGCCAGCGTGTTTCCTACAAAGAGCTGCAGATGCTCGCCGACCGGGGCGACGGTGTAGCGGCGATCTACGTCGCCAAACGCCTTGCAGCAAATCCGAAGCTGACGGCCGACGCGATCCATTATTACACCATTGCATCTAGCACCGGCCGCGCAGGAGCAGTTGCTCCGCTTTCCCGACTGCTCAGCACAACCTCAGAGACAGTCAGTGAGCCCCGCCTTGCGCAGGCTGAAAAGACGCTTCGCGACCATGCGTCCCGTGGAAATCCCGTGGCAGCCGCACAACTCGTCAAATTTTACAAGAGTGGCCGGCCTTTCGGAGCCAAGCCCGACGAGGTCTTGCGCCTTGAGCGGCAGGCGGCCGCCGGGGGTGACTCGAAGACTGCGCTCAATTTGGCGATCTCCATGATCTCCCAGGGCCTGGCGGGCGATCAGGAAAAGGAAGAGGCGAGGCACTTCCTGACGATCGCAAAAGACAGTGCTGAACCAAGCACGAGCGCGATCGCCGCCGCCGTTTTGCGCCGGTTGGAGAAAGAACCAACGAACCTTCTCGAGGTTTCGCAATGATACACTGGATTAGTCGATCGACCTTGTGTTCCCGGATCTTGGCGGCAGTCGCCATTGCGCTGGCGTCGGCAGGGACCGGCCACGCCGCGTCCTCTGCTTTCGAATGCGCAGGCCTTGAGACCAACAGACAACTTGCCGTTGTCGAGGGAGAGAAGGGATTTTTCTATCGCGTCATTGCGGACCTGCGCATGGAGCAGCAACTGTCGGAGCACACCGCCGACGAAGTGGCATTGCTCGCAGAGGCGCTTGAGGCGGGGGGAACGACGCTTGTCTTTGTTCCGATACCGACCAAAAGCCTCGTCCTGCCGCAATATCTGCCCGAAACTGCAATAAGTGACTACGGTTTTGACTACGGCGTTGCAAAAAGAGCCTATGACGATGTCATCAAGCGATTGCGCGATCATGGCATCGCTACGGTTGATCTGCTGGAAAGGCTAAGAAAAGACGCCGGTGATGAGCCGCCATTCTTCCAGGCTGATTTTCACTGGACATCGTCGGGTGCGCGCGTGTCCGCAGAGGAAATCGCTGCAGCGATCCGGGCTCTTCCAGGTTCGGACGACCTCAAAAAGGCGAGTTTTCAGACAAAGCCGACCACGCGCTTGTCGATCATTTCCACGATGCGTCGATTGCTGCAGTCCGGCTGCAAGGATGCATTGCCCCTGCCGCAGACACAGGGGTACGAAACCTTTGAGACGGGTGGCGAAAACACCACAGCCGACATCTTTGGCAACGACGCTTCGGGCGGTACCGTCGCCCTGGTCGGCACGAGCTATTCTGATCTTCCTGCCTCAAATTTCGCGGGCTTTCTCTCGCAGGCCCTCTCAACCCCTGTGACGAACTATTCGATTTCAGGGGGCAACCAGTTCGGGTCGATCACATCCTATCTCACATCGGAAGCCTTCCAGACGAACCGGCCCCGATTTCTGATTTGGGAGAACCCGATCTACAACAATCTCGGCAAATTCGGCGATGCGCCTTTGATCGAGCTTTCGGCCGCGGCGCGTCAAAGCTGCCGGACGATCGATAGTGAGAAAATTTCACATCCCAGCGCCAATGTGATCAGCGTTGCCATCGGTGAGGGCGAAGTCTCGGACTCGGCGGTGATTTATGCGTTTTCAGGCGATGCGCATAGTCGGCGAGCGACGCTGCGTTTTGAGCTGAGCGACGGCCACCAGTTCGAGAGCAATATTCTGCGCGCGGACCGAATGATCTCGACCGGCCGCTTCTATTTTCCGGTTCGCTACTTTGCCCGTGAGGCCCCGCAGCGCATCAATCTCGAATTTGACCGCCTTTCTGCGGATGCCGCGGCGGTCAGTGTCTGCAGTCCTAAAGCAAGGTGATGGAAATGATCATATCTCGCACATGTGCAGCTCTTTGCGTCGCGATGCTGGCTTTGGCCACGCCCGTAATTGGATTGGCGCAAGACGCCGGGCTTTACGGCAAGCCCGTTGACCCGAACGGATCGTTCATCCGCATTGTCGACATTAATGCCTCGTCGGCCGTCATCGCTGGTGCTCAGGTCGCAAATTTCACCGAAGGGGTGTCACCCTATGTCACCGTCAAACCTGGTGACGTCGACATGTCCATCGGCTCAGAGAGCACGAAGGTGACCGCCGACCCAGGCAAATACTACACCTATGCCAAGCTGTCAGATGGACAAGGGAAACTTTACGTCGATGGCGTCAAGGATGACCCGTCGAAGGCTCAGGTCTATCTTTACAATCTCACTGACCTGCAAACAGTCGATCTGGTCGTGCCTGCTGCGAATGCAACTGCACTCAAGGCGGTCGCCTCCGGAACCTCTCAGAGCGTATCTCTAAGAGCGCCGCTCAGTCTCGGCTTCGTTATCCAGCAGGACGGCAAGACG
This sequence comes from Rhizobium sp. T1470, assembly GCF_042140505.1. Lineage (NCBI taxonomy): Bacteria > Pseudomonadati > Pseudomonadota > Alphaproteobacteria > Hyphomicrobiales > Rhizobiaceae > Rhizobium > Rhizobium sp. T1470. Next base: position 1,061,444 of record NZ_CP148092.1, read on the forward strand.
ATCGCCGAAACCGAAAAGATCAACCTGAAGAGACGGGCGGGGTTTTCCATCGTTCTCTCAGGCAGCAAGGGCGACTACCACGTCGTCGCCGCTGAAAACCACTTGAGCCAATAGGGGACAATGATGTCGTTTCATGCCTTTCGACGCATTCCTTCTTCGCTTGTCGGGACCGTTGCGGCGTGCCTATGGCTCGCAGCGACCGCCGGCCAGGTGCGGGCAGGTCCAGTCGCCATCGAATTCCTGCCGCCCAAGGTTGAGGTCAAGCCGATATGTATTCAACGGGCGCCGGATGGAGAGGTCATTGATCGATGGCTTTCCTGGGATCGCAAGTCGCTTCCGAAGATGGCACCGTGGCTGGTTCAGCGCGAGGCGCAACGACTTCGCGACATCGATCCGGATCTCTATTTTCCTGTCATCGTACGCATGATCGAACTGCTGCCCGGCCTGAACACCGACATGAAACCACAGGATTTGGAGGCGGAGAGGATCACACTCTACCTTCGGGCGGGAAAGATCGATGAGCTGAAGGACACCGGAGCGATCGAGGCTTTCGTCGCACACGCGGAAACCAGTACGCCGAAGGATCTGGACCTAGCCGCCGAGCTGATCCTGAACGGCGTTACCGATCAGAAAGACACGACAAAGGCGCTCTCCTACCTCGTCAACGCCGCCTATGGCGGAAATCCAAATGCGCTCCTGCAGCTTGCCAAACGAAACCTCGACGGACAGAGCATCGAGGGTTGGACGGTTGACCCATCGCTCGCCATAACAATGGCCTTCGGCGCGATGGTCGGAAAACTTGACAGTGGAATTTGCGACCGCGTCGCGCGCATTGCCAGAGAGTATGAAAAGGGGGAAGTGGTTCAACAGAACCGCACGATCTCGGAGGCGTGGTTGCGCTTTGCAGCCGACCTCGGAGACGGCAATGCCGCCTGGAAGGTCGCTCGCTATCACATGGAAAGCTCCGATATCCGCAAGGACAACGCAGTCCTGATGCGCTACCTCAAGTTCGCGGCCGACCATGGTGTGGTTGCCGCTCAGTCCGAGCTCGGCCACGTTTACGAGATCGGGGCGATCATTCCGAAAGATCTTGAGAAATCCGAGTATTATTATCGTCAGGCTGTGGCATCAGGTCATCGCAGCAGCCTGATCAGGCTCGCAAACCTTTACTCCGACGCGCCGGACGCCCGGGAGAAGTATGTTCAAGCGTTGAACGAACTCGCGTCACTAAACGATGCGCCCGGTTGGGTTTTCGCCAGGCTCGCAAACCTTGCAATCGAGACGGATGGCTATTGGAAATCTCGCGACCGGGTAAGCCAGCTCTTCGCCAAAGGAGCCGAGCGTCGTGACATGACGTCCATGCACAGTCTGGCCGCCATTCGCATGGGCAGCACTGGCGAGGGGAATTTCGACGAGGGGATCAACCTTCTATTGGCGCTCCTTGACAACTTCGGCCGGACCGACACCATGAATGATCTGCGCGATGCCTACTTGTGTCACGCGCCCGACGGACCTCGCCTCGAGCAGGCGGCTTATTGGGCGAACGCCGCCAAGGGAACGCAGGGCGGCGCATGGTCAGTCGAAGACATCGAGGAGCTTGCTCATCAAGCGAACACGTCTGCAGCAGCCCTGCTTCAATCGGGTGCACTGAATGGCCAGCCAAAGTTGATTGCTGCCTACCTCTGGTATCTCAAGGCAATTGGAACGGACGCTCACGCTATCAAAGAGTGGGACGAGCGCTTGTCGACGAGCCCGGACGCCGAGGCGGCGTTTGCCGCCTTGATGCTGCAGGCGGTGGGCGATGATGCCAGCAAGAAACGTGCCGCGCTCGACCGACTTCTGGCTGCTGCCGATCGGGGCAGCCCGGCTGCGCGGGTCGGGGCTGGCGAGTTGATCCTGTCCTCGTTCAGGGATGACCCGACCCTTGCGGCCTCAGCCGAAAAGAACCTGCGTTTGGAAGCTGCAAACGGCAACGGAAGGGCCATGCAACTGCTTGCCGAAAAGTTTGCTGTGCCCCTTGACGTCTACAAGCAATACCTGCCGGCCATCTCCGATCGCGGGGATGCTGACGCGCTGATTTTCGCGGCCCGGCAGGTGAGCGATGTCAATTTGAAACAGGGTTACCTGCTGCGCGCTCAAAGCGTCATGGACTGCTCGTTCGATTCGGCACTTTCAATGGCACATGCCTATTCGGATCTCGGTCAGCCAATGAGATCGCGCGCCTGGATGGATGTTGGCGAGGCTTTTTCGGAGGGAAAACCGTGGAGAGCACGATTGTTGGCTGAAGTCTATGCTGCAGTTGCATCGGCAGAGGCACGCAACAGCGCCATGCGCCTGTTCGAAATCGCGGCCCGCGGCGGCGACGCGAAGGCCGAGCAGCACCTCTTGAAAACCTACACCGACAAACAGAACCAACAGTTCTCGCCTGAGAAAGCAACCGAACTGATGGTCGATGTTATCGAACATGCTCCGGCCGAACGGGTTGCTAGCCGCCTGACCGGCTTGGCGCGATCGCACAAGAGCATCTACCAACTTGTTTTGGCACGCGTTGATCTTGCGTCGATCTACAAACGATCGGCAGATACGGGCGACCCTATCGGGATGCGCGAATTCGCAAAGCTGAAGCTTGCGACCAATGCCGGTGCGGAGGCCGCCACAAACGCCACGGATCTGTTTCAGAAGGCGGCGGACAAAGGCGATGCGGAGTCAATGGTGCTGCTGGCGCAGAACTACGCCTACGGAATCGGCACGCAGCCGTCGTTGCCTCAGGCGAAGGCCTGGCTGGAAAAGGCAGCGCGTCTCGGCAACAAGCAAGCAAACGAAATGCTGGCTGTCATGGCAATGAAGGTGAACTAGATGAGAAGGTATGTTTCCCGCCCGGTATGGATTAAGGGGCTTGGCAAGCTTCGTCAGGGTGCTCTTGTTTCGCCGTTGGCACTGGGGCTGCTCGCCGTTTGCGACCATCCTGCACAGGCCGAACAGAAGTGCCCGAGAGTGCCCACGCCGGTTACAAGCCTTGAGCTTGGCAGCCGTTATGAAAAGGGTGACGCGTCCCGCTCAGAGCTTGACCAGGAAAGCAACGCAGCTGTCAACAAGGCCCTACGACCCATAGATCTCTTTGTCAGGTCAGTAGCCGCACTCTCTCACGGATCGTCTGCCACCAAGCCCTCCGACATCGAGAAACGCCGGTGTCTCTATACCGCACTGGCTACATGGGCAAATGCCGGCGCCTTGTCCGATCTCGGCACGATGAATGCGAAGCTCGCCATTTCCCCGCGCCTGGCCGGGATCGCAATTGCCTACAATGAAGCGAAGGCCCTAACGCCACCGCCGAGCAAGCAGAAAGTGGAAATCGAGGCGTGGTTGGCGTCCCTTGGCCGCAAGCTGGAATCCTTCTTCGACAATGACGCGCCACCGATGGCGTCGCAGAACAATCTTCGCGCCTGGGCCGGACTTGCGGTCGCGCAAATCGGTCTGGCGACAAATGACGATGAGCAGGTTGCCTGGGGTGCGAAGTCAACGGAGATGGTCGTCTGTTCGGCCGACGAGGCTGGAGCGCTTCCCTTCGAAATGAAGAGAGGAGACAAAGCCTTGCACTATCAATTGCACGCGGTGGCGCCCCTGGTCGTCAATGCAGTACTCCTGAAAGGCCATTCAGCCGATAGCTTTGCCGTGTGTGATGGAAAGCTTGCCAAGATCGTGGATTTCACGCTTTCGGCGGTCGAAAAACCGGAACTCGCAGCGGCTAAGGCCGGAACTGAGCAGTCCTTTTCCATGGGCAGCGAGACGTTGGAGCCCTTTCAGCTCGCATGGCTGGAGCCTTATCTGACATATGAAAAAGATGAGAGGGCACTGCGCCTTGCTAAGAAGTACAGGCCACTATCGAACTCGAATCTTGGGGGCAATCTGACCGAGCAATACTCTGGGGATTGAGATAGTTCGTCCTCAACCACACGTCACTCGAGGAATAAGAAAGCCCACAAATGCTTAAGGTTAGATATGTGCTGGTGATCAGCCTTGCCCCCCTTTTTTTCGTGCCGGCATATGTCGCCGCCCAAGGCATGGCAGCACGCCCGACAATCTCCGAGCAAACAACTCCGAAAAATCCGGACGGCAAGCTTAGCCCGAAAACTTGCGCTAAACTGCTGACGAAAGCAAAGAACTCCGGCAAGAGCATGAACATTATTATTCGCCGAAAGATGCAGCTTGCATCCCGTGGATGCATTTTTTAGGTGAGGATGCCGAGGGTGGGACAGGCGGAACATGCATGCCGACATGACTTGTTGTCTCAAGCGAGCCAAGCCCGGATGCACTCTCGCGAACGCGAGCAGCGATACCGACTGACGCAAGCGCGTGTTCCGACAAATCGAAAGCCGGTCATCCGTTGCCGAAAACTAAACTGCCCGAACTGCGAGCAGGCGATTAACGACCTGGCGTCCTCGCCGAGATCGGATCGCAAGTCATCTGCGGTTTGGGTGCTTTTCCGGAAGAAGCGGCAACTAAATTAGGCTGCGCCTAGGATTGCGCGCTGGCTCTCGCGGATTTCCGCGAGCGGTAGGCTCCAAAAGAATGCGTCGCGACCCTCAGAACCGACTGGCAGCGCGTAGCCTTCCGGCTGCCAAACGCGACGCCGCCGCCGTGATACTCCTTCAATGTGCCCTTGGATGCGGCTCCTTAGGGTCGGCTGGGATCATGGTAGGTTATGCTATTGGAGAAGGACGGCTTCCGCGAGATTCGGGTTCCAACTGATCAGGGCCTCGCCGGACCAGATCGTTCGACACCTTCGTACAATTGGCATTCGCTCAGATTTCAGCGATCCTCCTCCTTGTCGCATGAGGCGCGCTGTTTGCAACGGCGATCTTCGCGGCTTGACGCCACGAACACCGACCTCGGCGGTATATGAGCCAAGTTTGTCCGGTTTTGCCCTTTCATTCCAATGTCGGACAACCGCGCCACCGTTATACTCCTCTCTGCGATGCGCAGATGGGCTCTTTAAGCCAGTCTGGCTTGCAGATCGCCGATCGAGACCGCGTGGTGGTCCCGCGCTGCCTGTTTCAACACTGTAGAGAGCCGCCATTCATTCACTGCCGTTTGTGCCTGGAATGATTGGAAGACAAGGAATGCTGAGATGAACCATGCGATCGATCGGCAACCAGCCAATGAAATCTTCTCGCAGACATCGTTTCTCGATAGCGTCAACGCATCCTACATCGAGAGTTTGCAAGCCCGCTATCTGGAGGATCCCAGCTCGGTCGGTGCAGAGTGGCGGGATTTTTTCAGCTCGTTGGATGATGATGCAACAGCCGTAAGACGCACCGTGGAGGGCGCCTCCTGGAAATTGGCAAATTGGCCCATTCCATTGAATGGCGACCTGGTTTCCGCCCTGGACGGGGATTGGGCGCGGGCGGACAAGGATGCTTACCGTCGAGGAAAGGCCGGAACTGGTGCCGTGTCCGAAAGCGAAATGCTCACCGCGAACCGCGATACCGCCCGCGCTTTGACGATGATCCGCGCTTACCGGATGCGTGGTCATCTCCACGCCAACCTCGACCCGTTGGGCCTAAAGGCCCCGGAGAATGATGAGGAACTGAACCCTACGTCATACGGGTTCGGTGACGATGTTCTTAATCGTGCGGTGTTCATCGACGGCGCCCTCGGGGTCGAGAGCGCTACGATCAGAGAGATAGTGGCGGCTTTGCGCAGCGCCTACTGCGGTACCATCGGCTATGAGTACATGCACATTTCCGATCCGGTTCAAAGAGGATGGATTCAAGAGCGCGTTGAAGCAAGGAACACAACTCCGGAGCTGACGCCGGACCGCAAGCGCGCAATTCTGAAGAAGCTCGTCGAGGTCACGGGGTACGAGCGCTACCTCAATAAGAAGTTCGTAGGCACGACCCGCTTCGGCATCGACGGTGCGGAAACGACAATCGTTGCGCTGGAAGAAATCCTCGAACGCGGTGCCGCGCTCGGCGTGGCCGAGGTCGTCTTCGGAATGGCACATCGCGGACGCTTAAACGTCCTTAGTCAAGTGATCCGCAAGCCTCACCGCGCACTCTTCAGCGAGTTCAAAGGTGGTTCGTTCTTCCCCGACGAGGTCGAGGGATCCGGCGATGTGAAGTATCATCTCGGCACGTCATCGGACCGGGAATTCGGCGGCAAGACGGTTCACCTGTCCTTGGTTGCAAACCCCTCCCATCTCGAGATCATCGATCCGGTGGTTCTAGGCAAGGTTCGCGCGAAGCAGGAGCAGCGCAACGATTCGGTCGAGCGAGCGACAGTTTTGCCTCTCCTCATCCACGGGGACGCGGCCTTCGCCGGGCAGGGGGTCGTGGCCGAGAGCCTTGGCCTGTCGGGTCTGAAGGGGTATCGAACCGGCGGCTCGGTTCATTTGATCATCAACAACCAGGTCGGCTTCACGACGGATCCGAGCTACTCCAGGTCGTCGCCATATCCGTCTGACGTGGCGAAGACGGTCGAAGCGCCGATCTTCCATGTGAACGGCGACGATCCTGAGGCGGTGGCTCGTGTTGCAAGGCTCGCGATCGAATATCGCCAGACATTCCACAAACCGGTCGTCATCGATCTGATTTGTTTCAGGCTCTTCGGTCACAACGAGGGCGACGAGCCATCGTTCACTCAGCCGGCGATGTACAAGGAGATCCGCTCACATAAATCCACGCTGGAAATCTATGCGGAGCGTCTCATCTTAGAAGGCCTCGTCGGGAAGAGCGAAATCGAGGACGCTAGCGCAAGGTGGTCTGAGTATCTCGACGCCGAGCTGGAAGCATCGAAATCCTACAAGCCCAAGAAGGGCGACTGGCTGGATGGAAAATGGGCCGGGCTCGGGTCGGGCAAATCGGAGAGCGATGAGGAACCCGACAGTCCGACGGGCGTCGACACGACCAGGCTGAGAACCATCGGGGAAAAGATCACGACCCTTCCCGAAGGATTCAACGTGCATCCGACAGTCGGTCGCTTCATCGAGGCGCGGCGGAAGACTATCGAGGCGGGCAAGGGTATGGATTGGGCGACGGCAGAAGCGCTCGCGCTCGGATCACTGGCCGACGACGGCTATCCTGTCCGACTGTCGGGCCAGGATAGCGAACGCGGGACGTTCTCGCAGCGCCATTCAGTGATCATCGATCAGGAGACCGGCACACGTTACATGCCGCTGAGCAGCATCCGCCCTGGACAGGCGCCCTGCGAGACGTTCAACTCGATGCTGTCGGAGGAGGCGGTTCTCGCTTTCGAGTATGGCTACTCGCTTGCCGAGCCGAGAGCCTTGGTTGTCTGGGAGGCTCAGTTTGGCGACTTCGCAAACGGGGCCCAGGTGGTGTTCGACCAGTTCCTGTCGTCTGCCGAACGCAAGTGGCTCCGGATGTCGGGTCTCGTCTGCCTTCTTCCTCATGGATATGATGGTCAGGGGCCGGAACACTCTTCGGCTCGCCTGGAACGCTACCTGCAGAGTTCGGCCGAAGGCAATTGGCAGGTAGCCAACTGTTCGACGCCAGCCAACTATTTCCACGTTCTGAGAAGGCAATTGACGCGCGATTTCCGCAAGCCGCTGATCCTCATGACCCCGAAGAGCCTCCTGCGGCACAAGCGGTGCAAATCGGATCTATCGGAATTGGACGTTGGCGCGCGGTTCGGATACTGCGTGATGACAGCGAGATGGGCGGCGAGAGCTCGACGAAGCTGGTCAAGGACGCCAAGATCCGCAAGGTGCTGCTGTGCTCGGGCAAGGTCTACTACGACCTTGAGGAGGAGCGATCCAAGCGCGCGATCAACGACGTCTATCTGTTGCGTGTCGAACAACTCTACCCCTTCCCGGCTAGAGCGCTGGCAGCGGAGCTCGCGCGGTTTCCCACCGCGAGCATCGTGTGGTGCCAGGAGGAGCCTAAGAACATGGGCGCCTGGTGCCGGAGAAACACTTCGGAATTCAGGAGCATCCGGTGGGGATGGGCGTCTGCGCCAACCAGTTCCAGCGTTGTGGTTTGGCGCAGTCGACCGTGTCCGGTCATCTCGCGACACTGAGCCGAGCAGGACTCGTGACCACCAGGCGCATTGGCTAATGGATCTTCTACAAGCGCAACGAAGAATCGATCGCGGTTTTCTTAAAAGGGCTAATGCGTGATCTATAAAGCTGTGCGTCCCGTGCCGGCGGCAGGCGGGGCGCAGGCTAGACTTGAGCGACGTCAATGACGACGCGACCGCGAATTTTCCCCGCAATAATGTCCTCGGCGAGTTGCGGAAGCTTTGACATTGGTTCGACCGTTGTCATCTTGTTGAGCTTCTCTTTATCGAGATCGCGTGCCAGGCGTTTCCATGCCGCTAGGCGCTGCTCGAGCGGAGCCACAACGGAATCCATGCCGATCAGCGTCACGCTCCGAAGTATATGGGGCATTACTGTGCCATTGAGATCTGCACCCCCAGCAAGTCCACAAGCGACGATCGCGCCGCCACGAACCGTCTGAGCAAGCGCATTGACCAAGGTGTCCGAACCGACGCTGTCGATGCCGCCCGTCCAACGTTCCTTTTGAAGAGGCGGGCCCTTTTCCTGAAGCGTTGCTCTGTCAATAAACCCTGTCGCGCCGAGCATGGCGAGATACTCGTGGGTCTGCGGACGACCAGTCGACGCAGTGACATTGTAGCCTTGCGCGCAAAGCAGCGCGATCGCCACGGAGCCGACCCCGCCGGCCGCTCCCGTGACCAGCACTTCACCCTCTCCGGGCTTTATCGAACCCCATTTCTCGAGTGCATCGACGCAAAGGGCCGACGTATAGCCGGCCGTCCCAATCGCCATGGCCTCCTGCATTGAAAAAGCCTCGGGCAGGGGGATCAGCCACTCCGCCTTGACGCGCTGATACCGGGCGTAGGCTCCCCATTCGGTTTCAGAAAGCCCCCAGCCGTTCAAGATGACCTTGTCACCCGGCTGCCATTTCGGGGATCTGCTTTCCAGGACCGTCCCAGCAAGGTCAATGCCGCCAATCATGGGCATTCGTCGAGCTATCCGACCTTTGCCGGTGATCGCCAAGCCGTCTTTGTAGTTGAGCGTCGAGTAGGCGATTTCAACGAGGACGTCGTAGTCGGGCAGATCACCAATGGAGAGGTCCTTGAAGAGACCTTTTGGTTTACCGTCCACGGTATCGATCACCATCGCCGTGAAGCTTCTGTCCATAATAACCTCCTGCTCCGATAACTTTCAGTGACAGAGGAACTGGCATCGTCACGGCGTCGTCAAGCTGCGGCGACCGTCTCGGCCGGACGAAAGCGCTGGCGATATTCAATCGGCGTAACGTTGATCCGCCGCATGAATGCCCGGCGCAGGCCACTTTGATCTGCAAACCCGCACATGCTTGCCACTCTTTTCAAAGGTGTATCGCTCTCTTCAAGCATTCTTCGCGCGGCTTCGACCCTGGCTGCCTCGACGTAGTCTCCAGGCGTCATGTGCGTCTCACGCTTGAATGTCCGCGCGAAATTGCGACTGCTCATCGCGAGGCGCGCCGCCAGCGTTTCGACCGACAGATCATTGGCAATGTTATCGACGATCCACTGAGTGATATCGCGAATCGGGCCGATTTCTGCGACCTGCGCTTCAAGATGTACGCTGAACTGAGATTGGCCGCCGGGTCGCTGCAGAAAAAGAATGAGTTCCTTTGCTACCCGCAGAGCAATGCTGCGACCGAAGTCTTCCTCGACAAGGGCAAGCGCAAGATCCATGCTCGCAGTGACGCCAGCGCTTGTGTAGATGGGCCCGTCTTTGACGAATACGGTATTCGGTCCAGTCTAACCTTGGGAAACATTTCTGCGAGCCGGGACGTCGAATTCCAATGCGTCGTCGCCCGCCGGCCATTCAAGAGCCCGGCCTTCCCCAAGAGAAAGGCGCCGGTGCATATCGAGGCCAGCCTTCGGACGTGACGCGACTCCCGGATGATCCACTCGACCAACTCGCGATGGTCCTCATATTTGCGGACGCCGGGGCTTCCCGCGATCACGAGCGTATCGAAGCCCTCAAGGGTCTCCTCGATCGACATGTCCGGCAAAAATCGAGTGCCGTTGAGGGCTGTCACCGGTTCCATGGACAACGCCACGATCTTGATGGTGTATCCGGACCGCCCCTTCAGCAGCGTGGTGGCCTCGGAAAACACATCCATCGGGCCAGCCACGTCGAGCATTTGAACCCCTGGAATGGCAAGAATGGCGATACGCATGGTGCGCCCCTGGCTGTTTCGAGTGCCCCGGACATATGTGCCGGGCCATATTTCGATCGCTGTCCGGCTCGGTTCATTGTCGGCGAAGGCGGCTCATGCATCAATCGGGGCGTCTGTGCGCCCATTCACGCTTCCGGATCCTGCCGAATGGAAGCTAGATCTTAGGTCAAGGTAGTGCTCGGTCAAACGATCTAAGCTGAACGCTCTGTTGAGACCACTCGGATTCGGCAGCACCCAGGTATTTGCCCCCGCAAACACCTCGCTTTGCTTACCCCAGTCGCAATCCCGTCGAGCACTGATCGCTGCGAACGCTGCCTTCCCGAGAAATGCCAGATTGGCTGGTGCAAACTTTCGCATTCTGACTTCCAATGCGGGCGCGGCCTTCAGGTAGTCGTTCAACGTCAGTTCGTTCGCGCTTTTGGTTGCGCGCGACACTGCGGCTGTGATGCCGCACCCATGCTGCAACAACACGCGCTCTTCCTCCGCCCGTAGCAACCGCGACGTAAATCCGGCGAGGTGCAATACCCGCCAGAAGCGATTGCTCGGCGCCGAAAAATTGTGTCCGTCGAGAACCGCCGAGAGAGCCGGATTCAGTCCGCAGAAAACAACTGAAAGGCCGGGCGCGAGCACGTCCGACAGCCCGGTAGCCTGCGTCAATTGATCTCCATTGCGATCGGTATCCGCCGACATGGCTTTCTCACGCCTTTCGAGGTCAATCAAACCAAAGCACGGCCCTCGGCCGTGATCACCGAGCCCATATCCACCACCTCGTCAGACAGGATCATCTCATTGTGAGGCTTCCCCGACGGGATCATTGGCAAGCAGTTTTCAGTCTTCTCGACGCGGCAGTCAAAAATGACCGCCCGAGGCGTATCCAACATCTCAATGATCTTGCCGTCCAGCTCGTCGGGCGTCTCGGCACGGATGCCGACAGCTCCATACGCCTCCGCCAGCTTGACGAAGTCCGGCAGGCTTTCGGAATACGAGTGGCTGTACCGCTCGTCGTGCAGCAGTTCCTGCCACTGACGGATCATCCCCATGTATTCGTTGTTGAGGATGAAGATCTTCACAGGCAGCTTGTACTGCGCCGCTGTCGACATCTCCTGCATGTTCATCAGTATCGACGCCTCGCCGGCTATGTCTATGACGAGACTATCTGGATGTGCGAGTTGAACGCCAATGGCTGCCGGCAGCCCGTAGCCCATCGTTCCCAATCCTCCAGATGTCATCCAGCGGTTCGGCTCGTTCAGATGGAAGAACTGCGCCGCCCACATCTGGTGCTGGCCCACCTCCGTCGTCACATAGACGTCTCGTTCACGCGTCAGGGCTCGCAAGCGCTCCAGGGCGTATTGCGGCTTGATGACGGTGGACGAGTTGCGGTACCTGAAGGCTCTGCGTGCCCGCCAGTTATTGATCTGAAGCCACCAGGGCGCAAGCTTTTCGTTTCTTTTCTCTTGGCCATCGCGGGGCCATGCCGCGATCAGGTCTTCCAGGACCGAGGAGGCATCTCCGATAATGCCGACATCCACCGGGACCGTCTTTCCAATCGAAGACGGATCGATATCGACGTGGATCTTCCTCGAACCCGGCGAAAAGGCGTCAAGACGGCCGGTAACGCGATCGTCGAACCGGGCACCGATGCAGAGCATGACATCGCAGTCGTGCATCGCATGATTGGCTTCGTATGCACCATGCATGCCAGGCATCCCCAACCATGAAGGATCCGAGGCAGGGAAAGCTCCGAGGCCCATCAGCGTCGACGTGACAGGCGCCCCGACCAGCGCCGCAAATTCCCTCAGCCGTCGGCTCGCCCTTGGACCCGAGTTGATGATGCCGCCACCTGTATAGAAAATGGGCCGTCGCGCTTCGGACAGCAGTCGCACTGCCTCCGCCACGCTTGCCGGATTGCCCTTTGTCTGTGGTTCGTAAACGTGCAAGGGCTTGGAATCCCGAGGACCGATGTATCGACCCCGCGCGACTTGAACATCTTTTGGGATGTCGATGACGACCGGCCCCGGCCTGCCGGTCGTCGCAATGCCCATGCATGACACGGGGAAGGTCCTCGATGTTCCTGACGAGGTAACTGTGCTTGGTGCACGACCTCGTGATACCGATCGTATCGGCCTCCTGGAACGCATCCGTGCCGATCAGGTGCGTTGGCACCTGGCCGGTGATGACGATCAGTGGGATTGAATCCATCAGCGCGTCGACGATCCCCACGACCGTATTGATCGCGCCTGGCCCGCTTGTGACGAGAACGACGCCGGGCTTTCCGCTCGAACGCGCATAGCCTTCAGCCGCGTGAGCAGCGCCTTGCTCGTGGCGAACGAGAATATGGCGCAGCCGAGGCTCGCCGAGCAGGGCATCATAGATAGGCAGAACGGCGCCACCTGGATAACCGAACAGGACTTCGACGCCCTGATCGACCAATGCCCGCACCACCATCTCTGCGCCTGTCATTTCCTCGTCGTGCGCGGACAAAGTTGTCGAAGTTGAAAGATTAGATGTCATGCCTCATTCCAATCGCCAGTGCAGAAGCCTTCCGCTTCAGTATGACCCACTATAGGCGAGTGGGATTTGTCCGGAATCTCAATGTGACGGCAAAAACGGACAACTACACGTCGTTTGCAGCCAGTCGTGCTGACCATGCCGGTCGCCGTGACACTGGGGAGGCCTTGCGGTCAATCGCGGACCAGCGTTACGGCTGAGGATGGCTCGAGATGCCCGCGATCTGCATCATCACAGAGTGAATGGTGTCTTCCTGATGGAGTTCGCCGATCAGCAGTTTGAACCAGCTAAATCCCACCCAGAGCGCGACCTTGTCGTCGACCTCCTCGGGGCGCAATTCGCCGCGGGCCACAGCATGCGTCAACATTCGTCTTACATCGGCCGTGCGGTCGGGAAGAAATCTGTCCCGCAATGCGCTTAATGCATCTGCCGTACCCTGCGCCTCGGCAATCAGTCCTCGCAGGGCGGCACCGGCTGGGTGGGACGCCCAAAACCGCCATAAGCTCGTCGTATATTGCACCAGCTCCTCGACCAGGTTGCCTGTGTCCGGGACCGGCACAAACGTCGATCGTTCGGTGGTATAGATCGCGATGAACAGATCGGCTTTGGTCGGATACCATCTGTAGATGGTCGTCTTTCCAGCCCCGGCTCGACGGGCGACTTCATCGACAGAAAATCCGGCGTAGCCCTTTTCCGAAATCAGTTCCCTCGCGGCAGCAAGGACAGCGGCCTCTGCCTCCGGATTGCGACGCGATCCAATCGAAGTGCGTTTTCTTAAGTGGGCGGGCTTTAGCTTCGTGGTCATGGATCAGGCCTAGCTCAAGTCGATGCCGCCGATCAACAACGAATGAGGCAGGTGTCCCCATTGTTTAAGCCCAGGCGATCGTCGCGGGCGGCAAAGGATGGCGTCGGATCATCGCCCTGGAGAGAGGGCCTCGATCTCACCGACTGCCTTGCCCTGAACCGGCCCGTGGAATGAAGCCCGGCACCCCGGTTTCGACCACACTGTTAAACCGTATGTTCGTCCCGATGTGGTCTCGAATCTGCTGCATCGCGTCGTCAGGCAAGGGGGAAATGTCGAAATTTTCCTCAATCCGGCTGGGTCTAACCGAAGTGGTCAGGAAAGCGGTGCCGCGCTGTGCGGCCCAAGCCAATGCCACCTGCGCCGGTGTCTTGTTGACGCGATCGGCGATGCCAGTAATGACCGGATCGTCCAGCAAGTTCGGCTCCATTCCATGTCCGAGGGCTGCAAATGCGAGCAGGACAATCCCGTGCTCTCGACAAAAATCGAGCAGCTCCCACTCAGGCAGGTAAGGATGCGCCTCCACTTGCACCACCGCAGGCTTGATTCGCGCAACCGCGACGATCTCCTTCAGCTTTTCCAGCGTAACGTCCGACAGGCCGATCGACCTGCACTGGCCGCTATCGACAAGCTGCTCGAGTGCGCGCCACGTCTCTATCAATTTGACCTCGGAATCGTAGATGACCTGACCGCGGTCATCTCTCGGATCCTGCTCGTCGCCGGGTAGAAACGCGAAGGGCGTATGGATGAGATAGCAGTCGACGTAATCGACCTGCAGGCGTTGGCAACTTGCCTGAAAAGCGGGTTGCACCCGTTCCGGACGATGATTGGTGTTCCACAACTTCGTTGTAACAAAGACGTCTTCCCGGCGAACCGTTCCCGCAGCAAACGCTTCGCGCATCGCATCTCCGACCGCTTCCTCGTTGCGATATCGTTCCGCGCAATCCAGATGTCGGAATCCGACTGCAAGGGCTGCCTTCACCGCCTGCTTGGTCACACTTGCATCGGGGATAAGCGTGCCAAATCCAACGGCTGGGATCGCCCCGGCGCCGTCTGCAAGTGGAATCCTTTTATAGCGAAGCATGTCGGGAGCTTCCATGAGCGAACTCCTTCGATTTAGAGCAAAAAGATGCACGGGCGCGACCGTTCCTTGGCGCGCACAAGCCAAACCAACTGCGTTGACGTCATAGTATCCTTCCTTTTTAAAACAGGATGCTGTCCCGGCCTATTGTACCTTGGTGTCACGTCGTCAGCGGATGCGCCGGAGAGGGGGCCATGAGCGAGACGACAATCAACCCGGCAATCGCCGCTACGAACGTGATCCAGAAACCATCGATGTAAGCCTGTACGTTCGCTTCCCTTTGCACGATGCCCGCCAGCACGCCGATGCCCCGCTTCAGCGTGTCCGCCTGCGACCCGCCAGCCGTCGAACCCGAGCCCAGTTGGCCCAGGATCGAATTCCATCCCGGCGTCGCGCCGGTGACATGCAGGCCGATGAGGTATGAATGCAGTTGTTCGCGCTGACGTATCCACGTCGCCATCGTGGTCGCGACGGTTTCCGAGCATATCAGCCGCATGACCTGTACGTAGGCGGTCAGCGATATCGCACGAGCCGGGTTTACATTGCTGAACAATGTTGCGACGGCTGCCAGGAACACGATTTCCTCGCCGAAGGTTTGCAAGATCACGATCAGCCTGAACTCCGGCAGCGACCACACGCTGGTCAACTGCGTGCCAAGCCACGCCGACAGAGCAAAACAGCTGAAACCTATCGTCAACGTGGCCCGCTGCTTGACCGTCCGGACAAGGGCGACGGCAGTGACGGTCGCGCCTACGAGCAGGAGGATCGCGTAAGGGGCACCGAAGTCGCCGATCTGCTCCGGACGCAGGCGTGCCACCGAAATCAGGAAGTTCGGCTCCAGCAGGGAGCTTCCGAGACTTGCGGTCATGAAGCAGCCAATGGCGGCGAAACCCAACGCGATGTTTCTCGAGAACAGTATCGAAATGTGCGCCCAGGGCTCTTCGACGCGAAACTCGTGCCACAAAAAGACGCATACGAGAAACCCTGTCGCGCCAAGGAGCGACACGACGAGGCCGGAGCGAAACCAATCCAGACGATTGCCCTGATCCAGCGCGAAATAAAGCGTCGTCAAAGCCACGCCAAAGATGGCCATTCCGCCCCAATCGGCGCGCTTGAGCAGCTCCCGATCGACCCCCGTCGGTTTGCCGCCGCACCAGAAGAGAACGCCGATTACCGGCGCAACGATGGCGCCCTGCCAGTACAGCCATTGCCACCCTATCGTCTGGGTGTAGCTCCCGGCGGTGTACAGACCGAGATTCTGCGCGAACGGGATTCTCAAGACGTAGAAGGCAAGCGCGAAGATCCAGTATTTCCGGTCGAGGTTGCGAAAGGCCGTCATAAGCGTTGCTCCGACGAATAGACCCAGCAACACCGCTCTGACCGCGTGCAGCGCAACCAAGGATTCGAAGTTGCTAAAGAATGGAATGAGGATGGATATCGCCGAATAGAGGATAGTCGGCCCGATCATCACTCTCTTCACGCCAAAGACGGCGATCAACCAACCGACGCATGGAGCAGCAAGAATCTGTGGCGCCGTGGCGAAGGTGCTCAACCACGCGCCCTCGTCGAAGCTCAAGCCGAAGGCTCCGCGCAGATCCGCCAGCCCAATGCTAGCGGTGCGGACGTCAAAGGCGGTCAATATGGAGGCCATGACTACGGCGACTGCGACGAACCCCTGACGGGGACGGTCGCTCGGATGAACCATCTTAGGCATGATGCTCGGCCTTTGTGGTGATATGGGTTATGACCGACATGCCAGGGCGCAAACGATCAAAGTTCGGTTGGTTGGGTTCGAGTTCGATGCGCACCGTCAAACGTTGAGCGACCTTGGTGAAGTTTCCGCTCGCATTGTCAGGTGGCAGCAGCGCGAACGTCGACCCGCTCGCGGGCGAGATATTGGCAACCGTCCCATGAAGGCTCTCTCCAGGCAGCAGATCGACGGAAATGTCGACCGGTTGTCCTTCGCGAACCGAGGCCAACTGGTTTTCCTTGTAGTTCGCCAGGATGTACACCCGAGGAAGCGGGACGATCGAGATCAGGCTCGTGCCTGCGCTGACGTAGTTCCCAAGCTGTACGTTCCGTTTGGCAACGACGCCGTCGACTGGCGCGCGTACATTTGCGTAACTCAGCTCAAGTTCGCGCGCGGCTACGTCTGCGGCGGCCGTGTCGACATTTGCCTTCAGGACATCCCGCTGCTTGGAGAGCACGTCGAGTTTCACGCGCTGAGCAACGACCGTCGCTTCCGTCATCTTTGAATTGGCCAGTGCCCGCTCGTGAGCCGCCGTGGCCTTTTCAAGGGTTTGGATCGAGCTCGCTCTACCGTCGAGACCAAGTCTGGTCTGGCGCTCCAACTCCTTGCTTGCCTGGATCTCGTCGGCGGCGGAAGCCAGCTGCTGAGCGGCCGCCACATCGATCTGGGTAAGTTGGAACGTGCGCTGGCTGTCGTTGTCCTCCAGTTGAGCCCGAGCAGCCTCGATCTTCGCTTTTGCGGCTCGAAGCGCAACTTCGTATGGCTTGCGATCGATCGAGAACAGCAGGTCACCTGCCTTGACGTGGGCGTAATCGTGAACCGAGACCAGGTCGATGGTACCGCTTACGCGGGCACTGATGGAGGAAACGTCCGCATACACCGCGGCATCGTCCGTCGACTGGACCGTTCGGCTGGCGACCCACGAATTCCAGTTCGCCCCGGCTCCAACCACCGCTGCAAGCGCGACGGCAATTGCAGACACCGGCGCTATGAATGACGCCGCTGACGCCCTATTTGGCAAAACCGCGGGGGAGGGAGCAGGCGCGGCCACGTTTTCCTTGGCGCCCGGCACCAAAGCCGTAACGTTGGTTCCAGATTGTTCGTTTACTTGGTTCTTGTTTCGCAACCAGGCCATTTTCTTCATCCGTTTCATAGGACCCGAGGTCCGCTGTTCAACAAATCGTCCACGGGCTGCTTCGCTCACATGGCGGGCTGCGCAGGCTTTCAGGATTACGCAGCAGATGCGGCTCGCCAGTTCGTTGCTTCGTGATTTGGACAGAGCGAAGCCGTCCGACCCGCCTCCGCATCTTTCCGCCAGGAGGATCAGCTCACCGATCACCCGGTGGCCTCAAAGTGGCGGGAGTGGAAATCCCACAAAACCGTCTCAACCGGTCCATCAAGGTTGTTGCAGCTCATATAAACGATACGTATCGTTCTATCAAGAGGTGTTTGTAAAAAAACGGAGTTGTCCAGGTCCTCAGCATCCCGCGACCTGGGAGTTGGCAAGCAGATGAAATCAGCATCGGAGGGGCGAAGGCACCCCACCGAAAGTATCGGCGACACCATCGTATAATGGATCGAAAGCGGCTTCAGTTGTTCTGTATTCCAAGAACGCGGTCTGGATGGAGGCGGAATGGCTGTTGAAAGCTGGCCCGTCGACCCAAGGATCGTGACTATCCTTTCGCAACGACGTCTCCATATCCATTGAGGCGTCGCGAAGAGCTTCGGAGAGCGTGTGATGGTTCGTCTACTTTCGGTCAATGTTGGCCTGCCGCGCGACGTCGAATGGCAGGGCAGGACCGTGAACACCGCCATTTGGAAAAGTCCGGTGGATGGTCCCCGCATGGTTCGTCGACTGAACATAGACGGCGACGGGCAGGCGGACCTCGCTGGACATGGCGACGAGCACCGCGCGGTGTTCGTCTACCAGATTGATTCCTACCGGTATTGGGAAAGCCACCTCGGCCGGAGCGACTTCGTTTGTGGGCAGTTCGGGGAAAATTTTACCGTGGACGGCTTGCCGGACGCGGAGGTCTGCATCGGAGACCGTTATCGCATCGGCGGCGCCCTCTTCGAGGTGACCCAACCCCGCGTCACCTGCTACCGGCTGGGGATAAGGATGGGCGTCCCTGAGATGGCGGCGCTGCTGGTCGCACACGGAAGACCAGGCTTCTATCTCCGCGTGTTGGAGGAAGGAGCGGTCCAGGCGGGCGATGACGTCATACAGACGGCGTCCGGGAAGGAGGGCATGACCGTGTCCGAAATCAATGCCCTGCTTTACAAGCCAGGCCATCCCCGTGATCGACTGAAGCGTGCACTCGCGATCCCGGCGTTGAGCGCAGGCTGGCGCAGCTCATTCGAAGCGCTGTTATTGCAATCGGGTGAGGATGGGCCGTCGACGGGAAATGCCGGATTGACCGGGCTGTCCCGCCCCGGTCCGGCGTGGCATGGCTTTCGTCCGTTTCGCGTGTTGCGCAAGGCGCCCGAGAGCGATCGCGTCATGTCTCTTGAACTCGAACCGACGGATGGAAAGCCGCTTGCCGATTTCTTGCCGGGGCAGTTTGTCGTGCTGGAGCTGAAGCCGCCGTCTGCCGCACGTCTTCTGCGCAGCTATTCGCTATCGGGTGAGCCCAAGGCCAGACACTACCGAGTAAGCATCAAGCGCGAGCTTCATGGCGCGGTCAGCAGTTACGTCAGCGAAGAACTGAACGTTGGCGACATCGTGCAGGCAAGTGCCCCGCGCGGCAGCTTCACATTATTGCCGGGTGAAACGCCCGTTGTCATGCTAAGCGCCGGGATCGGAGTGACGCCGGTACTCTCCATGCTTCATGCCTTGGCGGACGAACAGTCGAAGAGAAAAACCTGGTGGCTTTACGGAGCCCGTAACAGTCGGGAACATCCGTTCGCAGAAGAGGTGCGAGGGCTTCTTAGATCGCTGCCGAATGCTCGAAGCCAGATATGTTACAGCTCACCCGATGCATCCGATCGGCCAGGTATCGATTTCGACGCCCACTGCCGTTTGGATGTGGCAACGCTGGAGAAGCTGGACTTTCCACGCGACGGCGACTTCTATCTCTGCGGACCGTCAAAATTCATGAGCGGTCTCACCGCCGGCCTTGTGAGGCTGGGGGTCGAGCCGAGCCGCATCCATACCGAAATGTTCGGTGCGGGTTCGTCCATCACGCCGGGCATTGCAGCTTCGCCGCGCCGACCGCCGCATGCACCGGAGGGCACGGCGGGCTCGGGGGTGTTGGTTTCGTTTGCCCGCAGCGGCCTCAATGTCCGATGGAACTTGAAGTACCACAGCCTGCTTGAACTGGCGGAGGCATGTGACGTGCCGGCGCGGTGGTCGTGTCGGACCGGCGTCTGTCACACCTGTGAAACCGGAATTGTTTCCGGATCAGTCTCCTATGAGCCAAGCCCAATCGATGCCGCAGCAGATGGCAACGTGCTGCTCTGCTGCTCGCAGCCCACAGGTGACATCGTGATCGATTTGTAGCGGCCTGCGACGGCCATCAGAGCGCAAGAAACGGAGGACTTCAAATGAGATCGGACATCGTACCAGGGGCCGTCTTTCCAGATTACGAGCTGAGCGATCATGCCGGCAAACGTCGAAAGCTCTCCGACCTTCAGGGATGGCAGCCAATGGTGCTGGTCCTTAGCCGCGGCAGTTTCTGTCCAAAGGACCGTCGCCAGGCCGAAGGTCTGCTGCAACTCCATCGGGAAATGGAAGTGGCGTATTGCAGATTGGTCACGATCAGCACCGACACCATCGCTGAGACGCACGAGTTTCGCAGCGGTGTTGGGGCGCATTGGCCATTTCTGTCCGATCCGAGGCGCACGGTACAGAAGGACCTGGACATCGCGGAGTATACCGATCCGGTACACAATCCCATGATCCCCCATGTCATCGTCCTGGAACCGCGACTCGTAGTCTACAAGATCTACAACGGGTACTGGTTCTTCGGTCGGCCAACTGTGGAAGATCTCCGGCAGGATCTGCGTGCCGTCTGCAAGAAATGCATGCCGGACTGGGACATTACGCAGCCAGAGCTGCGGTCTGCGTGGCAACAGGGACACAAGGAGCTCTTCTTCCCATACGGCAAAACCTTCTCAGAAACGCTCGGAGAGGAGATCTGATATGGGCGCAGCGGCAGGCTGGGCTGGAGATTGGACATCGACTTCCAGGGCGACGACTATCGTGTGATCCAGTTCACGCCGCCGGGACCCGAGTTCTCCGTGACGTTCGGGAATAACGTCACGGTGGCCAGACCTGGATCGACCTAGCGCCGGCATCTTGTGTCGGATACCGAAGCGCGCACGTGTTCCGACCTGATCCACCACTAAGCCGGGACGCCGGTAGTCCCTTCTGTTGGCCCCTAGCGGCAGCGGACATTCTTGCTTGAAGGCACATTTCGTGCGGCGTAACCTTACCGAATGCCGGACGATGACGACCAAATCTTGGTTTCTGCCGGACCCGAGAGGAAGCTGGCAGTGATACTTGCGGCTGATGTCGCAGGTTACAGTCGCTTGATGGAGCGGGACGAGGAGGGAACTCACGCGCGGTTGCAACTGGTCTTGCGGGACGTCGTTCGGCCAGCGGTGGGAATACACAAAGGACGCATAGTCAAGACAGCAGGCGACGGGCTCCTGGCGGAATTCGCCAGCGCCATCGAAGCGGTTCGTTGCGCCGTCGATTTCCAGCAGGCGATAGCGGATCGGAACGAAGGTGTCGCCGATGATTTACGACCGGCTTTTCGCGCTGGCATCAATCTCGGTGACATCCTGACTGACTATGAGGACGTGTTCGGGGACTGCGTCAATATTGCGGCACGACTGGAGGCCATGGCCGAACCGGGAAGCGTCCTCATCAGCCATACGGTCCATGAGCATGTCGACCAAGGCAGGGTTGCCAAAATGAGCGACAAGCCTACAGCGCGAACAGGCACGCTGCCCTGCGCTGCCCGTTGAGAAATAGCTTGCTTCAGGGGTACGGCGTCATATGCCGAACGTCGCTAACGAGGTCAGCCTAGACCGAGCGCCAACTTCACGGCCTGGTGCAGCGCATCGTCGCTGAAGGGCTTGAACAAGCAGTCAACCGCGCCTTGCTGCATAAGTCGGACGCGTGCCGCTTCGTCTTCGACCCCCGTGATAAACACGATGGGAATGGACTTGCCGCTCGCCGCCAATTCGTGCTGGAGCTCGGGGCCGGTCATGCCCGGCATCGCGATGTCGAGAACGAGGCATCGGGTATCCCGCAGCCGCGTAGAACGAAGAAACATCTCCGCGGACGCGAACGCATCCACGTCGTAGCCAAATGACTTCAAAAGGTCTGGAAGCGACTCGCGTACCGATTCGTCGTCATCGACAACCGATATCAACGGGCGTCCGTCTGCCATGGATGCCTCCGAGGTGTTCAGATTTCCAAAACGCAATCCTTCGCAATAACGAAAGACTCTGGCGGCCCGCTATCGTCGCACGAGGAGTCATCCAAACGGATCGGTGCTCGGTCTCGCCGCGTGGGTCATCTCCTCGCCGGCAGTATAAACGAGCGACAACCTCAGGTATATTATGCGAAGGTGTTGTTTTTGAAGGGTGTCTTGAATTGCACGCTGTCGTAGACGGTTTCGCCGACGGCAGTTTGCACCGCGAGGATATGGATACTCTACATCGGCAGCGGCGCGCCCGTCTGTTCGGCGACCATGCAAACCGCGTATAGCTCGGCGCGACGATGATTTACGTCACCCATGACCAGGTCGAGGCGATGACCATGGCCGACAAGATCGTCGTTCTCGACGGTGGGAGGATCGAGCAGATCGGAACGCCGATGACACTCTACAACCATCCGGCCACCCCGTTCGTTGCGGGCTTTATCGGCTCACCCAAAATGAATGTTTTCGAGGGGGAGGTTGCCGCACGGGAAGGATGCCGGACCTATGGCGTGCGCCCTGAGCACATTTCGCTTTCTACGATGGAGGGAAAGTGGCGTGGTGTCGTGCGGCACATCGAAAGGCTCGGTGCAGACACCGTTGTCTATCTTGACGTCCCTGACCTGCCATCGCTGGTCGTTCGCACGGATGGCGATCGCCCGATTTCGATCGGAGAAACGCTGTTTGCGTCACCTTCGAACGGCAAGGAGCACAGGTTTTCCTGACATGGCGACGAGCGGGCTTGAGACGCGGTCATAGTCGCTCGGTGCATCGACACGCCGCGATGATCGCGGATCCGTGCGAGGGGGCAAGCTTGCCCAAGAAAAATTCAAGTCAAAAGTGACGGTCTGACGGGCGGCTCGCCGCTTGCCGTCAGCACCACCGGGCTCATCAACATCACCAGAGTGCCCCAGTTTGCTTGTGACGTGGTTTGCACTTCGATTGAGTGTGACCTGCGCGTTCAAAATTGACGCGAAGAACGTCCACGAGCTACTCACCGGATGGTCCTTCGAGCGAAGCCCCGCGAAGGGAAAGAGGGCGCGCGACTAATTTAGCATGCGTCGAACACTATCTCTCGGAGAACCCTCAAGTGACCCTCGGAAACTTCCAGATCCGATGTCTCGCAGTCTGTTTCTACGCTCTGCGTTGGAACGTGGACGCCGACGTCCGTCAGGCGCTCGACATGTGTTCGGACGCGTTGTGAAAAACCTTTGTCAGCGGCGGTGGGCGCAATCGCGATGATCGTCATCCCAGTGTCTGGCGAGCGGTCTCCGGTGAGGAAGTCCGCACCGTCCATCGACCAGGAGGAACCAGAAAGGCCGGCGGCCAGAAGTTCGACGATCAGCGCGATGTTGGCGCCCTTGTAGCCGCCGAAGGGGAGAAGCGCACCCTCGATTGCCTCGCGCGCATCAGTCGTCGGCTGGCCGGATCGATCGACTGCCCACCCTTCCGGAATCTCCTGATGCAGATCGGCGGCTCGTTTCACCCTGACAAACGCGGTGGCACTGGATGCCTGATCGATGACAACAGGGGCCTGCCCGGCGCCCGTCGGCACGCCAAACGCGATCGGGTTCGTGCAGTAGACTCTCGTTCCTGACCCCGCGGTCGTCATGAGGGCGGGGCCGTTGGCGACGGCGATTGACACGATCCCATCGAGCGCAAGTCGCCTGACGTAGTAGCCGAGCTCGCCGGCAGTGTAGCTGTTTTTCTGGGAGTACAAGGCCACGCCGAAAGTGCATACCCTCTTGCGGAAGTCGTCGTAGGCCAGGTCGAACGGTAGCTGGGCAATGCCGCCGTCTGCATCGGCGTGAACGAACGCGGGGAGGACCGGCCGTATGCTGGGTCGCGCGTTTCCATTGATGCGGCCAGCCTTTAACGCCTCCAGGTAATCCATCAAGTGAGGAAATCCGAGATCTTTGTGCCCGAAACGGGCCGCCGAAAGAATGGCGGTGACGAGCGAAGCCGCCATGGCAGGGCTGGCCCCGCATGCAATGCAGGCGCCGGTCGCGAGCTTTGCGGCTTCATCTGCCGAAAGCGTTGTCATGGTGTCCTGCATCATAGCGCGAGAGCCGCCTTCCTGCCTTCGTAGAATGCATACGGAGCCTGCCGTGGTGCCGCGCAATCACCGATCTCGATCATCTGCCGGCCAGTGGGGCGAACCTCTTCAGCGAGCCAGTTCGCGGGAAGGTTGGTGGTCGCCAGGACAAGGCAGTCGCCTTCGACGAACTGGGTCTCTCCTGTATTGTGATCGAGCAACGTGACACCGTTGCCGTGCCATTCCGTCACGCTGACTTCGAGGTGCCAAGTCACGCCGAGCTTCCTCAGCGCCTTTCGAAGAGGAACATCTGCGGTGGTCCGCAGCAACTCCTTCCCAATCAACGGATCCGGCGACAGGATGGTGACGGTGTGACCATCTTCGGCGAGTTTCCATGCCGTGCCGCCGCCGCGCCATCCTCCACCTTCGTCCAAAAGCAAGACCCGCTTTCCCGGTCTTGCCTGTCTCGCCATGACCGCTTCGATTGTGAAGACATTTCCTTTCTCAATACCCGGCAGTGCTTCGACCGCGGGCAGGGCCTTCTGAAATCCGGTCTCAGGCGAATAGGAGCCCGTCGCCATGATCACGACGTCGACGCCCAGATCCTCGATGTCGGCGGCGTCGACATAAGTGTTCAATCGTACATCGACCTGGAGCTTGGTGAGCTGTCGGTCGTACCATTCGATCAGATCAAGGATTTGTGCGCGGCGCGGCTGCATGCCGGCGAGCAGGAAGTTGCCGCCCAGCCGACTGGAGGCCTCCGCCAGGATCACATGGTGACCTCGCTCTGCCGAGGCTCGTGCCGCCTCGAGGCCGGCCGGGCCGGCGCCGACGACCAGAACGCGCTTTGGATCGTTGGAGGGCGTGAAACGGTCGCCGCCCCAGAGATGCTCACGGCCTGCCGATGGATTGATGAGACAGCTTATCCAATAGTCGCGCGAGCGACGTCCCCAGCACATCTGATTGCAGGATATGCAGCCACGGATGTCCTCCGGATGATCGTCTCCAGCCTTTCGCGCAAGATGGGGATCGGCGATCTGGCCGCGAACGATGGAGACGAGGTCGCACGCTCCTTCGCCAAGGACGGTCTCGCCATTCTCCGGCGTCCTGATGTGGCTCTCCGCGATGACCAGGGCGTGCCTGACCGACCTCTTGATCGTGGCGGCCAGGTCGGCGCCCAGCTTTTCCGGATAGACGAAGGTCGGCATGAGCTTATGGAAGTCGAGATACCCTCCCGAGCCGCATGTGACGTAGTCCACCAGACCAAGCTCGTCGTGCAGCGCGACGATCTCGGCTAGGTCATCACGGGATAGGGTGACGCTATGATCGGGTTCGTCGCTGATGGCCAGCCCGATGATGAATTCGGGGCCGCATTCAGCTCTGATCCCTTCCATGATCGCGCGCGAGAACCGCGTACGGTTCTCAATTGAGCCGCCCCATTCGTCCTCTCTCCGGTTCGACCAGGGCGTCCAGAACTGCTCGACGAGACCCAGGTAGGCCGCCCAGACCTCGACGCCATCGAAACCGGCGTCGCGACAGCGCCTCGCCGCATCGACGAATCCCCTTATGGTCTCCCATATCTCGGCCTTGCTCATCGGATGCGATCCGTCGCTGTCATGGTAGCTCGGAAGACCCGACGGTGACCAGTGGGCATGGTAGGAGTTGTCGGAGTCTCCATGAGCTCCGACATGGTAGAGCTGCTGGATGGCGACGGCGCCGTTGTTCTTGATCGCCGCGGTCACGCACTTGAAGTGCGGAACGACCGCGTCGTCGCCGGGGCGGAAGTTGCCCCGAGTTAGCACCGCGGCCGGGTGGACGGGCATCGGCTCGACGACGATCATCGCGGCACCGCCGATTGCTCGCTCTGCATAGTAGGCGACGTGCTGTTCTGTCGGCATCCCGTCACGGGCCATGTTGGCCGTATGCGCCCCGAACACGATACGGTTTCGCAGCGTGCGTCCTCGAAGTCCGACGGGTGAATTCAGACGTGGAAACAGCTTAGACATCATCTATCCTCGAGATGCGTGCGGTGTAATCAATGTCGGGATCGGCGGTGGACCGTTCTCGCCGACTACCGCCACGTGCCAGACGTCGGTATCGCCGTCGAAGTAAAGGGATGGCCGCGCTTGGAGCCCGTTGTGAAGTTCCCTGCGCAGACGATGTTCGGATCGGAGCGGCATCTGCGGCCACTTTCCCTAGAGTTTAGAGCGACGCGACGAGGGGGTCGGAGCTCCCTTCGGCTTCGCCATGGGAATTCACCATTGCGGTGGCGAGCTGGCGCAACGTGACGACGCCGACCGGCTGGCCGGAGGCCGATATGACGGTGACATCGCCTTCCGGGGCCGACGCAAGCTTGCGAACAGCCTCTTCGACCGTCGATCCCGCCGCCACCGTGGTCCGGCCTGGCGAAGCGCCGGTGGGCCAGGGTTGCATGATCGCTTCGACCTGCACAACACGCCCCCTGTTGACCTCCTTGACGAAGCTCGCGACGTATTCGTCGGCTGGTCGCAGGACGATATCCTGGCTCGTTCCTTGCTGGATGACCTTTCCATCCCGGAGGATGGCGATCTGGTCACCCAGTCGAAGGGCCTCGTCGAGATCGTGGGTGATGAAGACGATCGTCTTCTTGATCTCCTTCTGGATATCGAGGAGGACCGTCTGCATGTCCGTTCTGATCAAGGGATCGAGCGCGGAGTAGGCTTCGTCCATTAACAGCACAGGGGCGTCGTTGGACAGTGCGCGGGCCAGGCCGACGCGCTGCTGCATGCCACCAGAGAGCTGGTTCGGATACTTCTGCTCGAACCCCTTGAGGCCGACGCGTTCCAACCATCTCATTGCGACATCGACTGCCTTGGCGCGGTCGATCCCTTGCACTTCGAGACCGAAGACGGTGTTGTCGAGGACGTTGCGATGAGGCATCAGTGCGAACTTCTGGAACACCATCGCCGTCTGATGACGGCGGAAGTGTCTGAGCTCGGTCTCGTTCATCGTCACGACGTCGACGCCATCGACCAGAACCTCGCCAGCTGTCGGATCAATCAGACGATTGATGTGACGGATGAGCGTCGATTTTCCCGAGCCGGATAGACCCATAATGACCTGAATGCGGCCCGATGGAATCTCGATGTTGATGTCACGTAAACCCAGCACGTGTCCATGCACCTGGTTGAGCTCTGACTTTGTCATGCCCTGCTTCACCGCATGGATGTGCTTGGAAGCTTCCGGTCCAAAGATCTTGTACAGATTTCGGATTTTGATGCCGCCGAAACGATGATCAGCCATGGACGATCTCCCGGTGTTTCTGGAGCCGCTTGCCATACGCCTGGCTGACCCTGTCGAAGATGATTGCGATGCCCACGATGGCAAGGCCGTTGAAGATGCCGAGTGTGAAGTACTGGTTGGCGATCGCCTTGAGAACCGGCTGGCCGAGACCCTGCACACCGATCATCGACGCTATGACCACCATAGCCAGGGCCATCATGATCGTCTGGTTGATGCCGGCCATGATGGTCGGGAGCGCCAGCGGCAACTGGACCTTGAAAAGCCGTTGGGAGTTGGAGACCCCAAAGGCGTCGGCGGCCTCGAGAACGTCCTTGTCCACGAGTCGGATGCCGAGGTCGGTCAGGCGGATCATCGGCGGGATTGCATAGATGACGACGGCAATCAGTCCCGGCACGCGGCCGATCCCCAGCAACATGACGACCGGAATGAGATAGACGAAGCTCGGCATCGTCTGCATGACGTCGAGAATGGGATTCACGATCCGCTGGAACCGGTCGGAGCGGGCCATCAGGATGCCGATCGGAAGGCCGATCGCGATGGACAGAACAGTGCACACGAAGATCATCGCGACCGTCCGCATCGTGTCTTCCCACATATCGAAATAGCCGATCAGGAGGAGCGTCACCAGACAGCCCAGCATGATCTTGAGACTGCGGCTCGCGAGCCACGCGATCACGAGGATCAGCGCCGTTATGATCGGCCACGGCGTCTGCGTCATGAACCGGTCGACGGCGAGCAGGAAGTGCTGCAGAGGGGAGAAGAGGCCTTCGATCGCATCGCCGTAGGCACGCGTGAACGCCCGAAAGCCGTCGTCGATCGCCTTCTTGAGATCACGCAGGCTGTCGTCATTCATATGCGGGAATTTGTAAAACCATTCCATTCGGTTCCCTTTCTCAGAAAGAGCCGTCACACGTCTTTTCAATTTTCTGAGCTCGAAGAGGCGGCGCGCACGGCACACACCGCCTCAGCACGGAACTAGAGCGAAGCTTCGATCTTCTTCGCCGCGTCCTCGGACACCCACTTGGTCCAGATGTCCTTGTTTTCCTTCAGGAAGTGCTTCGCGCCGTCTTCCCCGCTCGCCTGATTGTCGCTCATCCAGGCCATCAGTTTGTTGACGGTGTCGTTGCTCCAGGCGCGCTTCCCGAGGTAAGCCATGACGTCAGGACCAGCTTTTTCGGAGAAGGGCTTTGCGACGAGTGTCACGATCGTGTCGGTCGGCCAGGCGTTCGGCTTCGGATCTGCGCAATCAGCGACCGTGTTGCAGCGTTTCCACTCGGCAGCGTCGGCCGGAACGCCGGCCCCGAGTTTCACCATCTCATACTTTCCAAGCAAAGCGGTCGGTGCCCAATAGTATCCAACCCAGCCTTCCTTGCGCTCGTAGGCCTTTGCAATTGAGCCGTCGAGGCCGGCGGCCGAGCCCGTATCAACAAGCTTGAAGCCGGCTTTTTCTGCATCGAAGGCTTTGTAAAGCTGTGAGGTGACAACCGTGCCGCCCCAGCCTTGCGGGCCGTTGTAAATTGCGCCCTTGGACGAATCTTCCGCATCAGGGAACAATTCCGGGTGCTTGAGCATATCGGGGATTGTCTTCAGGTCTGGATGTGCGTCCGCAAGATATTTCGGGATCCACCAACCCTGGACCCCGCCATCGGGGAGAGGCGACCCGACCTTGACGATGCGGCCTTCGTCAGTGCCCTTCTTCACGACATCCGGAAGAAGATCGATCCAGGCTTCCGGAGCTATGTCCGGTTCACCCTTCTCGGCCATCGAGGTGATCGTCGGAACGGTATCGCCGACGGTGATCTCAGCCTGGCAGCCATATCCTTCGTTGAGGATGATCTTGTCGAGATTGGAAAGAACCTCGGCGCTCTGCCAGTTCATGCTGGCGATCGTCAGGGAGCCGCAGTCGGCGGCGTTCGCATGAGAGGCCACTGCGAGCAGCCCGAACATCATGCACGTTGATGCCAATAGTTTTTTCATTCTCGTTCCCTTTTTTTCTTGCGGCATTTACTTGGGCGGGCGGGCTGCCGCGAAAACCCGCCCCACGGCCGTTAGGAAGCGTCTCCCATACTCACCGATTTCTGAAATGCAGCCGACAGTCCCCTTGAGACTGCGTCGTTGAAGCCTGATGCGCGCATCTCCTCGATCGCTGCCGCGGTCGTCCCGCGATAGTCGACAAACGTTCGGACAACGTCGCTGGGACACTCTTCCCGTCGTTCCATGAGACGGCCCGCACCCTTAAGAACGGTCACGACGGCCCTATGGGCGACTTCGGCGGAAAGCCCCTGGCCCTTGGCATGCTCGATCATCGCTAAGGCCAGTAGAGCGGGGAAAGCCGGTCCGGAGCCACTGAGGCCCGTCAGGTAGTCTATTTGAGATTCGCTGGCGACTTCGTCCTGGACCCCGCATGCCTCGAAGATGGCCCGCACGATCGTGCGATCGTCTTCGCGAACATTGGGGCTCGCCACCCAGGGCGTGTAGGAAAGTCCGACCTCTGCGGCCGCGTTGGGAAGCGTACGGACCGCTCTTTCAGTCTGGTGGTTGTTACAAAGGGAGGAGAGCCTGATGCCGGCCATCACCGATATGACGAGCTTCCCACATGCATCGACCTTCAAAGAGCGCCAGTCCTGTGGCCGCACTGAGAGAATGATGACGTCGGATCGGTCCGCCAGTTCCTGGTTGTCGGCGGTCCAGAACGCATCCGGAAGGATTCCAGGCTTCTCGCGGCGGTAGGATAGGGCGAGATCAGATGCCTTGACGACGCCGGCGTCGAGGACTGCGCCGGCAATGGCTCCGCCGAGCCAGCCGGCCCCACCAATCACACCAATGCGCAGTGAACCGCTCATTTCGATCCTTCCTAGTCCGGCTTGTATCCGTGTCTCGCGTAGAAGCGATCCAGTTCTCGTCGCGCGGGTATTTCGCCTGTGTAGATGGCGATGTATTCGGGAATCCGTTTCATGCGAACTGCGATGGATTCGTTAGACTGCATCGAGATGTATCCGATCTGAACCAAATATGTTGTACGCGCCCGCACGTCCGCGGAATTTGCGGGAAGGCCGAAGCGTCTGAGCATGGTCGCGATTGCTTCCATTCTCGTCCGGTCGGCGTTGTGAACCTCCGCCTGAATTTCTTCGGACTGAAGGGCCCAGCTTCGGACCGCGAACTCGAACTTGCTGTCGAAAAGCGTCTGGTCCAGCCAGCAGTCGAAGACGTTGAGCATCGCTTCCGCCAAGCTCTCCGCATAAGCTTCCGACTGCTTGACGATGCCGCCCGTGTTCTTGTCCCGCCAACGTGAGACGAGCGCGCTCAACAGTTCCTCCCGGTCCTTGAAGAACCAATAGAAGCTCGTTCTGGAGAGGTTGAGCTTCTTGGCAAGGGGCAGAATCTTCACGGAATCGACGCCAGACTCCAACAAAGAGTCGTAGGCCGCTTCCAGCCACCCGTCTTGTGATCCGCGCCAACCGCTGTCGTTCACACTCTGATCCATGGATGTCTCGTAGCAAATCGCAAAAGCTTGCACAACAAAAATGTACATTTGTGTCAACATAGATGACCTCGGTGTTTTCTTCAGTTGACACATGTGTACATTAATGTTTAGCGTCCCGCTGCATACCTAATCCGGAGCCCGGGCACATGTCGAACGATCCTCTTCTCCAGCCTTATCAGCTCAAGCATCTCAAACTGCGCAATCGCATCATCGTCACCTCGCACGAGCCGGCCTATCCGGAGGATGGCATGCCCAAGGAGCGATATCGCGCATACACGGTCGAAAGGGCGAAAGGCGGCGTGGCGTTGACGATGACTGCAGGATCGGCCGCAGTTTCTCGAGACAGCCCACCAGTCTTCAACAACCTGCTCGCCTACAAGGACGAGATCGTTCCGTGGGTCAGGGAAATGACCGATGCCGTGCACGAGCAGGGCGCCGCCATCATGATCCAGCTCACCCATCTCGGCCGGCGTACCCGCTGGGACAAGGGCGACTGGCTGCCGGTCGTCGCTCCGTCCCACCATCGCGAGGCCTCGCACAGGGCGTTTCCGAAGAAGATCGAAGACTGGGATATCGAACGCATCATAAAAGACTTCGCTGATGCGGCCGAACGCATGAAGGTCGGGGGCATGGACGGCGTCGAACTTGAGGCTTACGGCCATCTGATCGATCAGTTCACGTCTCCGCTCACCAATGAACTCGACGGTCCATACGGCGGATCGATCGAGAACCGCATGCGCTTCTGTCTCGACGTCTTCAAGGCGATACGCGACAGGGTCGGCGACGAATTCATTCTGGGCGTTCGCTATACCGCTGATGAATGTCTTCCCGGCGGCACGGGAAAGGCGGAAGGCATCGAGATCTCGAAGCGCCTGCGTGACAGCGGTCTGATCGACTACCTCAACGTCATCCGCGGCCATATCGATACCGATGCGGGTCTCACAGACGTTATTCCCATCCAGGGCATGGCCAACTCGCCACATCTCGATTTCGCTGGAGAGATTCGTGCGGCGACGAACTTTCCGACGTTCCACGCGGCGAAGATTCAAGATGTAGCCACCGCCCGTCATGCGATCGCGGCGGGGAAGGTGGACATGGTGGGGATGACGCGAGCCCACATGACGGACCCGCACATCGTCCGTAAGATTATCGAGAAGCGCGAAGACGACATCCGCCCGTGCGTTGGAGCGAACTACTGTCTGGATCGCATCTACCAAGGCGGCATGGCGTTCTGCATTCATAATGCGGCGACTGGCCGCGAGGAGACGATGCCTCACATTGTCCAGAAGGCGGAGGTCCGCAAGAAGGTCGTGATCGTCGGTGCGGGCCCGGCCGGTCTTGAAGCTGCACGCGTGGCGGCCGAGCGCGGCCACGAGGTCGTCGTCTTCGAAGCCGCGAACAATCCGGGCGGACAGATCAGGCTGACCGCGCAAAGCGAGCGTCGCAGGGAGATGATAAGCATCATCGATTGGCGTATGAGCCAGTGCGAAAAGCTCGGCGTCACCTTCCAATTCAACACCTGGGCCGAGGGCGACACGATCACTGCGGAAAACCCCGACGTGGTCATCATCGCGACAGGCGGTCTCCCGCACACGGACGTGCTGTCGATAGGTAACGAACTGGTCGTTTCCTCGTGGGACATCATCTCCGGCGATGTTAAGCCGGGATCGAACGTCCTCGTCTTCGACGACGCCGGCGACCACGCAGGTCTTCAGGCGGCGGAATTCTTGGCCAAGGCGGGCGCCAGGGTCGAGATCATGACGCCCGACCGATCGTTCGCTCCTGAAGTCATGGCGATGAACCTGGTACCCTACATGCGTTCGCTGCAGAAGCTCGACGTGACATTCACTGTCACGTTCCGGCTGGAATCGGCGGAAAAGACCGGCAACCAGATCGTCGCCAAGGTGGGTAGCGACTACGGCGGCGTTGCCAAGCAGCGTGTCGTCGACCAGATCGTGGTCAATCATGGCACGATTCCGCTGGACGAGTTATACTTTGAACTCAAGCCTCTCTCTAAAAATCTTGGCGAGGCGTCGTACGACCAGCTCCTCTCCGGCAAGCCGCAGTCGGTCGTCCGCAATCCGGACGGACAGTTCCAGCTCTTCCGGATCGGCGACGCGGTCGCAGCCCGCAACACCCATGCTGCGATCTACGATGGGCTCAGAATCGCGAAGGATCTTTGATCTGATCGGCCGGTGTCCCTCCCGGCTGCCGTCCCCCTTAGGCAGAACGACAACATGATTGAAAGAAGCGCGGATCTTCAGCTTTTCATCGATGCGGCCTTCGCGGTCTTCGACAGGCAGGTCGAGGACCTCAACGGTCGCCGCTCGATCCTCGAGATCTTCGGTCTATTGGAGCACAAGGGCGTCGAGAAGCACGGGACCGGCAGCCGGCTTCCTGTCTGCGAATGGCTACCCGAGGCATTGGCTCTTAAGGTCGACGACCCTCTGCTGCAGCATATGCTTGGACGCTTCGAGGCCTTGGAGCCGCGCCTTAAATGGAGGCGCCGTAGCAAATACGACGACACTGCGAGTGAGAACTTCGTCGATGGCCACGCCAACGCAGTGATCGTCGGCCCCGGCGGGCTGGAGGACCGGGACGACGTGTGGCTGGGCGTCACTCTCATGGCGCCGGGCGTGCGCTATCCTGACCACAATCACGCTCCGGAAGAAACATACCTCGTTCTATCCGACAGCGAGTTTCGACAGGGGGATAGTGCCTGGTTTGCACCGGGAAAGGGAGGAACCTTCTACAATCTCCCGAACATCAAACACGCCATGCGGTCCTTAAACACGCCACTCTTCGCGTTCTGGGCGTTATGCGCTTAGGACCAGCTAACGAGGCAACAGGAAATACAAAAAGGGGTCCCCATGAAAATTCTCGTCCCCGTGAAGCGGGTGGTTGACTACAACGTGAAGATCCGCGTGAAGCCGGATGGCACAGGCGTCGAGCTTACGAACGTGAAGATGTCGATGAACCCGTTCGACGAGATCTCGGTCGAGGAGGCGCTGCGGCTGAGGGAAGCCGGCAAGGCCGACGAAGTGATCGTCGTGTCGATCGGTCCTGCCAAGGCCGAGGAAACGCTGCGCACCGCGCTTGCCATGGGTGCTGACCGCGCCATCCTCGTCGAGACCGACGAGACGCTAGAGCCGCTTGCGGTTGCCAAGATCCTCAAGGGCGTCGTCGATGCCGAGCAGCCGGGCCTCATCATCACAGGCAAGCAGGCAATCGATGACGACTCGAACCAGACCGGCCAGATGCTGGCGGCCCTGCTCGGCACGGCGCAGGCGACGTTTGCCTCGAAGATCGAGATCGAAGTCCCTGGTCCTGGGGGCAAGGCTCAGGTGACCCGCGAAGTCGATGGCGGCCTGCAGACGATCGAGATCAAGCTGCCGGCCGTCGTCACCACGGATCTGCGTCTCAACGAGCCGCGCTACGCCTCGCTGCCGAACATCATGAAGGCGAAGAAGAAGCCGCTCGACAAGAAGGCTCCTGCCGATTTCGGCGTCTCCACCGAACCGCGCCTCAAGGTGTTGAAGACCGAGGAGCCGTCCGGCCGCAAGGCCGGCGTCAAGGTCAAGTCGGTCGCCGAGCTGGTCGAGAAGCTTAAAGTCGAAGCGGGCGTCCTCTAGGGTTCGAGAAAGGAAGATATATCCATGGCCATTCTTCTTCTGGCTGATCACGACGGCAACCACCTTTCCGACCAGACCGCCAAGACGCTGACGGCGGCATCGAAGATTGCCAAGGAACAGGCAAGCGACGTGCACGTGCTGGTCGCCGGCGCCGGCGCCAAGGCAGCAGCCGAGCAGGCAGCCAAGCTCTCCGGCGTTGCCAAGGTGCTGGTTGCCGAGGATGCAAGCCTTGCCAACAATCTGGCCGAGCCGCTGGCGGCGCTGATCGTCCAGCTTTCCGGCAGCTACGACACGATCATCGCCGCCGCCACCTCGACCGGCAAGAACGTCATGCCGCGCGTGGCCGCCCTCCTCGACGTCGCCCAGGTCTCCGAGATCATCGAGGTGGTCTCGGCCGATACCTTCAAGCGGCCGATCTATGCCGGCAATGCCATCCAGACGGTACAGGCGACCGACGCCAGGCGCGTCATCACCGTGCGCACCGCCTCGTTTGCTGCAGCGGCCGAAGGCGGTTCCGCCCCGGTCGAAACCATTGCGGCCGCCGCCAACCCGGGTCTGTCGACCTTTGTCAAGGACGCGCTGTCGGCCTCCGACCGTCCGGAACTGACCTCGGCGAAGATCATCATCTCCGGTGGCCGGGCGCTCGGCTCTGCCGAAAAGTTCAGGGAGGTCATCCTGCCGGTCGCCGACAAGCTCGGTGCCGCCGTCGGCGCCTCGCGCGCTGCCGTCGATGCCGGTTATGCCCCGAACGACTGGCAGGTCGGCCAGACCGGCAAGGTCGTGGCGCCTGATCTCTACATCGCCTGCGGCATCTCGGGCGCCATCCAGCACCTCGCCGGCATGAAGGATTCGAAGGTCATCGTCGCCATCAACAAGGACGAAGAGGCCCCGATCTTCCAGGTTGCCGACTACGGTCTCGTCGCCGATCTGTTCGAGGCCCTGCCGGAACTGGTCAAGGCGATCTAGCGGCTTTTCGAGAGGCGAGAAAATGGCGCAGACCCGACACCTGGTTCAGCTTGGCTAAGCGCAGACGACGCCCGGTCCGTCCTTGTCAAAGATGGACGAACGGGCAGGGCGCGACCGCATGCGCTGGATTCCTTCCTGGCAGAGATGGGGAAGGCGTTGCTCTCCCCGTCGGTTCCGTTGCTAGCGAA
This sequence comes from Rhizobium sp. T1470, assembly GCF_042140505.1. Taxonomy (NCBI): domain Bacteria; kingdom Pseudomonadati; phylum Pseudomonadota; class Alphaproteobacteria; order Hyphomicrobiales; family Rhizobiaceae; genus Rhizobium; species Rhizobium sp. T1470. The sequence continues at coordinate 1,096,815 of NZ_CP148092.1, forward strand.
TTCTGTCGTATCCGACGTCTCGCAGAGACTTGAACGGAGGCAGCGCTGCGGAGCAAAACGTATGGCTGCCGACGCGCGACTGGGAAGCCTGGATGCCACGAAGACCTGTCCTGCAGCCGAGGTCAAAGTCAGATCGCTTCCCGCTCCGTGAGCGTTTCGAGGCATTTTCGGATCGCCGCAAGGCGCTCGGCGGGAAGGGCGCGCAATGGTTTTCTCGGCGAGCCGACGCCGTATCCGCTCAGCTCGCACGCCGCGTATACCGACTGAACGTAGTCCCCTTCCCAGATGAGGTTCATCGACGCCTCAAGATGGCTCCAAAGCTTGCGCACGTCCACAAAATCGCCTTTTTGCCGCCGCGTTCACGACTTCCACGCACGTCCGAGGCGCGAAATTGGCGTCATCCCAATGGCGCTCAGGGTTCTTCCCAAGGGAAGGTGTCGAGGCGTTCGGCTCCATTCGCGGTGACGAGAACCTGGGTCTCGAGCTTGATGCTTTCGGAACCATCCTCTGCGATGAGGCTTTCGACGTTCAGAACCATGTTCTCCTCGATGACGCCGGTGAAGCCGTCGTCAAAGTCGGGATGGAGCAGGATTCCCGGCCACTCGTCGGCCATGCCCGTCCCGTGCACAGCCAAGCTGTAGCGGTAAGGGATGTATTTTTCAGGGATCTGCCAGCTTTTCTCGTTGAACTCGACAAAAGACAAACCGGGTTGGATGATGGAAAGATTGTGCTCGATCTGCGATCTGGCTGCCGAGTACAACTCCTTCTGTTTGTCGTTCATCGCCACGTGGCCGCACGTCCAGGACCGAGATAGGTCGGCGCAGTATCCAAAAGGCCCGATCATGTCGGTGTCGAAGGCGATCATATCGCCGCGCTTGATGACGTAGTCGGAGCACTCCTGATACCAGGGATTGGTCCGCGGGCCGGCGGTTAGCAGCTTGGTCTCAAGCCACTCGCCACCGCTGCGCGAATTCTCGAAATGAAGCTCCGCCCAGATCTCGCGCTCGGTGCGGCCCGGTTCCGAAACCTCGTACATGCGTGCCATTCCGGCTTCGCACACCCGGATAGTCCAACGCATAAGCTCGATCTCTTCCGGGCTTTTGATCGACCGTGCCCGCTCCGCCAGCGCCTGACCATCAAGCAGCGCGAATCCACGCTTTCTCAGCTCGGCCGCGGGCGCGGGCTCCAGACGGTCCACTGCGACCTTAGCGTTGCCGCCGTGCGACTGGATGATGCTGGCAAGCTCGTCCGCCCAGTCCCGCATCCTGTGCTCGGCCAGGTTTCCGGCCGTGAAGAAAAGGAAGGATCTGGCGGTCCTGACTTCGTCAATCCCAGGAAGGCCGGTGTTGGCATGTTCGGCTCCTTCGAATTCGAACATGATCGCGGGGCCATCTGCAAGGATCAGCGCATATCGGGACGGGTTATGCATCGTCCAGATGCTCATGTTCGACGAGTCGAGCGCATAGCGGATGTTGACCGGGTCGTACAGGAGCAAGGCGGAACAGTCCCAATCCTTCATCTTCGCCCGCAAGCGGCCGAGGCGGTATTTCCTGGCCGTGTCGAGCGTGACTGCGGGGATCGGACTGATAAGGGGACGGTCGGCACCTTCCGGGTTGAGGTATGCCTGCTTGCGCTCGTCCTTAAAGACGGTCGAGTTGCCGGGCTGCGAAGAGTTGTCGTCGCCACGTAGCATACGCGTGGTTCCTTGAGATATCGAAATGCCTACGGGGTGCGTCGCTCAGCGATCGACAACCAGATCGCTGAGCGGCTTGGAGCAACAGGGGAGGAACATGCCGGCGTCGATCTCGCGCTGCCTTATGCCACCGTTATGGTTCATCTCAACCGAGCCTGAAACGAGCTTCGATTTGCAGGTCCCACAGACGCCATTCGAACAGGACGACGGAAGCCGCGCGCCCGACTTCTTCGCCGCGGACAGCACGGTCTGCTCGCTCGATACGTCAATCTTGCGGCTTTGTTTGGTGAACTCGACCTGAAACACCTTGTTTGCGGCGACTTCCTCCACCAGGAGCCCGGGTTCCTCGATGACGGCGGCGTCGAAGCTCTCTTCGATGTAGTTGACTGGGGACACGCCGAGGTCCGCCGAGATGGAACGTGCGGCTGCCATGAAGGGAGCCGGTCCGCAGCACATCACCACTCGGTCCGCGATGTCCGGCACGGCCAGTTTCATAAACTCCGGCGTGATGCGCCCCGTCAGTCCGGGCCAGGCCAACTCGCCATTTACGCTTTCAGGAAGGAAATGGAGACGCAGCCCTTTCATCCGCGTAGCCAGACAGGACAACTCGGTGCGGAAAATCAGGTCGAGCGGCGTCCTCGAAGCATGCATGAAGACCACGTCGGCCGGTTCGCAGCTATCCGCCAGTCCACGGACGATCGACATCACGGGCGTTATGCCAGAGCCACCCGAAAGCAGCAGCAGCTTGGTGCCTGCGCGTCTCGGCCGAACGAAGTGACCAAGAGGACCCTGAGCCTTCACGGTCGTGCCGTTGGTCATGTTGTCGTGAAGCCAGTTCGAGACCTTGCCACCGGGAACCCGCTTAACCGTGACGGTGAAGGCGTTTGAGCGATGAGGCGACGACGAGATGCTATAGCATCGCGCCTCGCTGCCGTCCCCTGCCGGAAAGTCGAACAGAAAGTACTGGCCAGCGTCGAAGTCGAAGCGCTTGCCTTCTGGCGACGCGAACGTGAAGCTTCTCACGTCGTGCGTTTCCTGATGGACGTCAATGCAGACCAGGTTTTCGTCGTGCTCGCGGTCCCAGGCCTGTTGGGCGACCATACCGCCATGTGCGAAATCAATACCCATGAGCGCGCATCCGATCGATGTACCAATTCGCAAATTTGTCCAGGTTTGTTTCCGAGAACGGCGAGTAGGGACCAGGCTGATAAGCCGGATCGAGTGCGCCGGCATGCGAACGCGCGACAAGGTCTGCGTCCTGGTCTGTCGTTGCGATCCAAACATCGGTTAGCTTGTCGAGGTCGTAATCCTTGCCCTCGACGGCGTCTTTGTGGACAAGCCACTTCGTCCTGACGAGGGTCTTACCGGCAGAAAGCGGGATGACGGTCGCAACAACCGCATGGTCACCCATGAAGTGGTTCCAGCTATTGTGACCCCAAAGGTGGGTATCGCCGAGATCTTTACGGGTCATACTGCCGAGTAGCTTGGACGACGCAGCCGTGGCGTCATGGGTCTGGGATTCGCCCGCACCGGCGATGATCAGGCGCTGGGTCCGAAAGTTGGTCGCGCAGTCGGCCATCTGTTCCACAGCAGCGGATGGGAAGCCGTCGGCCTCCCAAGCCTTCGTCTTCTCGTCGTAGAGCCGGAAATGCTCCTCTGCCTGCTCGCGATCCTCGGGGCCGAGGGTCTCCGGGTCAAAGCCGAAGTCGAGATCGACGAACGACACACAAAGCTCAGGATGGTTGGCGGAGCAGTGGTAGCACTCGCGATTGTTCTCCATCGTGAGCTTCCAGTTGCCGTCCTCGATGACGTCTGTGTGATGGGCGATCTTCGCATTTCGGATGTCGTAGGGGGCAAGACGCTCGATCATGGTCTGCTCGAGGTTTGCGATATCCGTCGGCGGATCGTCGCAGAGGCAGACATAGATCAGGCCGCCGATGGACTTGAAGTTTACGGGCTTCAGGCTGTGGCAGTTCTTGTCCAAGTCCTTGCCCATGTGCGGCGCGTAGCTGAGTTCGCCGGTCAGCTCGTATGTCCAGGTGTGGTATGGGCAGACCAGCTTTGACACGATGGTCTTTCCGGGATCGAGCAGACGGGAGCCGCGATGGCGACAGACGTTGTGAAGTACGCGGATCTCGCCGTCGTCGTCACGCAGCACAATCAGGCTTGTTTTGCCGATGTCGATCACGGTCGCATCACCAGGTTCGGGAACATCGCAGTCCAGGCCCACGCAGATCCAGTGCTTGTGGAAGAATACATCGATGTCGGCGTCGAAGACGTCGTCTCGAGTATAGAGGCCCGCCGGCAGGGAGTGACCATGGGCACGAGCTTCAAGGAGAGCTGAGATGGAGGAAGGGAGCCTGTTTAGCATGATGACCTCTTATGCTGGACAACGCTAGTTTGCCCTTGCATGGAGGCCGCTTCAACGGCATTAATTTTCCAATTCGCATGACTTTAAGTAATGGAGCGCGAATGGATTACCGAAGGCGAATTCCATCACTGACGGCACTCATGACGCTGGAAGCCGTCATCCGTCGGAAGAGTTTCACTTTGGCCGCGGCCGAGCTAGGCGTCACCCAGGCCGCGGTCAGTCGTCAGATTGCGGGTCTGGAGGCGGAGCTCGAGCAGCCGATGTTCGTGCGCAAACACCGCGCGATCGAACCAACTGCAGCCTGCCTTTGCTTGGGGACGTCCCTCGCGCAGAGTTTTGCGAACATCGCTGATACGATCCAGTCCATCCGCTCGTCGCAGAAGGACGTCGTCACAATTGGCGCAACGGTCGCGTTTTCATCCTTCTGGCTTCTTCCACGTCTAGCGCACTTCCGACGGGAAAACGCTGGAATACAGATTCGTGTCGTCTCGCAGGACACTCGCATCGATTTGAACGCGGGAGACATCGATATAGCGATCCGCTATGGGACGCCGCCTTTCAGCGACGGAACGGTCATCGCTTCACAGAACGACGCCGTCGTTCCTGTTTGCTCGCCAGAGTACATGCGCGCCCGGCGCTCGCCGGAACTCTCGGCGTTGGATGAGTTTATCGAAACCGATGCACAGGATCGTTCCTGGCTGTCTTGGGCGAGCTGGGTCGAGAAGACCGGACGTTCGTTGAGCGTCAAGCCCTCGCTGCGTTTCAACCACTACACGGAAACGATCGCAGCCGCTCGGGCAGGCCAGGGCGTGGCCTTGGGCTGGCGGCTTCTTATCCAAACGTTTCTCGATGATGGGACGCTTGTAGAGCTCGGTGAATCAGAGCTTGCTGCAGATGATCATTACAACGTGCTTCTTCCTCTCAGGATGCGTCGAACCATCGCTGCGGACCATGCTGTTAAATGGCTGACCGCTGCCCTTCATCGTTGAAGTCGGGAGGCTATACGCCTTGATCCGGCCAAGGGTCAGAGCAAGACGCCGGACTATGTTGTCCTCAATCCGGCGGGAAGGTGACAACGCTGACAAACGGCGAATTCGTCGTGTGCGAATCCATTGCCATCATGGCCTGCCTCGAGAGGGAAAATGCCTGATCCGGGGCTGCGTCGATATTCGCGGGTGATGTTCCCGATGATGCGCTCGGCCGACGGATCGAACGGAGCGACCTTTCAGGTCATTGCGATCAATCGCCCGAGCGCGTGCCCCGGCGAGGACGAACCGAGACAAGCGATGCCCCCGATTGTTTCTCGGCGATCAGACGGCATCCGCTGTCGGCAGACCCCGTATGATGGCCGCCGCCTAGGAAACGGTCCTGCGGGGGTCCGGTCGCACGACCAGCTTTCCGACGAAGTTCTTCGCCATGAAGTCGCGCTGAGCGCGGTGGAACTCTGAGAGCGGGTAGACGCCCGCGACCAACGGCCGGATTTTCTTGGCTTCGATATAGCTCACAAGCCGCCGGAAATCGGCGCGGCTGCCCTGGCTCGACCCATGCAGCTCCAGTTGCTTCAGGTACATCGTACGAAGGTCGATCTGGACGACCGGCCCTGCGATCGCGCCGGCCGTCGTGTACCGGCCTTCAGGCTTTAGTATCTTAAGGAGGTCATTGAAGATCGATCCTCCGACCAGGTCGGCGACGACGTCGATCGGCTGACCAAGGCAGGCTTTGTGAACATCAGCAACCAGGTCTCCGCCACGGATAACGACCGCCTCTGCACCGATGTCGATCAAGGCTTGCTCCTTGCCGGGCGCCGTCAGCGCGATCGGGATCGCACCACGGGCGCGGGCAAGCTGGATGATCGCCGAACCGACACCACCCGATGCGCCGGTGACGAAGACGCGTTCTCCTGCTGCCAGACGCGCCCGTTCCAGCATGCGTTCGCCGGTCAGATAGGCGCAGCAAAACGTAGCAAGCTCGATATCACTGAGGTCCGTTGCAATGACATGGGCATTTTCGGCCGGCAGCGTCATGAACTCCGCATAACCGCCATCGCGGCCATGGCCCATATAGTCGATGTCGGCCAGACTGTCGTCGTCGCGATTGTAGATTGAAAAATCGACCATCACCCGCTCGCCAAGGCGCGCCTCTTCCACGCCGTCACCGACCGCGACAATGTGGCCGACCGCGTCCGTGCCCTGAATGCGTGGAAAGGTGAGCGTGTTTTTCTGCCGCCGCCAAGTAGAAACGGCAGCGGGGTCATCTTCGCTACCATAGGCACCCTGGCGCACCCATACATCGGTATTGTTCATGCCGCAGGCCGACACCTTGATCAATACTTCACCGGCAGCCGGGTGAGGGACGGCGACGTCGGCGCGGTAGACCAGCTTGTCGAGGTCACCGTGCCCTGTCAGCTGGACGGCCGCCATGGTCTTCGGAACGATGGTCATCGGATATTTCCTCAAACTGATTTGAAAACGGCATCGATTGCGCCCGCTGCTGCCTTAACGACGATGTCCGCTTCCTCGCGGGTCAGGCAAAGCGGCGGTGCAAAGCCGAGGATATCTCCCTGGGGCATGGCGCGACCGATCACGCCCCGCTCGAGAAGGGCAGCCGCGATCTGCGGGCCGATCTTGCGGGAGGTATCGAAGAACTTGCGATCGTCCTTGTCTTCCACGAATTCAACCGCCGCCATCAGCCCGTCGCCGCGCACGTCACCGACATGCTTGTGGGAGCCGAGAGCCTTGGCGAGCTCACCGCGGAAATAGGCTCCCGTGTCGCCTGCGTTGTTTACGAGGTCGAGCTCGTCGATAAGCTCGAGATTGGCAATGCCTGCCGCAGCGCAGATCGGATGCGCCGAGTAGGTCCATCCGTGGCCAATGGCACCCATCTGATCCGAGCCCTGGACCAGCACCTGCCAGACCTTGTCGGAGACAATCGTGCCCGAAAGCGGCGCATAGGCCGACGTCAAGCCCTTGGCGATGGTAATGAGGCCGGGCTCCATGCCGTAGTGGTCCGAGCCGAACATGGTGCCGAGGCGGCCGAAACCGGTCACCACTTCGTCGGCGACGAGGAGGATGTCGTATTTGTCGAGAACGGCCTGGATCTTCTGCCAGTAACCCTTCGGCGGCGGCACGATACCACCGGTTCCGAGGATCGGCTCACCAATGAAGGCGGCCACAGTATCGGGTCCTTCGGCAAGGATCATCTCTTCAAGCTTGTCAGCGCAATATTGCGAGAACTGCTCTTCGTTCATTAAGCGATCAGGGCGGCGGAAATAGTAGGGTGCCTCGGTGTGAAGGATCGGTGCACGCGGCAGGTCGAAGGCATTATGAAAGAGCTCGAGCCCGGTCAGCGACCCCGTCATCACGCCGGACCCGTGGTAGCCGCGCCAGCGCGAAATGATTTTCTTCTTCTCTGGCCGGCCAAGAATGTTGTTGTAGTACCAGATCAGCTTGATGTTGGTTTCATTCGCGTCAGAGCCGGAAAGACCGAAATAGACGCGGCTCATGCCTTTCGGAGCGCGGTCGATGATCATCTTCGACAGCCTGATCGAGGCTTCGGTGCCGTGACCGACATAGGCATGGTAATAGGCAAGGTTCGTTGCCTGGTTGGCGATCGCGTCGGCAATTTTCTGGCGGCCGTAGCCGACGTTCACACAATAGAGCCCGGCAAAGGCGTCAAGGCTGGTACGGCCGTCGATATCGGTGATGTAGGCGCCTTCGCCCGAGCCGATGACGCGCGTCGGCGTCTCGCCGCGCGCATGCATGCCCATATGCGTCGATGGGTGGAAGAAATGGTCCCGGTCCCAGGCGTTGAGTTCGTTGCTTCTTTCCAACATGGCAGTCGTCCTTGATCTATTGATTGGGAGCCGGCCTCAGGCGGCGGTGTCGATGCAGAGATATTTGAGTTCGGTGAAAGCCTCGATGCCATGGCGCGATCCCTCGCGGCCCAGGCCGGACTGTTTCCAGCCTCCGAAGGGGATCGGTCCGCCTGTGATCTTCACCCGGTTGATGGCAACCATGCCGTATTCGAGCGCGCGGCCAAGCCGCATCTGCCTTGCACCATTGCCGGTGACGACGTAGGCGACCAGACCGTATTGGGTATCATTGGCCCTGGCGACGACGTCTTCTTCCGTATCAAAGAGCGTGATGGCGGCCACCGGGCCGAAGGTCTCCTCGCGCATGATCAACGCATCGGCAGGGACGTTCGTCAAAAGCGTCGGCTCGAAGAACAGCTTGCCTGCCTTGTGGCGTCTGCCGCCGGTGACAAGCTTTGCGCCGCGCTTTACGGCGTCGTCGACCTGTTCTTCGACCTTCATGACGGCCCGCTCATGCATGAGCGGGCCGATCGCAGCACCCGGCGAGAGCCCGTCTGCGACCTTCAGCGCCTTGATGCGCGCGGCAAAGGCTTCCTCGAAACGCGTTGCGATCGAACGGTGGACGAAGATGCGGTTGGCAGCGAGGCAATCCTGGCCTGATGTCGCAAACTTGGCGTCGATCGCGATTCTTGCGGCGTGGTCGATGTCGGCATCCTCGAAAATGATCAGCGGGGCATGGCCGCCAAGTTCCATGACGAGCCTCTTCATCGTCGCAGCGCATTGCGCCGCGATCAGCCGGCCAACGCCGGTCGAGCCGGTGAAGCTGATTGCGCGCACACGTTCGTCCTCGCACATGCGCCCGACGATGGAGGCAGCATCGCCTGTGATGACGTTAAAGACGCCGGCAGGAAGACCGGCGCGCTCGCCGAGTTCGGCAAGGGCAAGTGCCGATAGCGGCGTTTCCGAGGAGGGATGGGCAACGACGGTGCAGCCGGCAGCAAGTGCCGCCGCCGCCTTTCGGGTGATCATTGCGCAAGGGAAATTCCAAGGGGTGACAATGCCTACGACACCGAGCGCTTCGCGGCGCACGATCATCTCCGCGCCCGGTAAATGGCTCGTCACGTTTTCGGCGTTCAGCCGCTTGCCCTCTTCGGCGTACCACTCGATGAAAGATGCCGCGTAGTCGATCTCGCCCCGAGATTCAGACACCGGCTTTCCCTGTTCAAGCGTCATGATGAGCGAAAGATCATCCTTGGCCGCAAGTATCAGCTCATACCATTTTCTCAGGATCCGGGCCCGCTCCTGCGGCAGCAAGGCACGCCATGCGGGCATCGCCCGGGCGGCTGCATCGATGGCAACCGCGGTCTCGTCGGCGCCAAGGCTTGCAACCCAGGCGATTGTCGCGCCGCTTGCAGGATCCGTGACCTCGAAACTCTTATTGCCGGCGCCAGCCGACCAGCGGCCATCGACATAGGCGAGGTCGCGAAGCAGATGCCTGTCCTTGAGGCGCGAAACCGCAGGGTGAAAATCGGGGCGGGCAAAAACCGCAGTCATAACCTGTCTCCTCGTTGCCGACGGGGAAGTCTGTCACGAGAGGAGACGAGATTTTGTCCTTTAAGGGTGGCCGAAACAGAGAGATTGTCTAAGGCTGCTTTTTCAACCGCGCGATCTGTCTATGAATCAGATTGCGTTTCGCCGGCCTGCACGAGGGCTACGACCGGGAGCACCAGTTCGTCCTTGACGGTCTTGGTGACGATATAGGTGAAATAGCGCGCAATACCGAGTTCGCGGTCCAAAAGCCCATCAATCAGCCGCTGATAAGCGTCGATATCGGGCGCCACAATTTTCAAGAAGTAGTCGACACCACCCCCCACACCCCAGCAGCCGATGACCTCGGGAATGCCCGAGATCACCCGCTCGAAGCGTTCGAAATCGCTCTGGCGGTGATTGGCGAGGGTAATTTCGACCATGACGCTTGCCACCGGCGCAATCCGGCGAAGCGCAATGCGTGCGTGATAACCGGTCACGATGCCGGCTTTTTCGAGCTTTCGCAACCGCATCCAGCAAGGGGTCGGCGAAAGGCCGGCCTTTTCGGCCAGCGCTAGCTTGGTGATGCGTCCATCGCGCTGAATTGCATCGAGAATTCGCAAATCGATGGCGTCTAGCTTCATGGCTTCCCCGGGGCTGCAAATCATTTCAAAAGCGAGGAAAAGACAATGGAAGCGTGTTTTGCCATTGTCAATTGAACTGATTTTCACCAGTGTTGAAATCATGACAAATTGGCGCCCCGATCCGTTGCAGCTTCGACGTCCGGCCTATCTCTCGCTTGCCGAGCAGATTGCCAGCGCGATCACCGACGGCAAGCTTTCGGACGGCACCAGGCTTCCACCGCATCGCAAACTCGCCGACGACCTGAAGCTTTCTGTCCAGACTGTCAGCCGCGCCTATGACGAGCTGATAAGGCGTGGGCTGATTTCAGGCGAGATCGGCCGGGGCAGCTTCGTGCAGACGCGTCCGCGCGAGCCCGAACCTCCCTATCTGCCGGAGCGGCTTGGCGAGGTGATCGATCTTTCGATCCTGAAACCTGTTTGCGAACAGATCCATCTCGAAAAGATGCGGCAGGCCTTCGGCTGGCTATCGGAAAACCTGCCGTCGAGCTCGGCTCTGTCATTCCGTCCGAATATGGTCTTCCCGCGCCACCGAAAGGTCGCCGTGGAATGGCTGGCGCGCTGCGGGCTTGATGTCTCGCCGCTCAACATCAGCGTGACGAACGGCGCCACATCCGGCATGACGGTCGCGCTGATGAGCGTTGCCCCACCAGGCTCCACCATCGCGACCGAGGCAATCAGCCACCATACGCTCGTCCCCCTTTCGACCTATCTCGGTCTGCATCTGGAGGGGCTTGCAATCGACGAGGAAGGGATGATCCCTGCAGCGTTGGATGAAGCATGCCGGAAGGGACCGGTCCGCGCGGTATTCCTCCAGCCCTCGGTTATCAACCCGATGGCAGCGCTGATGAGCGAGGCGCGGCGCCGGCAATTGGCGGACGTCGCGGCGCGGCATGACATTGCCATCATCGAGAACGACATCTTGGGGCCGATGGTCGAGGATCGCGCCCCACCGATCGCAGCCTTTGCGCCCGAGCGAACACTCTACGTCACGAGCTTCACCAAGATCACGGTGCCGGGCCTTCGCATCGGCTACCTCGCGGCCCCTGACCGCTACGTTGCTGCCGTTGCCAACCGCCATCTGGTATCGAACTGGATGGCCACGCCGGCAATGGCCGAGATCGCCACGCGCTGGGTGAGTGACGGAACAGCATTGGAACTCGTTAACTGGCAACGCCAGGCGCTGAAAAGCCGGCATGCGATTGCTGCAGAGGCGCTGGCCGGACTTTCCTATCGCGCCCACCCGCAGAGCCTGCATGTCTGGCTGCCGCTGCCAGGCGGCCACGTCGAAGATTCCTTTGTCTCGCAGGCGCGCTTGCGTGGCGTGGCGATCGCGCCGGGTAGTTCCTTCCGCACCGCCGACCAGGGATGGACACCGGCCGTGCGGATCTCGCTCGGCTCGACAACCGAGAGCGAATTGCGCACGGGCCTTGGGATCGTCGCGTCTCTGGCGCAGGGTGACCCCGAAGCACTCTTGCTTGCGATTTGACAGTCCTGCCCCTCGGATTGAGCAGGTCCAGAATAATTGTCATGATATTATTTTGCGAATTGACATGATTTGGAACCATCTTCATCGTTAGCGCATTGCTTGTCTCAACAGGGAGAGACATGAATGCCGACGCCCATCATCCGCATCGACAGCATCGTCAAGAGATATGGTCCGCTGACCGTGCTCGACGGCCTGTCGATGAATGTCATGCCGGGTGAAAAGCTGGCACTGATCGGCCCCTCCGGATCGGGGAAAACCACGATCCTGCGCATTTTGATGACGCTGGAGGCCATCAGCGGCGGTCATATCGAGGTCGATGGCGAGCAGCTTTATCACATGCCGCGCGGTAACGCGCTGGTGGCGGCCGACGAGCGCCATCTGCGCAGGATGCGCGAAAAAATCGGCATGGTGTTCCAGCACTTCAATCTTTTCCCCCACAAGTGCGTGCTCGACAACGTCACGCTCGCGCCGATGCTGACCAAGGGCATCAAGCGTGTGGACGCCGAAAAACGTGCAATGGAACTTCTTGACATGGTCGGCCTCGCCGATAAGGCCAAAAGCGCTCCCGCCCAGCTTTCGGGCGGGCAGAAACAGCGCGTCGCGATTGCGCGGGCACTGGCATTGTCGCCGAAGATAATGCTGTTCGACGAGGTGACCTCGGCTCTCGACCCTGAACTGGTCGAGGAAGTGCTGAGCGTCATGAAGCGGCTCGCCTCCGAGACCGACATGACCATGCTGCTCGTCACCCACGAGATGGGCTTTGCTCACGACTTTGCCGACCGCGTCTTGTTTTTCGACCGCGGCAAGATCGTCGAGGAGGGCAAGCCCAACGACATTTTTCGCAATCCGACGCAGGAGCGCACGCAGACTTTCCTGCGCAAGATCATCGCGGCCGGCCATCGCATCTGACCGCAATGCAAATGAAAAACCGACAATCCAAGAACAACCAGGAGCAGGGAACATGAAAAAGACAATTCTTCTGAGCGCAGCTGCATTTTCCGCAGTGCTTGGCATGGCAACGGTACCGGCACATTCGGCTGACCTTGAGGAGCTCAAGGAGCAAGGTTTTGCCCGCATCGCGATCGCCAACGAGCCACCCTTTACGGCCGTTGGCGCCGACGGCAAGGTTTCGGGCGCGGCTCCCGATGTGGCGCGCGTTATCTTCCAGCGCCTCGGCGTCAAGGATGTCGTCGCCTCGATCTCCGAATACGGCGCGATGATCCCGGGCCTGCAGGCAGGCCGCCATGACGTCATTACCGCCGGTCTCTTCATGAAGCCTGAGCGCTGTGCTGCGGTCGCCTATTCCGAGCCGATGCTGTGCGACGCTGAAGCCTTTGCGGTGAAGAAGGGCAACCCGCTGAAGCTGAAGAGCTACAAGGACATCGCCGATAATCAGGATGCCAAGATCGGCGCTCCGGGCGGCGGCACGGAGGAAAAGCTCGCGCTCGAAGCCGGCGTTCCGCGCGATCGCGTCATCGTCGTTCCGGACGGCCAGAGCGGCATCAAGATGCTTCAAGATGGCCGCATCGATGCTTACTCACTGCCCGTGTTGTCGATCCATGATCTCATGGCCAAGGCCAACGATGCGAACCTCGAAACCATCGCACCGGTCGTTGGAGCGCCGGTCTATTGCGATGGTGCTGCCTTCCGCAAGCAGGATGTGGCACTGCGCGACGCCTATGACGTCGAGCTCAAGAAAATGAAGGAATCCGGCGAGTTCGCAAAGATCATCGAACCCTACGGCTTCTCGGCAGCGGCCGCCATGTCGACGAGCCGCGAAAAGCTCTGCGCAGCAAAGTAAACCGGCGGACCACCGGCTCTGTGAGGAAATGCACGGAGCCGGCTCTTCAATTCTGAAAGGGATGCGGCCCGATGTCGGGATGGACCGGCTACCTCACATTGATCCTGGAAGGCGCACTGGTCACCATGAAGCTGACGCTGATGGGATCGGCCCTGGCGCTCGTCATGGCCTTCATTGCCGGGCTCGCGCGCTTGTCGCGTTTCTTCGCCGTGCGCGCGCTTGCCACGGCCTACATCGAATTCTTCCGCGGTACCTCGATCTTCGTCCAGCTCTTCTGGGTCTATTTCGTACTTCCCTTTGCAGGACTGACCCTGACGCCTCTCCAGGCGGGCGTTTTGGCGCTGGGGCTGAATGTCGGCGCTTATGGTGCCGAGGTCGTCCGAGGCGCTGTCAGAGCGATCGGACGCGAGCAGACTGAGGCCTGCATCGCGCTTAACCTGTCGCGCTATGAGCGCATGCGTTACATCATCCTGCCTCAAGCTCTGCCACTGATGCTGCCGACCTTCTGTAACAATGCCATTGAACTGCTCAAGGGAACGGCGGTCGTTTCGCTGATTTCGCTGACCGACATGACCTTTCAGGCACAGGTCGTGCGGGCCCAGACCGGCAATACGTTGATCCCCTTTGCCACCATCTTGGTGCTCTACTTCCTGATGGCCTGGGCCATCTCCACCGCTATGCGCTGGCTTGAACACCGCATGACCCGCGGTCTCGACGGGATGAGGGTCTAGCGCATGGAATGGGATTGGGATTTCGTCTGGCAGATCATGCCGACGCTCATCGAAGGGTTCAAGATCACCCTTCTCGCAACCTTGCTCGGTGCGATCGTTGCGGGGATCCTTGGCCTTGCGATCGCGCTTGCTCGGCGTTCTTCCGTGACGGCGCTGTCGCGCGGCGTCGGCTTCTTCTCGGAATTCATTCGCGGCACGCCGCTGCTCGTGCAGCTCTACTTCATCTTCTACGTTCTTCCCGACATCGGCATCCGTCTTGCGCCACTGGTCGCCGGGGTGATTGGCATTGGCCTGCACTATGCCACCTATACAGCCGAGGTCTATCGCGCCGGTATCGAGAATGTGCCGCGTGGCCAGTGGGAGGCAGCCAAGGCAACAAACCTGACTGAACGCCAGGCCTGGATCCACGTGATCCTGCCGCAGGCAATCCCGCCGATGATCCCGGCGCTCGCCAACTATTTCATCGCGATGTTCAAGGAAACGCCGCTGCTGTCGGCCATCACCGTCCTTGAACTGATGAACCAGGCAAAGAGCATCGCCAACAGCAACTACCGCTATATCGAGCCGATGACGCTCGTTGGCGTCTTCTTCCTGGTGATCAGCCTGATCTCTGTGATTGGGTCGCGCTGGCTTGAGGAACGCTATTCCCGGATGGATGACTGATGATCAAAACCGTCGATATCACTTTGGCCAACCGCCGTCCGCGTCTTGATGATCGGCCGATTGAAAAGCGGATCGGTCTCATCATTCTGGCAACCGACCACACGACGGAAGCCGACTTCCAGCGGATGGTCGCGAGCGAGCGCATCGGCGTTTACGCAAGCCGCATCCACTATGCCAATCCGACCACGCCGGAAAACCTTCTGAAGATGCAACCGTCGCTGACGGCAGGGGCGGGGCTTATCCTCCCGGACGAGCGGCTCGACGCTATCATGTATTCCTGCACGTCTGCCTCTGTGGTGATCGGTGACGGCGAGATCGAAAAAGCGATTGCCACGGCAAAGCCCGGCGTTCCGGTCGTAACGCCGACGGCTGCGTCCGTTGCGGCACTCAAGGCATTCGGCGCGCGCCGGATCTCGATCCTGACGCCCTATGTTGCCGAAACCGGGCGTCCGATGGCCGAATACTTCACGCGTCTCGGCTTCGAGATCGATCGCTTCACCTGCCTTGGTTTCACCGACGACAGGGAAATGGCCCGCATCGCGCCTAAGGAGATCGAAGCGCTGGCGGTCGAAGCAATGGCGCCCGCATCGGACGCGCTTTTTATCTCCTGCACGGCCTTGCGTGCGGCAAATGTGGCCGGCGCAATCGAGAAGAAGATCGGCAAGCCGGTGGTCAGCAGCAATCTGGCGACGGCCTGGGCCTGTCTCAGGCTATGCGGCGACGAAGAGGCCCGGCCAGACATCGCCCGACTGATGACCCTGCCTTATCCGGGACGGTGATGTTATGCCAAGCACGTCTGCCGTCAGCTTTCGGGATATCATGATCGCCTCGCAGCGCGTCGCTTCGCGTGTTCGACACACGCCGCTCACACGATCTGACGCATTGAGCGAGCAAGCCGGCCAGCCCGTCCATCTGAAGCTTGAGCATCGCCAGACGACCGGCAGCTTCAAGCTGCGCGGTGCGACCAATGCGGTCCTGTCCCTGACCGCAAAGGAAAAGGGGCGGGGGTTTGTTGCGGCCTCCACCGGCAATCATGGACGGGCTCTTGCCTATGCGGCCAGAGCCGAAGGCGCTGCTGCCACCATCTGCATGTCAAGGCTGGTGCCGAAAAACAAGGTTGAGGAAATCCGCCGCCTCGGCGCTAGGGTACATATTGTGGGCAACTCGCAGGATGACGCCCAGCGCGAGGTCGATCGGCTCATTCGCGAGGAGGGTCTGGTTGCCGTTCCTCCCTTTGACGATGCGCGAGTGATTGCCGGGCAGGGCTCGCTCGGGCTCGAAATCTTTGCGGATTGCCCCGAAGTTGCGACGGTTCTCGTGCCGCTATCGGGCGGCGGGCTGGCATCGGGTGTTGCTGTTGCGCTGAAGGCGATCAATCCGGCGATCCGCGTTATTGGCATGACGATGGAGCGGGGCGCTGCAATGAAGGCAAGCCTCGACGCCGGGACGCCCGTTGCGGTCATCGAAGAGGAAAGCTTCGCCGATTCTCTCGGGGGAGGAATCGGTCTTGAGAACTGCTTCACGTTCGCAATGTGCCGCGATCTCGTCGACGATGTCGTGCTGCTTTCAGAGGGCGAAATCGCCGCCGGCATGCGCCACGCCTACTCGGTCGAACGCGAGGTCATCGAAGGCGCCGGCGCCGTCGGGATTGCCGCTCTTCTTGCCGGCAAGGTCGCCTCGTGCGGACCCGTCGTTGCAATCCTTTCCGGCAGAAACGTCGACATGGAGGTTCATCGCCGGGTCGTCAATGGCGCAACGGCTTTGGCCGGGAAGGATCTTGCATGAACGTCATGGTCATCCTCACGGAACGTGACCTTAGAAAGGTCATCAGCCTCGATCTCGAAGCCGTCGGCTGCGTCGAAGACGCCTTCAGGGCACTCGCCACCAAGGCGGTTTCCATGCCGCCGATCCTCAGGCTCGATATTCCGGAACATCGGGGCGAGGTGGACGTGAAGACCGCCTATGTTCCCGGCCTCGATGGCTTTGCGATCAAGATCAGCCCAGGCTTCTTCGACAATCCGAAGATCGGTCTGCCGAGCACCAACGGAATGATGGTGCTCCTGTCCAGCCGGACGGGGCTCGTCCGGGCGCTGCTGCTCGACAACGGCTATCTGACAGATGTGCGCACGGCAGCAGCCGGAGCCGTGGCGGCGCGTCATCTCTCCCGCAAAGGCTCGAAGGTTGCAGCGATCTTCGGCGCAGGCATGCAGGCAAAGCTGCAACTGGAGGCGCTGAAACTCGTCCGGCCGATCACGCAGGCGCGCATCTGGGCGCGCGATCATGCGAAGGCGATTGCTGCCGCCGCTGAACTGTCCTCAAAGCTTGCGATGGATGTCAGCGCGGTTGCCGATCCACAGCGAGCAGTCGGCGGTGCGGATGTGATCGTGACAACGACCCCAGCGCAAGAGCCGATCATCCGATCCGAATGGCTTGAGCCTGGTCAGCATCTAACAGCGATGGGCTCGGATGCCGAACACAAGAACGAGATCGATCCGGCTGCGATCGCCAGGGCCGATCTCTACGTTGCCGACAGCCTGATGCAGACCCGCCGTCTCGGCGAATTGCACCATGCGATCGCAGCCGGGGCGGTGAGCGCCAATACGGAATTTTCGGAACTCGGGCAGATCGTCGCCGGTCGCGCCAAGGGCCGCACCGGTGATGCCTTAATCACCATCGCCGACCTCACCGGCACAGGTATCCAGGACACGGCCATAGCCACGCTCGCTTTCTCGCGGGCAACCGCGGCCCGGGTCGGGACGACATTCGAAAGCTGATCCGGTGCAACACCGGGACAAGGAGGCAAAACCCATGAGTGAACCCAACCTCAAATTTTCGCGCGAAGAATACAGCCAACGCCTGGAAAAGACCCGCAAGGCAATGGAGGCCAGGGGTGTCGAGCTCCTGATCGTCAGTGATCCTTCGAACATGGCCTGGCTGACGGGCTATGACGGCTGGTCGTTCTATGTGCATCAGGCGGTCATCGTCCCGCCTTCAGGCGAGCCCATCTGGTTTGGCCGCGGGCAGGATGCCAACGGTGCGAAGCTGACAGCCTATCTGAAGCACGAAAACATCATCGGCTATCCGGATCACTACGTGCAGTCGACCGAGCGGCATCCGATGGACTATCTCTCGGCCATTCTCACGGATCGCGGCTTCTCCAAGCTCGCAATTGGCGTCGAGATGGACAATTACTGGTTCTCTGCAGCGGCCTTCGCCTCGCTGCAAAAGCATCTGCCCAACGCCCGCTTCGTCGATGCCACGGCGCTCGTCAATTGGCAGCGCGCACTCAAGAGCCCGACCGAAATCAAGTACATGCGCAATGCCGCCCGCATCGTCGAAGCAATGCATGCGCGCATTTTCGACAAGATCGAGGTCGGCATGCGCAAATGCGATCTCGTTGCTGAAATCTATGATGCCGGCACACGCGGCGTGGATGGCATCGGCGGTGACTATCCGGCGATCGTGCCACTCCTGCCATCAGGCGTCGAGGCATCGGCTCCGCACCTGACCTGGGATGACCGGCCGATGAAAAGGGGCGAGGGCACCTTTTTCGAGATCGCCGGTTGCTACAACCGCTATCACCTGCCGCTGTCGCGCACGGTTTTCCTCGGCAAGCCGACGCAGGCCTTTATCGATGCGGAAAAGGCAACGCTTGAGGGTATGGAGGCGGGGCTGGCCGTCGCGAAACCCGGCAATACCTGCGAGGATATCGCCAATGCTTTTTTCGCGGTTCTGAAGAAATACGGGATCGTCAAGGACAACCGCACTGGCTATCCGATCGGTCTGTCCTATCCGCCGGATTGGGGCGAGCGCACAATGAGCCTGCGTCCCGGCGACAAGACGGAACTGAAGCCGGGCATGACCTTCCACTTTATGACGGGCCTCTGGCTTCAGGACATGGGCTTCGAGACGACAGAAAGCATCCTGATCACCGAAACCGGTGTCGAATGCCTTGCCAACGTACCGCGCAAACTGATGGTCAAGGATTGAGCGGCGATGAGTGACAAGGATTTGCGTCCGTCGCCGGTCAGCGCGACGGTCGATTTCGATGCCGTTGGCTCTCAACACGGCTTCCTTCGGCTGCCCTACAGTCGTGACGATTCAGCATGGGGGTCGGTGATGATTCCGGTCACGGTGATTAAGAACGGCACCGGGCCGACTGTGTTGCTGAGCGGAGGCAATCACGGCGATGAATATGAGGGACCGATCGCGCTCTTCGATCTCGCCCGCACCCTCAAGGCAGAAGACGTCAAGGGCCGCGTCATCATCGTCCCGGCGATGAACTACCCAGCCTTTGCGGCCGAGACGAGAACGTCGCCGATCGACAAGGGCAATATGAACCGCAGCTTTCCAGGCAGGCCTGACGGCACGGTCACGCAGAAGATCGCCGATTACTTCCAGCGCACGCTTCTGCCATTGGCTGACATTGTTCTCGACTTCCATTCAGGCGGCAAGACGCTCAATTTCCTGCCTTTCTGCGCCGCCCATATCCTGCCCGACAAGGAGCAGGAGAAGAAAGGCTTCGAATTTGTCGAGGCCTTCGGCGCGCCCTATTCCATGAGGATGCTGGAGATCGATGCGGTCGGCATGTACGACACGGCGGCCGAGGAAATGGGAAAGATCTTCATCACCACCGAGCTCGGCGGCGGCGGCACGGCGACCGCCCGCAGCGCCGCGATCGCCAAGCGCGGTGTCATGAATGTGCTGAGGCATGCAGGCGTCGCAACCGGGAAAATTGAGCGGCAACCGACGCAATGGCTCGATATGCCGGACGGCGACTGTTTCATTTTCAGCGAAAGCGCGGGCCTTGCAGAATTTGCCGTCGATCTCGGCGATGCTGTTAAGAAAGGCGACGTCATTGCGCGCATCTATCCGGTTGGGCGTACCGGAGAGACGCCAGTCGAGCTCCGCTCGAAGATGGATGGTATCCTCACGGCGCGTCATTTCCCTGGTCTGATCAAGACGGGGGATTGTGCTGCGGTCATCGCGCAATGAAATGTGCAAGATAAGCCCTCGTTGAGTGAGGAAGGTCGGTGCGCTTTCGCCCCGGGCCTTTTTGTCGGCTGGTCGACCGACCTTGGAACTTGCTTTGAACACAATGGCGGATCAGGTTGCCCCGTCGAGTTTGCCAGTCGAGCTTCGCTTCGCCCATTGGCGTCAGCAGACCTTTTCTCTCAAAATCGATCTCATCTGCCGGACCACGTCCGGCAGCGATCACTCGTGCAACGAAAAGGAACCTAGAATGAGCAAAACCGATGCTGCTCAGATTCAGCGCAGGACCGAACGCCAGGTCGCAAATACGAGCGGCGGGGGGCACCTAGGGGGAACCAACTTTGGGCAAGCTCCCGATGCCAAGACCGCAGGGGGTAGCGGCGGCAAGTCCCGCCCAAGCGGCGGTCGAAAGTAGCTTTCGGTCGCAAAAGCAACCCGCCGCCAGAAGCGGCGGGCGACAACGAAAGTCCGGTCTATCTGGTCACTGGCGAAAGCGCCGGCGCGTTTGAGCGGATCAGCGCGCCCCGCGCCCTGCGGCGGGCTGTTCGATGATCGTTATTTGCTCTCGATAAGGACATCTCGAGCGGGATAAACGAAGGTGGCGACGGGGCGCTTCGATCACAAATTCATGGCCCACCATAAAAGCACGCTAGCCACGGCCAGCACAATCAGCACGTAGGTAAGTCGCGATGTCATTACATTTCCACCAGGTTGATACGTCGAGATTGCAACCTTTGATCGATCGCGTCAAGCGGTGGAGATCCCGGGCATTGCAGCGTCGGGTTGCGTGAGGTGCAGGGTGTCTGTCGATGAGGTGATCGGCTGCACCATGAGCACGTCGCTCATACACCGCTCCAAACGAACTCGATGTCTGGCGATGTAACCTACCTGGTGTTGGTGTTTGCAGCTGCCGGGACCGCACGAACAGGTGTCGCAATATAGATAACGTACCGCTCGGCGGCGTCCGCCAGTGCTAGAGCTGCCTCACCCTCGCGCCACCCTGCGGCTACGGCGCTTATCATTATGGACCGCGCGACATCATCAAAAGCACGAGAGCATTCCTCCTGCCGGCGCGTGTCATCAACTTGGTAACTTGGTGTGGGGACAGTTTTCATGAGAGGGCCCGTGAATTGAACTAGTGCCGCGCCACAGAGATTATGACTCTTTGACGGGGTAAGCTTTGCGGAGCTTTTGGCGGGCTTTTTCGGTTGTGAACATCCATTGGATCTTTGCGCCATTAGCGTTGCGTTGCTGCTCCCAGGCTGCGACTTCGGCGATTATGGTGTCTTTATTGTCGATACGACGGTCGAGGCATTGGCTGCGCAGGACACCGATCTCGATCTCGACCATGTTGAGCCAACTGGCGTGCTTGGGCGTGTGGTGGAACTCCAGTCGCTTCAGCACCCTTCGAGCCTCCGGGGCTGGAAATGCGTCGTAAAGCGCCCCGGCGGAATGGGTGGAGAGGTTGTCCATCACCACGCGGATGATCGGGGCGTCGGGATAATCGACGTCGACCAGTTCGCGCATGCACTGGGCGAAGTCTTGGTTGGTTCGCCGATCGGTGACCTTCACCCTGCGCCAGGGCTGGTGGGCGTCCATGAAGACAAACAGATTGACCGTGCCGTTTCGGCGATACTCGCAGTCGTAGCGTTCAAGCTGGCCAGGCTTGGCCGCAATGGGCTCGCGCACTTCGCCGATGAGTTGGGTCGGGCTCTCGTCGAAGCAGACCACGGGCCTTTGTGGATCAGGCGTCTCTGCGTAGAGGTCGAGAACATCCTCCATGCGCGCGACGTATTCCCCATCGAGCTTTGGGATGCACCACATGTCTTTGCGCCAAGGTTTGAGATGATTCTCAGCCAGCCGGCGACGTACGGTCTCCGAGGACAACTCGTCATGATCGGTGAGTCGGACCATCTCATCGGCCAGAAGCTCCAGGGTCCAGCGGGCTCGCCCGGGCGGCGGCTTTGAGCAGGCGGTCGCCACCAACAGCGCCTCCTCCTTGCTCGATAGCTTGCGCTCAACACCCGGGCGCGGTTCTTCACTGAGCGCGCCTTCCAGATTGGCTTCCACAAACCGGCGCTTGGTCCGGTAAATCGTCGATCCGCTGACGTTCAAGGTTGCCGCGATCACCTCGTCGCTGAAGCCTTCGTCCGCCGCCACCAGGATCTGGGCGCGCTTGATCTTGCGCGACGCATGGCGTCCCCCGCTCAACAAAACGGCCAGTTGATCACGTTCCGATTGGCTAAGCTCTACGTGAAACTTTATATTCATCGACACCTCCTTCAGCGCGGAGACGCAGATGAATCCGAAAATGAGTCCCTCACTTGACCCGCAAGCCGCAACGGCAAGACATGGCCTTACGCAAGTCCAAGGCCAGTACCTGGCCTTCATCTACGCCTACAGCCGCATCTTCAAACAGCCTCCGGCCGAAGCCGACATGCGTCGCCACTTCGCCGTTACGGCTCCGTCTGTTCACCAGATGGTGCTGACCCTCGAGAAGGCAGGATTTATATCCCGCGTGCCAGGCGCAGCACGCAGCATCCAACTTCTCATCCCACCAGAAGACTTGCCCATTCTACGATAACCCAACCCGTCATAATCTCTGTGGCGCGGTACTAGCAAACGCCCCGCGACATCGACGGGGCTTTTCATTTGTCGAGCCAAGGCTGGTCTATGAGGACGACACACGCAGACCTTGGATGGACGCGCGGTTACGCGAGAAGCTTACTGAAGGTTCTTTTGATAACGAAGTGCCAAAATGCAGATCCAATTCCTGCGACAGCGCGCGAGAGGAAGTCGCCCCTTCTTGGAAGCGTCTGATGAGAAGTTTTGCTGCGACGTTGTAACGTTTGGGATCGGCGAGACTGCTAGCAGCATCGTACCCGGCGCTGTCCAAGACGATTTGCAGCATTGCAAGGTCCGCTGATGTAACGATTGATAGGGGGTGGGAAGACATCGCGTCCTCCTTCAATTGGGGCGAGGGTATAGTGGCCCTCAACCAGTAGCGCCCTGAACTAAACTACTGAAGCTCGGACGATGTACCCTAATTGTGGGGAAGGCAAGCCCTAGTTTAGCTTCGTCTTAAAACGGCCCCGTCGGATCGTGGTGGCCCGACCGGACGATCGCGGGCACGCATCGTGCGCGCGTGACGAGGACTTGCGTAATCCATCCATCTGCCAATAGGCTTCCACCGAACGCCAATTTGCCGTGGGGTCGGCGCTGGTTCTTGCCTACCCAAGCCCTGGGCAGGGCAAGGTCCAAGCAGTGGCAGCGGTCGCGATCGCGTGAAGAAAAGCTCCAGCGATCGCGATCGAAGCTCGACCCCGAAGAAACGCGCGCCGCGACGGGCCGGATGCCATCGATGCCGCAGCCCCGTCCTTGATGATTTAGGCATCGCAACGCCTCACTTTGCAGGCACGACAAGCGGCGCGCCTTTCTTGACGATGTAGGTCGCAAGTTCAGACGCCTTGCCACCGCCAACGTTTTTCGCCGAGTGGGCGAGGCCCGACGGAATAAACAGGGATTGGCCAGCCGTAAGGGTTACAGGCGGCCTGCCTTCGAGCTGGTATTCAAGTGTTCCCTTGAGAACATAGGCGAGTTCTTCGCCGGGATGAGAGTGCTTGGGTGCAAGAACGCCTGGCGCGAAATCGACGCGCACCTGGACAGCCTCGTGGCCGGCCACATCGATGTCGTTCTTCAAAAGGTCAGTGCGCTGCAGCGGCTGTTCTGCCCGTGCGGACGAGAATGCCATTGTGTTTGCCAGCAACAACATGGCGAGCGTCATGATCCTGGGGGTCTTCATCTTGTCGTCCTTTCATTGAGGGGGTTGATGCCGGGCCCTTCAAGGCCGCAATCGCATCTTTCCGCATGGTTGAATGCCAGATGTGTCCGCCGGGATAGCTTATTGTAACGCATTGTGTCCGCCGCAATGACGGCCCCAATCGTGCTGGCTCTGCCGGCCGCAACGACCTGAACCGAGTGCGACGCTCGTCTAAAGAAGCTTGGCCCGGTGGTGCGGGTCGCACCAGCTATTGAGGGAACTGCTTGTTGGCGATGTTCCCTTTGCCGTGTCGCCAGCCGTGGCCTTGGAATACGAGGATGTCCTGAAGCGACCCGGTATACTTTGGTGATGAACCGTGGCTGAGCGGGGACGAGATTGACACTGTGCTGGATGCCGTTTTCAGCCAAGCTCATCTCGTTTCCCCATGGTTTCGGTTCAGGCCGTTCTTGGACGATCCAAAGGATGACATCTACATTGAGTGCGCTTTGGCGGCGGGTGCGACATTTATCGTAAGTAGTGACAGGCACTTCCAACACCCAGCCGTAAGAGTGTTCGGCATGTCTGTCATGAGAGCCGGAGATTTTGTGGCAGAACTAACGAGAAGGAGACAGCCAACATGAGTACCTATCCTCTCAGACTAGCAGATCATGTCATGGAAGAAGCCAAGCGGGCAGCGGCGGACGACAACGTATCGCTGAACCAGTTGCTTTCCGCGTTTATCGCTGACGGCATTGGTCATCGACGTGCCTTCATGAGCCTGAGTAAGCGGGCGGCACGCGGAAATGTCGATGCGGCACTTGCCATCCTTGATCGTGCACCTGATGTCGAACCTGATCCCGGTGACGAACTGGTCGAGGCACAGGGAGCGTCGAGCTTCCGTCCTTAATCTATCCAAGGCGGCTGATTCAGCCGCCTTTCTTTTCACGACCTGCCTTTGTTTCGTAGATAGGTGCGAATTATTTTTCGATTCCGCCCTTCTGGAATAAACGATTTTCGATGCTGCCAACAGATTTTCGCCCCTGTGGTGCAAACGTCCCGTCTCAGTGACGCAGTCACTGGAGGAGTTCGATATTGCTTTGGGACCGGCCTCCCAGCCGTCCATCGGTTTTAGTACGGTCTTGCCAATCGTGTGCGCTGTTGATGGCGGTGAAATTTGAACCGGCTTGTGGCTGCACATGCGCAGATCACTGCGCAGCCACGCCGGCGCCACGGATGCTTAACTTGGCAGCGGCTTGCCGGCCTGCTCGTTTACCGTGTACTCGGCATACCAACTCGGCCAGTCCGCGTCGCGCGCGCCGAGCCGTTGCTCGTGGTCTCCGTGAGCCGCCTCGGCACGGCGAAGTGCGCTCGCAAGCTCGGTCAAGGAGGTGAATGTCGTGTCGTCTGCGGCCACGCGTCCAGGCAGGCGCGCTGTCACCTCCTGGAGCAGCCAACCGTTGCCATCCGGATCGCTGAACGAGGCATAGGTGCGGTAGCTGGTGCGTTCGGGATCCGGTCCGCGAACCCTTCGCCTGCCAAACAGATAGGGTTCATCAGGTCCCGCATAGGTGTCGCCGGCGTGGTGGAACGCCTCGCTGACCTCCACACCGCGAGCGAGCAGATCGCTACGTGCAGCCTCGATGTCCGAAACAATAAGGTATAGCCCTTGTGCCGAGCCGGGGGCGGCCGCCGTCACGTGCCTGCCGAAGATGACCGAGGCGCCGGAGCCTGGGGGCGTGAGCTGGATGACGCGGTAGTCGTCACTGCCAGCGAAGTCCGCATCGAGCCTCCAACCCAGGTTGCCATAAAAGTGTTTGGCACGATCGACGTCCGACACCGGGATGACGATGACTTCGAGCTTCATCTCGAGGGGCCGCTCGTTGTTGGTCTTGATTGCAGGGGTCATCACAATTCTCCTTGGACTTGGACTTGGACTTGGACTTGGACTTGGATGAGGTCGTGGAGGGCAGGGGACGCATCTGCCCCGCCGTTGACACAATAAACTTCGCTCCCCATGGTCAAAAGCAGCCATGTGCTCGATGCCGTGGATCACCTCAAGCAAACCTAAACGACAAAGAAAACAACATGTTCAACGCAAAGACCGCACGCAATACGGGGAAACTTCGGGTATTGACATGTGACGCGACTGCTACTTGCACGAATGGCGCACGGATGGTCGTACCTGCCGCTCGCAAGCGGGACGCTTTCCGGTGGCGCGCCGCCACACATCGTGTAGCGGAGCGATGTTATCACAGATCTCGGGTCGCCGTGCCCACAGATCATCGGATCAGGGGTTGGTATTTTCGCTTACCGAAGGCGCGATAGCCGCGCAAAGGAGGAACGCACCGGCAATTTGGACGACAGGGGCTGCAGTTCGAGGACGTCAAGTGCAGGAGCGGATATTGTTTGAGATCGCCCGTGCGGGTTTAACCTGATTGCAACGCGTAAGCGATCATTGCAGCCGAGCAATCGATCGCAGGTAATCTGCGCTTGCGGTGGGGAAGCCGAAGAACTCCAAATAGGCCGGTATTTGCTCGAACAACATGTCCGTGCCGACCTGGAACGCGCATCCGCGCGCGCGCGCTGCCGCCAGAAACGGCGTGATTTCTTCCTTCATGACGACCTCGCCTACAAAGGTGGAAGGTGAGAGACGCGAAACGTCGAGGGGCAGTGGATCGTTCTTACGCATCCCGAGGGGAGTGGCGTTGACGACGATGTCGAACCCAGCAGGATCCGTTGAGCCGATGCTGACCTCGGTCGTTGGATAGTATGTCTTCAGCCGGTCGCTGAGCCCTGCCGACGTGGCCGCGTTGTCATCGTGGAGCACAATCCGGCGCGCGCCGGCACCTGCCATTGAAGCGGCGATCGCGGAGCCGACACCGCCTGCGCCGACGATCAGCACGTGGGCTCCCTCCACCCTTTTGCCTTTGCGCAACAGGCCGCGGACAAAGCCTTCACCATCGAACATATCGCCAATCAGCCTGCCGGCCGGCCCGAGCCTGACAGCGTTGCATGAGCCAGCGACCTTGGCGTTCGTCGATACATCGTCGAGCAGTCCCATTGTCGTCACCTTGTGCGGCATGGTGACGAGGGCGCCATGAATATTCGAAAGCCTGAAGACGAGCTTGAGGAACGAAGGATAGTCCTCGGGCTTGCAACCCATCGGCACGACGACGGCATCGATGCCACTTTGTTCGAAATACGGATTGTAGATCAGCGGAGCTTTGAATGACTCCGTCGGATAGCCGAGGTGAGCGATAAGCCTCGTGGTGCCCGTAATCATATCAATGACCTTGTCGCCTATCGATTTTACCCAGATGGATCGTCTTGCCTGAACGCGCCGACGCCTTGATCGCATCGACGACGCGCAACGTGGCAAGACCTTCCGTGCCACTGACAAGAGGCTCAGCTTGGCGACGGATCACATCGCAGAAATGGTGAAGTTGTGCAGTCTGTGGGTCGGTCGGTGTGAACGGTACGCGTTCTGAGGTAAGCGCTTCCAGCCAGTTGGGCTTCGATGCATTTGTCCAAAGCGCAAGTTGTGGGATGGCCAGTGAACCGCCTGTCCCACCGATCTGATAGCAGAACTGATCCAGCCGCGGAAACGCCGGGTTCTCTCCCGCCGTCATCTCCCAGCTCCAGGGGGAGGCGACCGCTTCGGATGCGTTCAAGGTTCCAAGCATGCCGCTTGCGAACCGCAGGAGGATAACGGTGGTGTCCTCGACAGGGTGCTTGCGGGTCGAATTTGATTCCATCGCATGGACCGCGTCCACCTCGCCGAAAAGATAGCGGAAGAGATCGATGTCGTGGATCAGGTTGATGAAGGTCGGTCCGGCGCCTGCCTGCCGGCGCCAGCCGACATCGAAGTAGTCGTCGGGCTTGGCAACCCAGAATGTCCCCTGGACAGTCAAAAGCTTGCCCAGCCGACCGCTGTCTAGGACGCGCTTTGTCTCCTGTATGATGGGATTATAGCGGCGATGGTGACCGACCAGAATGGGAACGTTCGCCAGGACGCCGGCATCGACGAGGGCGGCGCCAGCGTCGGCGTTGTCTGCGATCGGCTTCTCGACCAAGACCGGAATTCCAGCCGCGATGGCCTCAAGGGCGTTAGCGACATGAAGCTGGTTCGGGGTGGCAACAATCACCCCGTCCGGGCGCTCGCTTGCGGCAGCCTCGGGAAGGGTCGGGAACCATCGGGCGCCCGTGCTTTTCGCAAACTCGCGCCCTGCATCTGACGGGTCGACGACGGCAGAAAGTGTGGCGCGCGGCTCGGCCAGAACGCCTTCGATGTGGCGCCTGCCTATGAGGCCCGCGCCCATCACCGCGATCTTCAAGGGGGTTGTCTGCGATTGTGCTGACATTGGAATTCCCCAAAGCTCTAGTTGCGCAGGATTTCGCCCAGAAATTTGCGTGTGCGCTCGTGGCGCGGGTTGGTGAAGAATTCGGCCGGGGGCGCCTCTTCGACGATCGCGCCGCTCGCCATGAAGACGATCCGATCGGCCACCTGGCGGGCAAAGCCCATCTCGTGGGTGACGCAGATCATCGTCATGCCCTCTTCGGCAAGACTGATCATCGTATCAAGCACTTCCTTGACCATCTCGGGATCGAGCGCGGAGGTCGGCTCATCGAAGAGCATGATCTTCGGCCGCATGCAAAGCGCCCGCGCAATCGCGACACGCTGCTGCTGGCCGCCGGAAAGCTGCACCGGATATTTGTCTGCCTGTTCAAGGATCTTGACCCTACCAAGCAATGAGCGCGCGCGCTCCTCGGCCTGCACCCTTCCAACGCCAAGTGCCCGCATCGGTGCCAGCATGCAGTTCTGCAGTACGGTCAGATGCGGAAAGAGATTGAACTGCTGGAACACCATACCGACGTCGCGACGGATCGCGTCGATCGATTTTGCCTCGTTTCCAAGCAGAACGCCACCAACGCGGATCTCCCCCTTCTGGTAAGTTTCGAGATGGTTAATACAGCGGATGAGCGTGGATTTACCGCTGCCTGAAGGTCCACATAGAACGATCCGCTCGCCCTTGCGCACCGACATGTTGATATCGTGCAGGGCCTGAAAGGCACCGTACCATTTCTCCACCTGGGTCATGGTGATCACGGTCTCAGCGGTCGGTGCGGAAGCATTGGTCATGGTCTCAATTCCATCGATCTCTTGTGAATTCGCTCGCGCATCATCAGCGAGCGGACGCCGCAAACCGCCGTTCGAGACGCGCCCCGATGATCGTCAGCGGACAGCACATCAGGAAATACAGCGCGCCCACGATGCCGAAGACCGTGAGTGGCTGGAAGATCTGGTTGGATATGATGTTGCCGGCCCGCGTAAGCTCCGTGAAGCCAACGATCGAGGCAAGCGAGGTGCCCTTGATGAGTTGCACGAGGAAGCCGATCGTTGCCGGCAGTGAGATGCGCAGCGCCTGCGGCAGGATGACATCGGTCATGCGCGAGACATATTTGAGACTGAGTGCTCGCGCCGCCTCCGTTTGACCGCGCGGCACGGCATCGATCGAGCCTCGCCAGATCTCTCCCAGATAGGCGCTGGCATGC
Organism: Rhizobium sp. T1470; assembly: GCF_042140505.1. Taxonomy (NCBI): domain Bacteria; kingdom Pseudomonadati; phylum Pseudomonadota; class Alphaproteobacteria; order Hyphomicrobiales; family Rhizobiaceae; genus Rhizobium; species Rhizobium sp. T1470. The sequence continues at coordinate 1,125,847 of NZ_CP148092.1, forward strand.
AGCGTCAACCCGACGGCGACAGCCACCCACGCATCGAGCCTCAGGCCGATGAGAGCCAGCCCATAGTAGACGACGAAGAGCTGCATCAGCAAAGGAGTGCCCTGGAAGACCGCAATATAGCCGGCCGTGATGCGTTCCAGGATCGGGATCTCGGAGCTGCGCGCCAGCGCCACGCCAAGCCCGGCAATCCCTCCGCAGATGAAGCCAACGACCGAGAGAAGCACGGTCCATTTCAACCCGATCAGGAGGAAAATGAATTCTTCGCTGCCCATCGCTTGGACCCTACTTGATCGGATAGGTGAAATAACGTGCCGAAAACAGCGCAAAGAGGCGCATCATCAGCCAGGATATGACAAGGTAGAAGATCGTCACCGTGAAGTAGACCTCGAAGCTTCGAAAGCTTTCGGATTCGATGCGCTGCGACACCGACGTCAGTTCGTAGGCCGAGATCGCCGAAGCGATGCTGGTCGACAGCGTCAAAAGCACGAACTGGCTGGTTAGCGACGGATAGATCGCCCTGAGAGCCGGCTTGAGGATGATGAGCCGGAAGACCTGCGCCTTGTGCAGCCCAAGAGCAAGGCCCGCCTCCATCTGACCTCTCGAGATCGACTGGACGCCGCCTCGAATGATCTCGATGGCGTAGGCGCCGCCGTTGATCCCAAGGGCGATGATTGCCGTCGGTGTCGGGTCAAGTCGAATGCCGGCCAACGGCAGTGCAAAGTACAGAAAGAAGATCTGAACCAGGAACGGCGTGTTGCGAATGAGCTCGACAAAGCCGATCACGAGCCAGCGCAGCGGTTTGAAAGGCGAGTCCCTGAGGGCGACACCGCCTATGCCGATGACGATTGCAAGTGCCATGCCGCAGATCGCCAGCAGGAAGGTGCCGAGACAGCCGAAAAGCAGGCTTGGCAGCCCGTCGATGACCGGGGTGAAATCCAATTGATAGTTCATGACCGCCTCTCTGATCCACCGGTTTCGATCATCAGCTTGGTCCGACCATGTCTGCCATGGCTTCGATCGCCAGTTCATAACCGGGCGCGCCGAAGCCGATCATGATTGCGGTCGCAACCCGCGAGATCAGCGAATTGTGGTAGATGCTCTCGCGTGCATGCACATTGGATATATGCAGTTCGATTTTCGGGGGATCGAATGTTTTCAGCGCATCAAGCAGTGCGATCGACGTGAAGGTGTAGCCAGCGGGATTGATGATGATACCGCATGCGTGGCTGCGCGCCTGATGCACGCTTTCCACCAGTTCCCCCTCGAAATTGGTCTGGCGAAAGTCGATGTCGAACCCGAGGCCCTTCGCCTTGGCGAGGCATTTTTCCTTGATGTCGGCAAGCGTCGTGGTGCCGTAGATTGCCGGCTCCCGCTGGCCAAGAAGGTTGAGGTTCGGTCCGTTCAGCACAAATATAGTCTTGTTCATGATCGCGCTCCACAAAACGCGCAAGGGCTCTTGGCCGCCAAGCAAAGCGGTATCGTTGGCGGGCACCACAATGCCCGCCGTTTTGCCTTTGCTTTAAGCAGCCCGTGGCTTAGTTGGCGCTGAACGGAATGCCGTTCAGGCTCGCGGGGAACTCCGGAACCGGCACCTTCATCCACTTGGCGTAGATCTTCTTGAGCTCGCCATTGTCCTTGATCTTGTCGATGAAGGAATTGATAGAGGCGTTGATTTCCTTCTCGCCAAGACGCGTGCAGGCGCCATTGTAGAGCTTCTGGAATTCGAGCTTGTTTTCGAATTCGCCCGGACGCGCCTTTTCGACCCGGTCCATGTAGAAGATGTTGCCGCCCAGAGCCTGGACCTGTCCGGACACCAGCGCCTGGACGCTTGGGGCATCGCCGTCGAAGCGGCGGATCGTTGCGCTCTGTGGCGCATTCTTGGTGACCTGCGTATCCTGTGCTGCACCTTTCGCGACGCCGATCGTGAGATTTGCCATATCGTCGTTGGCCTTGATCGACATCGACTTTGGAGCAATCAGGACAATGGCGTTGGCAACGTAAGGCTTGCTGAACTGAACAGCCTTGGCGCGATCCGGCAGCATGGCCATCGTCGCGAAGAGAACGTCGACGCGCCCCGTGGTCAGTGCGGGAATGCGGTTGTTGACTTCAAGCGGCACGAATTCGACGGATACGCCCAATTCCTTGGCGTAGAGCGTGGCGATATCGGCATCGAGGCCGTCCTGCTTGCCGCCGCTGGTGACGAAGCCCCATGGCGGGTTATCGCCCTGGATGCCGACGATCAGCTTGCCTCTGGCCTTGATCTCTTCGGGTGTGATGGCGGCCGCCGGCTTGGTAAGCCCGATGGCAGCTACGAGCGTGGCGGCAGCCACCATGGCATGGCGCCGTGTCAGCATCGACTTGAACATTGATTCCTCCTCCGTTTGGCGGTCGCTTGGACCAACAGTCTTCCTCTCCCGACTGCATGGGAAATATTTGCCAGAGGAGCCGCGATAAATCAACATAGTTTTTAAGAATCATATGAGACTTTGTGTTTGACCAATTGAATTGCAATATTCAAGACATTTGCCATAATGCCATGAGGAGGAGTTGGCGCTATCAGGTACATCGCCGTGGCCGGCCCTCGTGACGCTGGTGGAAAGGGTCCTTGAAACATGAAGACCTCGATTGCAACGGTAACGCTGAGCGGTGAACTGCCGGAGAAACTCGAAGCCATTGCACAAGCAGGCTTCGATGGCGTCGAGATTTTCGAGAACGACTTCCTGGCCTTTGACGGAAGCCCTGCCGATGTCGGCAAGATGGCGAGAGATCTCGGACTGGAAATAACGCTCTTCCAGCCCTTCCGAGATTTCGAGGGCATGCCGGATGCGCTTCGAAGCCGCACATTCGACCGGGCCGAACGCAAGTTCGACGTCATGCAGGAACTCGGGACCGGAATGGTTCTTGTCTGCTCGAACGTCTCGCAGGCCGCTCTTGGCGGCATCGATCGCGCCGCCGCCGACTTTCATGAGCTTGGCGAGCGAGCTGCCAAACGCGGCCTCAAGGTCGGTTATGAAGCACTTGCCTGGGGTCGTTATGTCAACGATCACCGCGATGCCTGGGAGATCGTACGCCGCGCCGATCATCCAAATGTCGGGCTGATCCTCGATAGCTTCCATTCGCTGTCGCGAAAGATCGACATCAACTCGATCCGCTCGATCCCAAAGGAGAAGATCTTCATCGTGCAATTGGCCGATGCGCCGATGATCGACATGGATCTGCTCTATTGGAGCCGCCATTTTCGCAACATGCCGGGCGAGGGCGATCTACCGGTCACCGCTTTTGCCGAGGCTGTGGCGTCGACGGGCTATGACGGCTATTTTTCGCTCGAAATCTTCAATGACCAGTTCCGCGGCGGCTCTACGCGGGCAATTGCGGCCGACGGCCACCGGTCGCTGATCTATCTGGCCGATCAGGTTCGCCGCAGTGTGAAGACGCCGATCGGTGTTCCCATGCCCGAGCGCGCTACCGTCAAAGGCGTCGGCTTCGTCGAGTTTGCAACGGACGAGGACGAAGCCGGCGAACTGATCGCTCTGCTCCACACTCTCGGCTTCCGCAAGGCAGCCGTTCATCGCTCGAAAAAGGTCACCCTGTTTGAACAGGGCAATATCCGCATTCTCGTCAACGTCGATACCGCAGGCTTTGCAGGTGCGGCCTACGCAGTCCACGGTACATCTGCCTACGCGCTGGCCCTCGTCGTCGATGATGCTGGCGAAGCCTACGCCCGTGCGCTGGCGCTCGATGCCGAACCTTTTCGCCAGCCCGTTGCCGATGATGAGCTGGAATTCCCCGCCATTCGCGCTGTGGGTGGCGGCCTGATCTATCTCATCGATGACAAAAGCCCGCTCGGCCGGTTTTCGGAGATCGACTTCGAGGCCGTTTCTACAACAAGGAGCGATGCTGCGGATGCCGGGCTGCTGCACATCGATCACATCGCGCAGACGGTGGCCTATGAGGAAATGCTGACCTGGCTGCTCTTCTACACATCGATCTTCAAGACCGGAAAGACACCGATGGTGGATATCATCGATCCGAGGGGGGTCGTGCGCAGCCAGGTCATCGAGAATGAGCCCGGTACGCTGCGCATCACCATGAATGGCGCCGAAAATCGCCGCACGCTCGCCGGCCACTTCATCGCCGAACAGTTCGGTTCGGGGATCCAGCATCTGGCATTTTCGACCGATGACATATTCGCCACCGCGCGTCAGCTTCGAAAGACAGGATTCAAGCCGCTCCATATCTCGCCAAACTACTACGACGATGTCGAAGCCCGCTTCGGCTTGCAACCTGATCTGACCGAACGGCTGAAAGCGGAAAACATCCTCTATGACCGTGACGAGCATGGTGAATATCTGCAACTCTACAGCGGCACATATGGCGAGGGGTTCTTCTTCGAGATTGTCGAGCGCCGCGGCTATCGCGGCTATGGAGCCGCAAACGCCATTTTCCGCATTGCCGCGCTGAAGAAGCTGATGAGGCCGGAGGGTATTCCGAAGGACGCCGGTTGATCAGACACGGGTCAGGTGATACGCCCGCTTTTCAGCACGTGTTCCACGCCGCTTTGGACATGCCGTCGGATCACAGCCCGAGCGCCCTCGATATCGCGCTTCAAGGCGAGCTCGAAGAGAAGCCTGTGGTCATCAACGACCGCCTTGCCGCGGAAACTCCGGGCCAGCATGTGGTAGCGCAGAAATCGTTCGAACACCGATGAGAGTGTGGCCATCAGCGTCGCGGAATCACAAGCCGATACGATCGCCTGGTGAAACTCCCAGTCGTAGCGCACCCAATCGACGGTCCGCGAGGCATCGCCGGCGAGCAGCTTTTTCTCCGCAGCCGCCAGTTTATGATGAGCCGCCACGATGCGTCCTTCCCATTCGAGATTTCCGGCCGCAAAGGACAGGCCGATCGCATGGGTTTCAAGGACGGTGCGAAGATCGGCGAGTTCCTCGAGTTCCTTGCGCGACGCGACGCTCACTTCGAAGCCACGCTGCCCTTCGGCCAACACCAGGTTCTCCGTGGTCAGACGGCTTAATATTTCGCGCAGCGACGACACGCTGATCGAATAGCGTTCCTTGGCTTGCTCGAGTTTGATCTTCGCACCAGGTGCCAAGGCTCCAGAAATAATGTCCCGACGGATCTGCCGGAAGACCACATCGCTGACGGTCTCGGAGGGTTCACCAGCAATTTTTAGCATAAGATCCTCTGCTTTGCGCAAGCGTCAATGCGCGTAATGAATGCCGTCATGGTTTTACCGGAGAGGCCAATAGCAGCCCTTTTCCAAGCGCATGTTCGACGCCTCCTTGTATGTGACGCTGAAGAATTTTCTTTGCCGTCTTGCTGTCGCGCAGCAAGGCGACCTCCAGAAGCTGCCGGTGTTCCTGTTCGGCAACACCGCCACGATAGGACAGCGCAACCATCTGATATCGCAGATATTTGTCGAACACGGCCGAGTGTGTCTCCATAAGCAGCCGCGATCCGCAGGCGGAAATCAGGGCCTGGTGAAACTCCCAGTCATAGCGTTTCCAGTCTTCCGCCTTGCTGGTGTCGCCCGAAGCCATCACCTCTTCCATGCGCGCCAGCTTGTAGTGGGCCGACACAAGCCTTGCTTCCCATTCGACATCGCCTTGTTCGAACGACTGCTCAAGCGCGTGCTCTTCGAGAAGCAGGCGCAAAGCGGCGATCTCTTTGAGGTCCGCAACAGACACGCGCGCGACTTCAAACCCCCTTTGGCCTTCGGCCACGACGAGCCCTTCGGACGTCAGACGGTTCAAAATCTCCCTGAGCGTGCTGACGCTCGTCGCGTAGGTACCCTTCAAATTCTCCAGCTTGAGCTTCTGACCCGGCGCAAGCCGACCGAATATGATGTCTGATCGTATTTGCCGGTAACCGCTTTCAGCGACAGTTTCATCCGCAATTTCCTGCCGCATCAGCTCTCTCCGAGATTTTTCTTTTCGTCATATATAAACGGACAGCTAGGTCAAATTCAATAAGCAGCGCAGATGGTCGGCTCAATCATGAGAAGTGAGGTTGCTCGGCCGTGGTCATCAGAACAAGTCCGTTCTCAAGCGTGCGCGGCGGGAAAGGATGACGGGTTTGCTTGATGATCTGTCGCTGCGGCGCCTGTGCCTTCCTGGTGTTGTGATCTCAAAAGGGAACCACGCGCTGCAGGATGGTAGGTCGCGACGATTTTCCGATGCGATGATCATCGTCGCAATCAATTCGTCGACGTTCGATCGAGAGGATGACGGAGCACCGCTCTAATAAGGAACCCTCACGCCCCTTCCTCGTCTCCGCGCCATGCCTGCCTTCCATGTCAATCACAAACCCCGTGCAGCAAGGTTCGCGCAAAGCCCGAAGGGTTATTCCAGTACATCAATCGACGCTGCGTGCGCCTTGGCTATGGCGTCCCGAAGGTCGTCGATCGGCGTCGCCTTCACCATCTTCTTGCCCTCGAGCTCTTTGGGCACCTTCCAGCCAGGATCGATGCCTTCCATATTCGGCAGCTCGTGGGCAATCCCCTTGTGACAATCGATGCAAGTAGCCTGACCCGACAGAAGATATCGGGTGTGGATTTCCGCTGCGCGCTGCGTCTGCTTTTGCAAGTCCATCGCCACCGAGGAGTGGCAGTTGCGACACTCCAGACTATCGTTGGCCTTCATCCTGGCCCATTCGTGCTGGGCAAGTTCCAGTCGCTTCTCCAGGAATTTAGGCCGGGTGTTTATCGTGCCGAACATTTTTCCCCAGACTTCTTTGGAAGCCTGCATCTTGCGAGCGATCTTGTCGGTCCATTGGTGCGGCACATGGCAGTCGGGACAGGTGGCGCGCACTCCCGAGCGGTTCGAGAAATGGATGGTGCGCGAAAGCTCCTGGTATACATTGTCATGCATCTCGTGGCAGGACGTGCAGAACTTTTCGGTATTGGTGAGCTCAAGTGCCGTGTTGAATGCGCCCCAGAACATAACGCCGCCAATGAAGCCTCCGAGTGTCAGGACGCCTAGCCCGATTGTCGCCGCCGGTGTTATGAGGATCGACCAGGCCCACGAAATCGCGTTCTTGATCCAGGCCATCGTCGTCATCACTCGCTCCCGGCCGGCTTGAATCCCAACTCGCTCATGTCTCGGAAGGTGTTGTTCACCAGCGGCCGGACGTCCGCCTGCGGCACGTGGCAGGCGGTGCAGAAGTAGCGCCGCGGCGAAACGTCGGCGATCATCTGGCCGTCGCGCGTCATGTAGTGCGTCACGCTGATCATCGGGGCGCCGGAGTCCTGGATGAACTCGCGCTTATGGCAGGACATGCACCGGTTGGCATTCACCGACAGCTCGTAGCCTTCGATCGAATGGGGGATCACCGGCGGCTGGTCGGGATAGGCCCGCATCCGGCGCTGGTCGTCGACGATCCATTTCGGCAGCGGGCCTGCGGGGCCGGTCGCCATCGAGGGTGTCCGTCCAACCAGCTGGGGCGCCGTTGAGACTATCACCTGGGCAATTGCGGTCGTCGCGACAAACAGCAAAAGACCTGCCGCGACCGCCATCCATTCGGGCCGCCTCAAACGAAGACGGGAACAATCTTGACCGCGCATTTTTTGTAATCCGTCTGTTTGGAGATGGGATCGGTGGCGTCCAGAGTAACCTTGTTGATCAGCTGGCTGGCATCGAACCAGGGGACGAAAATGACGCCGGGCGGCATACGGTTGCGACCACGGGTTTCGACGCGCGAACGGATCTCGCCGCGCCGCGAGACGATGCGGACCTCAGCGCCCTGATTGATGCGGCGCTTGCGCGCGTCCTCGGCATTCATGAAGACACGCGCGCCGGGGAATGCCTTGAAGAGCTCGGGCACCCGCATCGTCATCGACCCAGAATGCCAATGCTCCAGCACGCGGCCCGTCACCAGCCAGAAGTCGTACTCCTCGTCCGGGGACTCGGCCGGAGGCTCGTAGGGTACTGCGAGGATGACCGCCTTGCCGTCCGGCTGGCCGTAGAAGTTCACGCCTTCCCCCGGCTTCACGAAGGGATCGAAGCCCTCGCGATAGCGCCACAGCGTCTCCTTGCCGTTGACGACCGGCCAACGCAGCCCGCGAACCTCGTGGTAGGTGTCGAAGGGTGCGAGATCGTGACCGTGGCCGCGCCCGAACGTGGCGTATTCCTCGAACAGGCCCTTCTGGATATAGAAGCCGAAGGCCTTGGCCTCGTTGTTGTCGTAGTCCGGATTGACCTCGCTGAGCAGAAAGCGGTCGACCTGGCCATTGCGGAAGATCACCTCAAACAATGTCTTGCCGCGATATTCGGGATTGGCATCGAGAATATCGGCAGGCCAGACCTCGTCGGTCGTGAAGCGCTTCGAAAACTCGGCGATCTGCCACAGGTCCGACCTGGCCTCACCTGGCGCCTGGACGAGCTGGCGCCAGAGCTGGGTGCGACGTTCGGCGTTGCCGTAGCCGCCCTCCTTCTCCACCCACATGGCGGCCGGCAAGATCAGGTCGGCACTCATCGCCGTAACCGTCGGATAGGCATCGGAAACGACGATGAAGTTGTCCGGGTTGCGATAGCCCTGCCAGGTCTCGTTGCTTGTATTGGGAGCAGCCTGGATGTTGTTGTTGACCTGCACCCAGTAGAAATTCAGCTTGCCGTCCTTCAGCATGCGGTCCTGCTGGACGGCGTGATACCCCGGCTTGTCGGGGATGATGCCATTCGGGATGCGCCAGATTTCCTCTGCACGCTCGCGATGCTCGGGATTGGTCACCACCATGTCGGCCGGAAGCCGATGGGCAAAAGTGCCAACCTCGCGTGCCGTCCCGCAGGCGGAGGGCTGCCCTGTCAGCGAGAACGGACTGTTGCCGGGCTCCGATATCTTTCCGGTCAGAAGGTGAATGTTGTAGACCATCTGATTGGCCCAGACGCCGCGCACATGCTGGTTGAAGCCCATCGTCCAGAGCGACATCACCTTGCGGTCGGGATCGGCGTAGAGCTCCGCCAGTTGCTTGAGGAACCCGGGATCGACGCCGGACAATTCGGCCGCCTTTTCAAGCGTATATTCGGAGACGAACGCCTTGAAGGTCTCGAAATCCGAAGGTTCCATCTTCGTTGGATCGGCCGAATTGGCAGCGTTGATTTCCATCGGATCGTCCGGCCGCCGGCCGTAGCCGATATCGGTGACGCCGATGGCGAACCGCGTGTGCCGCTCTACGAAGTCCTGATTCACCCGGCCGGTCTGGATGATGTGGTTGGCGATATAGTTGAGGATCGCCAGATCCGTTCCCGGCTTGAAGATGATCGGAATGTCCGCAAGGTCCATGCTGCGGTGGGTGAACGTGGAAAGTACCGCGACGCGAACATGTGGATGCCCGAGCCTGCGGTCGGCAACGCGCGTCCACAGGATCGGGTGCATCTCGGCCATGTTCGAGCCCCACAGCACGAAGGCGTCGGCATGCTCGAAATCGTCATAGACGCCCATAGGCTCGTCCATGCCGAAGGTGCGCATAAATGCGTAGGCCGCCGATGCCATGCAGTGCCGGGCGTTGGGATCCAGATTGTTGGAACGGAAGCCAGCCCGCATGAGCTTGGTTGCCGCATAGCCTTCGAAGATCGTCCATTGTCCCGAGCCGAACATGCCGATGGCCGTCGGACCCTTGTCCTTCAGCACTTTCTTGCACTGTTCGGCCATCACGTCGAAGGCCTCGTCCCAGGTCACCGGTTCGAACTCGCCATCCTTGGCGTAAACACCGTTGCGCTTGCGCAAGAGCGGCTTCGTCAGCCGATCCTCGCCGTACATGATCTTCGAGAGGAAATAACCCTTGATGCAATTCAGGCCGCGATTGACCTCGGCCTGCATGTCGCCGTGCGTGGCAACGACCTGCCCTTCCTTGACGCCGACCATGACGCCGCATCCGGTCCCGCAGAAGCGGCATGGTGCCTTCGACCACTTGATCTGAAGCGCCTCGACGCCGCCCGGCACCGGCTGGGCGGCAGCGGGAAGTGCTATACCCGCCGTCGCGGCGGCAATTCCGGCGGCGTGCGCCTTCAGGATGTCACGTCGCGTCAGTGTTCCTGTCATCGCCCATCTCCTCTGTCTCGACATGCTCGAAAACCATGTTCGCAGCGATCACGCCCTCCAGGAGCGATATGCGCGACAGGCACTCGCCGAGCATGCCCGTACTCGTTCCCTCGATCACGACGACGATCTTGCCGTCGGCATGACCATGAACTTCGACATTCTCCATAGCGGCGAGTGCCGAAAGGACAGCCTCAGTACCGAATGGCAGGGTCGCAATAACCGCACTCGATACGTGATAGCGTGTTCTGTTTTCAGACATCGGTCTCTTCCATGCTCCGGGGCTCGATTGCGATCGCGCCGACCGGACAGATGCCTATGCATCCGCCGCAACCGCTGCAGATATCGAAGTCGAGTTCAGGGGCGAACGGGCCACCAATGCGCGGGCGGAAGCGGATGGCGTGTATTGGACACGCTTCCGCGCATGACTGGCAGGCGATATTCCGCTTCGCCAGACACTCAGGGCTAATGACGGCGCCGTGAGGAAATTGCTCGATGTGTGATGACGAAAATACCGGTTCCGGGCATGCCTGCCTGCACTCATCACAGAAGGTGCACTCGCCCAGAGTGAAATCGACGAACGGCAGTCCGTCGGCGAGATGGATTATGCCGGTGGGACATCGCTCTTCGCACAGCCCGCATCCGGAGCACGCCTCGATGAGCTTTTCAACAGACGTTCCAGGCGGGCAGACCCTGACATGAACTGCCGCTCGATTGCCTGAAAAGAACTGACGTCTTGAGATTTGTTGCGGAGCCATGGGCGTCTCAGTGCGCTGCTGGCGGCCCTGGAGGGCCGTAGACGACTTGGAACATCCAAACCAGGAACCCGTATCCTCCGACGACGCCTATCGCCACCAGCGGCCAAATTCCGAATGCCAATATGAGAAAAAGAAGCAGCTCGAGCCGCCGCCGGGAACGCGGGACATCGTTGCTTGGCACTTTCTGCGCAAGTTCACGCATCCGCGGCCTCCTCGCAACCGAGAATAACATAGGTCGGTTGTCATGGGTAGCGTGGCTTGCATTCTGCGCAACCAGACCGCGCGATTTTGAATTCAGTCGCTATTTCAGGTGCCGCAAAGGGAATGGCGGCCAGTCAGTCCGCCTCTATGACCATACCGCAGTGAGCTAGAAAATCTCGGGCATCTTTAGCGAGACTTCCATCCATGACGCGAGCGGGGCGATAGTGTTCGCGAGCAAAGGCAGTAGAAACGATTGCTCAGTCTAATCCATCAGCAGGCGGGTAAGACTTTGCTCGTCCCGCACGCCGTCTTGATAAAAGTGCAGGATGGTGGACGCCAGCTGCTCTCGCTCCCCATTGGACATGGGCCGCTGCCCAGTCAGCCTATGAAATACGCGCTCGCACAGCGCTACGTCATCGTCCTGCAACGGTGCCTTGGTCGCCGCAATCAAACTCCGGATCATGTTTTGTCTGCCCTCAAGTTCTATAAAAATTAATAGGGCTGCACTACTGACCGTCAAGCGTGTGATCGTCGACAAAAGATCCGATTAGGGTTCAGGCGTTGGGGTATCAGCGCCGACAGGCGATCATTTCCGTGCAGGCTCATGACGGTTCACTCACCTGGGAGGAGCCCCACTTATGGATTGTTTGTCGTTCTTGATGTTTCGAAACGTAACGATCAGCATTCATGCGATGATGCTGGCGGCGCGCAGCCCGCAGAAAAGATTGGGATGCTAAACGAAGGTCGCCTTGAACACAGCGATGAAGCCACCGATGGCGACCACTGCGGCCAAAGCCATCGCCATGATTAAGACGCCATTGACGACCGGCCCGTTCTTGCTTGGATGATTGTTATCGACCACGCCCACTGCCTCTCATATCGTTATGCTCCTCCCGTTCTCACCCGCGAGGTATCTCTCGCGATCGATCGCGACGTATGCGCCACTGACTTTGCATACCACCTTTTGAGTAGGCATTAGCGCTATTCTGCGAAGTTCAATGCAATGCAACTTATTGTACCATGGAGCAGTATTACTCTTTTCAAAGGAAGCCAGCATGTTGTCGACGGAAGATCCAAAGCTGCCAGGCAATACCGCGCGCAGGCATTTTCTGGGTGTGGCCGCCGCCGCCGGTGCTCGTTTCGCAAGCGTTGCGGCCATCGCCATGGCAGTTTCCTCTTCCCCTGCGCACGCGATGGGCAGGCGTTGGGGGCGCGGTGGTTCTGGTGGACGCGGGCATGGCAATTCTGGTGGCAGCGGGAATGGCAACTCTGGTGGCGGCGGTGGTGCGCATTGCTTCTTGCGTGGGACATCGATCCTCACGGATTGCGGTGAAAAACGTGTCGAGGATCTTCGGATCGGCGATCGCGTTGCGCTTCCGGATGGGGATATACGGCGGATCAAGTGGGTCGGTCGCCAAGTCTTCAAGAGGAGTGGCGCGCGCTGGCATGACGGCGTCGTGCCGGTCCGAGTCTCGCGCCATGCGCTGGATGAGCATACGCCACATTCCGATCTCTACCTGTCGCCTGGCCATGCGCTGCTCCTGAACGGTGTTCTGATCCGCGTCAAGGACCTCGTGAACGGCACGACGATCGCGCCAGTCGTTCCTGCCAACGACAGGTCGATCGAGTACTATGCCGTCCTGCTCGATACGCATGAAGTCATCCTTGCTGAAGGCGCTGCGGCCGAGACTTTCCATCCCTCGGACAACAGTCACGAAAACTTCTCCAATTTCGCGGAGTACGAACGCCTTTATGCCGGTGAGGAGCGCGGTCCGATGACGTCTTATGCGCCGGTTGTCGGCGAGGAAGGCGGCTGGACGCATTTGAAGGCGCTTCTCCTGCTTGGCGCTTCGCATTGGGTGCCGACGCGCCACCCATTCGAGGATGCCTGCGAAAAGATCAACGCGCGTGCCAAGGAGCTGTCGGTCTGACACGCGACGGGCTGTCGTCGTCTTCGAACTCAACCGTTCAAAAAAAGACCGGCATGCGGAACGTGAGGTTCCGCGATGCCGGCTGGAGATCGGGCTGAAGACGAAGGGACGATACCTCCAGCCATCGGGTCATGGTCACCCGGTGGAGGCAATGTCTGTCGTTCGACCTCTGGCGGCGTAGCTTCAACCTCCCGATGCTGCTTTTCTTTCATCACGTGAGACCTCGTGTTCGAGCCGTCGGTCGACTAATCCTCGACCTTGCGCGAGGCGTCATGAGCCGTCGGTGAGCACACTTGCTCGGCGAGCAGACGCTGCCTCACCTCAAAGGGTCGCGGCCGCAAAGGGTCGCGGCCGCGCCATTGCCGTGGGCTGCACTTCGGGCCGGATAGCAAGACGAGCAGAGGCATTCTTCACGGCGCCTAATGAGACATGGAGCACGCGCCTCGTGAAGGGTGATCGAGCGCTTCAATATGATCCCGACCGACACACGGGCGGCATCGGAGGGCAGGCCGCGACAACCTGCAGGTCGATAGGTGCAAGACCCGTTGCGCTACGCTAGTGGGACCTATTGTCTGGCAACGTCTCGGCGGGCACGACAATACCGGCATAGTGAACGGGAACGTCGTCGCGATCGCGAAAACACCGGCCGAACGCACATACGGGGATATAAGTGCCGTCCTGATTAAGGACGCGATAGTTCTGCACCGTGGGATGCTGGGCAACGATCGCGTCGTTGATTTGCTTGGCCAAGGTCGGCGCATCCTGAGGATGGATGCGCGCCATGTAGGTCTGTAGTGGCAGACCATGTTCCGTTTCGTCAGGTTCCAGACCAAACAAGGAGGCAAGCGCGCTGTCCGCATAGACAAGATTGCTCTTGAGGTCCCATGTAAACAATCCAGCATCAGGCATCGGCTCGCCTGATATCTGTGTGGAAAACAGTTGATCGCCTCCGGGTATCATAGCCGTTCCTCAAAGACCGCTTTGCAGAGAAGATGGCGCAGCCCACATTCTTCCGCAAGTTGGCACTTCAGAGTAATCGGCCACTCTCCAGAAGTTTAGCTAGCATTCCTCAGCGTGGCGGTCGATTGATCATAGATTTCACCAAGGGTCGCAAGGATTTTTCGGACACCGTAGTGGGTCGTCGAATAGTAGATCGTCTGCGCGTCACGCCGCGTTGTTACAACTTTGCCTTCACGCATCCTTGCCAGATGTTGGGAAAGGGCCGACTGGGAAAGGCCAACTCTTTTCGCTAACTCGCCGACGTTTAGCTCATTATCCAGGAGCAGCCCGGCAATTAGGAGCCTCTTTTCGTTTGCCAGAAGCGCAAGCAGCCTTGCCTCATCATCGAAGTTTTTATCATTGGGCATTTCAAGAATTCACCTAACTTTGAAAATTGGCGCTTACTTACACGTAAGATGGTGAAATTGATATCGCGCATTGATCGAAATTGATTGATCGACTTTCGGTGAATACGCGCCCCCGCGTAACTCAGATGCGCAGACGTGCGAAACGGTCAAGATTGAGCTCGCAGCCGTCATGTGACGCTTTCTGCAAATCGATAGGTTCGTGACCTCGTCTCCACAGTTTCAAAGTCGTCTATTGGGCCATTCCTACGATGAAAGCCGTCGCAGAAGTTCCACGATTTCGCGTCTGCGACGATTTCGCTCCGATCGCCACTGCGGGCTCTTGCCGACGCACATGCAAGGTGGCCCGACGAGGCGGTGCCAACGCGATCAATCTTACGCCTGTCTTGCGCGTAAGCGCTCGGCGTAACCGGCGTCCAAATGCCCGACGCCAACGGGCAGCATTCTTTCGGGGCCCTCACGCAGCTCGTCCTCATTAAGCTTCTGGCGGAGAATTTCGGCGGGCGTTCGATAGCCGAGGCATTTGCGCGGCGTTGCGTTGAACTGATCGGAAATCTCCTTCAAGTCGCGGTCGGTGATCGACAGCGGATCCTCTCTTGAAAGCCATTCCCTGGCCCGCCTATTGGTGTTTTCGACGTGCCCTTTTGCCAAGGCGACTTGGATCACAACCGTGTCTGGGTTCGGATGCTGGCCTGAAGGTAGGGCCAGTCAGTGAACTCGGTGCCACGGTCGAATGTAATTGAACGGCGGGCGAAGTGGAGGCGGGAAGGAGAGCGCGAGGGGAACGCGCACGGACCTACCCTCAATCGGTTCGGCTGACTCTCGCGCTTGGCTGAGCCAGGAAAGGCTCGAAGGCTGCTGCGATCTTTGCGAGAAATCCCTTGCTGAACGATCCTAACACCTCTGCATTCGGATCAAAGTAAAAGGACTGTTCGGCTACGTCGTGATTGAATTCAGAGACGGTAATCCATGCATCTTTCCACTCACGGATTCCAGCGCGGCGGCATTCGAGTTGTGGAATCTCCAATGCGGTTGATCGGAGCGGGGCGGGGTGCCTGAGACAGCCCGTAGGATAAGGTTTGTCCGGTTGCCTTTCGGGATTGCCAGAACCATGCAAACCGGGTGTGCCTTCCGTCCCTCGGTTTCTCCCTTGTCGCGCTGCCATGTCGAGAGATGAGGGTAGCGGATGATCGAACCATTGGCCGAAGTATCAGCCATCGGTCTCGCTTCCTTCCTGTATCAACCGATCCAGTTCCGGACCGATCAACGCTGCCAGTTCAGGGGGACTTCCTTGGGACCATAGGCCCGGCGCTGATCGCCTTTTTGTTTCATGGCCTCGAAATCGTCGTAGGTCATGAGGACATAGCGGGCCCTGCGATGCTGAGTAATGGCGACCGGCTGGCGATCTGCCGCCATGGTCACGGTCTTAATATCGCGCAGCGATCTCTAACCGAGGCAGTTTAGTTGACGAACGCGACGATCACCCCTGGCCTCACCATCGCTGCCAATTCCTCAACGTCCCAGTTGGTGAGGCGAACGCATCCATGTGATCCGGTCTTGTCGATGAGGGACGGTTCCGGTGTGCCGTGAATCCCGTAAGTCGGCTCCGTCAGATCGATCCAAACGGTTCCGACGGGCCCATTGGGACCGCCTGGTAGTTTGAGAACCTTTTTGTTCTTGCCCTGTTGAAAATTGACCTTCGGGTTGTAGATGTAGGGGGGCATGCGTGCGACACCTTTGACCTTGTGAGTCCCCGAAGGTGACGGCGTTTCTTCGCTGCCGATCGTGGCGGGATAAACAGAAATCAGCAAACCAGCGTCATCGAACGCAAGAACTTGCCCAATGCGTCTTCGCACTTCGATCCGTTTAACCGCACCTTGTTTCGGGTCGCCTGGCATCGCCACGAGGACTGTTGCTCCGACGGCAAATGCCGAGCCAGGATTCAGTCCCTTCAAAAGGTCGATATCCATGTGGAACCGCTCCGATAGCCTCTCCGCAACGCTTGTGTAGCCGAGGTACCTCATCTTGGCCTGCTTGGCGTAGTCTTTTGGAATGTGGTCGACGAGCGCTCTCGCGTCGTCCCGGGAGATCACATAGGGCTGTATGACTGGTCTGTCGTCAGTAAGGAAGCGGATGACTTCAGAGTTCAGCTTTCCATCTGTCGGGATCCCCCGCATGGCTTCCAGCCCAGAAATCGCCTTGCTGACGTTCTCACCATATTGCCCGTCTATTACCCCGGGAGATGACCCTGCGCGATCCAGAAGGACCTGCAGACGAACGATGGCGGGATCTGGTCGAGGCGAGGCATTGGCTGGTCGGTCCGGCGCAATGGCATCGATCGCGGCACTATTGATGGCCTCCGCACCAAGTTCCTGGGCGCTCACGGTGCCGAGCAGGCATAGGCTAAGAGAGGCTGCGAGAACGATCATGTTTTTCATGAGCATCAAATCTGCGGCGGCCGAACTTGTTCCACCGATGAAGACCAGGAATTCCAAACGCAGCGTATCGACCGTACGCTATCGTACACATGTTATTCATTGACGTCTAATATAGCGAAGTTACGATGCGGCTTGTCTGATAAATTGGCGAGGTAAGCGATGCTTGTTAGACGTATCCGAGACACTGATATGGCGATGCTCTCACGCTCCGTCCAAACCTGGTACAAACACTACCGGGCCACCCCTAATGAGAGAGCATCTGAAATGCTTTGCAGTGCGGCAATTAGTCTTTTCAATCAAGGGCATAACACTCAGGAAGAGCTGACGACTTTGTTGATCACGAGGTACCCGGGACCGACCGCAGTGCTGATCAACGCACCGACTTCACGATCCACTCAATAGGCTGCTGCAGCCTCCTCGAGCGTTCCAATGCTGTCAGCGCTGACGATAGGACTGGGGTCCGGCGTCAATTTGCTGATAGGTCGGCCCCGGCGGGTGGAGAGCCAGGGCCGGCCTATTGAGGGCACCATTTGATTGGGGCTGCTCCCAACCTTGCGAGAAGGCGAGGCACACGACCTTGCGATCACAATGTCGCCAGAACGGCATTCGGCAATTGGGAACCGTAAATCTGGCGAATCTTGACCTTGCTTTCGAGCGACTCGATGACCGAGGATGAGAAGTCCACACCGTTGAGTTTCTCGAGGTTCTGAAGCCCTCCCGGCGTGAAGACGTTGATCTCCAAAATCCTGTCGCCAACAATATCAAGACCCACCAGAAACATGCCGTCAGCCACGAGCTTCGGCCTGACGATCTCGGCGACCTCAAGAATTTTGGGCGTGACCTTCACTGTTGCGGCCGTTCCCGCAGCACTGATATTCGAGCGAATGTCGCCTTTCGCCGGAACCCTGCGAAATGCCGCATAGCAGCCATCCTTCTCCAATGGCCGTCCGTTCATGACAAACAGCCGAACGTCACCTTCGACCGCGTCCGGTAGATATCCCTGAGCGATGAGGTATCCTTCATCGCTGACCGCTTCAAAGATCTGATTGAGGTTGGATTCCTTACTGGATTTGATCTTGAATACGTGTCTTCCACCCGATCCCTGCAGGGGTTTGAGAATGACACCTCGTTTTTGGCTGTCGATGAAGGCTCTGATCTCGTCCAGGCTCTTGGAAATGAGGGTGGACGGTCGAATGACCTTTGGGAAATCCTGAAAATACAGCTTGTTCTGCGCCTTCGCCAAGGCGTCTGGATCATTGACGGTCAGCACGCCGCGTTCGACTGCAAGCCGGCCGAACATCGCTCCGACATGGGCTGCCCAGGGGCGTTCGTCGGCATCCAGGGAAGGGTCGTTGCGCAGGAAGAGCACGTCGATCTCTCTTATATCGATCGTTTTGAGATTAGCCTTCTCATTCAGGTCTGCAATGAACGTATCGGCACTCTTCGGCTTGCCTGCGCCCGGAGTGGTGACGCGGACGGCGAGGCTGTCGTCTGGCCTTAGCACAAAATCGCCCGGGGTCGCGTAGCAAACCTCATGGCCACGAGCGATGGCCGCAATCGCGAGGGATGTCGTTGTGTAATAGGAGGTCTCGCTTTCGATGGCGTTCACGAAAAACGCGATTCGCATCTAGATTTCCTTTGGTTGAACCAGGTCGATGGGGCGCATTCCCTGTCTCGCTCTGTCGAGCCGTTCCCGGCCCTCGGCGGTTTCCAGAAACAGCGGGTGGACGGAAGGCGGCTTGAGCAAGCCGCGCGATGCAAGCTCTTCCATGATGGTGAAGTGAAAAGATGCGATCTTCCCCATCCAGAATGGCTCAAGTGCGCCGCCGCGCTTGAGGTGATCGAGCAGTTGCAGCAGGCCTCTCAGGTAGATCGCATCCTTGGCCAGGCCTCCACCGCGGTAGACCCTAAGAGCAAGGTTGAATGCCCCGGAATGCGTAAACTCGTAATCCATGACGAGCCGATGGAACGTTTCAGAAAAACTTGCGCCCGAGAGCATGTTGGCACAGGCGACAACCCTCGCCGCGATCAGTTTGAGCCGTTCAGCGGTCAATCCGCCCGACAGGTATTCGGCGAAAACTGCCAGACCTTCCTGCATTCCTTCATAGCCTGACAGCCCGGAACGAAAAAGCCGCAACCCTTGCGATGAGCCGTTGAAGTAGGTGAGAAGATGAACGCCGATTTCATGCGCAAGAAGCGGCTCCACGCGGCGCTGGTCCATTGCCGTTGCCTTCGATATCAGCAGACGATGATCGGCCACCATCAGGCCAGAGGGAAGATCGTCCCGAAGCTCGATGTCCGCCTTGAAGTCTGGCCAAGCGCGTCGATAGGTTGCGACCATCGCCTCAGCACGTCGCTTGACATAGTGGACATCGGCATGAGGGGCGTTTGAATCCGAACGATCATGTCCCACCGGGCCCTCACCGACAAGCTTCTCAAGGATGGTCTTGGCCTCGCCAAGAAGTGATGGCTCGACGGAGCCGTAGAGGGCCCTGCCGAACTCCATGAAACTTGTGTTCTGGCGCGCAGCGATCAGCGAAAGCTGCAAGTCAACCTCGCGCTGCTTCTCTCGATAGAGATCGTACAGCACCGGGTCTTCCATGTGGTCAAACGAGACCGAGAAAAGTCGTTGCTTGGCATTCTCGATCTGGATCGTCAAAGGGCGGTACAGGAAGGTGGGCACGCCTTTTAACCCGTTCGACTTGAACTCCTGAAACGCCTGCTGTGCATTGATCGGTGTGACGGCGAGGAGAACATCAAATGCCGATGCAATCTCATCGACTCCTCGGTCAACGCGGCCGACAGCATCGATGAAGGCACGTCTGCCCAAGGATCGGTAGGAAATCGTCTTAACGAGCTTTGTCGCCGCCATGAAGGCACCGCACGACCGCAGTCCGGCGTCAAACAGCGTCGATATCAGCTGATCGCGCAGCTCCGGGTAAATCTCTCTTGACTCCGGGGTTCTATAAATTGGCGCAAACTCTACAGAAACGACTTCGCAACCGGATAATGCGGCAAGTTGACCGTCGATCGTGGAGGGCGGCGCACTGCGCTCCTGCACGCGCGGCGTGCGGAACCTGGCTTCACTTTCCATGATCGCCTTCGACAAGGCTGCGCCTGCCGCTGCCGCGTGCTCAGATGACCAAACCGAAACCTCAAATGGCGGCAGATAGGGTGCGTCGTCGGTCAGGAATCTGTCACGCTCAAGCTCTCCGCTTCGAATAATCAGGAAGCAACCAAATCGCTCGACGGCGACAGCGGTGACGGCTTCGACGATTGGCACCACCTGCTGGGGATCGGTAGCGAGGAGATAGGAAGCGTTGGCCTGGACCATGGCTCTTGCCACATCTTCCGATTTTCCCGTATCGATGTGCACAAAAAGGAAGGGAAGTTGTCGATCAATATGAAGGCGGCCACCTTCAGGTAGCCCCTTTCGGATCGGCTTGTCGTCGCGCAGGCATTGTTCGACATCGCGCAGCCAAGTGTCTTGCACCACTGAGGTCTGCCGCGTCATGGATGGCGCCTCAGACTTCGCTCCAGAAGTGGGACGGCTGCGGATATGGCCTCACGCAATTCACGCAGCACAGCCTTGTGCGGTTGCCCCGTCCACTCATCCATGAAGATCTTCTTGAATTCGATGGCGATCGCACAGCCTGTTTTTGGAAAGTGCTCGTGAACGAACCGTGTTTGCTCTCCCTTGCCTTGGAAGGCGATATTCTCACGCACATCCAACGGCCTGCTGCCAGCCTTGAAGGATCGGAAGTGGTCCATTAACGGATCAACGACGTGTGCCCATCGGCCTCGATCCATGGAGAAAGTACCGATGTTGACGTCTGGTGCCAGATCGGGATCGGTCAGCGTGTCCGGATCTGCGCGACGATGGTTATAGCTATGAACGTCGAGGAGGACAAATTCCCCGTGACTTCGCTCGATACCTTCTAGGAAGCAGCGAAGCATTGCGTAGTAGTCGTCATGGATCATGAGAGACTGGACGTGTTCCGATTGCGGAAGATCGTCCTTCCAGAGCTTTAGCCCCCACGCCTGCTCAGCGCGGAGGTAGACGGCTTCGTCGCGCCTTCGATTGAGATCGATCTCAAATCGAGAACGGTGAAACACAATCTGGTTTGGCAGGTCACCGATAAGAAACGCTGTGAACGGGTCTTCCTCGCGCAGACGCTCAGCTTCGCTCAAAGCGGAAAGCGAACGCAAGCCTGGTCGAACATGGCGACCATCATGGATCGCCGTTCCAATAATAGGAGATTGGCTTCTCTTGGCACTCCACAGCGGACCGAAATCAGAGCCCTTGCCGTTTGGAGCCTCGGTGTCGTTCGTCAGTGATCGCGCCTTTCTGGACTTAGCCTTTACCTAGAGTTGCCGGGACTGCTGCTCGGCCTGCAAGTCACGAAGACGCTCCTCGCATGCCTGACGTTTCTTCCCCCTGGTGGGGAGGCGACCGCAATCGGCGTAGTCGCTTGAGCGACAATCCGCCGATGGTCATTACAGGTTTCTCCGCACATGGTGATCTCCGTGTCGCGAGGACATGCGCGTCCCTCCATGAGAAACTAGATCGGCACTCCACTCCATCAAGACATAGGTCGATCATGAAGCATTCCATCAAAACGCCATCTTCAGGCCGGATGGCTGACTGCTGTAATTTAGCAACGCCTTAATTAAAATCGGGCATTGTAATGGCAAACTCGCGCGGTAGTTGGTGGCGGGCCGGGAAATACGCTTTTAGTTTTGCGTCTGAGGAGTTGGCTGGAGGAGTGGGCTCGCGGAGATTCCCACTCTCCGAAATCGGTACATCGAATCGCTGCGTGAACGCGATATCGCCTGGCGACATGGGTCTTAGCCGATTGAGCGCTTGCGAGCAGTTCGGCGGAGGAGGGGAATGATGAGTGATCGCGCAATAGGCTACCTGGTTGCGGCGGAGGTGTGCTCGCTGTTTTGGATAGGTGTCGGGCTGTTTGCTTTCGGGAGCCTTTCATTCTAGATCGGCGTGACCAGTGCGTGGCTGGATGGCTAAGAAGCCTACCCTCCAATTCAAACCGCCTCGGGAGCCCAATCATGTCGGATCGTTCGCTGCATGTCGCGGCGTCGAGCCGGATTTCATCTTCATCGCCATGGATGTGCGCCTCCGAGCCGCGGTTGCGCTCGAGGATAGTCGCTCGGCTAGGCCTCGGGAGGAGTTCCAGGCAGCGCTGAGGCGATATCAAATCGAGGGCAAGAGGCCCCGACCTTCCGGATCAAAAGAGCGTGCCCAACGAATGCGGCCGAGATGGGTCGGATCTGCGAAGTACACTTGCGAGACCAAATCCGTTTCCTCATCTGTCATCGATCGTTGACCAACAGACCGACAGGATCAAGAAAGCCGTGAGCGCCGCTGGCCGGCGGTCACCCCGCCCGAAGTAGTGCGGTTCTTCCGTTCGTCCGATGGCTTACCATGGAAAGCGTATGACCCGCTACGCCGAATTCGCGAGGGGCAGGTTGATCGGCAACCTATAGATATTGCCTGCCAGCGCTCTAGTTTAGCGCTGATTTAAGGGAGGGATATCGTGAGCAGTTCCAGCGCCATAAGCAGGACGGAAGCAGCCACCAGGCGGGAGGCAAGGGGGATGTCGGCGGAAGAAGCCAGCGCGCTTCTCGACGTCTTAGTGGCGGTGCGACGGGGGGACTTCTCGGTCCGGATGCGCACGGATCTGACCAACATGACCGGCAAGATCGCCGATGCCTTGAACGACATTATCGCTTCCAACCAACGCATGGCCCAACAGCTTGACCATGTGGGCGAGGTGGTCGGACGTGACGGACGGACGAGCACGCGGGTGCGTCTAGGCCTTTCGGATGGCTCCTGGTCTGAAATGGAAGGCTCGATCAACCAGTTGATCGACGATCTGCTTTGGCCAACAACCGCCGTTACGCGCACGATCACGGCTGTGGCAAAGGGAGACCTGCTGCAGACGGTGCCGCTCGATGTCGAAGGACGGCCTCTCAAAGGCGAGTTTCTGCGTTCGGCCGACATCGTCAACACCATGATCAAGCAACTGAACCTCTTTACCTCGGAAGTGACCCGCGTTGCCAGAGAAGTTGGCACTGACGGCAAGCTTGGTGGACAGGCGCAGGTGCCCGAGGTGACTGGCGTCTGGAAGGATCTGACCGAAAGCGTCAATTCTATGGCGTCCAACCTCACGGCACAGGTGCGAAACATCGCTGACGTGACGATCGCGGTCGCCAACGGAGACCTGTCCAAAAAGATCACCGTTGATGTGCGCGGCGAGATTCTTCAACTGAAAGAGGCAATCAACACCATGGTCGATCAGCTGCGATCCTTCGCATCCGAAGTCACGCGCGTCGCCCGTGAGGTCGGGACCGAAGGTAAGCTTGGCGGTCAGGCGCTGGTGCCAGGTGTTGCCGGGACCTGGAAGGATCTGACGGACTCGGTCAATGCGATGTGTGGCAATCTCACCGCTCAGGTCCGCAACATCGCCCAGGTGACCACGGCCGTTGCGCGCGGCGACCTGTCGCGCAAGATCACCGTCGACGTCTCGGGCGAAATCCTTGAATTGAAGGAAACCATCAATACCATGGTGGACCAGCTAAACGGCTTCGCGGGTGAAGTGACACGTGTGGCGCGTGAGGTTGGGACCGAAGGACGACTTGGCGGACAGGCCCAGGTGCCAGGCGTTGCCGGCACTTGGAAGGACCTGACCGATAACGTCAATTCGATGGCCTCCAACTTGACCGCGCAGGTCAGAAATATTGCCGACGTTTCGACCGCGATCGCCAACGGCGACCTTTCGAAAAAAATCACAGTGACCGTTTCGGGCGAAATTCTTGAGCTGAAAGAAACTATCAATACGATGGTCGACCAGCTCAACGCCTTCGCCTCGGAAGTGACGCGCGTGGCAAGAGAGGTCGGCACCGAGGGCCGCCTTGGCGGGCAGGCCAACGTCCGCGGTGTGGCCGGTACATGGAAGGACCTGACCGAGAACGTCAACTCAATGGCTGGAAATCTCACGGCTCAGGTTCGCAACATCGCCGAGGTCTCCACCGCGATTGCCAATGGCGACCTGTCCAAGAAAATCACCGTCGACGTGAAAGGCGAAATCCTGGAGCTGAAGGAAACCATCAACACGATGGTCGATCAGCTGAATGCCTTCGCCTCGGAGGTGACGCGCGTTGCAAGAGAAGTTGGAACCGAAGGCCGATTGGGCGGGCAGGCCAACGTGCGCGGCGTTGCCGGGACATGGAAGGACCTGACAGACTCGGTTAACTCCATGGCATCCAACCTCACGGGCCAGGTTCGCAATATCGCGGAGGTCGCCACAGCCGTCGCTCAGGGCGACCTTTCTAAGAAAATTACCGTACCCGTTTCCGGTGAAATCCTGAGGCTCAAGGAAACAATCAATACCATGGTCGATCAGCTGAACGGATTTGCCGGCGAAGTGACGCGTGTGGCCCGTGAGGTTGGAACCGAAGGCAGACTGGGCGGGCAAGCAAACGTCCTTGGCGTGGCGGGCACATGGAAGGACCTGACCGACAGCGTCAACTCGATGGCAGGTAATCTGACCGCTCAGGTGCGAAACATCGCCGAAGTCTCGACCGCGATTGCCAACGGCGATCTGTCGAAGAAGATCACGGTATCGGTGTCCGGCGAAATCCTTGAGCTCAAGGAAACCCTCAACACGATGGTCGATCAATTGAACCGGTTCGCCTCGGAAGTAACCCGCGTTGCCCGTGAAGTGGGCACGGAAGGCAAGCTCGGGGGGCAGGCACAGGTGCCGGGCGTTGCCGGGACCTGGAAGGATCTGACCGAAAATGTCAACTCCATGGCTTCGAATCTTACCGGACAGGTGCGCAATATCGCCGAAGTGACGACAGCGGTGGCCCGCGGTGACCTGTCGCGCAAGATCACTGTCGACGTCAAGGGCGAGATTCTGGAGCTCAAGAATACGATCAACACGATGGTCGATCAGTTGAACGCCTTTGCGGGCGAGGTGACACGTGTCGCACGCGAGGTCGGTACGGAGGGCAAGCTTGGCGGACAGGCACAGGTTCCCGGCGTGGCGGGCACCTGGAAGGACCTGACCGACAGTGTCAACTCCATGGCCGGCAACCTGACGGCGCAGGTCCGCAACATCGCCGAGGTGGCGACTGCGATCGCCAATGGTGATTTGTCACGCAAGATCACCGTGGACGTGCGTGGCGAGATTCTTCTCCTGAAGGACACGCTGAACACAATGGTGGATCAACTGCGATCCTTTGCCGGCGAGGTGACGCGTGTCGCCCGTGAGGTCGGCACGGACGGTCGCCTCGGCGGTCAGGCGGTTGTCCCGGGTGTCGCGGGAACCTGGAAGGATTTGACCGATAACGTCAACCTTCTTGCCGCCAATCTCACCACCCAGGTGCGCAATATCGCCGAAGTGACAACGGCGGTTGCTCGCGGTGACCTGTCGCGCAAGATCACCGTCGACGTCAAGGGCGAGATCCTGGAGCTAAAGAACACCATCAATACGATGGTGGACCAACTGAACGCCTTTGCGGGCGAGGTGACACGTGTCGCGCGTGAGGTGGGAACGGAGGGTAAACTTGGCGGACAGGCACAGGTTCCCGGCGTGGCGGGCACCTGGAAGGACCTGACTGACACCGTCAACGTCATGGCTGCCAACCTCACAGAACAAGTGCGTGGTATCGTCAAGGTGGTCACGGCCGTTGCAAACGGCGACCTCAAGCAGAATCTGACGGTCGCCTCGAAGGGCGAGGTCGCAGCCCTTGCCGAGACCATCAACAACATGACGAATACATTGGCAACCTTCGCCGACCAGGTCACGAGCGTTGCCCGTGAGGTGGGTGTCGAGGGCCGGCTCGGTGGTCAGGCCAACGTCCCTGGCACGGCAGGCACCTGGAAGGATCTGACGGGCAACGTAAACCTGCTTGCCGCCAACCTGACAACACAGGTGCGCGCGATCGCGGAGGTGGCAACGGCTGTCACCAAGGGCGATCTCACGCGCTCGATCCAGGTTGAGGCGCGTGGCGAGGTTGCCGAGCTCAAAGACAACATCAACACCATGATTGACAACCTGCGTTTGACGACGGAGCGCAACACCGAGCAGGATTGGCTGAAGACCAACCTTGCGCGGTTCACCAACATGCTACAGGGGCAGCGCGACCTGACGCTGGTTGGAAAGATGCTGCTCTCGGAGCTGGCGCCGCTGGTTGGCGCACAGCAGGGCGTCATCTATCAGGTCGAGTCGGACGCCGACCGCCCGCTCCTGTCGCTTCTGTCGGTTTATGCCCAGGGAACGGAGACGTCTCATCCGGTGCGCCTCGAGTTTGGTCAGGGGCTTGTCGGACAGTGCGCCAGCGACGCGAAGGCGATCGTGATCACCGATCTACCGGGCAACGTGGTGCCGATCAGTTCGGGCGTTTTCTCTACTCTGCCACGCAGCGCAGTCGTCCTTCCGGTTCACTTCGAAGGTCAGGTGAAGGCGGTGATCGAGCTTGCTTCGGCCGGCCAATTCACCGAACTGCAGCTGTCGTTTCTCGACCAATTGACCATGTCGATCGGGATCGTCCTCAACTCCATCGAGGCGACCATGCAAACGGAGGGCCTGCTCAAGCAGTCCCAGCAGCTTGCAACCGAACTTCAAACGCAGCAGCGTGAATTGCAGCAGACCAACGAGCAGTTGGGACAGAAGGCCCAACAGCTCGAGGAGCGAAACTTCGAGGTCGAGGCCAAGAACCAGGAAATCGAGCAGGCCCGCCGTGCTCTGGAAGAGAAGGCGACGGAACTCGCCCTGACATCGAAGTACAAGTCGGAATTTCTCGCCAATATGTCGCACGAATTGCGCACGCCGCTCAATTCGATCCTCATTCTCGGCCAGCAGCTCGGCGAAAACCCCGAAGGCAATCTTTCGGCAAAGCAGGTGGAGTTCGCAAAGACCATCCACGGAGCAGGCACGGACCTCTTGAACCTGATCAGCGATATACTTGATCTGTCAAAGATCGAATCCGGTACCGTTTCTGTCGACGCGGAGGAAATCTCGCTCAGCAATCTGTTTGAGGTGATGGCGCGACCGTTCAGACACGAGGCGGAGGATCGTGGCCTCGCATTTTCCGTGGAAATCGCCGCGGATGTCACGAACAGCATCATGACGGATTCCAAGCGCCTGCAGCAGATCTTGAAGAACCTCTTGTCGAACGCTTTCAAGTTCACCGCCGAGGGCGGGGTGACCCTGCGTGTATCGACGGTAACGAACGGCGCGTCGGTGGATCATCCTTCGCTGCAGTCGGCGCCTTGCGTCATTGCTTTCGAGGTCATCGATACAGGCATCGGCATTCCCGCGGAAAAGCAGCGCATCATTTTCGAAGCATTCCAGCAGGCGGATGCATCGACCAGTCGCAAGTATGGCGGCACGGGGCTGGGGCTCGCCATCAGCCGCGAGCTCGCAAACCTGCTTGGGGGCGAGATCCAGCTTCGCAGTTCTCCGGGCGCAGGCAGCACGTTCACTCTTCTTCTTCCGCTCACCTATGCCGGTGCCGGCAGCGCTGCCGCTCGGATCGCGCCTGATCGGACGAATGTGGTACAACTCGCCGAGATTGCCGCAAGCCGGCGCGCCGACAGGCCGCTGGAGCGAATGGAGGACGACCGCGAGGAAATAACAGCCGACGACACGGTGCTTCTCATCGTGGAAGACGACACTCATTACGCGCGGATCCTGATGGATTTGGCGCATGACAATGGTTTCAAGGTCATCGTCGCGTTGCGCGGCAGTGAAGCACTGACACTGGCCAAGGACTACAAGCCGACGGCGATCTCGCTCGACATTTTCCTGCCCGACATGCTTGGCTGGAGCGTGCTCAGCCAACTCAAGCAGAACGTCGCAACGCGCCATATTCCTGTTCAGATCATCAGTCTCGACGAGGATCGGCAACACGGATTGACGCGGGGAGCATTTGCATGCCTCAGCAAGCCGACGACACCCGAAGGCCTGGATGGCGCTTTGTCACGCCTCAAGGACTATGCCAAGCCTCGCCGCAAGCGACTGCTTCTCGTGGAGGATAACGAGGCGGAGCGCGCGAGTGTGGCGGCGCTGCTTGGCCATGATGATATCGATATAGAATGCGTGGCATCTGGCGCCGAAGCTTTGGCCGCGCTTCGACGCGACCCGGCCGACTGCGTTGTCCTAGATCTCACATTGCCTGATATGACGGGCTTCCAAGTCCTGGAGAAAATGGGGGATGACATCGCCATCCGCGAGGTGCCGGTCGTTGTCTTTACCGGCCGCGAGCTTTCTCCGGAGGAAGACAGCCGCCTGCACGGTATGGCCCGCAGTGTCGTCGTCAAAGGTGTTGAATCGCCCGAGCGACTGCTGGACGAGACCGCGATTTTTCTCCATCGCGTCGTCGCCGACCTGCCCGAAGCAAAGCAAGTGATGCTCGAGGCCCTCCACAGCTCGGACGAGGATCTTGTCGGCGAAACGGTACTGCTCGTCGATGATGATGCGCGCAACATCTTCGCGCTCAGCAGTGTGCTCGAGCGGCGTGGCATGAAGGTCCTGACCGCCACAACGGGCAGCGAGGCGATCGATGTGTTGAACAACGCGCCCGCCGTCGCGATTGTCCTGATGGACATCATGATGCCTGGCATGGATGGCTATGAGACGATGGAAGTCATTCGCTCCCAGCCGCGCTTCCGGCGCCTGCCGATTCTGGCACTGACAGCCAAGGCAATGAAGGGGGACCGTGAAAAGTGCCTCGAAGCGGGCGCTTCCGACTACCTGGCAAAACCAGTCAATACCGAGCAACTGCTTTCGGCACTGCGCATGTGGCTGCATCGCTAGGGAGATCGTCGTGGATACAGTCAACATTCTCCTCGTGGACGACCAGCCGTCGAAGCTTATGAGCTACGAGGTCATCCTCCAAGACCTCAGCGAAAATCTCATAAAGGCGCAGTCCGCGCGGGAGGCGTTAGAACACCTGCTGCGCACCGACATTGCCGTAATTCTCGTCGATGTCTGCATGCCCGAGCAGGACGGCTTTGAACTCGTCAGCCTGATCCGGGAGCACCCACGTTACCAGAGTACTGCCATTATCTTCGTATCGGCCGTCATGATGGCTGAGCCTGACTGGCTACGTGGATACGCAGCCGGCGCAGTCGACTATGTGTCGGTTCCCATCGTCCCGGAAGTTTTGCGGGCAAAGGTTCGCGTCTTTACGGAGCTCTATCGCAAAACAAGAGAGCTTGAACGGCTGAATGCAGACCTCGAGAACAGAGTGCGTCAACGCACAGCCGAACTGGAGGCTTCCTCCACACAACTGCGTCAGTTGAATGAGGAGCTCGAGCACCGTATCGAGCAAAGAACACGTGAGCGCGAGGAGGCGCTCGCGCAATTGTTCGAAGCCCAGAAACTGGATACCATTGGGCAGCTTACCGGGGGGGTGGCGCACGACTTCAACAATCTTCTGATGGCGATCCTCGGAAGCCTCGGCCTGTTGAAGAAGTGGCTGCCAGAAGACGCTCGCGAACAGCGACTGGTAAACAATGCAATTCAGGCAGCCGAGCGCGGCGCCGCCTTGACGCAGCGACTGCTGGCATTCGCGCGACGGCAGGAGCTGAAGCCGACCACCGTCGATTTTCTGCGGTTGTTCGATAGCATCGAGGATCTTCTGAAGAAGGCAGTCGGGCCGGGCGTCGACGTGAAGCTCGATCTCGCACAAGACATTCCCAATCTCCTCGTGGACAGCAATCAGCTCGAGCTTGCCTTGCTCAATCTGTTTATGAACGCACGCGATGCAATGGATGGTGCAGGCACAATCACTCTGGTCGTCGACGCCGATCAGGTCGGTTTGCCAACGTCCATTGGTCCTGGACGGTATGTACGCATATGCGTGTCCGATGACGGCGCGGGAATGGATGAAACCACAGCGGCGCGTGCCACCGAACCGTTCTTCACGACCAAAGGCCCTGGCAAAGGGACCGGATTGGGACTGTCGATGGTGCAGGGACTGACGGCCCAATCGGGGGGTGCCTTCGCATTGACAAGCAAACAGGGGACTGGCACGTCGGTATCTCTCTGGTTGCCGGTTGCCGACCGCGCGGACACAACGGCACAGGCCGACCTGGAAGTCGCAGCCGACGCCGACCTCCGGGCGGGTGGCGATCTTTCCGTGCTCGTCGTCGATGACGACCCGTTGGTGAGCATGGGTACGGTGGCGATGATCGAAGATCTCGGCCACGTCGCGGTCGATGTAACGTCCGCCTCCCAGGCGTTGGAATTGCTCGCGCAAGGCCAGCACTTTGATATCGTCATAACCGATCATTCGATGCCGGGCATGACCGGTGCAGAGCTTGCCCGCATGATTTTTTCTTCATTCCCGCAACTTCCGGTCGTGCTTGCATCGGGATATGCAGAGCTTCCCGATGAACAGGGCCTTGCCGAGTTGGTGCGGCTGACGAAACCATTTACCCAGGAGCAACTCCGGCAGGCGATTCATCGAGCAATCGGTCTGAGACCGTCGGCGGCATGAGTACTCCACTTCCAAAGTGTGGAAGGCTTGCGTGACGAGCGGGGCGACACGGGCGGGCCGACCTGGACGACGATTGATTTGCCAATTGGCGCCGGTGGAACGAAATCCGCCGTGTGTGCCGCTGAGGCGGAAGGCCTGATAGTACACGGACGGGGCCGCAGAAGCGGGCTTTTTCATAGGGGATTGAGCTTGTGGCTGCGTTTCTGCAAGATGGTGACCGTTGTTTTTGCCATCCCTGTCCTGATCTCTGAGCACAAACGATGCCAGCAAGGCCAGCGGGGTCAATTTTCTAAGCCAGCCGTCGATTGCTGGAACCACCCCACATGGGTATCGTTTCGAAGGGCAAAGGAGAATTCCAACGCCTACGACAGTTCCCACTCCCGAAGAAAACCCGACGTCCGCGCCAGGCGTTCCTGATCGAATCAAGGACAAGCCGCCTCTGAGGCCGGCCGAGGATCCTTCCGATACAAAAAATCCCAATGAAAATGATCCACCTCGTGATCCGGCACTTCTGCCCATCGGCGACCTGGCCGGGGCGGCCTGACCAACACACTCGATTGGCCGTCACGATCGGAAAAAAGGCCCGCCGAAGCGGGCCAACTAGAAGATCCCGACAGGGGACCGGAGCCGGAGACTCCAGCCATAGAATTAGGCGTGCCTAATGAAGAAAGTGTGACATCCTCGTTGGTGAGACATTCGGCAGGCAGCCGCGTCGTTACGTCCTTCGTCGCGCTCCTAACTCATTCTGGCAGCGCTACGGTGGACTACTTGTTCAGCGCATCCTTCAGCGCTTTGGCGGGCGTGAAGGTCACCTTTTTCGCAGGAGCAATCTTTATGGTCGCGCCGGTTGCCGGGTTGCGGGCTTCACGCTCCGGTGTGTCCTTGACTTTGAACTTGCCGAAGCCCGGAATAGAGGTTTCGGCACCGGAAGTTGCCGCACCGGTGATCGCTGCAAAAACGGCCTCGACAATGGCCTTGCCCTGCGCCTTGGTCAGGCTGTGTTCACCGGCAATCTTATCCGCAATTTCGTTGGTGGTGGTCATAGTAAGTTCCCCTTCTTAACGTGGGAACCCTACGCACCACAGCAGGCTTCTGTCACCTTGTTGCAGCGTTATACTGCTCCACTGGGTGGGAATTTCCACAATTTCGCGTCGGTCGATAGCCGTTTGCAGTCTTTTTGTGGTGCTGGAAATGCGCGGCAGCTTGCGCTTGTCTCGGTGATCCTAATCGGCTCTGGCCTTCGCAGTCCGCCCGCACACACGACCGTGGTCTCTCCAAACGGTCGGCTCAAGCAAGAGCATGTAGAGCTCGCTTCCTCCGGTCGTCGCTTCTCTGGCATCGCAACACCTCGTTAAAGTGCTGCCGGCAACGGCGTGCACGCAGCGCTTAACGTTGCTTTTGGCCCGCACTTTTGCCGTCGCTGGAGCGCGAACGCTCTTCCACCCTCTCGGCTCCCTTGGAAAGCTGGGAGCCCTTCTTCGCCTCGACCTTCCGCTCCTCCTTACGCGTTTCCTTTCTGAGTGCGCTGGCGGACTGGCGTCCGCCTTCAGATGTCGACGGTTTCATGACCGTCCTCCTCAATTCCGGAATGATGTCGGGTGAACTTGTGCGACGTCCAAATGTTCCCGGAGGGGCACGCTTTGCCGCTTTCTTCATCCCGTTGCGTTGGCGACAAAAGAAGCCCGGATTTTCGCTCCTCTTCCCAGGCAAGTGCAGAACCGTTCCGGCAGAAAGTAAACTCGCGGCCGTGCGGGCGCGGGGACGTCGTTTCGGGCTCGCACTGATGCGAAGTCCCGACCACCGATGCTCGGCCACCAGGAGCCGCGGCAAGAGGACCATAAACGAGCGCAGCGAGAGGGGTATTTTCATCCCTTGGTTGAGAGATCATATGATCTTTTGACGACTCGACGTTAAGTAGTAGGAACAAAGGACGAAACATCGACAAAAGCGGCGATAGCCACACGCCCATACTTTCGTCAGTTTTCGGGGGTTGATCTTGGAACCGATCCCCAGCCCGTCCCGGATCAACAGGCATCCGGCTGGAGGTAAGGCGAATTACCTACGGTCGGATGCGCCCGTGCGTCGTTTTGAACTCGTCTGGCTCCCTTGACCGGCTGGGGATGAAGCAGATGAGTGCGCTAATTTTCTTGATGATACTGATGTTGCAGCTCATCTCAAGGATGGCAAACGTGATGTCCTTTAGCGACTCAATGCCCTCCTGGCTGCGCAGCCTCATGATATCCGTTCGGTCAAGACTGCATCCCCCGGTAATCTCTCCTACAGACCATTTGTCAAGGGTTGCGGGCCTCGTCACCCGGTCATGATGACACCTCTCCCTAAAGGATGTAGCTGATGGGGTCGCTGCTGACTGGATGCGGAAAGACGCCCATCTCCAAATCGAAGACCGATTTCAGCACGTCGGACCTTACGATTTCGGTCGGCCTGCCGTGTGCAGAGATACGGCCATTCTTCAAAGCGACGATCTCATCGCAGTAGCGGGCGGCCAGATTGATATCGTGCAGGACGACGACGATCGTCAGCCGCCGCTCATGGCTGAGTTCGCGCAGCAGTGTCAGGACGCCGTCCTGGTGCAAGAGGTCGAGCGCCGAGGTTGGTTCATCGAGAAGCAGGCACTGCGCGTTCTGGGCTAGCATCATTGCAATCCATGTGCGCTGCCGCTCGCCACCGGACATATTGGCGAGCGAGCTGTCTGCAAAACGCAGGAGGTCGGTGCGCTCTATGGCTTCGTCGACCAGTTTTTGATCGGCGCTGGTGAACCGGCCAAGCGCGCCATGC
Source organism: Rhizobium sp. T1470 (assembly GCF_042140505.1). Classification (NCBI taxonomy): domain Bacteria; kingdom Pseudomonadati; phylum Pseudomonadota; class Alphaproteobacteria; order Hyphomicrobiales; family Rhizobiaceae; genus Rhizobium; species Rhizobium sp. T1470. The sequence goes on from NZ_CP148092.1 coordinate 1,158,912, forward strand.
CAGGGAAAGCGGCCGAGCGCCACCAGTTCGCGCACCGTCATACTATCGGTTGCAGGTGTAAATTGCGGCATGTAGGCGACCTGCCGGGCAAAGGCTCTGCCGCCCCAGCGCGCAAGAGCCTCACCTTTCAGATCGACGGCGCCCGAGGTCGGGGCGATCTGTCGGGCCATGATCTTCAGAAGCGTACTCTTGCCGCTGCCGTTCTACCCAACCAGGCCACAGACGCGTCCGCTGTTCAATGTCAGGTCGATTCCCGAAAGGGTGCTCCTGCCTTCGGCTTGAAAGGCAATCTGTGACATTGTCAGAAAGGGTGTCGACATGCGCCGTCTCTTTAGGGATGGCAATTGCGGTTTTGTACGCTCCTGCGAAACTTTGCTCTCCGAGCGCAAAAATATTTCGGAACTTGCTGCCTTGGACCGATTGCCGTCTTCGACGATCTCCGAGAGAGGCTTGGCACTCCTTCGCGTTTGGCAAACGGCGTTTGAAAATCAAGACTGCGCAAGGCTGACGGCGGTCTGGTTTTGTTGAGCTGACGCAGTCATGAGAGCTGCGAGTTGAGCCGGGGCAGCAAGCAGCCCGCATTTTGCGCCAAGCTGGTGAGGGCGATGCGAGTGCAGGCTGTCGTTCAACTTGCTTTTCGCCCGCATAAATCCTTTCACCGTGATCTTGATTGGGCTTCGTCGTCCCCTAGCTCATTTATGCAGGGCGTACGCGTAAATGGGGCTGCGCAGATTTCAGCCGAATGGAGCCCACCATGAAACATCAGACATTGGAGCAACTGCAAAATATTGCGGATATCGACCAGGCATATCCGCACCGCGTCATGTCGCGAAGCGAGCGTCTCGAGCGCTGGGTGGAGCTCCTCGAGATGAGTCCGCATCGACGACTGGCAACCCTCTACCAGACCGAACATCAGCCGACGTCAGTCCTATCGCTCCTGCGTAGCGATAACTCGCCGATCTCGGTCGCCTTCGAGGATCCGATCCTGCGAGCCGCCGGGCTAGAGGATGATACCTATGGCCAGGGCAAGAGGTTCTTCGGTCTCACCGATGGCGAACTGCATAACGTTCTTTGCTACTGCCATTTCGGCGCGACGGTCAGCGCCGCGACAGCTGCCCACTATGTACGCGGTATTCTTGGTATGGATCGACCAGGTTTATTCGCTCGCCTGCGGGCACTGTTCACATCTTGACTGGAGCTGATTGCCGCTCCCGTCTTCCAGCCGCCGCTCGGGCGAACGGCGGCCTCTTGCCTGCGATCATCAGCTAGCGGCGATCATTCGCCGTCTTCGCCAGACAATCCGGTTTGGTGCTCGAGATTGCTCAGGCACACATCGTTGTGGGCAAAGCGGAAAATGCTGTAGACCGCCAGTCCCCAGTCCTCACTTCCGGAAATGGTGACGCTGGCCGACTGGGCATTCTGGAACTTTGTACTCAGGCTGTCCCATTGCTCGAACACCTGCCGCTCTTGTGCAATGACCGCCTGCCTGAACATTCCGTCCTTTCCGAACTTGGACGTGGCGACATGGTCGACCTTCTCGTCCGCCGGCCCGAACTGGGAAGCGAGCAGAGATGTCGCTTCCTTGTAGACCTGTCGTGTCGTGGTGCCGCGCTGATCGTCGTCGATGTAGTGGGAGATTGCCACGACGTTGCAGATTCCCATCCCGCGGACATAGGCGAGCACATATTGGTCAAAGAGGTCATTTCCGCCAGGTAGATTGTTGCACGAGTATTGGCCTGTCGCATCCGGCTGGTCGCCATGGATCGGTTTGCACCCGAGCACTGACGGCAAGGCATCCTGCGCAACGCCGAGCGGGCGGAAGACCGGGGCGTTGGTCTCAGACGGTGAAATGGACGCGGTCACGGTTGCAGCGAAAGCCACGGACGTCAGAATATCGATTATGGCCATCGAATCTCTCCCGAGTAAGATCGGGCAATACCACAGCGGCGGGCATCCGAAACCCGATCTGCGCATAAGGCATGGTGTCGCAAGTTGACTTTCCACAGCCTTTCGTTTCAGCGCAGTCGCACAAAGTGTTTCAATTCCATTCGATCGGGAATTGTTCCATCACGATTGTGTTGCGGCGGACCAATTATCGTGAGCCTGGGGAGCAGCGCTTCGGGCATCTTACCGATGCCGCTGCCAGCGCTCGGTCGTGAAATTGATCATAAGGCGGACCCCTGGGATCCTGGCAGCGGTTGCAGCGGGGAGAGCACGAGGTTTCCACGGCGATGATCTTCGGGTCTGGTCAGCTACGCGGCGATACGCCTCATGCAGTGTTTAACGACCAGGCAGCGATATGTTATTTATGATGCAACCGACGAGGAGGGGCCCATGTCGACATTTCAAAAGGCAGTCGTCTCTTTGCCTGGCAGGGAACGCATCGCTAGAGCGCCGTACCTTTAATCGAACCCATAGCCTGCGGCTGTAAAATAGTTTCGACATTCTTGGCTGTTGAAGAGGTTGCAGATGGATCCGAGCGCATTTGAGAGTGCGTCAAACGTGCGAGCGGCGGCGGCTCGGAGATGGGCCTTAATTTTGGCGAAGGCCATTTCGATCGGGTTCAAATCTGGCGAATAAGACGGCAGAAACAGGAGCCACGCACCAACTTCCTTGAGGCAGGCTTTGGCTTTATCGCTCTTGTGAACGCGAAGATTATCCAGGATGACGACATTGCCTGGTTCGAGTGTCGGCGCAAGCTGGGTCTCGATGTAGGTGTCGAAGATTTCCCGGTTCATCGGCCTGTCAATAATCCAGGGCGCAGTAAGACCGAAACAGCGCAAGCCTGCAATGAATGTCTGTGTCCCCCAGTGGCCAAAGGGCGCATCCGTGATGAGACGCTCGCCGCGCGGGGAGCGCCCACGCAGTCTCACCATCTTTGTGTTCACCGAGGTTTCGTCCAAGAAAACAAGTCGATGCGGTTCAAATCGCATCCGGGGTTGGCGTTTCGAAATCCAGACATCACGATCCTTTCGGATATCAGCGCGAGCGCGTTCCGACGCCATTATCTGTTTTTTTATATGTGTATCCCTGCGTTATCAAAAACCGGACGATGGTGGAATAACCAATCCATGTTCATCCTCAAGGCGACGGGCAAGCTCTGGCATGGTGATATCCGGTTTGCCTTCGACCTGTGCGACCAGGAAATCGCGAAACGCCGACAGTTTCCCTGCACCTGGTGGCCTTCCTTGACGCGCGGGGGTTATCAGCCCAGTCCGCTCCCGGCGTTGCAGCAGCTTGATCGCACTGCTGTCGCTGATTGCGAAATGACGGGCAGCGGCTCGCCGTGATTGGCCGCTAGCGACCATGGAAACAACACGCTGACGAAGATCAACAGAATGAGATCTACCCATGTGATTCACCTCCAACCGCAGTGAATCACACCAATACCCTCGTGAAAACCCCACTCGATTCTCAATTCAAGTGCGATGCTCTAAAACGCCTTTTGGTGCGAAGATCGTCATCCATGCGACCGCCGCCGACCCTGGAGGCGCTTTCGGGATGTGGGAGACCTTCACTCCACCGGGGCATGGTCCAGCTCCTCACACGCATACCAGAGAGACCGAGGCGTTTCGGGTAATCCGTGGCTTCTATCGGTTCCAATGGGGGTGACGAGGAATTCGACGCACCTCCAGGAACAGTCGTCGTGCTGCCACCATATGTTCGACACACTTGGCGGAATGTCAGTAACCAACCCGGCCAGATGTTTGGTACCGTCACACCAGGTGGGTGCGAGCAGTTGTTTATCGACATTGAAGCCACCTATGCCGACACACCTGAGAAAATTGCAGCGATCGAGGCGCGTTTTGGCATAATCAACGATATGACTGTAGTTCTCGGATTGGCTGGCGGAGCCTTTCGCTGATCATCGAGGCACCAGCAGCTCGTATCACTTATTCCGGTGTTTGCGATTTCGCGGGCTGTGGGCTCGCCCACCACGCGGGCGTGCTTGGACAAAGGACCTAAATCTGGCGTCCTCGTGACAGATCCGGACCATCAAGACGCACTGTTCGTTTTTACGAAGTTGCCCTTGCATACGGAGGGGAGCAAAGTCGAGCCTCGAAATGACCTGAGATGTCACTTCAGGAGTGATACACGTATCGGGCTCGATCAGGAGCAAACCTGCAAGCGCGTGGTCGCGAAGCGAGGCGGAGTTCACCTTTGCAATCCATAGACTTCGGCAGGCTTCGCAACGCCTTTCAACGCAAAGCTGCCGACCTTTTCGAAATCAGCCTGAACGCGCGATACAAACATCGCGGATGCCAGTAGATTACGACCGACGTTGTCGCACAGCTTCTCCATGCGAGCTGCTTCGTTGACGGCCTTCCCGATCGCTGTGAAGTCCAAGCGTCGAGTGCAACCGACATTTCCGTAAAACACTTCGCCGACATGGAGGACGATATCGATCGGGATCGCTGGCTCCCCAGCGTCGACGCGTTTCCAGTTGAGCGTGTCGTTGGCGTCCATCGCCATCCTGGCTGCCGAAAGTGCTCGTTCGCATCCATCGGCCGGATTATCAATCTGCGCCGGAAAAATGGCGAGAAGGCTGTCGCCCATGAACTTCAGAATCTCTCCTCCGGCTTGCTCCACCGGCTGTCCTATGACCTCGAAATGCTCGTTTAACCATGTCACGATACGATCGGGCGCATATCGTTCGTTGAGCGAAGTGAAATCCTTGAGGTCGGCGAGCAGGATAGCGGCGTAGATAGCCGTTCCGTCGCCACGCTGCGTCTGTCCGTTGAGTATCCGGCCACTCGTACGGCTGCCGGTATACACAGCGAGCATATCCGTGGCGACGCGCAGTGCTGCAATCCGGTAGCAGGCAAGCGCAAGGGCGGGCAAAAACCTGTCCAGATCGGCGATTTGTCCCTCCGAGAAGCCGGTCGGGCCGTCACCTGCCAAGGAGAATCCGACACCACCGAGGGCAGTTCCTTCAGGAAAGGCGATGAGCTTCATCACATAGTCGGTTGCTCCATCGTGAGCGAGTTCTTGCAGTAGCGGAATGGGTTGGGAGCTTGCTTGCGAAGGTAGCTTCCATCGCCCGTATAGAAGATTATTCGACAGGAGGTGTGAAATCGGCGATCGCCGAAACATTTCCTCCCCTGCGTCGCCATGGCCTTGAATCTCCACCGAAATGCTTGATGATCGCGACCATGTGACCGAGAAACCTCGCTGCAGGGGGTCGATAGATGGCATGGCGATTGAGGCTCGGATTAGGGGGTATCCCAGTCGGAGCAGAGCTTGCGCGACGCCCTCCAAGATCTCGTCGATACTGTCGGAGGACAAGCCTTTGCCGATGATCCAGTCAACCAGTTTCTGCATCTCGCACATTTGGGAATTCCTTGCGAACCCTGAGATCGAGGACAGTGTTCAAGACCGCGGCCGTCTTGCCATAAACCGCTCGACGATAGTTTTGCGTCGAGAAGGCGAGCCCCAGATCCGACTCCGCGGGCGTTTTTTTAAGCTTCAAAGCGCCTGTGAGGGGCGATGTCAACGAGATGGTGAGGCGGCGCCGTTAGATTTTGCTCAGCAAGGGCAGTGATCGCCAGGGCGGTTTCCACGGTGCTTTCGTAACCCCTCCGATCTTCGCCGACGCCTTGTCAGCGCGCTGTCTCACCCGAAGCGCGTTGCGCGGCTTCTAGCCACCTCTCACGCGCAAGGATTATGAGTTGCTCTTCGTCATGAACGCCTTGCTTTACCAGAGCAATTAGGAGTGCCGCGATTTCCAACTCCGCTTTCCTGTCTCGCACCATGCTGATCTCGCGAGACAGCGTCTTCAGCGCATTTTTGATAAAAGAAAAATCGGTAAATGCCGTTGGCCCAGAAGTTTGCCCATCTGTTCGTCCGCGCCCGGTAAGAATATTGTCGTCGAACATCCGATCGTCTTGAAGAGCATGCCGGTCGCTTGCATCACAAGAGGTAGTGCTGCTGGGGTAGTCTTCATTCATGGCAATCCGTCGCACGCTGTATCTTTGAAATCTGATTGAGCATTCGCCCCTGGAATCGCCTCAGGGTACCACTCTAAGCGAATCCTAATCAACATGAGCAATCAACACTTTCCGCCAATCAACGCTGTCGCTGGCACGCACGATACGAAATTCGACGACGAAACTGAATCCGGTTCGGCGGGCTCTGCAAGACAGTGATCCAAGCAGATGGGCAGACCATCGCGCGACTGGGTGGCGCAGAACCCCTGCATCGAAACGATGCCTGGACGGCCTTCAATGCACTCTTTCGGATATCTTCAAGCCTGGACCGACGGCACGAACGTCAACGACTTCCGGGCGATCCTCGTTTGCTACATCTCACCAAGCAGGCGTTGCTTGCGCCATGGTTCGGCTGACCTGTGGCAAACAGTCGCGCGAACGGATCGCGCTGGACAGGCATATGACGAGATGCTTGCATGCAGTCGGCTGAGGGGCCGATGTGGGGACATCATCATGGATATCCGAAATCTCCTTGCGGGTTGGCAAGGGGTGTTAGAATGGGTTGCCGCCGAAAGGAAGCGACCAATCCAGCATGTTCAGTTTCCTGCCAAACCCAGCCCTCTCACAGCATCGGGATCGATAACCGGAAAACCCGCCACCGAAAGGAATGCACGCATGACGCAAGGAAGCTTTGGCTTTCCGCCTGCGGATCTTCGACTACGTGCCTTGGGGGAAATTCATGCGCGACCCTATGCTCTCGTTCAGGCGCCACGTGTCATATTCCAGCTGGCCTTTTTGACGGAAAGCGCGGGTGACAACGACCACGAGATGCTTGCCGATCTTTCCCGTTCCAGCGGCGTTGCTCCGCCCGCCCGCGAAACCAGTCATCATGCGATAAGCTGGGGCCAGGGTACGCTGCGCTGGGAACGTCACACCGAGTTTTCAACCTACTTTTGGGATTGCCCGGCTCCAGACAGGTTTGGTGTGCCGATCGCCGTTCACCCCTTCGGTGACAGCTTTTCGCCGCCAGGTCCCTTCATATCAGGGATTCGCCTGGAAATCCGGCCTGACACGCCCGAGACCGCGCAGGAGATATTCGTCTTCGATCCGACCAGCCTGTGCCGAAGCGAACTGAGAAACGGCCAGGCGACGATCCTTACCGATTTCCGTCAGGACGGCGACGGGTTGACGAAATTTCTGGTCATCGATCGCGGTATGTCGGACAGCGCGCGGGGTGCGTTGGTCCAGCGTCTTCTCGACATCGAGACATATCGCACGCTTGCAATGATGGGCCTGCCGCTTGCTCAATCGCTCTCGCCTGAAATCCGCCAGATCGAGTCCGGCCTGACCGCAATTACGCAGCGAATGAAGCTTCACGCTCGCGAGGAGGCGGATCAGATGCTGTCGGAGATAACACGTCTGGCGGCCGAACTCGAGGCGAACGCGGCGCTCAGCCTCTATCGGTTCGGAGCCAGCCGCGCCTATTATGACATCGTTCAGGAACGCATTCGCGCGCTTGCAGAAACTGCGATGCCCGGAAGCGAGACGCTTGGCTCTTTCCTGGAGCGGCGACTGGCTCCGGCCATGCGAACCTGCCAGTCGGTCGAGGAGCGTCAGGCAAACCTTTCGCGCAAGCTGGCCCGGGCCACAGCCCTGTTGCGAAGCTGGATCGACGTTGAACTCGAGCGTATCAATACCACGGTGCTGAATTCGATGGATCGTCGGGCCCAGTTGCAGCTACGTCTGCAGCAGACGGTCGAGGGCCTGTCGGTGGCGGCAATCTCCTATTATGTCGTCGGGCTCTTCGGCTATGTGGCAAAAGGTGCCCACAATGTCGGCTTCGAGGTCTCTCCCGAGACGTTGACCGGCCTTTCGGTTCCGATCGTCGTTGCTGGCATGTGGCTCGTCGTGCGCAGCATCCGGCGACGACATGCCGAAGAGGACAAGCATTGACGTTTTGAGCCGTGCAAAGCGGCAATCCGATCAGGTACCTGCGCCGGCCACGACCAACGTCGCGCGTCAGATCTCATCTGTCGAGCACTCGTAGAGAACGCTGCCGGTTGCAGCATCGACGCCACTCAGGCTGACGTCGTAGCCCCAGAGGTGGCGAACGTGGCCGAGCGTCTCATCACGGGTACTTTCTTCCAGAAGGATGCCGTTCTTCACATTATGTTGCAGACGAAGCTGTCGGTCGCCAAGTAGGTCGACGTCGATCACTTGGATATCAGGCTGTCGGGCACCGACATCGTAGCTGCGGGCAAGGGCTGAGCGGATCGTGGAATAGCCACGTTCGTTGTGGATTGAGGCCACTTCACAATAGCTGTCGGTGGCGCGATCCGAGAGCAGAAACAATCGGAACTTGCGGATCATTGCCGGGCTTAGATATTGCAGCATGAAGGATTCGTCCCGGTGGTTCGCCCAGGCGTCAAGCAAGGTTCCGCGCCAATCGCCATTGCCGGCAAACGAGGGAAACCAGTCGCGATCCTCCGCCGTCGGTTTCATGCAGATGCGCTCGATATCCTGCATCATCGCGAACCCCAAGGCATAGGGGTTTATGCCGGGAAAGCGGGGGTCATCGAAAGCCGGCTGAAACACCACATTGGAATGGCTTTTCAGCAATTCCAGCATCGCCCCCTCGCTAATCCTGCCTTGATCGAACAGCCGGTTGATGATCGTGTAATGCACGAAGGTCGCACAGCCCTCGTTCATCACCTTGGTTTGGCGCTGCGGATAGAAATACTGCGCAATGACGCGCACGATCCGAAGAAGTTCCCGTTGCCAGGGGTCGAGGATGAGGCTGTGCTTTTCGAGAAAGTAGAGCAGGTTCTCCTCTGGAAGGTTGAGAACCTTCTTGCGTTCCGATGCGTCGCGTTCGGCATCCTCCGGATTGCGATTTTCGGCTGCCAGGGGTAGCGTGCGCCACAAATCGCTGTAGGTTTGCTCTTCGTATTCCAGTCGCTCGCGGGCGCGCTCCCTGACTTTTTCGGAGGAAAGGCGCGGCGGGCGACGATAGCGAAAGACACCTTGGTCCATCAAGGCGTGGGCGGAATCGAGGATCGCCTCAACGGCGCTCACTCCATGCCGTTCCTCGCACTTGGCAATGTATTTCTTGGCGAAGTCCATGTAGCTCAAAATGGCACCGGCGTCGGTCCATTGGCGGAACAGATAGTTGTTCTTGAAAAAATGATTGTGGCCGAACGCCGCATGCGCGGTCACGAGCGTCTGCATCGCCATGGTGTTTTCTTCCATGAGATAGGTGATGCAGGGATTGGAATTGATGACGAGTTCATAGGCGAGACCGCGCTGTCCCTTACGGTACAGGTGATCCTCGAAGATGAAGCGCTTGCCAAAAGACCAGTGCTGGTACATCAGCGGCATGCCAACTGAGGAATAGGCATCCAACATCTGCTCCGAGGAAATGATCTCCAGCTGGTTGGGATAGACGTCCAAACCCAACTCGTCGAGTGCAATGGTCTCGATGGCATCGTAGGCGCGCGAAAGGGTCGCGAAATTCCAGTCGGAGCCGTCAAATAGCAGGCCTGAACTCGAGCGTCTCGCCATTCGGTCATCCCTTACTTGCGCGTGCGCATGGCAGGCTGTCGGGTAAAGAGCTTGCGGAAAACTGGATAGATATCTGCCGGTCTGGAGATCCGCGTCATCTGAAAGTTCGGCACCTCCCCATCGACTGTGCGATAGGCGCGCCACAGCGACGTGCCGTTGTCGGTCGTTCCAAAGATCTCCGTTTCGCGCTCGTCGATGATCTCCACATAAGCATAGTATTGGCAAAGACGCATCAGGTGATCGCGCAGCAGTGCCGCACAACGTTCAGAGTCGCCGCTGATGTTGTCGCCGTCGGATGCCTGAGCGGCGTAAATGTTCCACAAATGAGCCGGATACCGCTCCTCGATCACACGAAGCATTTCCTCAAGGGCCGTGGAAACGACCGTGCCACCACTCTGCTTGCTGTAGAAGAACGTCTCCTCGTCGACCTCACGCGCTTCGTCGGTGTGGCGGATGAAGACGATATCGATCCGCTCGTAGCGGCGGGTCAAAAACAGGTGGAGCAGCACGAAGAAGCGTTTGGCAAGATCCTTTTCACGCTCGCCCATCGATGCCGATACGTCCATTAAGCAAAACATCACGGCGCTGGCATTGGGGAGCGGCTGGCGCTCGAAGCGGTTGAAGCGAATGTCGACCGGATCGACATAGGAAATGCGTCGACGCCTGCGCTCCAACTGCGCCAGTTCCTCGCGCATCGCCTGCAGGCGACGCCGGTCCGACGCCGACAGATCCTGCTTGGCCTCCAGGGCGGCGATCTCGTCGCCAAGCGTTTTCACCGCCGCTTCGCTCGGCCGCTGCAAGGCGATGCGGCGGCCGTAGCTGTTGCGCATGGTTCGCCCGACATTGATGTTGGTGGGCGTGCCGGCCGTGCTGAAGCCGACGCGGTGCGGCTTGTAGGTCACTGTTTCCTTCAGGTTCAGCTTGACCATATCAGGCAGCTCAAGGTCCTCGAAGAAAAGGTCGAGAACCTCGTCCCGGGATAGAATGAACTGAAAATCATCCTCACTCTCGCCGCGGCCGGCGCCGCGGCCTCCTCCTCCGCCGCCGCCTTGCGGTCGCGACAGCTTGTCACCGGCCATGTATTCCTTGTTGCCCGGAAGAATATACTCGCGCTCACCGCTGCCGGAGGCAGGCTGAAAGGTCGGCTCTCCTGCACCACGCTTCGGCATCGGGACGCCATGGGCAGCATCCACGTCGGCAATCTTATCGGACTTGACCTGTTCCTTGATTGCCCGCTTGAGTTCGTCGCGGGCACGCTTCAGGAAACGTTGCCGGTTGCCGAGGCTCTTATCCTTCGGGTTGAGCCGGCGGTCGATGAAATTCGGCATCTGCCAATCCCTCGGTTCGGCATCGTCAACCGGCCTTGTTGACCCTCATGTACCAATCGACGAGCCGCCGAACCTGGCGAACCGTGTAGCCGCGCTGCGTCATGCGCTGGACAAATTCGGCGTGCTGCTTTTCCGTCGAGCTGTCCTTCTTGGAGCCGAAGCTGATGACCGGCAGGAGATCTTCGACCTGGCCGAACATGCGCTTCTCGATCACTTCGCGAAGCTTTTCATAGCTCGTCCAGGAGGGATTGCGCCCATGGTTCTTGGCACGGGCGCGAAGCGTAAACTTCACAACCTCGTTGCGGAAGTCCTTGGGATTGGCAATGCCAGCAGGCTTCTCGATCTGCGACAACTCGCTGTCGAGAATATCGCGGTTGAGGATTTGGCCGGTATCGTAGTCCTTGAAATCCTGATCTTCCAGCCATGCATCAGCGTATGCGATGTAGCGATCGAACAGGTTTTGCCCATACTCGCTATAGGATTCAAGGTAGGCCTTCTGGATTTCATGGCCGATGAATTCTGCGTAACGCGCAGCAAGCTCGGATTTGATGAAATCGAGGTAGCGCGCCTCGGTTTCCTTGGAAAACTGTTCGCGTCGGATTGCCTGTTCCATGATGTACATCAAGTGCACTGGGTCGGCGGCCACCTCCTTGGTGTCGTAGTTGAAGGTTTCTGAAAGAACCTTGAAGGCGAAGCGCGTGCTAATACCGGTCATGCCTTCATCAACGCCGGCCGCATCGCGATACTCCTGAACGGACTTGGCTTTGGGATCGGTGTCCTTCAGGTTCTCGCCGTCATACACGCGCATCTTCGTGTAGAGCGGTGAGTTCTCATGTGCGTGGAGGCGTGTTGCAACCGTGAAGCGGCTGAGATTTTCGAGCACTTCAGGAGCACATGGGCTCTTTGCCAGTTCGCTCTCTCGAAGCAGCTTCTCGTAGATCTGCCGCTCCTCGGTGACCCGCAGGCAATACGGCACCTTGACGACGAGGATACGGTCGAGGAATGCCTCGTTGTTCTTGTTGTTCTTGAATTGCAACCACTCGGACTCGTTGGAGTGAGCGACGACGATCCCCTGGAACGGGAAGGCGCCAAAGTTCTCGGTGCCATTATAGCTGCCTTCCTGCGTGGCGGTCAGCAGCGGGTGCAATACCTTGATCGGCGCCTTGAACATTTCGACGAACTCGAGAAGCCCTTGCGTCGTCCTGTTTAGTCCGCCGCTGTAGGAATAGGCATCCGGATCGGCCTGACTGAAATGTTCGAGCTGACGGATGTCCACCTTGCCGACGAGCGCAGACACATCCTGGTTGTTCTCGTCGCCAGGCTCAGTCTTGGCGATCGCAATCTGCCGCAGTCGTGAGGGCGTCAGCTTGACGACGCTGAACTTCGAGATATCGCCGCCAATCTCGTCGAGCCGTTTCGTTGCCCAAGGCGAGATCAGACCCGTGAGGCGGCGCTGCGCAATCCCGTACTTGTCTTCCAAGAGACCTGCCATCCGTTCCGGATGGAAGAGGCCGAGAGGAGATTCGAAGACGGGGCTGATTTTGCCATTGACAGCCAGGGTGTAGATCGGGCGCAGCTCCATGAGCCTTTTGAGGCGCTCGGCAAGCGACGATTTGCCGCCCCCGACAGGCCCAAGGAGATAGAGGATTTGCTTGCGTTCCTCGAGCCCTTGCGCGGCGTATCTGAAGTAGCCGACAATCCGCTCGATCGTATCCTCCATGCCGTAGAAATCAGCGAAAGACGGATAGATCTTGACTGTGCGGTTGGCAAAAATCCGGCCCAACCGCTCATCGGCGCTCGTATCAATCAGCGTCGGCTCGCCGATCGCCTCGACCATTCGCTCCTGCGCGGTCGCATAAAGGCTTTTGTCATCGCGGCAGGCTAGAAGGTATTCTTGTAGGCTCAGTTCTTCTTGCGCGGCGCTTGTGTAAATCTCCGAGAAAAGATCAAAGACGTCGCTTTCACCCTTTTGCATGATGTTCTCCCGCGGCCGGTTGGTTAAGACGGGATTGCCGCCCTGTCGGCGCGCTCACTGAAAAAACGGCACAAACTAGTATTCGTTCCTTCAAAGACTTAAGGGAATTCGAAATTGGCTCGGGAAGGCCATGTAGCATCTCATCGTCTCCATTTTCGCGCCAGATCGCGACTCAAATGTTGAACAGTGCTGATGGCTAATATGGCACGAAAGACGTGCAATAACCATGGCTAAGGTAATCACGCTGTCGCTATGGACATCCTCATTTCGGTCGACATAATGCTATGTCGGCGAATAAAATCGCACTTTAGGTTGGCACGTTGCGGTAGGCGGCAGCCTCAAACCCCCTGCCGTCCATAGCAAAAGAGCGTAAGGATTGCGGCCTCGCGCCAGTGCCAGGCATTCAACCGATACCGCCAAGGCACACGTATTTGATCTCGATAAATTCTTCGATCCCGTATTTTGAACCCTCACGGCCCAGGCCGGAGAGCTTGACGCCGCCGAACGGTGCCTCTGGCGTCGAGATCAATCCGGTGTTGACGCCAACCATGCCGTATTCCAGCGCCTCGGCCACCCGGAAAACGCGGGCGAGGTCCTTGGCATAGAAGTAGGAGGCCAGGCCGAACTCGGTATCGTTTGCCTGCGCAATGACGTCGGCCTCGTCCTTGAAGCGAAAGAGCGGCGCCACCGGTCCGAAGGTCTCCTCACGTGCAACGACCATCTCTTTCGTGACATTGGCGAGCACCGTCGCCTCGTAGAAGGTGCCGCCGAGCGCATGGCGCTGTCCGCCCCGCACGACGCTCGCGCCCTTGGCGAGCGCATCGGCAACGTGCTCCTCGACCTTTTCCAGTGCTGGCTGATCGATCAGTGGCCCGAGAATGACCCCCTCGTCGAAGCCATTGCCAGTCTTCAACTTGCCGACCGCCACTGCAAGCTTCTCGGCAAAGGCGTCGTAGACGCCATCCTGCACATAGAGGCGGTTGGCGCACACGCAGGTCTGGCCGTTGTTGCGGAACTTGGCGATCAACGCCCCCTCGACGGCGGCATCGAGATCAGCGTCGTCGAAAACGATGAAGGGCGCATTGCCGCCGAGTTCCAGCCCGAGCTTCTTGATCGTCGCAGCGCTCTGCTTGTAGAGCTCGGCGCCGACCTCGGTCGAACCGGTGAAGGTCAACTTGCGGACAGTCGGATTGGCGGTCATCTCGGCGCCGATTTCACGTGCCGAGCCGGTGATGACAGAAAACAACCCGGCCGGAAGCCCCGCCCGCTCGGCGAGCACTGCAATTGCAATGGCCGAGAAGGGTGTCTGGCTGGCCGGCTTCAGCACCATGGCGCAACCGGCAGCAAAGGCGGGCCCCGCCTTGCGGGTGATCATGGCGTTCGGGAAGTTCCAGGGGGTGATTGCGGCCACCACACCGATTGGCTGCTTCATCACCATGATGCGCTTGTCGGGCTGGTGGCCAGGGACCAGGTCGCCATAGACGCGGCGAGCCTCCTCGGCGAACCATTCGATAAAGCTCGCGCCATAGACGATCTCGCCGATCGCCTCGGAAAGCGGCTTGCCCTGCTCGAGCGTCAGGATGCGACCGAGGTCTTCCTTGTTTGCAATCATCAGCTCGAACCAATTGCGCAGAATGCCGGAGCGTTCCTTGGCGGTGCGGGCCGCCCACCCCTTTTGCGCGACGCGTGCCGCCTCGATCGCGGCCTTTGTTTCCGCCGCGCCAAGCTTCGGCACGCGGCCGATGATTTCGCTGTTCGCCGGATTGTTGACTTCGATCGCGTTCGACGGATCAGCCTCGATCCATCTGTCGCCAATCAGGGCTGCCTGACGAAAGAGTGTTTGGTCCTTGAGATTCATAGTGTCCATCCCATCCAGAAACCGTGTCGGGTCCATTCTCGCGGCCGCGTCGGTAAAGCCATTGACGCAATGTCGGCATCCTTTTGCGCTGTGTCAAACGCGTTCACCTAAAAACGGGCGCGGGCAACGCGCCAGATCGATCAGGCTGCCATGTGTCACCGCAACGCGTCTTGCCGCTCCCGGCGCGGGCGCATGAGTTTCGGGAACCTTTGCCATCCAGCTCCATCTAAAGTCATGCTAAGGAGATGAAGATGTCGCACATTCGAACCGATCGGGCCGAAGCACTCGATACGCTCGCCGATGTCGAGCTGGCACGGCGCGCGGTCGCCCGCGATCGCCATGCGTTTCGCGCAATCATGAAGGCCCACAATCAGAGGCTCTATCGCCTCGCAAGAAGCATCATTCGCAACGACAGCGAAGCGGAGGACGTTGTTCAGGAACCTTATGTGCTGGGATTTGCCCATCTTAATCGCTTCCGCGGAGACGCGTCGCTTGCGACCTGGCTATCGCGCATCGTGATCAACGAAGCCCTCGGGCGTCTGCGCAAAAAGCGGCGGAGCGCGGGCGTGGCGAATGCCACCAACCAGCTCGGTGGAGCGACGATCGTCCAATTCCCTGTCGACAACACCGGCGATCCGGAGCGGACCATGGCGCAACGGCAAATCTTGCAACTGGTCGAGCAGGCAACAGATGCTCTGCCCGATATCTACCGAACGGTCTTTGTCGCCAGGGTCATCGAGGGGTTGAGTGTCGAGGAGACGGCGGCGCTACTTGGCATACGGGCGCAAACCGTCAAGACCCGATTGCATCGCGCCAGGCGTCTGGTGCGCGAGCGCCTCGACCAGCAGATCGGTCCCGTGCTCCTTTCCGCATTTCCCTTTGCCGGCCGCCGTTGCGAGCGCCTGACGAGCGCGGTGATGAGCCGTCTCGGTTTTCCCGATTAACCGCGGGAACCTAACGGTCGGACTGGCATCCAATCTGCGTTCCAGAAAATAACGCCCAGCCTTGCCGGTTCGGGCGAAGGAGGTTCCTATGCATACTCGACAGATTGCCACCCTGACCGCGATTTGCCTGCTTGGAATTGTGCCGTCGGCATGGGCCGCAGACAAGCCGACGGACGCGCAGATCGCTCATATCGCCTATACGGCCGGCGTCATCGACGTAGAGGCAGCAAAACTTGCGATCTCGAAATCCAAAAACAAGGCGGTTGTCGCCTTCGCTCAGGACATGGTGCGAGACCATGAGGCGGTGAATACGCAGGCTCTCGCATTGGTCAAGAAGCTCAAGGTTACGCCACAGGACAATGACACGAGCAAGACGCTGACGAAAGCTGCGACCGACGAGCGAGCCAAACTGACCGCGCTCAACGGCGCGAGCTTCGACAAGGCCTATGTCGCCAACGAGGTGGCCTACCACAAGCAGGTCAACGGCGCTCTCGAGACGCTGTTGATCCCGTCGGCGAGCAATGCCGAACTCAAGGAACTGCTCGAAACCGGTCTGAAAATCTTCCAAGGCCACCAGCAGCACGCCGAACACGTCGCTGCCGAGCTCAAATAGGAGATATCGACATGCTGGGACGGCATCTGTGGATCGTTGCGGTATCTGCGTTGACCATTGGTGTCGTTCCGGTGCGGGCGGAAACCGTCACGGTAACAATCGAAAAGATGATGTTTTCGCCCGCCGAGATTAGCGCAAGGCCGGGCGATACGATCGAATGGATCAACAAGGACATCCTTGCCCATACGGCGACCGTGAAGGGGGACTGGGAGGTGGTCATTCCTCCAGGCAAATCGGGACGTCTGGTGCTGAAGGCAACCACGCCGGTCGACTATTATTGTCGGTTCCATCCGAACATGAGAGGCTGGATTTCGATACCGGCCCAATAGTGCGGATCGGCATCGCTGTGCCTGGCAGACATCTCCATCCCCATATCCGTCCGTTGCCGGATGAAATCTTTGTCGGACATCTTCGCTCGGCTGCCGCGCTGGCCTATACCGCTGTCATGTATTCGCTGTCACGTCCGATATCCCTCGAGCAAGTCGTGAAAAGAAGCCGGTTTCTGGCGATCGGCATGCCGATCGCCAGTGAGCTCGAAGCCAAGGAGGCGCTTGCCGCGCACTGTCATGGCGACGCCAACCATAATTGTTGGGCCTGGCGCATCGGTCAGACCTACCGGTTCAGCGACGACGGCGAGCCGGGCGGAACCGCAGGAAAGCCGATATTGCAGGCGATTGACGGCCAGTCGCTCGATAAGGTCATCGTTATCGTCACACGCTGGTTTGGTGGCGTTCTTCTCGGTACCGGCGGTTTAATCCGCGCCTATGGTGGAACGGCCGCCGCCTGCTTGCGGGCTGGCGAGCTCATCGAGCTTGTTCCAACGTTGGAAGGAACGATCCGCGCGGCCTTTTGCGACCTTGCGATCCTCAAGGCAAGGCTGGCCGCCTTCGAGGGGATGCACATCCTCAGCGAGACATTCTCTGGCGCCGGTGCCGAGATCACGGCAAGCTTTCCGCAAGCAAGATCTGAGGAGATCGCCCGGCTGATTGCCGACACCACAAGCGGACGAAGCGTGCTGGTACTGAAGCAATAGCGCTCGCGAGAGCCTCCGCCTTTGGGCGATTTGTGACAGTCATGGGCCCATTTACGATGCCGATGTTGATGTGATGGTTTAACTCCTCAGTTAGCGCCAGCCAAGGGGCGGCGCCACATGCTTTAAGATCGCCTCGATTACATGGGCGTTGTATTCGACGCCAAGCTGATTGGGGACGGTGAGCAGCAGGGTATCGGCTTCGGCGATGGCTTCGTCCTCGGCGAGCTGTTTGACCAGCGCGTCCGGTTCGGCTGCGTAGGACCGACCAAAGATGGCCTTGGTGTTCTCATCGATATAGCCGATTGAATCCTGCTCCTTGCCGCCGCGACCGAAATAGGCGCGGTCGCGATCGTCGACGAGCGCGAAAATGCTGCGGCTGACCGACACGCGCGGTGTACGGCTGTGACCGGCTTCCTTCCAGGCATTTCTATAAGCGCGGATTTGTGCGGCCTGCTGGACGTGAAAGGGTTCGCCCGTTTCGTCATCCTTCAACGTCGAACTCTGCAGGTTCATGCCGAGCGTGGCCGCCCAGATGGCGGTTGTGTTGGACCCAGCACCCCACCAGATGCGCTCGCGCAATCCGTCCGAATAAGGTTCAAGGCGCAGCAGGCCAGGCGGGTTCGGAAACATCGGACGCGGGTTGGGTTTTGCAAAGCCTTCGCCGTTCAGTGCTTCCAGGAACACTTCGGCATGGCCACGGCCCATATCGGCATCGCTTGTGCCTTCCTGTGGCTGGTAGCCGAAATAGCGCCAGCCATCGATGACCTGTTCGGGGGACCCGCGGCTGATGCCAAGTTGCAGGCGACCACCCGTGATGAGATCGGCGGCTCCGGCGTCCTCAGCCATATAGAGAGGGTTCTCGTAGCGCATGTCGATGACCGCGGTGCCGATTTCTATGGTCTTCGTCTTGGCGCCGACTGCCGCCAGTAACGGAAACGGGGAGGCAAGCTGGCGAGCAAAATGGTGGACGCGGAAATAAGCGCCGTCGGCACCAAGCTCTTCCGCTGCAACGGCAAGGTCGATGGATTGGAGCAGCGCGTCGCCCGCCGAGCGGGTTTGCGATTGGGGAGAGGGCGTCCAGTGGCCGAAGGAGAGAAAGCCGATTTTCTTCATGATTTTTGCCCGTTGGATATCAGGGATCTGCCGTGGGATTGTGATGGGCATAACATGGGAAGCGGCATCTGCGATGAAAAGGCGATTGAACGCTCTGTTCACACTTTGCCGCCGGCGTATCGGATGAACACCTTCCTCATCAAGGTCGCAGAAAATCGAGACGTCAGGCAGCCGAAGCCCCGAAGACGTCGTCCCCATGGCCCGAGAACCGCCGAACCAGTGAGGAATGCGGCCCGGAAAAGGCCTTGCCGCTCTTATTGCGGTGGAGCGACCGGTCTTGCGAATGGCAAGAAGAGCAGTGCGCAGCCTGTCAGGATGGCAACGATGAGCCACGCCTCGTTGATCGCTTGGACGCTTGCTGCCGTTTGCACCAGCGGATCTAGCGCTGCGATTGTGTCGGGGCTGAAGCCGCCGCCTGCACTGCCCGCAATCGTGCCGGCTGGCGCCCCGACGAACGCTGCGGCAGCTGTGTCGCCGGCACGCAACCGATCCCATAATGTCTGCGCGAGGGGCTCCGACCTCGTATAGATGATCGTATCGATCAATGCGATGCCGATTGCTCCGCCAAGGTTGCGCATCAGGTTGAAGAGCCCGCTTGCATCAGGGACCTGCGCCGCTGGCAGGGTTCCGAGCGCCAAGCGCGTGGGCGGGAGAAGGCAAAACATGATCGCTGCACCGCGCACGACCTGGGGCCAGAACATGGCGTCGTAGTCGGACCGGGGATCCTGGAATGCGCTCATCGCCAGGCCGATCGCAAATAGCGCAAACCCCAATGCCGAGAGCAGGCGCGGATCCGTTCGCTTCTCCAGCGCAACTGCGATCGGTGCGGTGATCAACTGCGTGATACCTGTGACCAGCATCGTGGTCCCGATTTCCAGTGCATTGTGTCCTCTGATGAAGGCAAGGAAAACCGGCATGAGATAGACGGAGCCGAAGAGGCCGATCCCGAGCACGAAACTGAGGGCTGAACCGACGAGGAAATTTCGATCGCGAAAATGACGCAGTTCGACAATCGGGCGCATTCTGCCCAGCGACCGGCTTGCGAATGCGGCTCCCGATACGAGGCTGACTGCCAGCAGGCTGAGAACATATGGCGAGATCCAGCCGCTTGTGGGCGCCTCCTTCAGTCCCAATTCGAGGCTCGTCAACGCCAGCGCCATCATGACGAGCGAAGCACCATTGAGATGCCGGAGTTCGGAAGTATCGCCTTTTTGCAGCGGCAGAAACCGCCACGCCACGAGCGCCGAGACGATACCAGGAGCAATATTGATGAGGAACAGCCAGTGCCAGGAATAAGTCGCCGTCAGCCAGCCGCCGATGATCGGCCCAACCGTCGGTGCCAAGACAGCCAGCACGCCCGCAATTGTCGTTGCGATCGCCTGCCGCTCATTTGGAAAGAGGATGAAGACAGCTGAAAACACTGCCGGGATCAGCGTCCCGCCGGAGAAGCCCTGGACGACGCGCCAAGCAATCAGTTCGCTGAAGTCACTGCTCGCCGCACAACCAGCCGAAGCAACAACAAACAAGCCTATTGAAGCGACGAAGAGCCACCGCATCGTCAAGACGCGCGTCAGCAAGCCGGTCAATGGTATGGCGACCACCTCCGCGATGAGGTAGACGGTCTGGATCCAGCTCATCTGGTCGGGGTCGATGTTGATGGCTTGCTGGATGGTCGGAAGAGATGTCGCGACGACCTGGACGTCCAGGATCGCCATGAACATGCCGACGCACATCGCAATGAAGCCTACCCAAATCACTGCTGAAGGTGCGTGAGGACGGGCGGGCTCAAGGTGTGGCGACATGCGGTTACCTTGCGATCAGTGTCATTCAAGCGGCCCGCGCCATGGGCCGTCATTCAGGGCGATGGAAAAAGGCTTCCAGACGGTAGCCATCCGGATCGATGACGAACGCTGCGTAATAGAAGGATCCGTACTCGGGACGTATTCCCGGTTCGCCGTTATCCGTCCCGCCACTGACGGTAGCTTTTGCATGAAAGCCCCTGACACTTTCCTCGCTGTCGGCAACAAAACAGAAGTGCAGTCCCGACTCCATATCGGCCACGACCGGGCGTTCGGCGAGTTTTATCCAAAGCTGTGGTTGTTCCGCGCCGTAGCCCAGCCACTTGTCACTCGTGGAAAGCCTCATATAGCCCAAAGGTTCAAGTGCAGCGTCGTAGAACTGGCGCGCACGGTTAAGATCGGACACGCCGATAGAAACATGATGAAACATCATTCCTCCTTCTAAAGGCGGCAGCTTGGAGCGGCGGCCAATCAGCTCCTCAGGACTGTACAGCGTCGTATCTGTAAAGCAAATGACAGCTCTCGATTGTCGATTCTGGCGCCGACCATGTTGGCCGCGGCAGCCGAGATGGCCTCGGGTCCGGATCGCTAACTGGCCTGAAAACATCGCTGCCTTCTCCGGCGCAAAGCGGGAGGAGTTCGACAAGCCGTCGCGGTTTACGCCCGCTCAACGACCGAGGCCCACCGCTTCGCGTTATCTGGAAGCGGTGGGCCCCGGGCCGGTTGAAGGGATGCTGGCATGTCCGCGTTCGCCCCAGCTGCGACGCGCGGACGGTACTCGGTACTAGTTTGCCTTAACCCTTCGAGCGAGAGCCATTACATAGTCGTCAGCGATGTCGGCCAAAGTCAGAGCGACCTCCGATTCCTTCCAACCCGCAGCAACGGCTCGCTGGACGAAAGCTCGAAAGGCCTGAGCAAGGACTTCCTCGCGCTCGACAACGCGGTATGGATCATTCGCAGGATATCGAGGATTGCTGATCTGGATCGTAGGATTGGTCGGTTCCATGATATGCCCCTGAAAGTTGCTTTATTTATGAAGGAAGCGCATTTGCCATGCGTTCCGTCTGATTGACTGCATTGCGATTATGCTTCTTTATTAAGGGCTTACGGGGCACCTGTCGTTAGCTGCGCATCCAGAAACTTGCAGCAGCGTCCATTTCTGCGGCCTCTGGTAGTGTCCAGCCGCTTTCGCGCGTGATTGATTTTGGCACACGGATGCCGGGCGTGACGCGGCCGATCAGAGTCGACAGACGGGGAGGGGATTGTCGCCCTTCGGCGTCCTGGCGACCAACGCTTTATCGCGACAGGATTGGCAGCGATCAGGCGCGGCGGGTGTGCCCGAGCGTTCTCAGCCACTTGTCGAAGGATTGAGCGCTCTCTGCCTCGGACGCCGGCTCGACCGGGTGCCCGAGATAAGACGGCACGGCCACGTTTCTCGCCTCGCGCGGGCTGTAGCCGAATTCCTTGCTGAAGGCACGGCTGAAATGTGCGGCAGAGGAAAAACCGGCCGCAAAGGCGATATCAACGATTTGTTGCCGGTTGGCCGTATCGCTCAATGCGGCGTGTGCAGCCAGAAGTCGGCGGCGCTGAATGTAGTGATGCACGCCGCCGTCCGGCTCGAAAGCCTGGTAGAGGCGGGTGCGGGAGACGCCCAATTCCCGGCACAAACGGTCGGTTGTCAGGTCGGGCGACATCAAATTGTGCTGGACGAAGCGGTAGACGCGATCCTTAAGGGGCAAGCTGTTGTGTGGCTCTGCGGACGAGAAATATGCTGGTGACGATGAAACACTGGTCAGGATCATGTCGCGGATGGTCTGGACCACGTGCGCAAGATCCGCTTCTGCCAGCTGCGCCAGCTGTGCCTCGACGCCGTCCAGATAGT
The DNA here is from genome assembly GCF_042140505.1 of Rhizobium sp. T1470. NCBI lineage: Bacteria > Pseudomonadati > Pseudomonadota > Alphaproteobacteria > Hyphomicrobiales > Rhizobiaceae > Rhizobium > Rhizobium sp. T1470. Next base: position 1,180,945 of record NZ_CP148092.1, read on the forward strand.
CGATTAGCAGTTTGGCACGCGTTCCGGAAAGGGCGATGTTGTTTCTGATCTCGGTTGAGGCGGGATGAAGCAGCTCGCGGGGAAGATAAAGGGATAGCGTCTGGGCGTCCGTCGATCGACCGCGAAAGGGATGTCCCAAACTCCGCAATTCGACTTTCCCAGGCTCGCCCTCGGAGACGTGCCCGCCGACCTCCGTCCATGTTCGGCCGTTGCGCAGGACCGAGATATGCCAGTGATCGATGGGGCTTGACCTGACCTTCGCTTCCGAACGCATATAGCTATGGGCGGGGGTGCTTTGTTGAATAATGAGCATGCCGCCGAGATTCCAGGCTGCGTGATCGGCTCCAAAACCCGCATCTGGGGGAGAATTATCCGGGCGCCGGACGTCGACAAGCGGCGCGACGTAAGACTGCCAGGCGGCAAATTGCTGTGCCGGATCGAGGTCGCGCGTGGAAAACCGCAACGGTTGCAATGCTGGCGAAGGTGCCGGTTGCTCCGCCGTCGATTTCGTCTCGCGAGGAAAGCGGCGGCGTTCGCTCTGCGCAGCCTTGCTATCGTCGCGTGCCCCGTCATCGGGTTGGGCTGGAAAGGGGCGAGATCGTTCGTCGTCTTGCAATTCGGTCTCCATCATCCATCAGGCAAGCGCGCTTCGTTCCACATCAGTTCCTACACCGTCAGGTCATTCTCAGATCCACGCCGGGATGCAGCTTTTTCAGGTTGGGCAGCGATTTCATCTGCCACGAAATCTGTGATGACCCCAGCACGGTCAAATGAATGTCCGGACGGTTGCGCGCTTCGATCGTCAGCTTGGCGAGCAGGTTTATGCCGGAGGAATTGAGAAACTCCAGGCCCGTCAAGTCCAACGTCGTTTTGCCGCCCCCACCTTCGAGCGCCTTCATGGCGAGCGCATGGATAGGCGCGTAGGCATCAGGACCTGCCAGCCGCATTGTCCCGTCGAAAAAGACGGTGCTGCCTTCGGACCAGACACGGTAGGCTTCTTCTCTAATTTCCATGGCGCACCTCTTGCCGTTTCATGCCGGAATTGCCATCGCGGCATAGGTTTCAATTCTTGTTCGTTCGTGAACGCTGTCCTCCTCGAAGAGCCAGGCAAACTGCACCTCGTAGTCGCTCATCAGGGTCAACAAACCCAGTCCGGAAGTGGCTCCGGTCGTGGCCGTGGCACTTGCCTCGATCTGTCGGATGAGCAGGTCGCCGGGATCGCCGCTCGTCACATTCACCAGCAGCCGCTGGAATCGGGCAGCCGTTTCGCTGTCGATAAAATTGGAAACCCGGAGCCGAACACAATCCGTCTGCGCCAGCGCCTCCACCACGACTTCTCCGCGCGCGCGAAACTTTATGGCATTCTCGATCAGTTCGTTTGCGAGATAGCCGATATCCTGCTTGAGTTGATTGTAGAGCCGCCTCGATGGACGAAATCTCGGCGCCATCATCTCGGCGATGAAATCAGACGTCATTCCAGAGTGCTTCCAGGCAAGATCAAGCGGACCATCAAGCAATAGAAGTCTGACTGCGTGAGCGGTGTCAGAGAAGGCGAGGTGTTCTTGCCCAAAGAGCACGACCGTCATGTCATCACCTATGCCGCATCACAACTAATGTGATGTCATCATGTATTTTCTGCGTTCCGATATAGGCCATCAGGCCCTCGATAATGCCGTCCTTTACCTCTTCGGCCGTTTGGCCGTACAGGCGCCGCGCGCTCTGGCAAAGCCGATCGATACCGAACAGTTCGCCGCGCGGATTTTCAGCTTCCGTGACGCCGTCCGTATGCAGCACGATCAGGTCGCCCTTCTGGAAGGATATTTCGCGAGTATCAACAAAGGGCGAAATGTCGGATTCAAGCCCCACCGGCAGTCCAAGATCACCGGTATCGATCCGCTCGACCTCCCCTGTCTGGCGAATGACGATGAGGTCTTCATGCTGCCCTGAAATGGTCAGGCGATCGCCATCGTAATCAAGGAACGACAAGGTCAGGTGCTTGTCGGTCCTCGTGCGCTCGATGTTCTTGAAGATCGCCCGGTTCAGGTGTACAAGGAATTTCGAAGGGTCCGTCTCCCCCGCCTCCAGCAAGGCGCGGGCGACCGATTGCACCATCAGCATCAGCACGCCGCTCTCCAGGCCATGGCCGGTAACATCGCCGATGCCTATCTTCAGGCTTCTGCCATTCTGCAGGACGTCATAGTAGTCGCCGCCAACCTCGTCGGCGGGACGCATATAAGCGGCAATCTCCAGATGCTCGACCGCGCGGAGCTCGGCTGCGCGTGGCAACACCATCATCTGGATGTGTCGGGCCACATCGAGTTCGGCGCCGAGACGCAGATTCTCGCTCTTCAGTTGCGTGTTCAAGGCCGAGATTTCTTCCTTCGCCTCCTCGATCTCCTGCGTCCGCTCCGCGACCAGTTTTTCAAGGTTTTCGGTGTGGAAGCTGATCTGCTCGGCCATGCGATTGAAGGCGAGTCCGGCCTGGGCGACTTCGTCCTTGCTGCGGATGTCGACCCGAACGGAATAGTCCTTCGCCTCGATGCGCTTGGCCGCCCCCGCCAGAGCTCTGATCCCGCTGGTAATGCGTTTCGACGCCGCAAATACCGCGGCCGTGACGATGAGCAGCGAAACGAGCACCGCGAGGATCTGATAGATGAGGATGCGGTTGGTTGCCTGCGCTATCTGCTGCCTGGCGGCGATCAGGGAGGCGTAAATCTCTCGCTCGGGGACGACAATGCCGAGCGACATGACTTCGCGCTGAATCGGACCGTTGACCCACAAATTGGAGGGGCGGAGCTGTTTGGTGACGACCAGATAGGGCACGTCCTCGCCATTCTCCTTAAGCGCGATGTGCTGGACGACGCCGTCCGTATCGAGTGGAAGGGCTGCAACGGCGTTCTGCGCGCTGTTGCGCAGCGAGCGATCAAGTCCCGTTACCCCCTTGCTGGTCGCGTCGCTCGCCGCGCGCAGGCCGATGACCTTCTCTCCGGCCGCGTTGATCGCAACGACGTTGCCGTTCGACATCGCCAGAAAGCCGAAACCGCTTTCTGCGACTTTCACGTGTTCGACAATTTCAGCAAGCTGATCGAGGGTAATATCGGCGCCGGCAGTTCCCGCCACGCCGCGTCGATCGGCCGTCCAAAGAGGGTGGAAGAAGCTGACGATCAGCTTTCCCGTAATGGCGTCGGTATAAGGAGCGGTCTGCGTGATGTTTTCGGCAACGGGGCGTGACGCGGGCTCTCGCGCCCATTGCTGCCATGACTCATAAATGCCCGGAAAGAAGAAATCCCAGAAGTTCGCGTCATTATGGCCGGGATAGAGCCGGTCGAATGTCTGCGCCTGATCGGTATAAGGGGCTGTTCTGAAGATCGGCCGCTCCTTCGGGCCGATGTAGTACATCTGGAGTTTGGAGGCGCCTGTGCGCAGAAGGTTTGGCGCAACGAGATCAAGGACGGTGCTGGTTTCGATATCGGTCTGCACTTGCGGCAGCGGATGATGATCCTTGTCGAGCAGGTAGCCCCAGACGCTGACGACGGACGGCGAACCTGGAAGGTTTTGCGCCCAATTGCCGCTCATGTTGAAACTCACCGTCACTGCGCCGGGGTCAGCCCTTGCCATGGCCGCGCCGACCGCGTCGTTCCTGATTGGTCGATCGATCTGGCCCTGGAGCACGCCGGCTAACGCTTTGACGTCTGAATGCACCTGGTCCAAAAGCAGGCCAACCTGCGCGGCCGTGGAATCGCTGGAGGAGCGGATATAGTCCTGGCTCGCCTTTTCAAGACCTTGGCCAACCTGGGTGGTTGCGTCACGTGATAGCCGCTGCACGTTCCAAAGCGCCAGGCCGCCGCTGACCAGAAGATCAAATAGCACGGCGCCACCGACAACAATCATGAATTTCGTCCGAAACGAGCGCAATCCGAGGCCTGGCTTTAGTGGAGAAACGGTCATAGCGGTTTTTGCCCCGACGCCGCCCAGATTGGCCAGCCGGAATAGCCTCGCGGATGAAGCGCAGCGAAGATGTGATCCCTGAACCCCTGCCTGAACCGTTCAATGAACTCCGGAGAATCTCCTCGTTTGACAGACATCTCGCCTGCGTACACATCCTCCCATGCTTCAATGACATCGGCGAACTCCTGCGGATCGCCGTCGAGGTTGGTGACCATGAAACTTTCGATCCTCACATCCTCGAAGCCGGTATCCAGCAGCAGGCGGGAACCCTTTGGCCCCATTTCGACGTCCATATCGAAATGGCGAAAGAGCTTGGCTACCTCGTTGTAGGTCCATTGGATGCTGTCGGCGCGCGGCTCGCCCAGGCAATGGGAGTTCTTTTCGTTGGTGATGTAGACCCTGCCGCCCGGCTTGCAGATCCGGTAGAGTTCTCTGAGGAGAAGCTCCGGGCGGTCGAAGATCTGCAAGGAGTGCCGGCACGTCACGAAATCGAACTGATCGCTTTCGAACAGCGTTTGGGATGCATCACCATACGTGTATTCGATATCGCGAACGCAAAACTCCTCCGCAACGGAGCGCGCATAGTCGAGGCTTGCCGCGGAGTGGTCGAGGGCGACGATTCTGGCCGGATTGAATTCCTTCCTCACAAGCATCACGAAATCACCGATGCCGCAGCAAATGTCGGCGATCACCATGCCGTTGCGAAGGCCGTGCCGCGGCAGGATTTCCCGTTCGTGACGCCAGGTCATTTTCGTTTGAGTCCGCAGAATCGGGATGAAGCTCTGGTTCTCGACAAATGTCTGGCCGGGATAGAAGGCAGAATCGTAGATCTCCATCGAGATATTGGGCGAGAGTTCGCTCAGGTGCCGAAACATTTGCGTCGCCCATGCGACAACACTCGATGCGACAACGACGATCTTGAGCTCCGGCCTCGAGCGGGAGGCGTCGACGAGGACGCGCGCCAGGGCGCGGAACGCCGTGCTGTTCATGTGGGTGACGCGTTTCAGGTTGACGTAGAAAACCCCTTGGACCGTTTCAATCTTGTCTCGCAGCAGCAAGAGCTCATCGGCAATGTCGGCGATCGAACGCGGTCGGAAAACACCGGTGGCGACAAACTCCTGATTGCTGGCGTCGAATTGCGTCGTGAAGACGTGTGAAGAACTATTCGCGGTCAATTGAGGAGCCTCTCGAGCGGCAGGTCGACAACGAAGGTGAGGGCGTCGGCAGCCGAAGCGCGTAGTTCTATGTCCGCGTCATAGTTGACCGCCAATCCCAATAGCACCGCTTGCGCGATGGGAGCAGTTTCGTCGGCGATGACCCTCACGTAGTTTGCCAGCTTTTCACCGTCGTTCAGACCGTCAACGAGCTCAAAGTAAAAGCGTCGCTGTTGTGACGGGCAGGGAAAGCTCAACTCGATTCGCTCTGTCTGCTCATGACGATAGAGATCGCATACCAGCTCGCCCTCTTGCGCGTCGGAGCGAAACGACATCTCAAGCAGTTCGTTGAGAGCCGAAGAGAGCAGGTTGGAGTGGCGCAGCGGATCACGGCGATTGTGGCTGACCATGCGGGCGATATAATTCGACAGCTGGTCGCAATGCAGCCAGTCGGCCGTGAAGGTTGCCATTTCGATTTCCAGTTTGAGCAGCTGCTCGAAAGCTGTGTTTGTTATCGCTTCCTGCCTTTTCAACCGGAACCTCCCTGTCCAACTGCCGTTTGCACGCCTCCAGGGCCGCCCCTGTGACCCGGCGCAGCGCCGTTGGTCCGACGACCTTTTCGGTGGCCGACGAACTGTCCAATATGGTCAACATGCATGGGCGGGCTCAGGAAGTGGCCTTGCAATCGATCGCATCCCTCAGCCTCCAGCCACGCGGCTTGTTCGGCAGTCTCGACGCCCTCCGCCGTGACGCGCATGCCGAGCCCGTGCGACAGTGCAATGACAGCGCGCACGATTGTCTGGCTCTTCTCGTCGTCGAGGAGGTCGTCGATGAAGTATTTGTCGATCTTGATGTTGTCGAACGGAAAGTTCTTCAGGTAGCTCAAGGATGAATAATCGGTTCCGAAATCATCAAGGGAGATCTGGATGCCAAGTACGCTGAGGGTGTTTAGCGTATCGAGGTTGTTGATCGTGCGCTCCAGAAGGACCGTTTCGGTGATCTCAAGCTCCAAGCGCTCGGCGGGAAAGCCGACCAGATCGAGCGTTTGCGATACGCGGTCCGTGAAGCCTGCAGTCAGGAACTCTGCGGGGGACAGATTGACGGCGACGGTATAATGCGCCGGCCAGTCCAACGCTGCTCGACAGGCTTCCTCAAGCACCCACTGGCCAATCTCGCTCATCAGGCCATCGGCTTCCGCCATCGGGATAAAGGCGATCGGCGGAACCACGCCGAGCCTCGGATGACGCCAGCGCAACAAGGCTTCAAAGCCAATGACGGCGCGCGCGTGGTCAACGATCGGCTGGTACTCGAGGAAAAATTCACCGTGCTGAAGCGCCACCCTCAGGCTGCGTCGCAGCACTTCCCGTTGCTCTAGCACCAGCAACATACTTTGATCGAAGGTTCGTGCGCGGCGGCGTCCTTCCTTTTTGGCCGCATAAAGGGCGACATCGGCAGCTTTCATCAATTGCTCGCCCTCGTCGCCGTCGCGTGGCGCAATCGCAATGCCGACACTGGCTCCCACGAAGACAGCAATGCCATCCACCACAAATGGCTTCTTGAATTCGCCAACCAGCGCCTCGGCCAGTCGCTCAGCCTCGCTTGGTTGCTCTTGCGCAATCTGGATCACAGCAAATTCGTCACCGGCGAGACGAAAGGCCGTCTCGTCCGTGCCAAGCACGCTTCGGATCCGGTTGGCGGCGAGCTTTAAAACAATGTCTCCAGCGCCGTGCCCAAGCGTGTCGTTCACTGGCTTGAAGTCGTCGAGATCGATCTGCATCAGTGCAAGACCGCTCTTGTCACCGGTGGGAAGCAGCCGCCCCAATTCGTCGCTGAACTGCCGGCGATTGGGCAGTCCGGTCAGCACGTCATGGGTTGCTTGGTGCAGAAGCAGGGCTCGTTCCTGCTCCTGCGCACGTGTGGTTTCATTGAGATCGGCGCCGCTGATCTCGACGACCGCCAGACCCTCCCTGGCAGGCAGCAGCAGCAGATCGTAGCGGTCATCGGTCGATATGCCCAGCCGGATGGATTGCGGCCTGCCAGTGTTGACGACGAGCCGGACAATGTCAGCGGCCGGAGGATTTGCCAGCGCAGGGTAAACGTCCCACAATTTTGTCGCCGCTTGCTCGTTGAAACCCCCGCGCCGCTTAAATTTCTCAGACCAGTCGACAAGGACGAGGTCGAGATCCCAGAGCGAGAAAGCCGCGTCGGCGCGGCGGAGGAATTCGGATCCCTGTGGAACCAGCTTGGGCCAACTCGCACGACCTTCTGGCATATGGGTTGGATCTCCTCATTGCGCCGCGCCTAAGTTCTTCGATGTATCCTGCCAATATTGAATCAGCTGTTTGTATAAGAGCTAGCGCATGGAGTGTTGCAGTCAATCAAAAACGCTACCCTAGGGCAGTATTGCACACACTCCTGAGACTGTGGATGCGCGCTCTATGCAAAACGGCCCGCCTTGCAGTCATCCTAACGGACTAATGACCGCAATCCGCGCTTGCTGTTGACACATTCATACACGTTGGCAAAAGCGATGCGAAATTGGTCGGAGACCCGCGATTTGGTTATCGCCGGAAAGAGGCCGGCTGCAGTTCGCCAAATCCCCGCAGACACTTGATAACCTCCCGCAGTCCTTTGGTGAGGTGCTTGTCCCGACGCAACACGATGCCGAGCTGGCGGGCCAAGCGCGGCCTGACAGGCGAGGTCGTGAGGAACCCTGCGCGGTCCTGTTTCAGCGCGAGCGCAGGCAGTAGCGACCAGCCCAATCCTGCGGCGACCAGCTCCTTGATTGCTTCAACACTGCCGAACTCCATCGTCGGCTGTATCCGGACGCCGGCCTTTGCGAACCAGCCATCCGTGACAGTGCGTGTGTTGCCACCCTCGTAGAGCATGAGAACCTTGTCTTTGAGAAAGTCGGCGTCGGGTCCGCCTTCCGGCATTTCACTGCCCTTGGGCGCCACTGCAAGCAACTCGTCCTCATAGAAAGGCTCGATTTCCAGCGACCTGCCCGAGGCGGGGAGGGTAACGACGGCGAGCTCGAGCGCATTGGCTTCGAGGTCGCGTAAAACCTCATCGGTGTTGCCGATCCGGACCATGATCTCAAGCCCCGGCATTTGCTTCTTGGCGGCCGCGATTGCGCGCGGAAGCAGGTGGATCGAGGCCGTTCCGCCGCTGCCGATCCTGACCCGGCCGACCGAGCCCTGCTGATATGGCGTCATTGCATCAGTTGCTGCCGCACAGTCTTCAAGGATGCGCCTTGCGTGAACGAGGAGATCCGCGCCGGCCGGCGATGGTTGCGCGCGTCGCCCGACGCGCTCGATCAGCCGAACCCCCAGCCGCTGTTCGAGCAACTTGACCTGCAGGCTGACGGCCGGCTGAGTGAGGCCAATCTTGTCGGCCGCCGCCGTGAAGCTTCCCAGATCGATCACGCTCACAAAAGAAGCGAGCTGGTCGATATTAAGCAATATAAGAAATCCTTATGGTTTGTATTTGAACCATAACCTTCCTTCTAGGTGTTGGCGAGTCTTATCTGTTGGTGTTGCGCTAATCACATGGCGCGGATCGGCGGACGATGCGGAGTATGACATGTCAACTGACCTGGAACTGGATTGGAAAAGCAATGTCGCTTCGCCGCGAGGCTTCATCAGTCGCGCAGTTGAGTTTTTGGGTTGTCGCCTGGAGAAGCGCCGCGGCCGTCAGGCTCTCGCGCAACTGACGGCAGACCAGCTCAAGGACATCGGGATCACGCCGCAGGAGGCCTCTGCCGAGATTGGCAAGTCGTGGTTCTGGAGCCAATAGCAACAGGAAAGCTGTTTTAACGTTGGTTGGTGACGAGCTGCGCTTGCCTCGCAACGATCCTGCAACACGTACATGAAAACGTGCTGATGGACGACCTGTATCAAATCGCAATAGCATGCGTTACGACAGGTACGTCTCGTCAAGTCTGCAGGAGCCGGGAGGGGACAATGCAGTCGCTGGCAGCGCCAGTGCACAAGCCGATGGACCGCGAGCTTTCTGCAGGAGGTAAACTGGAAGGTGTGCGGCGCGCCGACCTAGCGCCCATAGGCCACGATGCCGCCGGCGCTATGCTTGCCAGCCTTCCAGGGTCTCGACAAAACGCGTCAGCCAGGCGTTTGTCTGATGAGCGTCGAGTGCGCGATGATCAATCGTCAACGAGACATAGGCCATCGGTCGAATCTGGATCGTATCGACGCCATCGACCTCTCGTACGACAACGCGCTTTTCCATTTTTCCGACGCCAAGGATTGCCGATTGCGGCTGATTGATGATGACGGGTGCCGCGACCAGGGAGCCTGACACCCCGTGGTTTGAGATCGTGAAGGTGCCGCCGCGCATATCGGCGTTGGTGAGGCCGCCAGCCCGCCCACGATTGGTCAGGTCCTGAAGTTTGGCGGCAATCGCCAACAGCGAGAGGTCCTGCACGTGCCAAACGACCGGAACGACCAGGCCTTTGTCGCCAAGTGCCATGCCGACGCCGATGTTGATATCGTCGAAGATCTCCAAATGATCGTCATGCCAGCGGCTGTTGATCTCCGGCACAGCCCGCGTCGCCGCAACGCAGGCAGCGATGAGGTAGGCCGTATAGGAAAGATTGATGCCGTCGGCGCCAAATACCGCCTTGCTCTTCTCGCGATGCTTGATGATCGCGGTGAAATCGGCCTCGAAGATTGCCGTGACATGTGGGGCGGTCGTAGCCGATTCCAGCATGTGCCGCGCGATGGAAAGCCGCATGGGAGTATGAGCAACCATGTGCGAGCGGTGAGTGATCTGATCGCGGTTGAGCATGCCCGGATCGGGGCTGGTCGGGATGCGCCCGGACGATGGCGTCTCATCGCGCTCTATCTTCTGGTTCCGCGCGAATGCCGCATCCATATCCATACGCGTAACGCGTCCATCCCTGCCAGTGCCGACGACCTCAGCCGGATCGATGCCGTATTGCTCTCCAGCACTGCGAACTGCCGGCGAGAAGCGGTCGCCGCTCTCATTGCCAGTCTCGCCAGGTGGCAAGGGTGGAGTATCGGGCGCATGCTCATCTCCGGCGGTGCTTGGCCTCAGACGAATGCGGCAGAGAACCGCGCCGGGCGCTGCATCCATGCCTGACGCCATGACGATCTCGTCGAGGATTCCTGCCGCGGGGGCAGAAATCTCCTGTGTGACCTTGTCCGTTTCGAGCTCGACGAGGGGATCGTCGAGGGCGACGATCTCGCCTGGTTGCTTTAGCCAGTTGCGTACGACTGCCTTCGTTCCCTCCTGTTCGACGGGCACGAGAACTTCGGAAAAATCGACCATGTTCTAGTACTCCACGAGGGCCGTGATTTTCTGCCTGATGCGGTCAACCGACGGCACCGCCCAGTCGAGCAAGGCCGGATTGTGCGGGCTTGGGATATCGGGCATCGTCAAACGCGACACCGGTGCGTCGAGATCCATGAAGGCCTCGTCGGCAACGACTGCGGCAATCTCGGCACCGAAGCCGCCTGTTCCAAGATCCTCATGGACGATAAGACACCGTCGGGTGCGACGGACCGACAAAACAACGCTCGCGTGGTCCCAGGGCATCAGCGTGCGAAGATCGATCACATCGGCAGAGATGCCTTCCGCCGCCTCCTCGCAGCGGGGAACCATGGCGCCCCAGGTCACGATCGAGATGGCATTGCCCTTGCGCGTAAAGCGTGCCTTGCCAAAGGGCAGGGCGTAGTTGTCACCTGGGTAAGGGCGGCGTGCCCACGGATGATCGAGCATGGCGCGATGCTCGAAGAAGATGACAGGATCGTTGCCGCGCAGGGCGGTCCGTAATAGCCCGACGGCGTCTTCGGCGTTCGAGGGAACGGCGACCTTCCAACCCGGCTGGTGGACGAAGGCGACCTCGTTCGTCTGGCTGTGCCATGGGTCGCCGCACTTGAAGAAACCGCCGGGCATGCGCAGCACGACGGGCGCTGCGAATCGGTTGTTGGTGCGCCAGCGGATCGTGCCGCAATCGTTGATCTGTTCCGCCGCCGGCTCGGCATATTTGCGGAACTGAATTTCGGGAACCGGAACAAGCCCGGCAAGCGCCATGCCGACGGCGCGCCCGACGATGCCTTCCTCCGAGAGCGAGGTATCAAACACCCGTTGTTTGCCGAACTTGTCCTGTAGTCCCAGCGTGACAGCGTGAACGCCGCCCTTCGGGCCGATGTCCTCGCCAAACAGCACCACACGCTTGTTGATGGTCAGTTCGTGGTCAAGTGTACGCCTGATCGCCGTGACCATATTGATACGCTGGCCGTCCGGTGACGCCTCGTCGCTGCAATCGGGGGCATGGTAGCCGTCACTATGCTGACCACCCATCGCCTGCATGTCTCCGTCGAAGAACACATGACGGGTGACCGTTTCGGGAGCGGCAACAACACGGTTTTCAGCCTCGGCGCGCGCTCGTTCTGCAATGTCAGCCGCCTCAAGCCGGCAGGCTTCCCACTCGTCCGCGCTCATCACCGACGGTACCAGGTAGTCTCGAAGCCGTGGTAGCGGATCGCGAGCCCATTCCGCCTTGACGAGCGCTTCGCTCTTATATGACTGGGTGTCTTGGAAGCTGTGCCCCTCCAATCGCGGGACAGTGAGCCGCAAAAGGGCAGGCATTTTACGCTCGCGAATGAAACCGACTGCCTGTTGCGTCAATCGCGCGGCCGTGGCGGGATCGCACCCATCGCCTTCAAAGATCGTCAGGCCCTGCCAGCTCGCGAGATTGGCGGCGATGTTTCCGCCGGGCGTCTGCACGTTGGAAGGGACCGAGATTCCGAAGCCGTTATCCTCGACGTAAAACAACATAGGCAGCGTCTGCGTCGTGGCGATCGTCAGCGCAGACCAGAAGCCGTTCGATGCGACCGAACCGTCGCCACCCAGCACGACGGCGATCGCATCGCGATAGTCATGCTCCCCCAACACCGTCGCGTAATATTGGAGCGCTTGGGCCCAGCCAGCCGTCGGCGTGTACTGGGCTCCGACACCGCCGCACATCGGCAGAGCCGAAGCGCCGTTGTGGTTTGGATAGTTGAAGACCACGCCGATATCGCGGCCATCGGAATAGCCGCCGGCGCGGCCCATCGCCGAGCCGAGCGCATCGGCCGGGTCGACGCCGAGCGACAAAAGCAGCGGGCGCGACCGATAGTAGCCGCAGGTAGCGTCGTGGCGGTTCGTCAGGTGCAGACCAAGCATGATCTGCGCCATGTCATGGCCGCGGGCGGAGAATTGATAAAGGACTTTCTTCTCGGGAACGAGCCGGGTTTCCTCCATCTCGTCAAGGATGCGCGACAGATGCAGGAGATAGGTAACGCGTTGCCAGTCCACTCCCTCGTCGGGTGCGTTCCTGCCACGCAATAAAACCGCGGTTGCCTGCGCCATCTTCGATCCTCCCAAACCTATGGTCTGTGAAGAGACTAGTGCAGCCCTTGGGAAAATGCGTTTCAGATTTCAGAGAAAAACGCCGAGATGTGAAACATTCATTTCGCCAGTTCCCAAAGCTACGCAGTATCAATTCGGAACCCTGGCTATGGCTCCCTTGGGTTGCGACAGCAAGAGCCGCACTGACCGAATCGCCGATCGGATATCGGTGCGTCCGGTGAGCTTTTTGGCAGCGAGTGGGGCAGCGGCTGCGGTTATCCTCTCAGCCTTCATATCGACGTTGCAAATTCCAGATGCCTCATATGCGGTTTTCGAAGTGCTCATTGAGGAAGCAATCGGCTATATAATTGTGCAACGCACAAGGAGATATGACATGAAAATCGGCAACAGGTTCGGAGAGTTCCTTCAGCTCCGTAAAGCATACAGAGATCTTTCCCGACTCGACGACGCGGCACTGAAGGACATCGGCGTTGCGCGCGGCGATATTAAGCGCCTGGTATACGGTCGCTAAGACTTTCGACAAGATCAAGACATCAAGGCTCGCTCATGCGGGCCTTTGTTGCTTTTTGATGCCTGTATGGACGCGGGCCGAGCGGCCCGCCGACCCTCTTCGATCTTGCCTTCGGCAACGGGGCTTTTCAGCCGCAAGCCCTCGGGACAAAGCGGTGGGCTTGCCCTTTTCGGCTGGGTCAGCTTGCGTCTTCGCTGCGGAAGCTCGACACCCGATAGTGTCTTAAAAACAGACCTTGGAACGTGGCTGTCCGGTATGGTGTGGCGACGGCGCATCACGAATTTCTTGAGTGCGCGCGCTGATGCTTGTTAATGATCCGGGCCCGGAAATTAACTATTTATTAACCAAATCAGACATAGAAATGTTCAACGATTTCTTAACCTAGATGACCAAAGTGCTAACAGACGCTCGCTCGATCCGCATTAAAGGCCGCTCCTTCCTGGCGGTCATGCTTTCGCCAGATCTTCCCTTCGATGACTGGCTCGTAAGACTAGATGATCTTGCCGCGCGCTCCGCCGGCTTCTTCCTGGGGCGACCGGTCGTGCTCGACGTCGGCGACCTGGAGATTGACCGGGCACAGCTGAAGGGCTTGGTCGCTGAGCTTGCGCAGCGCAACGTCAGCATCATGGGCATTGAGGGCTGCCGTCCGTCGCTTCTCGGTCCCGGCATGCCGCCGGCGCTCAAGGGCGGGCGCCCGGTCTCCGATTTCGAGGTTCCCCAGCAGGAACCGATCATCGATGTTCGTACCAAGCCCGCGGTTGTCGAGACCCGGCCGCCATTGCAGTCGATTGTCATTCGCGAGCCGATTCGTTCAGGCCAGTCACTGATTTTTCCGGAAGGCGACGTGACGGTCATCGGCTCCGTCGCATCCGGTTCGGAAATTATCGCCGGCGGCTCGGTGCATGTCTACGGAACACTGAGGGGGCGGGCGATGGCGGGCTCTGTCGGGAATACGTCGGCACGCATCTTCTGCCGCAAGCTTGAGGCGGAGCTGGTCGCCATCGACGGCATCTACAAGATGGCGGAAGACATAGCGCCCAACCTTCGCGGACAGTCCGTTCAGCTCTGGCTGGATGGCGATTCGATCAAGGCAGAGAAACTTATCTAGGCCCGAAGCTGGCTATCACACAGGAGAGAAAGATGGGGAAAGTCATCGTCGTCACTTCGGGCAAGGGCGGAGTGGGCAAGACCACATCCACCGCAGCCCTCGGAGCCGCCTTAGCGCAGAGGAACGAGAAAGTGGTCGTGGTCGACTTCGATGTCGGCCTGCGCAATCTCGATCTCGTCATGGGGGCGGAGCGAAGGGTCGTCTATGACCTTGTCAACGTCATCCAGGGCGACGCCAAGCTTTCTCAGGCGCTGATCCGCGACAAGCGGTTGGAGACGCTCTTCCTGCTGCCGGCCTCGCAAACGCGGGACAAGGACAACCTCACGGCCGAGGGTGTTGAGCGCGTCATAAACGACCTTAGGCGTCACTTCGACTGGATCATCTGCGATAGTCCCGCCGGGATCGAGCGCGGTGCCACACTCGCCATGCGCCACGCCGATGTGGCAGTGGTCGTCACCAACCCCGAGGTCTCGTCCGTCCGCGACTCCGATCGCATCATCGGCCTGCTGGATGCGAAAACGGTCAAGGCCGAGCGCGGCGAGCGGATGGAAAAGCATCTGCTCTTGACGCGTTATGACGCCAGCCGCGCTGAACGCGGCGACATGCTCAAAGTCGATGACGTGCTGGAGATCCTCTCCATTCCGCTCCTCGGCATTATTCCCGAAAGCACGGATGTGCTGCGCGCGTCCAATATCGGTAGCCCCGTGACCCTGGCCGATAGCCGCAGCGCACCGGCGATGGCCTATTTCGATGCTGCGCGCAGACTGGCCGGCGAAGAACTGCCTGTCGTCGTTCCGGGAGAGAAGCGGGGCATCTTCGGCAAGATCTTCGGACGGAGGGCCGCTGCATGAGCATTTTCAGCATCTTTAGCAAACAACGGACCGCGCCGGCGGCCCGAGAGCGCCTGCAGGTACTATTGGCGCATGAGCGCGTTTCGGCAGGATCCGATCTCGTATCGTTGCTGCGCGAAGAAATCCTCGCCGTCATCGCCAAGCACGTGCAGGTCGATAGCGAGAGGGTTCGCGTGACGATGGATCGCGACGAGCATATGTCGATCCTCGAGATCGACGTGGAAATCCCGCTGGGCGCGAGTGTTCGGGCGGCATGAATCCAAGGCGGCGCCAAGAGCGCCGCTTCTTTTTTCGTCTTGAACCCGTCTCGGACGTCGTTCCGTTTGCGTCGCCCCATGGAAGGTGGGGCGGCTATTTCTGCGTCCGCAGCCCGTCCATCAGCAGGCCGATAAGCCGGTTCGAGCGGTCCCGCCATTCCGCAGACGCCGGTAGCGAATAGATGCTCGTAAGGGCATGCAGAAGGTCCGTCGTGTCGATGTCGCTTCGAATGAATCCTTGCTCGGCTGCTGCTCTTAGCAGCTTTTCGGCGGCTCCTCGCAGGATGCCGCTGCCTTCGGCAAACAGCGAGGCGTTGGAGTCCATCAGGATTTTCAGGCTGGTTGCCATTCCCCGCTTGGCGGCGATGTAACCTACAAAGCGGCGCATCCATTCTTCCAGCGCAACATCAGGCGCATGGCTTGCCGCCAGTTCCTTCGCGGCTGCGGCAAGGCTTTCGAGTTCCCGGCGATAGACCACCTCGACGAGATGCTCGCGCGTTGGAAAATGCCGGTAAAGCGTGCCGATGCCGACGCCGGCCCTGCGGGCGATGTCTTCCAGCGATGTTTCGACGCCGGCTTGCGCGAAGGCGGCTGCTGCAACCTCGACAAGTTTCTCGCGATTGCGGCGGGCGTCGGCGCGCAATGGCGGCGGTGTGGACGGGTCCGTCTTCGGCGGGGCCGAGGCCAAAATAAGCTCCAAGCAGATTCCGGACTTGACGATGGACAGCAAGTCACTAGACTAAACGGAGGCTCCTCCGCTTAGTGCAGGCAGGTGCCTTCGACTTCTTAATCCAGAAGGGGGCGGGATGTCATGCCAAAACCTGCCCAGGCTTGCTTCCGATGACTTTACCTAGCGCACCGACCTCGGACGACCATCTTTTTTTGGATTTCCGACGTCCAATCTCGTGACGATAGCAGGAGCTTATCATGACACGAACCGTTCATCTTTCCCTCGACATCAACACACGGCGGCACGAGCTCGATGTCGAGCAGCGGGTGATGTTGCTTGACGCATTGCGTGAGCAACTTGGTCTCACCGGCACCAAGAAGGGGTGCGACCAAGGGCAATGCGGTGCATGCACCGTCCATGTCGACGGCAAGCGTGTGCTTGCTTGTCTGACGCTTGCCGCCCAGGTCGAAGGGCGCAACATCACCACGATCGAAGGGCTTGCGGCCGAGAATGGCGATTTGCATCCGGTGCAGGCGGCCTTCCTGGAGCATGACGCCTTCCAGTGTGGCTATTGCACGCCAGGCCAGATCATGTCGGCTGTCGCCTGCATCAGCGAAGGGCGGGCGGGCTCGGACGAAGAGATCCGGGAATACATGGCCGGCAATCTCTGTCGGTGCGGCGCATACAATCATATCGTGGCGGCAGTGCGCGAAGCGGCGGAGATGGCGTGATGAGAGACTTTAGCTATGTCCGAGCTGGCTCCCTCGACGATGCCCGCCAGCGCGCTATGCAATCCGGCGCGATGCTGCTTGCCGGCGGCACGACGCTTCTCGATCTTGCCAAATGCGGTGTTGCCCAACCCAGTTCAGTCATCGACATCAGTTATGTCCCGGGCTTGGCGCAGATTTCGGCTAATTCTGATGGCGTTACCATCGGCGCGCTTGCGAAGATGGAGGATGTGGCCGGCAGCCCGGGAATTCGTGCGGACTATCCCGTCATTTCACAGTCGCTATTACTGGCGGCATCTCCTCAGCTGCGCAATATGGCGACGATCGGCGGCAACCTTCTGCAGCGGACGCGCTGTCCCTACTTCCGCGATCCGGCGACGTTTTCCGCTTGCAACAAGCGCGATCCCGGCTCTGGTTGCTCTGCGATCGCTGGTGTGACCCGCAATCACGCGGTGCTTGGAACCAGCCATGCCTCATTGCCTCCTATCCGGGTGATCTCGCCGTTGCGCTGGTTGCCCTGGAGGCGACGATCGACCTTGGTGACCGCAAGATCACTGCCGAAGAATTCTTCGTGCTCCCCGGCGACACGCCCGAACGTGAAACAATCCTTGAGCGCGGCGAGATGGTCGTGGCCGTCCTCGTTCGGGCGTCGCCGCTTGCCAGAAATTCGACCTACCTCAAGGTCCGCGACCGCCAATCCTATGAATTTGCAGCCGCAAGCGCTGCCGTCGGGCTGGAACTGGAGGCGGATGGCAAGACGATCCGCGACATCCGTGTTGCTTTGGGTGGCGTTGCCACCAAACCCTGGCGCGCACGGTCCGTCGAAAAAGCTCTGATTGGGAAGGCCATCGATGCCGGCACAGTTGAAAAGGCAAGCCGACTGGCAATGGAAGGTGCCGTCGCTTATGGCGGCAATCAGTACAAGATCGAACTCGCGCCGCGTGTCGTTGCGCGCGCCATTCTGACGATGGGAGGTCTGGCATGAACGTCATGGAACCCCGCAGCAAACGCGGCAACGCCTCCGATGGTACGATCGGCGGCCGTCTCTCGCGCTTCGATGGAAGACTGAAGATCACTGGTGGAGCGACATATGCTTTGGAACAACCGGTTGCACGGTTGGCCTATGCTGTTCTCGTGCAGAGCCAGATTGCTGCCGGTCGCGTTATCAAGGTTGACGCTAAAAGGGCACAAGCGGCGCCAGGCACGCTGCTGGTGCTGGCACCTGACGACGATCTCGGCCTGAAGATGGCCTCTGACTGGTACGGAAACCGGCCGGACAACCAACCCTTCTATCCCCTCTCGAGCACTGTCAGCTTCAATGGTCAGGCAGTCGCTGCCGTGATTGGTGAAACGCTGGAGCAGGCGACCGAAGCTGCCCGGCTGGTCGACATCGTCTACGAGGAAGCGTCGGCAATCATTGACTTCGACGATCCGAAGGCTGGAGACGGAAAGACGCTCGATGCGCTTGCGGTGACCTGGGGTGACGCGCAGGCAGCGCTCGCCGCTTCACCGGTGCGCATTGAGGCAGAATACCGAACGCCGCGTGAATATCATGTGACGATCGAACCGCATGGACTGATCGCCCAATGGCACGGCGATAAGCTGACCATCTGGGAGCCAAGCCAATGGACGCACGGGATGGCCCGCACCTATGCCGAATGGTACGGACTGCCATATGACAACGTGCGTATTATCTCGCCCTTTATCGGTGGAGGCTTCGGGTCCAAGGCGACAGCCTATGCCTATGGCGCCATTGCAACGGCAGCAGCCCGCAAGCTCGGGCGACCAGTCAAGCTCGCGGTGACGCGCCCGCAGACCTTTACCGCCTATGGCGGCCGAGCCGAGACCAGGCAGACAATCGCCCTCGGAGCCAATGCCGACGGTGTACTGCACTCGATCGTCCATCGAGGGGCCAGCGAGACGGCCACCTATGCGGATTTTCCCGAGCAGACAAACGCTGCGACGCCATTGATGTATGCTGTGGAGAATTTCAGCGCGAAACACCGTCTTGTGCCGGTAAATACCGTCATGCCCGGAGCATTGCGCGCGCCGGGCAAGAACCCAAGTGCTTTCGGTCTCGAAAGCGCCATGGATGAACTTGCCTATGCGGTTAGCATCGATCCCGTCGAGCTCAGGCTTCGCAACTATGCCGAGCGTGATCCGCAATCCGGAAAGCCGTGGTCGACCCGCCGGCTGCGCGAGGCACTCTGCGAAGGCGGCGACGCGTTTGGATGGTCACGCCGCAGCTTTGCGCCGCGCTCGATGCGTGATGGCAGACAACTCATCGGATGGGGTGTCGCATGCGGCACGTTCCCGGTTCTGCGTGCATCGAGCGAGGCCTTGATCCGCATCCTTGCCGATGGTTCGGTGGACGTCGTCAGCGGCGCGATCGATATGGGGCAGGGCACCTACACGATCCTCGCCCAGACCGCGGCCGAGGTCCTTGGCGTTCCGGTTGAAAGCATCAACGTGCGGCTTGGCGATTCATCGCTTCCTGGTGCCACGGTCGCCGGCGGCTCCATGCTCGCCGGCGCCATCACCGGAGCCGTCCACAAGACCGCATCGGCTGCCCGCGACGAACTGATCGAACTCGCCCTTAACGACGGCGCCTCACCGTTTCGCGATACCGGTGCCAACACACTGACGGTCGCAGACGGCCGGATTTCAGTACCCCGTGACGGAGGTCTGTCTATCTCCATTGCGGACCTCATGACGGCTTTGGGCCGCGACGTCATCGAAACAAGACGAAACACCCTTCCGGAAGGAGAGCAGGGCCCGGATGGCCACACGAAGGCCTGGACGACGATGGGAAGCATCCAGGGGCCGACGGCGGGTGAATTTTCCATGCACAGCTGGTGCGCGCATTTCGTGGAGGTGAAGGTGGACGAGGATTTCGGCACAATCCGCGTCTCCCGCATGGTCTCTGCATTCGATTGCGGCAGGATTTACAATCCAAAGCTCGCAGAGAGCCAGTGGCGCGGCGGAATCATCATGGGGATCAGTCAGGCGCTGCTCGAAGAAGGCTTGGTCGACCAGCGCAACGGGCGCGTCATCAACAACAATCTCGGCGACTATCTCGTTGCGACCAATGCCGACATCCCGCCGATCCAGGTGATCTCTGTTGGCATTCCTGACCTCAATGCCTCGGTGCTTGGGGGTAAGGGTGTGGGCGAGGTCGGCATCGTCGGTGTCGCGCCGGCAATCGCCAACGCCGTCTTCCACGCAACCGGCAAGCGGGTTCGTCACCTACCGATAACCCTCGACAAGCTGCTGTGACGTGAGTGGTTCATCGGTTTGGCTCATGCCAAGGTGATCGACCGTTCGTAGGCAATAGAGAGTTCCCGCGCGCCATGATTTGCAGCGCGCGGGAACAGATTCTTGATAGCGCCCATCCGCAGACCGAAGACGTGACATCAGCACAGCCGTGCAAGATCGGACCGCAACTCCCGGAACGGGCGGACGTACTCGCTGATATCGTCGCAGCATAGGCAAGCAATCGGCACTTCAGGCTCAAGACGCCTGCTTCAGGCCAGATACCGCACCGAAAATCCCAAGGCCGCGCCAGCGCAAGCCCCTTTGCGAGCATTTGCTCACTCGTGGAGGCAGATGGGTAGAGTGCTGAAGGGTTGCCGTTGGCATCGATTGGGACGGACGGCGGCAGATTCTGGCTGTCGAAATGGCATCCCGCGAGAGCCGTTCGGCGTGGAAGGACTTTCTCATCAAGCTGAAAGGCCGCGGTCTACGGGGTGTGGAACTGGTGGTCTCAGACGATCATGCCGGCCTCGTGGCGGCGATCGCGGAGGCGCTGCCAGAGGCCGCCTGGCAACGCTGCTACGTACACTTTCTGCGCAACGCCCTTGATCACCTGCCACGAAAGCATGGCGACGACTGCCTGCAGGAACTGCGATGGCTCTACGACCGGCGCGACCTCGACGAAGCCAAGGCCGATCTCTCTGCCTGGCTCGCCAAGTGGTCGGCACGCTATCCGCGCTTGACCAGTTGGGTCGAGGAGACAATCGAACAGACACTGACCTTCTTGCGATTGCCACGCCAGCATCACAAACATCTGAAATCGACCAACATGCTCGAACGCCTTAACGAGGAAATCAGACGCAGGACCTACGTGGTGCGGATCTTTCCAAATGCACAGAGCTGCTTACGCCTCGTCAGAGCGCTCGCTGTTGAAACCCACGAAAATTGGATGGAGGCCAACCGTTACATCAACATGGACGATCTACGGGAGCACAAAAAGCTCGCTATGCGCCAAGCCGCACGACCGCTCAATTTGCTGAACTTGACGCACATAACCTCGATGAGCGAGAGCTGGGATCGGAGGTGGCCGATATCGGCGAGAGTGTCGCTATCGTCGATTTGGCATCTTCGTCATGCCAGGGGAGGCGTCTCGACCCCTAGATGAGTGCCCGCGCCGCATCGATCAAGCGTCTTGGATTTTGCGCCAGTTGGCTGCTCTTCGACCGTAGGAATTTCAGGCCCATGCCGAGCGCACGATGCCGATCCCGTTCAGACTGTTCGCGACGCGACGCGGCCAGCGCGCTCGCGATGGCTCCTTCCATGCCAGTCATCCGCTATATCAATCTTTGGTTTGACAACGCTCGGCCGGCCGCCAAAGCTCCGGCGCGAAGTCGAGAAGGCATTTTTTATTCGTCGGCCCGACATCAAAACGAGTACGGGCACCCTTGCGCGCCCGTATCGCCACATACGTTCTGGTCCTTACGCAGCTTTCACTTCGGCGTGACGTCGAATCCGAACCACTTCTCGGACAGTGTCTTAATGGTACCGTCGGCCTTTGCAGCAGCGATCGCGTCGTTGAACATCGCCTTCAGCTGCGTGTCATCCTTTCGCAAGCCGACAGAACTGCCGCGACCGAGAAAGCCGCCCTGGAAGCGCGGACCCGCGGTCGTCATATCGTCGTTGCCCGGTTTCTGGGATGCGGTCGTCAGATATGCCATCGAGGCCATAACGAGATCCACGCGACCGGCCTTCAGGTCGAGATCGTGTTCCTCGGTGGTCTTGTATTCGCGAACCTCGACAACTCCTTTGAGGTACTTGTCGACGAAAGCAGCAGCCGTCGATGCGGTCTGCACGCCGATGATCTTGCCCTGAAGGATCGGTTTGATCTTGTCGATCTCGGCAATGGCGCCTGCCTCGTCACCGGCGAGCGAGAAGACCTCTCCCTTTTCCGGAAGACTGGCGAGATCGCTCGATTTCGATGTCGCAAAGGCCTGGCCGGTAGAACCATATGAGTCGCTGAAGGCGATGACCTGTTCGCGCTTCGCAGTTGCCGACATGCCGGAGATGATGGCATCGAATTTGCCAGCGTTGAGAGCCGGAATCATGCCGTCGAAGTTCTGGACGACGACATTGCATTCGACCTTCATCTGATTGCAAAGATATTTGGACAGCTCGATCTCGTAACCATCGAGGGTACCGTCCGGCTTGGTGAAGTTGTAGGGCTTGAATGCCCCCTCTGTGGCGATGGTGACCGTCGTCCACGTCTTGTCCGCAGCGTGCGCAGTCCCTGCGGCAAGCAAAACCGCGGTGGAAACGGCCGTCAGGACCCGAGATTGAAATGTCATTTAATGCTCCCCTTTTTCCTCGTGAGGTTGAATTATTTGCTGATGAACTGCCGGAAGCGTTCCGACTGAGAATTGCTGAAAACGTCGTGCGGCTTGCCGTCTTCCTCGACGCGTCCCTGGTGTAGGAAAACGACGCGATTAGAGACGTCACGGGCAAATCCCAGTTCGTGCGTGACGACGAGCATGGTGCGCCCCTCTTCGGCCAGTGATCGCATGACGCGCAAGACTTCGCCGACGAGCTCTGGATCGAGCGCTGATGTCGGCTCGTCGAAGAGCATCACCTTTGGGCGCATTGCCAAGGCACGAGCAATTGCCGTGCGCTGCTGCTGGCCGCCAGACAGGTGAGCGGGATAGAAGTTGCGCTTTTCGGCGATGCCAACCTTGGCAAGCAGTGCTTCGGCCTCTTCGACACATTCACTCCTGGCACGGCCGAGGACGTGAAGGGGAGCCTCGATGACGTTCTCAAGTACGGTCTTGTGAGACCAAAGATTGAAGCTTTGAAACACCATGCCAAGCTGAGAGCGAATGCGATCGACCTGTTTGCGGTCAGTGGGACGGCTACCCTTGTGACCATTCGCCTGCATGCGAATGGTTTCGCCTGCAACCGTGACCTCGCCGGAATCGGGTGCCTCCAAGAGGTTGATGCAACGCAAGAAGGTGGATTTTCCCGATCCGGATGAGCCGAGGATGGACACGACGTCACCCTCATGCGCATCAAGCGAGATGCCTTTAAGGACTTCCAGGGGGCCGAAGCTCTTGTGTAGGTTCTTGACCCTTAGCGCGAGCGGCGAAAGGGAAGTGGTCGCCACGGTCATTGGGCGTCTCCTTCAAGTGCGGGAGCGACTTTAGCCGCGGGACTGTGAGCAATCGGCTGGCGCAAGCGCGGGCTCAACCAGTGTTCGACAAGATGAACCAGGCGCGTCAGCACCAAGTTGATCGTCAGGTAAATCGCGCCTGCGACGATAAAGACTTCGATCGCACGGTAGGTCTCCGAAATGATCCGTCCGGCGACGCCTGTCACTTCCATGAGAGTGATGATCGAGGCCAGGGATGTAGCCTTGACCATCGAAATCATCTCGTTGCTGTAACCTGGCAACGCCTGACGGATTGCAAGTGGCAAGACGATGCGACGGAACTGCATGAGCCGTGGCATCCCGCAAGCGCGAGCTGCTTCGACCTGACCAAAAGGCACCGAAAGCAAGCCGCCGCGTATGATTTCGCTGGCGTATGCGGCGGTGTTGATCGTCAGCGCTAAAACGGCACACCAATAAGGGTCGCGCAGAAATGGCCAAAGGATGCTGTGTCGCACCGCCGGAAATTGCCCGAGGCCGTAATAGATCAAAAAAATCTGGACCAGCAGTGGCGTTCCGCGAAAGACGAAGACATAGCTGCGTGCCAACCACTCAAGCGCGAGGATGCCGGATAGGCGGCAAAGGGCAATTGCGAGCGCCAGGATTGCGCCAAGTGCAATCGAGGTGGCAGCGAGCTTCAGCGTCAGCGGGATTGCCGAGATGAGGCTGACGAACGTTTCAGACAGAAATACGAAGTCCATCACGCTCTCCTAACGCCCCGCGTGAGGTGCTTTTCAGCGCGCCGGAGAAAGATCCCAGAACCAGTTGAAATCACGAGGTAAATGCCGCCAGCGATGAGATAGAAGTCAAACGGCAATCCGGTCGAACCTGCGGCGATCTGCGTCTGGCGCAACAGCTCGGCAACGCCTGTAATGGAAACAAGGGCCGATTCTTTCAGGACCACCTGCCAGATATTGCCAAGTCCCGGCAAAGCGTGCCGAAGCGTCAGTGGCACGATGATGCGACGAAATCGAAGAGACCGCCCCATGCCACAGGCAATCGCCGCCTCGATCTCACCTGGATGGACAGCCTTGAACGCGCCACGAAAAACCTCTGTGAATTGCGCGCCGGAGGTAACACCAACGGCGAGCGACCCGGCCAGAAAACCGGGAAGGCCGACAAACCGTCCGCACCGAGCAGGCGGCCAGCGGCGGTAACGACGGCGCTCCCGCCGAAATAGAAAAGGAAAATTACCAACAAGTCAGGAATGCCGCGAAGCACAGTCGTATATGCGTCGGCAACGAACCGAGCGCCGCGCCCCCCCGAGATCTTTGCCCCAGCTTCGAATGCGCCAATTGCGGCTCCAATGGAGTAGCCTGCCAACGCGATCAGAATTGTCATCCACGCGCCGGCAAGCAAAGCCTTGCCCCAACCCTCGGAACCGAAGCTGACCAGCTCTAGAATGCTGGGCTGGTTCATTGAGATTGCCTTTCTGGCAGCGGCGGCTGAACGTCGTTCGGGATCGGGTTGACGAAGGGCGTGCCATCGAGTCGGGCCCTCAGATCCGCCTTGGCAGCGTCGATGAGCTCCGGATTGCCGATAAGCTCGATCGCTGTGCTGGCCATGACCTTGGCTGCGTGTGCCATGCCCTTGTGGGCCGCCGGAAGTTTGCCTTGAGCAACCAACTGCCAGGAGTGGCCAGGCGTTCCAATCGCGTAGGTCGCACCGCGCATTTGCACGGTCGGCACAACCCAGCTGACGCTTCCGACATCCGTAGAGCCCACGATAGTACTGTCGCCGGCATAGAGCGGAAAGATTTCATCGCACAGTGGCTGGTCCTTCTTCGGCTTCAAACCGAAGCGGGCATAGGAAGATGAGATATCCTCCGAGCTCATCGTCTGCTGAAATTTGCGCGCTGTTGCGCGATCCTCATCATTGAAGACCGGCGGTCCAAGCCGCTGCAGCTTGGCGAACATCAGTTCCTCAAGAGGGGCATTGCCAACGAGATTGGCGTCGCCGCTGATCACTTCACTGCGAACCGACGTCTCGGTCATTAAAGCAGCGCCTTGCGCCACTTTTTTCACCCGTTCGACCAAGGAAAGCAGTTCCGGAAGATTTCGTGCGCGGATCAGATAACGAACCGTTGCACGTGCTTGGACGACGTTTGGAGCCGAACCGCCCGTATCGGTTACGGCGTAGTGGATGCGAGCGGTCGAAGGCATGTGCTCGCGCATGTAGTTCACGCCAACATTCATAAGTTCAACGGCGTCGAGCGCGCTGCGGCCAAGATGTGGCGTTGCCGACGCGTGCGAAGATCGTCCGGTGAAATGGAAGTTGATCTCATTGCATGCCAGCGAAACCGGGTTATTCACACCAGCGAAAGCGGCCGGATGCCAGGAAATGGCAATGTCGACGTCATCGAAAACGCCCGCGCGGACCATGAAACCCTTAGACGAACCACCTTCCTCCGCCGGGCAGCCATAGTAACGCACGCGGCCCTTTAGGCCATTGGCAGCGAGAAACGCCTTGACCGCCGCCGCGGCAAGCATTGAGCCTGCACCCAGCATGTTATGCCCGCATCCGTGGCCGTTGCCGTTCGCCTTGACCTCACGCTGTTCTGCAACCCCGGCTTCCTGGCTCATGCCGGGCAGGGCATCGAATTCTCCTAGGATTGCGATGACCGGCCCGCCTTCGCCGGCTTCACCCATGACCGCTGTTGGCAATCCCGCTATCCCTCGTTCGACGCGAAATCCCTCAATGTCCAACTGACGGGCGTGCTCTTCGGCAGAGTGGTGTTCCTCGTAATTCGTCTCTGGCATGTCCCAGATGCGGTCGCTCAAGGCAAAGAAACCGTCTCTCTTGGCTTCTACAATGTCCCATACGGTGTCGGTGTTTTTCATGGCTTTCAAAACTGCTTTGCTTCGAATAGTATCCAAAATTGGCGCCAATTTATGGTACAAAAACGCTTTGGGCAATCCGTATGCTCGAATAATTTTCGTCAGGTCTTAGGTGTCTCGGCGCCTACAGAAATTCGATTTGCCGTGCTATCGGTCAGGAAAGAACAGGGGATTTTGAATGGCAGATGCCATCTTGGATTCGAGAGTAGAGCCTTCAGCCGTTCGTGACGTGACAGACCTTATTCTCCAGGACATTCTGGCGGGGGCGTTGATGCCGGGAACGTGGTTGAAGCAGGTTGATCTGGAGCGACGTTACAACTGTACCCGCCCAGACGTGCGTCGCGCACTCGACCGCCTCGCTCAAAAGCGGCTGGTCGAGCATGTGCCAAACCGTGGTTATCATGTCTATGAGCCAGACGGACGCCGGGCGAGAGAAGTTAGCGAGATCCGCGTTATTCTCGAAACCGCGGTTGCCGGAAGGATCGTTCAAAATGCATCCGCAGATGATGTCCGTGCCCTTCGCAAACTTGCGGAACATTTCGATGAGGCGACGCTGAACGGAACGATGTTGGAACTCTATGAGGCAAATCTTGCCTTCCATCGTCAGCTGCTGATGCTGAGCGGCAATTTTGAGCTGGTCGACCTCGTAACGGAGATCCGCCAGCGGACCTCTTCGGCCCCGGTCTCGCAATGGCGAACGCGCGCACGCGTTGAGCAATCCGGGCGGGAGCATCACATGATGATCGATGCGATCGAAAACAGGGACGGAGCGCTGTTTGCGGAGCTCACACGACGGCACATCCTACAGAACTAGCATCGCGTGCAGATTCGTGGCGAACCCAAGGAAGCGCTGGTAGCAAACAGGCGAGAACGGCACCCCCCGTGTCAAACATGGCGCCGGAGAACCAGATACGTCGCAAAACAGCTGGCTCAAACCGTGATCCGATCGGGTCGCGGCCGGTCATCCAAGACAAACGATCATCCCAATCAGCTCTGGAATGCCGGCTTCGCCTCCGAAGCCGCGCCGTCACGCAACGCCGTCCTTTGGTATAGGAGCGCCTGCGTATCGGATTGTCGCGCCAACTCCCCACGCTTTTTGGTTGATATACGCGCCAGCGCTCTATCTTGGCTATGTCGCTCTTTGGAAAGGGAGAAAACTGCGTGATTGTGGAGAAACAACTTATTTCGAAAATCACCTGGCGGCTCATGCCGTTTCTCGGCGTTTTATATTTGATCGCCTACATCGACCGCCAGAATGTGAGCTTCGCCAAGCTTGATATGGTCGGGGCGCTTGGAATGACCGAATACGTATAGCGCGACGATCAGGATGAGACGCGAGCGACAATCTGGATGAGATTCTTATGTCGCGGTTGGAGCGAAGTTATCATGTTGATTGTCGCTGGCAAGAGTTTCATCGTGTTCTGATTGCCGCTCCGCGACAAGCTGGGAAGAGCTTTTGATTGTCGCGAATGAGGCGGGTCTGCCGCGCTGGCGTTTGGCTTCCATGGCCGAACGCCGCCGGTAGCTTTCGACATTCATCTCGAAGATTGTTGCGTGATGGACAAGTCGGTCCACCGCGGCAAGCGTCATGGCCGGGTCTGGAAAGACGCGGTTCCATTCTCCGAAGGGCTGATTGGCGGTGATCATGATGGAACGCCGCTCATATCTTGCGGAGATGAGTTCGAAGAGCACGCTCGTTTCGGCCTGGTCCTTGGTGACGTAGGCCAGGTCGTCGAGGATGAGAAGATCGAACTTGTCGAGCTTTGCGATGGCGGCTTCGAGCTGAAGCTCCCTCCGCGCGACCTGAAGCTTCTGGACGAGATCGGTCGTGCGGGTGAAGAGCACGCGCCAGCCGTTCTCGATTAGCGCGAGGCCGACGGCTGCGGCGAGATGGCTCTTTCCGCCGCCGGGCGGACCGAACATCAGGATATTGGCGCCTTTGGCGAGCCAGCTATCGCCGGCTGCAATCGCCATGACCTGGGCCTTGGAGACCATGGGAACAGCGTCGAAGGCGAAGCTGTCGAGCGTCTTTCCGGGTGGCAGGTGGGCCTCGGCGAGGTGTCTTTCGATCCTGCGATGGGCGCGTTCGGCCAATTCATGCTCGGCGATGGCCGAGAGGAAACGGGCAGCAGGCCATCCTTCCCGATCGGCCTGCTCGGCAAATTGGTGCCAGAACGTCTTGATCGTCGGCAGCCTCAGTTCGTTGAGCATGATGCCGAGGCGGGCTTCATCGACTGTGTGGATGTTGCTCTTCATGCGACCTCTCCCGCATAGGCCGTGCCGATCAGGGCTTCATAACCATTGAGCGACGCGAGTTGCACATGAACGATCGGCAACTGATCCGGGTCCGGGCTGAAGACCGCTCTCAAAGCCGCCAGATCAGGCAGTTTGTGGGCGTCGAGCGTTTTGGCAAGCTCCTCGGCCAGTTCACGCTCGCAACTGCGATCGTGAGCCAAGGCAAGCAGTTCCACGGTGATCTTGCAAGCCTGCCGCTCGGGCAGTTGCTCGATGAGCGCGTCGAAAGTCCTGCGATATTCCGGCCTGGGGAAGAGCTTGTCGCGATAGACGAGCCCCAAAAGCGCCATCGGCTTTTTGCGCAGGGAATGAATGACGTGATGATAGTTGACGACTTGATCGTGCTTGCCACTCGCGTGGGCGCGGCCTCGGGGTAATGTCAGCAGATGCGTGCCGCCGATGAAGACGTCGAGGCGATCGTCGAACAGACGCACCCGCAGCCGGTGGCCAATCAGACGGGAAGGCACGGTGTAGAAGACCTTGCGCAAGGCGAAGCCGCCGGTGCTCGATACGGTGACGATGACCTCTTCGAAGTCGGTGGTGCGACGATCGGGAAGAGCTTGCAGATGCGTGCGCTCGGCATCGATGCGCTTGCCATGTGCGGCATTGCGGCGGCTGACGATCTCATCGATGAAGGCGCGATAGGATCCGAGGTCGCCAAAGTCCCTGGTTCCGCGCATCAGCAGAGCATCGCGGATCGCATTCTTGAGATGGCCGTGGGAACTTTCGATCGAGCCGTTCTCGTGCGCGACGCCCTTGTTGTTGCGCGTCGGCGTCATGCGATAATGGGCGCACAGTTCGTCGTAGCGATGCGTCAGATCGACCTTGGCGTCGGCATCGAGGTTGCGGAAGGCGGCCGATAAGCTGTCGCTGCGATGATAGAGCGGCGAACCGCCAACCGACCACAGGGCGTTCTGCAGCCCCTCGGCCAGAGCGACGAAGCTCTCTCCACCCAGGATGACATGGGCATGCTCGAAGCCCGACCAGACCAGCCGGAAGTGATAAAGCAGATGATCGAGCGATTGGCCGGCGATCGTCACGCCGAGGCTGCCCATGTCGGTAAAATCCGACAGTCCTAACCGACCGGGTTCGTGCATCTGACGGAAGATCACTTCCTGCTCCTGACCGTGAAC
Organism: Rhizobium sp. T1470; assembly: GCF_042140505.1. Lineage (NCBI taxonomy): Bacteria > Pseudomonadati > Pseudomonadota > Alphaproteobacteria > Hyphomicrobiales > Rhizobiaceae > Rhizobium > Rhizobium sp. T1470. The sequence continues at coordinate 1,210,277 of NZ_CP148092.1, forward strand.
AGCCCGCCATGATCGGATACGACGCTCAATCGTACGGCGAACACCTTCTGACAGCTCTGGATGACGCCGCAGCATCTCGTTGTAAACGGCGACCGCTCGGATGCCGGGCGCGGCCTTGAGGAGCGGAACAACCTCGGCGTCGAAGATGTGCTCAAGGGGATCGGGGCGACGCCGGTCGCGCGGCGGCTTGGTCTGCGATGGAAGACGCGCATCCTTCTCGATGCGGTAAGCCGTCGCCCGGCTGATCGACGCCTTGGCGGCAGCGACCTCAATGGGGTTGTTTTGTCGGTACTTCATAAAAAGCCTCGTCTGATGATCGGTTACATGGCGACCCGGCACAAAGGTGATTCTCCATTCTCAGAAAATCACCGACGCTACCGGGCCAACCGCGATCATGAGACGCCGAAAAATTGCGCCGCGGCGGGGGTGTAACTCCAGTCGGGCTACGCCCTCCCTTCGTCACACCCCCGCCGCCGAGTCTCATCCTGATTGACGCTGAGTCTCACCTTGTTTGTCGCCGCGCACGAATACGCCTATGGGCTGGGGGCTTCTCTATTCTTCGTCGGATATTTCATATTTGAGGTCCCGAGCAATCTGCTTCTCGACAAATTTGGCGCCAGCAAGTGGTTTGCCCGCATTCTCATTTCCTGGGGCGCGGTCACGATCGCGCTCGCCTATACGCAGAACGCTACGATGTTCTACATTCTTCGCTTCTTGCTGGGCGCCTGTGAGGCCGGCTTCTTTCCCGGCGTGCTTTATCTTCTGACGCTTTGGTACCCCTCTGCCTATCGCGGCACAATGGTCGGATTGTTTATGATCTTCAGTGCGATCGCCAATGCAGTTGGCGCTCCTTTGGGAGGGGTGCTGCTGGATCTGGACGGACTGTACGGGATTGCGGGATGGCAATGGGTCTTCATCGCAACGGGAATACCGGCGGTCATCGCAGGCGTTGTCACTCTATTTTACTTGGCCGACAGACCCGCGGACGCGAAGTTCCTCACGGCTGAGGAACAGGCTTGGCTGAAAGATCGTCTCGCACGAGAGAATTCCGGCATGGAGGCGTCTGCTGGCGACGGATTCAAGGCGCTGATCAATCCGCATGTGTTGTTGATGTCGCTCTGCTACGTCGGGTTTCCCCTCGCAGCCTATGGTCTGAGCTACTGGCTCCCAACCATTGTAAAGGGCTTTGGCGTCAGCAACACGACAAATGGCCTCCTAAATATCATTCCTTGGGTTCTGGTCGCCATTGCTCTTTATGTCGTGCCATCCGCAGCTGACCGTGCAGCATCGAAGACGCCCTATATTGTCATCCCGGCACTTGTGGGCGCCGTGTGCCTTTTGCTGTCCGCAGTTATCCCGAACCATGTCGTGCAATTTCTGCTTCTATGTTTGGCGGCAGCCGGAATCTTTGCTGGGCAGCCAGTGTTTTGGAGCCTGCCGTCGCGCTTCCTTCGCGGGGCGGGAGCAGCAGCGGGATTGGCTGCTATCAACTCGGTGGGGAATCTCGGAGGGTTCGTAGCGCAGAACGTCGTGCCCTGGATCAAAGACGCAACGGGTAGCACAATCGCGCCGATGTTTTTCCTCGCTGTCTGCCTGGCCGCAGCTGCGCTTCTCGTCCTGATCATAGGGCGAACTTTGGGCCGCCAGGCGACGTCTCACGACCTCAAAGCCAGAGTCTGATGAATGGAGGTTCGGGACGATCAAGCTTTCTTGGATCAACGGTTCGAGAGAGCGATGGCCCGGATAAACGCTCGCCGATCCGCACGACCGACTGCGGACGGCATAAACGAGTGGAAACGCCAGTGACCGCCAGCGCCTTTGCGAGAGGGATCCAGCCTTTACCTTTTCAGTCTCCTGCGGATCCGTGCGTCACATTGATACCGTGCCAATCGCAATCGAGACCGGAAAGGGCTCGAAAAGGATCTGGCGAACGGTCGCGCTGATCGGCTTGCTTCTGCTCTGGGTTGCACCGGGGTGCGGGGTTGGTTTGTTCGATCATGGGGAATTCCTCCATGTTATGACGAAGGAACTCGTTCAGGAACGACCTGTTCCGGCGACGTTCGGATCCGCCTCCATGATCTCGATGATTTGAAGACCTTCCTCATACTTGGAAGTGTCGGCACCCACCTTTTGGGCCTGCGCGAGATTGTCTCTGAGGTCGGCAACCTTGATGGAACGCGCAAGCCTGTTTTCGGCAGCGCGCGTGACAAATTCTTGATCTGTCTCTTCGGGGCGTCGTGTCAGCGCATCGACGGCTTGAACAATTTCTGTGCTGAAGCCAGCCTGTGCCAGTCGCTCGAGGGGCCAACCGTCTCCTTTTTCCACAACATCATGCAGGAAGCTGACAATGCGTTCGTCATCTCCTTCGACAGCGTCGGCAACGCGCTTGCAATGGGAAAAATACGGCTCACCTGCCTTGTCGGTTTGTCCAGAGTGGGCCTTGAAGGCGATCTTGACGGCCTTGAGGAGATCGGACGCCGCACGATGATCGTGTTCGTTGATCCATTCGCGTGAACCGACGGGCATGGCGCTTCACCTCCGCGAACAGGAAACGAGAGGAAACGCTTGAAGTTCCAATCGATTTTTTTAAGGATTATCTGCAATCCTGGGGCGATAGTCTGTCTCTTCCTCACCCTTCCGACGGTCTCGCCCGCCGCGTCTAAGCTGCGGCTCTTCTGGTGAGGATCACCGAGCTTGAAGCCATCGCAAATGCCACTATGTGTCGCTGCACTAGCTGAAAGCGCTCATCAGCAAAAACAATGAATTCCCACGTTTTCTTAAACAGGAGTGTGCGCCGACCCGGCAACGTTCCTGCGCGCGGTATTCCGAGAAAATAGTTCGTCGACCTGCGTTTGAGCGGCGTTTTCGACATCGAACGGGCCGTTTTTAAACTCTTTTTAGATAGACGGAACAAAGAGGCCGGCTTCAAGTTTCAAAGACAACCGTCCGGCCCCGCTCCTTCAAGAGTGTGCCGACTTCTCCAGTCTTGCCGGGCGGTCCTCCTCCCTGACATAACCTGCCATCTCGCGGCAGCTTGCTTTGGAAATCGAGAGGCTCGCTTGACTTTGCAGCCACTGGCCCCGGTTTTCTGCGTCGTTCCTTGCTGCGGCCGCGTCATAGTCAGCGCCGGACACGCATCGATAGCCCCTGTTAATATTCGCGGAAGTCGCCCGTCGCCGACTGCAGCAGCGTCAGTGGGTAACGGTCGGGATGATGGACAAGTGCCGTCATGTTGATTGGCCGGTCGCGCTCGTCGAAGGCGATCTGGTCGACAGTGAGTACGGCGGCCGGCCGAGGAAGCTCCAGCATCTCAGCTTCACTTTCACTCGCCAAACGCGCGCTCAACGTCGTTTGTCCACGCCGAGGCTGGATCCCGTAGATTTCTCGCAATTCGGCATAAAGCGAACGGTTTGCGACCGACCAGTCCAGGTCTGTCAAGCCCGGCGCGCGGGAAGCCGGTACCCAGTCGGTCTGCAGGACGACCGGCACGCCGTCCAACAAGCGCAGACGAGACAGCACGATCACATTTGATGCTGGCGCAAGAAACAGCGGCCGACTGATCTCGAGGGATGCTTTCACCACTTCCAGCCTGAGAAGGCGATGTCCTGGCACACGGCCACTTGCTAGCGCCGTACTCGTAAAGCTTCGCAGAACCTCGAGTTCAAATCCTTTGCCATTTTCCGCCACATACAAGCCCTTGCCCGGCTGGCTGCGAACAATGCCCTGGCGTATCAGCTCGCGAACGGCATGCCGCACGGTGATGCGACTGACATCGTAAAGCGAAACGAGTTCGCGCTCTGACGGCAGCTTGCCGCGTAACGGCACTTTCCCATCGCGGATCGATGCCAGCAGATCTTCATAGACCTGCTGGTGGAGCGGGCGAGGGTCGGCCCGATCAATTGCCGCATGCCTTTCCGTCGCTCTTTCCCGCTGACGCGTCGTCACGCTACGCTCTCCGCCTCGACACTGATTTATCCGACTTTGCATCTTTGCTTGCAATCGAAGCAGAGTCCAGTTGACATGACTGGTCATAACCAGTCCTATTGGGTTCAGGAGCCACAGAGTTCCCCACAATGCAAGTGTGATAAAGACAAGGAACAGCTCATGTTGAAGAAATGCCTCGCTGCGGCTGCAGTCTATGCCGGCCTGTGGGCTGGTGCGGCACATGCGGAAACCATCTCCGTCTTCTGCGCACCCACTGAATTCGAACTTTGCACCAAGGTCGCCGACGCCTGGAAGGCGAAGACCGGCAATGAAGCGAAGATCAACAAGATGCCGGCTCTGCTGGACGATGCGATCCCGATCTATCAGCAACTGCTGGCGGCAAAGTCGAAGGACATCGACGTTCTGTTCCTCGACGTAATCTGGCTCGGGATGTTCAAGGCGAACCTCCTGGATCTGAAATCGATGGTCCCGCAGGCCGACCAGGACAAGCATTTCGCCTCGACGTTGAATGCCGCAAAGCTCGACGGCAATCTCGTCGCCATGCCCGCTTATATGGACGTCGGCCTGATGTTCTATCGCAAGGACCTTCTGGAGAAATACGGCAAGCAGCCGCCGAAGACCTGGGACGAGCTTGCCGCCACGGCAAAGGAAGTTCAGGAAAAGGAGCGGGCTGCCGGCAATGACAAGATGTGGGGCTATGCCTGGCAGGCGAAGAGCTATGAAGGCCTGACCTGCGATGCAATCGAGCTGATCGCATCGAATGGCGGTGGGACCATTATCGCCGATGACGGCAAGGTGACGATCGACAACCCGCAGGCCGCCGAAGCCATCGAAAAGGCGAAGGGATGGATCGGTTCGATCAGCCCGGAAGGCGTGTTGAACTATGACGAAGAGGCATCACGCGCCGTCTTCGAATCCGGCGATGCCGTATTTCACCGCAACTGGCCCTATGTCTGGGGCACCTCCCACAAGGAAGGCAGCTCGGTCATCGACAAGGTCGGTGTCATGCCGCTTCCGGTCGGCAAGGAGGGGCAGAAGTCCAGCGGCTGCCTCGGGCCGATGTATTACGGCGTCTCGAAATACAGCGCCAAGCCGCAAGTCGCAGCCGACTTCGTGAACTTCATCACCGGTACGGACATGCAGAAGATGCGCGCCGTCGAGGCTACCCTCAACCCCTCCATCCAGTCGCTCTACAGTGACCCGGACGTATTGGAAAAGATCCCCTTCCTGAAGGACAACCAGCAGGCTTTTGCCGATAGCGCCGTACGTCCGTCAGGCTACACCGGAACCAGTTACAACCGCGTCTCACAAGCCTTCTATCGCTCCACCCACGACATGCTATCGGGCAGCGGCGACCCGAAGGAGGGCTTTGCGTCGCTGTCAAAGCGCCTGGAAAAGCTCAAAGAGAGCCGCTGATGGCAAGGCGAGGGGGCTGCGACCTCAAAGCTCCCTCGTTTTTCGCTGCCGGCGCTGCGCCGGCCGTGCCCCTATGCGCAAGCCAAGGTGAAAAATGGCATCGGTTTCGATGGAGTCTGTTTCGAAGAGTTTCGGAACACAGAGTGTCATTCATAATGTGGATCTGAAGATCGACGATGGCGAGTTCATCGTCTTCGTCGGCCCATCCGGATGCGGGAAGTCAACGCTCCTTCGCATCGTGGCGGGGCTGATCTCCGCATCCTCTGGAACGGTCAGGATTGGCGGCGACGACGTAACCGACGTCCCAGCCTCGAAGCGTGGCGTTGCCTTTGTCTTTCAATCCTATGCGCTCTACCCACATATGAGCGTCGCCCGGAATATCGGCTTTGCGCTGGAAACGATGGGCATCCGCCGCGACGCAATTGCGCAGAAGGTGCAATCGGTCGCCCGCATGCTGAAGGTCGACCATCTTCTTGATCGGCGACCGCGGGAGTTGTCGGGAGGCCAGCGCCAACGCGTCGCCATCGGCCGGGCGCTGGTCCGGCAGCCCGATATCTTTCTCTTCGACGAGCCGCTTTCCAATCTGGATGCGGACCTCAGAATGGAAATGCGGATGGAGATCGCCAAGCTGCATGGCGATCTCCAGACGACGATGATCTATGTCACGCACGACCAAGCCGAGGCGATGACGCTTGCCGACCGGATCGTCGTCCTCAATCATGGCCGGATCGAGCAGATCGGCACGCCCTCGGAGCTCTATCATCGGCCCGACAATCGTTTCGTCGCCGGCTTTATCGGCAGCCCTCGCATGAACTTTCTCCCGATCGCGACGCAGACAGGCGACAATAGCGCAAGCGTCATCGGTCAAGGCGGCCTGTCGCTGTCGCCGAAGGCTGGCGATGGAGAACCGATTGCCGAGATCGGCGTCCGGCCGGAGGCCGTGCGCATCGTGCCAACCGGAAAGGGCCGTCTCGACTGCGTGCTCGAACGCGTCGAGGACCTCGGTCACGAACACTTCGCCTATTGCCGGATCGCCGGTGAGGCGCTCTGGGTCATCCGCCTCGCGGCAGCTCCGGCTGCGGAGACAATCGGCCAGCCGGTCGCGCTTTCCTTCGATGATCAGGCGGTATTTCTCTTTGCCGCCGACGGTAGGCGACTTGGCCAGATGGCGGAACCGCCAGGGTTTAGGAGAGCGATACGATGAGCGCGCGCCTCGCCCGCCGCGATCACCGTGCCGCCTGGCTCTTCCTTTTGCCAGTCATCATCGCCATGCTGGTGGTTGCCGTTTGGCCGCTTGGACGGACATTCTTCTTTGCCTTTACCGACGCTTATCTCGACGATCCCAGCGTCTATTCAATGGTCGGCCTCGACAATTTCATCGAGGTCTTCAACGACCACAGCTGGTGGCTCGCCGTCAGGAATACACTGATCTTCACCGTTGTTTCGGTTGCGATCGAGACGGTGCTGGGCCTTGCGATCGCGCTCCTGATCAACGAGGCCATCCCCGGCCGTGGACTTGCCCGCGCCGCGATCCTGGTGCCCTGGGCCATCCCTGTGGTCGTTGCTACCAGAATCTGGGAATGGATGCTGAATGACCAGTTCGGCGTCATCAACAAGATCCTGGTGGCACTTGGCTTCATAGATCATGGTGTGGCCTGGACGGCGAGCAGTTCGCTTATTATGGGGGTGGTGATCTTTATCGACGTTTGGATGACGACCCCGTTCATGGTGCTGCTGATCCTCGCGGGTCTGCAGATGATTTCCCAGGAGATCTTCGAGGCCGCCGAAGTTGATGGCATTCCAGCCTGGAAGCGATTCTGGTCCATCACCCTTCCGATGCTGAGGCCTGCGATCGGTGTTGCGGTCCTGTTTCGCACACTCGATGCGTTACGCATGTTCGACCTTTCCTATGTGCTTGCCGGCAGCAACGAAAAGGTCATGACAGTATCCATCTATGCCCGCGACCGGCTGATCAGCTTCCAGGAACTCGGAGTCGGCTCGTCTGCCTCGACTTGGGTCTTCCTGCTGGTGGCTCTGGTGGCGATCATCATCATCGGTGCATTGCGGCTCGATAAGGCGGCGGGGCATTGACAATGACCGATCTGGCGCTTCCCCTCCCGGTCCGCAAATCCAGCGCCTATTACAGGCTGCGGCGCCGCGTACTGCGCGGTTTGCAGATATTCGCGCTGTTCCTTGTCCTCATCTACACGCTGTTTCCCTATTACTGGGCCTTCGTTTCATCGACGAAGCAGGGGGCAGCGCTTTACCGGTCCGTTCTCCTGCCGGCACTCGATTTCACCTATTATCGGCAGTTGATCGACAATCCGGTCTTTATGAGTTCGCTGCTGAATTCCGCCTATGTGGCGGTTGCGACGACCTTCCTGTCTCTGGTGATTGGCGTCAGCGCGGCCTACGCGCTCGGGCGGATCGACTTCCCGCAGCGCCGGGCGGTGCTGATGGTCATCTTGATGATCTCGATCTTTCCCCAGGTGGTCGTGCTTTCGGGGATGTTCGAGCTCATCAACTGGCTCGGGCTCTTCAACCGGCCAAGCGCGCTCGTGCTGACATATTTGCTGTCGACCGTGCCGTTTACGACCTGGATCCTCACCACCTTTATCCGCGAGTTTCCACGCGAACTGGAGGAGGCAGCGATAGTCGACGGCTGCTCGCATCTGCGCATTCTTCTGAAGATATTGCTTCCACTGATGGGACCGTCGCTCGCAAGTACCGGCATCCTCGCCTTTATCCTCGCCTGGAATGAATTCCTCTTTGCCCTCACGTTTACCTTGACGGACGAAAACCGCACGGTGCCGGTGGCGATCGGCTTAATCGCGGGCACCAACCGTTATGAATATCCTTTTGGACAGATCATGGCAGCGTCCGTCACCGTGACACTGCCGCTGATCGCAGTCGTGCTCGTTTTCCAGCGGCGCATCGTCGCCGGGCTGACCGCCGGTGCCGTCAAGGGCTGAAGATCGAAAGGAACGAAATCATGGATATGCTCGTCAAGCTCTACGATCTCAAGCCGGACGCCGCCCTTGATGCGAGAATGGAACGCCAAGGCATCACCATCCGTCGCGTTCTGCCGCCGGAGCTGAAGGCCTTGACCGACTGGATTACCCCGCGCTTCGGTGTCGGATGGTCGTCCGAGGCCACGGCTGCCGTCATGCGGCAGCCGCCGACATGCTTCGTCGCCATCCAGAATGGCACGCTGATCGGTTTTGCCTGCCACGAGGCGACGGCAAAGGGCTTCTTCGGGCCAACTGGCGTCGATAGCGCAGCCCGCGGCCAAGGTGCGGGCCATGCGTTACTCCTGACGACGCTCCTCGACATGTATGCGCAGGGCTACGCTTATGGCGTCATCGGGGGTGCTGGACCCATGGATTTCTACCGCCGGAGCGTCGGTGCCGTGCCAATCGAGGGATCCATTCCCGGAATCTATCGCGGCATGTTGGCCGAGGCCGAGCCAGACGAAATCTCGGAATCGCACGTCTAGGCCTGCTGACTGTTGATTTGCATTGAGAACCAATGGAGTGGACGCCACCTCCCGACGGCATCGCAGTGTGCCAAAGTGATGTTTGCTGCAACGTCACTCAAAGGAGAGAGCATCTAGTCAAGGACGTTCTCCGTGCAAATCAACGATCTTCCCAGAGGGCGTTCATTTTCGGCTGCGGAGTTGGCACCTGATATGGTCAAAGATTTTCAGAAGCGCGATGGTAGATAACGTCACCATTAAACGAGATAGAGGCGCTTTAAACTACCATGACAGTGTTTGAGGAAGTGCTATGGTGCTTTTAATTACCATTAGGTCGGATAAGGGAGGATTAATGCACCATGACCCGTAGAAGCACGGTGACCATGGCTCCGCCTTATGCCGTTGAGCAATCGTTGACGACGCTCGGCGCAAATCTAAGAACCGCGCGTATTCGGAGGAATATGACGTTGCAGGAGGTGGCCGACAAAATTGGCGCCGACAGACATGTGGTGTCTGCTGCTGAAAAAGGGAAGGCATCCACGAGCATCGCCGTCTATGCCGCCATGCTTTGGGTATTCGGCTTGGTAGATCAGCTCTTTCACGTGGGCGATCCCGAAACCGACCAAGAAGGAAAGTCCCTTGAGAGCGCACGATCGCCAAAACGGGCAAGGCAAGACAGTGCGCTGAATGACAATTTCTAAACGCCATCCGTCAGAGTGCTACGTCGATGAAGCGCTGGCGCTCGACGACCGGATCGTCGTGATGCGCGATGGCTGCACCGAACAGATCGCGCCGCGCGATCGCATCTACGGCGAGCCAGAGATCGAATTCGTCGCCGGCTTCATCGGCTCGATGAACTTCATTCGAACGACTGTGAGGGGTGGTGTCAGCCGGCATGCAGCCTTTGCGCTTTCCGTTCCGGTCGCAGACGGGGACGTGGTGCTTGCCGTTCGACCGGAAGCGCTGTCGCTTGTCGCGGCGAAGGGGATGGGTGGCGGCATCGTTCATCGCAGCATCGATTTTGGTACCCATACGATCGTCGAGGTTGATCTTGCCGACGCAACGAGGGTGAAAGCAATGACATCAAGCAACAGCGCCTTGGCGAAGGGCGCGTCAGTGGAGCCGGTAGCCTCTGCCTTCAGGGCGTTCTGGGACAACCGGCTCATTCACGAGTCCGGTGCGATAGCGGCACGACAGAACAATCGGGTGTTTGGGCATGCTTGAGGACCGCGGAATTGCGATTGAAAGCGCCGGGCATCGCACCTGGCTGAAGTGGCACCGAGGACACCGCTTTGCCGGCGACATTTCCTTCACGGGCGAACGTATCGTCGATGGCATGGAACTCGGCGCCAGCGTGGAGATCGATCTCGTGCGCTTTGCCGGTGACGGCTTCGCTGTACTGCATGATGAGATGCTTGATGCCGCGACAACCGGTTCCGGTCCGGTTCGCGAGGCATCCGAGGCCTATTTGCGAGGTCTTTATCTTCGCGACCCTTTCGGGGCGCCGAGTGGGCACAAGGTGATGATGCTTGAGGATCTTGCGCAACTGCTCGGTCAAATCAGCCGACATCCCAGAGCTGGCCTGCAGCTTGACCTGAAAGAAAACGCAGATGCCATTTCCGACGAAGACATCGCCGCATTCGCGGCTGCCATTTCCCCTGTTGTGGGTTCGGTTATTCTTTCAGGCGGCGACTCGGCTGCCGTCGAGCGGCTCTCGCAGGCTGTGCCCGAGATGGCAATCGGCTACGACCCGTGCCACGATGGCGCCATGGAGCGGCTGATGGAAACCCGCGATTTCGCGGGCTTTGTTGCCGGTACGTTGCGCGCAGTGCCACGCGCGCAGATGATCTATCTCGATCGCCGTTTGGTGCTCTGTGCCGATCAGGCAGGCTATGACCTGATTGGCGCGTTTCACGAGGCCGGACGGGTCGTCGACGCCTATACCATCAACTCGGCCGTGCCGTCTGCCTTACCGGGTGTCAAACGCCTATTGGAGCTGAAAGCTGACCAGATCACGACGGATGACCCGGTCGGTTTGGAACGGCTTCTGATGGACGATCAGGCCTGAAAACCTTCGAGGAGCGAGGGTGGAGAACGATGAAGCTTTGATGACAAAACGCCGGATTGAGGTTGGCGCGTTGCGTGCAACGGCGGGATCGCTTTGCTGGGTTTTGCTTTGCCAATCGAGCTCCAAAAGCGGCTGTCCTGGACCTTGAGGGATCAGGGGTGTCCTTGCCCTCGAGTCACCGCCGGATGATCACACGCGTTCCCGGTCCGACCATGTCGTAGAGTTCCTCGACATCCTCTCGGTACATGCGAAAGCAACCGCTCGATGCATTGGTGCCAATAGAAGAGGGATCATTGGTGCCATGGATGCGCAATAGGCCGTCGGCAAGATAAATGGCCCGCGTACCAAGTGGGTTGGACGGGCCCGGCTTCACGACGGCCGGCAGCTTGGGATTCTTATGGCGCATGCCAGCCGTTGGTCGCCACTCAGGATGCTTGCGCTTCGACGTGACGTGTGTGGTGCCGTACCATCGTTTCCCGGCGCGCCCGACAGCAATCGGATAGGCCAGCTGCTGACCCCAGGGCGTCGTATAAACGAGCGTGTGCTCCCGCGTGGCGATGACAATTGTCCCCCTTCCACTCCTCATCCGTGGTTGGCGTTCTGGCATTGGCTCGTCGTAAATCGGCGGCGGTCCATATGGTCCATACGGGTCATAATAGTCGTAGTCGCCGTAGTCGTCATACGGTCCGTAAATCTGAGCCTGCGCCTGAAAGACGATAAGCAAAAGCGCTGTAGCAAATAGAGCCAGGAATTTCATTTCCGCTATCCGCTTGTTTTGCAAGAAAGATAGCCTCGAAATCTATGGCGGCATTGTGGCACCCGTGGTTCTGACGGTGGAGCCATACTCAAGTGCTTTTCCGCGTTTCGGTCATTTGGAGGGCGTGATGTTCGCTAACCTCACAAAGCGATGCCAATTGTCGGCTCCGGGCGTTGAGCAAAGTTCTTAGCCATACGCCTGCGGCGCGTTTGCTGGTCAAAGATTTCGGGATACAGCGCGATACTTGATCCAATGCTGGGAACTTGTCCAATCATTCGGTGCTAGCGCCTCTTCCTTGCCGATCAGCTGCACGGCGCAGATCAAATGAACGGGACCGCGCTCGACGAGACTTGCGCTGCCTTTGAGGTCGCAGACTGAAACGCAAATCCAAGCGCAAATGCAACCAGCATTTTTTATAATTCCTGAAATGCGCTCATCCGTATTAGTAGATTGGCCGGCAATCGCGCTGTCGCGCTCGAATGAAGACAGTCGTTTGACGACGTAACTGGACTACGACTTCGCGCTTAACGCTTGGTTTGGTGTGTTAGTGCTCAATGGAACAGATGCCACCCTTTGCAGTCGTCATCCAATCCCTTTTGGCTCAGTCTAGGCAAACTATCTCGATGTCTCGGGCCACCGGCGCTTCGGCAACGGTGCGCCTGCGCTAAGACCACAAGGAGCCCAGTTGTCTGAAGTCAAATCCCTTCCACAGCCGCGACCTCTGCTTGGCCTTTTTTCGTCATTGCGCGTCGCCGCTCTGGGTCTTGGCGTGACCAGTTGCCTCGTCAACGTGCTTGCGCTCACTGGTTCGTTCTTCATGCTTCAGGTCTATGACCGTGTCATTCCGAGCCGCAGCCTGCCGACGCTTTTCGGTTTGGCCGTCATCGTTGTTGCTCTCTTCGCCTTCCAGTGGCTGCTTGATCTAACGCGGTCGCTGCTGCTCGGTCGGGTCGGACGGGCTGTTGACGAGCGTTTCTCAGGGCGTGCTTTTCTTTCCGTCGCCTTGTCGGCATCGCGCAAGCCCTCGCCGGGAGATGGGCTGCAGACAATCCGTGATATTGACACAGTGCGTGGCTTCCTGTCCGGCCCGGGTCCGTCGGCATTGTTCGATCTGCCCTGGATGCCGTTCTATCTTGCGCTGTGTTTCCTTTTTCACAGCTGGATTGGCTTAACGGCCACAGCTGGCGCCCTGATATTGACGGGGCTGGCGTTGCTTGCCGAGCTCAGGTCGCGCGAACCGACAAGACAGACGGTCGCGATCCTTCAAGAACGGATGGCATTTGCCGAAACAGCGAGGCGCAATTCGGAAGTCGTCGTCGCAATGGGCTTTGCGGCAATGCTTTCGGCGCGATGGGCTGAGATCAACCAGCGCCACCTCGACAGTCACTTGCGCACGGCCACTCTCGTCAACTCGCTGTCGACGCTATCGCGGTCCGCGCGCATGCTGCTGCAGTCCGCGGTGCTGGCGGTTGGTGCGATATTGGTCATTCGCCAGGAAGCCACCGGCGGCATCATGATTGCCAGCTCCATTCTCGTCAGCCGCGCTCTCGCACCGATCGAGCTTGCCATCGCACACTGGCGAGGATTTGCAGCAGCGCGACAGGCCTGGTCGCGGCTCGACCGGGACGTCCGGCTCACGGAAGACACGCGCCACGACGTCGCGCTGCCGGCGCCGCGACAATCACTGACGGTGGAAAACCTGCATCTCGGGGCGCCAGGCTCGAAAATGCCGATCATTCGCGGACTGTCTTTCGAGATGAGAGCGGGCGAGGCAGTTGGTGTCGTCGGCCCAAGCGCCTCGGGCAAGTCTTCGCTGGCGCGCGCTATCGTGGGGCTATGGCCAGCCTTTGGCGGAGATATCAGGCTGGACGGTGCGTCGCTGTCCCAATGGGCGCCGGAGGCGCGCGGCCGCCATATCGGTTACCTGCCGCAGGACGTCTCGTTGTTCGACGGGACGATTGCCGAAAACATCGCCCGCTTCGACCCCGAGGCCTCTTCGGCGCTGATCATCGCTGCCGCTAAAGCCGCGGGTGTCTACGACATGATCGTCGGCTTCGCTGAAGGGTTCGATACACGGATCGGCGAGCAGGGCAGGGCCCTGTCCGCAGGCCAGCGGCAGCGCATCGGGTTGGCAAGGGCACTCTACGCCGATCCGTTCCTCGTCGTGCTGGATGAGCCGAATTCCAATCTCGACGTCGAGGGCGAATTGGCGCTGGCGCAGGCGATCGATGGTGTTCGATCGCGCCAGGGGGTGGTGCTCGTCATTGCCCACCGGTCAAGTGTGCTGTCTGGCGTCGACAAGGTGCTGGTACTCGAAGGTGGCCGCGCCAAGGCGTTCGGTGCCAAGGGCGATGTTTTAAGGACCGGGCCAAAGCCAGCCGCTGCCACCGGCTCCTTCGTCCGACTGCTGCGTGCCGGCGGGGAGATGTCGTCATGATCAGAGCAGCCGTGACATCGACAGAACGGGCAATCCGCCGCCTCACCTTGCTCGCTCTGGCAACCGGCATCCTCCTTGTCGGCGTGCTTGGCGGGCTTGCCTCGGCGATCCGCATAAACGGCGCAGTCATCGCGCAGGGAACACTTGTCGTCGACAGCTATGTCAAGCCGGTGCAGCACCAGAAGGGCGGTACCGTGGGGCAGGTCTTCGTCCGCAACGGTGATCGCGTCACGGCTGGCCAGATCCTCGTCCATCTCGATGACACGCAGACGAAGGCGAACCTTGCGATCATATCGCGACGGCTAAGAGAGCTTGCGGCGCGATCCGCCAGGCTTGCAGCAGAGCGCGACGGCCATGATACCATCGCTTTTCCGGCGGTCGTCAGCGGCAACGATGCCGCTCAGGCTGCCGCCCTCGTGAGCGCCGAGCAGCGATTGTTCGATGACCGCCGCGCATCGCTTCGCGGACGCACGGCGCAACTGCGCGAGCGCGTACGCCAGCTCGAACAGCAGGCCGAAGGTCTGGCGGCCCAGCAGGACGGCAAACGCCGAGCGATCGGCATCATCGACAAGGAACTCGCAAGCCTTGAGCCGCTGCTTCGACAGGGAGCCATTCCGGCAACACGGGTCTACGCCTTGCAGCGTGATGCGGCCGATTTGACGGGAGAGCTCGGCAGCCTCGTTGCCTCGACAGCCGAAAGCAAGGGCAAGATCGCCGAAACAGAGCTGCAGATTATCCAGGTGGGGGACGATCATAAAAGTGAGGTATCCGAGCAGCTCAGACAGGCCGAGGGCGATAGCGGCGAATATGCCGAGCGCCGCATTGCGATAGAAGATGAGCTGCGACACGTCGACCTCAGAGCGCCGCAAGACGGTATCGTTCACCAGCTCGCCGTCCATGCAGCGGGGGCCGTGATTTCGCCCGGCGAGGCCATCATGCAGATCGTGCCTGATCACGATGTGCTCACGCCCGAACTGAAGCTGTCGCCTCAGGATGTCGACCAGGTCGCTGTTGGCAAGGATGTCAGCCTGCGGTTCTCCGCGTTCAGTTACAGGACGACGCCGGAACTGAGGGGACGCGTTGCGTCCATCTCCGCTGACCTGACGACGGACACACATTCCGGTCAATCCTATTACACGCTTCGGGTCGCAGTGCCTGAAACCGAATGGCAGAGGCTTGGCGCGTTGGCACCGGTTGCTGGAATGCCCGTCGAAGCCTTTATCGAGACCGGCGAGCGCACAGCACTCGGTTATCTCGCAAAGCCGTTCACGGACCAGCTGGCCCGTGCATTTCGGGAGGAATAGTTGCAGCCATGGGAGGAGCAAGACCCTTGAGACCTATCAAAACCCGAAGGAGTTGATAATGGCAAAGTCGATACAAAACGCCGTCGGCCAACCGCTGTACTACAGTGTCGCCTCGACTGCATGGTTTTCCGCGACCGGTTCCGGCCCAGTGCTGAACGGAACCTCCGGCAACGATTCAATATGGGGTGACAGTTCCGTCAATGTGACCATGCACGGCGGCACTGGCGATGACATCTATTATCTCTATTCCAGCATAAATCGCGCGGCGGAGGCGCCTGGAGCAGGGATCGACACGATCAACACCTGGATGAGCTACACGCTGCCTGAGAATTTCGAGAACCTGACCGTCACCGGCAACGGGCGCTATGCTTTCGGCAATGCGCAGGACAACATCATCTCCGGAGCCTCGGGCAGCCAGACGCTCGATGGCGCCGCGGGCAACGACGTGCTGATCGGCGGAGGTGGGGCCGATACATTCATCTTCTCCCGGGGCAACGGCAGCGATCTGATCGTTGATTTCAGCAGCGACGATACCGTGCGGCTGAACAGCTATGGGCTTTCGTCCTTCCAACAGGTTCTAGCTCATACCACGCAGGAGGGCGCCAATCTGCGGCTCGATCTCGGCGGTGGCGAGAGCCTCGTTTTTGCCAATACCGATGCCTCCGATCTGCAGGCCAGCCAATTCCAGTTGACGCTCGACCGCTCACATCTGGCGTTGACCTTCGATGACGAGTTCAACAGCCTGTCTCTGCGAAGCGGAGATCAGGGCACATGGGATGCGAAGTTCTGGTGGGCTCCGGAACGCGGTAGCTCATTGACCGGAAACGGCGAGCTGCAGTGGTACATCAATCCGTCCTACGCGCCGACGGCAGCGGCAAATCCGTTCTCGGTGAACAATGGCGTGCTGACGATCTCGGCCGAACCTGCCTCGCAGGCAATCCAGGCGCAGATCGACGGCTACGACTACACATCAGGACTTCTGAACACCCATTCCTCCTTTGCCCAGACCTATGGCTATTTCGAAATCCGCGCCGATATGCCTTCAGAGCAGGGCGTCTGGCCGGCGTTCTGGCTGCTTCCGGAGGACGGGTCCTGGCCGCCTGAACTCGATGTTGTTGAGATGCGCGGGCAGGACCCCAACACGGTCAATGTCACGGTACACAGCGACCATAACGGAGCGCATACGATGACGTCCTTTCCCGTCAAGGTGCCGAGCACCGACGGATTCCACAATTATGGCGTCCTGTGGGACGAAGATCATGTCACATGGTACTTCGATGACGTCGCAGTGGCACAAACTGATACGCCCGCGGACATGCACGACCCCATGTATATGCTGGTCAACCTTGCCGTCGGCGGCTCCGCCGGAACGCCGTTGAACGGCTTGGCGAATGGTTCGGAAATGCATATCGACTATATCAGGGCATATGCCCTTGGCGACGCTCCGGTGGACGCCGCCACCACAGCCAGCGCGAGCAGCGATTGGCACATTTAATGGAACGGAGCCCGGCCAGGAGGACGATGACATCAGTCAATCCGAGCCATTCGAGCGTCTTTATCCGTTAGGTCGCTTCGATATCGCTTTGGTATCGCGTTCGCCGATCCCGCAGGCGTTCGCGATATCGTTCCTGGCTTGCCGACAGATGAGCGCGCATGGCATCGCGCGCGCCAGCAGCGTCGCCTGCAGAAATTGCATTGAGGATTGCAAGATGTTCTCGCTGTAGTCCGGCCTGATAGCTGAAAGAGAGCACGTCTTCCGCTGCATAGGGTGACGTTACGTCGCACGGGATGGTGCGCGCGCCGAGTGCATCGAGAACCTCGACATAGAAAGGGTTGTTGGTCGCCTCGGCAACGGATCGGTGGAAAGCAAAGTCAGCCTGGCCGGTCGGTTCGCCAAGCTGCAGGAGGCGATCGAATTCGAAAAAGCGCTCCTGGATTTGCGCTTCCTGTGACGCATTTCTGCGGGTTGCGGCCAGTGCTGCACTTTCAGTTTCAAGCGCGATGCGAACTTCGAGCACGTTCAATGCGTGCGATATGTTGCTTGATCTGTCCTGAATTTTGATCGGACCGGACGTCTGATGGCCGATCACGAAAATACCTGCCCCCTGCCTGGTTTCCAGCAATCCATCGGCCACCAGGGCTGCGACTGCCTCGCGAATGACGGTCCTGCTGACATCGAAGGTCCCGGCGAGCTGGGTCTCTGTCGGCAACTTCTGGCCAAGGGAGACCTGGCCTGAAAGGAAGTCCTGGCGAAGGGAAGCGGCAATCCGTTCGGAGAGCTTCTGCCGTCGGGATGCAGTGAGATCGACCTGAGGAGGGATGGAGTTCAAGAGTATCGTCGTCTCCGTGAAGGGTGCTTAACCATATCGCCAACGGCGCAAAAAGGCAACAATTCTCGAAATCATCATACAAATATGATGACAACAGGGGTCTTGATCTATCGAATTGGAAATGTTGAATATTTTTTTGCAGTCGGTGAATGTGGATGATGTGTTGGCCGATGAATGGAGAACGATGTGTTGCCGAAGTGTGATCAATATGTATGATGACTTCAGCTGAAGGCTCTGGGAGGCATCATGAGTCACACCGACGACACCAATCGTTTCGCGATTGATCCGAAGACCGCAGCCGGCTTTGGAACTGGCGAACTTCGCGAGAATTTCTTGCTGCCGCCGCTATTTGTGGCTGGGCGCATCCAGCTTCACTACACCAACTACGACCGCATGATTGTCGGCGGTGCCATGCCGACTTCGCAAGCGCTCGCATTGGAAACGATCAAACCGGCAGGAACAGACGCGCTTCTGGCGCGCCGCGAGCTGATCGCGGTCAACATTGGCGGTGCCGGCGCCGTCGTGGTCGATGGCGAGCGCTTCTTGGTCGGGACGCGCGACATGGTGTATGCCGGGCTCGGCACCTCGGTCACGTTCGAGTCTGCCTGCGCGGAACAGCCGGCGAAATACTATCTGCTGAGCGCGCCAGCCCATATGCGCCACCCGACCAGGCATATTGGCATCGCCGATGCCAAGCGTCTCGATGTCGGTGCGCAGGCGACGAGCAACGAGCGTTCGATCTTTCAATTCATTCACCCCGAAGGCGCAAAGACCTGTCAGCTCGTCGTCGGTATGACGACGCTTGCGGCGGGCTCCGTCTGGAACACCATGCCCTGCCATGTTCACGACCGGCGGATGGAGGCCTATCTCTATTTCGATCTGCCGGACAGGGCCCGCGTCGTGCATCTGATGGGAGAGCCCGACGAGACGCGCCACCTCATCGTGGCGAATGAGGAGGCCATTCTGTCACCGGGTTGGTCGATCCATTCCGGTGTTGGTACATCGAACTATACATTCATCTGGGCAATGGCCGGCGATAATGTCGACTATACCGACGTCGATCTCGTCGCCATCGAAGATCTGAAGTGAGGAGGCTGTATGACAGCGAGTGATCTTTTCGTATCGGGCAACGGTGCCGAGTGGAAGAACCCGGAGCCGGGCGTCACTCGTCGCATCATGGCCTATCTGCCTGAAATGATGATGGTCGAGGTCGTCTTCGAAAAGGACGCCGTCGGCGCTCTGCATTCTCATCCGCACATCCAGGCAAGCTATGTTGCGGAAGGCAGCTTCGAGGTGACGATCGACGGCAGGACCGAAACGCTTCACCAGGGAGGAAGCTTCATCGTTCCTTCCGACCTGGTCCACGGGGTCAGGGCTCTTGCCAAGGGTCGGCTGATCGATACGTTCACGCCACATCGCGCCGAATTCCTCAAATGAGGTGCCTATGACCATGTTCGATCTTTCCGAGCAGGTCGCCGTCGTCACCGGCGCGAACACCGGCATCGGTCAGGCCATTGCCGTGGCGCTGGCAGGTGCCGGCGCCTCGATTGTCGCTGTCGGTCGCTCGTCCATGGACGAGACGCAGGCGACTGTCCAAACCCTTGGTGCACGGTTTCACGCGATCAAGGCAGACCTTGGTTCGATCGAACCGGTCAAGGCCATTGTCGACGAAACAGTGGCGACATTCGGCAGGCTCGATATTCTCGTCAACAATGCCGGGATCATCCGGCGTGCCGACGCTATCGATTTCACGGAAGCCGACTGGGATGCAGTCATGGACGTCAATCTGAAGACCGTCTTCTTCCTGTCGCAGGCTGCTGCCCGGCACATGCTGGAAAGAGGGAACGGCAAGATCATCAACATTGCCTCGTTGCTGTCGTTCCAAGGCGGAATTCGCATTCCATCCTATACGGCGGCAAAAAGCGGGCTAGCCGGATTGACGCGCCTGCTGGCTTGTGAGTGGGCGGGCAAAGGCATCAACGTCAACGCCATCGCCCCTGGCTATGTCGTCACGAACAATACCGTGGCACTTCGCGAGGATCTTGAGCGCAGCGCCGGCATCCTTGCCCGCATTCCCGCACGGCGCTGGGGAGATCCGGCAGATCTTGGAGGTGCCGCCGTGTTTCTGGCGTCAAAGGCCTCGGACTATGTCCACGGGACGGTGCTGCCGGTGGATGGCGGATGGCTTGCGCGCTGAGCGCGCAGATGGAAGCGGATCTACTTGGATTGTGGCCATCGCTGACATCGCGCAACACGTTTAACCCAGGCCAGGCTCGATTGTCCGGGCCCAGCATCCGGGCCAGCAAATGAGGGCGTCTTTCACATCTTCTCCCCGGTTACGGGGAGTTGATCGACGGCAGGAAGAACTCAACTTCCTTCCGGCGGCGTGCTTCCAAACCCTCTACGCGATCATGCCAGAACTGCTCGGCGGCAGGCGGATCCGCCTCCCATGCGCGAACCGTCTGCTGGTTATCGTCGATCTTGACGCGTCTCTTCCCGCCGAGCCGCAGATATTCCTCCGCAAGCCGGCGGCCCTCCGTCATTTCCATCTCTAATCACGTCCTTTCATCGGGCGGCAACCCATCTGCCGCTGATGAAAAGAACGATCATCGCGCGCCATTGTTCCCATTCCCGGCGTCCGTCGCGGCGCCGGGACCGCACAAATGCATGACCTTCTCGCCATCAAGTGCGTCGATGACGGCATTCCACAAGGCGTCGACTTCCGCTTTCGCGTCAATCGATACGACAGGGCTTTGGCTCGCTTCCAACGCGGCAGCGGCCATAGCATTTGCGTCGGCTTGTGTGTCGACCAGACGTATCGCGCCGCCGTCTATCAGCTTGCGAAACAGCCCATGATGGGCGACGGCGTCAGGCTGTCGCGGCGCGTTGACGACGAGGGGCTTTCCCGAAAAGCTTGCCGCAAGCACGCTTGCCCGACGCGCTGTCAGCCCCTCGGAGAAGAGATAGCAAAACACGTCAACGTGCTTGAAGATGCCGAAGAGTTCCTCTGCATTGGCAACATAGCCGGTTACAGTGACCCGACCCGAAATGCCAAGCTTGTCTGCGAGCGCATAAAAATCGCGCTCCACGTTATCGGTGCCGCGGATGAACGATCCGACGAACACGACGCCGACGTCGTGACCGAGTGCCAGCAGGCGCGCGGCAATCTCCAGAACCGCCGTCGATTGCTTCTTGGGATAGATCGAGCCGAACTGCCCAAGGATGAGCCGCCCTGCCTTGCGCTGCTCCTCGAGTGTGCGGGCAACCAAGCCGTCATGCAGCACAGTCGGCAGAGCAAGATTCGGCGGGATGGGAATGACCCCGCGCCGGCTGGTTGACAGGGCAGACAGTGGACTTCTGGCAAACTCGGCAGCCACCTCAGGCGCTGAAAACAAGATCTGTGTTGCGAGCATCACCACCGGAGCCAACACCAGGCGGCGCTTCCAGTCCAGAGCGTCCCACTCGTGCAGTACCACGACAAGCTGTTTGCGATGCAGCCGGGTCGTAAGTGCCGCCGCGATCGGCTGCGTGAGCTTCTTCTTCCAGGCCACAACGGGAAAGTTGACGATGACGGCGTCCACATCAGCAAGCGATGACGTGAGCCGGCGTATTTCGTCGTCAAGCACATGCTGATCAGCCCGCTCAGCAAGGCGTAACACCGTCTGCCGTGCAAATTCCTCGACACCGCAGGTCTGGGAGGCGTCGGAGACGAGTGCGAGATAGCGACGTTTCAGCATATCGAACCTTCTGAATGGGCGGGCCGCCACATCGCGGTGATACCGTCTTTTCGTAAAGGTCGGCTTACAATTTTAGGTTCGATGCCTGGCGTGTCTTCATGGAGGGCGCCTGCGACCATCACGTGCGGAGCGGGATTAACTATAGCGCGAGGTTTTACAGCGACCTTCCGCCGAAACAGCTAATGATCGGGCTTAAACTGATGCCTGTTTCGAAGGTGCGTGAATGGCAAGGCATAGTAGTGCGTCAGCGCGTCTCAGCTATTCGATGAATGAATGGCCCACGAACCGGCTTGGAAGCCTGCCGATCGTGCGGGCCGGCATGGAGGAGTCTGCGGACGCCTTTATTCGCTTGGCGCTCGAGCGAAGGGGCGCCGGCGGGCGTCCTTTCTACTCCACCTCCGCAAACGGTCATGTCATCGCGCTGTGCGAGCACGATGCCAATTTTCGCTCGATGACACGTCAGGCCGACCAGATCCATGCCGACGGCATGTCGGTGGTGCTGTTTTCCAGGCTTTCTTCCACCGAACCCTTGCCGGAGCGTGTTGCCACCACCGATCTCGTGCATGCCGTCGCCGAGCGCGCCGCGAAGGCCGGTG
Source organism: Rhizobium sp. T1470 (assembly GCF_042140505.1). NCBI lineage: Bacteria > Pseudomonadati > Pseudomonadota > Alphaproteobacteria > Hyphomicrobiales > Rhizobiaceae > Rhizobium > Rhizobium sp. T1470. The sequence goes on from NZ_CP148092.1 coordinate 1,232,342, forward strand.
TCAGCTTCTATTTCCTCGGTGCCAGCGAAGAGGTGAATGCCCGAGCGGTCGAGAATATCTCCAACGCCTACCCTGGGCTTGGTTTCGCCGGGCGGCGCAACGGCTACTTCGACCGTGCCGAGGAAGAGGCGGTCGTCGAGGCAATCAATGCGGCCGCTCCGGATATTCTCTGGATCGGGTTCGGCGTGCCGCTGGAGCAGCAATTCGTCGTTCGTAACATCAACAGACTGCACAATGTCGGTTTGATCAAGACCTCCGGCGGCCTGTTCGACTTCCTGGCCGGAAGCAAGAGCCGCGCGCCCCAATGGATGCAGAGGATGGGCCTTGAGTGGCTGTATCGCATGATCCTCGAGCCGCGTCGGCTGGCCAAGCGCTATCTGACAACCAATCCGGTTGCGATCTATGCGATGCTCCGGCATTCACTGCGGGCTCTCGCTGCAGGTCGTTGATCGGGAACGACGATCATATGGGCTCCTCAATCTCGCTCATCACACCGAGCTATCGTGGTGACCTCGACAGTTGCCGCCTTCTCTGCGACTCGATCGATCGATACGTCACCGGCTACGACGTGCACTACCTCGTGATCGGCGACGAAGACGCCGACGTTTTCGCCGGTTTCGAAGGAAAAAGACGCCGCGTCATTGTCTCGTCCAGCCTGCTTCCACCACTCTGGTCACTGCCGAAATGGCGTGGGCGACGTTACTGGTGGGCGCCGCAGCTTCGCCTGCCGATCTATGGCTGGCACCTGCAGCAGATGCGCAAGATCGCGATGACGCTGGCGCAGCCGAGCGAGCGGGTGATGTGCATCGATTCCGACAATTGCTTCTGCCGTCCGCTGGACCTGAGCGCGACCGCGTCGACGCCGAAGCTTGCTCACTATTCAGCGCCGGGGGACGTCAATCGCTCACGGCCGAGCCATGTCCGCTGGTGGCAAAATGCGCATCGGCTGCTTGGCCTGAGCGCCCCGGCGCTGCCGGGTGATGATTTCATCAGCCAGATGGTCCTTTGGGAGCGGCGGACGGTGGTGGCGATGGTGAAGCGGATCGAAGCAGCAAGCGGCCTTGGGTGGTGGCAGGCTCTTGCCCGCATCAGGCATTTTTCCGAGTACCTGATCTATGGTATCTTTGTTGCCAATGACGCCGAACTCGCCGAGCGGCACGAACGTGTTTTGCAAAGCCCGTGCCTGACCTACTGGCAGGGGCCTGCTCTCGACAGGGCAGGACTGGCGGCATTCGTCGATGGATTGAGGCCAGATCAGACGACAATCGCGATTCAGTCGCATACGTGCACGCCAATCGAGGTCATCCGCGAGGTCGCCCTTGGCTGACGCAGCCTAGTTTAGTTGTTGGCCCGGTAGGGGTCGGCAGGAACCCGAGGCTTGCCAAGGTACGACCGAGCGATACCAGCAGCGGGTGACTTGCCGGCAGCAACCGCCCGGTCCGCAGAAACAGGGCTATCGATCGCAGGCAGCCTGCACCAAGGCTTAAGGCGTTCTTCGCAACGACACGCATCGCCGAGGTGCTGTGGATCCGGTCGATGACATAGTTGATGCTTCCGGTGCGCAGCGAGCGCTTCATCAGAAAGCGGGCCGAAACGCGCTCCTGCGGTACAAATTCGCGGATCTGGGCTTCGGCGCACCACCAGCTCTTGAAACCGGCTTTGCGGCATCTGGTGAAGAATTCCATGTCGCCGCCGCCCAGAAAGTTGAAGCGGACATCGAAAAGTGGCGAGGCAAGGCCGGCAAATACGCGCCGCCGTATCAGGCAGTTGCCGGAGCCGTGGATCTGATCGATTGCGCGTGTCGAACCCTCTATCGAACCGAAAAGAAGATGCTGGGTGACAGCGTCGGATACTGGCACTTCGAACTCGCGGACGACTGGTCCGCCGACGATGTCGGCGCTCTCGCGTCGGGCTGTGCCGACGATTGCTGCAAGCCAGCCAGGCAGCGCCATTTCATCGTCATCGATCATCAGCAGAAACTCGGCCTCGGGAAAGGCCGTCATCGCCTCGCCGAATGCTCGGTTGATGGCGTGGCAATTGCCTTGCCGCTCTTCGGTGAGGATCAAGAATGGCAGGTTGGCCCTGGCGAGACAATCGCGGGCATAGCGCGCGCCGGCCGGATTGGCCGCGTCGTTGTCAACAACGACGATGGCGAAAGAAAAATCGGTCACTTGATCGACGAGCGATGAAAGGGTGCGCGCAAGCCATGCCGGCCGACGGAACGTCGGGATGCAAACGACTGCCTCAACGGCCCCCTTATTTTCCTGCATCATCCAAACCTCGATCGGTGCCAAAGATTGTTGGCCTTGCCGCATTGGGCGACTTTGTCCACTGTCGGCGGCGAAGCTGTAGTTGGCTGGCCGGCATTCTACAATCGGGGGCTAAGGATGAGGTTAACGGGCTTTTCCCGAAACCGCCGCCTTGGCCGGCGGCGCGGAGCAAAGATCCACCTTCAGCACCGGCGCTGCAGGTGCGCTGACGACAAGACCGGCATTGGCTTGCAATCTCAAACCGAAAACAGCAAGCAGCATCGTGAACCAGATCGGTCCGCTGTTGCCGAAGAAGGGACTTTCGAGGCAGGCCAGAAACAGCGAGAACAGCCAGATCCGCAAGAACAGGCGCGTCAATGTTATGTCGTTGCTGCCGGCAAGTGCACGGCGGGCGTAGCCAATGGGCAGGATCACCAGCCAGGTGACCGTCATTGCCAGCGCTGGGATGCCGCCATTGATCAGCGGCTCGACATAGCCGTTGTGTGAATTGGCGGCAGTTACCGCCCAGGTGGTCATCGCCTGGCCGCTGTTGAACAGGGCATCGGTCTGCCAGAACGACTGGAAACCATAGCCGATGATCGGTCGCTCCGCGATTGCCGAAAGTGCAAGGCGCCAGATGGAGCCGCGGTCGGTGAAGGTTGGATCGATGCCGGCCGATGCAAGCAAACTGCTGAAGGAAGGCGATACCGCCGCCGAAAGCAAGATCAGGTTCAAACTGACGAGGCCGCCGGCCAGCATCACCATGCCGAGCCTGGTCCAGCGTTCAAAAATCCAGGCGAGCAGAAGGATTGCCGGGAGCATCGCCGTCGAGGTCTTGCCGCCAGCATGAAGCACGAAGAAGCCCGCTGACAGCGCAATCAGGGACCCGAGCCGGGCGTGCCCAGCCTTTGCGATGTAGAGGCCGAAGAAAACGGCATAAACCATTGCCGCGGCGGCAATGTTCTTATGGCCGAAGTGACCGCGCCAGTCACCCGCAAGCGACTGCTCCAGCGCATCTGTCACCTGATGGACGGCAAGGTGCGGTAGGACAATGACGCCAAAATAGGAAAGGCCGATCGCAAACGTCAGGCCAATACACATGAGTTTTGCGAACTGCGCGCCATTTGTTGGAATGAGCAGCGTCGCATTTGCGCAAAGGCAGACCAGGATCGCAAAAACGATGCGCCGGAAGGCCGCGCTCGGATCGCCCGCAAAGAGACCGGTGAAGAGCAGCCACGCGAGCAGACAAATCAGGAGGCCATAGGGGCGCAGCAGCAGGTGACGCGCCGGGTTCTGCAATATTGTGGCCAGCACCACACCCGACATGGCGATCACGATCAACTGATTGAGGACGTTCGAGCTGCCGCCATAGGGTGTGGAAAGGCTGGCGGCGTTCGGATCAGGAAACGGGTTCAATCCGACCCAGAAGTAGCTGAAGATAGCCAGGAAGAGAAAGGCTGCGAAGGCGCCGCCGTTTCTGACCCGGGCAGTCCTGCCAATGTCAGCCATAGGTGTTGCCGAAAGCTGCGCTCAGCCGGCGATAGTCTCGCCAGAGTCCCAACAAGACCGCGACGGCAAGGCCGAGGCAAAGGCCGACAACGCCGCCAGCACCGGAAAGCACGTAGCCGCGTGGCGGGAAGCTGCGCGCTGTCGGGACGACTGCCGCTGAAACAATCCGCACATTGGTCGTGTCGATCTGCTGGCGCTCAGCGGCTTCTCCTGCCCTGGCCATGAAGGCTTCGTAGACCGTCGCCTTGGCGCGCGCCTCGCGCTCCAGTTCGCGCAGGTGGATCTGCGCTGCGGTATCCTGGAAGACTGAGGATTTCATCTGGTCGGCTTCCGAGTTCAGCGCGTCAAGCGCCGATCTGGCTTGGTCGAGTTCGGCCTTTGCGGCTTGCACGATGCGTGCCGTCTCGGCGTCGATCTGGCCTTCCAGCGCTCTGAGCTGGGGCCCGAGTCCCAGGATCATCGGATGACGCGGTCCCAGCACGGCCGATTGAGACGTCACGCGTTGTCTAAGGGTCGAATACTGCGTGCGCAGCATCGTCATCGTTTCCGACTGCAGCGCAGAGGCGTTGAGACGGTTCTTCGGGTTGGTGGATACAAGTTCATTATAACGCGACTGCGCCTGGATGAGGCGCGCCTTGGCGTCGATCAGCTGTGTGTTCGTCTGGTTTGACATCAGGGTGCTCACGAGCTCCCCGGAACTTGATTGCAACCCCTGTTCGCGCTTGAACGCCTCGACGGCAGCTTCTGCCTTGGCGACCTCGACCTTTAGATCGCCGAGGCGCGCAAACAGCGAGCTTGCTGCCCGGCCGGCTCCTTCCGATTCCGCCTTGGCGAGTTCCTCCTGGAAGGCGGTTGCAACGGCGTTGGTGATGGTAACGGATTTAGCCGGGCTTTGCGTCCATACGGCGACGTTGACGATGAACGAGCGCTCGTCCCGGCGGGCGGTGACGCGTTTTGCAAGCGCGCGCAGCGCGTCGCTGGCCGGATCCTTCGATGTCGGTGAAACGAACTCGGGATCCACGGTGAGCTTCAGGTCGTCGATCACGCGGCTTAACACGTTACCTGACGTCAGGACCCGCAATTTGCTCTCGACATCCAGCAGTTGCGTGTCTCGCTGCATGCTTTCGGAGAAGATGTCGTCAGCGACGACCCGCAGGTTTGACGGATCGACGAGAAGGTCGATTCCGGCCGTAAAGCGCGGCTTTACGACGAATACGACGGCATAGCCGGCCACAGCACCTAAGATGGCAAACGCAATGATCCACACAAGACCGGAGCGCAACCAGTTAAAGATGCGTGCAAGGTCAAACTGAAGCAGCTCCTGAAAGACGAAAGAGCGGCTTTCTGCGGCAGGGGGCTCGGCAACCTTCAGTACCGGCCGCCCTGGAACGGCAACATCGAGCTGCTCCCGATTCGTTGCCCAGCCACGCGTACTGATGACCGGAGTCTGATGTCGGGGAGCGGCTTCATACATGGCGGCGAGATCTTATTGACACGGCGCCAAAGCGCGAACCTATGGTTAAGAGACCTGATTTTCCTTAAGTATCCATTAAGAGCGATTTCAATTGTCGCGTGCGCGCGAAGCAAGTCTCCACTAAAGAGCAGACGTTGAAAGCCTTGCCCGCGTGCGCGGTCGAATTCTGGTTCATTAATACACACTAGGGATTTCAGTTTATGCGCAGGCGGGACTTCGTTTTCGGCGCATTGGGTGCCGGACTGGCATCCTCCGGTGCGCTCGATCCTTTTGTCTGGAGTGACCCGACTGCCAAGGCAGCGCCTGTAAGAGGCGTGATCCCTTATGGCACGGCAGTGCGTACAGATCGTCTCGATACGGAATTCGACTACAAGGCAGCCATCGTCGACCACTGCCAACTCGTGGTCGGCGAGGGTGGATTGAAATGGTTCGACCTGCGTCCGAGTGAGGACCAGTTCGTGTTCGATCAACCTGACCGGCTGATCGATTTTGCCGATCGGAACGGCATGCAGATGCGCGGCCACACGCTCGCCTGGTACGGAGCCATGCCGGATTGGACTCAGACCATTGCGAGCCCGGCGCAAGCCGAACGCGAGCTCGTCCATCACATCACCACCGTCGTCGGACGCTACCAGGGGCGGATTCCAAGCTGGGACGTGGTCAACGAGGCGATCGCCGAGCATCCCGAGAGTGGGGCGACGATCCGTAACTCGATCTGGCAGGAGCGGCTGGGCAAGCGCTACATCGAGCTTGCCCTGCGCACTGCTGCTGATGTCGACCCCTCCGCTCAGCTCGTGATCAATGACTACAATATTGAGAACCCGACACAGCAGTGCCGCGACCGGCGCCAGGCGTTACTCGACCTGCTGCGCGATCTGAAGGATCGCGACGTGCCGCTCCATGCCGTTGGCATTCAGGGACATCTTCCGGGCGACATGGAAATCGACAAGGAAGGCCTGTCGAAATTCGTCGAGGCGGTGAAGGAAATGCAGCTCGAGGTTCTCGTGACCGAACTCGACGTGATCGACAACAAGCTGCCCGCCCGGGAATATGACCGGGACCAGATCGTCGCGGCACGGGCGGGTGATTTCCTCAAAGCGATCTCTGACGTGGCGCGGCCAAGTGCAATTCTGACCTGGGGCATCACCGATCGCTATACATGGGTGCCGACGTGGTTCAAGCGCGACGACGGTAAGCCCAACCGTCCGCTGCCGCTCGATGCCGGGTGCCGCCCAAAGGCGCTGATGAAGGTGATCGACGAATTCACGCGTGCTGCCGAATGATGTTTCGCCAGATCTCGACATACATGATTGCCAACGCCGTCTCGGCTTTGTTCGGGTTCGTCTCGGTCGTGCTCTTCACCCGCATACTGAGCCCGCACGAATACGGCATCTATGTCGTCGGCACCGGTGTCGCCGGCGTCATATCGACCCTGCTGTTCGGATGGATAAAATTCTCGGTGCTGCGTTTCGATTCCGAAGGTGGATCGAAGGATGTCCGCACCACCGCGCTTTGCGCCTATGCGGGACTGATGCTGCTCAGCCCGCTCGTCATTCTCGCAACCTGGCTGATCGCCGAGGGCTCGTCGACCTATGTCGTGCCTGCTGTATTCGTTGCCTTCATGGTCGGGCTGTTCGAGTTCGTGCAGGAGGTATTCCGCTCACGCCAGCAGACCGGCGCCTACATGTGGTCGGTCATCCTGCGTGCTGTGCTGACGCTCATCTTCTCCGCCGGCCTGGTTACGGTGTTCGGCATGGGCGGGCAGGGCCTGCTCGTCAGCGTGGCCTGCTCCTATCTCGTGACCCTCTTGATCTATGCGCGAGATGTCTGGCGCCAGCCGCGCCATCCGTTCGATACCGGGCTGCTTAAAGATATGTTGCGCTTTGGCCTACCGATGACCGCTTCGTCCTTCGTCTTCGTGCTGCACACGGTTCTCGACCGAATGATCATCGTAACCTATATCGGCGAGACGGCCGCAGGCGTCTATGGTGCTGCTGCCGATCTCGTCCGGCAGATCATCCTGTTTCCCGGTGTCGCAATTGGCTCGGCAACGATTCCGCTGGCAATCCGTTTGCTGGCGCAGGATGGCCACAAGGCCACAAACCGGCATCTGATGCAAACGTCAGAGGTGCTGCTGACCGTGCTGATGCCGATGGTCGTTGGACTGGCTCTGGTGGCGCCTGGTTTTGCAAGCCTGATCCTTGGGGCCGAGTTTCGCGATGCGGCTGCCATCCTCATCCCGATCCTGGTCTTTGCCTGGCTGTTTCGCTCGATCTCCTACCAGTTCGTCCATGTCAGCTTTCAGCTGGCGAAGAAGCCGAGCCTTATGGGCGTGCAAGGCATGATCATTCTGGCAATCAACATCATCGGCATGTTCGTCCTCGTCCCGCGTTTTCAGCTTGTCGGCGCGGCATGGGCGCTGCTGATCGCCGAGATAGGTGGCGTGATCGCCGGGTACTTCCTGTCCTACCGCGCCCATCGCTTGCCACTCGACCTGCGCCCGATCGTCAAGGTCAGTCTTGCAACCGCTACGATGGCGGCACCGACCTTCATCGTCGTCAGGCATCCGACCGGCAATGCTGTCTTCGACTTGACTGTGCCAATCGTCACGGGCGTCGTCGCTTATGCGGCAGCCGCATTTGCGCTGAACCTCGCCGGCGTGCGCATCGCGCTGACGAGGCGACTGCGGCCAGCCTGATCGGGGACACTGGGGTCTTGTAATCGAGCACGGACCAAAAGGTAAGATAACGCCACTGAGCTTCCGCGAATTCTTAACGCCTCAAGTATATCAGCGGGAGATACCTTCGGCGGGCACGCAATCGGAAGGCTAGGCAAGGGAGGCCGTGGTGAATCAGACTGGCATGAACTCCGACGAAGGAAAGGGGCGTTCTGCCTCGCAGCCGACGGTCTTCGGGTCGCATGCTGGCTTGTTTACGCCAGCCGATAATAACGCCCCCAAGAGCGATCTCGCAGTGCTTCTCCTCAACCCCTGGGGGATCGAGGAGATGTGCACGCGCCGGTTCTACCGTATCTTGGCGGAACGGTTCGCAGAAGTCGGCGTCGCGAGCCTGCGCTTTGATTATCCCGGAACTGTGAATTCGCTCGACGAGACGTCGGCCGAACGCGGCTTGTCGGTGTGGTCCGAGGTGATCGGCAAGGCCGCCGAAGAACTCAAGATGCTTTCGGGCGCCCGAAACCTCGTGTTCATCGGCCAGGGCATCGGCGCCAGTCTCGCCCTCATGCAGGCGCATTTTGAGCCATCAGTTGCGGCGATTGCCCTTTTGGCGCCGGTGCTCAAAGGGCGTGCCTATCTGCGCGAACTTTCGTTGTTTTCGCGGCTCATTGATGATGGTCTCGGCATAAAGCAGGAGCTGCGCGATAGCGCGCCCGGGTCGATTGCTGGATTGCGCATGCCGCGCGCTGTGGCAGAAGACCTCAAGGCAGTCGACCTCAACGGCCTCGAAATTACCATCAAGCCACATGCCTTCATGGCCGAGCGCCCAGGCTTGGAAGCCGACACGACGTTTCGCGACCGTCTCCAAGCCGCAGGCTGCCAGCTGCGCGCGACACCCTTTGCCGGATATGATGCGCTTGTATCCAACCCGCTGAACCAGGAAATCCCTGACGCGCTCATCGATGAACTGATCGGGTGGCTGCAATCGCTGCCACAATATCAGGGCCGGAGTACGCTACCGGCCAAGAAGCCTTCGCCGATTGCATCGGTCAGTGCCGGCGCAATTCGCGAGACGGGCGTTCGCTTCGGTCCAAACGACCGGCTCTACGGGGTTTTGTGCGAGCCAACCGGTCATTCGATCGGCGTGACCGCCGTTATTCTGACGACGGCCTATGATCATGCGGCAGGTTGGGCCCGCTCCTCGGTCGCGCTTGCACGCGAGCTGGCGAGCGTCGGCGTTTCGTCCTTGCGCTTTGACAGCGCCGGCGTCGGGGACAGCCCGCCGGTCGCAGCCCGTCGCAAACAGGTTCTCTATGACGAGGCCCAGATTGCCGATGCCGGCATGGCCCGCGACTATGTTGACAGTCTTGGCATAAGCGAACGCACGCTGCTGATCGGACGCTGCGGCGGTGCCTACGTCGCCTTCAGAAGCGCCCTTGCCGATCCGCGCTGGGACGCGTGCATGATCGTCAATCCGGTCGCGTTCCGTTGGCGCTTCAAGGGGCTCCCGAAGACGCTCAAGGCCTATATGAGGAATGCCCTGGATATCGAGACGGTTCGCCGCCTTTGGGCCGGCGACCTTGATCTGACCGCGGTAACCAAGAATATCTCCATGCGCCTCGTCGATCGGATGGCCGGCGGGCTGTCTCCCGTCTTTGCGCCAGCCATGCCGATCACGCAGCTCACGGGCCACGTTCATCGCGATTTTCAGGCCCTGGCCAACCGTGGCACCCCGCTTTCGATCATCTATACGGAAGGTGACGAGGGGCAGGAGATGTTCCGGGTCAACTTTGGCGATGCGGGTGAAAAACTGTCTGCCTACCCCAATGTGCAACTGCATCTGTTTCCGGATGCCGACCATAATCTCACGCCGCTGCCGGCGCGTGAAAGGATGATTGAGCTGACAAAGCTGCAAGCTCTTTCACTTGTCAACCGTTGTCATGAGCAACGTGCGGCTCACGGCTGACGCGGATCGGTAGGCTCCGGTTGTCGTTACAAACGTCACACTGCTCAACATGCGCGGCCCCGCTGAGGTGATCTCGGGCTTTCATGGCGATCGGAATCGCAGAACCTCGGCTGTATTTCTGCCGCTCGAACGATAACCCACGTTGATAGGTGCAGATCGACAAACTGCAATCTATGCGGGAAGTCGCTTGGGTTGGCCTGACGGAATGGGCTTCGCGAGCGCCATTGTAGGCGCAAGGGTTTAGGCATTGTTTGGTCATATCTTGAATTAAGTCTTATGGTTTACCAATTTGTATACTTAAGCGTGAAGTTCACGCGACGCCTGATAAGCTTCAAATTGGGAGGTCATCATGGCAATCACCTTGATGGAAGGAAGGAAAAGGCAGGACTGGGCCAATCTGGTTCTGGCGGTTTGCTTGTTCGTCTCGCCGTGGGTTGTCGGTTTCGCGGCCGAGGCGATGCCGAGCTGGAATGCCTGGATCGTTGCCGTCATGCTTGCTGCGCTAGCCACAGCGGCGCTGTCGGCGTTTTCCGAATGGGAGGAATGGGCAAATCTCGTGCTCGGCCTCTGGTTGATTGTGTCGCCCTGGGTGCTCGGCTTTGCGGCCAATGCGAGCGCGATGTGGACGGTTATCGTGCTTGGTGTGCTCGTTGCCGCCGTGTCGCTGTGGGCAGTCTGGGATGTTCATCATCCGCACGCCCACGCTTAGCCAGGCCTGATCCGGTCGCCGCAGCGGTGGACCCTGTGAACTGAACGTGTCCACCGCTCAAATGATGGTGAAGTTCGATTCGCGATCGGCATTGATTCGCGAAGAGCAATACCCAATACCGATCGTGCTGTGGCGCCGACAGATCATGAGCAGGACGAATCATGAGCAGGCAAGGCCCCTCAAACTTCGAATATCAGCAGGAAGTAGGCGACGAAGAGAACGAGGTGTACGGCGCCTTGCATCAGGTGCGTGCGACCGCTCGCAAATGTGATGATGCTGAGAGCGAGCGTCAGGATGAGCATCACGGCATCGGTGCGCTCTAGGCCGAGCACGACTGGATGGCCAGTGAGGTGACTGATGACCAGCATTGCAGGTACGGTCAGTCCGATCGTCGAAAGAACCGATCCCAGGAAGATGTTGACCGACCGCTGCAGATGATTGGCGACCGAGGCTCGCACGGCGCTGATTGCCTCCGGTGTCGCGACGAGGACAGCCATGACGACGCCGCCCAGCGCTGCGGGAGCGCGAAGTGTCTCGATAAAAAAATCGATTGGCGCAGCCAGCTGTTCGACCAGGAAAACGACGAGAGCCATGTAGGCAACCAACAGAATAACGGGCGGCCATAGAGGTCCTTCTGTGGCTCTGCCATGCCCACCCGCCGCCTCACCGGCATCATCGATGAAGAAGCCTCTATGGCGACCGGTCTGCAGCGTCAGGAACACGCCGTAGAGCCCAACGGAAATGAAGGCGAGAACCGTTTGTTGGACGGGGGAATAGGGCGGTCCATTTGTCGGATGCGTAAAATTCGGCATAATCATGCTGAGGGTTGCCAGAGGCACGATAACGCCGAGATAGGCGTTGGCGCCCTGCAGATTGTGGTGCTGCTCGTGCCGCCGCCAGCCTCCCATCAGCAAGGACAGGCCAACCATGCCATTGAGGATGATCATCACGACGGCAAAAAGCGTGTCACGCACCAGCGTCGGGTTGCTTTCGCCGTGCCGCATGACCGCAGTAATGGCCATCACCTCGATCGACGTAATGGCAAGCGTGAGGATAAGCGTCCCATACGGCTCGCCCAGTTGCTCCGCAAGATGATCGGCGTGGCGCACGACTGATAGTGCAGAACCAAGCACGACTGAAAACAGCCAAACGAAAATAACTGCCAGCCATATCGGATTGGCAAGCAACCCGAAGAGAACCTCACCGAAAAGGAGGAACACGACGCTCGTCGCAATGCTGACCACAAGCAGCCATTCCCGGCGTATCAGCGCCAACCTGGGACGTTGCGGCACGGCCACTTCCGGGTTCATTCTGCAGGTCCTCCTAGTCGTTTCGAAGAATACGCCACACCCCGGCCCGTCCGTCCACTCCCATCACTCAAGCCGGACCTCACTGGGTTGATGCGGCCACCGGTCGCCTTGATTGCCGCTGATGGTGCGCAACCGTTTCCCGCTGACATAAATCCTTCATCTCAAAAGTCGAAATAGGCCCGACTATTGGTCGGTTCGATAATTGGGGAAGCGCACATGACGACGTTGCAGCAAGTGGCGCAAAGAGCTGGTTGTTCGCTTGCGACGGCGAGCCGAGCCCTTAGGCTCAATGGTTCCGTTAGCGACGCGATGAGCCGGCGCGTTCGGCGCGCTGCCGCCGAGCTCGGCTACCGATCGACAGCTGCAGGCGGCAAGGTTGGCAGACGTCCCGTAATCGGCGTTCTGATCCCGAGCATCACCAATCCCGTCTTCTCCTCGTCCCTATCCGGTATCGAGAACAGGATGCTGGTTGGAGGTCACGGGGTTCTGATTGCGCAATCACACTATGAGCCCGCGCGGGAAGCGGATGCCATACAGGCGTTGTTGAACGACCGGCCGACGGGACTGATCCTGACTTTGTGCGATCCGTTGAGCACCAGAAACTTACCGTCATCCATGCCGCCGACCGTCCTCCTCGGCAACCTTCCGACAGAGATGTTTCCGGCCGCCGTCACCGTCGACAACTTCGGGGCGGGATACGAAGCGACGAAAATGCTGACCGCACTTGGCCACAAAGCAATCCTGTTTGTCTCCGGCACCTTTATCGCTTCCGATCGGGCGCGGCTGCGACATGAGGGTTACCGGCAGGCGATGCTGGAGGACGGTGTCGCAGCGGTGGATCCGGTACAGATTGCCTTCGTTGGCGGCTATGACCAGCTCGATTTGAGCGCCGTCTTGGCCAGGTTTTCGCCAACCGCCATCATTGCCTCCAACGATCTTTTGGCTTTCGGGGTGATCGGAGCCTTGCGGCGCGAGGGACTTTGCGTGCCGCGCGATGTCTCGGTGGTCGGCTTCGACGGCATCGCAATCGGCCAGATGATGGATCCGCCGCTGACGACGATGGAAATGCCGGACGCCAGCATGGGGGCAACGGCCGCCTCGTTGCTCCTGGATATGGCCGAGAACGCGGCACCTGCCCGGGCATTTCGATATCGCCTATTGCCTGCGGCGTGGCGGAACAGTTCGCGCGATCTGAAAAGCAAAACCACCGCTACACGGGAGCGGTGGTCGTCGTCCTCATTCAGCTTGGCGATCAGCTGCGTGGCAGCAGACGCTTTACTTCATCAGCAGCGTCGTCCAGCGCTTCCTGCGGCGTTGCGGACTGGTCGACGACACGCGAGGTGTTGTCGACGATCGTCTGCGTGACGCGAACACCATTTGCGCCCGGGAATGCGTACCACGCGATCATGCGCGGCATTTGCTTCAGGCCGGCCTGGAAGAGCGGGTTCTGTTTGTAGAAGTCACCGAGATATTCCGGGGATTTCGCGGCCAGCTCGTTGTTCGGCACATAGCCGGTGCCGGGCACGACGACTGAGGCGCCATAGGGGCCAGCGGCAAACTTGGCGAATTTCCAGGCGGCGTCCTGCTTGGCGGCGTCATGGGTCAGGATGACGACCGCGTTGCCGCCGGTCGGCAACTTGCCATTCACCGGATCGATCAGCGGGATTTCGGCCGTGCGCAGGTCAAACTTGCCGCCGACATTCTTGATTGTGTTGCGCAACGCGCCGGTCGTCTGGAAGGCAAAGCCAACCTTGCCGGCAACGAAGGCCTGCTCGCCGGCGGCCTTGGTGAAGACAGGCATGCCGGCTTCCTTGACCATGCGGTTGATAATGGTCATCGCCTTCTGGCCTTCCGGACCGTTGAAGCCAACGCTGCTTTCGTCTTCGCTCAGCATCTTTCCGCCGGCGCCGAACAGCAGCGCGGAGAACATCCAGTCGTCGCCCTGCCAGCGGAAGTCGATGGAATCGACGCCGTTGCCAAGCGCCTTGATCTTGGCGCCGAGTTCGATGACCTCGTCCCAGCTCGTCGGCGGATTGTCCGGGTTGCCGCCTGCGGCCCTCACCAGGTCGGCATTGTAATACATGATCGGGTTCGAGGTCGCGAAGGCGAGGCCGACCTGCTTGCCGTTCACCTGCGCGAGCTTCAGGATGTTGTTCGAGAAGCCCTGTTCCGCCATGCTGTTGTCCTTGGCGATCAGCGGGCCCATGTCGACCGGGATGTCGCGTTCATTGGCCATGCGCAGGCGGTTGAGACCGATGAAGGTCAGGTCCGGCATCTCGGGCGTGCCGACTTGGCGCATGATCGTCTGGATACCTTCCTCGTAGGTCGCCGACGGGTTTGCAAACTGGATCTTGATGTCAGGGTTTTCCTCCATGAACTTCTTCGAGATCGTGTCCATCACGTCCTTGAAGAAACCCGGCATCGGATAATGCACGGTCAGTGTCGTCTCGGCATGGGCCGGAAGCGACACCGTCATGGCGACCGCGGCAGCGGCGAGTATCTGGGTGAAATGCTTCATCGGGTGGCTCCTGGGTTCAGACCGGTCAGCCCTTGAGACCGGTCATGGTGATGCCCTCGACGAAGCGTTTCTGTGCCAGCAGGAAGGCGGCGACGAGGGGGAAGGTGATGATGAGAGCGGCTGCCATCAGCGCGCCGTAGTCGTCTCCGGCCTCCGCGGCGCGGAAATAGAGAAGCCCGAGCGGCGGTGTGGCATAGGCCGGGTTCGAGATGACGATCAGCGGCCAGTAGAGGTCGTTCCAATGCGCCACGACCGAGAAGATCGCAAAGGCGGTGATCGCCGGCCACGCGTTCGGTACGATGACGCGCGCGATGATGCCAACCTCCATCATGCCGTCGAGGCGGGCTGCATGGATCAGATCGTCCGGGATGGAGCGGAAGAACTGCAGGAACAGGAAAATGCCAAAGACCGAGATGGTGAAGGGCGCAACCAACGCAAAATAGCTGTTCAGGCCACCCACCTTATCGAAGGCGACATAGAGCGGCAGCGCGGTTGCATGGATGGGGACCAGCAGGCCGAGCATGACCAGCACCATCATCGCGCGGGCCGCCCGGAATTTGAGCTTCGCCATGGCATAGGCACAGGGGACCGCGATTATCACCTGGATGGCAAGGATCAGCAGGCAGACAATCACGCCGTTGAAAAGCAGGTTGCCCATCGAGACGCGCGACAAGGCCTTTGTGAAGTTCTGAACATAAAACCATTGCTGCGGGACGAGCGACAACGAGGACGTGAAGATGTCGCTCTGTGCCTTGCCGGCCGTCGAGACCATGAAAATATAGGGCGCGAGGAAAACGAGCGCGCCAAGGCTCAGGATTGACAGCCGAACGATCCGGGCGAGGGGGAAGGTGTTCGCGCTCATGTGTAGTGCACCTGCCGGTCCTGGATACGGTACTGCAGGAACATCAGGACGACCAGAATGGCGAGGAAGACGACGGTCATGGCCGAGGCATAGCCGACGCGCAGATAGACAAAGCCTTCCTGGTAGATCGTAAAAAGAAGCACTTCGGAGGCCTTGTTGGGGCCGCCCTCGGTCAGCGTCTTGACCGTTTCGAAGACCTTGACCGAGTTGATGATGCTGATCGTCGTCACGAAAAGTGTCGTCGGCCCGAGCATGGGCCAGGTGACGAGACGGAAGCGATCCCAGCCTGAGCGGGCGCCATCGACTGCCGCTGCAGCATAGAGTTCGCGGGGGATGGCGGTGAGGCCTGCCAGGAAGAGCACCAGGTTGAAGCCCACCGACTGCCAGATGCCGATGATCGACAGGCCATAGAGTACGGTGCTCGATGCGCCGAGCCAGTTCGGGCCCTGGATGCCGATTTGCGACAGCATCGCGTTGACCGGGCCGATGGTCGGATGAAAGAGATATTGCCAGACCGTCGCCATGGCGACGAGCAACGAGGCGACGGGCAGGAAATAGGCTGTCCTGAAGAAGGCGCGGCCGAACCCCTCGGCTTCGATCAGCATGGCAAGGCCAAGCGCCATGAAAATCGAGACCGGAGTGACGATCGCCGTATAGACCGTCGTATTCCAGAGCGAGCGCTTGAAGGTGCGATCGGTCAAGAGCTCTGCGTAATTTTCGACGCCGACGAACTTGAAGCCCGCATAACCGAGCTCGAAATCGGAAAAGCCGAGCGCGATCACTGCTGCAACCGGCACAAGGATGAAAAGGAAGACGAGCACGATCGCCGGCAGGGACAGCAGCCAAGCCGTCCGGGCTTCATGGCGCTCGGCGGTCCTGGACGGGGCATGTGCGATGACGCCCGAGGCTGCGGCACTATCGGCCATGCGCAGCCTCCCGCGCAACGCTGGTCGTCTGCGCCATTGCAGGTTGGCGTGCCCCGTCGGGGCCGAACACGAGAATATGCTCGCAGGCAACATGCAGGCGGATCGGCATGCCGGCGGCAAGGCCGGTGCCTTCAGCGGGCGAGACCTTGGCGATCATGGTTTCGCCGATCGCATCCAGACGGCTATGGACGATGATCTCGGAGCCGAGGAATTCGACGCGCTCGACGCGGGCCGGCAGGCCGCTATCACCGCCGCGCGCAATGCGGACAAATTCCGGTCGAATGCCGAGCGTCACTGCCGCGCCGGCCGAAAGAGTGCGGTTGGAGAGCGCACAGCGCACGTTACCGAGAGCCACCGTCGAATCCGTCTCGATCTGCGAAGGCAGAAGATTGATGCGCGGCTGGCCGATGAACGTTGCGACTTCAATATGCAGCGGATCGTCATAGATGACCCGCGGTGGCGAAAGCTGGAGGAGTGCGCCGCCGATCATCACGGCGACCCGGTCTGCCATGGAAAGTGCTTCGGCTTGGTCGTGGGTGACGTAAAGGGTCGGTACTCCGGCGCGGCGATGCAGGTCGACGATCTCGCCACGGGCATGCACACGCAGGTTGGCGTCGAGGTTGGAAAGCGGCTCGTCCATCAAAAAGACCGCCGGCTGGCGCACCATGGCACGGCCGAGAGCGACGCGCTGGCGCTGTCCGCCCGACATCTGGCCCGGCTTGCGGTCGAGAAGGTGATCGATCTTCAAAGAAGCCGCCATGCTGCGCACATCGCGCTTGATGTCGGCGATCGCCTTGCGCTGGCCGGGTATCAGTGACCCGATGAAGGGCAGGCGCTGGGTGCGCGTCAGCCGGCGCATGACGAGCGGCACGGCGATATTCTGGGCGGCGGTCAGGTGCGGATAAAGTGCATAGGATTGGAAAACCATCGCGATGTTGCGCTCGGCCGCCTTGAGGGTGCTGATGTCCCTGTTCGCAACTTTAATCTCGCCGCCATCGGCGGTCTCGAGGCCAGCCAGGATGCGCAGCAACGTGCTTTTGCCGCAGCCGGATGGACCGATCAGCGCGATGAATTCGCCCGGCTCCGCATCGAGGCTGACGCCCTTCAGGATCGGGCTGCTGCCAAAGGATTTATGGATGCCGCGAATGGATAGGGCGCTCATTCAGCCATCTCCGTCTTGACGGCTTTCGGATAGACCTCGTGCACCACTTCATCGAGCACATGCGCTGTCGTGCCCGGCACGGTGACGATCTCGCTTGTGACATCCTCGCGAAGTGTATGGATGACAGCACCGACGAGACGTTCGCCCGGCATTGCACGCTCCATCTTGTCGATGATGAAGGCAGCCGACGGACCCCAGACAAGCGATGTGGTTTCGAAGCGTCCCTGCCAGGCCCAGTGGAGGTGACCACTGGCAAAGAGCGGTACGTCGTGGGCAGCAATCAGATCGTAGAGCCGCCTGCGCTGGCTTGGCCGGACGGACCAGTAGCCCGTATCGCCTTCATGCGGCTCGTCGACGAAAAGCGGCTTGTGAGCAAACAGCGCCAGACGGCGACCGTTGCGTTCCTTGAACACGGTCTGCAACCACTCAAACTGCGCTTCCTCCTCATCGTCCTCGTGGCCGAGAAGCAGCGAGTTGAGGCCGACGAGGCGCCAGCCATTCGCGTCTTCGATCCAGCGGTCGTCGCCGGCAAGCGCGCGCCACCGCTGGAGGCGCTCTTGATTCACCGGCTGATCCGAGCCTGGCAGGTGGCCGACGTCGTGATTGCCCGGCACGATGAGCATCGGGATCGACGTCTGCCGCATAAGATCCATGCAGAAGGTGATGTCGCTTTCCTTGTCGGCGCCGTCGACCGTGAGGTCGCCGGTATGGACGACGAGGTCAGCATCCGTAGCCTCGATCCAATTCAGAAGAGGCGCCCAGTTGCCATTGAAATGCGCCTTCTCGGGGCTGAAATGGGTGTCGGTGATCTGGATGATTTTCACAGGGGGCCGCTCTCCGGTTCGGGAGCGTGCCGGACCATGAGGCACGCTTGCTTGCAGCCTCTTTAATACTGGCCTGTGTCAGGCCCGTAACATCATCTGCCCCCCTCCCTTGCATGGCTGGTCGACGAAGCCGGCGCATCGCCGCATCCCGAGTGGTTCCTGGCCGAATTGGGCCGCAGGCTGCTGACAGACGGGTTGCCGCTGGCAGGCGGCGCCCTGACACTGGCGGCACCGCACCCCATCATCGCCCGCCGCACGTGGTTGTGGCGGGCCGAAACCGGAGCTGTGATCGAGGCTTTAAGCTTCACCGATGTTTCACACAATCAGGCCGGGCATGAATGGTTGGCTGGCCTTGGACCAGTCCAGGAGGATACGGTGGGCTCGGCAGCCGATAGCCCAGTTCTGGGGTGGGCTGGAACGCGGGCGTTTACTGCGGCCGAGGCCGGCAAACTGCACGAGGCGGCACGATTTGCGCTACCATCCCTGGTGGCGCTGGCGGCAAGGGCAGGGTTGGCCGCGCTGCTCGAGGCCTATCTTGGTCGACGAAGCGCCGCCAGGGTGCGGGCCGGTGCTCTGTCTCGCGGCACCGGCGAAACGATACGGGCGGCTTTGTTGTGCGCGGATCTGCGCGACTTCACGGCGCTCTCCGAGGCGACGGAACCTGCGGTGATGATCGCCACGCTCGACGCCTGGTTTGATCGCATCGCCGGTGCGGTCCACGCTTTCGGCGGTGAGGTGTTGAAGTTCATGGGCGATGGGGTACTGGCAATCTTCCCCGTCACGACTACGCCCGGCGAGGCATGCGAGGCGGCATTACGCGCGGTTGCCTCTGCCCGCGCCGGCATGGCCCATCTCGATACCGTGCGCCAAGACCAGGGGTTGCCGCCACTCCCCTTCGGTGTGGCACTCCATTTCGGGGAGATCCTCTGGGGCAATATCGGCGCCGCCGACCGATTGGATTTCACTGCGATCGGGCCGGCCGTCAATTTGGTCAGCCGGCTTGAAGGGCTATGCAAGCCTCTGGGGTTGACCGTGTTGCTTTCCGGCGCGGTCGCCGAAAAGACAACTGCCACGCTGGTTCCTGTGGGCCGCCACGGGTTGCGCGGGATTGCTGAACCCTGCGAGGTCTTCACGCTGCCCGGCGACTGAGACTGCCGCGACGATGGGCTGTAGCTACTTGCCTAGAACCAAACATCTGCGACCGTGCGCGCGTCCGGCGGCAGATCCTCGAAACTGTGGAGACCATCAAACCGCTGCAGCCGAACGTCAGCCACCTCAGCTGGTTCGGCCAGACGGAGGTTGACGGCGATTCTTGTCTCTCCGTTGCGACTTGGCCTCAACGCGCGCCAACTGACGAGGTTGCCGCAGCGACGACAGAAGTTGAAGGAAAGGCTCTGCGAGCCGCAAATATAAGCGGCGAGTGCGTCGGTTTCGTCTTCGACGTGAATTCCTTGGCCATCATAGTCATAGGCCCACAGCACGCCGTAGCGTCAGCAAACCGTGCAGTTACAGATCGTGGCATCTGGAATGGTGCCGCGAAACTCCCAGTGAACGGCCCCGCAATGACAGGAGCCGCGGGTAATTTTGGGGACGGCGCGATATGCTTCGTCTGTGGTCATGCAAATCCTCCCCGACGATTGCCGGTCATTCTAACGCAGATGAACCAAGGCGTGTATAGCGACGCACGCCCCGGCCGTGCTGCTCGGTCCGTCTGACGTTTTCAGGTTGCCCAGCCAGCTCCTACTTCGCGGCCGCATCTCCTGTTCCCCGCCCGGCCAAAGTGCTGATCACGAGGACAATGTCCTGCCAAAAACCTGCTTTTTGAATGTAGCGGGCGTCGGCTTCAGCGAGCGCCTCGGGCGTCGACATGTCAATTCCTTGAAGCTGAGCCAGTCCCGTTATGCCAGGCCTCACGGAAAATACGTTGCGCTTGCGTCGCGCAGCGATGACGTCTTGCTGCGTGGGCAGACACGGGCGAGGGCCAACGAAGCTCATCTCTCCGCGCAAAACGTTGATGAGCTGAGGGAGTTCGTCGAGTTTGTATGCCCGCAGTTTTCGGCCGAGCGGTGTGATCCAGGATAAAGCTGCATCATGAGAGCCGACACTGGGAGAACCTGCCGCCATCGTGCGAAATTTGATGCAAACAAACGGTACTTCGGCCCGGCCGACCCGCTCCTGAAGAAACAGCGCGCCGCCAGGGGATGATCGACGCACGAGGACCATGAGGATAACCAGGACCGGCGCGAGAACGAGAAGTCCGAGACACGCAGCGCAGATATCAAACAGTCGCTTCAAAGATCGGTTAAAGCCGTTCAGCATCGAAAGATTCAAGTTCCTGTAATCAAATGTTGACGCCAAAAGCTCTCAAAGTGAGCGCTTCAAGCCGTTTCGCATATCAAAAGGCGGATTCCAGTCCAATAGCCTGCGCGTATGCGATATGTCCACTTCCAGCCAATCGGTAAGGCGGCTTACGAGCTCTCCTTTGCCCATTGCCCGGCCAAGAATACGCAGAACGGCGCAAGGACAGGGAATCAATCGCGCCGGGCGCCCCATGGCAGCTGCCAGCCGCCGCAGCAGCTCGGGCGTCGAGACGGCCTCGTCATCGCCTGCCAGCAGTATCTGGCCAGGCGCGGCGGGATGAAATACTGCCGTCACGATGAGATCGGTAAGATTTTCGACGTAGACCATGGACCTTCGATTGTCGATCGAAGCCAGGGGCAGCGGAATTCCGCTCCGAACGAGCTGCGTGAGAGCGCGGAAGCTGCCCGAAGCGCCGCGCCCGTAGACCAGCGGCGGGCGAATGATGACGATCTCCATGCCAGTTGTCTTGGACAATGCGATCAGAGCTCGTTCTGCTTCAAATTTTGACACGGCATACTCAGTCGTCGGATGAGGAAGTTCATGCGGCGTGAATGGACGCCCCCTGACCGATCGTTCGCCGTTCACCTTAATCGTGCTGATAAATATGAACCGCTTGACCCCATAGGCGGCCGCCTGCCGAGCAAGGTTGATTGTCCCTTCGGTGTTCACCGTTCGGAAAACTGCAGGTCCTGAGTTTGATCCATCGATGACATTTTGATTTGCCGCCGCAAGATGAATGACGGCTTCAATGCCAACCAAAGCAGCTTTCCAATCCGTCCCACCGTCGATATTGCCAACGGCAAAACATCCCGCTTGAGCGGAGCGGCCGGCCGCCCTGAATGCAAAGTCGCGGATGCGAAGTGCGTGCTGAAGATCCTGACCGACAAAACCTGTCGCGCCGGTAACGAGTATCATACTCAGCTCCCAACAGACGGCAGCACGGACGCCGTGACACACGCCGTCACTGGGTCGCTCCCTGCCGAATGGAGACGAGGTCAACCACGCCGTCGAATGGGCGATAGTCTCTCACAAGCTCGCTCAGAATGCGGCGCAGCCCCTCGACATCTCCCTCGTCGGCGGCCGAGCTCAATTGCCGAAGTTTCGGCGTCAGTATCTCCCACTCGATAAACCGCTCCCGCGCACGCATGATTTTGGGATGTTCAGTGGGCTCGGGATTGTCGCCGATCAGCAGTTCTTCGTAGAGCTTTTCTCCCGGCCGCAGGCCGGTAGTAACAATACTGATATCTCCCGACGGATTTCGTTCGTCTTCGATGGTCAAACCGGATAGCTCCACCATGCGTCGGGCAAGATCGATAATTTTGACCGGCTCGCCCATGTCGAGGACGAAGACATCGCCTCCTTTGGCCATGGACCCGGCCTGAATGACGAGCTCGGTCGCCTCCGGCACCGTCATAAAGAAGCGTGTGATTTCGGGATGCGTTAACGTGATAGGGCCGCCCTGGCGAATTTGCTGGCGAAACAAGGGAACGACCGAACCGGAAGATCCCAATACGTTGCCAAACCGCACCATCGTGAGAACGGTCGAGGCACCTTCGGCCGCCAATCCTTGAAGCGCCATTTCCGCGAGCCGTTTGGTGGCACCCATGACGTTGGTTGGCCTGACGGCCTTGTCCGTACTGATCAGTATGAACCTTTCTGCGCCGGTATCGATCGCTGCTCGCGCGACCGCAACAGTGCCAAAGATGTTCGTTTTGACCCCTTCGACCGGGTTCTTTTCGACCAGCGGTACATGCTTGTAGGCTGCCGCATGATAGACGGTGTTTGGTCGCCAGGTCTCCATAATCTTCTGGATTCGAAGCTCGTCGCAAACGTTTGCAAGCAGCGGCACAATCTGGAGCCCGGCGTCCGGGTTGTTGCCGGTAAGTTCATTCTCCAAGGCATAGAGCCCATATTCATTTTGGTCGAGGATCAGCAATGCAGCCGGCTTCAGCCGAGCCAGTCCGCGGCAGAGCTCGCTGCCGATTGATCCGGCCGCGCCTGTCACGAGCACGACCCGTCCACGGATGTTGCGTTCCAAGAGCGCTTGATCCGGCTGAACCGGTGTGCGACCCAGCAGATCCTCAATATCCAGTTCCTGCAGATCGGTGAACTCCGCCTGGCCGCCGGCAAGGGCGTTCAGGTCGGGGACAGTGCGAACTGCAACGCGCGCGCCCCTGAGTTGCTCCAGAATTTCGTTCCGACGCGGCCGATCAATTTTAGGAAGCGCCAAGAGGATCGTGCGGACGTTCAGCCGCGTGCTCAATTCAACGATTTTTTCCGGATCGTAAACCGCAACGCCGCCAATGAGGCTTCCATGCAAGCTTTTGTCATCGTCGAGATAGCCGACGACCTTGAAATCGGCACTGCCGCTCAGCGCGCCGGCGACCTGCCTGCCGCCGGATCCAGCACCATAGATGAGCATGTTCGTCTGCGTGTTCTGCCGCAGTATCCGCTTGTAGGCCTCACTGAGGAAATATCTTGCCATAAAGCGGTTTAGGCCGATCGCCAGCAGCAACAACAACGGCTGCATAATGCCGATCGTGCGGGGAATTCCCGGAAAGCTGATGGCAGTAAAAACGGCCATGAACGCAAGGCCGTAAATCGTTATGGCTTTGATCACCGTGATGAACGCTGACCAGCCGAGAAAGCGGAAGATCGCCCGGTAAAGACCCATTGTGATGAAGATCGGCAGGGCAATCACAAGGGAGACTGGAATTGTTACGAGCTGCATACCCGAAAGCGTCACCCAGTCATTCAAGCGAAAGCAGAAGGCCAGCCAGATCGTCAGAATGCAAAGGCACGAATCAACCAGCACCGCCAACGCCCGTTTGGTCGGTCTCGGCAGATCAAGAATGCTTTGAACATATCTGTCGGAAACCGCCCGCATCGGCCCTATCCCTGCAGGTGAGCTGGGATTGCGTCGGACGGTTCGCCGGTAGGTAGAGCGACGGTACCGCGTTGGGCAATCGAGCCGGCACGCAGCCTTATCGAACAGGCAAAGCAGGTGGCCGCAAATAGCAGGGCGTAGGATTCGCCAAGGGCAAGCCGGTTATTCGAATTGCTGAGGATCGTGAAGGCAAAGTAGACCGCGAACGTCAGGTAGCAAGCAAAAGCGCTCTTGCTGATCACGCCGGCCGCCGAAGCCCGATAAACACGATAGATGGCCGAGATAACGATCAGCGCCAATATGGCGAGACCGGTAAAGCCATATCGGACCAGGATCTCAAGATAGCCATTGTGCATCAGCGTGTAAGTCACACCGCGATAAGGCGTTGTTTGCCAGATGGTGAGCCACGAATTGCCGCTGCCGAAGGCCGGTGCCGCGGATATGACATCGATTGCGTTGGCCCACAGCTGCAACCGCTCATCGAGTGACTGTGGCGTCTCCGACGAGGCGATTGCGTCCTGCATGACGCGTTCCAACGAAACGCCG
The DNA here is from genome assembly GCF_042140505.1 of Rhizobium sp. T1470. Lineage (NCBI taxonomy): Bacteria > Pseudomonadati > Pseudomonadota > Alphaproteobacteria > Hyphomicrobiales > Rhizobiaceae > Rhizobium > Rhizobium sp. T1470. The sequence continues at coordinate 1,256,319 of NZ_CP148092.1, forward strand.
CTATCCAGCCGTTCGACGATCATCACAACTGAATTGAACGTGGCAGCCCCGAAGTGTGCCACGTTGTCACGAACCTCGTAGACGCCCCACGATAAAAGCAAAAGGCCGCTGATGGCGGCGACGAGCACAGTCTTTCGCCTGAGGTAGAAAAGCGTCGCGGCAGTCATCAGGCCAAGCGCTGGCAGTAGTGCCAACCAGACGCCCTTCGACTTGGCGCCATAAATATTGAAAATCGCCAGGCCGATCACGGTCACGGCGATCGCTGAGACAACGGCCTTGGTGCGCGCTGCGGCCCCAATCTCCCACTGGTGCAATGCCCAGTAAAAGGCGCCGATGAAGATAAAGCCGCATCCGACGGCTGCATGAATCGAATTATGATGGAAGGCAGGGGAAATCCGCTCGCCTGCCACGATCGCCGAAAACGGCGTCGAGACGATGAACAGGACAAGCGCACTGCAGAAGAAAGCCAGCAAAATCGGCTTGATCAGATTCCAGCTCGTATGCAGCGCCAGGCCCATCGCAGGAAAAAAGATCGCAAAAGCGTAGAGCCATTCGGATGCGCCTCTTTCACCGTCGACGATCAATCCGAAGAGAAATCGCGACAAAGCCAAGGCACCCCAGGCGACACATAAGATCGCCAACCAGTCGGTCAACGACGCCCGCAGAGGGACCTTGCGAAGCATAAGGGACAAGCCCATGAGCAGGATGGCGGCGTATCGATAGAAATCGCTTTCGATCAACGTCACTGACATCATACCCAGCCATAAGATGGCGATGACGACGTGAAGGGCTGCCGACTTCACCTGACTGTTAGATGTAGGCATTGTCATGATAGTGCATACCGTATTCGGCGGGCATACTCGACTAAGCGAAGAAAGTGCGTTCCGATTTTACGAACGCCTCGCAACTTCACGGCGCGGTATTGGGCCCTGTTGGCAATTTGGCTCACAGCTGAGCGTTCGGATAGTTCGACGATATTTTGCCGGACGGTAAAGATGTTAACGCCCGTCTTCCATCCGCGCTCAAGGGTCATGTCGTAAGGAAATTCGATATTGTTGGCGCTTTCAAGCAGCTTGCGGGCGCCTTCGCGCGTGACCAGATAGCAAGCTGCGGACCCTTGCGGACCGTGCAGACAGCGCCCAATGGAATCGCCATACTCCGAGATGGCCACCGTTCGGCACCACTTGGACCTGTGATTGAGCAACTTTACCACCTCTGCGGAAGGCACTGCTTTTAAGATCGCGGCTGCCCTCAGCGTGAAATCCTGACGCAATTCCACGTCGTCTTCCATAATGATGGCGTTTTCAAAGTTGCTTGAGAGAAAAGCTTCCAGCGCCCTCATGTGAGCACGGTAGCAGCCATATTCGCCAGGCAGCATCTGCCGGCCATTCCGGCGCAAGAACTCTTTTTCGTTGAACCCGGATCTTTGCGCTGCGGGGATCGCGCTCCCATCGACACCGGGGATTCGGTCGATCTGCATGCCAGCCAATGTCGCCTGCGACGATACTTCTGACCATCGCTTTGCCGAGCTGTCCAGATTGATCACGTACGCGCCGATCAGACGTTGCAAACGCTTCTTTCCTGTTGCTGTGTTCAATTTGAGCATCTGATCCGCGTCATTTGTGGCACTCTTTTGGCCCTTGCGCGCCCAGGAGATGATAGGACCCGCAAGTAGAGGGCCGCTTTCGACGGCTTGAATAGATAATATTTCTGCCCATTCCTATCTACAACAGCTTCTGCGTGTGTGTCCACAATTGTAACGGCGACAATTGCGTGAAGCACAGCAAGGGCGCCAGGGTTTGGAACTCCTGCTGTGGCAAGCTCAAGCGCAATGCAGCGCAATGTCTCCTATCGTCGTACTCGCGCATCTTTGCAACCCCGATGTGGATCGCATGGGCAAATTCCAAGCAATTTCGCGGTTTGGCTCCCCAGATTTTGCTTGCACGGGCCGGGTGGTGGCCGCGCATCACGACGGAAGCTGCAGTGCAGACGAGATCGAAAGTCTGTCGCTGTCTGTGCTGCCAATCGCTCTTGCGCCCGCTGGCGCCTCTGTTAAGCATTCTCATGTTTGGAAACGAAACGTAAATGAAAGAGGCCGAACCCATGTTCCTGAGCGAACGCCAAACCGAAATAGTTGGCATGGCCAAGTCGAACGGCCGCGTTTTCGTCGAGGAACTCGCGACCCATTTCTCTGTCACCCCGCAAACGATCCGCAAGGATCTGAACGACCTTTGCGATGCACAGATTCTCACGCGCGTTCATGGCGGCGCGACGTTTCCAAGCGGCACCGAGAATGTAAAGTATGAGGCCAGACGACAGATCGCCGCGACCGAAAAGCAGGCGATCGGCGTCGCGGCGGCTGGCCTTATTCCGAACAATGCCTCGCTTTTCATCAATATTGGCACGACGACGGAGGCTGTCGGTGAGGCGCTGATGAACCATCACGAGCTGATGGTGATTACCAACAATATCAACGTTGCCAATAGACTGCGGCTGCTTCCGACCATCGAGGTTGTCATAGCCGGCGGTGTGGTGCGTGGTTCGGATGGCGGCATTGTGGGCGAGGCGGCCGTTGATTTCATCAGGCAGTTCAAGGTGGACTATGCCGTGATCGGCGCGTCCGCTATCGACGAGGACGGCGCGCTGCTTGACTATGACTTTCGCGAAGTGAAGGTGGCGCAAGCAATTATCGCCAACGCGCGGCATGTCATCCTTGTGGCCGATTCGACAAAATTCGAGCGGACTGCCCCGGTGCGCATCGCGCAGCTTCCTCAAGTGCACACCTTCATCACCGATCGATGCATTACGCCTTCGATCCGTCGTCTCTGTCAGGAAAACAGCGTGAAGTTGATCGAGACGGGGTCAGCGCCTGCATAGTCACTGATAATTTGGGGTTCATTTGATCGGAACCCTGCGCTAGCCTTTGGCCATGAGTCTAGAAACCGTTCGCGCGTTTTTCAGCGCCCATGCTCCCGATATCGAGATTGTCGAAACCGTAAAAAGTTCCTCGACGGTGGCATTGGCTGCGCAGGCGCATGGCGTCGATCCCGCCCAGATCGCCAAGACGATCTGCCTGCGTGTCGGTGAGGAAACCATGTTGGTCGTTGCCGGCGGTCTGGCGCGGCTCGACAACAGGAAGTTCAAGGAGACCTTCGGAGGCAAGGGCCGGATGCTTGGGCCCGAGGAGGTTGTGGAGGTTACAAGCCATCCTGTTGGTGGTGTCTGCCCCTTCGGATTGCCAAGGATTTTGCCGATCTACTGTGATGTTTCGCTGCGGCGATTTGATGAAGTGGTGCCGGCTGCCGGTTCCGCCAACTCGGCCGTGCGCATATCGACCGCGCGCCTGGCGGAACTGACAGGGGCGACCTGGGTCGACGTGTGCCAATAAAGATCGGCGCGCCTCAAGCTTCAAACCGGCAAAGCAGTCCCTATATAAGCTCCTGACATGCACTGGTTGTCATGACAGGAGAGATTGGATGCCTCGTGCCGTTTCGCGTTTTGCCAAGATTGCGGCAATTGCCGTTTTGACAGGCGCTAGCGTATTTGCCTCGATCGGCGAGGCCGATGCGCGCCGTGCGGGCAGCTCCGGGTTCGGCAGCCGTGGCACGCGGACTTTCCAGGCGCCGCCCGTCACGAGCACCGCGCCTTCGCCGGCCGCCCCTATTGAGCGTTCGATGACGCCTCGCTCGCAAACCAACGCGCCGTACGCTGGTCAGCAGCCTCTCGGTACGCAAAGGCCCGGCCTGTTCAATGGTTTTGGAAGGTCGATGATCGGCGGCCTGATTGCCGGCGGACTGCTTGGGATGTTGCTCGGCCACGGTTTTGGCGGCGGCTTCGGATTCCTCGGCATGCTGTTGCAGATCGCCCTGATTGCGATTGCGATTTCCTTTGCCATGCGCTTCTTTGCCAATCGACGTCAACCGGCTTATGGCGGTCAAAGCCACGGGGGAGCCAGCAACATGGCCCCGAGCCGCAACGCGTCGTTTCAGATTCCCTCGATCGGGTCGGCGGCAGGTTTTGGGCAGCAGCAGGCAAACACAAAGCCGAACGACGAGGTCGGCCTGGGCAAGCGCGATCTCGACCGCTTCGAGGAACTGCTGACCGCGGTGCAGACCGCCTACGGGGCCGAAGACTATGGCACATTGCGTCGCCTGACGACGCCCGAAGCCATGTCCTATCTTGCCGAGGAACTCGGGGAGAATGCGACGAACGGCGTCCGCAACGACGTGTCGAACGTCAAGCTGCTGCAGGGCGATATTGCCGAAGCCTGGCGGGAAGATGGGGCGGACTACGCAACCCTCGCCATGCGCTATTCCTCAATCGACGCTCTCGTCGAGCGGGCGAACGGCAAACTCGTCAGCGGCGATAACAGTCGGCCGACGGAAACGACGGAAGTCTGGACATTCGTGCGCAGGGGCGCAGACGAGTGGAAGCTTGCCGCGATCCAAGGCACCGACCAGCGCGCCGCGTAACCCCACGCGGCGAATGCCTTTCAACCCTCTTGAGCCGCGGGGACGACCCAAAGCGGGCGATCGTCCCGCTTGTTGCGCAGGGCCGGCGCTGACTGATCCTCGACGGCGAGGCCTTCTTCGCCTTCGTGAACGTCGACTTCATAGGTATAATCGTAGAGCATTTCGCATGCGCGCTCGTTGGCTTTGATCTTCGCCTCGGTTTCGCCGATCGCCGCCGAAATTGCCTTGATACGGGCACGCAACATGGAGCCGAGGATATCGGTCGCCGGCCGCTTTTCCAGCCGCTCCAGGTGATGCTCGATGCGTGAGGCGTGACGCTCGAGTTCGCGCTTGCTGAAACGCGCCTTGCGCATTTCCTCCGAAAGGTCGGAGCGCATGCGGGCCAGCGGATCAAACGTACCTGGCTCGCGCTCATCCAAGGTGAGCTGATTGACGAGCTTTTCGATCACCATAAGGGCCTGCAAGTCAATCGGATCGGCGAGCTCGACATCATAGCCCGTGTCATCAAACACCTTTCTGCGGACTGGATCCAACAGAAGCTCGTAGGCCTTCTGGACACGGCTGAACGCATCCGGGTCACCGCCGGAGTCTGGATGCGTCGTCTTCGCGCGACGCCGATACGCGGCCTTCACCTGGTCGTCGGTTGCATCTCGCCGGACGCCGAGAATCTCATAAGGATTGGTCACCATCCCTCCGTCGCTGTTCGGACATTGCCGTGACACCCGTGAAGGGCATTCCGTCCATCGAGGCTTTCTTCTACCATCACTGGGGCGGAGTTTGGACAAAAAGAATAAACAAAGTCGCACGAACGAAGGGCGGACTGAGCCAGGCATTTTGATAGGAAGGTCCGAGATGTCAAAAAGCTTGAACTGCCCGCAATTGCATCAGATTAGCGCGACCATCGCCGCAATGCCTCGTCCGGGAGGTCACGCCGCCACAACGGATCGGGCATCCGATGCGCCGTTGCAGATCATCAGCAATGTCGCCGATTCGCATGAAAGAGTGATGGAGTGCGCCAGCTCGACGGCTAGCTGAGGGGCCAGTGCCGAAATAGGAAGAATAACACATGCCCAGCCAGCTGCTTAATCGTTATAATGACGCAGTTGCGTTGACGCTTTTCGTCAAATCGCGTTCTATCCGCCACCATTTGTCCGGCCTGCGCTCAGGCTTCGGGGAATTCGGAGGAGGTTTTTATGCGCACGATCCGCACGATCGCAGAATTGCGTGATCAGCTTGACACCTATCGGCGTAACGGCAAGACGATCGGCTTTGTGCCGACCATGGGATTCCTGCATGTCGGTCACATGGAGTTGGTCGCTTGCGCGCGCGCCGAAAACGAAGTGAGCGTTGTATCGATCTTCGTTAACCCGCTGCAGTTCGGCGCCAACGAAGACCTGACCCAATATCCGCGCGATCTGGCCCGTGACAGCGCAATGCTCGAGGCTGCCGGCGTCGATGTCCTGTTTGCACCTGACGCCGGCGAAATGTATCCACGACCGATGCTGACGCTCGTCGATGTCCCAACGCTCGGAAACCAGCTGGAAGGGGAGGTCCGGCCAGGACATTTCGCGGGTGTGGCGACCGTCGTCACGAAACTTTTCAACCTCGTGCAGCCCGATCGCGCCTATTTTGGCGAGAAGGACTATCAGCAGGTGGCGCTGATCAAGCGGATGACCGAGGATCTCGCTCAGCCGGTTGGCATCGTTGCCGTGCCGACTGTGCGCGAAGCCGACGGGCTTGCTTGCTCGTCACGCAATGTCTACCTCAGCGCGCGCGAACGGGCCGCGGCCGTTGTCGTTCCAAATGCCCTGGCAGAAGCCGAGCGGCTTTATGCGAAGGGCTGCGATAGCCCCGAGGAATTGGAGGCCGCCTTGAGGCAGTTCATCGCGGCAGAGCCGCTTGCCACACCCGAAGTGGTCGCCGTACGCCATCCTGAAACCCTTGAGAGCTTGTCCTCGCTGCAATCGGGGTCTGCGCTTGTTGCACTTTTTGTGCGCATCGGCACCACGCGGCTTCTCGACAACAGGGTCATCGGGACCAAATCGATCAAGAATTCGAGGGCGGCATAGTGAGCACCCATAGCAAGCAGAAGCGGCTAACGACGGCCTCGATCCGCGCGATGAAGGGCAAGGACCGCGTCGTCTGCCTGACGGCCTACACGACGCCGATCGCCCGCCTGCTCGATCCCCACTGCGACCTTCTCCTTGTCGGCGATTCGCTCGGCATGGTGCTTTACGGCATGGAAACGACAGTTGGCGTGACCCTCGACATGATGGTTGCCCACGGCCGTGCCGTCATGCGCGGCGCGTCGCATGCCTGCGTCATCGTTGATCTCCCTTTCGGCAGTTATCAGGAATCAAAGGAACAGGCGTTTCGCAGCGCCGTGCGGCTGATGCAGGAGACCGGCTGTGATGGCGTCAAGCTGGAGGGCGGGGAGGAAATGGCGGCGACGATCGCCTTCCTGACTGCAAGAGGGGTTCCAGTTTTCGCTCACGTTGGGCTTATGCCGCAGCTTGTCAACACGGCCGGTGGCTTTCGCTCGCTCGGACACTCAGATGAGGAGGCGGCAAAGATTCGGCGCGACGCTCTGGCGGTCGCCGAGGCCGGTGCCTTCGCGGTTGTTGTCGAGGGAACTGTCGAACCCGTTGCCCGCGACATCACTGCTTCGCTTGGCGTGCCAACCATCGGCATTGGCGCGTCGCCTGCCTGCGACGGGCAGGTGCTGGTATCGGACGACATGCTCGGTCTTTTCAACGATTTCATGCCGCGTTTCGTCAAACGCTTTGCTAATCTTGGCCCGCTCGTCTCTCAAGCCGCTGAGGCCTACGCCGAGGAGGTCCGAACTGGGAAATTTCCAGCCAAGGAGCATACGTTTCAACCGAAGCGGTAGGGCTCTCGCCTCAGGTCGGATTGTAGCGACGAGCACGGTCCGCCCTTGTGGGCGGGGAAGCTATGGCCGTTGATCATGACCACGTCGATGTCACTGGCAAGCCGCGACGCTTCAGAAGCAGACGCCGGCCTTCAATCTCCAGTCTTGCCATGTCATCGATGGCAAGGGCAGTGCCCGGCGATGGCCCACTATCTTCAGGGTGTCTCAGCGCCTGCCGGAGGTCATGTAAGCGAGAACGCGGCCCTTGGCCCGCAGCCAATGTCGGACAATTTAGCCCCTGCTGAGCCAGGCCCCGATCCCAAGGGCGGCGGCCCGCCCGCTGGCGAAGCATGCCGTCAACAGATAGCCACCGGTGGGGGCTTCCCAATCGATCATCTCACCGGCGACGAAGAGGCCGGGCAGCGCCTTCAGCATGTAGTTCCGATCAATTTCATCCCATTTGACGCCGCCTGCCGAGGAAATCGCCTCGTCGATCGGGCGGGGTCGTTGAACGGGGATCGGCAGCGACTTGATCAGACCGGCCAGTTGACGAGGATCGCCAAGGTTTACGGCACCTGCGAGCTCGCGTAGAAGAGCCGCCTTCACACCGTCGATCCCGGCAGCCTTTCGAAGCCGGTTTGACAAACTAGCTTTCGGATCTTGCCTTCCAAGCGCACGGGCGATGCGATCCTGTGCGCGTCCAGGCGTCAAGTCGACGTCAAGGGTTGTGGTTTGCCCGGCCGCCAAGCTCTTTCTCAACGCGGCAGCGTGAGCGTAGACGAGGCTGCCTTCGATGCCATGCCGGGTGACGACGAATTCTCCTGGAATGGTGCCCGCCGTCGAGGTCGCCGCGACCGATTTGACCGGCTCACCGGAAAACTGCTGCCGCAGATAGTCGCTCCAATCGACATCGAAGCCGCAATTGGCGGGCTGAAAGTCATCGACTGCGATGCCTTTCGCTCGGAGCCAAGGCAGCCAGCCGGCATCGGAGCCGAGCCGCGGCCAGCTCTTCCCGCCAAGCGCCAGCAGGGCTGCGTCCGGCTGGATCACATTTGCACCCTCGGGCGTTGCGATCACGTAGCCCTCGTCCGAAAATCCCAGCCAGCGATGCCGGGTCAGGATCCGAACGCCCTGTGCCTCAAGTCTTCGCAGCCAGGCGCGAAGAAGCGGTGACGCTTTCATCGCCGTCGGAAACACCCGCCCCGAAGATCCCACGAACGTTTCGGCACCGAGTCCTGCCGCCCAGGCCCTAACCGCGGACGGCTCGAAGCCATCCAGTGCGTCGCGAAGGCGGGCGTTCGACGCGCCGAAGCGTGATGCGAAGCCGTCGTAATCCTCGGAATGGGTAATGTTCAGCCCGGACTTGCCGGCAAGGAGAAATTTCCGTGCAACCGTCGGCATGGCTTCATAGACGGTGACCGTGTGCCCGAGCGATGACAGGCTTTCGGCGGCAGTCAGGCCTGCCGGGCCGCCGCCGAGGATCGCGATTTGCTTCTTGACCATCAAAAATCGCCCAGGATCGATATCGAAGGTCTCTCATGGCCCGCCAAAGCGCCATGTGCAAGAGTATCGTCGCGGGGATCGACCTCCCGCGCTCGGGTTCTCAGGTGCTATGTGCAGATTGTTCCCGGCGCCCACTCTCAAGGAAGACAAGGCGTCGAGCCTGGAATTTATCTGCCGTCACCATGGCGACGGCACGATCAGAGGGAAGATCAATCCACGATGCGAGGCGTGAACTTCGGCTGTGCAGGATCTGCGGCTTCTTTGATCGCCTCGTCGTGATACCAGCAACTATCGTAGACGGACGGGATGATATCCCGTTCAATATCAACCGCCGGGCGACGCTCTGTCGCAGCGAAGCGCTTCGGAAAGGCGTAAATCTTTGCCGTCTCGTGATGCACACCAATGGCCATACCATGCCTCCTTGTTCATCCCACGCCAAAGGACGTTGCCATGACTATAGCAGCTTTGCACAGGAATTGCGCGATCTGATTGAAAAAAATGCAATATTTGTCGCAATTATGGGCACGCAATTCTGCTGTCGTTTGAATCAGAATCTCACGGAGCATAAAATATCATCATCTGCACAAATAAGAATCAGTTGAGTGGACTTGCGAAAAAATGTTGCGAGCCTTGGTCGGCTCTCGCTGGCGCGTGGGAAGACTCGCGCGCGACAAATTCCTCCGGTGACTAACTGATTGAGTCTACAGTCAGTTCCGCGCTCCGCAATTGACGCCGGCCAGACCCGCCCTCAGGCTCGATCGGACGATCCCAAATTACCCGTGATAAACTGGCACGCAACGTGCATATGATTTGGCATCCCTTCGCGGTCCGGTCGCCTCAACGGTCGGGTTCGCTTGAGGATTTGCTCACGATTTATGTTTGAGAGAATCGCAAATGACAAAGTATAAGCTCGAGTACATCTGGCTCGATGGGTACACCCCGGTACCAAATCTCCGCGGCAAGACGCAGATCAAGGAATTCGATGCTTTTCCAACGCTCGAGCAGCTCCCGCTCTGGGGCTTCGATGGTTCATCGACGATGCAGGCAGAAGGCCGCAGCTCCGACTGCGTGCTGAAGCCCGTCGCGATTTATCCGGATCCGGCGCGCACGAACGGTGTTCTCGTGATGTGCGAAGTCATGATGCCGGATGGCATCACCCCGCATTCGTCCAACAGCCGCGCCACCATCCTCGACGACGAGGACGCCTGGTTCGGCTTCGAGCAGGAATACTTCTTTTACGAGAACGGTCGTCCGCTCGGCTTCCCCGAAAGCGGCTACCCGGCTCCGCAGGGCCCGTACTACACCGGCGTCGGCTACTCGAACGTCGGCTCGATCGCCCGCGAGATCGTTGAAGAGCACCTCGACCTGTGCCTCGCAGCCGGCATCAATCATGAAGGCATCAACGCCGAAGTGGCCAAGGGCCAATGGGAGTTCCAGATTTTCGGCAAAGGCTCCAAGCGCGCTGCCGACCAGATCTGGATGGCTCGCTACCTGCTGCAGCGCCTCACGGAAAAGTACGGCATCGACATCGAGTATCACTGCAAGCCGCTCGGCGATACCGACTGGAACGGTTCGGGCATGCATTGCAACTTCTCGACCAAGTTCATGCGCGAAGTCGGCGGCAAGGCTTATTTCGAAGCTCTGATGGCGCAGTTCGACAAGAACCTGATGGACCACATCAGCGTTTACGGCCCGGACAACGACAAGCGCCTGACCGGCAAGCATGAAACGGCTCCGTGGAACAAGTTCTCCTACGGTGTTGCCGATCGTGGTGCCTCGATCCGCGTTCCGCACTCCTTTATCAAGAACGACTATCGCGGTTACCTGGAAGATCGTCGCCCGAATTCCCAAGGTTGCCCCTACCAGATCGCTTCGCAGGTGCTAAAGACGATCTCGGAAGTTCCGACCGCCGGTTTTGCTTCGGCCGCTGCCTAGGTTACCAATTCTGCGTTGCATGTGATGGCGCCGAGCGACTATCGGCGCCATTTTTTGATATTGTCGGTCTGATTGACGCTGATATTTCGGCCGAAACAGCCTTCGCGTTGGCATGCGTTCGCCGAGTCATCCACCAAAATCAGCCAGTGGTTGAAAACTTCAACCGGACAAGCATAATCCTTTTGCGTTGTCATTGTTTGGTCCTATACTCGTTGCGGATCCTCCAATCGCGAGTTGCCCGTGACAGGGAAACAGAGCCATATCCTGCGCCTACTCGGAACGCCCGCGCTTTTCGCAGGGGAGCGTGAGATTGCGTTGCCGGAGAAAGCCTATGCGCTGCTCGCCTTCCTGGTGACCGCGCCCCAATATTCCATGGACCGCGAAATCCTGCGCGCCATCCTTTGGCAATCGGACCAATCCAAACAGCGGGCCGGGAGCTTGCGCCAGCTGCTGGCTCGTATCGATCGCAGCGTTCCGGAGGGCATGCCGCGCCTCATCAAGGCGACCAAGACCCATGTCGCGTTCAACGACGAGGGGTGGGAGGCTGACGTCCTCGCCTTGAGCAATACCGCTGCGCCGTTGCCACGTCCTGCATGGGATTTGCTTCGCGGGGATCTTGTCGAGGGGTTCAAAGCGCCGACGATTGAAGCCGAAGAGCGCGTCGGCGTGGAACGACAGCGCGTCGCTGAGCGCCGCGAAGCACATATCGTTGCGCTGCTCGAAACGCCGGAGAAGCGCACGTCTGGCGATATCCTCTTCCTCGCAGGGTTGCTCATTGAGGCCGATCCTGCAAACGAGGTCGCTTGCAGGGCGCTGATGAAAAGGCACGTCGAGGCCGGAGATCTTGGGGCAGCGCGCCAGGCGTATTTGCGCTGCCGCAGTGAGCTGAAGAGCGACTACGGTGCGGAACCCGATGCGGTGACGCAGGCACTCGCTCACGAACTCGGCATCATTGCACCCGCCATGCTGGCTAATTCCCCCATTGCCGTATCAGGCAACGCGTCCAACGACCCGGTCGGGCAGCCCCGCGTCCTCATTCTGCCGCCGGATACGATCTTGTCGGATCCGGTGCTGCAGCGCGTGGGACGAGCCTTGCTGGAAGAGGTGACGATCGGCCTGAGCCAGCAGCGCGGCTTCAAGGTCATTGCTGCCCATACGAGTCTGGAAATCGTCAATCGCACTCTTGCAGGCGCCATTGCGGCACCAACGCCACCTGAACTGCGGTTTGACTATACTGTATACGTCACGATCCATGGTCGCGAGGAAGACATTTATTCGACCTGCCGATTGACCAAGACCTCGACCGCCGAGGTGCTGTGGGCGATCGACCTTCCTCTCGCCATGCAGAAGGTCAATCAGTCCTTCGGTCAGCTTGCGCGGCGTATCGTGATGACACTCGCCGATACGATCGAGCGCCGCGAGCTGCTGGATATGACGCACGACGTCAACCCGTCGGCCTATCGGCTATACCTTGAAGGAAAGCGTCTCGTTTCGAAGACTGATCTTCAGCATCTGCGCCAGGCGCGCAAATGGTTCAAATCAGCGCTTGCACGCCACGACAAATTCTCCTCCGCGCACGCGGGAATGGCACGTGTGCTGGGCATGGAATGGCTGGTGCGCGGAATGAAGGACACGCAATTGCTGGAGGACGCCGATCACTCGGCCTGGCTTGCGCGCGACAGCGACCCGAACAGCGGTCGGGCGATGCGCGAGTTGGGCTTCGTGGCCCTTTACCGTCGCCGCTTCAGCGACAGCCTCGATTTCTTTGCCGAAGCACAGATGCTCAACCCGAATGACGCCGACATCCTCGCCGATCATGCGGATGCGCTGCTGCATGACGGACAGAGTGAACGGGCACTGGAGTTGAGTTTGGCGGCACTCAAGCTCAATCCGCTGCCGCCGGATTACTACTATTGGAATCTCGGTGGCATTCATTTCGTCCAGGAAAATTACGCCAAGGCGATCGAGGTCCTGGATCGCGTCAAGGATCGTCCCGCAACCTCGCGTTTGTTGGCCGCGGCTCATGCAAAGAACGGCGATCTTAGAACCGCGTCGCGCTATGCCGCCATCGTCCTCGAGAATTTCCCGGATTTCCGCACCGACGATGTCTGGCAATTCGTGCCCGATCGCAATCCGGACGACACCCGTCAGCTGATTGACGGCCTTCGCATGGCCGGATTGTCCTGAAGCGTCACAACTTCAGCGTTTTCACCTCCTTCTTAGCGCGAATCTCGGTCACGCCGAAATAACGCCCGCCGAGGCATCTTCAGCTGTCCGCAGCTCAATGCTGCTTCCAGCAAGGAGATGACACAATGACGACGGTTCACATCAAGCCAGTTGCAGTCCGCCTTTCGGCCGCCGCTCAGGCCGTCCTGAAGCAGGAGGCCGTGCAACTCGACACGAACGCCACGGCAAACATCGTTCACGCCCTGAAGTTCCGTTGAGGGTTCATGCGAATGTCTGTTCAGACCGCACTCGAGCGCCTGGCGCAAGATCTCAGTCTCTCATCGGCCGGTATCAACAGCTACCACGACCGCTCGCTGGCGCCTGGACAGACATTCGCGGCCATCAAGCCGCATTTCAAGGAACTTGGCATTACCCGGGTGGGGCTGCTCACCGCACTTGACCTTCTTGAGATCCCCGTAGCCTTTGCCACGCGACCCAACAGCTACACGCTTTCCGTCTTCCAGGGTAAGGGCATCGACGAAGAGGCGGCAATGACCTCGGCGGCGATGGAGGCCGTTGAGACACGCGTTGCGGAAAACCAGCCGAGCGACCTTGTGATTGCCACTCTGGCCGGAATGAGGGCTGAGGATGCGCCGATGATCGACCTCGATTCGGTGGCGCGTTGCGTTCCTTCCGAGATCGGTTCCGAGCCTATTGCCTGGGGCGAGGGCCTGGACATCATCTCCAACCGTCCAGTCTTCGTACCCTGGCCGCTCGTCGGCCTCGACCATCGGGGCGTTCGGCCATCCGGTTTCGAGCAGTCGAGCGATGGCCTCGCATCGGGAAACCGGCCGGCAGAAGCCGTGCTTCACGGCCTTTGCGAATTGGTCGAACGCGACGCCTTTGCGCTGACGCAGTTGCGCCCATACGAGCAACTGCGCGGCGCGCGCATTGATCCGACTGCATTCGGCGACCCCGTGCTCGATATCATTGTCGATCGCATCGAGCGTGCCGGAATGCGTCTGCTGCTCCTCGACATGACGACCGATATTGGCGTTCCGAGCTTTCTGGCCGTTATCATTCCGGGCAATCTCGGGGACCGTGTGGATGCGCGTTGGACCCATGTTTGTGGCGGATGTGGATGCCATCCTGATCCTGTTCGCGCAGCGCTGCGCGCAATCACCGAGGCAGCGCAGAGCCGCTTGACAGCAATTGCCGGCAGTCGTGACGACTTTTCGCCGCGTCTTTACCAGAGGCTCGACGACGGCGGTCCGATGCAGGAGCTCATCAATCTCTGCGATGAAACGCCAGCCGCTCCCACATTCTCGTTCGAACCTTCGCCGCGCACCATTCAGGAAAACATCTCGCAAATTCTCGATCGCCTAACGTCGAGAGGTATCGATCAGGTGGTGGCCGTACCGCTTCCCCATCCGCGCCTGCCGGTCTCGGTCGTCCGCATGATCGTGCCCGGTCTCGAGGTGGATGTCAGCGGCGAATACATCCAACTCGGGTTGCGCGCCGTCAACGCCATGCAGGGAGCAATGCAATGAAGGTTATCTTCGCAGGGCCGAGCTTCGGCGCCGACATTCGCACGCTTGGCGCGAAAAACCCGTCGATCCATTTTCGCGGGCCGGCTGCACGCGGTGACATATTGCAAGCCGTACAGGACGGTGCGCACGCGATCGGGATTGTTGATGGCTACTTCGGGGAAGTGCCTTCGGTATGGCATAAGGAAATCCTCTACGCATTGCAGCACAATGTCGTTGTCGTCGGCGGCGCCAGCATGGGTGCGCTTCGCGCGGCCGAATGCGCGGCGTTCGGCATGGTCGGCCTTGGCTCGATCTACGAGGACTATGCGCAAGGTCGCCTGATCGACGATGAAGCCGTGGCGCTCGTGCATGCACCCGAAGAGCTCGGCTGGCTGCCGCTCTCGATCCCCTGGGTGGATTTTCAGCCGACGATCGATGACCTGTACCGGACGGGTGCGGTCTCGCTTGCCGAACACAAGATGCTGTTACTTGCCGGCCGCTTCCTCCACTTTTCAGAGCGCACCTATCCCAAGGTCATCGAAGGCTGCGCTTTTTCCGAGGACGGCCGGGCCAAGGAGATCCTGCGGATCGTTCGATCGCGAAAGATCGAGCGCAAGCGTCAGGATGCCGAACTCGTGTTGCAATATCTGCAGGACGTGGAGTTTGCCGCTCAGGAGCGTGACTGGGGCTTCGCCGCGACGTCTCACTTTGAGCATTTGCGGGCGGAAGTCACGAGGCTGTCACGCCTGTAACGCCCGAGTAACGCTGGACCTGAATGATGGGATCTCGTTGAAGCCCAGAAGGCTCATCAGCAAAGAAGGCGGTGGCAATGAACATTCTAACGAGGGACGAGGGAACGGGTAGCGAGTACGCCAGAATCTTCCGGTTGCTCTCGGCCGCAAAGGATGAAGCCCAAAAGCTCAAGCTGCATAATCTGACGCACTTGACCAATATGGCTCTTCTTCAGGTCGTCATTGATTGGGACGGCATCGACCCCGAGCGGGAACTCGATGTCAATCTCGAAAAGCTGATCGGCACCAAGACGCAGGTCGCGATGAAAGATGCCAGCGAGAACCTGGTGCTTCTCGATTGCCACTGACGATCATGCCGGGGCGTTCGGACCGTGCTGTTACTCGGCGTCGTCCAGTTGCTCCATGCCGGCAATTGCCTGCACGAGCTTTACGATCTTCTTGCGAACCGCCTCGTTCTTGATCGACAGGAAGGCGGCGTTGAGCAGAACGCCATCGCGCGAAACAACGAATTCGTCGCTGGGCGTCGGATTGTCATTCGCCGTGCTGACGTCCTCGAAGAAAGTTCGGACGTCCACATCGAGAGCACCGGCGATTTCGACCAGCATGCTCGCCGAGACGCGGTTGGCACCTTTTTCGTATTTTTGAATCTGCTGGAAGGTGACGCCAACCCTATCGCCAAGTTCGGTCTGCGATACTTTACGCATCAGACGCTTTATGCGGATCGTCTTCCCGACGTGAATATCAACTGCATGGGGTCCATCTTTCATGGCTCTCTCCTTCCAACGCCGGTTGTTGCGCGACTATTATGCCAGCAATCAACCTAACGGAGATAATTGATCGGATCAATTGTGTTGATTCGTTTTTTATCGCCTACAGAGCGCCTGGGCTCAACGTATTGAAGATTCGACCATCCGTCTGAATGGCGATTGTTTGCATCGTCAAATCGCTGTTATGGTTGAAAGCAACCATAGATCGTGGTCGGCCATTCGCTTCAAGTTGAGCGGTTCTGATGTCGACGAAGAGCTGGCTTTTGCTTGCGTTACTCTCCATTGTCGCGGTCGAGGGTATTACGCTTGGCTGAAATTCTCCGATAACCGTCTCCCTGATGGCATTGCCGGCGGCAATGGGCGCATTGAGGCCACCAGATCGATATCTCGACAAAGACTGCCGGCCGCATTCCAGACATTCTCGTCAACGAGGGCGATTTCGTTGAGGCGGGGCAGGTGCTCGCCCGAACGGATACCGAGCAGCTTGAAGCGCGCCTCCGCCATGCGGCCGCGCAGTTGCACCGGGCTGTCATTGGCGTCGATACCGCAAACAGCCTCGTCAAAGAGCACGAAGCTGAGCATGCCCCGCTGCCGTTGCGCTGGAGGAAGCGTTCGTAGCCTTTCTCGAAGATGCGATAGGTACGAAGGACGAGGCACCCGCAAGCTTTGCCGTGCCTGCAGCCTCGGTTCGTCGGTTGGCGGCGGCCCGGGGATACGGCTTTCGCCGGCTTTTCGACACGCGCCGGATGTTTGCCTATACGAGGCAAGAGGCGCTCGAGCTACAGCGCGATCCCATCTGCGCCACGCTTGCCATTGTCGGCAGCGTCATCTTGATGTTCGTCATCGGCTACCACATCAATATGGAGGTTGAGAACCTCTCGTTCGCCGTGCTTGACCGCGATGACACCACGATCTGCCAAGACTAAGTCCAGCTTTCCGGATCCCGGTACTTTGACGAGAAGCCGCCGATTGTCGACTACGACGACTTGGACCGACGCATGCGATCGGGCGAACTCAGCCTTGTGATCGAAATTCCGGGCAGGGCGTCGAGGTCTGTGCATGGATCGACGGAGCGATGCCGAGACGCACCGAGACCATCGGGGGGTATGTCCAGGCAATGCATGCCGACTGGCTGGGACGCAAGGCACGTCAGCTCTATGGGACAACCGATACCGGCAATTTCCAGCTCGAGATCCGGTACCGCCGTCATAACACTCTGTCCACAACTATGGACTATTTTCGCAATCGCGCATATTAGGGATGCGAGGTAAAGTAGAAGTCGTCCGGCGCTGCATGTTTGATATGCGAAGCTGACGCTTGACTTCGTTCGGGGCATTTCCGGGTGGGGTAAACATCGTGCGCATATCCGTTCTTTAGGCTCCGGCCTAAGGCGCATTGCAGCCCGTTCCGGATGGCATCCGGGAGGGAAGAACATGCCTGATCTTCAACGCAGAGAATTTATCGTTCAAGGAAGTGCGGTTCTCGCCGCAATCGCGGGTCTGTACGCTTCGGGGGTCAACGCTTTTCCGACGCAGACGGGCGAGAAGGTTGTTCCGTGGCTCGATCAGCCGACGGAAAATCCAAATCCGGCCGTTATCCAGACGCAGCTCGTCTGGGAAGATTTGGATACCTTCATAACTCCAAATGACAAGTTCTTCAGCATCGCGCATTTCAATCGACCGACGATTGACGAGAAATCGTGGTCCCTCGATATCGGCGGCCTGGTCAAGAAGCCGTTAAAACTGACGCTCGCTGACATCAAGGCGCGACCGCGACAGGAGGTCGTTTTCACAGTGGAATGCTCGGGCAACCACGGTTTCCCATTCTTCACCGGCGGCATCGGCAATGCCCGCTGGGCAGGCACGCCGCTTGCGCCGATTCTGCAGGAAGCCGGGGTCCTTGATAGTGGCATCGAGGTTGTCTTCTTCGGTACCGACAAAGGCGACGTCGAAATACGCGACATCAAGATGCAACAGAACTTCGCTCGCAGCATGTCGCTCGGCGACGCGATGAACCCCGACAATCTACTGTGCTATGAAATGAACGGCGCGAGCCTGCCGACGCCCAACGGTTTCCCGCTGCGGCTGATTGCTCCGGGCTGGTACGGCATCGCCAACGTCAAGTGGCTGAAGGAAATCGAGGTTCGCGACACCCGTTTTATGAGCCTGCTGATGGCTCGCGACTATGTCACCATCCGAGAGGAAGAGCACAACGGGGAGACAGTCTGGGCTGAGACTTCCGTCGGCCGAGCCCTGATAAAGTCCGCACCCGCCAAAGTCACCCGGACAGGCTCAGGTTACCGCATTATCGGCGCGGCCTGGGGGGCGCCGATTGACCGGGTCGAAGTACAAATCGATCAAACGCCATGGAAACCAGCGATCATCGATCACAGTGAGGAAGCCGAACACGCTTGGAAAATTTGGTCCTTGGATTGGGCAAATCCCTCTCCTGGAGAACATACTGTGACCTCACGCGCGATCAGTACTACTGGGCAGATACAACCGGCAATGGACGATCCCTTGATCGCCAAAAAGCACACATACTGGGAAAGCAATGGCCAGGTGACACGCCACATCCGCATCTCGTGAGCACGTTGCTGCGAGATACGTCGGGTTGGGTTCATGGGGAGGCGCGTCACAGTCTTTTGCGCTGGCGCGATAGAGCCATGTACCTTAGCTCGAGTGCCCGAACGCGGAGTCTCATAAGTCCGCCGGAACTGCGGTTCGGCCTTGCGCCGGAAGGGCACTTTGGACTCGTCGATCTCGATGATGCCCTCTCGCTCATCCCGCCCTATGTCGGAGCAGGCGAGATACGGCCTGCGCAACGCTACATGTGTTGATACCTGCGCGAACGGGATAAGCCATTCATCAATTTCTACGCGACGCCCGTCACGCGTATCGAATTCCTATTCGGCAAGCCGCTACCCTACATCGCGCTTGCGATGCTCAATTTCTTCATGCTGGCAGCTTTCGCTGTTTTCATTTTCCGAGTGCCTTCACCGGGAGCTTCCTGACATTCACGCTCGCCGCGCTGATCGATGTCACCGGCACCAACAGCATGGGGCTTCTCATCTCGGCCTTCATGCACAGCCAGATTGCTGCCATCTTCGGGACGGCGCTGATCACGCTGATCCCGGCCGTCAGGCGGCGCTGTTCCGCGGGGGAGGCCTGAGTGTCGTATGGCCGCTGCTTGCATCGCTCTTCGCGCTCGGCGCTATCTTCTTCTATTTTGCGCTGAAACGCTTCCGGCAGTTCCTGCGCTAGTGTCAGCAATCTGCCGTGGTCAACTCCGGAGTGCTTTCACGCGGCGGCTTGCTGTGCCAGAGATTGAGCAGTCGATAGAGATGGATTCGTAGCCGCCGTGACGATCGGGTTTGCCCATGCCGAATTGATAGCCGTACTCGTGGCGGTGACGGGCGGCGAACCGCGTGTCATGACGATCCGATCGGGTGACGCGCTTCCGTCCGGTCCGTTCGAAATGGGCCATCGCACCTTGCAGAGCGGTCTACGCGAATGGGTTCAGGAGCAGACAGGCCATCCCGTCGGCTATCTGGAGCAACTCTACACCTTTGCCGACCGCGACCGAAACAACGAGATCCTGGGCGGCCGGACGATTTCGATCAGCTATCTCGGTCTGGTGCGTGAGCAGGCGACGCCGGGCGGCGGCCGACCCGGCTGGCATGGTTGGTACCGCTATTTCCCCTGGGAAGACTGGCGCGCTGGGCGCCCGGCGATCCTCGATGGGATCGTCACGCGTCTTGTCGCGTGGGCCGAGCGCGATCCCGTCCGCCAGAATGAGCGGTTGCGCCGGGCGAATTTCGCTTTCGGGCTCCGTGAGGCTGCGTGGAATGAGGATCTGGTGTTACAACGCTATGAACTGCTCTACGAAGCGGGCATCGTGACAGAGGCCGGTTGCCCGGTCGAAACCAATCCGGGCCGGGCGATGTTCGCCGACCATCGGCGCATCCTTGCGACGGGCATTGCAAGATTGCGTGCGAAGATCAAATACCGTCCAGTTGTCTTTGAGCTGATGCCGGAGAGCTTCACCCTGCTGCAATTGCAGCGCAGCGTCGAAGCGCTGGCCGGACTGACGCTGCACAAGCAGAATTTCCGCCGGTTGATCGAACAGCAGGAATTGGTCGAGGAGACGGGCGAGACGACGAGCGAAACCGGCGGGCGGCCCGCAAAGCTGTTTCGTTACCGGCATGTCGTCCTCGAAGAACGCGCGCTTGCCGGATCGAAATTGCCGCTCTCTCGTAATTGACATATGCTCATTGTGAGAAT
Organism: Rhizobium sp. T1470; assembly: GCF_042140505.1. NCBI lineage: Bacteria > Pseudomonadati > Pseudomonadota > Alphaproteobacteria > Hyphomicrobiales > Rhizobiaceae > Rhizobium > Rhizobium sp. T1470. The sequence goes on from NZ_CP148092.1 coordinate 1,276,595, forward strand.
ATTGATGGGTCGATGATATGCTCAGATAGAGCATAACGAGGAGTCGACCATGAATCACCCCGTTTCCGTGTCCTCGCTCTACGAGCGCGTTCGCCGCGTCATTCCCGAAGCCGAGTGGATGTCGTTCGCCGATGACGTTGAGGCGATCCTCGAGCTGAAGCGCCGGCGCAATGCCGTCATCCTGGCACACAACTACCAGACGCCGGAAATCTTCCACGGGGTGGCCGATATCGTTGGCGACAGCCTGGCACTCGCCCGCAAAGCGATCGATGTGGATGCCGACGTCATTGTTCTCGCTGGCGTGCATTTCATGGCCGAGACGGCCAAACTCCTCAATCCGGAAAAGACAGTGCTCATACCGGACCTAGGGGCGGGTTGCTCACTGGCGGATTCGATCACGCCGCAGGACGTGGCGCTGCTACGCCAAGCCCACCCCGGCGTGCCTGTTATCACCTATGTGAATACCTCGGCGGCCGTGAAGGCGGCATCGGACATTTGCTGCACATCAGGAAACGCCAAACAGGTCGTCGAGTCGCTCGGCGTGCCGCGTGTTCTGATGATTCCGGACGAATATCTCGCCCGCAACGTCGCGCGCGAAACGAAGGTCGAAGTGCTTGCCTGGCATGGTCATTGCGAGGTCCATGAACTGTTCACAGCCGATGACGTCAGGCAGCTGCGCGAGAACTATCCAGGCGTGACGGTGCTGGCACACCCCGAATGTCCGCCGGATGTCGTGGCCGAGGCAGACTTTGCCGGATCGACTGCGGTGATGTCGGATTTCGTCGGGCAGAAGCGCCCAGCCCGGGTCGTGCTCCTCACCGAGTGCTCGATGAGCGACAATGTCGCGGTGCATTACCCCGATGTCGAGTTCATTCGTCCCTGCAACCTTTGCCCGCATATGAAGCGGATCACGCTCGCCAACATCCGCGCGGCCCTGGAGGAAAATCGCCACGAGGTCACGGTCGACCCCGACGTTGCCGTTGCTGCCCGGCGTGCCGTCGAACGGATGCTTGCGATATGACCGAGCGTCTTGACGCGTTGGGCGGGCAGGTTGTCGTCGTTGGAAGCGGTCTGGCCGGTCTGATGACGGCGCTGACGCTGGCGCCGCAGCCGGTCGCGCTGATCACCCGCGGCGCCATTGGTGCGCAGACCTCGAGTGCTTGGGCGCAAGGCGGGATTGCCGCATGTCTTGGCGACGATGACAGCGCTCATCTGCACCTTTCCGATACGCTTGCTGCCGGCGACGGCCTGTGCGATGCGCAAGCCGCATCTGAGATCATCGCCGATGCCCCCGCCGTCATCGCCGCCCTGGAGAGTGCCGGCGTTTCGTTCGACAGAGATGGCGCCGGGCGCCTCGTGCTTGGTCTGGAGGCTGCCCATTCGCGCCGACGCATCGTGCATGCATCAGGAGACGGCTCCGGCGCCGCGATCATCGCCGCTCTCCTTACCGCGGTCGACAAGACGCCCTCGATCACCGTGCTCGATGCAACCGAGGTGCGCTCGCTCCTGACCCATGACGGTTCTATCAGCGGTCTGACCGTCTCTCGTGGAGCACAAATCGCCACCCTCGTGACCAACAGGGTGGTGTTGGCGACGGGCGGCATCGGCGGGCTCTATGACGCGACGACCAATCCGATGTGCAATTTCGGCCAGGGACTTGCGCTGGCGGCAAGGGCAGGCGCGAGCCTTGCCGACATGGAGTTCGTGCAGTTTCATCCGACCGGCCTCGATTCTGCCCGCCGGCCGCTGGCGCTTGTCAGTGAGGCGGTGCGGGGCGAGGGCGCCATCCTCGTCAATGACAGAGGCGAGCGCTTTATGTCCGGCATCGATGGAGAGGAACTCGCGCCGCGCGATGTCGTTGCGCGCGCCATCAGCGCAGAGCTTTCGCAAGGAAGGCGAGTCTTCTTGGACGCTCGGTGTGCGCTCCGCGGTCGCTTCGCCTCCCGCTTTCCAACGATCCACGCGCTATGCCGTGAGGCTGGCATCGACCCGACAAGCGATGTCATACCGGTGCGCCCTGCCGTTCACTATCACATGGGTGGAGTTGCGACCGATTTGACGGGACGCAGCTCGGTTCCAGGCCTGTGGGTGGTCGGCGAGGCGGCCTCAACCGGGTTGCATGGCGCCAATCGGCTGGCCAGCAACTCGTTGCTTGAGGCAGCTGCCCTCGGCCTGCGGGCTGCCGGTGGCATCAGCGCGACCTCGGCGGGTCCCGTTCGGTCGGTCCGAGGGGTGTCACCTGTGCCGGCGCCGGATGCTTCGGCCGTGCGTGTGCTCGTATCGCGCCACCTCGGCGTGCTGCGCAATGCCGGTGCTCTCCAGGGAGCGATCGCCGCCCTGTTGCCAGTCGCCGAAAACAGTGGCCCCGCTGCCGATCCGGCGATTGTTGCGTTGACGATTGCCGTCTTTGCAATGCTGCGCAAGGAAAGCCGCGGCGCGCATGCACGCACCGATTTGCCATTGAAGCTGCCTGTCGCCGAACGCCGCTTCATGACACTCGTCGATGTGCTTAATGTCGCGCGTGCCAACGCTCATTCTTTTGCCCGGAGTGCCTGATATGTCCCTTGCCCCTTTGCCGCGGCTTGTCATCGAACCGCTGGTTCGCGCCGCCCTCGTCGAAGATCTCGGCCTTGCCGGCGACATCACCACTGCCGCGGTTGTCCCGGCAGATCATCGTTCGTCGCTGGTCATGGTGGCGCGGCAGCCAGGTGTCATTGCCGGCCTCGATGCCGCCGAGCTCGCCTTCCATCTCGTCGAGCCGACGATCACGATGACCCGCCATTTGGAGGATGGTTCCCAAGTCAAGCCCGGCGACACCATTGCCACGATCAACGGGCCATCGCGCGGCTTGCTGACCGGCGAGCGCACCGCGCTCAATTTTCTTGGCCACCTCTCCGGCATCGCGACCGTGACGGCAAGTCTGGTCGAGGCCGTCAGGGGTACGAAGGCATCGATTGCCTGCACGCGCAAGACGACTCCCGGACTGCGCGCTTTGGAAAAATATGCGGTTCGCGCCGGCGGCGGCATGAACCATCGGTTTGCGCTCCATGATGCCGTCCTGATCAAGGACAATCATGTCGCGATCGCCGGCGGCGTGGCCGAGGCGATCCGTCGCGCCCGCGCCGGCGTCGGACACATGGTCAAGATCGAGGTCGAAGTGGATACGCTCGAGCAGCTAGTCGAAGCGCTGCAGGAGAATGTCGACGCAGTCTTGCTCGATAATATGACACCGGCGCAGCTGCGCGAGGCGGTCGCGATCGTCAATGGCCGCGCAATCACCGAGGCCTCGGGCCGGGTAACGCCGGCGACGGTGGCTGCAATCGCCGTCTCGGGTGTCGATCTCGTGTCAGTTGGGTGGTGCACGCACAGTGCCCCGACATTAGATATCGGGCTCGATGTACAGGGCTGACTGATACTGTTGGCACCTCGCAGGACTATGTTTGCGATGCGTCAGCCAAGAGCCGATAGATGCGGCTTGCCAGCCGTAGATCTACGTCGATCCGCCATCGTTGGATGGAGGTGACCGCTGTTCTATGGCGCTATATCAGCCTGCCGTCGACAGCGGGTCGGTTCCCCGGACGTTCCAGGGGATGGTGATTTTTTGAGGTTGTTTGCTGGCCTTCTCCGGGATGCCCTGAAATTTGCTGGGTCGCGAAAAAAAAGGTACTTCGCTGAAACTGCACCAGCAATTTCCTTGGCAAAAAGGTGAGAAAATCTGGGTTCAGACGCCCTGGTTTTGAAGTTGTGCAGCAGATGCCACAGCCGACCGGGGCCTCGCGGCCCAAAGGCGATCCGCAAGGTGCGCGCGTTCGCGACTTCAAGATATCAACCCCGATCGTCGCGCAAAAAGTGTGGGCCTCGCCGTCAGTAGCAAGGCACGCTGTTCGTGTCCCTGAGTTTGCTGGGGTGACGAAAACAGTTACTTCTTTAAGCCGTATAAGAAATTTCGCTGACGAAAACAGCCGAAAATTTAAGGGTCGGAGGTCACTTGCCGTAAGGAACTCCGCCAACATGCCAACGCATTTTCGAGGTTCCTTCATTCGACCTAAAATCGCGAACAACGCTTAGCGAGGGGCTGCTCTGCAGCAAAACGGCCATTTCCACCGTCTCGGACGCGGACTATGAGCCTCTGCTGGAGTTGCGCAAGGCCATTGCGATTGGCTATCCGCGGATTGCAATGACATGTGCAAGAGTGCTAGCCGGATGTTCCATATACAACTGAATGACTATTGCTCGAACAACTTGCCGGTGCGCGCCTCGAGTCGATAGCGGTGGCCGGGGTAGATGAGGCGGGCCGTGGAGACCACGCGCCGGCCCGACCAGGTGCGGCGGCGTATCGCCAGGCAGGGCTCGCTTTTGAGGATTGTCAGCAGTTTGCACTCCCAGGACTGCGGCATTGCTGCCTCGACGATATGTTCCGAGCCACTGAGCGGGGCGGCAGCCGTCAGATAGGCGTTCGGTGTCAGCGAGGCGAAATCCTGCGCGAGATAGTCGGGGGCTGCCGCCGGATTGACGAAACGGTCCTCGATCTGCACCGGCACACCATTTTCGCTGTGCACGATCAAGGAGTGAAACACAGGCGCACCGATATCCAGTTCGAGCGCGTCAGCCGTTTCGGGAGACGCCGTTTCCTGGGCGAGAACCACGACGCGGGCCTCATGGCCGTGGCCGCGTTCGGCAATCTCTTCGGCGATGTTGCGCACCTCGAACAGGGCCGAATAACCCTTGCGTTCCGCGACAAAGGAACCGACACCCTGGATGCGGACCAGTTCGCCCTCGGTTGCAAGTTCACGCAGCGCTCGATTGGCGGTCATCTTGCTGACGCCGAGTTCGCTCACCAGTTCGTTTTCGGAAGGCACGCGATGCTTGGGGGGCCACTCGCCGCTATGGATGCGGTCGAGAATCATCTGCTTGACACCGGCATAGAGCGGTGCGGTATCGTTGTCCCGCTTCATCTCGCTTGGGCGCTTCATTGCTCATTCCTTTTGCAACGGCGGAATCCGCTCGATAAATCGACTTTCCTCTTGCATAACACAAAATATCACATATGGTACCCTATACAACCTCTCGAAAGATCGGCCGAGTAAAAGGTCGGCATCGAGCAAGCCGGCGAAGACCGGTATCGGACTGCAAATCAATTGTCACTTCAGAGGAGATCCAACCGATGAAATTCAGCGCGCTTCTTCTTTCCAGCGCTTTTGCGCTTTCGGCCTTTGCTGCGCCCGTTGCCGCCAAGGACTGGAAGACTGCCACGATTACGCTTGAGGGTGCTTATGCGCCATGGAACATGACCAATGCCGACGGCACGCTCGGCGGCTTCGAGCCCGAGCTTGCCAAGGTTCTGTGCGAACGCGCCAAGATCGAATGCAAGCTCGTCGCTTCTGACTGGGACGGCATGATCCCGGCGCTCAATGCCGGCAAGTTCGACGTCATCATGGATGCACTGTCGATCACCGAGGACCGCAAGAAGGTCATCGGCTTTACCATTCCCTACGCTGCCACGCCTGCAGCTTTTGCAACCGCCAAGGACAGCCCGCTTGCCAACGCAGCCGGCACCGGCGCGACGATCAAGATGACGCCTGGTCAGACCGGCGTTAAGGAAGTCGATGCGCTGAAGGAAGCCTTCAAGGGTAAGACGATCGGCATTCAGGCAGCGACCGTTTATGCGAAGTTCGTCTACGACAATTTCGGTGACATTGCCGAGATTCGTGAATACAAGACCGGCGCCGACCGCGATCTCGATCTGCAGAACGGTCGCATCGACCTCGGCTTTGACGATGCCGTCTATTTTGCCAATGCCTTCCAGTCCGCAAACGACAGCCTGGCCTTTACCGGCCCTGAAATTGTCGGCCCGATCTGGGGCGAGGGTGAAGGCCTCGGCGTCCGCCAGGCAGACACGGATCTTCGCGACAAGTTCAACGAGGCGATCAAGTCGGCCCTCGCCGACGGCACCGTAAAGAACCTGTCGATGAAGTGGTTCAAGGTCGACGTCAGCCCGCAGAACTGATTTCCGGCAAAGGCCGGAAATCCCGGTCTCCGGCTTCAATGCCGGGGGCCGCATCCTATTCTGACACCGCCGAAACAGCGGCGGGCGCGGGGAATGTGATATGGCAACACTGGAACTGATTGGATTCGGCTCGACCGGATGGGGCGCACTGCTTCTGCTGGCCGCACTGATGACGCTCTGCGTGACGGCAAGCGCACTGGCGATCGGCGCTGTGCTTGGTGCGATAATCTCTGCTGCAAAGCTCTCTGGCAAGACGTCCCTCGTTGCACTTGGCAACGTCTACACGACCGTCTTTCGCGGCGTGCCGGAATTGCTCATCATCTATCTCATCTATTTCGGGGGGTCCTCCGCGGTCACCTCGATCGGCAAGGCGTTGGGCTACGAGGGCTTCCTCGGGCTGCCCTCCTTCCTCGCCGGTGCACTGGCCGTCGGCATCATTTCCGGCGCCTATCAGGCGGAGGTTTTCCGCGGCGCATACCTTGCCATTTCCAAGGGCGAACTGGAGGCGGCATCGGCCATCGGCATGCATCGTGGGCTGCGGTTTCGCCGAATTATCATCCCGCAGGTGCTGCGTTTCGCAATCCCCGGTCTCGGCAACGTCTGGCAGCTCAGCCTCAAGGATTCGGCGCTGATCTCGGTGACGGGCCTGGCGGAGCTGATGCGCACCAGCCAGGTCGCGGCCGGTTCCACGCGACAGTATTTCCTGTTCTTTATCGTTGGCGGCGCTCTTTATCTGATCCTGACGAGCCTTTCCGACCGCATCTTCAACGGCGCCGAGAGGCGGGCCAATCGTAGCATGCCGACAGCGGCCATGGGCAAGGCGTGAGGTAGTCCGATGGATTTTGCTTTTCTCACCCAGACGATGACCACGCTGCTCAAGGCCGTCCCGATGACCTTGGCGCTGTTTTCCCTCTCGATCGTCTCCGGCGGTATTCTGGCACTCCTGATTGTCTGGATGCGCGTCGGCGGCAATCCGCTACTCGCAGCCATCGCCAAGGGATATATCTTCATCTTTCGCGGCTCGCCGCTTCTGATCCAGATGTTCCTTGTTTTTTACGGGCTCGGTCAGTTCGGCTTCATCCGCTACTCGTTCCTCTGGACGTTCTTGCGCGAACCGTTCGTTTGCGCCGTTCTTTCCCTGGCGCTCTGCACGGCGGGCTATTCGGCCGAGATTTTTCGCGGCGGCATTCGCGCCGTCTCTCCACGTGAGATCGAGGCGGCGCGTTCGATCGGCATGTCCGGTGCGCTTCTCGTGCGTCGCATCCTGGCGCCGATCGCCTTCCGCCACGCGCTGCCGGCATATTCCACCGAGATCGTCCTGATGATGAAATCGACGGCGCTCGCGAGCCTGGTGACCGTATGGGAAGTGACGGGCGTGGCGCAGCGGCTGATCTCGCAGACCTACCGCACGATGGAGATATTCCTCTGTGCGGCCATCATCTACCTCGTTCTCAACTTCATCATTCTGCAGGCGATGTCCCTGCTGGAATATTCCCTCTCGCGACACCGCCGCGCGATTCCGCCGGCGCTGAAAGCCTGAGGGCTGAACGGACACGATTGGAGCTTTCATGCCAGGCGTTACCCGACTTTCCGTCCGCAACATCCGCAAGAGCTTCGGCACGCACGAGGTCCTGCGTGGCATCTCTCTCGATGCCCAGGATGGCCGTCATCTCGCTGCTTGGGGCCTCCGGCTCCGGCAAGTCCACTTTCCTGCGCTGTATCAATCTGCTGGAGACGGCAACCGACGGCGAGATCTGGGTGGATGGCGAGCAGATCCGCATGATACACAAGGGCGGCACAAGCCGGCCTGCCAGCCAGAAACAGGTCGACCACATTCGCTCGGAATTGGGCATGGTCTTCCAATCGTTCAATCTCTGGTCGCACATGACGATCCTCCAGAACATCATCGAGGGGCCGGTCCACGTCTTGAAGCGCCCCCGCGCTGAATGCATCGCCGAGGCCGAGGCGCTGCTCGAAAAGGTCGGCATCGCCGACAAGCGCCATGCCTATCCTGCGCATCTGTCGGGTGGTCAGCAGCAGCGCGCCGCGATCGCCCGGGCGTTGGCGATGAGACCGAAAGTCATGCTCTTCGACGAACCGACCTCGGCGCTCGACCCGGAACTCGTCGGTGAAGTGCTGCGTGTCATGCGCGCCCTTGCCGAGGAGGGGATGACCATGCTGGTCGTTACGCATGAGATGAGCTTTGCTCGCAATGTCTCCAACCGCGTTGTCTTCATGAAGGAAGGCCTGGTCGAAAGCAGCGGTACGCCGGACGAGATGTTCGGCGGCGGCGGCGCGTCGCCCGCTTTCCGCCAATTCATCGGACATTTCGGAAGCGGGCAATGACGGTCACCATCGACACACGGATCGGCTGGCGCGACGTGGCACGCGTCGCAGCAGGCGAGACGCTTGCGCTTTCTCCTGCTGCCTGGGCCCGGGTCGACAATGCCAGCCATATCGTCGAACGCATCGTCGAGATGGGCGTGCGCGCCTATGGCATCAATACCGGCGTTGGGGCGCTGTCCGATACGGTGGTTGATCGCCACTCGCTAAGCCGGCTGTCACGCAACATCATCCTCAGCCACGCCTGCGGCGTTGGGGAGCTGTTGGCGGCGCGCGAGGTCCGCGCGATCATCGCGGCGCAAATCGCCAATTTTGCCCACGGCCATTCCGGTGTGCGGGCCGATATCGTGCGCCATTTGACGACATTTTTGGAGCACGACTGCGTGCCGGATATCCCGTCAAAAGGCTCAGCCGGCTATCTCACGCACAATGCCCATTCCGCGCTCGTCCTCATCGGCGAGGGAAGCGCCCAGGTGGCGGGCAAGCGCATGAACGGCCGCGAGGCGCTGAGCGCCATCGGTCTTGCACCGCTCGTGCTCGGTGCGAAGGAGGGATTGAGCCTCGTCAACGGTACGGCCTGTGCAACCGGTCTAGCCAGCGTCGCATTGGCGCGCGCGAGCCGTCTGCTCGACTGGGCGGATGCTGTCGCGGCTTTGACGCTGGAGGCATCAGGGTGCCAGGTGGCGGCCTTCGACGAAGCCGTCCTGGCGCTTCGTCCGTCGCGCGGCATCGCGCATGTTGGGGCGTCGTTGAGACGACGCCTTGATGGCAGCGCTCTGGTCGCAGCAGCGCTCGGAAAACGCACGCAGGATGCACTCAGCCTGCGCTCGATCCCGCATGCCCATGGTGCGGCTCGCGACGTCTTTGACAACGCGTCTGACGTTGTCGATCGCGAACTTGCCTCCGTTACGGATAATCCGGCCGTCTCAGGAACGCCCGAAAATCCGATTGTCTCATCAGAGGCCCATGCCGTGGCGCCCGCGCTTGCGCAGGCATCGGACAGCCTGGCGATCGCCATCGCGCAGATATCTGCCATGAGCGAGCGTCGCATGGACCGGCTCGTCAATCCGCTGGTCAGCGGCCTGCCGCCGTTCCTGGCGAGCGATGCCGGAAGCAATTCGGGCTTCATGATCGCGCAATATACCGCGGCTGCGCTCAGTAACGAGAACCGCAGGCTGGCTGCACCCGCTTCCACCGACGGCGGCCTGACCTCCGGTCTCCAGGAGGATTTTCTTGCGCACCCGACGGCTGCGGCAAACAAGCTTCTGTCGGTGATCGACAACGCGGAATATATTGTCGCAATCGAGTTAATGGCGGCTGCCCAGGCGCATGACTTCCTTGCGTCAACGGCGGAGCGCGCCAAGGGGACGGATGCGATCCACCATGGCGTACGCCAGGTCGTACCGCATTATGGCGACGATCGTCCGCTTGCCGGCGACATGGAAGCGGTCCGCATCCTGATCCGGAACGAAGCGCCGCCGGCCGTGCGCTGAGGAAAGAGAAATGACAGCTGAATTCGACGTTGCCGTTATCGGCCTCGGGGCCATGGGAAGTGCGGCACTTTCCTTTCTCGCAGCGCGCGGCGCCAGAACGATTGGCGTCGACGCTTATTTCCCCGCCCACGCGCTCAGCTCCTCGCATGGGGACAGCCGCCTGATCCGGCTCGGCTATTTCGAAGATCCATCCTATGTGCCGCTGCTACGACGCGCCTATCGCAACTGGCGCGGTCTGGAGGCCCGGCTTCGTACAGACATTTTGACCATTACCGGCGTCCTCCAGATTGGCGCCGAAAGCAGCAAGATTGTTGCGGGAACGCGCGCGTCCTGCAAGATGCACGGGTTGGCGCACGAGGTCCTCGACAGGGCGGACATGGCGCGTCGGTTCCCTGCCTTCCAACTGGATGACGAAGACATCGCCGTCCTCGATCCTCAGGGCGGCTATCTGAGGCCCGAAGCGGCTGTCATGGGCTATCTCAAACTTGCGGCTCAGGACGGAGCAGTCCTTCATTTCGGCGAACGGGTGATTGCGATCGAGCCGGGCGATGGTGGTGTGACGATCCGCTCGGCTGACGGCCACTACCGCGCCAGGAAGGTCGTGGTTGCCACCGGTTCCTTAATCGCTGAGCTCGTTCCGCAATTGAGACAGCATGCCGTGCCAATCCGCCAGGTCGTTGCCTGGTATCAGCCGCGCGACGGGTTTGCCACCGAACGGCAACGCATGCCCTGCTTCCTCCGCGATGAGGGCGCAGAGGGCTCGTATTTCGGCTTTCCGGCGATCGGTGCCGATGGTGTCAAAGTGGGCCGGCATGCGCATTTCCGTGAGCCGATCGATCCCACCCAACCCAACCCTGCGGTCAACGATGCCGACACGGCCTTGCTCGATGGCTTTATTTCCAAGCGCGTGCCGGCCGCCGCAGGGCTGCGGGTCAATGCCGTGACGTGCCGCTATACAATGCTGCCGAGCGAGGATTTCCTGCTCGACCTTGCTCCCGGCCATCCGAACGTGGTCGTCGCATCGCCCTGTTCCGGGCATGGCTTCAAGTTCGCGAGCGTCGTCGGCGAAATTCTTGCCGACCTGGCGCTTGAGGGGCAAACCAGCTTGCCGATTGCCGCGTTCTCCTTCGAGGCCATGAACCGATTTGTCGCGGCCCGCAAACCGGCGTGACGATCCGCTAGTTGCAGCGCGATCCGGTTTCTGCGTCGAAGAGGTGGATTGCCTCCCTGTCAAAGCAAAGCGTCAGCTGCTGGCCATCTACCAATGCCGTGCGCGACGGCAGGCAGGCCGTCATGCGCTGCGTGCCGACGAAAGCGGTGACGACAAGCTCGGGGCCAGTCAATTCGGCAACCTCGCACGTCACCGGAATCGTGAAACCGGACGAGCCAAGTCGAAGTGCCTCCGGTCGAATGCCCGCAATCAGCTTCTGGCCATCCTTGGGCCGGGTTTCAAATCCCTCCGGCAGGGGCAGCATGGTCTCGCTGCCGTCGATCTGAAGTTCGCTGCCGCGAGCTGTAACCATCAGAAGGTTCATTGGCGGTGCACCGACGAAAGTGGCGACGTAGAGGGTTGCGGGCCGGTCGTAAATCTCTGATGGGGTGCCAAGCTGTTCGATCCGCCCGTCGCGCATGACCGCGATGCGGGTAGCAAGCGTCATAGCCTCGATCTGGTCGTGCGTTACGTAGACGACCGTGGTCTTGAGCATCTGATGCAGGCGCTTGAGTTCAGTGCGCATCTCCATGCGCAATTTTGCATCGAGATTGGACAGTGGTTCATCGAACAGGAACACCTCCGGCTTGCGCACCAGCGCCCGGCCGATCGCAACGCGCTGGCGTTGGCCGCCGGACAGCTGGCTTGGCTTGCGTTCGAGCAGGCTTTCGATCTGCAGCAGCTTGGCTGCATCGCGCACGGCCTGGTCACGCTCGACGGCTGGAACCTTGCGCATTTCCAGGCCGAAGCCGATATTGCGGTGGACAGTCAGGTTCGGATAGAGAGCATAGGACTGGAAGACCATGGCGATATCGCGATCCTTCGGATGCACGCCAAGCACCGAGCGCGCGCCGATGCGCACGTCGCCGCTGGTGGCTTCGGCCAAACCTGCGATGATATTGAGCAGGGTCGACTTGCCACAGCCCGAGGAGCCGAGCAGCACGAGAAATTCGCCGCTTTCGAGCGCAATGTCGATGCCCTTCAAGGTTTCGACGTCGCCGTATGTCTTGCGGATATTGACGATTTCAAGCGCACTCATGGAGCGGTTTCCTCAGACATTGATTTTCCGCCGTAGTTGCGGGGAAGGGTGGAAATGGCCCGTGAGGCGACCTCGGTTCCCGCCGCCAAGCAGTCAGCGAGAGATTTTTCTTGCGCCAACGCCGCAAGAAAGCCCGCGTTGAAGACGTCACCGGCGCCGATCGTGTCGACGACCTTGACCGCGGGGGCGGCAGCCGAGATGCTTTGCCCGTCGCTGCCGATCGCCAGCGCCCCATCCGGTCCGCGCTTGACGACGACGATCGCGCCGTCTGGCATATGTGATCGGATCTCGGCCGCCGCTTCGACCGGATCGTCGAGGCCAGCAAGGGTGGTGGACTCCACTTCATTCAGAAGCGCAATTGCGCAGCGCGACAGCCAGCGCCGCGTGGCATCGCAATTGTCCCTCGTCCAGCCGTCGAGCGGCCAGCCCGTATCGAGCGCGATCGCGATCTTGTGCTGATCGGCCCAGTCGAAGAAAGCATCGTATTGGCGTGTGAGATCGTCCGTCAGGAACGAACCGCAGAGCAACGCATAGCCGCCTGAAAGCTTGGCGCCGTCGAGAACGGCAAGGACATCGGCCAGGCTTAATCGAGGTAGATGGCCACGCGTGGTAAAGAAGGTGCGCTCGCCATCAGGATGCGTGATGCCGACAGAGAGCGTCGTTTGCTCGGCGCGCACCGGCCATTTTTCGGAGCGCTTTGCGAAGGCCTCGCTCAGCCAGCGGCCGAATTGATCGTTGCCGACATTGGCCGCGATCTCAAACTCGACGCCGAGACCATTCCAGGCGAGCGCGCTGTTGCCGGCCGCTCCGCCTACGCGCAACTCGTCATGATCGACGATGATTTCGGTGCCGGCCTTCGGCCAGGGGGCTGCGGGACCGAGAATAAGGTCGATATTGACGTTTCCAATGACAGCAAGAGGACGCATCATTCGCTCCGGGTGATCTTTGTCGAGCGTACCGGCGTTCCGGCGTTCTCAACACGCGCATCGGCAAAGGCAATCATCAACCGCTGTGCCACCGGCAGCATCGCGAAGATCGAGCCAAGACCCGAAGCCGGCCTGAAGCCGATGGTCACGGCGCCAGCAACAGGCTCTTTGCCAGATGCATCGAAGATGATGACCGGAGCACTGGTTTCGACCGCCGATACCGCCATGGCGGTGACCAAGCTCGCAGTGCGGTCGTTGCCTCGGAAAAGGATGACGCCGATCGCCGGGCCGAGCATTTCCATGGGTCCATGCCGCAACTGTCCGCCCTCGAGCGAAAAGCAGGGGAGACGGGAGAGTTCCGTCAGGCCAAGTGCCAGCGCTTCGGCAAGGCCCTGCAGGCGCCGTCCCGACGTGACGACGCTCGCCACGCCATCCAAGGCTGCAAGGGCGGCATCGATGTTAGGCCCCTCGGGGGAGGTCAGCGCGGCAAGCGCGGCGGCCGGATTTTCGCCAAGGGCCACCAACACCGCCAGATGCAGGGCAAAGGAGACGGTCAGGCTGCGGGTCGCAGCAAACGCCAACTCTGAGCCTCCGGCGCCAACGAGGGAAGTTGCCGTGCGCGCGAGAAATGATCCTGCCTCCAGCGTTAGGCCGAACGTGTCAGCGCCGCCTCCGGTCTCGGTGAAAAAGCGCACGACTTCGGCGCTTTCGCCGGATTGAGAGGTAACGATGACCGTTCTGCCGTCGAGCAATAGCGGTTGCCCCAGCTGTTCGGAAAGGGGGAGAGCGATGGCGTCGATGCCCAGCGCGCGATAGAGCGGCTCAACGGCGCGACCGACGGCGTGAGATCCGCCCATGCCGAGGAGAAGGAGGTTGCCGTTCTTTTTCAGCGAGGCGGCGATGGTCTGAGCAGTTAGCTTTGCGCCGGCATAGGACGCCAGCGCATCCGCATGCTGACGCGCCATCTCGCGATCGATTGCAATCAGGCCGGTTGGTTGTGTCGTTTCCATGGTGCTTGTCATCCCTTCACGCCGCCGCTGGTCAGCCCGGAAATTAGGGCGCGTTGCATGACGAGACCGATGAGCACCGGCGGCAGGGCGGCGAGCACACCGGCGGTTGCGATCAATCCGTAGTCGGAGACACGGCCCCCGGCCAGATCGGCAATGGCAACCGTGAGTGTCTTGGCGCGCTGATCGGAGGTGAAGAGCAGCGCGTAGAAGAATTCGTCCCACCCCAGCAGGAAGGCAAACAGCGCCGAGGTCGCAACGACCGGCATGGCGAGCGGCAAAGTGATGATCTTCCAGGTCTGGAACAGGCCTGCGCCATCGATCATCGCGGCCGCTTCAATCTCTTTCGGTATGGAATCGAAGCCTGATTTCATGAGCCATGTGGTGAAGGGCGCGAGGATCGTCAGATAAACCAGTGCAAGACCGAAGACGTTGTTCAGCACGCCGAGATAGGACAGGCCCATGTAGAGCGGCACGGAAAGCGCGACCGGCGGCAGCATGTAGGTCGAAACCACCATCGACAGCGACCAGCCGACCGAAGGGGTGCGCGACACAGCCCAACCCGCTGGAATGGCAAGCGCGATTGCGGCGATCGTCGCCATTCCGGCAACCTCGATGCTGTTTCTGAGCGACGAGGTGAAGGCGGCACCCGCGCTGTTTTCGATGGTCGACAGCAGAACGCCGTAACGCGAAAAATCAGCCGACTGCGGCCACCACGGCAGCGGCTTTGCGGCAAGATCGGCGGCCGGCGAGATGCTCATGATGAACAGCCACAGTATCGGCGCCAGGATGATGGCGGCAAGCAACAGGGCGCAGACATAGATGAAGGCTGAAAAGATCGGGCTCTTGCGTTCCATCAGGCGGCACTCCCCGCGGTCTTGCGCACCAGCGCGCCATAGGCCACGGCAAGCAGCGTCACCAGCAACGTGACGATCAGCGCCAGCGAGGCGCCGGAACCCGCACGCTGGAATGAGAAAGCCTCCTGATAGACGAGGATCGACAATGTTCTTGTGCTGTTGGCCGGGCCGCCACGGGTCATCACCCAGATGATGTCGAACACCTTGAAGGCTTCGATGGTGCGCAGCACCAGCGCCACCATCAACGGACCGGCGAGATAGGGCAGGATCACGAAGCGAAAGCGGGCGAAGGGGCCGGCGCCGTCGACCAATGAGGCGGCGGTGATGTCACGCGGGACTGCCTGCAAGGCAGCAAGAGCAATCAAGGCCACCAACGGAAAATTCTTCCAGCAGTCTGCGACGATCAGGGCGGCAAGTGCCGTGCCCGGTTCGCCGAGCCACGAGCGATAGGCGTCGATCAGGCCGATTTGCGTTAGTGCTGCGTTGAGCGCGCCGTACTCCGGATTGTAAATCAGCCGCCAGAGCGTGGCGTTGACGACCGTTGGCAGTGCCCAGGGAAGGATCATCAGGGCACGCAACAGCGCGCGGCCCCGGAATTCCTGGTTGAGGAGAAGCGCTGCAAGCACGCCGATCACCATTTCGGCGGCGACCGAAATGACCGCGAACCAAGTGGTCGTGATCAAGCTTCGCTGAAAATTCGATCCGGAGATCATCTTCACGTAATTGTCGATACCGACGAAGTTGCCGGCGGTGCCGACAAGCTTGGCGTCGGTGAACGACAGGCCGATGGTGTCGACCAGCGGCCATCCGATGACGGCGATCATCACGACAAGCAGCGGCAACATCAAAAGCCACGCGCGGGTCGTCATCCAGGTGCCGGACATGGGGCGCCCTCTCAATTCATCGGATTGTTACAGTGGAGCCAGGCGGCGCGGGCCGCCTGGGCGGTTATATCGCTTAGAGACCGCTGTTGTCGGCTGCCGACTTCAGGGCGTCTTCCGGCGAGGACTGGCCAAGCAGGGATTCCTGGATCGCCTGCTGCAGGGCGGTCGAGAGTTCCTGATACTTCGGCGTGGTCGGGCGTGGATACATGGCGGCGAGTCCGATCTTGGCCGCTGCGATCATTTCTTCCTGGCCCTTCGTCACCGCCGGATCCTCATAAGAGGAGGCCCAGATCGGCAGGCTGAGCTTGGCGTATTGGTTCTGGGTCGCCTGGGAGGTCATGAAGTCGATGTACTTCCAAGCCTCATCCGGATGCTTGCTGGCAGTGGTTATGCCAAGGCCCATCGAGCCGTTGACCGCCGACGCTTCGCTCTTGCCCGCAACGCCAGGCGCCGGAACAACGCCGACCTTGCCAGCGACCTTGCTGTCCTTCGGGTCGTTCGCCATGTTGTACATGTAGGTCCAGTTCAGCGCGAAGGCGGCATCGCCGTTTTGAAAGACCTTACGAACATCCTCTTCCAAAAACTCCTTGGAATTCGGGTTCGTCAGGCCGGATTTGTAGCTGGACACCATATAGTTCAGCGCGTCGAGACCGCCGCCATTCTGGAAGTCCGGCTTGCCATCCTTCAGGAAGTCGCCCTTATAGGCGCTGACGAGTGTCGTGTAATCGCAGATGGCGGCTTCGGCCTGCGACCAGCTCCAGGCAATCGGCGTCGCCAGCAGGCCCTTGTCCTTGATGATCTTTGCCTGTTCGGTCAGCTCGTCCCAGGTCTTCGGCGGGGTCTTGATGCCGGCCTTCTCCAGGATTTCCTTGTTGTAGAACAGGTACTTGGTATCGAGGATCCACGGCATGCCATAGTATTTGCTGTCGTACTGAACCGTCGTCCATGCGCCGGGCAGAATGCCCTTCTTCATGTCATCGGTGATGCGCGAGGAGACGTCGACCAGCACATTGTTGGTTGCGTATTCGGCCGGCCAGATGACGTCGAAGAGGACGACGTCATAGCCGCCGCCGGACCCCTGGGCGAGCACGGTCTTATCATGTAGGCCCTCGTAGGGCACGAATTCCAGATTGACCTTGACGTCGGGGTTCGCCTTTGAAAAAGCATCCGTCATGGCACGGACGTCGGCCTCGCTATAGGCCGCCTGCGCCATGAACAGCGCGTTGATCGTCGTTTCAGCAAAGGCGTGCGGTGCAAACAATGCGCCGATCAGTGCTGCGCCAAGCAGCGTCTTGTTTAAGGATTTCAACATTCCAGCCTCCAGTTTCTTGACATTCACCCAATTCCTGAGGGCGGCTGTCGCCGCCGTCAGCTGTCGAAATGACACCGGCTTGCCGGCTGTCAGATTCGGAGCGTCGTCGGAGCCGTTTTGGGCTCTCTGCGTTCCCTGGAACTCTTGGGTTCCTTATTAAGTCAATTGTCTTGACTTATTTGTTCTTCAATATTCTATTGCTGTCAAGAGGGAATTCCGGATGAACGACACCCGCCCAATACGGGCAAAGAGCGGCACCAATCACGAAGGCACCAGCGCCCACAACAGGCGGGTGATGATGGACGCCTTGAGGATGAATGGGCCGCTTTCACGAGCGGATCTGGCGCGCGCCACGAAGCTCACGAAGCAGACCGTATCGAACATCATCGACGAGCTTGAGCAGGACGGGCTGGTCACAGCGCAGCAGGCTATCCGCAAGGGCAGGGGCCAGCCATCGACACCTTTTCGCCTGGTGCCGGAGGGGGCGTTTGCGATCGGGCTGCAGATCGATCGTCACGTGAGCCGTGCCATCGCCGTCGATCTTGTCGGCAATGTGCTGACCCGGGCCGAGGCGAACCTGCCGCCGGGTGGGCCGTCGCGTGGGGCAGCCGTCATTCTCGAGCTCATTGAGAAGGTTCGCCGTGAGCTTGCGGGCCTGGTTGCCCAATCGGAGGTCCGGCTCGTTGGTCTGGGCGCGGCAATGCCCGGCCCCTTCGGCGTCGAGGCGACCGGTGACGATCCCTGGATGATGGCGGCCTGGCAAAAATTTCCGCTGCTGGAAACGCTTGCGACAGGCACAGGCCTTGGCGTTCGGCTGCAAAACGATGCGGCCGCGTGCGCGACGGCTGAGCGCATGGTCGGCGCTGCCCACGGGCTCGATCACGCCGTCTGCCTCTATCTCGGCTACGGCATCGGTGCAGGCCTGATCCTCGGCGGGGAACTCTATAGCGGTGCGCATGGCAATGCCGGCGAAATCGGCATGGCGCTCCTTTCGGCCAGCGGCAGTCCGACACCGCTTGAACATCGCGCCTCACTCGCCTCACTCTACCAGCATCTGGCAATCGATCCGGCAGATCCCGGCGTCTATGCGATGGTGAACGAACTCACGCTGAAGAACGATGCGAGAATCAACAGCTGGATCGAGGAAGCGGTGATGGATCTGCGCTGGAGCGTGCATCTGATCGAATCGATCTTCGATCCGCAGACCGTCATACTCTGCGGTGGTGCGCCTGAGGCCCTGGCGCGACGTCTGGTCGAGGCCATGCATCCTCTCCCCCCATCCATCGCCGATCGCCGCAACCGGGTCATTCCTCGCTTCCAGCTTGGCATGACCGATCCGTGGGCCGTCGCACTTGGTGCGGCCGCCGATCCGATCAGCCGCGCCTTCGATCCGAGCTTCGCAGCCATTCTCAAGGATTCGCTGTGAGGTCTTCTGCTACCGGTGGATCGGATCGATCCACAGCACGCCCTCCGGCTTTTCGACCGGCTCGATATCGAGATTGACGACGACTGGCTCCTGGCCGGACCGGACGACGACGCATTCGAGAGTTTCGTCACGGCTGGCATTGATCTCCTGATGGGGGACGTAAGGCGGCACGTAGATGAAATCACCGGGACCCGCCTCCGCGGTAAATTCGAGATGATCGCCCCAGCGCATGCGCGCTTTTCCCTTCACGACGTAGATGATACTTTCGAGATCGCCGTGATGATGGGCGCCGGTCTTGGCGTTGGCGTGGATGATGACGGTGCCGGCCCATATCTTCTCGGCCCCCGCGCGTGCATGGTTGATCGCCGTTGCCCGGTCCATTCCGGGCGTCTGCGCCGTATTCGGGTCAAGTGAATTGCCCGGAATGACCTTTACGCCATGCTCGCGCCAGTCGATCGGATCGTGATGGTGATCCTTGGTCATTTGCGCCTCCCGAGGGTCGTCCGTCTTTTGAGATGATATCGCCAGGCGCGGCGAGCACAAGTCAACAGGCGATTGGTCAAAGGGCTCGAACGCCGACGCGATCGTCCAGCTTGCCACGCAGCCTGCGCTTGACCTCCTCGTCCTGCTCCTCGATGGCGGCAAGCAATTCGCGAAGCGTTGCGCGCAATCCGTGAATCTGATCGACGAGGTCCATGATGAGGTCGACGCCGGCGTCGTTGACGCCCATGTCTCGGGTCAGGTCGAGGATGAGCTGCGCCCGCGCGACATCCGTGTCGCGAAAATCGCGGGTGCCGTCACGTGTCTGCGGCAGCAGCCATCCCTGCTCGACCCAGACCTCAAGCACCCTCACGTCGATCTTCAGAAAACGGCGGAATTCAAGATCATCCATGGCTATTCTCCCATGCCCTTTCTCGGATCCTGCGTGTTGCCTGCCGTCCAGCCGGTCATGAACTCGGTGAGGTGTTGGTCCGGCGCGTCGGGCAGCACGATCTTTAACGAGATATAAATGTCTCCAGCGCCTCCGCCTTTCTTCGGAATACCCTTGCCTTTCAACCGCAGGAGCTTTCCTGTATTCGAGTGCGGCGGCAGCGTGAGATTGACAGGACCCGATGGCGTCGGCGCGCGTACCTTGCCGCCGAGCACCGCCTCACCCAGCGTAATGGGCAGATCGAAGCGAATATCGTCACCATCACGGATGTAGAAGCGGTGCGGGCGCACGCGAATTTCGACGAGCGCATCTCCCGACGGGCCGCCACCGACACCGGGCTCGCCCTTGCCTCGAAGTCTGAGCGTCTGGCCGTCACGCGTTCCCGGCGGTATCTGCAAATCGAGCGCCGGTCCATCGGGCAAGCGGATCTGTGTCTTCGTGCCGTTGACGGCATCGAGGAAATCGACCTCCATCGCGTAATGCCGGTCCTGACCTTGTGCCCGGAATTCGCCTTTGCGGGCCCGTCGCGAAAAGAAACTTGAGAAGATGTCGTCGCTGTCGCCGAAATCGGCAAAACCGGCGCTGTTGTGGTAAGGATTGTCGGCGCCCGCCGTCGAGGCATAGTCCCGATAATAGTGGCGTTGCGCCTGCTCGGCGCCCGTCATGTCGATCTCGCCGCGATCGAAGCGCCCGCGCTTTTCTTCGTCGCTCAGCAGCTCATAAGCAGCCGAAATCTCCTTGAAACGGTCCTCTGCCTTCTTGTCGCCGGGGTTAAGGTCGGGGTGAAGTTTCTTGGCGAGCTTACGAAACGCGCTTTGAATGTCTTTCTGCGTGGCGTCCTTTTTCACGCCGAGAAGCTCGTACGGGTCGCGGCTCATACATGTCTCCGGTTCAGTCGGCGGAAATCGCCGGCTTTTGGGGCTCTATATAGGTTGCCCGACTTGCTGCGACGAGAGGTTGTCTGTCTGCAAACAAGGTCAGTTGCGACGCAGGTTGAGATCGCTTGTCACGACTTGCTGGCCGGACGCCGGATCCATATCGACCGTTCGGATACGGATCGCATCGGCATCCAGGCGCTGGATTGTCATGCGCGCGCTGCGATCTCCGTTGATCACCTTCGACCAGCGCACGGCGAGATCAATGGCATCGCCGCGGCGCTTTCCGCGCAGGCCGGAAACGCCCCCTGAGGGGCCGATGTAACTGCCGGCATATTGCGCGCCATTGACCTTGATGTTGGCGGAAACTGCTCGCGTGACGACGATCATTCCGCGGCAAATCCCCTTCATCGAAAGAGCCTCGCCACTCGCCTCGGTCTTGAAGTTGCAGCTGAGGTTGATGGGGGACGAGGATGTGGAGCGCTTCATCATGCCGCCGCCCGTCCAATCGCCGGCCAACGATTGAAGGAAAGGCGCCTCATCGGCATATGCGCCTCCCGCCACCATCCAAAACAGCGCCGTGACAGCAGTGTATCGCCAGGACTTCATGACGTCCTCCTTGAAGATGATCAGGAATGCCTCAGAATGCACAAAAGTTCCCCTCAATGCAGACGCTAACCAACATGCGAGCAAGATGCGCAAGGCCAGGCGATTTCAGCCAATTCTGCCAGGAAGATTTTCACGCAACAGCCAAACCGAAATGTCTAAAGGGCTTTGGCTGAGTTTGCCGGATAGTCTTGGGTGCTTGCCGTCAGGTCGCCCGCCCGGCGGGTACCTCATGTCAGGAGAAAAAAATACTGATCAACGCCCTACTGCTAGGCTATCACAAGATGTCCAGGTGAAACAGTTCGATACTCGCGCCGTCCGGCCTCGTAGTCTACTGGCCGGATCGGACTTTTCAACTCCTCTGTCGCGGCCATGCGCTTCTGGCGACGTCGATCTGGATCTGGCACCGGAACGGCGGCCATCAGCTTTCTGGTATATTCGTGCTGGGGATTGCCGAAGACGGCCACACGAGGTCCGATCTCGACGATCTCGCCAAGATACATCACCGCCACCCGGTGGCTGACGCGCTCGACGACAGCCATATCATGGGAGATGAACAGGAAGGCCAGATCGAGGCTTTGCTGCAGGTCGAGCATCAGGTTGATGACCTGCGCCTTGATCGAGACGTCGAGCGCCGAGACACTCTCATCGGCGACGATGACCTTGGGTTGAAGCGCCAGCGCCCGGGCGATACAGATGCGCTGTCGCTGGCCGCCGGAAAATTCATGCGGATAGCGGCTCGCCATGTCGGGCGTCAAGCCCACCTTCACCAGCATGTCGGCTACCACGTCGTTTGCATCTTTGGCTGTGCCCATCCTGTGCTCGAGATATGGCTCTGCAATCGCCCGGCCGACCGTCATGCGCGGATTGAGCGATGCAAACGGGTCTTGGAAAATCATCTGCATGGACTTGCGCATGTTGCGCATCTCCCGCTTGTCGAGCGCGAGCATGTCGCGGCCTTCAACGATGACGGCTCCCGAACTCGGTTCGATCAGCCGCATGATGGCGCGGCCGGTCGTTGATTTGCCGCAGCCGGACTCGCCAACCAACGACAGCGTCTCGCCAGCAAAGAGGTCGAAGGAGACGTTCTCGACGGCATGCACACGGCCGCTTAACCGTCCAAACAGCCCCGAATGGATGTCAAACCGCTTGGTCAGTCCCTTCACCTCAAGGATAGGCTTATCCTTGGCAACGGTGTCGGGCACCTCGACCTGCGTGTCTGCTTCACCCGTCGCGATGTTGACAACAGGAAAGCGCAATGGCCGCTGGCATCCCTGCATCGACCCAAGCACCGGTACGGCAGAGAGCAAAGCGCGGGTATAGGGGTGCTTTCCGCGGTGGAAGATGTCGGCTGTAGCGCCGGTCTCCACCTGTTCACCGCGATACATGACGACCGTGCGGTCAGCGATTTCGGCAACGACGCCCATGTCATGGGTAATGAAAAGAACCGACGTCCCTTCTTCGTCCTGCAGCATCTTGATGAGGTCGAGGATCTGACCCTGGATCGTCACGTCGAGTGCCGTCGTCGGTTCGTCGGCGATCAGCAGCTTCGGCTTGGAGGCAAGCGCCATTGCAATCATCGCACGCTGGCGCATGCCGCCGGAAAAGCGATGCGGATACTCGTCGAAGCGAGACGCAGCCGAAGGGATACGGACCTTTTCCATCAGCCGGATCGTCTCGGCCTTGGCCTCGGCCTTCGACATTGCCGTGTGGCAAAGCAAGGCCTCTGAGATCTGGTCGCCGATGGTGAAGAGCGGATTGAGGCTCGTCATCGGTTCCTGAAAGATCATCGAGACATCGTTTCCGCGCACCTTGCGCATCTCAGCTTCGGCTAGCGACAACAGGTCGCGACCACCCAGCATGATCTTGCCTTCGATACGGCTCGTATCGGGCTGCAAGAGACGCATGATGGAGAGCGAGGTGACACTTTTTCCCGAGCCGCTCTCGCCGACGATCGCGACAGTCTCTCCCGGCCCCACAGAGAAGGAAACGTCGCGTACGACGGGCTTCCACTTGCCATCCACCAGAAACGAGGTGGTGAGGTTCTGGACGGACAAAACCGGATCGGCGGACCGGGCTGTGTTTGTCTTTGCGGCGCTCATGGTCGTCTCCTTCCTTTTGTCGTTTCCCGCCTGGTGACGCTTAGTCCGGCCAGCGCAGCATGCTGTCAAAGCGGTGCCTGCTGCGGTTTTCGATCGGTGTGGCGATGATTTCGTTGGAGGCGCGCGCCTTGTCGAGCTCTTCTGTCAGGCGGGCCGCGACGATCTTTTCCTGACCCGGATGGAGGTTGCACGGATCGAGGTAGAAATAGTGATGCTCCACCTCGTGGTCACGCACGATAACCGGCGGATTGCCGCGGCTGAGCGCTGCGGCGAGATCCCAGGCGGTGATATGCGCTTCTTGCGGCGAGACAATCACCCGCATGCGCTCGAGCGGGTTGTTGGTCGGGTCCGGCTCGATCAGCGCCGTAATGCCCGGGCGCTCGCCCAGCGTTTCCTTCCACAGATGAAGATAGCCGGTCTCGCGCTCGCGCATCCCCGCATGGTCTCGCTTTTCCCAGGCTTCCAGCGCCGCCATGGTGCCATAGACGCTTTCCTTGCCGACCTTCATGCCGCGCCCGATCCCCATGTTCTGCAGGAAGGCGCTTCGCACCAGCTCTTTCTTGCCCGCAACGATGCCCGAGGTCGGACCGCCAAGGAACTTGTGGCCCGAATAAAGCGCGACATCGGCTCCTTGCGCCAAGAACAGCCTGAGATCGTATTCGGAGGCCGCGTCGACGATGACCGGAACGCCCTTGGCATGGGCGATTTCGACGAATTCGGTAAGATGCAGCAGGCCATAGTCGACCACGTGATGGGACACGACATAGACGGCGGCTGCCGTCTTGTCGCCAATGGCGTTTTCCATGTGGAAACGATGCGTCGACGTTGCCTGTCCGATCAGCATGACTTTGCCGCCGGCAAGCCGGACCGCCTGATCCACCGGCGCGCCATAGCTGACCACATGCCCCATTTGCACAATGACTTCGTTCTTCTCTGGGGTCGTATCCGGCAGCTTCTCGATGGCAAGCAGGTTGTTGCCGGTGATGGCACCGGCGACAGCAAGGCTGATGCCGGCGGAGCAGGATGCCGTGACAAAGCCGGCTTCACCACCGGTCAGCCGCGCTATCACGTTGCTTGCCTTGCGCTGCAGGTCGTTGATCTCGACGAATTGCGGCAGGATCGCTTCCATCGCCTGGATCGCTTCGGGAACAACGATGGAGGCGCCGAGGCTCGTCATCGTGCCGGACACGTTGATGACCGGGCGCAGGCCGATCTTGGTGCGGATATCATCGGACATTCTATCTCTCCAAAGTGACG
Source organism: Rhizobium sp. T1470 (assembly GCF_042140505.1). Lineage (NCBI taxonomy): Bacteria > Pseudomonadati > Pseudomonadota > Alphaproteobacteria > Hyphomicrobiales > Rhizobiaceae > Rhizobium > Rhizobium sp. T1470. Next base: position 1,300,870 of record NZ_CP148092.1, read on the forward strand.
GCCGGCTGCGAATTGCCATCGACAGCTATGCCATAGTAATGTAATAGCTTCTCGAACTCAGACGAGGAGCGTTGAATTGGACACAAAGACTTCATCCGCAACACCCCTCAAAGAGGCCGTGTCGGTTAGCGGCGCCGAGGCCAAGGGCGCGCGCCGCTCTCGCGTCAGCGGCATTGATCGTGCCTTGCAGGTAATTGATTATCTTTACGAAACCGGCTTGCCTGCGGGTGCGTACGCAATCGCTAAGGCCGTCCGGGCACCGCTTTCCACCATCTATGTCATCATCGACGATCTGGTCGAAAAGAACATGCTTGCCCGCAATTCGGATGGGTCCATCTGGCTGGGATCTCGTCTTTACCACTACGGTCTCGCTTATGCCCGGTCGCTGGATTTCATGAGCGTCGCCACCCATGAGATGCACGATCTCTGCCGGCAGGTCGGGGAAACAGTGCAGGTTTGCGGGCGCGACGGCGACTACATGCTGGTGCTTGCCATGGCGGACGGGCCAAGCCATTTCCAGGTCGCTTCGCGCGTTGGCACCCGCGTGCCGTTGAACTGGACCGCATCCGGCAGGCTCCTCGTCGGCCATCTGACCGAGAGCGAGCGCATTGAGCTGTTCAAGCGTTGCGCCCGAACGTCGCCGACCGGACGCGCTTTGATCGACGCGCGCACCCTTTCCGACGCGGCTGGGAAAGCGTTCGCGCAGAGGTTGTCGATCCAGGTCGCCGAGTCGGACTACGCGGTTGCCTGCATCGCGTCGCCGGTTTGCGACCGCGACGGCCAGTGCGTTGCCACCATTTCGATCGTGCTGCCGGAACAAAAGGTGCTTTCCGACGAGCACCACTACACCGAACATGTGCGGATGTCGGCGCAGCGGATCGAGACGCTGATGGGATGGCGCAACCACTGACCTGGCCCTCCTCAATCGTTGAGCGAGACGATCGCCTCGATCTCGACGGTGATGTTGCCGGGCAGGGAACCGAGGCCGACGGCGGAGCGGGCATGTTGCCCGGCCTCGCCGAAAACCTCGATAAAGAGGTCGGAGCATCCGTTGATGACGCTCGGATGATTTTCGAAGTGCGGGACGGCATTGACCATGCCGAGCAGCTTGACCACGCGCTTCACGCGGGCGAGGTCGCCAACGGCGTCATGCATGACCGCAAGCAGGTTGATGCCAGTGAGCCGCGCATGCTGATAGGCCTCTTCGATGCTGACATCGCTGCCGACCTTGCCGGAATGGAGATGGCCGTCAGCTTCGCGCGGGCCTTGGCCGGATAGATAAAGAACGTTGCCCTCGCGCACATGGGTAAGAAAATTGGCGATGGGCGCCGGCGCCGGTGGCAATGTAATGCCGAGCGCGGACAGACGCTCATAGGGTGTTTGCACCGCTGCCGCGGCCTTTGCTGGGGACGTATTCACGTCTGCTCCTATCATGCTGTTTTAGTCATGCCGGTCACCGCCACGAATACCCGTGGCTGTGACGGACGAGCTTGCGGGCGCGCGGTATGTAACGGCTGGCCGTGATCGCCTCCGATCCGATAACCGCATAGCGCGGTTCGAAGAGCTTGTGCAGGCGAGAGACGTCGCCGTTGGAATCGGTGGCCTCGAGATCGGCATCGACGAGGTCGAAGATGGTGAAATCTGCCCGTTCGCCAACCGTCAGGCGCTTCTCCATCGACAGCTTGATGACGGAGGCCGGCGCATGCGTGACGGCCTCCACGACCTTGTCGAACGGCATGCCGACCGATAGCAGCTTCGACATCGTCGTCGCCAGGTCCCAGACCGGGAAGTTCATCGAATGGCCGTGAAGATCGGTCGAAATGGAGAACGGCAGAAGACCGCGCGCAATGGCTGCCTCGGCTACCTTGAAGGAGAAGGACGCGCCGCCGTGGCCGATATCAAGACGGATGCCCTCGGAGGCGCAACGCTCGGCAAGATTGAAGAGGTCCTGGTCTTCGATGATGCTCGAACCGGCCTTGCCGTTGAAACAATGGGTGACGACATCGCCCGGGCCGAGGATCTCGAGCACCTCATCATAGAGTGCCGGCGGTTCGCCGACATGCACCATCATCGGCACTTTCAGGATCTTGGCGATCTTCTTGCCGAGCTTTACCGGAGTGACGCCCCAGGAGCCGGTGATGACATGGCTCGCACGCACCTTAAGGCCAACAATGTGTTGGCTGTTTTGTGCATAGCATTCGAGGATACGATCGAGATCGATGTCGCGAATGTCGCGCAGTTCGGCGACGCGGTTGCAGGCGACGAGGCCGATCGAGCCGAGGTTCAGGAAGGCTTTGATGCGCTCTCTCGACGGCTCGATGATGTATTCGCGGAAGCCATGGAAGTTGGCTTCCCCGGCGGAGCCCGCATCAACCAGCGTCGTGACGCCCCGCTCGGCGCCGCATTCCGACGGACGGATGGAGATATCCGTGCCGCCGTGCCAGATATGCACGTGAAGGTCGACCCAGCCCGGCGAGATCCAGGCGCCCCTTGCGTCGATGCGCTCGGCGTCGCCAGGGCTGGCCAGGGAAGGACCGATTGCGGCAATCTTGCCGTCGGCGCCGACGAGGATGTCGATCGCGCCAAATGGCTCTGCAGCGCCAAACGCCGTCGGCTTCACATTGGTGAGGAGGAGCGGTTTGCCCGCTTTTTCACCGGTCATTCTAGAGGTCCTTTCGAAGTCTTGGATCGAGCATGTCCCTGAGACCGTCGCCGACCATTTGCAGCGACAGCACGGAGAAGATGATGGCAAAGCCCGGGAAATAGGTCATCCAGTCGGCCTGGCCGATATATTGGCGTCCGGCTGCGATCATGGTTCCCCAGGTCGGGATTTCGGGGCTGACGCCGAGGCCGAGGAAGGAAAGTCCGGCTTCGGCAAGCATGGCGCTGGCAAACAGGAAGGTGCCCTGCACAAGGATCGGCGACAACAGATTGCGCAGCACGTGCCGCGTCATGATGTGGAAGGTGGAAATGCCGAGTGCCTGCGCCGCCTCGACGTAGGGCAATTCGCGGATCACCAGCGTCGAGGCGCGAACGATGCGCGCCAGCCGAGGCGAGTAGACAATTGAGAGCGCAACGATGACCGTTGTGAGCGACGGTCCAAGCGCTGCGACCAGCGCGATCGCCAGGAGAATGTCAGGAAAGGCCATCATCGCGTCGATCAGCCGGGCAATCGGCGTGTCGAGCTTCTGAAAGAAGCCGGCAAGCAAGCCGAGCGTCACGCCAATCAATGCGGAGAGCACGACGACGGCAGCGCCCACCAGCAGTGAGAGCCGCCCGGCATAGATGGTGCGTGAGAACACATCACGGCCGAATTCGTCGGTGCCGAACCAGAACAGTTCACTCGGCGGCTTGAGCCGGTTGACGATCGATAGCTTCGATGGCGAATACGGCGCGATCCAGGGCGCGAGGGCTGCCAACAGCACAAAGATGACCAACACGATCACGCCGGCGGCGACTGTCTTGCGTTTCAGCAGGCGGCGAAGAAATTTGCTGCGCTCGCTGGCGGCGGGTTTATCGGTGGTGGTTACGATATCGGCCATCAGTAGCGCACCCTTGGATCGACCAGCAGATAGAGCATGTCGATCGCGAAATTGATGAGGACATAGAGGCCGGCAATGACGAGCAATGCGCCTTGGATGACGGGATAGTCGCGTCGCAGTACGGCAGAGACGACGAGATTGCCGACGCCTGGGAGGCCAAACACGGTTTCCGTTACGACGGCGCCGGAGATCAGCACGGCAGCGGTCAGGCCGATGACCGTCAGGATAGGGATCAGCGCGTTTTTCAGGGCATGCTTGAGGACGACCCGGCGCTCGACAAGCCCTTTGGCGCGTGCCGTGCGAATGTAGTCGTCGCCGAGCACGTCAAGCATCGAGGCACGGGTAAAGCGTAGGATCAGTGCCGAGGAAACGAGGCCGAGCGCAAAGGCAGGCAATGTCAGGTGTTGCATGCGCTCAAAGAAGGAAGCGCCAGGCCCGCCATAGCCCGAGACGGGAAATATGTTCAGCCGTACGGCGAAGAATTGCATGAGAATGAGGCCGAGCCAAAAGCTTGGGATGCTGGCCGCCAGCATGGCGATTGTCGTCGACATCTGATCGATGAACGACCCGCGCCTATAGGCAGCATAAATGCCGATCGGCAGTGCGATGACGCTGGCAATCAGCAGCGAGAAGATTGTCAGGAAGACGGTAGGCTCCGCGCGCTCGAGAAGCGCTGACGTCACCGGCATATTAAGGAAGATCGACTGGCCGAGATCGCCTCTCAGCAGTTGTCCAATATAAAAGAAGTACTGGACGACGATCGACTGGTCGAGGCCGAGGCGGGCGCGCAGTTCAGCAACGTCCTGTGCCGTCGCATCGGGACCGAGCATGACGGCGGCGGGATCGCCCGGCGTCACGCGAACGATCACGAAGACAATCGTAACGACGAGGAACATCACCACGATCATGCCGAGAAGGCGCTGGAGGATGTAGCGTATCATGGAAAGCAGCTCCTGTATCCACACAGGGCGAAATCATGGACGGATGCCGGCCTCAAACCGGCAGCCGCAGTGCTCGCACTCACTTCTTGATCGACGCGTTCCAGAAATATGGCCAGGGGGCGGGATCAACGCCCTTAAGTTTCGTCGAGATGGCCGAAACGGCGTTGAAATCGCCGATCTTCATGAACGGCACTTCGTCATACATGGCCTGCTGGACATTGGCCCAGAGTTCGATGCGCTTCTTTGGATCAACCTCGGTGGTGAAGGCATCGACGACGCTCTTGCGCTCGGGCGTGTCCCACCATCCCGGCGAACTGGGAGACAAGGAGCCGATCAGTGCTGGTTCTGGCAGGAACGGACTGTGGCTGATGTAGATGTCCCAGAGCGCCTTGTCGGTGCGGCGCTGCGTCAGCGTTGCCCAGTCGACCACCTGCAGGTCGACCGTGAAGCCGGCAAGCTTGAGGTATTCGGCCGCGACCTGGGCCATCTTATAATGGAATTCGTACTGGCGGCTCGTCAGGATGCGGATTGGCTCACCGTTGTAGCCGGCCTCTTTGGCAGTCGTGGCCGCCCCTTCCGGATCCGCAATATTGTAGTTGCCAGCCACGCCTGCATTCGTGCTCCAGGCGAAGTTGCGCGGGTAGATGTTGCCGTCAGGTGCGTAGAAATCCGTGCCACCGAAGGCGGCGGCCATCATGTCTTCCATGCTGAGCGCCTGACGGATCGCCTTGCGGATCGCGACGTTCTTGGTGAGACCCGCGGCCGTATTGAAGACGAAGACCGGATAGCCGAACGGTTTCAGGACGAGCGGCTGCGTCGCCGTTGACGACTTGAGCTTGTCATAGGATTCAACCGGCAGCGAGTCGACGTAGTCGTACTGGCCGGAAACCGCCGCCTCGACGCGGGTGTTTGCGTCTGGCACGGGCACGAAGCGGATCTCGTCGAGATATTGATGGCGGGCGCCGCCGTAGCCATCGCTGTCGCCGGAGCGCGGCTTGTAGTCATTGAAGCGGACGAGCTGGATATATTGGTCTGCCTTGCGTTCCTTCAGCATATAGGGGCCGGTGCCGATGAAGTCGGTCATCGTATCGGCCTGCTTTTCGGCCGGAATGATGATCGCGGCGGAGTTGTTAAAGGCAAGCAGCGAGGCCAGCGGCGCGTAGGGCTGCTTCAGCTTGATGACGACCGTCGCCGGATCGCCAGCCGCGATCGACAAGATGAAGGCGCCCGCTTGCTTGCCGCGCGAGGCAAGCTTGACCCACCTGTTGAGGGACGCAACGACATCCTCCGAGGTCATGTCGCTGCCGTCGTGGAACTTGATACCGGTGCGAAGCTTGATCGTATAGGTCTTGCCGTCGGCGCTAACGTCGGGAAGGCTTTCAGCCAAAAGCGGCGTCACCGCCCACCTCTTGTCGAACGTGTAGAGCGTTTCGAAGATATGCTGCGTGACGATGCCGACGAGGTCGGCCGTCGACGTCATCGGATCGAGCGTCGGTGGCTCGCCGATCGTTGCGACATTGATCACGCCGCCCTTTTCTTGTGCCAGCAGATAGGATGGTGTTGCGACCAACGCGGTGGCGACAAGGAATGCGAGTTTCATTCTCATGCTTTTCTCCCGGTTTTGTTCCACAATTATGTTATATGCGCTTTTATAAAAGAATACATGGAGCGCCGCCGGTGTCAATGGCAGGGCACCGCACGAAAAAATGCCGCTGCCCCAAATCGGCTCCTCGGTATCCAAGCCTCATGACGTCGCTGATGAATTGGCTGACGTTGCGTTGGTCGCCGCGATGGCTGAAGCAGCGGCCGCCTGAGATGGCGTCCATATAAACTTTGTCTGCCCCCATCACCGCAAATCGCATGGTAGTTCTCGATCGAGAATGAAGACCCGTCGTCGGAGGATGACTTCCTGCACGGGCTAGCGAGCGATGTCGGTGTCAGGATATGAATCTGGAAAAGATCAAAAAACTGATTGAATTTGTCGGGCGATCGTCCGTTTCCGAACTCAACGTCACGGAAGGCGGCGCAACCGTTCGGATCACTAAGAGCGTTGCGCGCCGTGTCGAGTTCGCTGATGCCGCGCCCGCAGCAAAGGCTCCCGAACAAACCATCGGGTCAGTCCCTGCAGATCAGCCCGCAGACGGCACCGGTCATGTCGTTCGAGCTCCGTCGGCTGGTGTCTTTCACCGTGGCCCCGACCCGTTGTCCTCGCCTCTTGTCGAGGTCGGCACGCTCGTCGAAAAGGGACAGGGCCTCTGCATCATCGAGGCAATGAAGGTTTTCAATACCATCCCGGCAACACATGCCGGTGAGATCACCAAGATCGTCGTCGCCGATGGGGACGATGTCGATGTCGGCCAGGCACTATTCGAGATCAGGTAATATGAGCGCAGTTGCTAGTCTCAAAGCTCCGTTTTTTGACTCCGTGTTGATCGCCAACCGTGGGGAGATCGCGCTGCGCATCCAACGCGCATGTCGCCAGCTTGGTCTTCGATCAATCATGGTGTGTTCAGAAGCCGATCGTGACGCACCGTACCGTGAAACCGCCGACGAATTCGTCTGCATTGGCCCGAGCCCTGCTGCTCAGAGCTACCTCAATCGGGATGCAGTGCTGGCAGCGGCAGTCACGACGGGCGCCGGCGCAATTCATCCGGGCTATGGCTTCCTGTCGGAAAACGCGGCGTTTGCAGACGCCGTGGAAGCGTTGGGACTAACCTTTATCGGGCCGCGAGCGAGCGAAATTCGAATGATGGGCGACAAGATCGCCGCCAAGCAGGCCATGATGGCCGCGGGCGTCCCCTGTGTACCCGGTCCAGACACCGCCCTTAGCGAAGACCTAGCCGAGGTCGCGAACGTTGCTGAAACAATTGGTTATCCGGTTATTGTCAAAGCGGCCGGCGGCGGTGGCGGGCGTGGGATGCGCGTCGTTTCCTCGGCCCATGAGCTTGCCGGCGCGGTCATCGTGACACGCGAGGAAGCACGGCGCGCCTTCGGCAAGCCAGAGCTTTATATCGAAAAGTTCCTGCAGCATCCCAGACACGTGGAAATCCAGGTCCTCTGCGACAATTATGGCCAGGGAATTTGGCTTGGCGCTCGCGACTGCTCGATGCAGCGTCGCCATCAGAAAGTGATCGAAGAGGCTCCGGCCCCGTCAATACCGGCTGATGTGGTTGCAAGAATTGGAGATCGGTGCGTTGCCGCCTGCAAGCAGATTGGCTATCGCGGCGTTGGAACCTTCGAGTTCCTCTATGAAGACAATGAATTCTATTTCATCGAAATGAATACGCGCCTTCAGGTCGAGCATCCCGTCACCGAGATGACATCAGGCATAGATATCGTGCGTGAGCAATTGCGCGTGGCACAGGGATACCAATTGGAGCTGTCCCAGGCCGATGTTGGCTGTTTTGGCCACTCACTCGAATGCCGCATCAATGCCGAAGATCCATTCACATTCGCGGCCTCGCCGGGGCTCATTTCGGCGATTTCCTTACCGGGCGGACCAGGTGTTCGCGTCGATACGCATGTCGGGCCCGGATACAAGGTGCCACCACAATACGATTCCATGATCGCGAAACTCATTGTGCATGCGCCGACAAGAGACCAGGCGATCACCCGCATGCGCGTTGCGTTGTCGGAGATGCGGGTTGAGGGCATTGCCACGAACATCGCCTTGCACCGTGCGATCTTTGAGGACCCTTCATTTTGCAGGGGCGGAACTGACATTCACCATTTGGAAAAATGGCTTGCCGAACGGAGGGCAGCCTCGTGAAGTCGCGCGTTAAACAGTGCAGAATTCCTATCTTCAGCGAACTGGAGACGCTGGAAAGCATCTCGGAATGCCTGGCGATAAACGGTGTCGAGACGATCGAAATCACCACACTCGATGGCTCGGTGCGGATTACTTCGTCAGGCGGCATCCGAAAACACCAAGAGCAAGCAGCCGGGCCGGCCACGCCAGCGCTTCTTTCGCAGACAGTGATCGCGCGCGCGCCGATCGCTGGTGTCTTTCTTCCCGCCCACCCAGACCACACGGCCAACGAGATCAGCAGCGGCGATAGTGTCGAGGCTGGTCAGCTTGTCGGCTTCGTTCGGGTTGGTCCCGTTCTCGTTGCCGTCCGGGCCGAGGGACGTGCAGAGGTCGCGAAGCTTGACCAAAATGGCGGCAGCCTCGTTGGTTACGGCGACGTTTTGATTTCCCACAGGGGGGCATAGTTTGAGTGTCAAAACCGTACAGTTGTCGGCGCCTGCGACCCGGTCGCCCAGCCAGCGCCCGCCCAAGATCTCATGTATTGGCACACGCAGCTATTTGATCGAAGCGCCAGGCGATTTCGATCTCGCCGCGCAACGCAGGATATGGGCTCTCAGCAAAGCCCTGGCTAACAGCGAGGATTATGCCGAGCTCATACCCGGCATGACCAATCTCCTGGTCGTGCTCAAGAACACTCCGTCCGATCCAGCGCTCGTTGTTCAACGCCTCACGGATCAATGGGACTGCGCCGGTGAACTCGACCTGGTGGGCAAGACCATTGAGATTCCGACCATCTACGGCGGCGAACACGCAATCGATCTTCCTGCGCTTTGCGGCTATTGCGGGCTTTCCGCCAAGGAGATCGTCACGCTCCACGCGCTGCCGATCTACACCGTCTTTTCCGTGGGAAGTGCCCCGGGGTTCGGATACCTGCATGGCCTTGATCCGCGCATCTGCATGCCCCGCAAATCCGTGCCTTCGCTGAAGATGCTCAAAGGGATGGTCACGATTGGCGGGATGCAGACCGGGGTTGCTGTTCTCACCGGCCCGAACGGCTGGAATTCGATCGGTTTTGCCGACATTACCGTCTTCGACCCGATGGCGGAATCTCCGGCAATCATGGCGCCCGGCGATCGTGTTCGCTTTGTTCCGGAAAGGATCGAGCTGTGATCAACGTTCTCACAACAGGCCCGTTGAACACCGTTCAGGATCTTGGCCGTTTTGGTTTTCGCAACATTGGCGTAACGGCAAGTGGCGCCATGGACTCGGTGGCAACCAGGATTGGGAACCTGCTCGTCGGCAATGCCGAGGATGCTGCGTCCATTGAAATCCAGACGTTTCCATTCAAGATCTCTTTCGATCGGCCGACGGTTTTTGCGATCACTGGTGCCGACTGCCGTGCAACCTTGGACGGCATCGACTTGCCACCATGGTGGGTGCAGCAAGCCAACGGCGGCCAGACATTGGAACTTTCGATGCCGTTGCGCAACGCACGTGCCTACGTGTCTGTCGCTGGCGGCATAGACGTCCCCGTCGTAATGGGCTCCCGGAGCACCTCGTTACGGGGCGCCTTCGGAGGATTTGCAGGTCGTTTCCTGCAGAACGGAGATAATATCGCCGTCGTTCACACCGAGGTTCCTCAAATCCCGCTTGGAGGCTTTGGGGTGGTGCCCCCTGCGAAAGCCTTGGCGGAATTTTTCCCCGTCGACGAGGATGGACAACTCTTGTTGCGTGCCATCCCGGCCGGTGAACACGATCTGTTCGGTCAAGACTGCGAACGATTCTGGATCCAGGCCTGGAAGATCACGTCTCAAAGCGATCGCACCGGATATCGCCTGTCTGGCGAGCCGTTAAAGCCCGACCGTCCAATCGAGATGAGATCTCATGGGGTCGTTCCAGGCGTGGTCCAGGTACCTCCGCGAGGTGAACCCATCGTGCAGATGAGTGACGCAAACACTGCTGGCGGCTACCCCAAGATAGCCGGCGTCATCGAAGTCGACCTCTGGCGCCTCGCACAAGCGAGAATTGGAAGCCGCATACGGTTCGTGCGATCGACTGTTGAAGAGGCGCTGGCGGCCGAGCACGCGCTTGAGGCCTACCTCAACCAAGTCACGAAAATCGCTCCCGTGGTTGCCGCGGCGCTGATCAACATCACACGGCGATAGACATCAATTGCAGCGAGGACTTCAAGATGAAGATCGATTTGAACTCTGACATGGGTGAGGGTTTCGGACCATATCGGCTTTGCGATGACGAAGCGCTAATGGATGTGGTTTCTTCCGCAAACGTCGCCTGCGGATTCCATGCCGGCGATCCGAAAACAATGGCACGGATGGTTCGCCTCGCAAAGGCACGCGGTGTGGGTGTCGGTGCGCATCCGGGATTGGCTGACCGGGTTGGTTTTGGTCGCCGCGAAATCCCGACCGACGCGGACGACATGAAGCAGCAGGTGCTCTACCAGTTGGGCGCTTTGGCGTCTGTCGCGCGCGGCGAGGGGGTAAAACTGAGCCACATCAGTTTCCACGCAGCCATGGGGAGCATGATCAATCGCGATCCTGAGCTGGCGACGAGCATCATGCGAGCCATCAGGAGCGTTGACGCCGACCTCATTGTCTTCGCGATGCCCGACACCGAGCTCGAGCGGGCAGCACAATCGAACGGACTGCGCACCCTGACACTCTTCCTTGCCGACCGCGCCTATGACCTGGCCGGTCAGCTTGTCAGTCGTGCCGTCGCAAACTCGGTCATCAAGGATGAAGCGAGCGTGCGCGCTCGGGTCCGCCAGTTTATGGAAACAGGCACCGTAACGACGATCGAGGGCGTTCGCTTGCCTGTTCGGGCAAGGTCGATTTTGGTGCATAGCGATACACCGGGATCGTTGGAATTGGCCAAGATCGTCAGAAGTGAAGTTGAAAGTGCGGGCGGGAGGATTGCTCCTGCAAACGAGGTCCTCGGCTAATCTCTTGTTCACAGGCAGGCTCGCTCAGGTTTCGCCGAGGACTTGAAGCCTGAAAAACGCGTCCGCAGCCAGGCATTTCTGGATAGGCGCTCCCTTGCCGCTTCGCACACCGCCTCCATTGGTTTCCGTTATGGTGTCAAACCAATCCAGTATTGGAAACTGCCCCAGCTTTACCCCTACCTTGCACACAGTTGGGGGCCGCACGGCAAACGGCAATTTACGCGCCGCCTCCCCGTTTTTTGCGCAGTGGTCTCGAAATTTTGGTAACGACAAAGGATTGAAGAAATGCCAGCCATAGCCGATCGCCTCCAGAACGTGACAGTGTCTGCGTCGGTCGCGATGACACAACGTGCTCGTGATCTCGCTACAAAGGGAACCAAGGTCATCGGTCTTTCGTCCGGCGAACCCGACTTTCCAACGCCGGCGCACGCTATTAGGGCGGCGCATGCAGCTGCATTGGCAGGTGATACGAAATATCCACCGGTCGATGGGACGCCGGCACTTAAGGCCGCCATCCAGCGAAAGTTCAAACGCGAGAACAATCTGCACTATGATTTGGACCAGATCCTTGTCGGCAACGGTGGAAAACAGGTGATCTTCAATGCAATCCTCGCCACCTGCAATCCGGGTGACGAGATCGTCATTCCTTCACCATCCTGGATAAGTTACGCCGACATCGCAAAATTTGCCGGCGCAGTGCCCGTACCGGTCAACTGCCCACAGAACATCGGCTTCAAGATAAGTCCCGAAGACCTCGAAGCTGCAATTACGCCCCGCACCAAGTGGCTGCTGCTCAACTTCCCCAACAACCCAACGGGAGCTGCGTGTTCTCGCGAAGAAATGAAGGCCATCGCAGACGTAATGCTGCGCTATCCGCACGTCTGGATCATGACAGACGATATGTACGAGCATCTCATCTATGATGACTTTGAGTTCTGCACGATCGCCGAGGTAGAGCCTCGCCTGTACGACCGCGTCTTGACAGTCAACGGCGCATCAAAGGCGTACGCAATGACCGGCTGGCGTCTGGGATATTGCGGTGGGCCACGTGATCTGATGAAGGCCATCAGCAATGTCAACACGCAAAACACGGCAGGCGTCTCGACGATCACCCAGGCTGCAGGGGTTGCCGTCTTGGATGGCCCCCAGGATATCCTGAAGGAGCGTGCATCCATCTATAAGAAGCGGCGCGACTTTGTGCTGGGCCGCTTGACAGAAATACCCGGTGTGCTGGCACACAAGCCCGAGGGTGCGTTCTACATTTTCCCGAACATCGCTGGCCTTATTGGAAAAACAACCAAGGGCGGCCGGCTGATCAACAACGATACCGACTTTGTGATGGCGCTTATTGAGGAGCACCACGTTGCGACCGTACAAGGGGCGGCCTACGGCATGAGCCCGTTCTTCAGGCTGTCTTATGCAACAAGCTTGGAGGCACTTGATGAAGGTTGCACCCGCATCGCCGAATTCTGCTCGTCGATGACGTAAATGCGTCAAAGCAGGTCAAAGAGAAGGATTTGGGCGGCAGCAATGTTGCCCGAATTCCCTTAGGAGGGAAGCTCGACTGTCTTGAGGGTTTCGGTGAGCTCAACGAGCAACTGAGTGATCGCCAGCGCCGGTTCCGACAGCGGCGTTGTGTCGGAGAGGCAGAGCGAAAGCGTTTCTTCAATCTTCGGGCTGGAAATGCGCCGAACTACCATCGGTTGCGTCGCCTCGGCCACAATGCGATTTGCGATCGCCTTTGGCACGATCGTTGCGCCAAGCCCAGCGTCAACTGCACGTCCCAGGGTTCTGACGGCCTCGACTTCTGCAACAACGTTCAGGTTTGTCCTGCTCCTGCCAAACGCCACGTCGATCGCGCGTCGAACAAAGTTGTATGCAGGCGGGACGACAAAAGGAATTGTTTCCAGATTTGCGACCGCAACTGGCGGTTCCTCGCGCGAAATGCCAAGGGATTCGTTGGCAACGAAAACGAACTCCTCAGTTAACAGAGGCTGGAATTTCACGCCTTTGATTGGGCCAGCGCCGTGGATCAGAGCCATCTCCAAGCGACCATTCATGATCATCTGGCTGTACGGCTGGCTCACGCTCTCGGTGACATGCAGCAGAACCTGCGGATATCGCAGCTTCGCTTCCTCCAGCAGTTGGAGCGAAAGGGTTGCTGCGCTGCTGAATGGAGCCAGACCGACCGATACGCGACCGGACAAGATCGCTCCACCGGCACGCACATCTGCATATGCCTGGTCCATCTGGCGCAGGATGATCTGGGCATGGCGATAGAGCGCGCGACCGGCGTCGGTCAGGATTACACCCTGTTGGCTTCGTGTCAGCAGCTTTTCCTGAAAGTGATCTTCGAGAGCCGCTAACTGCTGGCTAAGTGCCGGTTGCGCGATATGCAGTATGTCTGCCGCGCGCGTGATGCTTCCCATATCAACAATGGTGATGAACGACTTGAGACGGCGAGTATCCATTTATAGCAGCTGTTCCCATTCTTGCTCGCGACCATAGGGGGAAGGCACCGAATTTGAAAGAGTTTTGAGCGCTGCAAACGCGCCCTGAAAACGTTCGCCGCGGGCCCGAATGACCGGCCTCGATGTTTGAATTGGCGCAGCCGCTCCTCGAAACGCGAATTGGCAGTTTCATATAAGCTATTGAAGTCAAAACAATAATCTTGGCAGACGGCAAAAAAGCCTTGACCTTCATAAGACAGGCTTATCCCTCCAAAGATATTCAGCATTATCGCCCGCTGAAAAGGTTCGATACCTTCCATTCAAAAGGAGCTTTCGATGTCATTTTCCGATTACGAAACTGCACTTGTTACCGGCGCGTCCTCTGGCATTGGTGCTGCGACTGTCGAACGTCTCTGCGCCGAAGGACTAGAAGTTCACGCGATTGCACGTAGGGAAGATGCGCTGAAAGAACTCGCTGATCGCACCGGCTGCATCGCTCACAAAATCGATGTTACGGACCGCGTGGCGCTTTCGGCTCTCACAACACGCGTTCAATTTGACGTCCTCGTGAACAATGCTGGCGTCGACAAGCCGAAGAAGTTCCTTGAGGCTGACGAAGGCGACATCGACCTCCTCGTCGACGTCAACCTTCGCGCTGTTTTGCATCTTTGCCGGCTGGTTGTGCCCGGTATGGTCGCCAGGGACCGCGGGCATGTCATCAATATTTCCTCGATCGCTGGCGCTTACAATTTCGGCGGCAATTCCTCATACCATGCCACCAAGGCCGGCGTGAGCATGTTGTCTAACCAACTTCGCATCGACGCGTTTGGCAAGCGCGTTCGGGTAACTGAAATCTGCCCCGGCCGCGTCGCCACTGATATCTTTGCCCATGTCCACGGTGATACGCCTGAGATCCGCGAACGGTTCCTCGACGGATTTGAACTGCCTGAGGCCAAGGACATTGCAGATGCGATCGCCTTCGTCATCGCAGCGCCTGTTGCCGTCAACATCGGACACATGGAGATAACGCCTACTCTCCAGGTGATGGGCGGGCTGCAGACGGCAAAACCAAAAACTCCGTATTCGGGGACTGAAGGCCGTGGCTAACTTCGATCTCTCCGCAATCTTGGGTAATCCCGAATACCGATGGATGTTGATCCACGGCGTTCAAATGACGTTCATCGTTGCCATCGGATCATGGCTTCTGGCAATGACGCTGGCGCTTATCCTTCTTGCCTTGCGCTACTCACCCGGGCCGATCGGGAATGCCGTCGTCACCGCCTACGTATCCTATCACCGCAACGTTCCGACCCTCGTTCAGCTGATGCTCTGGTACTTCGGCATTTTCACGCTGATGCCGGAAGCAGTCATGTATTGGCTGACCGACCACAATGCGGAGGCGATCTTTGGGGTTATCGGACTTGGGCTTTGTCAGGCAGCCTATTTTAGCGAGGATCTTCGCTCTGGCCTGCGTGCCGTCAATCCGGGGCAAATGGAAGCCGCCCGTGCTTTGGGCCATGGATACATTTCCGCGATGCGGTTTGTCATGGTGCCTCAGGGCGTCCGAAACGCACTTCCCTCGCTTATCAACCACAGCGTGTCTCTGTTCAAGAACAGCAGTTTGGCGATAGCGATCGGCGTTGCCGAGCTGACCTACGCGGTTAAAGAAATCGAGAATCTGACCTTCCGCACGTTTGAAAGCTACCTTCTCGCTTCCGTCCTGTATCTCTCATTCTCGCTGATCATCATGGGCTTTGGTGCCTACCTGACGTCGAGGGCAAGTCCGGTAAGGAGGGCACGCGTATGATCGGCGACATCATCAAGATTGTCCAAGACTACTGGCTTCTGCTTCTCATCGGCCAGTATCCGAACGGTCCGCTCGGCGGACTGGCGGCGACGATCCTGCTATCGGTGTCTGCGATCGCACTCGCTTTTCCAGTCAGTATTCTTCTGGCTCTCGCTCGACTGTCGAAGTTGCCGATCCTGAGCTTTCCCGTTACCGCGTTGGTCTATTTCACGCGCGGCGTGCCGCTCCTGATGCTCATCCTGTGGGGCTACTTCCTCGTTCCCCTTTTGACGGGGGCAAGTGTTCCCGCCTTCATGACAATGCTCGTCACGCTGGTCGTGTATCAGGGCGCATTTCTGAGCGAAGTCGTCAGAGGCGGTATCGTCGCGCTCGGGCAGGGCCAGATGGAAGCTGCTCGGGCACTTGGCCATAGCAACCTCAGCGCCATGCGTTACGTCATTCTACCGCAAGCTCTCTATAACGTTATCCCGAGCATCATCTCTGTCTTTGTTTCGACGATCAAGGATACGACGCTCGGATACGTGATCAATGTTCCCGATCTGACCTTCGCGGCAAGCCAGATCAACAATCAACTTCTGACGCAGCCGTTCCAGGTCTTCTTCATCCTCGCCGCCGTTTACTACGCCATCTGCTGGTCGCTCACGCTGGTCGCCACAATGACCGAGCGTCACATCACGCGCAAACGCGCCGGGGCCAACATACCGATCGGCGCCAACGTTCCCAAACTCGAAGCACTTACGGATCAGCCGTCATGAACACTCCTGCGCAATCCAGAAACTCGTCCATGATCCAACTCTCGGAGGTCCGGAAGAACTATGGCACGTACGAAGTCCTCAAGGGGATCAATGCTGAGGTCGGCCGAGGAGAGGTGGTCGTCATCTGCGGTCCGTCGGGGTCGGGCAAGTCGACGCTTATTCGCACGGTGAACCGGCTCGAGGAGATTCAAAGCGGCTCGATCACGTGCGAGGGCAACAATATCCACCGCCAGATGGCGGCGAGGGAACTCAACCGGCTTCGCAGCCGCATTGGCTTCGTGTTCCAAAGCTTCAACCTGTTCCCGCATCTGTCTGCGATCGACAATATCGCGATGTCGCCAATCCGGGTGAAGGGGGTCGCTCGGGAAGAAGCCTATCGCAAAGCAACCCAACTGCTTGAGCGTGTGGGGCTTGCCGACAAGGCACAGATGTTCCCCGGCCAATTGTCGGGTGGTCAACAGCAGCGCGTCGCTATCGCCAGGGCGCTGGCCATGGAGCCGCCGGTCATGCTTTTCGATGAGCCGACGAGCGCGCTCGACCCGGAGATGGTCGGGGAGGTGCTCGCCGTCATGAAGAGCCTTGCCTCTGACGGCATGACCATGATGTGCGTGACGCACGAAATGGGTTTTGCCCGCGACGTCGCCGATCGCGTCTGGTTCATCGATGACGGCCAAATCATCGAAACCGCGCCACCGGAAGACTTTTTCTCAAACCCGCAGACCGGTCGGGCAAAGCGCTTCCTGAGCGACTTGCGGCACTAATTCCAGCTCAACCACCAGAGGAGAATACAAAAATGAAAATGAGGTCAATTGCGGTAATGGCGGCTGTTACCACGGGGGCATTCGCCGGACACGCGAACGCCGACGAACTCGCTGACATCACGACGGCCAAGATCCTGCGTTGCGGAACTTTCGCCGACGTGCCCCCATTCGCTTCGCCGGACCCAAAGACCCGAGAAATGGTTGGATTTGACGTCGATCTGTGCCGTGCAATCGCGCGGGAACTCGGCGTGAATGCAGAGATCAAGCCAGTCTCGGTCGAAGCACGAGTCCCGGAAGTCAAGCTCGGTCACGTCGATATCGCCGTCGCAAACCTTGCCTATACCCTCAGCCGTGCAGAACAGATCCAGTTCAGTGATCCCTACTACCTCGCCAAGGAAATGCTGATCGTCAAGGCAAACGATCCCGGTCAGAAGAAGGCCGACTTCGAGGGCAAGCGTCTTGCATCGACGAAGGGGTCGACGTCAGAACTTGCGATCCGTAAGAACAAGTCCGATGCATTGACGTTCCAGGACACGGGGTCGGCCTATCTTGCCGTCCAGCAGGGCAAGGCGCGCGGACTTGTTGCGAACACGATGACGACCACAAAGATCGTCAATGAGTCAAAGACGAAAGGCGCAGAAATGCGCATGATCGATGAGCCGATGCTCTATCAACCGATTGGGGTTGGTATGAAGAAGGGCGAGCCGGCCCTGACAACAAAGATTAACGAGATCCTCGTCAAGCTCGACACCTCCGGCGAGATCAATCAGATCTGGGACAAGTGGCTCGGCCCGAACACCGAGTACAAGATGACTCGGAAGGACAAGGTCGTGCCGATCGGTGAACTGAAGTTCGAGCCAATCCCCTAGATTCCATGTCCCAGGAAGATGCGCGATGCGGCTCGCTAATGAACGGGCCGCATCAGCATGCCCCTCATTTATGGCCTTTGATGGCTGAAGCCCCTGATATGACAAGCTTGCAAGGCGCACACGCCCAAGGAGGAACCCAATGATCAAGCTCAAACAAAAGATCGATCGACCAACGAAAGAAGAGATTGCTGCGATCTCAAGGTTTTCACCCGCAACTTTGCACGAAGCTCAGGGGCGCAGAGGGGCGCTGTCATCGCGGTTGAAGCCCATAGACTACCGTATGAAGCTGTGCGGTCCGGCTTTCACAGTCAAGTGCGCACCGCGCGACAACATCATGCTGCAGGTGGCGATCAACTACGCTCAGCCGGGCGACATCATTGTGGTGTCGGCGGGCGAGTATGAAGAAGCAGGCTCGTTCGGAGACGTATTGGCAAATGCATGCCTGGCCAAGGGAATTGGTGGCCTCGTCACGGACACTGGCGTGCGCGACTCTCTGCAGCTTCGTGAGCTTTGCTTTCCGGTGTTTTCTCTCAGCGTCTGTATCAAGGGCACTGTAAAGGAGACTCTCGGCGCCACGAACGATCCTGTCATGGTTGGCGACGAGATCATCTATCCCGGTGATATCATTGTTGGCGACGCCGATGGGCTGGTCGTTGTCAGAAAGTCTGAAGCACGCGAAGTTGCCAAGTTGGCGCAGGCGCGCGAAGACGCGGAGGCGGGCTACATTGCCGCCTACAAATCCGGGAAGACGGTTGTCGAAGTCAGTAACCTGGAAGGTGTACTCAGGGCAAAGGGCCTCCTCGTCGAGGATTGAGCGTTCGGCCGTCAGCTCGTTCGGGCAACGGCTGCATATGACTGAGGAGAGTAGCATAATGAGTTTTCCGCTTTTCGATCTTAGCGGCAGGCGAGCATTGGTGACTGGCTCGTCGCAAGGTATTGGTTTGGCGCTCGCAAGCGGGCTTGCCCAGCATGGCGCATCCGTCGTGCTGAATGGGCGCGATAGGGCGAAACTGGAGGCGACCGCAAGAGCGCTGCGAGATACTGGTTACGATGTTGCTGTGGGCGTATTTGACGTTACCGACGCTTCTGCGGTCAAACGCGGCGTCGACGAAATCGAGGCCGCCATTGGTCCAATCGATATTCTTATCAACAATGCCGGCATGCAGTTCCGCACACCGCTGGAGGACTTCCCAGCCGAGCGCTGGGAGCAGCTTCTGAAGACCAACGTCTCCAGCGTTTTTTATGTCGGCCAGGCCGTCGCCCGCCACATGATCAAGCGCGGCGCGGGGAAAATCATCAACATCGCCTCGGTGCAGAGCGAGCTCGCCCGCCCGGGTATCGCGCCCTACACGGCCACCAAGGGCGCGGTAAAGAACCTGACCCGCGGCATGTGCGCCGATTGGGCGAAGTACGGCATCCAGATTAACGCGATTGCACCGGGTTACTTCAAGACACCGCTCAATCAGGCCCTCGTCGATAACGCGGAATTCTCCTCCTGGCTTGAGAAGCGCACCCCGGCCGCCCGCTGGGGCGACGTCGACGAGTTGATCGGTGCAGCGGTTTTCCTCTCCGGAAAGGGATCATCCTTTGTCAACGGACACACGCTCTATGTCGACGGCGGCATCACCACCTGCCTCTAGTCCATCTCGTCATATTGGGCCGGTGGTTGTCATGGGCGTATCGGGTTGCGGCAAGACCTCGGTCGGCAAATTGCTCGCCTCCTATCTCGGCCACAGGTTCGAGGGCGATAGCCGGCACCCGCCGGCCAATTTCGAAAAAATGACCGCGGGCGTCGCCTTGACGGATGCCGACCGTTGGCCGTGGCTGGAGACGCTGGCAGCCGAGCTTGCAGCCGCAGATGACACGGTGATCTCGTGCTCGGCCTTGAAGAAATCCTACCGCGACCTTTTCAGAGATAGGGCTGGCAAGTCGATCACCTTCGTGTTCCTGCAGGGGACGAGAACGACATTGGCGTCCCGGATGAACAGCCGCAAGGGTCACTACATGCCGCCCTCCCTCTTGGACAGTCAGCTTGCCACCCTGGAGCTGCCGACCAGGGCAGTGGATGTCGTGACGATCGAGATCGACAAACCGCTGGAGCGGATCGTCTCCCTGGCAATGACAAAACTCGCGTTCATGGCGACCCGCCAACGCATGCAATCGAGGTAATGGAGGACAGAATATTGAAACCCGAAATTCTCCTGGTCGGACCGTACCCGGAATGGGACATGGTGGAGCTGGAAAAGACCTATCACGTTCATAAATTCTACGAAGCATCTGATACAGTTGCATTTTTTCGGAAACATGGCGATAATATCCGCGCCGTGGCGACGCGCGGTGAACTCGGTGCTTCGGCATCCTTGATCGGCAACCTTCCGAAGCTCGAGGTCGTCTCCGTCTACGGCGTCGGCTACGATGCTGTCGATCTGGCAGCCTGCCGCGAGAAGGGCATCAGGGTCACGAACACACCCGACGTCTTGACCAACGACGTGGCCGATCTCGGTATCGCGATGATGCTGACACAATCACGCGGGATGATTGGGGCGGAGCGCTGGGTCAAGGATGGAAGCTGGGCAGCCAAAGGCCTCTATCCCCTGCGCCGGCGTGTCTGGGGCCGCAAGGCCGGCGTTCTCGGACTTGGTCGTATCGGCTTCGAGGTCGTAAGGCGCCTTCGTGGCTTCGACATGGATATTGCCTATAGTGACGTAACCGAAAAGTCCTATGCCGACGGCATGACCTATATCGCCGACCCGGCAGCGCTTGCCGAGCGCTCTGACTTCCTGTTCGTCACGCTTTCCGCCTCAGCTGCGACGCGGCACATCGTCTCGCGCGACGTCATCAAAGCCCTCGGTGCGGAGGGAATGTTGATCAACATCTCCCGGGCGTCCAACATCGACGAAGACGCCCTGCTCGACGCGCTTGAAACGGGCGTGCTCGGATCGGCCGCCCTTGACGTCTTCGAGGAGGAGCCGAAGCTCAACCCGCGGTTCCTTGCCCTCGACAATGTCCTACTTCAGCCGCACCATGCGTCCGGCACGGTCGAAACCCGCAAGGCCATGGGACAGCTCGTCCGTGACAATCTCGCCGCGCACTTTTCCAATGCGCCGCTTTTGACCCCCGTCGTTTGAGGTGACCGAATGAAAGCCGTCGTAATCCATGCCGCCAAGGATCTGCGCATCGAAGATCGAGAGCCGGAGGCTGTCGGTCGGGGGCAGGTCGAGGTTGCCATCGAGGCCGGAGGCATCTGCGGGTCCGACCTGCACTACTATCATCATGGTGGTTTCGGCACGGTGCGTGTGCGCGAGCCGATGATCCTCGGTCACGAGGTCGCCGGGACTGTCAAGACTGTGGGCGAGGGGGTGTCGGATCTGGCGATCGGCGATCGCGTCGCCGTCTCCCCCAGCCGCCCGTGCAATGCCTGTGACTACTGCCTGCATGGACAGCAAAATCACTGCCTCAACATGCGCTTCTACGGCAGCGCGATGCCGATGCCGCACATCCAGGGCGCCTTCCGCCAGCGGCTCGTGGCCGAGGCGTGGCAGTGCCACAAGGTTGGCGATGACGTCTCGATCAACGAAGCGGCCTTTGCCGAGCCGTTGGCGGTCACTCTGCACGCGGTTGTTCGCGCCGGTTCGCTCGCCGGCAAGCGTGTAGTGGTTACCGGCTGCGGCCCGATTGGGGCTCTCGCCATCATCGCCGCACGCGCTAACGGAGCGCGCGAAATCGTCGCCACCGACGTCATGGACGCCGTGCTTCGCAAAGCCGGCGAGGTGGGGGCCGATCGCACCATCAACGTCGCAACCGCGCCGGAAGAGCTCGCAAGCTACGCTGCCAACAAGGGCTATTTCGATATCCACTTCGAGGCGTCCGGCAACGCCAGTGCAGTCCGCTCCGGCCTTGAGGTCCTCAAGCCTCGCTCGATATTGGTTCAGCTCGGGCTCGGCGGCGATGTCTCGATCCCGCAGAACATGGTTGTTGCCAAGGAGATCGAGATGAAGGGCACCTTCCGCTTCCATGAGGAATTCGGCGTCGCCGTCGACTTGATCAACCGACGACGGGTTGATCTCTCTCCTCTCTTGAGCGGTATTTACCCCTTGAAAGAGGCTGTCGCCGCATTTGAAGCCGCCGGAGATCGCAGCAGGTCGATGAAGATCCAGCTGGCGTTCTAGGCCGCAAACCGCCAGACGTCCCCGAGGAACCTGGCGAAACCGACATCGGAAGCCCGCCGCTTAAAACGTCGAGTCCGGCGGCGGCTTGTCTACGCTTATCGACGACCTACAGCAATTCGTGACCCTTGGAGGGAGCTGCCCTTCTTGCGACAGGGAAGGGTGGATCGACCGATACGAGCTGCGACGGAAATGGGGCAATGCCATGCTTAATTCCCTGCAACCCCGGCTTAGGTGTCTGGGATGCGGTAACAAGCAAGGAAATCGCTGGATTGTGGGCCAGCTGCCACGCTACTTTGACGCTAGGGAGCCTTCAATGACCAGCTACAACGAACTCCGCAAGACAATTGCTTACGCCTTGATCGAAGGCGGGTACCTCGACAACGACTCGTCCGTTGGCCAAGCAGCGGCGGTGAGCTTTATGTCCGGCTCCGGGATCAGGTCTTCAAGATTGGCATCGAAGAGGTCGAGCAGATCAGCGAACACCCGAACGCTTTCGATGAAGCTGAAAAGTTCGTGAAAACCCTTCCGCATCCATTCAGCAAGGGCGACGCCTGAATCCAGGCAACTAGAGCGCCGTACCTTTAATCGAACCCATAGCCTGCGGCTGTAAAATAGTTTCGACATTCTTGGCTGTTGAAGAGGTTGCAGATGGATCCGAGCGCATTTGAGAGTGCGTCAAACGTGCGAGCGGCGGCGGCTCGGAGATGGGCCTTAATTTTGGCGAAGGCCATTTCGATCGGGTTCAAATCTGGCGAATAAGACGGCAGAAACAGGAGCCACGCACCAACTTCCTTGAGGCAGGCTTTGGCTTTATCGCTCTTGTGAACGCGAAGATTATCCAGGATGACGACATTGCCTGGTTCGAGTGTCGGCGCAAGCTGGGTCTCGATGTAGGTGTCGAAGATTTCCCGGTTCATCGGCCTGTCAATAATCCAGGGCGCAGTAAGACCGAAACACCGAAACAGCGCAAGCCTGCAATGAATGTCTGTGTCCCCCAGTGGCCAAAGGGCGCATCCGTGATGAGACGCTCGCCGCGCGGGGAGCGCCAACGCAGTCTCACCATCTTTGTGTTCACCGAGGTTTCGTCCAAGAAAACAAGTCGATGCGGTTCAAATCGCATCCGGGGTTGGCGTTTCGAAATCCAGACATCACGATCCTTTCGGATATCAGCGCGAGCGCGTTCCGACGCCATTATCTGTTTTTTTATATGTGTATCCCTGCGTTATCAAAAACCGCGACAGGGACGATGGTGGAATAACCAATCCATGTTCATCCTCAAGGCGACGGGCAAGCTCTGGCATGGTGATATCCGGTTTGCCTTCGACCTGTGCGACCAGGAAATCGCGAAACGCCGACAGTTTCCCTGCACCTGGCGGCCTTCCTTGACGCGCGGGGGTTATCAGCCCAGTCCGCTCCCGGCGTTGCAGCAGCTTGATCGCACTGCTGTCGCTGATTGCGAAATGACGGGCAGCGGCTCGCCGTGATTGGCCGCTAGCGACCATGGAAACAACACGCTGACGAAGATCAACAGAATGAGATTTACCCATGTGATTCACCTCCAACCGCAGTGAATCACACCAATACCCTCGTGAAAACCCCACTCGATTCTCAATTCAAGTGCGATGCTCTAGGCCTTGATGCTGTGATCCCGGTTTCTTACGACCGGGGCTTGTGTTCCCCAGAATCTTCCCCGTAGACTGTAGCCAGAAACGAAAAAAGACGCCCCGAAGAGCGCCTTTTTCCATTTCTGGGAAGTCGAGGATTCGTAATGCCCGAGGGCAAACTGCCAATCGTTTCTCGACTTTTCGAGGCGGAGTATATGTAAAAATGACGGGAGCGTCAATTGCCGATTGAGGACACCGATCTCGCAGAGATCACCAAGCTTCTATCCCCCGAGCGTCTGAGTAACCTTCACCAGCTCACCGGTAACACCCGCTCCGCAATCGAATTCCATCAGACGCTACGGCTTGGTGTCGATCTGATGAACATCACGGCAGTTATCGAGATAGCGCTGCGTAATTCCATCTGCGACAATCTCGGGCAGTTCTTCGGCCAGGCTGGCTGGCTCCTGAACCCTCCCGCCCCCTTCCAGTGGAAGGACAGCGAGAAAAACAAGATCGCAACGGCCCTCGATAGCGCCCGTAAAGCCGAATACTCCAAGCTCTCGCAGGCGGACAAACACGCGCTCGACGCCATGGCGTTTCCCAATGGCAAGCCCGCCAACCTGTCGCATACGCAGCGTTCCAAAAGGCGGAGGGCGCATATCCAGGTCACCGATGGGAAAATCATCGCAGAGCTGACCTTCTACATCTGGAAGCGTCTGTGCGGGCCGGACTACGAGCACACGCTTTGGCGGCCGGGCCTCAAGAAGGCGTTCCCGAACAAGCGTATAAAACGTGCCGACGTGGCCGATAATCTTGAGATCGTCTACCAGTCGCGCAACAGGCTTGCTCACCACGAGCCCGTCCTATACAATCGGTTCACTGAAACCATTGCCGCCATCAAATACATTGCTCAGCACTTGGAAGCCCCCACGCCTGGTGACCATACCCCCCTTTACCGATTGATCGCTGACGACATCGTCTCCGTCGAGGCAAGTGCCGCGACCCTACATTCCGAGCTGGATGCCTACAGGCAGCCTTAGCTCAGCTTCGTCACCCATTGTCCGAGGTCGGCCTTTTCCTCTGGCGAGCCGTACCGTAGCCGGTTCATCGCCGTATGAACGGCCATCAGCGCCATGGCGGCCGACTTGCCCTTCACCTGGTATGTCGAGCCGTCAGCCGTAAACGTCGCTCGATGTGGCCCGAATTCGAGGCGAATGGTGCTGTAAATGGCGGGATGCGAAACCATGATCAGATGCTCGACGCCTTGGACTGATGTCGTCCAGGTATTATCAACGCCGCGCTCTTGGACCTTATCGTAGCTCTCTGTCATCGCATCGCCGTGGGCGGCCACAGGTCGAAGGACATGAGCGCTTGAACTTCCTGTCCAGAAAACGTCCTGGTGTCCCATTTGCGAGGTCCGACATGATCTCATCACCTTACGCGGACGGCGATTTTCCGGCTTGCGGTGTTCGGCTCTGAGCAGCCGCCCTTACTCGCTTTCTGCGTCCGCTTTGTTGGCGCGGACATGTAAGCCGAAAGACCGACAGATATTTCCCTTCAGTGACGGCTTCACGTTCCCTCGTCTTCGCCCAGCCCGGTAGACCTCGGCATTGTCTTGCCGCTCTCGCAGGCCCGCAGGCCAGAACCCGCTTTATGACCTTACGCTTGCCCGAATATGGAACCGGCGGCTGTTCTCGCTTCCGGGCTTGGAATTCTAGGTTTGGGCTTAATCCCTCCAGTCAATTGGCACTCGAACCGAATTCATGAAGGTTACTAAAGATTAATCAATCGTTAATGTCCGGTTCGTCGACGTTTATCTAAAGTAAAAACATGAAAGCGGGGGACTTTGCATGTCTTCTCGATCTCGATCCTGACGTTGTCCAATGGCGGATGAGCGAGGAAATTGTGATCTTTGCGGAAGCGACACGGTAGTTAATCTAGGCCGCTCCCACGGCGTTAGGATTCCGGTGGCTCCCTGTATCTGCAGTATCAGACGAGTGCCAGGCGCAGACAGGCAGATCCGCCAAGGACGATTTCAATGTCTCCAGGGGTGACGAGTTCGATCGCGCCACAGAGCGTGCCCGTTGTGACGAGTGCGCCGGCCTTGAGCGACGTGTTCGGTCGCATACCATCGTTGGCGTAGTCCAAAAGCCACGTCAGCACGTCTCCCTTCGGATGCTGAGCGGGCGCGTCGTAGATCGGCTGGCCGTTGAACCTTGAGCGGCGTGCCGCTTGCCGTATCGACGGCCGGCTTTTCCATACGGGGACCGAGCACATATCCGCTGTTTCCAAGCCGATCAGCCAGGAACAGGAGGAACGAGATCTTGCCGCTCTCCTCGATGGCACTGGCTAGAAGTTCCGCACCGAGGTGAACCGCTTCGATCGCATCGACGATGTCGGCGCGGCCATAGCTGCCTTCGCGGCGTATCGGCAGGTCCCGACCGAGGCGCACGGCGATTTCCGCCTCGAACTTGGTGCCCCGCTGCCAAGGAATCCGTGCTCCAGAGTCCGCTTGCACATAGGGATGCAGGGGCGCTGTCACCGCCTGCCCATCGGGCGAGACGGTCACCTTCCAGGCGTTGCTTGCAATAGCCTCATCGGCGGCGAGAAAATTCTGCGCGTCCATTGCGTGCCTGAGATCGGCAGGCAGGGCAAATTCCGCCGTCGGCGCCTGGCTTTGTGAACGGCGCAGGCCATGTAGTTTTGCTGCTAGCGCACGTGGATCAAAGGGTGCGGCGGCTGAAGCTGCCATGAGGTCTCCTCCATATTGCTTTGAGTCGCGAGCCTATCGCTAACGCTAAGATGGAGCGAGGGGCCCCGATGAAAAGACTGCTATGCCATTGCTGCATGCCAAGCCTGGCGATAGGCGTCGAGCCCTTGAATGGCGCTCGGAGCGATGTGACGCTCGCTGCCGGCAGGCGGCTTGATGCCGCTCAGCAGCGCGGCGCCCTGGCTCGTGCCGGTCGATCCGGGGACGGCGATGACCTCACGGCTGGTGAGCGCCGCCAACAGCGTTAGGTAGGAATCGTTGAGTGCAAAAGGTCCTTCGACGATTACCGGGCCTTGCGCACCGATCAGATCGAGGCAGGCCTGGTTCATCAATGCGAGATAGAGGCACAGCGCCGCGTAACGCTCTTCGCCTGTCGCGCCCTGCGCGTTAACCCAACGGGCGCTTTTTCCGGGGAACGGTCCGGAGCCGGGCACAACGTTTGGAAGCAGCATCAGGCCTTTCACGATGACCTGCTCGACTGCTGTGGCAATCTCTTCCTTGTCAACCTGTCCGATCTCGCCTGAGATTGATTCAAATTCGCGTCCGCCCATGAAGCGGGAGGAGGGAACGGCACGGCCATAGGCATCGACATTGGCAAGTGTGTCGCGCTTGGGATCGAGATGATCGAGGTCTCCACCGACCCCGAAATTGATCACCCACGTGCCTGTCGAGACAACGGCAAACGGTGCTGTGCGATTAATCAGATGTGGCAGAAGCGACGCGTTGGAATCGTGAATGCCACAATAGACAGGGATCTCACGGGTGAAACCGATCGCTTCGGCGATGTCCGGCAGAAGCGGCCCGAGCGGATCGAAGGCGGAGCGGAGCGGCGCCATGAGATCGCGCACGCCAAGCGTGTCGACAAGCGAGGAATATCGGCCGTCACGCGGGTTCCAGAGGTCGGTGTGACAGCCGAGCGAGGTTACCTCGTTCGAAACGATACCGGTCAGTCGCGCCGTCCAGTATTGCGGGTAGGTGAGGATCGTTGCAACCTTGGCAAAGTCATCGAGGAAGGCGGTCTTCTGGTAATGCAACTGCGCGCCGATATTCAGGCCCATGTTCTGGTGCGGCGAAAAGGTTTCCTCGAAGGGGGGGCGCAGTCGCGCATAGGCGTCGCGAATGTGGGCGGGATATTCGTGCTCGTAGTCGAGCACCGGCATGACCAAATTGCCGGCCCTATCGAGAAGCGCAGCCGACGCCCCATGGGTGGTGATCGAGATGGCGTCGAAACCAGGCTCCTTGGCAAAGGAGCGAAGGGCGTCCAATGTGAAGGACCAGAGATTGTCGATATCGTAGTGCGGATAGAGACCGTCCTTCAGGACCGTGTTCGGGGTCCTCGCAACTGCGACCTCCACGCCGGTCGCGCTGTCCAGGACCACCACTTTGGCATTGGTCTTGCCGATATCGAGAACGGCGATGCGGCTGTAGTTCGGCGTCATGGCATATGGAAGACAGTGACGAGGTCACTCTGGACAGGAGAATTGTCCGGGTTGGTTGCCATGATGTCTGCCATATGCGCCCACCACTTCTTCATGACAGGATGATCGGGCAGCCTTGCCATCGTATGATCGGCGGGCCGTGTCAGAACGCCAAACAGCGTGTTCGTGTCCCGGTCGAGATGGATCGAGTAGTCGCTGGCGCCGGATTGGTGCAGCAGTTCGACCAGTTCCGGCCAGATTTCGTCATGCCGCTTCCTGTACTCGGCTTCCATGCCTGGGTTGAGCGTCATCTTGAAGGCGTGTTTTTCGAGCGTCATTTGGAACCCATTCATTTCGAGCTCAGGGCTTTGATGCGGCGCGCGATAATCGGGATTGCGATCGTGACAATCAGAAGCAGGCCGATGAAGATCGACATGACGATACCGGGCACGTTGAGAAGTCCGAGGCCGAAGGTGACGAGGCCCATGACGAAGGCGGCGATGACGACGCCGCCGATCTTGCCGGAGCCGCCGAGGATCGAGACGCCGCCGAGGACGACCATGGTGACGACTTCGAGCTCCCATCCCTGCGCGATCGATGGGCGGGTGGAGCCGAGGCGCGAGGTCAGGCAAACCGCGGCGACACCACTCATGACGCCGGTCAGGACGAAGAGAATGAATTTCACGCGCTCGACGGGAATCCCCGAGAAGCGGGCGGCGAAGTCGTTGTTGCCGATCGTATAGACCTGCCGGCCGAAATTCGTGGCATGCAGCAGGATCGCAAATGCGATCGCCAGCACGATGAAGAGCATGAATTCGAAAGAAAAGACCCAGAAGACATAGCCCTGACCGAAGAAGGCAAAATCCTCCGGATAGCCGCCGTAGGCCTGGTCGCCGAGGACGATGTAGGAGATGCCGCGGAACAGGCTCATCGTGCCGATGGTGACGACGATCGACGGCAGCTTCATGACGGAGACGAGAAACCCGTTGAACATGCCGCACAGCAGGCCGACGCCGATGCCGATCAGGACGAGGCCGGGCGCCCCCACACCGACTTGCGCTGCCGCTCCCATAGCTGTCGAGGCAAGGGCGATAATGGCGGCAACCGAAAGGTCGATCTCGCCAGCAATGACGAGCAGCGCCATGGCAAAGGCGATCATTGCTTTTTCGGTAAAGTTGAAGGTCGCGTCCGACAGGTTCCAGGCATCCAGGAAATAGGGCGAGGCCAGCGAATTGAAGATGAAGATCAGGACGGCGACGCCGAAGAGCAGGACTTCCCAGCTCGACATGATGCGCTTGAACGGCGTGCCGAGGCGATCGGGGATGACGCGCTTTTCGCTCGGGGTGGAAACGAGTGTGCTCATGCTGCCACCTCTGCCGGGCTGTCTGCTGCGGCCTTGTCGCGCAGGATGATGCGGCCGCGATTGCGCTCGTGCCTTGCGTTGAAGACGACGGCGAGAATGATGACGGTGCCCGAGATCGCCATCTGCGTGAAAGGCGAAATACCGATGACGGGCAAAGCATTCTTGATGACGCCCAAAAAGAGGGCGCCAAGTATCGTCCCGATGACGGAGCCGACGCCGCCGGCAATCGAGATGCCGCCGATGACGCAGGCAGCCACGCTATCCAGCTCAAAGCCGCTGGCGATATCAACATAGGCAACCGCGTAGCGCGAGACCCATAGGTAGCTTGCAAGACCGGCAAGTGCACCTGACAGCACGAAGGCGAGGAACTTCGTCCAGCCGACATCGATGCCGGCATAGACGGCGGCCGTCGGATTGCCCCCCGCAGCGTAGGCCGAGCGACCGAACTGGGTATGCTTCAAGAGCATGTAGATCAGCGCGACGATGATGATCGCAGCCCAACTGAGGACCGGCATGCCGAGGATGACAGTGCGCGGAACATTGAGGAAGATCGGCGTCATCTGATGGGCGTTCACCCACTCACCACCCGACAGCACGAAGGCCATGCCGCGATAGATGGTCAGTGTTCCGAGCGTGACAACGATCGGTGGGATCTCCAGCGCCCAGACGAGAAATCCGTTGATCGCGCCGAGAAAGG
The DNA here is from genome assembly GCF_042140505.1 of Rhizobium sp. T1470. NCBI lineage: Bacteria > Pseudomonadati > Pseudomonadota > Alphaproteobacteria > Hyphomicrobiales > Rhizobiaceae > Rhizobium > Rhizobium sp. T1470. The sequence goes on from NZ_CP148092.1 coordinate 1,330,723, forward strand.
CGCCGATCAGGATTGCCGCAAGGATGAGCACGACAAGAGGCAAGTCCGGATAGGCGGCATTCATCATTGCAATCGCCATGCCGGTAAAGGCAAGGTTTGCAGCAACGGACAGGTCGATCGACTTGGTCAGAATAACGGTCATCTGGGCGAGTGCGAGGATGATCAGGATCGACGTGTCGTTGAAGATCGCAGCCAGGTTGCCGGGTGTCGCGAAATCCTGAGCTCGTGTCGAGAAGATCGCGACCATGACCGCGATAATGACGAAGAGCAGGGTTTCGCGTTTTTTCAGGAGTCTGGACATTCCGATTACCTCAAGCATTACCGGTCGCGGCGCGAACCAGCGTTTCCGGCGTCAGATCCTTGCGTTCGAAAAGGCCGGCCATCAGGCCTTCTTTCATCACGAGGACCCGGTCGGACATTCCGATGACCTCGGGCAGCTCCGACGAGATCATGATGATCGATAGACCCTCGGCTGCGAGTTCGCTGATGAAGCCGTGCACGGCGGCCTTAGAGCCGATGTCGATGCCCTTGGTCGGTTCATCGAGAATGATCACCTTGGGCTTCGTTGCCAGCCATTTGCCGATAACGACTTTCTGCTGGTTGCCGCCCGATAACGTCCCGACGGCAACGGAGAGTGCCGCGGCGCGCAGATCGAGGCGCTCGGCATATTTGCGCGCCAGGGCAAATTCATTGGCCGCCTTCAGGAAGCCCTTGCGCGATGTGCGTGCGAGCGAGGGCAGGGTCATGTTCTGGTAGATCGGCATCGGCAGAGCCAAGCCGTGGCGGCCGCGCTCTTCGGGCACGTAGACGATGCCGGCGCCGATGGCGTCGAGCGGCGAATGGATTGCAAGCTCTTGACCTTCCAGCCTCAGCTTGCCGGATGCAGGCTTGGTGATGCCGAAGAGTGACTGGCAAAGCTCGGAGCGACCGGCGCCGATCAGTCCGTAAACACCGAGGATCTCACCCTTGCGGAGGGTGAACGAGATGTCGCGAAACTCGGTCCGGTGACAGTATTTCTCGACCTGAAACACCGGGCCGCCGATGGCCACGTCGATCTTCGGGAATGCATTTTCCACATCGCGGCCGACCATGAGGCGGACGATGTCGTCTTGTGGCGTCTCCTTGAGTTGGCCGTGGCCAACCGCACGACCGTCGCGGAAAACCACGAAGTTGTCAGCGATCTCGTAAAGCTCGTCGAACTTGTGGCTGATGAAAAGGATCGCCTTGCCCTGTGCCTTCAGGCCCTCGACGATACGAAAGAGATCGTCGATTTCCTTGCGCGAAAGTGCGGCGGTCGGCTCGTCCATGATGACGATGCGCGCTTCGATGGAGAGCGCGCGGGCGATGGCGACGAGATGGCGCTGAGCAATGGAGAGATCCTTGAGGCGGATCGTCGGATCGATATTGCTTTCAAGCGAATGCAGCAATTCCTTCGAGCGACTGTTCATCAATTTCCAGTCGATCGTGCGAAATCTCGTGCGCGGCGCATGGCCGAGGAAAATGTTTTCGCCAACCGTCAGTTCATCGAAGAGCACGGTTTCCTGATGGATGGCGGTGACACCGACGTCGATGGCAGCCTGCGCATTGGCGAAGGTTGTCAGCTTGCCGTCGACGATGATCTCGCCTTCGTTCGGTCGATAAATACCGGTCAGGATCTTGACGAGCGTCGATTTGCCGGCACCATTTTCGCCGATCAGGGCGGTCACTTTGCCGGGATAGAGCGCGATGCTGACGTTATCGAGCGCCTTCACGCCGGGGAAGATCTGCGAAATGCCACGCATTTCCAGAATGGCGGGCGCGTCGTCGGTCTTGGAGCCTGCGACGGGTTGTTGAAGGGCAGTGTTCATCAGCGGTTACCGGTGTCGAATTGGGAGGTCCCGGCGGCCTGAGCCGCCGGGTTCTGTTTCTGGAGCGAGATCAGGCTCAGAAGACCTTCGAGAACTGGTCGATGTTCGATGCATTGTAGACGAAGGGATCTGCCATAGCAGCTTCGCCGTTGTCGCCGATCTTGATCTTACCCATGCGGCCGGCCTCGATTTCGGTGCCCGGCTTGCCAGTCGCGTCACCCTTGACGAGGTGATAGGCGATCTGCGTTGCGGAGTAGCCGAGGTCGATCGGGTTCCAGATGGCGAATTCCTTCGTCGCACCCGACTTGATCGCACCGGCCATCTCCGAGGGCAGGCCGAGGCCCGTCACGTAGACCTTACCGACGAGGCCCTTATCTTCGACAACCTTGGAAGCGGCCAGAACACCGACCGTCGTCGGAGCAACGATGACCTTGACGTTCGGGTTCGACTTCAAAAGGCCTTCCGCCTCACGATAGGACTTGTCCGAAAGGTCGTCGCCGTAAACTGTGGTGACGAGGTTGAGGCCCGGGAAGTCCTTAAGCTGCTTTTTCATCTGGTCGATCCAGATGTTCTGGTTGGTCGAGGTCGTCGTGGCCGATAGGATTGCAAAGTCGCCCTTGCCGCCTTCGAGGTGGTCCTTGGCGAGCGTCAGGCACATCTTGCCGATCAGTTCGTTGGACGACGGGTTCAGCTGCAGGATGCGGCCGTCCTTGTTGACGCCGGAATCCCAGGAGATGACCTTGATGCCGCGTTGCTTGGCCTTCTTCAGCGCCGGGATAACAGCATCCGGATCGTTGGCGGAGATGGCGATGGCGTCAACACCTTGAGCGATCAGCGAGTTGATGACTTCGATCTGGCCTTCGGCCGTCGTCGAGGTCGGACCGGTGTAGATCACTTCCACGCCGCCGAGTTCCTTAGCTGCTTCCTGCGCGCCCTTGTTGGCAGCTTCGAAGAAGCCGTTTCCGAGCGACTTTACCACGAGACCAATCTTGACGTCCTTGGCGCTTGCGGCGCCGGCCATCATGGCCACGGCAAACGCCACGCCGATTGCGAGTGTCTTTGCGAGTTTCATGCTTTCATCCTCCCACGTTGATAAGACTTGACTAACATCCTGCCGGCGCCACTCACGCGACGGACGAGGAACCCTCCTTCGATTGCGAGACTGCGACGCTCGCAATGACGAGCTTGATGCCCGCATCTTCGATCATTTTCACCGCACCCTCTGGAATGCCGTCGTCGGTGATGATCGTCGAAACACGGTCGAGCCGGCACAGAATGAGGCTCGACCGGCGGTGAAACTTGCTGGAATCGACCATGACGACCAACTCGTCGGCCTGGTGCATCAGCTTCTGTTCGCTTTGAATGATTTGCGCGTCGGCTTCCATGATGCCGAGCGGACCGACGCCCTGGGCGCCGATGAAGAAGCGGCGGGCGTAGAAATTGCGGATCGCGTCATTGTCGAAGGGCGACAGGATCAGGCTCTGCTCGCGATAAATCACGCCGCCAGGGACTGTTACGGTATTCTTCGAGTGCTTGACCAGATGCTCGGCGATGGCAAACGAGTTGGTCATGACCTGCATGCGATGGGCGGCCATGAAATGCACCATTTGGAAGGTGGTCGTCCCACCATTGATGATGATGGCATCGCCTGGATCGCACAGATCGACGGCTGCACGCGCGATTGAGCGCTTTTTATCGATATTGACAGATTCCGAAACCCGGAAGGGCCGTCCGGCGAGATTACTGAGCTGCGGCGGGTGAACCGCCTCTGCACCGCCACGCACACGCCGGATCTTCCCCTGCACATGAAGGGCCGCGATGTCACGCCGGATCGTCGCCTCGGAAGCCTCGGTCAATTCGGATATATCCTGAACAGTGACGACCGACTTTTCCTGAACGGCGCTCAATATGATGCGATGGCGTTCGCGTTCGTGCATGGGGCTCCTCCTAGCTTGCTTATTTCGCAGTTGTGAGAATGTGTCAATCAAAAACGATCAAGAATTTGCATATTGCACTGCACAATAAGCGTATTTGATCGTTTTTGATTGACAACGCGTATTTTGATGAGCGATACCGTCAGCGCAAGAGGCGCGTTTTTGTTTCGCGTCTTCAAGAAATTTCTTTATGGGAGGATGACATGGCGGCAACCGTCCGGCTTCTTGATAACCGTTGGGACGATGCTTACGCTGCTGGCCTCGATGAGCCCGGCAAGCTGCTGTATCGCTCGAATCTGCTCGGCGCCGACAAGCGCATTACCAACTACGGTGGCGGCAATACCTCTGCCAAGGTCATGGAAACCGATCCGCTGACCGGCGAGAAGGTCAAGATCCTGTGGGTAAAGGGTTCGGGCGGCGACGTCGGGACCATCAAGCTCGACGGCTTTGCGACGCTCTACCAGGACAAGCTCGACTCCCTGAAGGGTATCTACAAGGGCGTCGAAGACGAAGACCGCATGGTCGGCTTCCTGCCGCACTGCACCTACAATCTTAACAGCCGTGCCGCCTCGATCGACACCCCACTGCATGGGTTCGTGCCTTTCACCCATGTCGACCACATGCATCCGGATGCGATCATCGCGATCGCCGCCTCCAGGAATTCCAAGGAACTGACCAGGCAGATCTTCGGTGACACAATTGGCTGGCTGCCGTGGCGCCGCCCAGGCTTCCAGCTCGGCCTCGACCTTGAAGCCTTCGTCAAGGCAAACCCGAATGCCAAGGGCGTCGTCCTCGAAAGCCACGGTCTCTTCACCTGGGCAGACGATGCCAAGACCTGCTATGAGCTGACGCTTGCTGTTATCAACAAGGCAATTACCTGGTTTGCAGAACAGACCGAAGGCAAGACAATCTTCGGCGGCGTCGCCACGCAGAGCCTGCCGTTGGAAGAGCGTCGCGCCATCGCCGCACGCCTGATGCCTGCGATCCGCGGGCGTATCGGCAAGGGGGAGCGCAAGCTCGGTCATTTCGACGATCAGGATGCCGTGCTAGAATTCGTCAACTCCAAGAACCTGCGTCCGCTCGGTGCGCTTGGCACGAGTTGCCCGGACCACTTCCTGCGCACCAAGATCCGCCCGCTGATCGTCAATTTCGATCCGGCAAAGCCGGATGTCGATGCTGTCATTGCATCGCTCGACAAGGCACTTGAGGACTACCGCGCTGATTACGCGCGTTACTACAACGACTGCAAGCACGACAACTCGCCGGCCATGCGCGATGCCAATCCGGTCGTCTTCCTTGTCCCGGGCGTTGGCATGCTTTCGTTTGCACGCGATAAGGCCACGGCGCGCATCGCAAGCGAGTTCTACGTCAATGCCATCAATGTGATGCGCGGCGCGTCGACCGTTTCCGAATATCAGGGTCTGCCTGAACAGGAAGCCTTCGATATCGAGTACTGGTTGCTCGAGGAGGCCAAGCTGCAGCGCATGCCGAAGCCGAAGAGCCTTGCTGGTCGCGTTGCCTTCGTCACCGGTGGCGCCGGCGGCATCGGCCGCGCAACAGCGGCCCGTTTGATCGGCGAGGGCGCCTGCGTGGTTCTGGCTGATATCGACCAGGCGGCTCTCGACGGCACGCAGGCCGATTTTGCCAAGCAGTTCGGCACCGATGCCGTTCGCGGCGTCAAGCTTGACGTCACCAAGGAAGACGCGGTGATCGCGTCCTTCGCCGGAGCCTGTGTCGAGTTCGGCGGTGTGGACATCCTCGTTTCCAACGCGGGTATCGCGTCGTCCGCGCCGATCGAAAGCACCGAGCTTTCGATGTGGAACAAGAACATCGACATTCTGGCCACCGGATATTTCCTGGTATCGCGTGAAGCCTTCCGTCTGTTCCGCAAGCAGGACCTCGGCGGCAACGTCGTGTTCGTCGCCTCCAAGAACGGTCTCGCCTCTTCGCCGAACGCGGCAGCCTATTGCACGGCAAAGGCTGCGGAAATCCATCTGGCCCGTTGCCTGGCGCTCGAGGGCGCAGAAGCAGGCATTCGCGTCAACACCGTCAACCCAGATGCCGTTTTGCGCGGTTCGAAGATCTGGAGCGGTGAGTGGCGCGAACAACGTGCAGCGTCGTCGAAGATCGAAATCAACGAGCTGGAGGAGCACTACCGCAAGCGCTCGATGCTGAAGCTCAACGTCTTCCCGGAAGATATTGCAGAGGCGATCTACTTCCTGGCGTCCGATCTTTCGGCCAAGTCCACCGGCAACATCATCAACGTCGATGCCGGTAACGCGCAGAGCTTCCCGCGCTAAGTTGAGTTAAGGCGGCGGGCGCCTTGCCCGCCGTACCCCATCCACATTCTCGGGAGGAATTCATGGCCGAGTCCAAGATCGCGCAGGATGTCATTGCGCAGGAAAACGACAAGCGCGCTGACGCGCTGAAATCAGACTATGAGGCGCTCGGCGCCCATCTGGCCCGCCGCGGCATCGACATCGAGACGATCACGGGGAAGGTCTCGGAATTCTTCGTCGCCATACCCTCGTGGGGTGTTGGAACGGGCGGCACCCGCTTTGCCCGCTTTCCCGGCACCGGTGAACCGCGCGGCATTTTCGACAAGCTCGACGACTGCTCCGTCATCAACGAGTTGACGCGTGCGACACCGAACGTGTCGCTGCACATTCCTTGGGACAAGGCCGACGCCAAGGAGCTCAGGGCGAAGGGCGATGCGCTCGGCCTCGGCTTCGACGCGATGAACTCCAATACCTTCTCGGATGCACCCGGCCAGAAGCATTCCTACAAGTATGGCTCGCTCAGCCATACCGATGCGGCAACGCGCGCGCAGGCCGTCGAACACAATCTCGAATGCATCGAGATCGGCAAGGCGATCGGCTCCAAGGCGCTGACAGTCTGGGTCGGCGATGGCTCGAATTTCCCCGGCCAGAGCAACTTCACCAAGGCGTTCGAACGCTATCTCGCCTCGATGGGCGACATCTACAAGGCGCTGCCGGATGACTGGAAACTGTTTTCCGAGCACAAGATGTACGAGCCCGCCTTCTACTCCACGGTCGTCCAGGACTGGGGCACCAACTACTTGATCGCCCAGACGCTTGGACCAAAGGCGCAGTGCCTAGTCGACCTCGGCCATCATGCACCCAATACCAATATCGAGATGATCGTCGCCCGTCTCGTTCAGTTCGGAAAGCTCGGCGGCTTCCATTTCAACGATTCCAAATATGGTGACGACGATCTCGACGCTGGTGCGATCGAACCCTACCGCCTGTTCCTCGTCTTCAACGAGCTTGTCGATGCAGAGCAGCGCGGCGTCAACGATTTTAATCCGGCGCACATGATCGACCAGTCGCACAACGTCACCGACCCGATCGAGAGCCTGATCAACAGCGCCAATGAGATCCGTCGTGCCTACGCACAGGCTCTCCTCGTCGACCGCAAGGCGCTTGCCGGCTACCAGGACGAGAATGACGCGCTGATGGCGACAGAGACGCTGAAGCGCGCCTACCGTGCCGACGTTGAGCCGATCCTTGCCGAAGCCCGCCGCCGTGCCGGTGGCGCGATCGATCCCGTCGCGACCTATCGTGTCAGCGGCTACCGCAGGAAGGTCGCCGCCGAACGCCCGGTATCGGCCGCCGGCGGCGGTGGCATTATCTGATCCTTAAGCCTCCCAAGGCTGTTCTGTCGGGCCGCTGTCCAAGGGATAGCGGCCCAATCGTGTCTTACGGCTTCCATTCGCCGGCAATCTGGCGGGTGGCGATGTTCAGCCTGTTCCAGACGTTGATGTTGGCGATGGCGATGACGAGGGCTGCCAGGCTCTTGCCGTCGAAATGCCGCGTGGCCTCGTCCCAGATGTCGTCCGGTACGGGGTCGGTACGATCGCTGACACGCGTGACCGCCTCGGTCAGCGCAAGGGCTGCCCGCTCGGCAGGCGTGAAATACGGTGTGTCGCGCCAGGCGCTGACGGCAAACAGACGCTCATCGCTCTCGCCTGCTTTCTTGGCGATGCGTGGATGCCCGTCGATGCAGACGCTGCAGCCATTGATTTGGCTGGCGCGCAGATTGACGAGTTCTAAAAGGATTGGCGAAAGACCTGATTTGGCCGGCAATGTGCCGAGGGCGTGCAGTGCCTGCATCGCTTCGGGAATGACGACAGCTGGGTTTCCCATTCTCGCTTGCATCATATGTCTCCTTGATGTGTTGTCGAAATGACGCCGCCGGCGGTGTCGTGTCACACCGGCCAGGTTTCGTTCGTCATGCCTTTGACGGAACAGACTGGAGGAATGTGACAATGGATGAGAAAAATTGGCTGGCGGGAGAATTCGAAGCGAACAGGGCGCATCTCGCCACGGTCGCTTATCGCATGCTTGGCTCCCGCACGGAGGCAGACGATGCCGTTCAGGAGGCCTGGCTGCGGCTCGGCCGCTCCGACGCGGACTCAATCGACAATATGGGTGGTTGGCTGACGACCGTCGTGGCGCGGATCTGCCTGGACATGCTGCGCTCGAGAAAGACGAGGCGGGAAGAACCGTTTGACCTTCCCGTGCATGAACGGCTTGCAGACCCGTCAAAGGCTGTTGATCCGGAGGGGGAGGTGGCCTTTGCCGACGCCGTCGGCGTGGCACTGCTAATTGTCCTCGAGACATTGGCTCCGGCTGAGCGCGTCGCCTTTGTGCTGCACGACATGTTCGATCTGCCCTTCGACGATATCGCACCCATCATCAATCGCTCATCGGCCGCAACGCGCCAGCTTGCAAGCCGCGCTCGCCGCCGCGTGCAGGGAGCGACCGATGTGCCGGAAGCGGATGCCGCACACAAGAGGACGATCGTCAACGCGTTCCTCGCGGCTTCGCGGCTCGGCGATCTCAACGCGCTGCTTGCGGTTCTCGATCCGCAGGTGGTCTTCACCCCCGACGCCATGGCAATGCGGTATAATCCTTCCGTTCGCGAGCTTCACGGCGCATCAGCGGTCGCAGAGACCTTCAAGGGTCGCGCCCAAGCTGCCAAGCCTGCGCTCATCGATGGGGAGTTCGGGCTCGTGGTGTCCGTCGCAGGAGACCTGCGTGTTGTTCTGCTTCTAACCTTCGACGGAGACAGAATCTCAGCGATCGATGCCGTTGCCGATCGCGACTATCTTGACCACCTGCAATATGAGCTGCTGGAACCAACGGAGCCCGGCCTCTGAAATGAAAAGCCGTCGCTTGGCTCAGCGACGGCTCTCACGGGGGCAGGGAAGGGCCCAAGGTTTCAGCAAAAGCTGCACATGGTAGCCGGGTTGCCGGAGATCACGTTCATAAACTTGCTCACCGGAGAGGCGCGCTGCTCACGCTTCTTGGCGGCCGTCTCAAGGAGACGCTTGAAATCGTCAATTTTCACGCCGTCAGCGCGGAGCACCATGGCGATCAGGGGGTCGCGAAGGGCTTCGGTAATGGTCAGGTCTTCTCTGGTCTTGCTCATGGTTTGCCTCCTTTCGTGGGCGGTAGCCCGTGTTCCACTCCGGCCGCGTCGCCGATCGACGTTGACTTCCGCGAAGAGTGGTGTTACCGGTAAGTAACAATGCATTTGTTACCGATCGGTCACATGGATGTCAAGGACGTTGTCCGCAAAAAAATCAGAATCATTGAACGTGCTGTCTCCCGCAAACACTGACGAGAAGATCCCGCCACGGGAGCGCATCGTCTCGACCGCCGCCGAGCTCTTTCGCGAGCACGGCATTCGCGGCATCGGCGTGGATGCGATCGTAGATGCGGCGCTGACCAACAAGATGACGCTCTATCGCCATTTCGGCTCCAAGGACGAGCTGGTCTGCGAGACGTTGCGCCGCGCTTCAGAAAAGGCCGAGGCGATCTGGCGCGATCTCGAGAGTGCTCATCCCAGCGATCCGAAGGCACAGCTGCGGGCATGGGTCGAAGCGCGAACGCAGAGCCTTTGCGGCGAGCATGTCGGCTGTGACCTCGCCAACGCCGCCATCGAGCTTAAAGGCGACGGGCATCCGGCCTATGACGTGATCGAACGGCACAAAGCCGAGCAACGCGACAGGTTGGAGGCGCTCTGTCTTGCAGCCGGTGCGCGCGAACCGAACCTGCTGGCCGACACGCTGACGCTCCTTCTCGAGGGCGCTCGTGTCACGCGGCAAGCCATGGGCAACGATACATGTTGCAGTCACTTCTCCAAGGCCTGCAACGCTGCCATGACCGCTTTTGCGTAGCGGCCCCGGGCGATCAGCGGGAACCATATGCCTTTGCACTCGTTTCGGACGAGGTGGGAAGCAAAGGCATGAACTACAGTTACCTTCACCGTCTCTATACAAGGCGCGCCGAACTCGAGGCGAAGCTTGAGCTCTATGAGGCGCGCAGTTGCTTCGGCGATGACGAGATCGATGACGGCACCGATCAAGAGTTGCGAGAGCGGATTAACGAAATATCAGCTGAGATCGAGTCGCTGGAACATGCGAGTGCAGGCTAGTTGCTCGCATCCAAGAGTTGGATGGTGCGTTCATCGAACTCCCCCCGATAGAACAGATCGATTACCTTGTGAAAAGGCGATCCATGCTCGCTGACCGCGGCAAAAAGGGTCATGGACGACCGTAGCTTTAGATCATCGGGAGAGCCGAAAATCTCGTGCACGGACCTGCCTTCGATGCCAAGTACGGCATCGACGCAGCGAAACAGCCGGCTCCCGAGAATAGGGTCGGCAAGATAGGCAGAGGCTTCCTCGGCCGAGCGGATGGCGTATTTCTCTGCCATGAATGATGATCCGAGGCCCGCGATCTGGGGGAAGATGAACCACATCCAATGGGACCGTTTGCGGCCAGCCTTCAACTCCGAAAGCGCCCGCTCATAGACGCCATTTTGTGCGTCCATGAAGCGGTTCAGATTGTAGTCGATCTCACCGGGCATCGCCGATCCTCCCCGTGCGCATAACTATATCGCGGGGGGAAGGTTGTCCATGTCCGGAGTGGAGAGACCCTCAGCAGGATCTGTCCGGGTAAGGGCTGTGCTCGCGGCAATAATCGACCGATGGTAACGATTCGGAGATTGATCCGACTGTTGCCGTGTCGAGGCCCGAGGCCATAGGGGCACCAAAGTGGACCGTCAGCCCGGCGATGCCCAGAAGCACAAACGCTGCAAGAACAATGACCCGTTCTGATATTGAAGGTCTGTGTGCATTTACATGTTCGGCGTATTCGTGTTCACCCATGCCGTTCAACTCGTCATCTGTTGCGTGGTGGTGCACCACGTCGCCGCGCGCCGTGTTCCAACTCTCGCCGTTTGTCATTTTGTTAACTCCTACACTGGTGCGCGTACCGGCATACGCTCGTCCTCTCGCCGGCAAAAACTTGCACGCAAGCGGGATGTGTGGTTTCGAGGGCGCCGGTTGAAGAGCGGATCCACAAACGCAGTGTTCATAAAATCGAACCAATCGGTTTGATTTGACTTTAAGGACTTGGCGCGTCGACGAAATTCGGATTAGTTCGGTCAGTCAGTCAGATTGCGGATACCCCCATGACGAAATCATTTGGCGCGATGTCCGTCGCGCAGCTTTCCGGGCTCATTCAAACGGCAGCTGTTGATCCGATCGAAGTGACGGAAGCCGTGCTCGATGGCATCGATGCATATCCGGATCGCACGGTTTTCACGGCAATCCTCAAGGATCGGGCACTCGAAGAGGCAAGGGCCTCATCGAAACGACTGAAGGAGGGCCGCTCGCGTGGAATGCTGGATGGCATTCCGATCGCCTGGAAGGACCTCTTTGACCTCAAGGGTCGGACAACGACGGCCGGATCGACCGTTCTCGCAACCGGTCCAGCTGCGCACGCAGACGCTCCGATCGTGGCATCGCTGCAGCAGATCGGCATGGTCTCGATCGGCTGCACCAACATGAGCGAGTTCGCCTTCTCGGGCCTTGGCATCAACCCGCACTACGGCACGCCGCAAAATCCCCGCAGTGGCGATCTGGCACGCGTCCCAGGCGGTTCGTCATCTGGCGCCGGCGTCGCGGTGGCAGCCGGCCTGGTGCCGGTGGCGATGGGAACAGACACGGGGGGATCGGTGCGCATCCCTGCTGCCTTCAACGGCATCGTCGGATACAAGGCGACACGGGGCCGCTACCCGATGGCGGGCGTTTTCCCATTGGCAAAAAGTCTGGATTCGCTCGGACCGCTGTGCAGGACAGTCCAGGACGCCGTCTGGATTGACGCGGGAATGCGCGGCCCGGCGTCTCCATCAATTGTGAGCCGCCCTGTCAAAGGGCTGGATATCATAATCCCCGACAACGTGGTGTTCGATGGCGCCGAAGCCGGTGTCGTTGCAGCCTTCGAGACGGCCATCGATTGGCTTGCGGCAGAGGGTGCATCGATCAGCCGGATCGCAATTCCTGCTTTCGATGAAATCCTGGGGCTGATGGCAAAATATGGTGCCCTGGTGACCGCAGAGGCTTTCGCGCTTCACCGCGAACGGTTGGCTGGGCCGCAAGCCGCCGACATGGATCATCGCGTCGCCATGCGCATAAGGCTTGGTGAGAAGACAACGCTTGCGAACTATCTTGCGCTTCTCGACGCGCGACAAAGGTTGATAGCAGATGTCGAGCGGCTCGTGTGCGAGAGCTTCGTTGCCTTTCCGACAGTTGCGCACGTGGCGCCGGCCATCGCGCCGCTGGAAACGAACGACGATCTGTTTTTTTCAACCAACGGCATGACGCTGCGCAATACGATGCTCGGCAATTTCCTCGATTGGTGCGGCGTATCGATCCCCTGTGGAACGGGAGATGCCGATATGCCGGTCGGCTTCCTGCTCTCCGCGGTGGGCAAGCGTGATGAAGCGCTCCTCAGCGCGGCGCTGTCGGCAGAGGAGATTATCCGCGGCGAATTCATTTGAGCCAATGGGCATTGCTCCCCGGGAGGAGAACATGAGTGAAGGCAATTTGGAGAACGGACGATTTGCAGTTTCGACATGGTCGCTGCACCGGCTGCTTGGTGCCGTTTACCCCCATAGCCCCGATCCGGAGAAAAGTGCCACGCGTAAGGAACCTTATGGGCCGGGGCGCTGCTCGCTCCTCGACATCCCGGGGCAGCTCGCCGAGCGCGGAGTTGGGCGGCTCGAACTTTGCTCGTTCCACCTCTCGAGCCTGGAGCGCACCCATCTGGCGGAAATGCGCGCCGCGCTTCAGGACGCCGGCGTCCTGCTCCAGACGCTGCTCGTCGAAGATGGTGATCCAAGCCATCCAGAAACGGCTGAGCGCGATATTCAATGGATCGCCGGCTGGATCGAGATTGCGGCGGCGCTTGGCGCCAAGCACATGCGGGTAATCGCAGGCAAGCAGGCGCCGACGGCAGAAAACCTCGAACGTGCGGCACAGCATCTGGGCTGGCTTGCAAAGCAGGTTAAAGATAGCGGCGTTCGCGTCGTCACCGAAAACTGGTTTGCTCTTTTGCCTTCTCCAAGGGAGACGAACTGGCTTCTCGATACATTGCAGGGAGACGTCGGTCTGAATGGCGATCTTGGCAACTGGGCTGCGCCGGAAAAATATGACGGGCTTTGCGATATCATGCGACGCGCGGAACTTTGCCACGCCAAGGCTGACTTCAATGGATCAGGGCTCGACAGGGCAGATTATGGCAAATCTCTGGAAGCGTGTCGGGCGGCAGGTTACCGCGGACCCTATACGCTGATTTACGATTCACCATTTTTTACCGATGAGTGGGATGGCATCCTGCTTCAAAAGGCTTTCATCGAGGAATTTCATCAGCAAAAGCAGCGCGCGGTTGGCTAAACCGCGAAAGGAGCATGGGATGACTGGCGCAACGACGATCGACGGCTTCGCAAAGCGGATCAGAAGCGGTGAAGGCGGATTGATATCCGCCTGGATCGGCATTCCCGATCCGCTCTTCGTCAATCATCTGGCGCAGGAGGCGTTTGATGCCGTCGTGTTGGATATGCAGCATGGCGTTTGGGATATCGGATCGGCTGCCGTTGGAATTGGCCAGGGGAGGCTTGCCGGCAAGCCTGTGCTCGCCCGCATTCCGCTCGGCGATTTCGCATCCGCCTCGCGTCTTCTCGATGCGGGCGCCTCAGGCATCATTGCGCCGATGATCAACTCGGTGTCGGAGGCGAAGGCCTTCGCGAAGGCCACCAAGTATCTACCGCTCGGCGAGCGCAGCTGGGGGCCGACCCTGGCGATGAACCATACGGGGCTTTCGGCCACCGAATATCTTGCGACCGCGAACGAGCAGACCGTGGCGATTGCCATGATCGAGACTCGCGCGGCCCTTGATGCCGCAGATGAAATCATGCGCGTAGACGGCATCGACGGCATTTTCGTCGGCCCGTCCGACTTGTCGATAGCGCTGTCAGATGGAGCGAAAGTAGCACCCGATACGGCGCAGGTCGACGGCGTTCTCAAGCATCTGATTGCCCGTTGCCGGGCTCACGGAAAATTCGCCTGCGTCTTTGGCAGCAATGGCGAGCGGGCCGGCGAGCTGTTGAAAATGGGTTTCGATTTCGTCATCGCCGGAGCCGACACGCAGCAGCTCCGTTCTGGAGCCGCAACCGCGATTGCAGCCGCGCGTCGAGTTCAGGCAAGCTGAACTATTTGACGGCGAGCCATATGACGTGACGCGCGCCACCGCGCTTGCCGTTGGCGCGCGTGTTGACCGTCTCGACGTCCAAGCCGCAGTCACCAAGCCGCCGGGTGAAACCGGCATCCGGCCCTGATGACCAGACGGCGAGAACGCCGCCGGGGCGCAGGGCATCGCGTGCAGCCCGCAGGCCTGCAAAATCGTAAAGACGATCGTTGGAGCGTCGCGTCAGGCCATCAGGCCCATTGTCGACGTCAAGCAAGATGGCGTCGAATTGCGTCTTGCTTTGCCGCACCAGTTCGCCAACGTCGCCCTGGTGAATGGCAACGCGTGGATCGTCGAGGCAACCCTGAAATACTTCTGACATCGGGCCACGCGCCCATTGCACCACCGCCGGTACGAGTTCGGCAACGATGATCGATGATTCTTGTGGCAAAACGGAAAGGGCAGCACGCAACGTGAAACCCATTCCGAGACCGCCGATCAGGACATTCGGACGCGCGCGCCCCTTGATCTTTTCATGGGAAAGCGTCGCGAGCGCCTCCTCGGAGCCGCTCAGGCGGTTGTTCATCAGCTCGTTCGAGCCCAGCATGATCGAGAATTCGCTGCCTCGCCGCTTGAGGCGCAATTCGCCGCTTTCTCCGGGAATGGGGGCGGAATCAAGTTGAATCCAGGGGAGCATGTCTGTCGTGCCTCGCGTTGCGCGGTTCCCCTAGCACAGAAATGGCAGACCCGCGAACCTGGAAGCAGGCTCGCGGCGGCTGCAAGGTTTGCTTCAGTTCCTTTCAAGGCAAGCTTGGCTGTTGCCTTGGACCCCACGGCGCTGTGGCGGGCATTGCGTCCATTGTATATTACCGGACCCCGTCGTACTGCCGGTCTGGAACGTGTCGAACGGTATCGCGAATCCACCGCTCGGTGCCTCGTCTTCGCGGGAAGTCCCGAGCGGCGGCGATCCGTCGAAGCGGCCGCTGCTGTCCATGCCCATATTCGCTTGCGCAAAGGCCGAACCAGCGAAACTGAGGACGAGGACTGAAGTCACTGCGATAAGCCTGCGCATGATCGAGATCCTTCACGTTGATGCAATTGTGAGTATAGCGCGCCGTTTGATTTGCGCCAGCGGCTCGAGGGGGATATGGCGTTGAAATCGCGCGATATCTGGGTGACGCCCAACGATTGTCGTATGCTGCGGGACAGACCGTGCTTGAATTCTCTCCCACTGTTCCAGATTGCCTACAAGGCACGCGAATGGAGGCGAGCATGGGGAAGGATCGGAAGGCAGCGTTGGTGCGGATATCCGGTCGGGTCCAGGGCGTCAGTTTTCGCGTCTGGACACGCGCCCGGGCTGAACAGCTCGGTCTGGTGGGCTGGGTCCGCAACGAAGGTGATGGATCCGTGAAAGCGCTCATTGCCGGCCCGGAGACGGCCGTATCGGCGATGTTGAAGGAATTCTGGAACGGACCCGCCCGGCTCGTCGGTCGTTGCTGTCGAAGTGGAAGTGGCATCTCCTGAGGCGATACCCTCCGGGTTCCAGATCACAGCGTAGCTACGCCAACTGAAGGCGAAGAGGGTGTGCCTGCAGATGGCACCACGTGCACGGTGATGAACGAAGAAAGCGGTCAGCGCGCAGGACAGGCGGAAAAACCCGTCGGGTCGACGGACGCACGGATTGAGAATTGTGGATGAAATGTCGACCCATACGCTTCATAATTGCACGTCCAAGAGCCGTTGAGATTGCAAATCTTTGGTAAACAGGGAAGTTTTCGAACTACCGTTGGCCATCGGCTTATTTTTGTTCACGGATTCGCGAAAAATGAGGCCGACAACATCACAAAGAAGGAGAAGGAAGCCCTTCGAATAGCTGTGTGATGTTTACGTGCTCGCCGACGACAAAGAGCTCTCTGAGATGATTAAAAAGACGACGATATTGGAGATTACGTGTCATGAGCCGGATTCTGAAGAACGTACATAAGTCTGCGGCCAGCCTGCATGAGGCAGGCTTCGTCGACGACGTGACGATGAGGGAGTTCGACGCACTTTGCCTTCCTCTTTTACGTGACTATTCTCCCGAGGAAATTAAGAGGATTGGAGCCTCAAACAAAGGCTAGCCAGGCTGTGTTTGCCAGCTTTCTCAATGTTAAGAAAGTTACTGTTGCCGCATGGGAGCAAGGTAATAAAAAACCAAGCAGCACCGCCATCAAGATTCTTGATCTCGTTGAGCGTAAGGGACTGGAAGTTCTGCGATAGAAATAAAGTCGACTTGTTTAACATAAATGCCCGCCATGTGACCGCGGTCTTTGCCGTTTCCTTCCATCTGCCACCGAACGGCGCGCCCTACCTTGCCGACCGGTCCACGAACAATTGGCAGTGGAGAACGGGTGGACGCGTGACGCGGGCCGCACATTCGTTGCTACACTCTGTTGCTGGAGACTCAGGAAGGTCTCTAAAAACTGAAGAGTGTGGCCATGTCCTCATTTCGTTTTATCCATGCTGCCGATCTACACCTCGGGAGCCCCATGCTGGGGTTGGCGTCGAAGGATACCGATGTCGCTGCCCAGTTCATTGAAGCGACTAGGAACGCTCTCTCTACGCTCGTCAGCAGGGCGATTGACCTGGCCGTCGACTTCATCGTCATCGCCGGCGACATTTACGACGGCGACTGGAAGGACAACAAAATAGGCTTGTTCTTCAACCGAGAAATGGCACGGCTCCAACGAGCGGGAATTCCCGTTTATCTTCTGCGCGGAAACCATGATGCGGTAAGCGTCGTCACGAAAACGATCACACTTCCCGACAACGTTTTTGAGTTTCCGACAAATCGTCCAGGGACATTCCGGATCGATAGCCTCAAGGTCGCGTTGCATGGACAAGGCTTCGTCGAGCGATCAGCGACCGAGAACCTCGCGATCGGATACCCGCGGCGGGAACAAGGGTGGTTCAATATAGGCGTTCTCCACACCTCTCTTTCGGGACGAGAGCCGCATGCCCCTTATGCTCCCTGTTCTGTCGACGATCTCCGGTCACGTGGTTACGATTACTGGGCGCTCGGGCACGTTCATCAGTTCGAGGAAGTTTCTGCCGATCCGCCGGTCATCTTTCCCGGAAATCTTCAGGGGCGCAGCGTTCGAGAGGTCGGTGCGAAAGGCGCCGTGCTCGTGACTGTCGGAGATAGTCACGTGGAGTACGAGCGGATCATCGTGGATGGTGCGCGCTTCTGTGAAGTGAAGGCAATGCTCGAACCGCACCACAGCATGATTGATATCCTGCAGATGGTGGAGCGAGCCGGTAGAACCTGCGCGGACGAAGGCGAGGGAAGGCCGCTTGCAGTTCGCGTCCGATTGAGTGGTCATTCTGAGCTACAGAGCAATTTCGTCGTCAATCGGCATCAGTGGCGGGACGAGATCCAGGCCTCGCTTCATCGTGCGCACGAAAATATCTGGCTTGAGAAACTAGAAGTCCGGCTTTCGACAGGGTTGCAAGAAAAACCGAGCGGCGATGCACATGCTGGACTGGATCTCAGGCAGCTCGTCAGTCTTGCAGACGACCGGAAGGAACTCCTGCTCGAGGCGCAAGCCCTGATATCCTCGATCGCAATAAAGCTGCCGGGGGGAGCCGCTGCAGATGAATCGCCGTTGGAAGTGAGTGCCGAGGCACTGCTCGAGGAGGCGAAGCAATTGCTTTTCGCCCGCACTGAGATGGGTCTGTGAATGCGATTCGATACGCTCGACATCATCCGATATGGATCCCTGACCAACAAGGTCCTTCCTTTTCGGCAAAACGCGAGGCTGCATCTGATTTATGGACCGAACGAGGCGGGAAAGTCCTCTGCGCTCCGCTCGATGTCGGATTTGCTCTTCGGCTTCCCGCATGTTGCGAGGGACGACCATCTTCATGACGCGACGACCCTTCGTGTTGGGGCTTCGCTCTCGTCTCGCAACGGGAGCGAGCTCGCCTTCCGTCGCCGACGCGGTCGAAAGAACACGCTTCTCGACAACTCCGATGACGAGCGCTCGCTCTCCGAGGATGCACTGCAGCCATTTCTGGGCGCCGTGGACAGAACCGTGTTCGAAAGAGCATTCGGCTTGGACTCGGATCGCCTCCGAGCCGGTGGTGTGGAAATGCTCGAGCATGACGGAGAGATCGGAAGTTTACTGTTCTCGGCTGCTTCCGGGCTGACCGGATTGAGCAGTCTGAGAGTGTCTCTCGATGCTGAAGCCGAAAATATCTTCGCTCAGCGACGGTCCAAGGAACGACTGTTCTACCAGGCGTTGGACAGGCATGATGATGCTCGCAGACTTGAGAAGTTGCATGAGCTTCGCGCGGGCGACTGGAAAAAGCTGATAGAAGAGGCGACCCACCTGGAACGGGAGCTCGCCGAAATTCATGCTCGACGGACACAAGTCAAACTGAATCTGCACGCACTGACACTGCGACGTTCGCTCGAGCCGCTGCTGCGAGAAATTGATCTCGACGTCAATGCCTTGGAAGGCTTTTCTGATCTGGAGCATGTGCCAGCCAGCGTGGAACCGAAGCTGGACGCTGCTCTCGCATCTCATCAGGAGGCTGAGCAAACCGTTTCGTCTCTACAGGAGCAAGTGTCACGGTTGGTGGATACGCTCGCGGCAAGCACGGTGAATGACGAGATCCGTGAAGCTGCCGCGCATATCCGGCAACTTTACGCGGATAAGGGTATCTACCTCAAGGCGAGGGAAGATTTGCCGCGTGTCATCGCTGAGGCTCAAGAATTCGAAGCTAGACTTGGCCAGTTGGGCAAGCGGTTGGGTATCGACACAAACGATAAGTCGTTGGCTGACCAGCAGCCCACAGACGCAAATCTCGCGCTACTGAGAGCGCTCACGATGGAAGGTCGAGAACTGAGCCGATCGCTCACCGCCTTGGACAAACAGCTCAGTGAAGAAACCCAATATCTGAATGAGTTGGAGAGAAACCAACGCCCCGGCTCCTCGATCGACCCGAAATTCTTCACTGAACGCCTGGTGGCAATTCAGCCCACCTTTGCGGAGATCGACAAGATCGATTTGCTGACCGTGAAGCTCGCCCGCACGACGGCGGACCTTTCGGAGGCGACGGCGCGGCTCGTTCCCAGCGTCGACGACCTCGACGCGGTATTAGCCGCCCCATTGCCTGACCTGAATGCATTGTCGGAATTGCGGAAGCTGGAGGATCAAGCTGCGACAGGCATCCGCGATGCCATGTCACGTTTGAATTCGGTCCAGGACGAGCGGCAAAACATCATTCGCGAAATAGACGGGCTGGAGCGAGCGGAGTACTTGGTTACGAGGAGCGACATCCTCAATTCGCGAAGTTCAAGGCAAAATCTCTGGGACAAATACCGGGACGCTCCAACTGCGGCCGCAGGCTTTGCATTGCAAGCTGCAATGAACGAGAGCGACAGGCTCGCCGATCTAGCGTTTGCAGGAGCAGAGCGCGTTGCTCGCCACAGTCAGCTTAAGGCACAGCTGGCCGAGAAGGATCATCTCATGGATGATGCGGTTCAGGCGGAAGCCGTCGCACAAGAGGCACATCGTCAAACCCAATCCGAACTCGCGCAGCTATTTCTCGGCGTGCCCGTCTCACCCTCAACGACTGGGCAGATGATTGAGTGGCGTCGCTC
This sequence comes from Rhizobium sp. T1470, assembly GCF_042140505.1. Lineage (NCBI taxonomy): Bacteria > Pseudomonadati > Pseudomonadota > Alphaproteobacteria > Hyphomicrobiales > Rhizobiaceae > Rhizobium > Rhizobium sp. T1470. The sequence goes on from NZ_CP148092.1 coordinate 1,350,709, forward strand.
CCTCGCGGAGCTGGAAAGGCAACGCCATGCGGTGCTGGAGTTGCAAGACGACGTCACGAAGCTTCGACTGGCGGAGCAGCGGATTTTGCCCGCGCTGGTATCTATTAGCGATGAGGCTGGTTTCGAAGGGGCAGGAAATCTCCCCGCCGTTGCCTTGGGCCGTGCGCTGGATCGGCACCTCAGCAGGCTGGCGGAGCTTTGGCAGCAAGGGCGCACTTCAGAGATCAGACGCTCCGCGGCGATGGACAAGATCAATGACCTGGATGAGCAAAAGCGGAGAGCTAGGCTTTCGATCGAGCAATGGCAAAGCACACTCTCTGACGCAGCCGCCTTGTTAAAGGTGCCGTTTAACGCGACGATTGAAATGATTGAAGCCGCTTTGGAAGTCTGGCGCGAGGTTCCCGAAATCGTTGCGCAGCGGAACAACCGCCAACGGCGGGTCGACGGGATGAAGCGAGACATCGCTGCATTCGAGGCAACCGCGGCTAAGCTCGTAAGGAGTGCCGCTGCGGACCTCTCAGGCCTTTCTGCCGATGCGGCCGCCGACATATTGCAGGAGCGCGCGCAGGACGCGGAGGCTTCCTATAGACATCGACGTGCGACAGAAGAACAGCTCACGCAGGCGAACGCACGTTACGAACGGTGTTTCGCCGCCCTGCAAGACGCGAAGGAAAACCTTCAAGACATTTCCTCAGGGTTGCCTGACGCTGAAAATCCCATCGAGTCGCGCCGGCGTCTAAAGCGACGCAATGAAGCTCTAGAGAGGCTTTCTTCAAGCCGCAGGCGCTTCGCCGAAAACGCGGAGGGGCAATCTGAAGACGCTGTTCGAGCGTCGTTGACAGATTTCGACCGCGCAAAAGCAGGATTGGAAATCGAACGTCTGCAGAAGGCCGATGCCAACCACTTCGAGGAGTACGGTGAGCTCTCCGCGCGGCTGGCCGAAAACCTGCGGCAGCGCCGTGAGCTGGAAACGGGAAAGACCGCTGAGCACGCCGTGTTCGAGCGCCTTTCGGCCGAAGAAGAGGCGAAGGAACTTGCTCGCCAATGGGTCGTGCTGAAGCTCGCGGCACGCGTGTTGGGAAGTTCGATAGAGGCCTTTCGTGAAACGCAAACCGATCCTGTCATGAACAGAGCAAGCCTCGCATTTTCGATGCTCACCGGTGGAGCATTCAGCCGGCTGGTTCAGGAGTATGGCGAAAACGATGTGCTTCATCTCATGGCGGAGCGTCCGACGGGAGAGAGGGTGCCGGTGAAAGGTGGATTGAGCGAGGGTACCGGTGATCAGCTCTATCTCGCGCTTCGCCTGGCTTTTCTTGAGGATTATTGCCTGAAGAACGAGCCAATCCCGCTGATCGCTGACGATATTTTCCAGACCTTCGACGATGACCGCACCGCGGCTGGACTGAAGGCGTTGGCGTCTACCTCCAAAACATTTCAGACGATATTGTTCACGCACCAGCGCAGCGTAGTCGAAATTGCGCGGCGGGAATTGGGCGAGGGTCTTGATCTCATCGCCATGTGAGGGCAGCGTCGTGGCGTCCTACAACTTGAATAAGCGCCACATAGAAAACGCCGTGGCAGGCGCTCATGCTCGACAGCGCCAGATCAGGTAGCTTCTTCTTAGTCGCTACGCAGCGTTCCAGGGCTAGACATCTGCACTGAGGCACCGCGCGCTGGAACACGTTCGCATTGTTCTGTGCCCCGCAAAACCGCGGGGCGCCAGAGGGAAGACGACGGAAGCGGGTGAACGATTCTTCGTCAGTGCGATGGCGAAGGTGCAACCTCGTCCCCGGACGGGGCAGGTCTGTCGACGTCGTCAATCAGCGATGGATTACGGTAGGAGCGAACGCGAGGGGTTGACCTCTCCAGGTCGCGGCGGTTGCGAGCGGCACTCTCGGCAAGCTCGGTTGTTTCGCGATCGGTGTCGGGAGCAGGGGCGAGGGCGTCTTCCGAGAGGGTAGGGTCTCCTCTGCCGCCATCCCAGCCTTCACGACGCCACAGGTCTGCACGCTCGTCCATGTCGATGCTGCCTTCGTCATCAAGGATGTCGTGGGCGCTTTCATAGCACTGATCGTCGACCTGAACCGCGACGAGGAAGCCACCTCGGCGCAGTCCTTCGGCATAAGCGGCGCGATCTTCGTCCGGGAAATACCAGTCGGCGAGGCCGGCCCAAAAGCCGCTATGATCGGATCGGGCGATATCGCCTTCAGCTTCGTATCCGGGCATGAAACGAATGCGCTCGTTCGACAAGCCGATGTCCTCCAATCTTCTGATCGCACTCTCGGCCTTGCTGCGGTCATCGAAGAACGCGCTTAAGGTGCCGAGAGTTTTGCTGGCGAAACTGCCTGATGCTTCATTGTGAATGCTGGTCATGTTTTTTCCTCCGCGAACTAGGGATCGGCGACACGTCATCTGCGTTGAAAACCTCATCGAACGAAAACTGTTCCTCCGCCATGGCCCTGATGATCGATTTAGGAGCATAGGCATGACCCAAGGGCCCACCTGAGCGCGGCGGACGACTTGGCTGCGCGCATGGGAGGGTTGTTCGTTTTAGCCTTCCGCGTTTGCCGCCGATCCAATAACGTAACCTGTCTATCGGTGGCGGCGTCCTTGCCGCGGGAGAGCATCGATGACGTCGATCAAGGACGTTGCCGATGACATTCAAATTGCAGAGATCATTCTCAAGACTGCTGAAATCGCAGAAGACGTATCGCAAGCTGGTTGCAAAGGCGCTCCGCACACCAGCCCGCACAGCATCCAGGCAAACAAAAAGGCCGGCCGATACGAAGCCTGCACTCAGTGAAGTGACTGGCTTCGGTAGCAACCCTGGACGGCTGACTATGAAGGTCTTCGTGCCCAGCAAATTGCCCGCGCAGCCGCCGTTGGTCGTCGTGCTGCATGGATGCAGACAGACGCCGGAAAGCTTCGACACCGGAAGCGGCTTTTCCAAACTTGCGACGCAGCGTGGTTTTGTTCTCCTGTATCCGGAACAAAGAGAAGCCAACAATTCGCAGCGGTGCTTCAACTGGTTTCGGCCCAGCGCGATCGCGCGAGATCGGGGCGAACTCATGTCCATTCGCCAGATGATCGAACACGCATGTGCTCGGCATCGAATTGGTCGATCCCGGATCTATATTGCGGGCCTTTCTGCCGGCGGCGCGATGACTTCGGCGCTTGTCGCCACCTATCCGGATCTTTTTGCTGGCGCTGCCATCTTTGCCGGGATGCCGTTCGGCGCGGCAAGGGACACAATGGCGGCTATCCGCAGCATGAGGTCCGGCGTCTCACGGCGAGAGCCTCGTGAATGGGGCGATCTGGTGCGCGGTGTCTCGCCTGCTGCAACAGGTTGGCCGTCGATTTCGATATGGCACGGAACTGCCGACGGCGTCGTCAACCCGGTCAACGCGATGGCCTCGATCTCGCAATGGCTAGAGGTAACGGGTCTGGAGGAACCCGCCGGGCGAACAAGGCAGATGTCCTGGGGCACGCTCAAGAAATGGAAGAGCAGAGATCGACTGCAACTGTCGTTCTATTCGGTCCGTGGCCTTGGCCATGGGCTGCCACAGCGGTTCTCGAGTCAAAAGGAGAGGGCGGCTGATGCTTACGTGTTGCAGTCCGAACTTTCCGGTCCGCTGGAGCTCATGCGTTCGTGGGGACTAAAGCTATAGAAACCCGGGCGTAATTGCCGGATCGGGCGTTTTGCCGACGTGGCGGAGGCGATATCGGAAGACGTCGCGGTGCTCGCAATTGGAAAGAGATACGGTCTCGAAACATGCGCTGCGGTATTTGGTTCCTAGTCGGATCTGCGATAACGTCTGGGCGAGGGGATGGCGGATAGCGGCGGTGGTCTTCTTCCTGGGTACGGAGTTGAACGTCGCTAGCCTGTGATGGGTAGCGCGTATATGCACATCTAAATATGCAAGCAGAGCGTTGATCAGGGAGGGACTTATGACGATCTACGAGCAACTTCGCAAAGCGCCGTTCAACCTCGATGACGCTGCGATCGCCTGGGTCCGCGACGTCTATGCCTCGCTCAATCTCGACGACAAGGTTGGCCAACTCTTCACCTTGATCATGATCGGGGCGGATGAGGAGGAGTTCAAGCGCGTTGGCGCATTGAGACCGGGGGGTATCACGCGATTTTTCACGCCTGACCTCGACTTCGAGCGGCGCGTCATTTCGAACCTTGTCGCTAAGAGCAAAGTGCCACCCATTATCAGCGCCGACCTCGAAGGCAGCCGTCATTCCTTCGCTTTCGGCACTCCGGTGCTGGGGCAACTTGGCCTTGCAGCCGTTGACGACATCGAGGCAACCGAAAAAAGTTCGGAGATCCTGGCACGCGAGGGCCGTGCGATGGGTGTTCGTTGGTCGTTCACGCCGGTGATCGACATAAATGCCGCCTTCCGATCGCCAATCGTCGGTACGCGCTCATATGGCTCCGATGTCGATAGGATCGAACGGCACGCGGTCGCCCATGTTCGCGGTCTCCAGCGGAATGGAGTTGCCGCCACCGCCAAGCACTGGCCGGGCGAGGGATACGACGACCGCGATCAACACCTCGTGACGACGACCAATCCGCTTTCCCTGGAGGAGTGGAAGGAAACCTTCGGTCGGCTCTACAAAAAGCTGATCAGCGAAGGTGTGCTGGCAGTCATGAGTGCGCATATTTCGCTTCCTGCCTATATCCGGTCGAAGATGCCAGATGCCGGGCTCGAAGCCTTCCGACCGGCCTCGGTCTCCCGGTTGTTGAACGTTGACCTTCTCCGAGACGAACTCGGTTTCAATGGCATCATCGTCTCTGACGCGACACCGATGGGCGGGCTATCGGCATGGGGCCACCACCTCGATACCATGCCTGATATCATTGCGAACGGCTGCGACATGATCCTCTTCAGCAATGCGCCTGAGGAGGATATGGCTGCGGTCAAGGCTGCCGTCGAAGACGGGCGAATTGCCCCGGAGCGACTTGAGGAAGCGGTTCTTCGTGTGCTGGCGCTCAAGGCGCACCTCAGGCTTTTTCAGCCGTCAGATGTGCTCCCCGATGCGGCGGAAGCGCGCAATCTGCTTGCGCATCCAAATAGCGTCGCCGCGTCCAAGGAATACATCGGCCGCTCTCCTACTCTTGTGAAGGATGTCAACAGCATCTTTCCGCTCGACCCCGCGAAGACGAAGCGCATCCTGCTCGTCGATGGAGGCATCATTCATCCGCTCATCCCGCAGCCTCTGAAATTCGTGCTGCCGGACCTATTGGCGGAGGAAGGTTTCGAAGTCACGATTGACCGGCCGGACATCGTGCCGACCCCGGAGAATTTCGACCTCGTGATTTACGCGCTAGGCGACGAGTCGCTGCTTGTGCGGGGCCGGATATTCGTTGACTGGCACCGGATGGGCGGTGGGGGGCTCTTCAAGGCCATGTACCGGCCCTGGACGAATGTTGCCTCAGTGATGATCTCGTTTGGGCATCCCTATCACCTTTACGATGCACCACGCGTACCGGCCTATATCAACGCGTACTCAACCATGGACAGCGTACAGGAAGCCGTTGTTGATTGCATGCTCGGTCGCAAGCCTTTCCTCGGCACGAACCCGGTAGATCCGTTCTGTGGCCTCGAGGATGCACGCTATTGACGCTTTCTGTCGCGTAACGACGTGATCGGCGAAAGGAGTTGTGGATAGACGATCGGTTATCTGGCCGACAGGATAGGCAGTCGTGGATCCGGACGGCGGGCAGTCCTCGCAGCATCCTTAGGATCAACCCCAAACGCGATGTTCAGGTGGAGTTGGGGTGGATTTTGCTTCCGTCTGACGATCGGTTTATGAGGGGCGAATTCAAGGCTTGTCGTTCCGGGCGGGACAACACAACCAAGCGACAGGCGCATCGCTCCGTCATTTCTGTTCCTCCCAATACCTTTGCCAGAGGTCGAGCCTGGGTTTCAGCGGATCGGCTCCTACCGTCGCGCCGTCATTGCTGAAGTCGATGACCTTGTCGCTGGCTGGGTCGTGTTGAGGCCATTTTGGCCGCGAGCCCCCATTTGGGTCACCCTTCGTTGCAAATTCGACCCAGTAAGCGCTCGCCAAAGCGGCCATGGCCCAGTCGGCGGGGGAAACCTTGTCTTTCACCAGTGCCGCTGGAATGTCGAGCGTATACAGAATTTCGAAGACAGATGGAGTGCCTTTCCATTTCGGATCGTTGCGAAGTGCCTCGGCAACATACGAGAAACGATACCACCACGTCGGCTGACCTGCGCGGAGCATCTCGTCAGCTAGGTGGCGAGATGGTTCGACAAGCGTTTTGTCGGCGAAGACCTGCTGCTTGAGCTCATCAAGTGGCTCTTGGCCGGTGGGATCGTAGAGGGTGCGGGCCTGGGCTGCATACTTCCCGAATAGCTGGAAGAGATCGTCTTTCGTCGCTGCCTGACCGATACCTCGATCACGATTGTTCGTTCCGATAATGACTGGAACTGGAGCTTGGCGGCCTGCCGCGAAAGCCGCTTCCGGCGTTTCGAGCAAAAAACGTCCGTCAATGATCGAGCCTGAGATGCCGATGACGGGCCTGCCTGTCGACATTCCCGCCAGCACCTCTGGTGCCGATGCACCCTCGGTTAGCGTTTCGGCAGGCACTGCCCGAAGCGCCGCGAGAGCGTCGGCACCGCTACCTTCAATTCCAAGAGAAGCCGCATAATCTAACGCGGTTTTCTCTGCTTCTTCCAACGATGACAAAGGCGTGCTGCGCGCTCGCGCGGTAGGGATGCCCGGTGATTGTAGAATAACTCCCCGGAAGAGCCCCCGTGACAAAGGCGATATCATGTGTGCCATCACCGAGCCGCCGCCTGCTGACTCTCCGAAGATGGTCACCTTGTTCGGATCGCCGCCGAAGGCTTTGATGTTTTGCTGAACCCATTTCAGGGCTGCAAGCTGGTCCATGTAACCATAGTTGCCGACGGGTTCGTCAGGGGACTCCTCTATGAGCGCAGGATGGGCAAAGTAACCAAGCCGTCCCATTCGGTAGTTCATACTGACGAACACAACTCTCTGGGCGGCTAGCTGGCCACCGGGATATTGAGGGGTGTTCCCATGGACAAGAGCGCCGCCGTAAATCCAAACCATCACCGGCAGGGGTGTCTTGAAATGCTTGGCCGGTGTCCAGACATTGAGAGTTAAACAGTCCTCGGACTTCGGCAAGTCGTCGGTCTGCATGCACGATGGACCGAAGTTTCGCGCATCCTTGACACCGCTCCATTGGTTCACGGGTCTGGGGTTGCGCCATCTCAGATCGCCAAGAGGTGGTGCCGCGTAAGGTATGCCTTTGAAGCTGATGACCGTGCCTGACCTCTCGCCCCTCAGCATTCCGCTGTCGATTCGAACGGTGTCGTCTGCCGCAGGTAATCGTGATGCAAAAGTCATCCAGGTTGCGGCCGCCAAAAAGAGCAGAAACTTGCGACTGCGGTCCACAAACACGGCCCCCTCCAACCGCTAGGTTCAGACAGTCCGGGACTAAAATACTCCCCTACAGCGGCAACGAAAAGGGTTCGTCCGACGTCGACCAATGTCCGATGTTGACGGCGCATTTCGACCCACAGCTACGCTTGGTGATCGTTGCGCGGTGGACGACGTGTTCGTTTTGCGCTTGATCCGCCAAGCCGACCGCAACGGGTCGAAGCGCGTATTTGCATGAAACATTTCGACCACTAACGCATTCAATGCCGGCGCAAGCAGGGAACACAAAAATGGAAGCACGACAGCACTTCGAGCGCCGTCGGAAATTGCGCGTCCGCCGCCTATACGCTCGACCAGTTTTCAACAAAGGTATCAGTTGGACAAGGCCACGCATGCTCGTGAAGTAGAACGCGGCACTCGGTGTTACTGCGGTGACTCGACTGAATGATCATGATCCCATCCACCGCCGACAGCTGCGTCGACCTCGCAGATCACGCCGGCCTGGTCGTAGGTGATCTTTACGTTACCCTTCAACTCGGCCGCCAGCAGGCTTTCGATCAGGCGTGAACCGAAGCCCTTGCGCGCAGGCTGAGTAACGCTCGGCCCGCCCGTTTCCTGCCAACGCAGTCTCAGCTTGGCAGGCTTGTCGCCTTCAAGCGCCCATTCAATGGAAACGCGGCCTTCTGGTACGGACAGGGCTCCATACTTGGCGGCATTCGTTGCCAGTTCGTGCAGCGCCAGCGAAATCGACAAGACGGCCCGCGGCGCCAGATGGATGCTCGGGCCCGAAATCGAGAAGCTGTCCTTTTGATAGGGAGACAGTGACTGCTTGACGACTGCTTCGAGCTCTGCCTGCTCCCAGTTGCCGTGCGTCAGGAGATCATGGGCCTTCGACATCGAGGCGAGCCTTGCCTCGAAAGCGTCCACTCCGGCTCGGTTTGCTTCCTCTCGCCCAAGCGTCTGCCGTGCGATGGCCATCACGGTCGCGAGCACGTTCTTCACACGATGGTTCAGTTCGCCAACGAGAACCGTCTGGAGCCGCTCGGCTTCCTTTCGCGCGCTGATGTCGTGCGCTATTTTTGAAGCCCCGACAATCCTGCCATAAGCGTCAAAAATAGGTGAAACGCTGAGTAGAACGTCGACAAGCCCGCCATCCTTGCGGCGGCGCTTGGTCTCATAAGGATCGACCTTCAGACCGGCGCTGACCTGCCTGATGATTGCAGGTTCTTCTTCAATCCTGTCATCGGGAACCAGAAGCACGACCGAGTGGCCGATCGCTTCGTCGGCCGAATAGCCATAGAGCTTCTCGGCTCCGACGTTCCAGCTCGTGATCCTCATGTTCAGGTCGGTGCCGAGAATGGCGTCGTCGGACGAGGCAATGATCGCGGCAAGGCGACGCTCCACTTCCTGAGCGCGCTTGCGTTCCGTGATATCAACGACAACGGCGACTGATTGCCGTATCGCTCCGTTCTTGTCGCGAAGAGGTGAGAGGGAATTCGCCACCCAAACGAGGCTACCGTCCTTGCGCACGTAGCGCTTCTCGATGTCAAAGCTCTGGCCGGTTTCCAGCATTGTCCTGTAGGATCGGACATAATCGTCCAGATCCTTGGGAAACGTGATGTCCTGCACCCGCATCTTCAAAAGCTCGGCTTCCGTGTAGCCGACGATTTCGCAGAAGCGGCTGTTGACCAGGAGGAAACGCCCGGCGAGATCCGACTGACCGATGCCGGCCGCCGTCTGCGAGAAAATTGCCCGAAACCGTTCCTCGCTCTCTCGTAGTGCAGTTTCGAATTTAACGCGTTCGGTGGTCTCGCTGACGATGCAAAAGACGCCGCCGACCTTGCCCTCCTCGTCCCGGACCGGTGAATAGGAAAGGTCGAAGTGGACAGTCTCGGGATAGCCGTGGCGCTCGATATAGAACGGGCGGTCCTTGGCGACCACTGTCTCGCCGTGGTCAAGGACGCGCCGCAGGAGCGGTTCCAGATCGCTCCACAATTCGCTCCAATGCTCGCGGGCCGGGCGGCCGAGGGCCTGAGGATGTTTGCTGCCGATTGTCGGCGCATAGGCGTCGTTATAAAGAGCGATGAAGTCCTGGCCCCAGAACATGACGATCTGGGCTTTGGATGGCAGCATGATGTCGACGGCCGATTTCAAGCAGAGCGGCCACGAGGACGGCGGGCCGAGGCCGCTCGCCTCCCAGTCGTGGCCATAAATGCGACCGGGCATCTCGCCTGATCCAGGATATGTATCGCTGCTGCGCAGGGGGTTTTGTCCTCTCTGGATGCCCTTTGTAACTCAAAGGTTTGGCGCGCAAACGTCAAGAGGGAAATTAGCGAGGGGCGATCCGTTACCGCTCGACGTGGCACCAGGCGGCCAGAAGGGGTCGCGCCGTGCACCGCATCGCGACGGTGTGTCCCGCTTCGTTGAAGAAAATCGAGCCAATGGAACCACGCTGCCATCCCTTGTCGTTACAGGAGAATTCGCAGTCTGAAAGCGCCAGAAAAACACGAGAGCGATACTGAATATGGTCTGGGAAGCGGCTGTACGGCGCCATGACGGTCAAACCAAGAGCCACATCGGCTCGTTCTTCGACGCCCGATATGCCGGCCACGACCGCATGTGCGTGGGTGTGCTCAATGTTGATGCTCGCAAAAGGGCCGGTCTTGCTGGCAACCCATTCCAGGCTCTTGGCGACATCGTTGATGGCCGCGGCAGCTTCGGCGAAGGGCTCGCCCTTGGAGGTCAGATTGCGGAGCGCAAACTGCAACTGCGGAGCCAAGGGCACAGGAGTGGCCGGCTTCGTCGCGACGGCGCCCGGCTCCTGCAGCAGGTGGAACACCTTACCCGCGACGAATTTCTCCATGAAGGGAGCCGCATCGGACAGCATGATGTTTCCCAACGCACCGATCAGGCGTTGCACGGCGACAGGTCTGCGAGCGCGGCTGACGGAATATTCGCCGCTAGCAGTCCTGGTCCCACGATGCAGCAGGAGATCTGCTTCCCTTCTCAACCGCGGTTTCGACATCGATACGGAAAAGCTCCTTGGTCACACTGGGCGATCCTTATCCCGGTGCGATCAAAAAGCAAACTGTTCGAAGCGCGTTTTTCCGAGAATAGCTGGCACCCTGGAGGGCCATGCCTGCGCGAGCATTCGTAATCCGGTTGTCGTCGCCAACCTTGAGGCCGTTGGTTGGACGTTGCCTCCGTTTGGCGGTTGGCCGCCAAACGGACGACAAGCCCACACTGAGCTTACAAGACGCGTTTCAAGGCGTCCCGCAAGATGGAAACAATCTTCTCGATTTCGTCTGTCTCAATAATCAGTGGCGGCGAGAGCGCGACGATGTCGCCCGTGACACGGATCAAAAGGCCCTTCTGGAAGCAGTCTACGAAGACGTCATAGGCACGGGTCCCAGGCGCACCATCCCGGGGCGCAAGCTCAACAGCGCCGACGAGACCGAGGTTGCGGATGTCGGTGACATGGGGCAGTCCCTTCAGGGAGTGAAGGGCGTCCTGCCAGGTGTCGGCGATGGAGGCGGCGCGCGTGAGCAGACCTTCCTCCTCGTAGATTTCCAGAGTAGCAATACCTGCCGCACTGGCAACTGGGTGGCCGGAATAGGTGTAACCGTGGAAGAACTCGATCTGGTTTTCAGGGCCGACCATCAATGCGTCATACACCTTTTGGCTAGCAAAGACCGCGCCCATCGGAATGGCACCGTTCGTCAGACCCTTCGCGGTAGTGACCAGGTCTGGTACGACGCCGAAATAGTCGGTGGCGAAGGGCGTTCCCAGACGGCCAAAACCGGTAATGACTTCGTCGAAGATCAGCAGAATGCCATATTTATCCGCAATGGCGCGTAGGCTCTCGAGATATCCCTTCGGCGGCAGAATGACGCCTGCCGAGCCCGACATCGGCTCGACAATGACGGCGGCAATTGTCTCCACACCGTGCAGCGCAACCAGACGTTCCAGATCGTCCGCAAGCTCGACACCATGGTGCGGAAGCCCCTTGGAGAAGGCGTTTCTCTCGATATCGAGGGTGTGGCGCATGTGGTCGGCCGGAATCTGCGGGAACACACGACGGTTGTTGACGAGCCCGCCGACTGAGATGCCGCCGAAGCCGACGCCATGATAGCCCTTCTCGCGACCGATTATGCGGGTGCGCGTGCCCTGGCCGATCGCGCGCTGATAGGCGATCGCGATCTTCAACGCCGTATCGACCGATTCCGAGCCCGAGCCGGTGAAGAATACACGATCGAGTTTCGCGGACGGCCCGCCGGGCGAAATCTTTGACAGCTTTTCGGCAAAGTCGAATGCGACAGGATGGCCCATCTGAAACGTTGGAGCAAAGTCCATCGTTTGCAACTGGCGTGCGACAGCGTCTGCGACGCGTTTGCGGCCGTGGCCGGCATTAACGCACCACAGGCCAGCCGTGCCGTCCAGCACCTTGTTGCCGTCGATATCGGTGTAATACATGCCTTCGGCTGAGGCGAGCAGCCGGGGAGCGGCCTTGAATTGTCGGTTGGCCGTAAACGGCATCCAGAAATTATCGAGGGAAGGCCGGTTCGACGTGCTCATCTGGTCCATCACTTATTCTCCGTTGAGTTTTGAAGAATGTTCAGTGATTTACAGCGAGGGACAAGTCCTTTTCTGCGTCTGCATAAGCACTTGAAATTTCTGTGCGTGAGCTGAATATGTTCGATATTCGCAACAGGTGAAACACGTCCTATGTCCGTCGATATCGGCAATCGTCTCCGCCATTTAAGGATGACGCATAGTCTCTCGCAGCGCGAGCTCGCCAAGCGCGCCGGCGTCACGAATTCGACGATCTCGTTGATTGAATCGAATTCCTCCAATCCTTCCGTCGGCGCGTTGAAGCGCATCCTTGATGGCATTCCGATCGGCCTGGCGGAATTCTTCGCCTTCGAACCGGAACGACCGCGAAAGGCGTTCTATGCGGCCGAGGAGCTCGTCGAGATCGGGAAGGGGGCAATCTCCTATCGGCAGATTGGCGAAAGTCTGTTCGGGCGCAGCCTGCAGATCCTGAAGGAGTGTTATCAGCCGGGCTCCGACACCGGCAAGGTTCCCCTCGTTCATGAGGGAGAAGAGGGCGGGATTGTCCTCTCCGGGCGACTTGAAGTGACGGTCGACGACGAGCGCCGGATCCTTGGGCCGGGCGACGCTTATTATTTCGAAAGCCGGAGACCGCATCGGTTCCGATGCGTCGGACCGGTCGCATGCGAGGTCATCAGTGCCTGTACGCCCCCGACGTTCTAGGCGCTGGGGTCGCCCTGTATCCTCGCCAGAACGCGATCAAGCGCCAGGATTAGGGCATCATGCCCTCCGTTTTTCTCAAAGTCGGACTGCACCTGTTCGTTCAGGCCGCCGTTTGTTGCGAACTCGCCGCTGAGCTCTTCGAGCGGAATGGTACTGGAGCGCAGCGCCGTCTGTGAAAGGCTGGCAAATAGCGGCGCGATATAGGCGCGCCCCTTGCCTTTGGCGAGGCCGCGCTGTTCCAGCCACGCCGCCGAGACGTCCATGATCCCGAGGACGGTGGACATCAGCGCGCTGGCTGCGGCCAAAAGGTCGTATTCCTCTTTGGTCTCGCATTCGACTGCCATGCCGAGAACGGAAAAGAGCGCCGCGACGTCAGGGTCCGGCGGGAAGACCGCTGTCACCCCTTCGTGATCCGCGACGAAAGGCAGCGGAATGGCCTGCACGAGGTGAACATCTGCGCCGATCCACTCCAAAAGCGTCTTGCGGCTCGTTGCCGCAATGACGCTGATAACGGATTGCCCCTTTCGGAACGTCAGTCCATTCAGGACGTCCTGCGCAATCTGTGGGCGCACCGCCAGGACAACCATGTCGCTGGCATCGACGACAGCCTGATTGTTGGTGGCGATTGAGACCTCGGCAAAGTCGATCGCCAGGCGCTGCGCGATCTCTGCGTTGCGAGGCGAGATCGTCACTTGCGGGACGAACGCAGGTTTGGCTAGCAAGCCTCTGACCATTGCATCGGCAATGGCGCCGGTTCCGATGAAGCCGATCTTATCTACGGGCACCCCGTTTCTCCTCGCTAAGCAGTCAAGCGCGACCTAGGCCGCGCTCGTTCTTCGCATAGTGGATAGCGCTCCGTGATGCGGGTTGCAAGGCGATCTTACCGTCGCTGCAGTATAGGCAGCGGCTACTCCCGAGAGCGCATAGGTGCCAGCGACATGGATTGCGAATAGGCCTGTGGCGAACGGTTCCCGGGCATGTTTTCATCCAGTATGAGCGTCTTGACGTCGTCCGAACGGATGTCCAAGGCAATGATCCGCCTCCGCATATCGATCTGCCAAACGGCGTAACCAAGTTCCGGAGTGTAGCCGCAGTCACAGCCGCAAACGCCACCTACGATTGTTTTCGGCTCTGCTGGCAAATACATGATCTGCGGTTTCGGCAATTTATAACAATGCCCCTCGTAAGCATATCCATAAATCACGCCGATAGTTTTGATGTAAGCCTTATCCCCGGGGGATAGGATGTTGACATCAACGTAGAGTTCAGATCCGCCAGGTGCTGAAAGCGCTATCAACTCGTTCTTGTATCCACTTTTCAACTCTTCATATTTGCCCAGAAGTTTCTTAACCGCTTCGACACCGTTATCAAGATCCCTCAGGTTGGACTCTTCAAGCTCCTTCTGGATCATTGGGACTAGAGCTTCGTCGGGTATAGACACGACAATCTTCCCTAGTGCTGGGCGGCCATACAGCCGCACCTCGCCCGGATTGTAGGTCTCGTAGTCTGGGGCCCCCAACACTAGCCCGATGCCCACGCCTGGATTTCCGCAGCAGTCGCTCATTGTCCTCTCCTTTTAAGATCCTCTTGGATCGATAAATCCACGCCACGTAAAATTTTCTTCCAGCCGAGCGGCGGTCTCCTCCTCGGCCGAATCGAGAATTACTCGTGTGGCCCGATGGAAGGTCAGGTTGGTTGAATCGAGTTTCTTCAACGATCCAGCGAGTGCCCGCCCGATCTCGTCGCGCGCAGTCATCAGCGCCAGTTTGAAGAACAGCGGCCGGGCGAGGAATGATTGTGTGGTGAGTTCTCGAAACCGGTCGAATTCATCCAGCGTTAGTTCCCGCAGGTCGACGTCGAGAAGGCGGCGGTCAGCGCAACCGTGTTCAACAAGGTTGCGATGATAAAGGTCAATGATACTATCGAAGACTGCCCCTACAAAGGGTAGCGCCCGATCGTGCGGCTCGCGCGTGACTTCCGACATGCGCCTGAAGTTGGTCGCCAGGCGTATCTGCGTCTCGGGGCTGGTTTCGGCGAAGCGGTTGAGTTCGTTGTAGAGCAGCAGATTTCCCCTTGTCCGCCGCAACAGGCGGTCGATGGCGGAATCGAAATGGAGGAAAGAGATCAGCGACACGCAGTCGGAAAAGCCTTCCGAGAAGGGAAAGAAGTCGCTTTCGCGCGACGCGCCAAGGGGAACGCCCATCTCCGAGAAGATGATGAGATGGCCGAGTTCGTGGGCGATCGCGTCGAAATTCAGAGCGTAAGGTCTTGGTGAGCCGCCGGCATGCGAGCAACCAAGCTCCAGAAAGCCATAGCCTGCCTGGGCATTGTCCCATTCGACGAAGGGAACGATCTCCAGTTTGGGAATCGTGCCATCGAAGAACCAGCGGATCGGGTGGCCAATATAGCTCTGCCAGATGTCGAGCACACGATGGATGCAGGCATAGGCGTGCACGCCGAGATAAGGTCGCGATCGCGGGTCGAGGCCGTCGAAATGACGGTCGGGCCCTGCCTGGACCGGCGGACGGCGGATCCCCTCAAAGGGCGGCAGGCGCGACATGCCGTAGGGCTGCTTGCTGTAGAGCGGATCAGCCACATACATCAGGGCATCGCTCGGTCCTTCATTGATCTGATCGGGAAGAATTGAAAGCCAGACGCGATCTGGTTGCTCATAACCCGGGATGAAGGGCGGCTGAGGAAAAATCCAGAACCGTGTCCCTGTGCCGGCCTCCGCAGGGGCCAGCGCAACATCCGGGTGCAAATCCATGTTGGCCTCGCCCTATAGGTCGAAACAACTTTACGTTTTATTAGTATGTATTAATTAATTGTATGTCAATATTGGCTGCTTCGAGATCGCGAATGAAAGTATTCGTTGCAACCCAGGTGTTGATCGGGCGGCGACCGCCAAATTCCGCCGCCAGTCGGGGCGCAAGTTTCAGTGCCAGCGATGCGTCAAGGCCCTTCTGTCGAATAAGCTGCTGACTCAATCTACTGATTTCTTCGCGCCGCCAACCTTCCGCGCGAAGTATCCTATCAAAGGATCGGTCTCGAAAATTCATTCGCCGCGCGGTTGTGGATAGACTATCGCGTTGAGCCGCGCTTATGTGGCCGATATAGCGCGACGATCAGGATGAGACGCGAGCGACAATCTGGATGAGATTCTTATGTCGCGGTTGGAGCGAAGTTATCATGTTGATTGTCGCTGGCAAGAGTTTCATCGTGTTCTGATTGCCGCTCCGCGACAAGCTGGGAAGAGCTTTTGATTGTCGCGAATGAGGCGGGTCTGCCGCGCTGGCGTTTGGCTTCCATGGCCGAACGCCGCCGGTAGCTTTCGACATTCATCTCGAAGATTGTTGCGTGATGGACAAGTCGGTCCACCGCGGCAAGCGTCATGGCCGGGTCTGGAAAGACGCGGTTCCATTCTCCGAAGGGCTGATTGGCGGTGATCATGATGGAACGCCGCTCATATCTTGCGGAGATGAGTTCGAAGAGCACGCTCGTTTCGGCCTGGTCCTTGGTGACGTAGGCCAGGTCGTCGAGGATGAGAAGATCGAACTTGTCGAGCTTTGCGATGGCGGCTTCGAGCTGAAGCTCCCTCCGCGCGACCTGAAGCTTCTGGACGAGATCGGTCGTGCGGGTGAAGAGCACGCGCCAGCCGTTCTCGATTAGCGCGAGGCCGACGGCTGCGGCGAGATGGCTCTTTCCGCCGCCGGGCGGACCGAACATCAGGATATTGGCGCCTTTGGCGAGCCAGCTATCGCCGGCTGCAATCGCCATGACCTGGGCCTTGGAGACCATGGGAACAGCGTCGAAGGCGAAGCTGTCGAGCGTCTTTCCGGGTGGCAGGTGGGCCTCGGCGAGGTGTCTTTCGATCCTGCGATGGGCGCGTTCGGCCAATTCATGCTCGGCGATGGCCGAGAGGAAACGGGCAGCAGGCCATCCTTCCCGATCGGCCTGCTCGGCAAATTGGTGCCAGAACGTCTTGATCGTCGGCAGCCTCAGTTCGTTGAGCATGATGCCGAGGCGGGCTTCATCGACTGTGTGGATGTTGCTCTTCATGCGACCTCTCCCGCATAGGCCGTGCCGATCAGGGCTTCATAACCATTGAGCGACGCGAGTTGCACATGAACGATCGGCAACTGATCCGGGTCCGGGCTGAAGACCGCTCTCAAAGCCGCCAGATCAGGCAGTTTGTGGGCGTCGAGCGTTTTGGCAAGCTCCTCGGCCAGTTCACGCTCGCAACTGCGATCGTGAGCCAAGGCAAGCAGTTCCACGGTGATCTTGCAAGCCTGCCGCTCGGGCAGTTGCTCGATGAGCGCGTCGAAAGTCCTGCGATATTCCGGCCTGGGGAAGAGCTTGTCGCGATAGACGAGCCCCAAAAGCGCCATCGGCTTTTTGCGCAGGGAATGAATGACGTGATGATAGTTGACGACTTGATCGTGCTTGCCACTCGCATGGGCGCGGCCTCGGGGTAATGTCAGCAGATGCGTGCCGCCGATGAAGACGTCGAGGCGATCGTCGAACAGACGCACCCGCAGCCGGTGGCCAATCAGACGGGAAGGCACGGTGTAGAAGACCTTGCGCAAGGCGAAGCCGCCGGTGCTCGATACGGTGACGATGACCTCTTCGAAGTCGGTGGTGCGACGATCGGGAAGAGCTTGCAGATGCGTGCGCTCGGCATCGATGCGCTTGCCATGTGCGGCATTGCGGCGGCTGACGATCTCATCGATGAAGGCGCGATAGGATCCGAGGTCGCCAAAGTCCCTGGTTCCGCGCATCAGCAGAGCATCGCGGATCGCATTCTTGAGATGGCCGTGGGAACTTTCGATCGAGCCGTTCTCGTGCGCGACGCCCTTGTTGTTGCGCGTCGGCGTCATGCGATAATGGGCGCACAGTTCGTCGTAGCGATGCGTCAGATCGACCTTGGCGTCGGCATCGAGGTTGCGGAAGGCGGCCGATAAGCTGTCGCTGCGATGATAGAGCGGCGAACCGCCAACCGACCACAGGGCGTTCTGCAGCCCCTCGGCCAGAGCGACGAAGCTCTCTCCACCCAGGATGACATGGGCATGCTCGAAGCCCGACCAGACCAGCCGGAAGTGATAAAGCAGATGATCGAGCGATTGGCCGGCGATCGTCACGCCGAGGCTGCCCATGTCGGTAAAATCCGACAGTCCTAACCGACCGGGTTCGTGCATCTGACGGAAGATCACTTCCTGCTCCTGACCGTGAACAGCCCGCCATGATCGGATACGACGCTCAATCGTACGGCGAACACCTTCTGACAGCTCTGGATGACGCCGCAGCATCTCGTTGTAAACGGCGACCGCTCGGATGCCGGGCGCGGCCTTGAGGAGCGGAACAACCTCGGCGTCGAAGATGTGCTCAAGGGGATCGGGGCGACGCCGGTCGCGCGGCGGCTTGGTCTGCGATGGAAGACGCGCATCCTTCTCGATGCGGTAAGCCGTCGCCCGGCTGATCGACGCCTTGGCGGCAGCGACCTCAATGGGGTTGTTTTGTCGGTACTTCATAAAAAGCCTCGTCTGATGATCGGTTACATGGCGACCCGGCACAAAGGTGATTCTCCATTCTCAGAAAATCACCGACGCTACCGGGCCAACCGCGATCATGAGACGCCGAAAAATTGCGCCGCGGCGGGGGTGTAACTCCAGTCGGGCTACGCCCTCCCTTCGTCACACCCCCGCCGCCGAGTCTCATCCTGATTGACGCTGAGTCTCACCTTGTTTGTCGCCGCGCAGGCCGAGCCGCTTCAGATTGGAAAACGTCCTTTGAAGATCGATCAAGGCGTCTGTCACGGGCGGGAAGCCAAGTTCGGCCGGTCCCGATTGGACGGCGACGGCATCGTCCGGGGCCAGTATCCAGCGCCTGTAATACCTAAAGACCAGCCCCACGCCGATCATACCGTATGGACCCAGTTCCGCTGCCCGAAGCGCTCCCATGCTTGCGGCTCCGATCACCACGATCCCCTGCGCCAGCGCCCACAGGATTTCCTTATGCCGGACAGACGGACGATCTTCGAAATGTCCATCGATGATGACCATCGCTTTGGGGCGAAATGCATGAGCGGCAAGCAGTATGTCGCCCTGTGCGACCGGCTGAAGGTAGATTGCGTCGAGCGCAGCTTGGGCTTCCGGCAGTCGCAGCGTCGGGCCTAGAAAAACCAATATCGGACCTGCTTGATCGCTGGCACTCATCCTGGTCTCCTAGCGCACGATCGAAAATGGGCGGCCGCGAGGCATCAAGATCCTGGCGCAGCGAACGGGACCGTCGCAATTCGAACCCAGCGGAACTGCAAGAACAGGACCAAGCGCGGCATCGATGACGCAATCAAGCATCTCCTGGAGCGTGGAAACCGGTCGGATTTCCGCGACTGGCGAGAAAGACGCCGGATTGAGAATGAGTTGGCGCGCCTTTGCAATAACGCGGTCAACACGCTTGTGATAGTGCCCCGCCGTCTGGTCGTCACGGGCGCCTGATATGGCTCCTGCTCGCGTCGCCAACGCCTCAAGCAAGGCATTTTCCGCCGCCTGGTGAAGGTTTTGCCCGGCGCAATAACCTTCTGTCGGCAGTGCAAGAATGGGATGCCTGGCGCCGATTTCGATCGTCTGGCACCAGACGACGGCAATTCCGGTCGGGGAGGGGGCAAGCCAGAACCCGGCCGATATAGCGCGTTCTGCGAGACGTTCGATCCGGCGATTGACAGCCGGGCCAAGGCTCCCGGGAGCAAGTCGGTGTCTGTCGAAGAAGCCGTGTGTGTCGAACGCTCTGGCAATCGCATCGCGCTCTATGCACTCGAAGAGCGCGTGCGCTGCCGCTTGATGCGATGTTGAATGGCACGCGAGGCCGGTGGTGGTACGAAGGAACAGCCCATCGAAGTCCGGTGGCGGATCGGTGTAGCGTGTATGCACGAGTTCGAGAGGAACCATCTGCGTCGATCCGGAGTGAAGGTCATAGGCTGCAATCCAAAGCGTTGGTGTTCGCCGCCAAGCAGCGTTTGTGCTGTTGATAAGCTTAGTGTCGAACAGTCCCTCTGGGATGGCGAGCTCATCCGCACTTGCAAGAACAGCGCTCTTGGCCGGAAGCAGCTCGGCGTAGTAGCGCTCAAGCGCCTCCATGATCGCTCCGATCGCGGCATGTGGGATGGAACGACCTCGGCCAAGGGAGGTCACTTCTGAAAGGGCGCTTGGGCGGATCGTTTGAACCGCCGGAAGCGCCAATCGATCGAGGCCGGTGAGGTCGGCGATGCGTGTTATGCCCGCGTGCCTACAAATTGGCAGGAGCTCGCGCAGGTATATGCCGGGATCGTCCTGCGCCTCCTGGGCAAGCGGTGAACAGAGGTGGACGGTGACCTCTTCCGCAAACGCGCCGAGGAGTTCGTTGTCTGACGTGGCGTAAGTGGGCTCACCGCTCGACGACAAGGCCAAGGTCCTCGATCGACTGGTTGATTTTCTGCTGGAGTGCGACCGCTCCTTGCGTCTGGGCAGTCTCCGCGGCAACCCGCAGATCCTCGACGACAAGATTTCGCATCGCGCCGGTGCGGGCACGCAGCATGGCGCGAACCCGGTACAGCTCGGCCAGCCAATAGGCGTGACCCGTTTCTCGTGCTTTGAGGATCGCCTGGCTGGCGACCTCGATGGCGCGATCGACCTTGCCGAGAAGGCCCAGCATTGCGGCCTGCATCGATAGATAGATCGGCAGGTCGATCACCGCGCCGAGTTCCGCTAGAAGATCAAACCCCTTGCAGAACCTTTCATAGCCCCCTTTAAGGTTTCCAAGATGGGCCTCGGCCCAGCCGCCGAAAAGAAGCGAAAGTCCAGCCAAAGACTGCATTTCGTGTTGTCTCGCAAATTCAGACATCTCTTCCGCAACGCTTCTCAAGCGTTTGTAATCATTGCGATAGAAGGCAGAGACAGCTTCCGTGTCGAGAGAGTGTGCCTTGCTCGGCAGGTGGGAAATCTCGTTTACGAACCGGATCATATCCTGAAGTGCATGGTCCGATTCATGCGTTTGGCCTGTCAGCCACAGCGAGAGAGCCAGTTGGCCCAGTCCACAGACACGTGCATCGTGACCACCGTAAATCGTCCGTGCTTCTGTCGCCCTTGGTGTGTCGTAGAGAGCCAGCCCTTCCCGGATTGCATTCTGCGTTTCTCGGTGACGTCCAAGGTTGAAGTCGATAGCCCAGATGCAATGCTTCATCTGCAAGCGTATTTCGGGGTCCTGTATCCCTGCCAACATGACCTGCACTTCCATCGCGCGCTCATGCATCGTCAGAAAATCGGCTCCCGTCAGCCACCAACCCCAGTAGATCGGAAACCATCGCGACTTCTCTTCCAGCGGCAGGCGATTGGCGATCTCCACTCCGTCTTCGTAGAGCTTTCGCGCCGGCGGGAAATTCAGGCCGACCGCCCCGGTGAGCACTGGTCCCAGCGCGGTTACAGCTGTCAGACGAAGTCGATCAACCCGGTCGACGACCTCCAGACCGTCGCAGATTGAGAGGGCATGTTCGAGATGGTGGCGGGCTTCGACCAAAGCGGAGCGACGCGCAGCCTCCTGGCCGGCCCTGATGAACAGTTGCGCGGCCGTTTCCTTGAGACCGGCACGCTCCGCATGCTCGGCACGGGAACCGACATCGATCCACGGTGCAATTGCGGCGTCTTCGCTGACAGCGTCGAAGAGGCGCCGATGAAGGGCTTGGCTCTGCCGTCGCAGCAACAGCTTGTAGATTGTCTCCTGGATCAATGCGTGGCGAAAACCATAGGTAGTGGTTCCGCCAGCTCGCACATGTGTTACGAAACCCGTATCGCACAGCGTATCCGCCGCGTTCGCCAGCGCCTTCTTGCCATAGTCCGGGAGTAGCCTCTGAAGAAGCGGCAAGGTGAAGCGGGAGCCGGCAACGGCGCCGGCGCGTGCTACATCCCTGATCGGGCCAAGTTGACCGAGCCGCGCTTCGAGAATCTCTTCAAATGCCGAAATATGGGTTGTCGATGCCGTCTCCGGCATCGTGACATTGTCGGCGATCTTGGTGTCGGATACCCACTGGCATATCTGCTCGATAAAGAGCGGCACGCCCCCACATATTCGCTCCGTTACCTCAACCAGCTCTGAAAACTCGGCTTGTCGGTGCTGCGGCCAGTTGCGCTCGATCGCCCGCCTCGTTTCGTCCGGATCGAGCGGTTGCAGAGACAATCGAGATGGATTGGCGTCTTCAGGCCATTCCGTCGTCGGCTCCGGACGTGTGGTCGCGATGAGAAGAAGCCGAAGCCGCGAGATGACGCGGGCCGCCTCCATCAGAAGCTCCCGCGAGGTCGGGTCAATCCAGTGAATGTCCTCGACGACCATAAGGACCGGCCCACTCTCGCATAAAGCCTGCAGGGCCCGTGGAATTGCTTGTCGTGCTCTGTCCCGTATGAGTTTGGGATTGCTGCCTGCGAGATTTTCACTACGCCCTTCGGCACCGAGGAGATGGGCAAAGATCTCGATGATGTCGTCTTCCCGTATGCCGTGGCGCCGGAAGCGGGCAGCGACTGTGGCTGCCCTCAATTTCGACTTTCCACCCGTTTCGGGCATGCCGGTGAGGCTGTTGACCAAGGGGTGGAGCGTCGAATGGAAGCCACCAGGCACGCATTGGAAGAAGAAGGATTTCGATCGCTCCGCGCGCGTTTGTCTGCGGAACTCATGCAGGAGACGCGATTTTCCGATCCCAGCCTCTCCCTCGACGACGACCGTCTGCCCATTCCCGGCCACGACGCTTTTCCACGCTTTCGAAAGTGCGTCCAGCTCGGTTGCGCGACCCACAAAGGGGCTGCCGAGCCTTCCGAACGCATAGAATCTGTCCACTTCATTTTTGTGGCCAAGCGCGCGCCATGCTCTTTCAGGCCCCTCGAATCCCTTCAGATTCCAGATGCCCTCGAACGAAAACGCGTGCGAGCGCCCCGCCAGCCTGCAGGTTTCGTCTGACACGAAGACGGTGTTGGGAGCAGCGACCGTCTCAAGCCGCGTGGCCAGAGCAAGCGCCACGCCGACAACGGGCTCATGGCTCCAGCTTTGTTCTTTAAGTCCCTGAATAAGCGCAACAGACGTGGCAATGCCGACGCGCACCTGCAGATCGGCACGACCGGCGGCCTGGCCAACGTGCCTGCAGGTTTCGATGATTTGCAAGCCGGCACGAATAGCGAGGGAAGCGGCATCCCGCGCTCCAAGATCGATCGGAAATAAGGCGAGGCCTCCGTCACCGGCCTCCACCCGAAGCACGCCTGAATGCTCTACGATCGATTTGTTCGCGGCTGCCTGAAACGCCGATATCAGCTCGCGGTAATCTTCCAGGTCCATGCGGTGGAAGAGTTCGGTTGAATCGACCAGATCGTAGCAAAGTGCGGTAACGATCCGGCGCTCGACCGCACTGGTTGCAACTTGGGCTTTCCTCCGGCCGCTCTTAACCGGTGGTTTCGTGGCGCCATTCGGATCGTCGTCCTGCATCGCGCTTCCCCCAGGCCGCTAGCCCCAAGCTGCCATGCCCGTAAGGCTAACACATTCTTAACGCGTTGCGAGGGTATCGTTGTATTGACGCCCCATGCCTTTGGTAGGGGAGCTACGGTGTCGCACGCTAGGGCAGATCTCCTCTCTTGCAGGCGTTGCTGCGAGACCCCAATTCAAGGCAGGTTGCGTGCTCGTCGCCCGCGCGGAGGCTAGCCATTGCTCGAAAAGCTGATCGGTGAATACGGCCTCCTGGCCGTTTTTCTTGGCGCTGCTGTTGAAGGCGAAACGGCAGCATTTTTGGGTGGGATCTTCGCCCATCGGCAGCTCATTCCATACTGGCAGGTCGCGCTGGCTGCATGTCTCGGATCGTTTGCTGCGGACCAGTTCTTTTTTCTATCGGGTCGATATGCCACGAAGTGGTCCTATGTTCAGAAACAGCTTGGATCGGAACCGATTGCGCGGGTGACGCGACTGCTCGAAGCGCATCCGACGGGCTTCATTCTGGCCTTTCGCTTCATCTACGGCATCCGAACGATCAGCCCCGTTGCGATCGGCATCTCCAGTGTCTCGGCGCGCAGGTTTGTCATACTCAATGCGTTTGCCGCGCTGATTTGGGGCTTCTTGATAACCGCGATTGGTTTCGTTGCCGGATGTGCGGTTGAAGCATTGCTAGGGCGGCTGCAGCTTCACCTGCATTTGCTGACCGCGCTGGCCTTTGTCGCCATCCTTGTTCCGGTCAGTGCCTATGCTTTCAGGCGAGAAATGGCGAGACGGACCGCTCGCCTGGGCAGGCGAGCAGCATGATGGCATGGGCAACGCCAACGCAACTATCGCGGACACAGGCGAACCTGCGTCACTTTTCAGGTGAGTGGCCGAGGGTCGTGAATCGATCGGATCGGCTTGCTCGGATTCGATTGAATCGATTTGCAAATCGATTTTCTATTTCCTTGGCCGCTTTCCGGTACCGATCTCAACCTCACAAACCGTATAAGGCGCTACCGGCGGTCAAGGAACACGTTCCGACCTTCCGCCGCCCTTATCAGCACTGGGCCGCAGCCGAGATCGAGGTGAAGGGCGGAGCGAGCTCAAACCTCGAATGTGTTCGCAGGCGGGCGAACCAAACACCGGTAATGGCAATCTTGAGAACCCAAAGAAACATCTATTGCGACTAGCTGGTAGCTGGCGTTCTGTGGGAGAATGCCTATGTTTCGGATAGTTTGAAATAATAAGGTCCTCATTTTTGCTTCTCGAAATTTCAATCGTTGCCATTCTCACGATCTTGAACGGCGTTCTCGCCATGTCCGAGCTCGCGGTCGTATCCTCGCGGCCGGCTCGTCTCAAAGTACTCGCCGATCAGGGAAGCCGCGGGGCCGCTATGGCCATCCGGCTAGGTGAGGACCCCGGACGTTTTCTATCCACCGTTCAGATCGGCATTACCCTCGTTGGCGTCTTGTCCGGCGCATTCTCGGGCGCGACGCTTGGTGCGCGACTGGCCGGCTGGCTAGGCACACACGGCTTGTCACAGACAGCCGCCGATGCGCTCGGGGTCGGCTCGGTCGTCGTTGCGATCACATACTTGTCGTTGATTGTCGGCGAGCTGGTGCCGAAGCAGATCGCTCTTCGCGCACCGGAAGCCGTTGCCAGCAGGGTCGCCCCGGCGATGGTGTTTTTGTCCCGCCTGGCCGCGCCGCTCGTCTGGCTGCTTGACACGTCCGGTCGCACCATCCTTCGACTTCTCGGGCAGTCGGGCAAGTCCGGTGACGTCGTCACCGATGAAGAAATCAAGACTGTGCTCGCCGAAGCGCACAGCGCAGGCGTGATCGAGACGGAAGAGTCGGCGATGATCTCTGGTGTCATGCGCCTGGCAGATCGAAGTGCCAGAGCCTTGATGACGCCGCGCCGCGATGTAGAGGTGATCGATGTGGAGGATGGCTTTGCAGAGATCCGGGACCAGCTCCGTCGGAGCGCGCAGGCACGGTTGCCGGTGCGCAAGAACAGCTCCGACGAGATCATCGGCGTGCTCTTGACCAAGGACTTCTACGATGCGCTTGCGTCGTCCGGTCATGTCGACATTGCCACCCTTGCCCGCGAGGTACCGATCGTATCAGACTTGTCGGGTGCCCTAGACGTCATTCAGGCCATTCGTCGTTCACCCTGCCACATGGTGCTGGTCTATGACGAATACGGCCACTTCGAAGGCGTGATCACCTCCGGCGACATCCTGGAGGCGATCATGGGCGCGGTCCAGGAAGACTCGATTGGAGAGAAGGCGATCGTACGCCGCCACGACGGCAGCTATCTTGTGTCCGGCTGGACGCCGATCGACGAGTTTGCGGATTTCATGGGGTTCCAGGTTGATGACGACAGGGACTACCAGACGGTGGCGGGTCTCGTGCTGGAGGAAATGAAGCACCTGCCGGAGGTTGGCGAGAGTTTTGCGATGAACGGTTGGCGATTCGAGGTCGTCGATCTTGATGGGCGCAGAATCGACAAGCTTCTTTTGACGGCTGACGTGTCTCCTGACGAGGGGGGAAGCCGAACACTGCAGTGAGGTTGGAGGGCAGCTGCCCGTCCTGTTTGCCGGGGAACCTTCACGTGGAAAGGGAGTTCACCCTTTCAGACATATGGAGGTAGCTATGAAAGCTCTCGTAACAGCTGCAACGGCAGCGCTTATGCTAACCGGTACGGCTATGGCCCAGACCACGGTTGTGACCGTGCCTGGCGAGGTGAGAACCTATATAACTGAACAGCAGGTCCCATCCGTTGTTTACGATGGCGATATCGTCGTGGGAAGTGAGCTGCCGTCCTCAGTCGAAATCCACACGATCCCCAGCAATGATGCATACGGTTACACGGTGGTGAACAAGAAGCGCGTAATCGTCGATCCGCATACGCACCGCGTAATCGAAGTGATCAATTAATCAATCGGTTTGCTTTGACAGCTGAGGTTGTGCTTGCATTTGGACACATCGACCTGACGCTACGGAACCTGAGGAGGGTCGATGTGACCGTGTGCACGGGCAAATCGCATGCGCGCCTCTGGCCACCGGCACTATGCAGAGGCGCGTGTTTCCTTTCGGCTTAGAATCCACAGAAGATATGGCCCTCCAATCAGGGCGGCGAACAGTCCGACCGGAACCTGATACGGATAAATGATGATCCGTGATAGCCCGTCGGCTAGGACAAGCAGGCAGGCGCCGATCAGCATGGTTGCGAGCAAATGATCGCGGCTACGGTGAAAACCGATCAGCCTGGACAATTGGGGCGCGATCAATCCCGTAAGGCTAAGTGGCCCAATGAGGAAAGAAGAGATCGCCGTCATGAGCGACGCGAGTACGGCAAGCAGCGGACGCGTTGGGGTAACGCTCATTCCGACACTGCGTGCCGCCCCGGCGCCAAGTGGCAAGATGGTCAACCAGTGCGTCATCAGGAAGAGCGGCGCTGTCAGAATAGAATGCGAAGTGATCGCGGTCCAGGCCTCCAAAGCGCCGGCGCGGTTTGTCGAACCGGATAGCCAGGTCAGCAGGATGTAACTGCGCAATGTCGGCCTGCGCGAGCACCATGCCTATGATTGCAAGGAAGCTGATGGCGACGCCTGCAAGCAAGAGCGCCTCAGGCGACATCCCGGCTCGCCGGGCAATGACGATCATGGCCAGAAATGAGGCGAGTGCTCCGAGGGCCATACCGGCGATCATGATCGGCGGCGAAGGGAAGGCGAAAATGAATACCGTCACTGTCAGTCGTCCCGGCGCCAGAGGAGACACCGAGCACTTCAGGGCTTGCCAGCGGATTGCCGGTCACCCGTTGGATGATGAAGCCGGCAGCACCCAGCATCGCAGCAGCTCCGGCTGCAATGACAGTTCGCGGCAGCCTGAACGGCAGAAGATCTGAACGCAGCGATCCAACGGCAATTTACCAGCCGCCATCGGTCGGGCCGACAGGAAGAACGGCCGCGAGCATAGCCAAGAAGAGAGCGCAGAAAAGCAGGAGTGCCAGCGATGGTCGCGATACGCGTCGCAGAGCTCCAGGCGATTTTGCGGTGATAGCCGAGGGGCCATGGACGCGTGGCAGCAGGAACAAAAGGAGCGGGCCGCCAATGAGCGCGGTGGCTGCTCCTGTCGGCGCAAGGTCGGAAAAGCCGGGGACAACAGTTGCGTCAGGCACCACCCCTGCTCATAGGCCCGCCGGTCGCCTGCCAGGCGCCAACTCGAATAAGGTGAGCGATTAAGTCAAATTTAATGGTCGGGCTTGGTCTGATCTGCGGCGATTGAACGATTTTGGGCAATTCCAAAATTTGTGGGCAAATCTTTGTGAAATGCATCACTCGCACTTCGACCGTTTCCAGCGCGCCGGTGTCGTTCCGACATATTTGCGGAAGACGCGCGTGAAGTGCCTGGTCGGAAAGCCTGTTTCCACTGCGATGGCAGTGAGGCCTTGATCGCTATCGCGCAGCAGCTGTTTGGCAAGCTCAAGCCTGGCGTTCATTTGCCAACATGTGGCGTTACGCCGGTGGAGGCCTTGACCGAGTGGCTGAAATGCGACTGGGACAGCCCCGTCAGTTCGGCCAGTTCCTGGAGACGGATATTGCGCCCGCAGTGCTCCTGCATGAACTCGCTGGCGCGGCGCAACTGCGCTTGGCTATCAAGTCCTGATGCGTCCCCGCGCCACGACGGCCCGCTCGGGGCCGAACGCCGACGACGCGAATACCTTTCTTGACGAGCGTTGCGGCGTTAGACTGGCGTGCCGACCGTGGCAGCGACCCGTAACCTGGACGCAGGGTGCTGATTGAGAGTCGGGCGAGGGAGGCATGATGACTGCGAAGACGACCATGATGTTCGCGCTTGCTGCTCTCGCGATCTCGGCGGCCAAGGCACTCTCTACGGAGGCGCAATACGAGTGCGCAACCGGCACGCGTCTTCATGCAGCCTTTCATCGCATGACGCTTCGCCCGGCAGTGTCGTGCTCGCCTTTTTGGGGCGCATCGGGCGAGATCAGACTGCCGCAGCTCGCCTCAGCCGATGGTGGCCGCTATGCCAACAACGATATGGAGTTCTGGATCCAGGGCAATGAAGCCACCCTGACCGTCGGCGGGAAGAGCGAAACATGTCATACCAATTGAGCGTGTTGGGTAGGGCTGGGAAGTCCGTTCACAACGCAAATTTACCAAGCAACGTCATTTGAACGAAAATCCAGGAAAGGAGGCAATCGTGAGTCTCAGGCCGCCACGATCACTCTCAGGGCAGTCGAGCGCCGGGTTAAATCCCTTGGAATACGAGCTTGCCTCCGCGCGGGCGGACGCCCTGGGTCGCCAGGGTCGCAAGATGGAAGCCGCGTTGGCCAGGCTTGCATCGTGGTCGCCGGAAAACAATCACAAGACTGACCGGCAAACCCTCCTCGATGAGGCCTCCGACGCCGTCTGGGCATTGTTTATCCAGCGCGAGATCTGCGGGCTCCACAATGATAAGGATGTCATCAAGCGGTATCAGATTCCAGGTGAGGTTCTGGCAAGGCTCGGCGCGACACGCAAGTGACGGCGAAACGATCGTGTAAGCAAGACGATAGACATAGCGGCCGCTTGTCGAAAGTCTCGAAGTGGGGAGGAGCCCATTACAGGCGACGCTCATCCAGGGCGAAGAAATGGCCGCTACTATCCCATGGTCTTCGCGCAGGAGCAGCCCGTCATCCGGAACACTTTTAAATCGTCCCGCCCGGTTCCTTGTGGTCCGCCCGCGACAGCCACCTGGCGCAAGCGCCGCTGGAGGTGCTGTAGATCATTGAATTTGCTGAAACCGCGATGGGAGGTCGCAAATTTCCTCGACTCCGAGCGGTCATTTCAGGATTTCCTTAGTCATTTCGCATCATAGTTGCGCTGAAGGAGAAACGTGATGATGCGAAATGTGGTCCTCGCCTTAGGTCTTCTACTCGGCGCCTCTGTCGCCCATTCTACCGAGCACCTCCGGATCGCTACCGAAGGGGCCTATCCCCCTTTCAATTTTGTCGATGAGAACGGTACCCTTAAGGGTTTCGATGTCGATATCGCAAAGGCGCTCTGCAAGCAGCTTAACGCTGACTGCACGCTCCAGACCGTCGAATGGTCCAAGATAATCGAGGGACTGGAATCCGACGACTATGATTTGATCGTGGCGAGCATGGCATACACGAAGGAGCGTGCCGCCCGCGTCGAATTCTCAGCGCCATACTATCGCTCGCATTCGGTTTTGATCGGGGACGCAGAAAAGTTCACCGACAGTTCTCCAGGAGCTTTGGTTGGCGCGCGCATCGCCGCTGCCGAGGGAACAATCCAGGCTGACTACGCAAAGCAAGCATACAAACAAAGCGTTCCTGTCTTGGCCAAGGATCAGCCGTCAGCTCAAAAACTGCTCGAAGAAAAGAAGGCCGATTTGTTGATCGGCGATGCTATTGAACTTTTGAGCTTCATGGAGACGCCCACAGGTTCTGCGTATGGCTACGTCGGAGATCCCATTTCCAGCGAATTTCTTCAAAGCTCAGCGCATATCACCGCGAGAAAGGGAAACAGTCCGCTTATCGCTCGCGTAAACGATGCGCTCAAGCAAATCAAACTTGATGGGACCTACGACAAGATCAACGATCACTATTTTCCCTTCAGCATCTATTAGGGCGGCCAATTGGATACCCGATTATCGAGGTCTCGCGACATGCCTCTCCGATCTGTGGGGCGCATTCTCTTGTTTGTGGTAGTCATTTACTCGGCGATTGCTGCGGCAGGCGCGGGGCTCTTACTGACTCGTATCGAAAATGAGGCGATTGTAACGCGCGAGCGACAGATCCCGCTGATTTTGTCGCAGACCCGCAACGCGGTTAAGATCGAAAGGATGTCATCCCTCGTTCGAGCGATTTTCCTCGCCAACGACCGCCGTTTGGAACGACAGCTTCAGCTGCAAATCCAGGCTCTCGCTCAGGGCTTCGGTTTTGATGGGTCAGCCACCCTGACTGGTGGCTCTCGCAAGGTGGCCAGCCTCGCCAAGACGATCGCAGCTGCGCACCAGAAAAACCGGGACGAAGTAGATCGTGATCAGAGTACTCCAGGATCCGGCAAATCGACAGTGGATCTAGTCGCCTATGAGGAGGCGATGCGCATCATTGAAATGATGGGCAAGGAGGTCAGTGGCAACTCCGCTCTCGTGGCGGACGAAATCGCCGGAGGCATTCAAAAGAGCGCGGTCGCAGTGCGGAATCTCGTGATCATTGTTCTCATTATCCCCGCCCTCTCCGTACCTCTTTTGCTTTTACTAGCCCGCCGGCACTTTGCAGTTCCAATCGTTGCTGCAATCAGCAACCTTAAACGGATCGAGAAAGACGAACCTCTCCTTGTCGAAACGAACAGGCCGCTGTTAAAAGAGCTGGCGTTGATTGGAGACGCAATCATCTCTTATGGGAATGCGGCTAGTGAACTGCGCCGCACGAATGTCGTTCTGCAGGCGCTCGCCGAGAAAGACCCTCTGACGGGTCTGGCCAATCGCAGAACTTTCGAGAAGTTTCTGGCCGCGGCGATTCAGAGGTCGTCGCCGGAGTCGGGCACAGCCGTTCTGCTCATTGACATCGATCACTTTAAATCGGTCAACGATCGCTTCGGACATCCGACCGGCGATCGCTGTCTCAAATCGCTCGCTAGCCTCCTTGAAAACATACCGGATCTTTCGAATGCCTTGGCTGCCAGGTTCGGAGGTGAGGAATTCGTGGTCGTGTACGATGCTCCTTCGTCCGATCACGCGCTTGAATATGCTCGGTTCGTCTGCAGGAAAATAGAGCAG
Organism: Rhizobium sp. T1470; assembly: GCF_042140505.1. NCBI lineage: Bacteria > Pseudomonadati > Pseudomonadota > Alphaproteobacteria > Hyphomicrobiales > Rhizobiaceae > Rhizobium > Rhizobium sp. T1470. Next base: position 1,381,707 of record NZ_CP148092.1, read on the forward strand.
CTTGAAACCCAAAGCGTGGATGGGACCTATTTGCGCTTTACTGGCAGCATCGGGGTCTCCTTCACCACCTCGGCTTCGGAGGATCCCGGCAATCTCCTCGAGAAAGCTGATCGCGCGTTGTACGACGCCAAACGATCCGGGCGCAATCGCGCCGAGGTCGATTCGTCGCTATCGAAGGGGAGCAGGGAAGGGCGCGTTCAGCGAATTCTGTAATCGTTGCGTAGTGACAAAGCCTCTTGTCGCGGCGACGCCATCATCTGCCACATCTCAGGCAGCATTGTCTGGTGGCGTTACCCCGGAGCAGACCATCGCAGCAGCAGCCACGCTTTCAGAGGCCGAAGCCGATGCCAGCCCGGTAACTTGGCCTCAGAATTTGAGGAAAAAATGAGCCCGCCCAGATGCTGGCGGGCTCTGACGCAATAGTGTGATGCCGCATCTGTCCGGTTCATAAAATCACAACCGATCATTCCGGCTTTGATCGGCCTAATCGTCGTCTCGACCTTGCCGATAACCCCGATCGTGCTCTTCGCAAGCCGCCTCTGAGAGGCGGCTTTTGTGTACCCGCGCGGGAGGATTCTCTATTGCCTTATATTGAGAGGGATGAAACTGGCTCCATTAAGGGCTGTATGCCGTCTGGCAGCCCGAGACGCTGAAGAGGAGTTGCCAGAAGCCGATCCCGGAAGTCATTGCTTTCAGATCACCGGCACTGGATCTCGCGACCACGTAAGCCAATCTGAAGGCCGAAATTGACAAGGCAGCCGAAACAGAGCGCCTGAAGTACATCACTGGCGGCGCTGGGCAGGCGATGACCTACCAGTAAAGTCTGACGAGGCGAAGCGCTATATCGCCGCGTTGATGCCGGAAGCACACCTGAGCCGTCGGACTTTCGGCTCTTGTCTGCTGAGGTGGGTATCACGGCGCCAACGCTCGCGGAGGTCGCCACCATCGTCAACGAGGCCTTCCTTCGATGGCAGATCATCGGCGGAGCGATCGAGGCCGTTCGTCTCGGCACCAAGGCTGCGATTGAGGCGACGGGGACGGTCGAAGAGGCCGCGGCCGCCGCTGCAGCGGCGGCCTGGCCGTAGACAGAACGACACACAGAACCCAGGGGTTCGAGGCGGCGCCGTGCGTAATCCTGGCCGCAGGGTGTTTCCGAGTTAACGCAAAAACAACTCCTTGGCTCGGGCATCGATCTTGTCGCAAGCGTCCTCGAATGGATCGAACATCGGCACCAAAGGAGAAGCGCCGAGGAGAAGAAGAGCTTTTAGGTGCTGCCAGCCGCCTTCCTCGCCAAGGACTGTCGCATAGGAGGTCATTTCCACGCGCGCCTCACCGGCATATAGCCGTTCGTATTCCGCGAAGTTTGAGAAATTTTCGCGATTGCTGTCCGAGGGATTGAAGGTCTCCGCCGCAGCGCCCTGCGCAAGGATCACTTCGTGGGTCGCGAGCAGGACGGCGTAATACTCGATCGTCATGTCGTCAGTGGGTGCGATTGGCGCGATCGACGTGCCATTCACGAGATCCTTCACACGGATCAAAACGCCGTTCAGGAATAGTGCATGGCCAGGCGACAGGTAGAGATCCGAATGTGGCGTGCGACTGTCAAGCGCATGGCGCGCCACTCGGATCGGCACTACGCCGTCATACCAATGCGCGCCGCCCTTCTTGAACACTTGGCGACCAACCCATTTGATCGCGCGGGTGTCTCCGCCCGGAAGAGCGACGCGATCGCCAATCCGAAGATCCTCAACATACTTTTCACCGCAATCCGTGAGGATCGACGTACCACGCAGGAAGCACTGCGCACCGCTGCTCCCGCCTCCGCCGGAGTTGCCGTTGCCGCCGGAGTTGCCGGGGCCGCCGCCGTTACGCCATCCCAAATGCAAGCCCGCCGCGCTCGCTGACGAAGCCGCCATGGCAATGGCCGCCACGCTCGCGAAACGAGCACCGGCAGCGGCGGCCACCCCCAGAAAACGCCGGCGCGCGGTATTGCGAGGCAGATTGGGATCATTCAAGTGAGACATCCTGACACTCCTTTTAAAAGGAATCGGGATCCCGAATAACCGCGCGGGATGAGATCCCGAACACAAGACTTACAGCTGTATTCACCGAGACATGATGCGGTTAATTTTAGACTGTCTTCGGGGTTATGCCAGATGGACTTAGGTATTATACTTTAGGTCTATTTGTTTATCTGCTGGAACCGCCCTAACCGGCGCCGCTCGTCTTTTGATGCTTAACAAAAACGGCAATCATCACAATCTGTGGAGAAAACAAATGAACGTACTCGTTACGGCTCAGCACATCCGCGCGACCGCTCTCCAGTCTGTCAATGAAGCCAACATGAAATCCGTCCTGGTGTCGCTCGATCGCTATCGCGAGGACTTCGGCATGGACCGCGTGCACCGCGTGGTGCAGTACCTGGCGCAGCTTATGCATGAAAGCGGCGACTTCCGATACGATCGCGAGATCTGGGGACCGACGCCGGCGCGGGCCTGCTACGACACGCGCGCGGATCTCGGCAACACGCCGGCGCTCGATGGCGACGGAAATATATGGGTCGCACCGGCGTGCAGCTCACCGGCAAAGCCAACGATCAGGCGTTCTACGACTGGTCCGAGGCAAAGGGCTTCAACCCGGCCGACTTCGTCGCCAATCCGGATCTAGCCGATAACGACCCATGGGAAGGGCTGGTGCCGCTCTGGTATTGGGGCAGCCACAACCTCAATCGCTTCGCCGATCAGGGCGACGATCACTACGAAGACCAATGGCGGCATGAACGGCTTCGACGATCGCGTCGAGCATTTAGCGCGCCCGACGCTGGTGCTGGTCCTGAAGCCAACTGCCATCCGCACCAGCAAATGGGTGAAGTTCCGGCAGAAGTGCGCAACCTCCGTGACGCCTCCGCGCGTCAGAAGTGAAGTCGGACGCAAGCCGGGCAACGATGCATCAGCGCATGGATCAACTCGTTGATCGCGTCGGAAAGGTGGAAGGAAATGTAGCTGCCGTTCAGGAAGACATCTCGGAAATGCGTCCAGTCACCGATGACCTGAAGCGTTGGAAGCTGATGGGCAGGGGCGATCGGGGTTATTGGCATCGGGAGCATGGCGCTGGGTGTCACTTTTGCCGACGTCATCTGTCGCATCGTGGGTAGGAGAGGAACAAACTTAGGCACGATCTCGGCAGGCCTGTAAGGCGTGGGCGAGCGTGAACTGGAGGGAAGCCCTTGCGGGTTGGGGATGGGGCAAGGGCTTCCCTTCTTGTCCCACTCGCCAGAGACAGAACAACCATAGATTACGCCGATCTGCCGGAATCGCTAGTCGGACCAAGGTCCTAGCGAAAAAGCGAGGGGAAGGTTCAGCAGCTGGGCGTACGCGCTGGGGATCGCTGTCATGAACCTGGCCCCTCAGCCCATCCTGCCTTGCGGCAGGACACCCTTGAAACTTCAGGCTAGCTTTGAGGAGGTTTACCTGAAGTCGTCCCAAGAATGCCAAGGAAGGGTATCGTTGGCACAAGAGTCATCATTCGCTCATGGCAGTAGGATGGGGAGAGAATTCGTCACGGCAGGTCGAGGGCGGAAGCGCCAAAATAGGACTGCATCTCCTCCTCAAGCTCTATGCAGATTTGCTCGTATTCCTCCAGGAGCATCTTATTGCCGCCCCCAGCACGCAACTTGTCGCGGAGCCTGACTGCGTCGCCATATTCCTCGATTTCTACGGTCCACCGGTGGGCGCTATGGGCATAGGGACGAAGACGTGGGCAGCGCATCAGAAGGGCCGCCAATCCATAGCGAAAGCTGTCGAAACGTAGGTCTTCCATGTTCAAAGCCGTCACGGATGAGGCCCTGCGACCGGGGGGACGCAGAGCCTCGGGCAGTTGCCAGTTGAGGTGATGTCGGAGGGTATCGACATCCTCGGTTAAACGCCACTATCCAGGATTAGTTCCGAGGCCCAAATGGTCGGCCCGCGAGTTGATCATCCTTCCGCGCTTCTGAGCGCGCGCACGTCGGGCTTCTGAGAACTCTCAACTGATTGCCGGGAAGAAGTTCGATGAACCTCTGGTGTGTCAGATTGATCAGTACATCTAGGATCTCGGTTTCGGTGAATCCCTGGGCGATCAATGGCTGTCCGATGTCGTATAGATTGAGGACGGCGTTTACCCTGGGGAGGAGCGCCATCACGGCGGTTCGAGTTTCTTGGTACCGCGTTATTGCAACCGTTTCTCGAGCGGTTGGTCCGTCCATCCTGCCACCGTCAGTTCGAGCCGTCTTTAAAAAAGTACCCCCGCTGTCGCGGTTGCGAGGGCCACAGTCGAGAGTTGGCCTTGAGGGGTTTCATTTCTCAAAGCGGGGGTCAACGCTCGACGCTGGAATTTGTTCCCGCTCCTTATCGAGCAGAGGTCCCTGGCGGCCGCGATCGAGGCTGACGCCAAACGCCTTGGAGTGGCTTCCGTTATCCTTGACGGCGAGGCCGTCGTACTCGACGAGCAGGGCGCCGTCCGGACTTCGGCCGACTTCAGCAATCGCTCGGTGGGAGGGGGCGCAAAACTCAACTCCGGCGCCTTGATCATGTTCGCTTTCGATCTTCTATTCCTCAAATCGCTTCTGAAGGATGAACAGGGTGCTATCCGCCTCTCCGAAGAGATTGAAGGCGACGGCCGCGAATCTTCGCCGCTGCCTGCGAGCACGACTTGGAAGGCATCATCGCCAAATACAAGGATAGCTCTTATGCAGATTCCGAGGCAATTCGCCCCCGCATTCCGAAATGATGCCGCCCCGCAGTTGCGAGAATTAAACCGCCCCCTTGTTTCCTTGAACAGAGCCTGACGGATAATTGCGAACATGGTTCCGGTTGCGGGCAGAGCTTTCGTCTTTGGCGGCGCACGCACCGATCGAGACGATGCAGGCCGCCGCCCTCAAAAAGGGACTCGGTCTATGATGACCCACCGGGTTGGAAGGACGCTCCGCGGCCCGAAGAGGCCGTCCATGACTCCGTTTCTTAGTAGGGGAGCGTCCGGCTTCGCGACCACGGTCGGTGATCGCGGCGACGGTTTCCGCGCATGCGTTCGATCGAGGTCAATCGTGGCGACGTCGATCCGTCATCTGGCGAGAACGATCGCGGTCGCCCCCACCGGTTACGAGACTAATCTTTGCGCTCACGGCACACTCCACCTATGGGCTACTCTGCTCTCAGACCACCATCGAGCGCAACGCGATCAGCGCACGGACATCCAGGAAAAGACATTCGAGCCCGCGCAGCGGCGGGCAACCTGAAGGAACTGATCCGCCACTGCCTGGCTCGGAGCCTGTCCCTCCAAAAAGAAGGCACCGGCGGACTCGACGACCGATAGCTCCACATCTTCTGCAACCCCGCAATAGGCAATTGCTGACCAAATCTCGTCAGCAAGAGAAGCGAAAGGGGCACGTTCTCCAATCAGGGCGGATCCATTAAACTGGGGCATGAACATCATTCCATCTCCTGGTGAGGGAACGCGTCCGCGCCCGTTTCGTTCATCTGCCGTTCATCAAACCTCCTGCGGCCCACGCGATACGTCACCGAGACCAGCGCACATTGAGGCAACGCCCCAGAAATCCTGGAACGAAGCGGCCGGCCCATTGTTTTAACCTTGCCTGCGCCACACAGCGATCACACTGGTCTGCGGTGGTCGCGATTTCGGCACTATCCGCGGACCTTGAGTGTCAACGGAGGAGAACAGGCATGGCAGAACTGCTCGGCCCGACATTGGCGCAACCAGGTGCATCGGGTACGAATCTGGGCGAGATTCATCGGGAAGCAACGACCTGCAGGCGATGCAACCTCTACAAACACGCAACGCAGTTGGTGTTTGGGGAAGGTCCGACCAGTGCCAAAGTTGTCTTCGTTGGCGAGCAGCCGGGAGACAAGGAGGATCTTGCCGGGCAACCGTTCGTTGGCCCCGCGGGAAAGCTGCTGGATCGCTGTCTCGAGGAAGCGGGTATCGAACGCGATGCCTGCTACGTCACCAATGCCGTAAAGCACTTCAAGTTCGAACCTCGCGGCAAACGACGCATCCACGCCAAACCGACCAGGGGAGAGGTTCAGATCTGCGCGTGGTGGCTGGCAGCAGAATTGCGCCTCATACGGCCGAAACTCGTCGTGGCGCTCGGTGCGACGGCGGTCTATTCCTTGCTCGGGCCACAAGCAAAGGTCACTCGCGACCGAGGCTCCGTCCTTCGTTCGCCGGCCGGATTGTCTGTGTTTGTCACGATACATCCCTCGGCGCTACTGCGAATGCTCGACCAGCCGGCCGGTCGGCAAAGCAGAGCGCGCTTCGTCGATGACCTGAAAGCTGTCGCCACGCTTCTTGAGCATGCATAGTCCGCTCCAGCACGCGGTCAAGCCGAAGGAACAAGGTCAGCTTATCAGTCGGCCGTTAAGCTCTCGAAACGGACCGCGTCCGGTCTGCGGGAGCAGCGTTGAGACGGGACGGGCCAACAAGGCGGAGACCGTGGGACCGGCTGCAGGCAAACTGAGGTGTGGCACGATTTCAGCGAAACGAGACGGTCAGGATCAAGATGAAGATTCCGACAGCGGCAATCGCAAGCCACGACCACCAAAACAATGGTGGATGTTGCTCATTCTTCCGCTTCCTTAGTTCCTCATCGTGATGCCAGTCGCTATTCGGATCGAAGGACATGGTGTCTCCTTCCACCGAAACAATGCAACTCAGTTCATTTTCGTTCCCGCTACAGGATTGAGCCCTCGGAGCCACGCAGTCTCCTCGGCCTCAAAGCGCGGTGGACGGAACATTCCGACGATGGCGGGCTTATCTGGCTGGAAACGGACCCAATCAAATGGCCGCTTGCATGACAGCGCTCTTGGCGATGAGTGATTTACCATCGACGCTGGTGCCCGGCCGGTGATCATCGCCTGCATTGAGGCAGCATTTCCGGAGGCATGACAATGGATCCATGGGTTCTTGTGCTGAACAGAATGTCCGAGGAACTCACCTGGCCGGACATTCTCCTGCGCGTGCTGCTGACCATTGTCGCGGCTTCCCTCATCGGCATCAACAGGGAAAAGGGCGGGCATGCCGCTGGCTTCAGAACGACTGTCCTCGTCGGCCTGGCGGCTTGCCTTGCCATGCTGCAGGCGAACGCGTTGCTGGTGGTGGAGGGAAATGACGAACATTCCGGCTTTGCACGTATGGACGTTCTGCGCTTTGCGCTTGGCGTGCTAACCGGCGTGGGTTTCATCGGCGGTGGCGCGGTTCTGCATCGAGGAAACTTCGTCACTGGCGTCACAACCGCTGCAACCATCTGGGCCATGACCACAATCGGCCTTTGCTTTGGCGGCGGACAACTGGGCATCGGTGTTGTCGGTACCGCAGTCGCCTTTTTCTTTCTTTCCCCGATGCAGGTCCTGGATCAGTGGCTTGCAAGGCGGCAGCGGGCCACGGTTGAAATCCTTGGCGATGGAACTCTTGGCGCTGCGGAACTGAGACAGGTGCTCGGCGCCTATAATTGCGAGGTTCGGTTCGTCTCAAGCCGCACTCGTCACGACGCCCAGCAGTTGCTGGTGTTCGACATCAGATGGAAAACCACGACATCCGCCGCCAACACTGAAGTCGTTCATCGTGAACTTCAGCGGCATTTCAAGGTGGAGCATTTTGCGCTTAACGAACATCCCGTGTGACATCCAGCCCGCGGATCTTGAGATGGAACCTTCGCACGTTTCCACGGTTAGCATCGGTGAGCCGCCCGCATTGGAGCAGTCGAAATGCCAAAGGAAAAGAAGAGGAAATGGTCGCAAGAGGGTAAGCGCTCATTTCCATGCGCGTTGACGTGGCCCATTTGACGTGGGTCGCTTTGTGACGGCCCTATCGGATCAGGCAGCGGTAGTTTTGGCGAAGTTGAAGGGCAGCAAATCAGTGATGTCGGAATCTGTTGCGCGCTGCGGCAGTTCGGTAAGCACGTGGCGCAAGTAGGCCAAGGGTTCGATGCCGCAAGCTCGGCAGGTCAGCATTAGGCTGTAGACGACGGCACTGGCCCTCGCTCCGTCCACGGTGTCGCTGAACAGCCAGGATTTTCTGCCAGTGGCAAAAATTCTGATATCGCGCTCGAGTAGGTTGTTGTCGATCGGCATCCTGGCGTCTTCTGTGTAGCGCGTCAGGTAGTCCCACTGATTTAGGGTATAGGACACGGCATCGCCGATCTTGCTGTCGGGCAAGACCTTCGGGGCGATGTCGTTGAGCCATACCTTGAGAGCATTCAGGATGGGGACACTGTGTTGCTGGCGGAAACGGCGAATGCAATCGGCTTGCGTTTCGCCCTTGTCAGGCTTTGCGTTGCGCGCCTGGCTTTCAATCCGGTAGATCTGCTCGAAGAATTTCAGCGCCTGCTCCGGCGGACCGCCGCCTTTCTTTCTTGCCTTGAGGGCATCGACGAAGCGACGCCTGGAATGCGCCATGCATCCCAGATGGGTGGCCCCTGCCAGCGTGCGCCAGGCGGAATAGCCATCGCTCATCAGGATGCCGTGGTAATCGCCGAGGAAGGCCTGCGGATAAATCTGGCCGCGGCCGGGTTGATAATCGAGCAGCACGATCGGCTCGTCGCTGTCCTCTCCACTCCGATACGCCCACATGAATGATGTGCTGGTGGCCTCCCTGTCCTTTTCCTTCAGCACCTGGACCGTCGTCTCGTCGCCATGGATGATGGCTTGAGACCTGAGCCGCGATTTCAGCGCGTCATAGATGCGGGAGAGATGCCTCTCGCTCGAGCCGATCACCCAATGGCCCAGAGCACCGCGGCTGACGGGAACGCCGGCGCGCTCGAAGGCCTGGGCCAGGCGGTAGAGCGGCGTGCCATCGACATATTTGTGAACAAGAGCAAATGCCAGCGTCGAGGCCGTGGCGATGCTGCCCGGCAAGGGCTGCGCGGGCATTGGCGCAAGGACAACAGGCGTGTTGATCCCGGTGCGATCGCAATGGCGGCAGGCATACTTGAGCCGCACATTCTGCAGGACCTTGGCCTTCACCTCGATGTGGAGCTGCTCGGTGACGGCCTCGCCCATGCGATGCATCTGGTGACGGCAGCAAGGACAGGCCTTCTGGTCGTCGGCAAGGTCATATTCGACGCGCTCGCGCGGCAGATGTTCCGGCAGGGGCTTGCGGCCACGTTTCTTGCCCTCTGGCTTCTCGATCGCCGCAAAGCCCGTGTCCGGCAGGTCGACGACCTCCCCATTGTCTCCGCCGGCGTCGTCTTCATCGGCAACCTGCTCGGCTTCATCGAAGAGGCGGTCCACGTGCTTTTCGCTTTTCGGCGCAAAACGATGAAGCCGCGCCAACACCAGTTCTTCCTCGAGCTTGACCACGCGTTCCGTGAGCTGACGGTTCTCCGCCTGCAGCGCCGCAATGCGCGCCATCAACTCCTCAACAGTGGGTTCGCCGGGTCGGATCATCAGATTCTTGAATCTGAACCGTTTCGCCCCGTCAACCGCAGACGTCGAGAACTGTCAGCCGGCGATCTGGTATTGCCGAACCGGATGGCGGACCATCGCGTCGATATCAATGCCGTCGAGAATCCAGTGTAATTGCTCGGTCGTCAGCGTTACCACCATCATCTCCCGACGTGGCCATCGGAACCGGTCTTCCGACAATCGCTTCAGCACCATCACAAAACCGGACCGATCGAAGAACAGGAGCTTCATCCGGTCACGGCGGCGATTGCAAAAGGCAAAGACCGCAGGCGCAAACGGATCGAGCTCCATCACCTCCTGCACCAGGACCGCAAGGCTGTTGATACCGGCCCGGAAGTCGATCGGCTCGCGGTGCAGGTAAACCTTGATATCAGCGCCCAGTCTGAACATGACCCAGAGCTCCGATGATCGCCGTCAACGCATCCACATCACCGCATTCCAGCGAAAGCTTCACGCCGTTCGGCAGCAACGCGCTGATTTTGGAAAAACCTGACAGATGGGCCGTCTTCTCCAGTGATGCCGGTTGTTCTTCACCATACGCGACCGGTATATCCAGCGAGCGCATCCCGACAGGCAGGCTGCCGTCTGCTGCGACGACCGGGATAAACGGCGAGCTTGCAGATACCGCCGACAAGCCAGCCTCCCTGGCCTCCTTGACCCACTTGCGTAGAAGGTTGGCATTGACCCCATGGCCAAGCGCAAGGCCTGATATAGAAACACCAGGCTGGAGGCAAGCCGTAACAAGCCGCGCCTTTGATCCTGGATCATAGCGCCGCCGACCATCACGCCCCACCAACCGCACACGCAGCTTCTGCTCTTCGTCATTCATATTTGGTGTCCACCTATTTCAAGTGGACACTTCATGCGGCAGAGAACTCAACGCGAAAAGGCGCATGGAAATGAGCGCTTACGCAAGAGGTGACTGATAAAAGCGACGCGATGGATCTTGAGGAGGGTGTGTTCAAGCAGCCGAGTGCCAAGAAGATCGCCAACTCGTTGAAACAGTCGGCCGAACGAAGCCGGCGTCGAAAAGCAAGTCCCTTCCAATCGGCCATGTCCATGCTGAGCTTCTATATCAACCGCGCAGGACAGCAACTCTCCAAGGTGCAACGAGCGAAGCTGGATAGAGCCAAGGACGAACTTCGCAAAGATTGTCGGGCGGAAGCCCAGGGGGTGAGAAACGCACCGCAATGGGATGGCGTTGAACGCGCGACGATAGACCGCTGGGAAAAATCATCCTTAGGCCAGGTAGATCTTTCCTCTCTCGGGAAGCAGCGCGAAGTCCGCCGCCATGCTCAACTCCTGGGGCCGTTCCAGAGTGTCGCTACAACGGAAGATGGCGGCGTGACGCCTCACAGCGCTCGACTTGTCACCCGGTCAGTCGTTTAGCGAGGCGGTCGGGGCTCTTACAACGGTGAATCTAGCTGGCCGCGGGGTGCCTAGCTGGGTTGTCATACATTGGGGTGATGAAAGCCAGGCGGATGCTCGTTAGGTCCGCCGCACGCCGATAGATGGGAAGTTGGTCAACAGTGAACATCTTTTTATCGGCTTCCGTATGTGTGGCCAAGAACACCCTTCAAGCCGCAAAAAACCTGAGGCGTGGAGCAAGAGCGTTGCAACAAAAGAGCGCCGTGACGATGACAGGGATGCATATCAAATACGATACGCGAATACCGACGTGCTCTGCGACGACACCAAGCATGGGTGGAGCGAGGAAAAACACAACGAACGACATCTGTCCAAGCGCCGCCACGTTCACGTGCGCCGCCCTGTCGGTGCGCTGGGCTGCTGCAGAGACCGCAAGGGGGTAGACCGCACTGCATCCGCCCCCCATGAGCGCAAATCCGAAGAGTGCGACAAGAGGATGTGGCGCCATCCAAACCGAAAATAGCCCCGCCGCTGAAAGAACGAGAAGGACAAGAGCCACCGTGCGCGATCCAAAGCGGTCAACGAAAGGATCGGCGAATAGTCGGGTCAACGCCATAAAGAATGTGAACATTGTTAGCCCCAACCCGCCGACGAACGGCTCTGCGTGGAAGACGTCACGCATGTAGATGGCAGACCAATCAATGCCCGCGCCTTCGACGAGGAACGCGGCGATACCGATCACGCAGAGCGGTAGTAAACCGAGTGTGGGCAACGCAATATGCCCTGCCTCTATGGGTTCACGAGTGACCCGGGCTGGTGCGTTCTTCATGCCCGCGATTGCAATGGTTCCGATGATCAGGACAAGGGTGAACGTGAGCGCGAGGTGTACCTGCATAGATACACCGGCTTGGCGAACGGCCGAAGAGACGAGCGCGGTCACGAAGAAACCTAGGCTCCAGAACCCATGGGCCCGGTTCATCACACCCCTGCCAAGTTGGGCCTCGATGCGGTCGATTTCAACATTGAGATTGATCTCCAGCGCCCCCGCCAGCAGCCCTTCGCATATCAGAAGGCCAAACACCAAGGGTGCTGCGTTCATCCAGGGGACGAGCGCCAGCAGTGCGGACGTTCCGAGTACAGTGATGAAAGCAGTGGTGCGTGCTCCGAGACGTGCCACGAGCGGCGATGACAAAGTAAGAGAGATCAATGCGCCGATTGCTGCTCCGATCAGAGTCAGGCCAAGTTCGGATTTGTTAACCAGAAGAGCGTCCTGCAAATCGGGAAGGCGCGAAAGCATGGCTCCCATGGAAACCGCGAAGAGAAAAAAGCAGACGTATATTCGCTGTTGCGGTTCGATGTGCATTTCGGACTCCGGGGACGCGTCGGTTTAGTTAGATGGCAGGTCTCTAGAACAATAACCCGAGGGTCGGCAATGCGCTGGAGACAAAGCTCGAAGATGTTGGCACCGGTCGTTCGAGCTTCGCCGCTGGGCGGTTACACCGCAGGGTGCCTTCGAGCAGGCTAGAAAAATGGGCCGTCGGAAGCCGAGGCCCATAGGTATGAAGGTTTTCACCTCCAGAGGGAACAGCTGCTGCGCGGAGCTGGGAGGCCATCCGCGGGTTGCACCAGCTGTACACGATATACGCGAGTCTGCGCCGCCTGACAACAGGTAACACGTTGGCGCGTACCTGTTTCAGCGACCAGATTCTCCGGCGAACTGGGTGTCGAGCGAACGCGCCGAAACTCGCGACATTGAGCCGAAACGTGACTCGTTCGATAATCCGAAGGGTAAAGAGCGCTCGGAAAAGGAATGGGATACGATGAAGCTGGAAGTCGGCGGCCGGATATTGGGGAAGCGTTCGCGATCGTGCGAGATTTCTGCCATTCCTTGCCGTGGACTTGATAGTGCAGCCTGATCACGGATTTACTGCGATTGTGGATGGTCGTGTTGATTCGGGCGCCGCCGCCCGGCGCAGTGGGGGCAGCCAGTGATGGGTAGCCCGTTGGAGAGGTGCAGTTCCCTGAACGAGGGAATCTGCGGGCGACCCGTATGAAGAACTTTCATACATGATATGGCGGTCAACATGAAACGCTGGGCGGGGCTCGGGTTGATTACGCAGGTTTGCTTTAGTTGTCCGGGCGAAACACTGGCGTTGATCGCCCGATTCATGGCGCATTCCCGGTAAGGCAGAGGCCAGCCTACGGCTTCGATATCGGACGTCTCCCGCAAGATTTTCGGGCGTGTCGCCATGTTGAGATCGCATATCCTGGGCTATAGGCTAGCGGAACCATTGCGGGCACTGCCAGTACGCCAACGGGTTCGTGGTCCCGGTGTCCCCGCAGCATCTAACCTGCAGGGCCATCTTTCAAAGCGTCCAATGGCCCTTCCAGCGCGGTGCGTGGTGGCACCAACTGCGGCTCGATCATCACGATCTGGGGCTTGGCGTTCTCGTCTTCCAGCAGTTCGAAGCCCCGCTCGAGCATCTCCGAAATGTTCGGCCTGATCATGTACACGGGAAACGGCAGAAACGATCCGAAAGGATCGTAGTCGAAACACCCCACGACAATATCTCCAAACGTCTCACCATCGTGACGCGCCATGAAGCGCAACAGACCCTCAAAATTGATGGACGAATTGATGAAGAAGCAGCGCGGCAGCCTGCTGTGGCGGTCGAAGAAACGCTCGAAAGCAAGCTCGGTCATTCCAGGCGAATAGCCGGTGATTTCAACATCGCCAGTGGTGGCCGCCACACCAAAGATTGATTGCTTGACCGCATGAAAGCCCGCAATGCGCTCGCGGCTTGCGTGATCGTCGCGGCCGCCAAACAGGTAGACATCCTCGGGGCCAAGCGGCCCTATACGTTCTGCGTGGCGTATGATCGCAGACGTCAGCGCTTCTGCGCCTTGTCGGTTATCCGCGATGACGGAAGGCGCGTACTTGCCGGGCAGGTCGATGTTCACGTGTGGCAAACCTGCTCGCACGCAGACCTGGTGCACGCCGTCGGGATCGGTCGCGCCTGCGACGAAGAGTGAGTCAATGGAGTAGGCGATCAACGACTCGACCGTTCGCCGTTCCTCCTCCGGATCGCGTCGTCCTGACACGACCATTGGGACGAGCCCGCGCTTTCGTGCTTGCGCCTCGAAAGTCTGAGCCATCGAAGAAAAGAATCGGTTGTCGTAGACCGGCAAGAGCAGACCCGTTAGTCCAGAGCGCGAGCTTCTCAACGCACGTGCCTGCAGATTTGCCGTGTAGCGATGCGTTTTTGCCAACGACATGATTTTCTCGGCTGTTTCCTCTGAAATCCGCCGCTTGCGCCAGGTGCCGTTCAAGACCGCGCTAACCGTTGAGGCGGACGCGCCGGACACCACCGACAGATCATAAATCGTTGCTTTCTTCTGCTCTATTTCCGACATCCGCAAATCTCCTCAACGGTCGCCCTGTCTAGGATACTGGGGCTCTTGACGAAAGTCCTTTTGGTGTTATGGTTATTGCACCATCGATTGTGCACGAAAGCAAGAAGGATTGTGCAAAGGTGGTCGCTTAGAGGAAGCGGTAAGGGAGGGGTTCCGAAAATCGGAGCCAAAAAACGCTCAGCACACGAGCATGGGGCTCGCGTGGCGATTCTCTCTTGCCGGCTGTGTTTGGAGGAGAGAAATCCATGAAGAGAATGCTCGCAGTCACGCTCGGCCTCTCGCTGACGCTTCTTGCATCCGTTGCCTTCGCAGGGCCTAAGATCGGCGTGGTCGTGAAGATTGGCGGTATCCCGTGGTTCAACGCCATGGAAGCTGGCATTAAGGAGCAGAGCACTAAGCTCGGCGTGGAAGGCTTCATGGTCGGTCCGACCAGCGCCGATCCGGCTCTCCAGGTTCGTGCTATCGAAGACCTGATCGCACAGAAGGTCGATTACATCGGTGTCGTTCCGAACGACGCCAAGGTCCTGGAGCCAGTCCTCAAGAAGGCCCAGGAAGCCGGCATCAAGGTCATCACTCATGAATCGCCTAAGCAGGTCGGTGCTGATTGGGACTTCGAGCTTGCCTCTGCCAAGGGTTTCGGTGAAGCACATGCTAAGCTTCTCGCCGAGAAGATGGGCGGCAAAGGCGCGTATGCAGTGTTTGTCGGCTCTCTCACTGTCCCGCTGCATAATGCCTGGGCAGACGCAGCTATCGCCTACATCAAGGCGAACTATCCTGATATGAAGCTGGTCGGCGATCGCTATGGCGTTGCCGAAGACGTCGACAAGAGTCGCTCAACTGCACTCGACCTCATGGCAGCCAATGCAGACCTAACGGGCTTCCTGGCATTCGGCTCGCAGGGTCCGATTGGTGCGGGCCGTGCGGTGGAAGAGCGTCGCAAGGACGGAAAGGTCTTCGTGATCGGGCCATTCTCGCCAGGGCAGGGCGCGAAACTCATCAAGTCGGGCGCGATCACCGGTGGGTTCATGTGGAATCCCAAGCAGGCGGGTGAGGTCTTTGTAACCCTCGCAGATCGAATCTCCAAGGGCGAGAGCGTCAAGGCTGGCGATGAAATCGAGGGCCTCGGTAAGATCAATCCTGAGGGCAACACGATCATCGTCGACCAGCTCCTAGCGATCAACAAGGAAAGCATCGACAAGCTTGTCGGCATGGGCCTCTGACCCCCAAGCCCGGGGTCGCGCGGAGTTCGCTCTACGCGGCCCCGTAGAGACTTAGCAGCCTGCGCCGTCCGCCAACTCAGGCGGCTGATCAGGGAGATACGCTATGAGCGCCGGACCGCTCCTTTCACTCAAGAATATCAAAGTTACGTTTGGCGGCGTGCGGGCCCTGAAAGGGGTGTCGTTCGAAGTCAATCCTGGCGAGGTGCATTGCCTTGCAGGAGAAAACGGCTGCGGCAAGAGCACGCTGATCAAGGTCATCACTGGCGTCTATAAGCCGCAGGATGGCGCGGAGTTCTTCTTCGACGGTCAGCCCATCGCGGCGATGACGCCCACCCTCGCGCAATCACTGGGCATTCAGGTCATCTGGCAGGACCTCGCGCTCTTCTCAGAGATGACAGTCGCCGAAAACATCGGCTTTCAATACGCGGTCAATGGCAAGTACGGCCTCGTCGACAAGCGCGCGATTGACGACGCGGCCGAAAAGGCGCTGGCCCGCCTCGGCGTCAGTATCGATCTTCACCGGCCGTTGAAGGAGTTGCCGATCGCGCAACGTCAGATCGTCGCCATTGCACGTGCGCTGGTCGGTGAAGCCCGTCTTGTCTTCATGGATGAACCGACTGCGTCGCTGACGCAATCCGAGACCGACTACCTCATCGATATCGTCCGCAACCTGTCAGCATCCGGTGTCGCTGTCGTGTTCGTCTCACATCGCCTTGCGGAAGTGCTGCAGATCTCCGACCGGATAACTGTGCTTCGAGATGGCGCGCTGGTCGGCGTGTTTCCGGTGGAAGGCATGACACAGTCACGTGTGACTGAACTGATGACTGGCCGCAACTTTGACAACGCTATCGTCGCCACCGACCATGATCACGAACGTGTCGTGCTATCGGTGCGGGGCCTCACCCGGGCCAAAGAGTTCCGGGACATCTCATTCGATCTGCGTCGCGGCGAGACATTGGGGATCACCGGACTACTTGGAGCCGGGCGCACAGAGTTAGCGCTGACACTCTTCGGTATGCACCGTCCGCAAGCGGGCGAGATCACGATCGAAGGGGAGCGCGTTAGGTTCGGTTCCAACCGAGATGCCATTCGTGCAGGTGTCGCTTATCTGTCGGAAGATCGCCTCTCTCTCGGTCTCAACCTACCTCAGTCCATCGCTGACAACCTGGTCATGGCTTCGCTCGACAGGCTGCTGTCCGGCGGGATGATCTCGCCCAGGAAGAAGGCAAATGTCGTTCATCACTGGATTTCCACGCTCGGCGTCAAGATTGGCAGATCGGTCGACGCCATTCGGACCCTTTCTGGCGGCAACCAGCAGCGCGTTGCGATCGCCAAATGGCTGGCCATTGGCCCCAAGATCCTCATCCTCGATGCTCCGACCGTTGGCGTCGATGTCGGTGCGCGAGCCGGCATCTTCGAGATCGTACGCAAGCTTGCGGCCCAGGGTATGGCGATCATCCTGATCTCCGACGAACCGCCGGAGGTCTACTTCAACGCCGACCGCATCATTCACATGGTGGAAGGCAAAATCCACGCGACCTACGACCCGCGACGCTTGTCGCTCACCGAACTGGAGTCTGCCGTCTATGCGTAGGCTGATCCTTGGACATACAACGGAATTCACGCTTCTGGCGGTCATGATCGTGCTTTGCATCGGACTGTCTTTTGGGACTGATCGGTTTCTTACGATCTCGAACGCGTTTGATGTGCTGAACGTCTCGGCCGTCAACATCATCTTTGCCGTAGGGCTTCTCGTCGTCCTGATTTCAGGCGGGATCGATATCTCCTTTGCCGTCGCAGCCTCGGTCGCGCAATACGTCACCGCTCTCGCGCTTGGCGCGTTGGGTGGCGGCGACTGGGCAGAAGGCTTCATCATTGCGGGAGCCGTCGGGATCGGTTTGGGCCTGATCAACGCGGCTCTGGTCTACCGCCTGCACATTATTTCGATTGTCGCGACGATCTCGAC
The DNA here is from genome assembly GCF_042140505.1 of Rhizobium sp. T1470. NCBI lineage: Bacteria > Pseudomonadati > Pseudomonadota > Alphaproteobacteria > Hyphomicrobiales > Rhizobiaceae > Rhizobium > Rhizobium sp. T1470. Next base: position 1,399,130 of record NZ_CP148092.1, read on the forward strand.
TTTCAACATCTTCTTCGGGCTCCTGATGTTCTTCACCAAGGGCGTCTCCATCTACGACCTGCCCGAATGGCTCACGACACGCGTGGTGTTCTTTGAACGTGAGATGGCCGACGGCTCCTGGATCGAGCTTACTCTGCCGGTCGTCGTCATGATCCTTTGCTGCCTCGCGACCTGGTTCATGATTTCCCGCACGACAATCGGCCGCCAGCTCTACGCGTTTGGCGACAACCCGGAGGGAGCACGCCGCTTCGGCATCAACATTGGAGCCATGCATTACATCTCGTTCGGCTGGATGGGGCTTATGGCCGGTATCGCCGGATTGATGCAGGCACACTATGCCGAAGAAGTCGTCCCGAATGCTCTTTACGGACGCGAATTGGACGTTCTGGCAGCAACGGTTCTCGGTGGCGCGCGCCTCGGTGGGGGCAAGGGTTCCGTTATCGGATGCGTCCTCGGCGTCCTGATGGTTTCGATCACCCAGAACGGGTTGAACCTCATGGGCGTCTCGCCCTTCGCATTCAAGATGATCGTCGGCGCGATCATTCTCGTCGCCATCACGCTCTCTTCCGCGCGCATCGACAAGCTTCTGCCGTTCCTCGCGAAGGGCAACGCCAGAAGAGGGAGCACACACTCATGAAAGCCATTGCTCAAAAGTTCAACGCCACCTTTGGCGCCGACATGACGGGTCCGGCCATCGCCTTCCTGGCCGTGATGGTCATCTTCGGTCTCGCAGCAAACAACTTCATCTCTTCAGCGACGTTCGGCTCGGTTGCCTTCCAGCTTCCGGAGCTGGGATTGCTCACTCTCGCGATGCTGCTTCCGCTTCTGACCGGTGGCATCAATCTCTCTGTTACCTTCACAGCAAACCTGTCCGGCCTGGCGGCAGCCTGGGTGATGCAAATCTACGGTGGTGTCGACGCGTCCCCGTCAGCCTTTCTGCTCGGTGTCCTGGCGGCTCTTGCCACCGGAGGCGCCGCGGGGCTGATGACGGGTGCTGCGATCGCCTACACGCGCGCCCATCCGATCCTCGTGACGTTGTCCATGATGATCTTCCTGCGTGGCCTTGGTGAATTTCTCACACGTGGCGGCGACGTATCCGGCTTTCCGAGCTTCATCGCGCCGATCGGACACGGACAGCTATTCGGTTTCCCGATCCCGCTGCTGATCTTCGTCATCTGCGTCGGTCTGTGGCAGCTCCTGCTGACACGCTTCAAGCTTGGCTTTGGCCTCCTGATGATCGGCTCCAATATCGAAGCAGCCCAGTACTCCGGCATGAATACCCGCCGCATTCTGGTCCTCGTCTATACGTTGTCTGGCCTGATGTGCGCAGTCGCCGGCGTGATCATGCTCGCACGCTTCAATTCGGTGCGCGTCGGACACGGAGAATCTTACCTCCTAATTACCGTACTCGCAGCATTCCTAGGCGGCATCGATCCCTTTGGTGGCTTCGGGCGAGTTCTGCCGGTCTTCGTCGCACTCATCGTGCTTCAGCTTCTGTCCTCCGGTCTCAACTTGATGGGCGCAAATCAACACCTCGCAACGGCGCTTTGGGGCGTGCTGATGATCGTCGTCATGGCGGCGAGAACCATCGTTTCAGCTTACCTCGCTTCACGCAGAAAGAAGGGATGAAGGTGCAAGGTTTCGGGATTCACGCAAGTATGTGGACGATGAGCTGGGACCGCGCTAGCCCGGAGCGGGCCATTGCCTGCGCAAGCAAATACAAGGTGGACTTTATTGAGATTCCCTTGCTCGACGCGCCAGCGGTCGATGCGAAGCATACCCGCGATCTCTTGGAGAAGCATGGGCTTCGGGCGGCCTGCTCCCTGGTGCTGCCTGAGGCCGCTTGGGCGTCGGTGCGTCCCAACGCGGCAATCGAACACCTCAAGGTGGCGATCGACAAAGCCGCGGACATGGGTGGCGAGGTTCTCACGGGCGTCATCTATGGCGGAACCAACGAGCGAACCGGCGCTCCTCCAACGCAAGCCGAATACGACAACGTCGCTCGGGCTCTTGAAGTGGCTGCCAGGCAGGCAAAATCCCGAGGCATTCAACTCGGCGTCGAAGCCGTCAACCGCTACGAGAGCCATCTGATCAATTCCGCCGAGCAAGCGGTGGCGCTGGTCGAGCGTATCGGAATGGAAAACGTGTTCGTTCATTTGGATACGTTCCATATGAACATCGAGGAGAAGGGGTCGGCCAACGGCATCCTCGCCGCCCGAGATCATCTGAAATACATGCACTTGTCCGAAAGCGACCGAGGAACACCCGGCGCGGGAAATGTCCCTTGGGACTCAATCTTTGCCGCCTTGTCCGCAATCGGCTTCAAGGGAGCTTTGACCCTGGAGAGCTTTGTCAGCATGCCGCCAGAGATGGCCGGCGACATATCGACGTGGCGTCCGGTTGCCCGCGATGAAGAGGAAGTCATGGGCAATGGTCTCTCATTCTTGCGTGGCAAGGCCGCGCAATACGCGTTGGCCTGACGTCGAACGGCGCGGCGGGGTCAACGGCTATGGCCGCCGCATATCATTGGGAGGAGCTCCTTGAGCAACATTGAAGAAAACTCGAGCGAGATCGCCAAGATCGCAGTTCAGCGCTTTGCAGCCATGTGTGGTCGCAGAGTTCTGATTGCCATTGCGGGCGCCCCGGGGTCTGGGAAATCGACCCTCGCCGAAAGAGCTGTCCAGTTGATCAACGGTGAGCATCATCTCAGGGCAGCCCTTTTTCCTATGGATGGCTACCACTACGACGACGTTGTGCTGGAGCAGATGGGACGTCTGGCATTCAAGGGCGCCATCGATACGTTCGACGCCCACGGCCTACGCCACATGCTCAAGCGCCTGAAAACCAATGACGACGACGTCATTGCCGTCCCGGTCTTTGATCGTTCGATCGAAATTGCTCGAGCTGGTGGAAGTCTGGTTCCGCAGTCAACGGAGATCATCGTCTGCGAAGGAAACGATCTGCTTGCCCGACAGTCACCATGGGACAAGCTGAAAGAGATTTTCGACTTCACGGTGTTTGTTGACGTCGGCGAAGACCAGTTGCGACAGAGGCTGCAGGATCGCTGGCGGGGCTACGGGCTCGATCCCAAGGAAATCAACCGAAAGGTTGAGGAGAACGATCTGAGGAACGGCCTTGCCATCATATCGGGCAGCGCCGAGCCCGACCTCCGCGTCGACAACAATTAATCATCCGCCCGGCGGGCCGATTGCGGTCCGCCACCGTCATTCCGACCAAAGAAGCCATCCGCGGTGGGATTCAAATGCATTGACAACGTTAGGAGCACGACATGAACAAGCTAGGTGTACACGCTTTGGTCTGGGAGAAGGGCTGGAGCCACGACGAATGTGAACATGCAATCGCAAAGACCGCCGAGGTGGGCTATGACTTCATCGAGGCTCCCGCTCTCGATCCAAGCTCCATCGATGTCGACTACACCCGTCGCGTACTTGAGAAGCACGGGATCGGGATCAATTTTTCTCTGGGTCTAGACGCTGACACGGACATTTCGAGCGGTGATATCGAGAAGGCAAAGCGTGGCAAGGCCAAGCTTGAACAGGCACTGTCTGTCGCCCGCGACCTTGGCGCGACGCATGTCTGCGGCATTCTCCATTCGGCTTTCCAGAAGAACAGCATTCCGACGACTGCTGCTGGCGTCACGATGTCCGTGGACATTCTCGCTCAGGTGGCGGAGACGGCCGCCAAGAGCAACATCGTTCTCGGCCTCGAGGTCGTCAACCGCTACGAATCCAACCTGTTGAATACAGCGTCGCAGGGCGTCGAACTCTGCAAGCGGATCGGTGCTGACAATGTGAAGGTCCATCTCGATGTTTATCATATGAACATCGAGGAATCTGACGTTCCTTCCGCTATCAAAGATACCGGTAGCTACCTCGGTTACTTCCACACGGGTGATTCACACCGCGGTTACATGGGCTCCGGCACGATCGATCTGGCAGGCGTTTTCCGCGCCATCGTCGCATCCGGCTATACCGGACCGATCACCTTCGAGAGCTTCTCGTCACGCGTCGTCGGTCAGCCGTTGGAAGGTATCCTCGGAATTTGGCGTAATCTGTGGGAGGATGGTTATGACCTGGCATCCCACGCTCTCATGTATACGCGCGCTCAATTGAAGTCTGCTCAGGAGGCGCAACGTCAGGCCGAGCGCAGCCGACTGCCATAAGGGCGACGCGGAATACAAAGCTCGACCCCCGCGACAGTGTGACCTTCACGTAGCGGCTCCGTTGACGATGGTGTCGACGTCATCGATCACCTCATCAACATCATGTCGAAGCCCGAGGTCACATCCCGTCGGGCTTTCTCGCTATCGATGATCTCTCTGCCCTCGGGCGCCAGATAGGTTTTCAAGGCTCGCACAAAACCCAGCTTCCGTTGCGGTTGCAAATCCCTGCGATTTCTCGGTCAAGATGTCCAAGGGCACACGCATCGTGATCGGGTCTGAAAGTTCTCGATCTGGCATCGTTTTTAGCTCCGTTTGTAATACAAACATCGACCGACCAGGATTCGTCAAACGAGCCGACCTTAAAGAAAAGGGCGATTTCGACATTATCGTCGATATGGCTGATGCGGGCGGCGTCCGTCAGCATCCTGCTGCCGCCCTGAAAAGTACCGTCAGCACAAATCCGGGGCCCCACGACAGATATCCTCCACTACATTCAATGGCTTAATACAAAAAAGTACCGTCATGAGCCTCATGTCCCGCCGCTTCAGATCGTGGCCCAGAAACGCGGGACCACGCAGACCAGGCCGAACATCATCGGAGGTGGGCCGAAACCCGGCCTGCATGGCTGAAGCTGTAAGCGCGAGATTCGGTCTGCCAGCCGCATCGACCTGCGGCTCGCCCAAGCCATTGTGCAGCAACTTCCGTCGGGAGGGTGCCACATAAGCTAACGGTTTGGGTGCGCACGGCGCAACTCAGCTGGCTATGGTGCCGCCGCCGTCTACCGTGACGGTCGATCCACTGAGCCGGATTCCGGATTCCGGTTCCAGCCGAATGAGCCCATTTAACGTGGCTCCGCGGTCCGACTTTCGTCACACTACGTTCACCTTTAGTTCAGCCGGAGAGGATAATACTTCCTCCATTGGAGACGAGGAGAACAGTCATGAAATGGCTAGTCGTTGTCGCGTTGGGCTTGTTCATAAGTGCTCCGGCCAGCACGCCAGCTCAGGCGTTTCCGGCAGTGAACCCACCCGGGATCGAAGTGCAGAAGCGGGTAGAACCGGTGCAATGGCGTCACGGAGGGGGCGGACGCTGGAATGACCGCCACTACGGTGGTTACCACCGTCATCACGGATCGGATTGGGGGTTGGCCCTGGGTGGTTTAGCTCTCGGTACGATCATTGGTGGCGCGTTGGCACAGCCGTACTACGGTCCGTACGATGACGGGTATTATGACTCTCCCTACGGCTACGGCCGGCCTTACGGCTACTACCGGCCCTATCGCCAGTATGCACCTTCGGTCGCCTATGAAGGGGGCAGCCATGTGAGCTGGTGCTATGCGCGCTATCGGACATACAGAGCGTTCGACAATACCTACCAGCCTTATTATGGACCCCGCCGCCAATGCGTTGGCCCCTATTGATTGGTTCGCGCATCAATCCCGTAAGATGCGGTCGAGAGTCTGCATATTCTTATAAATGAGCAAAGCTGTATCCATACGCGGAAGGCCGCGGAATTGGCTCGCGCGCAGGCGCACTTGCTGATGTATGGTGAGGCTGTCGCTCAGGCGATGTACTGATCCTGGTTCTTTTCGGCCTCACGCAGCCTTTTCCACGTCCACGGGAGCAGTTCGTGCAGGCGGGAGACGTAGACACATTGTCTGAACGGAGCCTTCGCGCCCTCATTGCCGTCGCTCAAAGACATTGGTCATGAGCCTGAACGCGGCCGTTACCCCATGGGGGTCGGCAGTAGGTTGGCAACGAGCTCGCCTGGGACAAAGGTTACGGAAAGGTTTTCGATTCCCAGCGAGCAGTAGCGGTCCGTCCCAATTTCGCCTGCCAATATATTTCAACCTGTCACGGTCTTGGCATCGCTGTTCGACGTAGTTGTCAAAATGGAGCTCGTAATAAGGTGAACGAGATGATCCGCTCGTGACGCGAAAGAGGGTTGGTCGACCGCCCAGCCGAGAGCCGTCATTAGGGCGAACAGGTCGTCCCCGTTCATGTCTGCGCGCGCCTTACCGTCGGCCTGAGCACGAAGGAGTAGTCGAGCACTCGCTGAGTGTATTGCCGCACAAGAAGCATAAAGGGCGGAAGCCGGGTTCGTGTGAGCTGCAGCCATCATAGCGACAACGCCCTGATAAGTCTGAGCGAATCCGACCCATCCGCGAACCCAAGACTCAAGCGCTTCACCGGGCGAATTCGACGTTTCGAGTTCGGCTGCCTTCTGCGTCAGTGCGTCCAGGTTCGTGCACAGCAGCGCCTCGAACAACGCCTCTCGCGTCGGGAAATGGCGAAGCAGTGTGGCCAGCCCGACCTCGGCCCGGCGGGCGATATCGCGCATGGACGCATCGGAACCATGCTCCGTAACGACGCCACGCGCGACCTCGAGGATGTGGTCATAATTCTTTTTTGCGTCGGCTCGCATGTGACACCTTGTTAAAGGGATCAGTGACCCATATATGTGGACCACTGATCCACATTATAATTCGGATCGGTGATCCATATATAAAGTGTGTCTGGGAGCAAGGCAACAGAACCGCCGGGCAAACCTGCAAGGAACATGAACATGAGCACAATAAGCATCATCGGATCGGGAGACATGGCCGCAGCGATCGGCGGGCTAGCCGCCAAGGCCGGACACACCGTTGAGGTGATGAGCCGCGATCCCGTCAAGGGGCAGGCGTTGGCGGGCCGGATCGGAGGTAGCGCGACGACCGGCTCGTTCGGTGCCGCGCCCGCCGGGGACATCGTTATCCTGGCGGCCCCCTACGCGGTCGTTCTCGAAGTCGTGAAGCTTTACGGCGCGGGGTTGGCAGGCAAGCTCATCATCGACATCACCAACCCCGTCGCCTCCGACCTCAAGAGCTTCGTGACCCCGCAAGACAGCTTCGGCGCGCAGGAGATCGCCAAGGCTGCCCCCGCCGATGCCCATGTCGTCAAGGCGTTCAACACCCACTTCTCCCACGTCCTGGCCGCCGGTTCGCTCGAGGGCCGACCCTTGGACCTATTCATCGCCGGAGACGACGAGCAGGCGAAAGCTCGGGTCTCGGCGTTCGTCGAGGGCCTCGGACTGCGCCCGATGGATACCGGGCCATTGGCGATGGCGCGAACGCTAGAGCACGCCTGCCTGCTGTCGCTCGGCCTTATCGCTCACTCCATCAAACACGCCAACTTTGCAATCGGCGTCAGCCTTCCCGGCTGAACAGCACGTAAACCCCCTGCCACATCACATCAATCACAAGGAACAATGACATGCACGTTTTCGTAACTGGTGGAACCGGCCATATCGGTCCGTACATCATAGGTGATCTCATCGCTGCAGGACACGAGGTCACGGCGCTGGCCCGGTCGGACAAGTCCGCGGCGGAAGTCTTAGAACTCGGCGCGAAGGTGCGTCGCGGTGACCTCGAGGACCTCGACGGTCTTCGGGCGGCGGCGGCTGAGGCCGACGGTGTCATCCACGTCGCGCACCGACAGGACCTGCTGCCCTCCGGTGGAATCGACGCCGTGGCCGCCGCAGAAGTCCAGATCATGCTCGCCTACGGTGATGGGCTGGCGGGCACCGGAAAGCCGCTGGTCGTATCCGGGAGCATCGGCTCGCCCGGTTGGGAGAAACTGGGCCGTCCGGCAACCGAGGAAGACCCCGCCCTCCCTGGTGGCGATGCGTACAAGGGCACTCTCCGGGTTCGCAACATCGTGGAAACCACGGTCATCGACCTTGCAAAGCGAGGCGTACGCTCTTCGGTCGTGCGGATTCCTACCATCGTGCACAGCACGACCGACGGTGCCGGCTTTTTCCCGCTGCTGAGCGGGCTCGCGAAGGAGAAGGGCGTCATCGGTTATCCCGGAGACGGGACGAACGTGTGGCCAGCCATTCACAGCCGCGATCTTGCCTCCCTGTTTCGCCTGGCACTGGAGAAGGGACCTGCGGGCAAATCCTGGCACGGGATCGCCGACGAAGGTATTGCGTTCCGTAAGATTGCTGAGGCCATCGGCAGCCGTCTCGGCCTGCCAGCCGTGAGCATACCCGCGGATGTCCTGATGTTGCCGGGATACTTCGGGTTCCTCGCGAACCTGGTCACGCTTGACCTTCCGGCGACCAGCCACATCACCCGGCAGACCCTCGGTTGGCAGCCTACGCAGGCGGGCCTCCTCGAGGACATCGACAACGGCCAATACTTTCCGGCCAGCTAAGACTTTCACGTGCGCCGAGCCGATGGGTTCGGCGCACGTGAGGCAATCGTCCGGGCTGTCCCGCTTCGAGGCCAACAGCAACCCACGACTCAATAGGAGACTGCACATGAGCGCTATCAGCATCATCGGCTCTGGAAAGATGGCCGCGGCGATAGGCGGCCGTATCGCCAAAGCTGGACACACCGTCGAGGTGGCGAGCCGCGACCCTGCCAAGGCGCGCGCGCTGGCCGACCAACTCGCACACGGAGCCACGACAGGGACATACGGCTCCGTCCCTACCGGGGAGATCGTCATCCTCGCCGTGCCTTATGAGCATGCGGCAGCCGCCGTGGCCGACTACGGGAACGCGCTCGACAGCAAGGTGATCATCGACATCACCAACCCCGTCGCTCCCGATCTCTCGGGGCTCGTCACCCCCAACGGCAGTTCCGGCGCGCAGGAGACAGCGAAGAGCCTCCCCGCCAACGCCCATATCGTGAAGGCCTTCAACACCATCTTCGGACATGTCCTTGCGAAAGGCGGACGTCTCGATGCATTCATCGCGGCCGACGATGCGGACGCCAAGACACGCGTCTCGACCTTTCTCGAAAGCCTCGACCTGCGTCCGCTCGACATCGGCGGTCTGCATATGGCCCAAACGCTCGAGTCGCTCGGCCTGATGATGATTGGTCTGGCCAAAAACGGGGCTGGCACCTGGGACTTTGCCCTGAACGTGGACATTGGTTGAGCCGCCGAGACCACGTTCCCACTGACGTATTCACAGCGTGTTCGGTAACTCGGACACGCGGTGATCAAAGAACGATGGAGAGATTTCGATGAGCATCGAAAAGAATATCCAGACGGTGAGGGACTTTTTCGCGGCGATGGGCCGCGGTGACAAGGAGCGTCTGCTGGCTTTATCTGCGGAAGATATCGAGTGGATCATTCCGGGCGAAAACTGGCCGCTGGCTGGAATGCACCGCGGGCACCCCGGACTGGAAGATTTGCTTCAGAAGGCTTCGGAGGCGATGGAAACTTCGTTTACGAAGCCTCCAGAATTCGTGGCGCAGGGAGACAGGGTTATGGTCATCGGCGTCGCCACCGGGAAGGTCAAAGCCACGAACAAACCGTGGGAGGACAACTGGGTCTTTGCAATTACTGTCCGGAACGGCAAACTGACGCACATTCGGGAGTACGTCGATACACAGGCGCTGGCACGGGCATCCGAGTTGGACGCCCGTGTCAAGTATTGACCCATCGACACGGCCTACAAAAAGCGCTCACATCGGCGCGACAATGGAACGTGGACGTTGGGGCCCGACCCGAATGACAGGTTCCGGGACGTCGAGTTGATAGGATGAACGACAAAGTGGCCAGAGTTCCCTTTGCTTTCCTCGTCGACGAAGGACAGCTTTTCCCCTTTCAATGTCCGAAAGCCGCTGGGCTGAAGTCGGCCCAAATCGGTCAACGCTGCGTATCGCCAATGTCTCCTATTGGCGGGTTGTGTCGAAAACGTCTCGCTAAGACGTAACAGCGGAGGCTGGAGACTATGCCGAGCTTTCGATCATGGATTACCGGAAATCTCGGGCGTTAGGAAACGGGCTCGGCTAGTCTCCGGCTCGGCATAAGTTCCCGACCTGCATATCGATTCACTGAAGTTGTATAGCAGGAATTTTCACTAGCTGCGAAGATTCCACTGGCGGGCCGCCACCACACTTCGACCGCATCCCAAAGGAGGCAAATCGGTGGACGATGAGTTCCTGCCTGAACTCGAAGCGACGCTCGAAGTGCCATCCCACACTGATGGCAGCGAATGGTCACGGTTGGACCAACTGTGGGCCGCTGAAGATCGACGCGCCCACAGCAGCGTTCGATCAATCTTTTGAAGGACTACTGGTCCATCAAAGATCCCTTTTGCGACGCGATTTAAAAGCTACCTATACACAGGAGGAAGCACAATCTTGCGTTAGCGTGTATCGAAAACAGTATTGACAATCTGGGTTGTATTCCGTAGCGACGAAAGCTCCTACCTATCAGCACTCCCACTTGATTTCGTAAATGTTCTCCTTCTTTGAATGGCATCGCGCATGACGGCCTGGTACTACAAATATCGGGGCCAGCAAATGGGGCCGGTTTCGGCTCTTGAAATCAGAATTTTAGTCGAAGCAGGCCAACTTGCGCGCGAAACTAAGGTGTGGCACGAAGGCTTTGCAAACTGGCGAGTAGCTTCGGAGATTCAGGAGCTAAATGGCGACGACGAGCAGGTGACTCCTGGTACGTCATTATCGGCCACGCGTTCGGAATTCCCTAAAGACGCATCCGGGCAAGTTGACCCACAGTCCCTAGAGCTGCGATCGGATGCGGCCAAGCTGGTTCCATCGACGTCGTACCGGTGGGACGAAGGCAAATTGCTTAGAGCCGTGCTCGGCAGCTTCGTTTTTGCGGCTTTGATAGTTGGGAACATATGGATGTCGGAAGGCGCAGGCCGCTTTCCGGGAATTGTTGTTTCGTGGCTCGGCGGCGCATTTTTCGGATTGATCTGTGTAGCAGGGTTGCTCAAGCTCTTCTCAAGGGAACTTGCTCTTGCGGTATCGGGCGACGGCATTGGGTTGCCGAGTTTCAGCACTGAGCCGATTCCGTGGCACGCCGTCAAGAACCTCGGCAGATTTCAGAGCCGGCATGTAGACGTGCGTGACGTGCGTGACGTTGGGAGGGAACTTGGAGTCACTTACGTGGTCGAAGGCACTGTTCGCCGGGGAGGGGATCGGCTGCGTATTTCTGTGCAACTGGTCGACGCCGAGATGCGGACCCAGCTTTGGTCCGAGCGTTATGAGGGCGCGACCCAGGACATCTTCGAGTTCCGGACAGGATCGCAGCGCAGGTCGCGGGCGCAATACATCCAGCCATCCGCAGCGCGGAAATCGAGCTGTCGAAGCGTAAGCCGCCAAGCAGTCTGCGGGCCTATGACCTCGTCATGCGCGCCTACCCATACCTCTGGGGTCACAACAAGGATGCTATCAAGCGGGCAATACCACTACTTCAGGATGCCATCGCAATCGACTCTGCTTACGGCCGAGCCCATGCATTTCTGGCATGGTGCCACGCCCAGAACGTCGGCTACATCTGGACCGAAGAACCGCAGCGGGACCTGGAACGCGCATTGAGGGCCATCGAGGCTGCGGCGGGCTCCATCGACGATGATCCGACTGCCTTGACCGCCGCCGGTGGAGCGTTGAGCCACTGCGGCGATCAGGAGCGTGCGGCGGCCTACCTTGAAAGAGCGCTGGCGCTCGATCCAAACAATGCCTGGGCATGGGCGAGGTTTGGCTGGGTTGCAAGCTACAAAGGTGAGACTGATCGCGCTACAGAGCGGTTCGAGCGAGCGCTGACGCTCAGTCCGGCGGACCCGCTTGCATTCAACATGAGGATGGGATTCGCCCTTTCATTGGCCATGGCAGGCTCCCTTTCCGAGGCCGTTGCCATCGCCCGTGAGGTAATCAACAAACATCCAGAGGTGACCTGGCCCTATCGAATGATGACTGCCTGGTCGGCAATGAGTGGCGACCTGAAGACGGCTCAATGGGCCGCGAAGAAGCTATTGGCAGCCGAGCCAGGCTTTACGATCGAGCGCTATCTGTCGCGGCCCGTGTTTCAAGGGGTACCGCAATGGGCAGATCAGACGGCCAAGGGCTTGCGGCAAGCAGGATTGCCCGAACACTGACTGCAGTTCAGAGACTTTGATTAAGGATAAGCAAGGTCCGCTGTCGGCCGCGGAGGCGCTTTTCGGAGGTATGCAGCATTTTATGGTCTTTGCTATCTTGCCGGAAAGTCGCCGGCGATGATTGCATCGCGACAGCTTAAAGCCAGACCAGAGCCGGTCATCGAGCCGCCCCCTCCCAGAAAGACCGGCGAACATCGTCTTGAGGAACTGTCAGGTTACGGGGCTGCCAAGGAATGGGGCCTTCAGCTCACCGCAGCAGTTTGTCCGAATCCGGGATGACGGCGGAACCCTCTTCCTGATCGATCATGGTACTCGCCCATGTCTATCTCGTTCAAGCAGCGGGACCAAAAATCCGACGGGCTCGGCCTCGGTCCGTATATTGTGTCTAAGATCGCAAAAGGCCCAGGATTCTACTGACTTACTCGCGAACCTCAAGCCGGTCGCCGTATTTCAAGGCAAGCCGCCGACACTCGTCGCAGTCAAGCGTTATACCTTCCAACTCTATTGTCGCACTTGCGGTGCTACAAACGGAGGCATCGAGCCTCGCGACGTGCAGGATCGCGTTGCCAAGCAGCAACTTGCATGGAGCAGTCTCAACTTCGGGCCCGCTGACGCTATGCGCAACGATGCCTCGCACGGTAGCGAGCCAATTGCGCTTTCGGAAGATGCTCCTGTCCTCAACCATCAATCCCACCGCGGTCTGGGTTTCTCCGAGGAAACCCCTTCGAAAATCGATTGTTCCGCAAGAACCGCCTCGTCGCGGGCTGCCCAGACCTAAGTCCCAAACCAGAATTTTCTTAACGTTCGCAGATTTCTTCACGAAGGTAAGTAAAAGGATGATCGCTATGCATTTCGGCACAGACTCTTCCGCGGACGAAGACTAGACGCAGCGATGTCCGCCGAGCCTGATCTCGATATCTCGATGCTGGGTCGTGTGGTGTTGCTTGAGGGCTATATCCAGCGCCTAAGATCGCGAGGCCGGACCCAACTGGCAGCTGGGGGTCCATGCCAGGATCAAGGACGAACCGACTGCTGCGAGCTTAGTTCTCAGTGAATGACACCGATCACGAGTATGCCTGCCTCTTCCGCGGCTCGAACGAGGGCAGCACGCGCATCCTTGACCGAAACGTCACCGTAAAGAGCATCCAGGCAAGTCTTTACGGCGATCATGTATTCCTCACCGTCATCAGAGGGCCAGGCGAGGATCAGCGCCTCTGCCATATCGCGGAGCGATTTGACGAGCCTGTTCTCTTTCTGTCCGCTCATAACAAGCATCAGAGGAGCGAACTCTTCGCTTCTGTGCCGTTTCATTACACCGACCCTTTGCATGGCTAAGTAATTCATTAACCGTGCAAGAACCGTTCCTGACAGCAACGTCGCTCGGCCGCCCGACGCGGGTCGGAAATTGGTGGCTTCATCACGGAGGTCTAGGCGGCGGTCTCGCAACGACTAAGCCTTCCCTGTGTCCTTTTCGAATAAGGAGGAGGTCGATTTAAGCCAGATGACAACGGGGGGAAGTCGGACCTAAGTCTGACTGGCAGCTTCTGGGGCGCTATTCATATTAGAAGTATGGAAACCACGATGTTCCGAGGAGGGCGGAACGGGAGGAGTGAAACTATGAAGTTCGGTTCTGACAACTTCAGCCACGAACAGTGCTGTTCGCAAGGCCACAGTTCTGCATCGACCATCGCGACGATCCAATCCGCGGTCTCAGCTGACCCAGACATCGATAGCAATGCCATTACGATCCATATGCTTGGCCCAGTCGTCCTACTCGAGGGCTATATCACGAACGCCGCTGACCGTGACAAGGCGATCTCTATTGCCGCGATGATCGTCGGCTTCGAGAACGTCCAGGACCGGATGTTGAGCCGTTTTCCGACCCAATAGTCTACCTTGGTTGCGGGGGATAGGACTAAGGTCCTGCGGCCCGCGGACTAAAGTCCTGCCTTGGGAACAGTCGCTCCATCAGACGGTTTGTCTGCAGCGGACAAACCGCGCCAAAATGGAGGAAAACCAATGAATATCAAATCAATAGGAATCGCGGCAAGTATCCTGCTGGCATCAACCTCTGCCTTTGCGCAGTCGTCGACCGTAACAGGTGCAGCAGGTGGTGCGGCAACCGGTGCTATCGTCGGTGGCCCTGCTGGTGCTGCTGTCGGAGGCATCGTCGGCGGCGTTGCAGGCAGCCTCCTTGAGCCGCCGCCGCCAAAGGTGGTGACCTATGTTCAGCAGGTTCCAACTCCGAGCGAACGCGTCGTGGTGAAGGAAAAGATTGTCGTCGGACAGCCGCTACCGACGACCGTGGTCGTGACGCCAGTTCCCTATGAACCGAAGTATGCGTACGCAATTGTCAACGAACAGCGTGTGATCGTCGAACCTTCCTCCCGGAAGGTCATCCAGGTCGTCCAGTGACGGACGGGCGGCTCCAGCCGCCCCTTTCCAACAATGAGGGCAACAAGCGTACGATCCCTCGACTTGTCCACGGTCCAGGTCAGGCAAGCTGAGTGCGCTTCGGCATGCTCGCTCGCATTCCTGGGAGGCGCAAGTCGTCTCGCCGAGCCGGGTTCGGTCGGGGTGCATAAGTCATCGTTCGGTGACACGGAGGGCCTACACGTCGCGGACGCCGTCTCGGCCATGCAGCAGACAACCGCCGAAATTATCGGTTTGCGACCTATGAATTCCCCGTCATTCGGGCTGAGCAGGTCGATACCGCCTTTGACGTTGCCGATCCGGAAACAGTTTGCCGCCATATCACTGATGGGTCGCTCTTCTCTCAGTTCGAGAAGCCGATTTGTGCGACAGCTTGGGTTGGATCGCCATCTAGACTTGACGTCGCAACCCTTAACGAGCGGAGTTGAGGCAATGACCAATGACCGCCATCATAGCGCTGGTGGACGTCCAATGACCGCTTGGGTCGACGGGCGACGAGCTTCTTGAAGGTTGCAATGGGTGCCGACGATGGACGATGTTTTTCCATCAGGGGACCATTGTGCCCCTCGCTAAAATCGAATTTTTTGCGAACCCGCAGGTCACGTCGATGATTTCAAAACGCCCGGCCACCGAAGCTGACAAGCCTTTTCTCGTATGGCTCGAAGAGGCTTGTATGCGTGAATACGCTGTTGCGCTCTGGGGCTCGTGGCCATCGGGTTTGAGCGTGCGGGATTCCATTGACTGCTGCCAGATCATCATCGATGGCGGTCATGATGTCGGATGCGTCACCGTTGAGAAGCATAGTGATCACCTATGGCTCGACGAACTGTTTATCGAGCCGAAATCTCAGCGGCGAGGAATTGGTTCGAGTCCTGTGGGGTGTCATAGCGGATGCTGCGACTCTTGCAGTTCCGCTTCGCTTGAGCGTCCTGACCACTAATCCCGCGCTGGATTTCTACCTGCGACATGGCTTCCAAATTCATCAAGAAACGACTGAGAGGCGCTATCTTGTGAGGTGAGGATGGCTAATTGCAACTCGCTCACCCACCCCAATGGCGGCTATGCTTCCATTGAGAAGGGTGGCGCATGCGTCCACCAAGTCATCGAAATGACGCAGCAAGATGTCGGGCGCGAGTTCGACAGCCGGAATTTCGGTGTAGCCGAAGAAAACCAGGATTAGCGGTGTACCAGCGGCACGCGCCTCGGCGTCGGTGTCCGCATCACCAACCATAATAGTGTGGGCCAGATCGCCGCCTATTGCCTTCACAGCTTCGATTAGGTGAGCGGCGTTCGGCTTGGCCGCTGTGAGCGGCGCGGGCGGCTGGGTCTTGCTCGCCGGCAATCTCAAGGCCCCATTGTAGCAACCAACGGGCACCACGGCTGATGAAGGGCCGACCCTGATTGTAGGCCAAGGGTTGGAAGCCCTCTGCGACGAGGATTACATTCACTGCCCGGATCAGGTCAGGGGCTGACTCAACTAGGGTTCCGTCAAGGTCGAATGCGATGGTCGAACCGCTAAGGGCGGTGAGGGCGGTCACAGTATAGGTCCTCTCCGGGCCAATGAATACGGCGTAGCCTAGCGGCCGCGAGCTGATTTCCTACAGGACGATCGCGACATGATGCTAGGGGAGCCGAAGACTTCTTCTCCGTTCAGGGCGCGGCTAGGCAGCTTTCGGCCTGTATGGAGGATTGGCTGCCACGAGAATGCGAGCGCTTTTGACGTTGGTATTCGTCACCAACATGAGCAACAGGCCGAGCGCAACGGCTGGGGGAACCTCCAGATCGCCGGAGGCCAACGCCTGATGCGTTGCCTGATCGATTTCGAATAGCTTTTCAATATCTGCGGTACTCAAACCTGTGACGGCAACCGCAGCCTTGTACTCCGAGGCTCTCATGCTCAGTCCAATCGATTCGTAGTGTGTTTGCAGACGTTGAACCTTAGACTCGCCTAATGTGTTCGGTATCGATCTAGCGACATTGAGTATCCCGTCAGCGGCGTTCACGGCGATGTCACGGATGGGAAGACGTTCTTTCTCATTTGCCAGGGGCAGGATGGCCGCCGAATGGCGCCGACCTTCGCTTTCTTCATTCCGTCCCGGAGAAGTGTGAACGCGTCCGATCCGCTCGGGGTCAAGTAGTAAGGCGTGTCAAAATAGACGTCGTCTATCTCAGGGCGGGCCTCAATCTCGAGCGTCTTGTTGTTTTGGGGAATCGCAGCCGCGATCTCTTCCGGATCAATCATGATGTAACGACCGACGTCGATCTCGAACCCCTCTCTGTCTGCTCTTCTTTCGGAACCGGGTCTTCGGTCTCTCTGTCGACGAAAATGCGATTCCCCGGTTGCCCGTCGCTTTGTTGACAGTGTTGAAGGTGATGCGTTCAGAGGTAGAGGCAGCCGTGCAGAGGGCCACTCCCGCGGCTGGCCTCTCCAACTTTCAGAACGCCCTTCCACTGGGCACGGTGTCCTGACGCCATGGTAAACTGCCACCAGCGAAAAATTGCCTACCTGCTGGGCCGCCTGAAAAGGTGGCCTTGAGGAGCGACTACGCGGCTGCATTCTTCTTGGGACGACCGCCCTTTAAGCCATTGAGTCTCGATGAAGTGGCCTTCGCGCCGGACTTTGCCTTCCCACCAGCAGACCCCAATTGCGCCGCCATCCACTTTCTGGAGCCCAATATTCCGTCCATCAGAGCTGGAACACAGAGATCGGCATCGATATCCGGCCAGTGAAGCCCAAGGCCCTTGGCCTCGACAACGACGTTGTTCAATTGCGAAGCGTTAGCACCTTGCAACCCTTGCAGTTTCTCGACGGGAAAACCGAGGAAAGAACCGTTGTTAAGCACCACAACGATGGCATCATGATCAGCGTCGTAGCGGGCTGACGTGGCGTATGGCCCCATCTGCGACTTCATTCCGCTCATGTTGGCTGCGTCAGTTCGCCGATCCGCTTCATGCCTTCTAGGCAATCGGTGCCGAACCGTTAGCTTGCGCCGAGCATGCGCCCAACAATAGGCTAGTCGGACGTCGGGACAGACACGATCCGGTGTGATCAGCCGATTATATCCGGTATGGCCGTCCACCTGAAGGACACCCGTGAACCCTTGTAATATCCGCTCGGCATGCTGGCCGCTTCGACTGGGGGCATAGGTAAAGGCGACGCCAGGCGGAGCGCTCTCTTCGCCGGTCACGACGCCGGGGCCGAGTTGGGCGACCATTGCCTCGCTGATAGAAACCTGCAAGCTCAATGCCGTCGATCCGTTTGCGTACCTGTCCGCCACGCTCACCCGCCTCGTCAATGGCCATAAGCAGAGCTGGATCGACGAGCTAATGCCGTGGAAGTACCCGGAGCGAACACACGGCTGAAGTCCGCTGCCGGCCCATAAGCGGTCATTTCAAAAGCTTTGCCATAAGAGGATTAGGCCGGTGTGCATCGACAATTTCCCAGCCAATTTTGTAATAGAAACCCACTGCGTCGGGCGCTGCGTGGGCTTCTAGTCTCACTGCCTCGTGAGCCATGGCTAGTCTCTCGACGCCGTTCATCATGGCTCGGCCGATACCTTGCCGCTGGCGCTCCGCAACGATTGCAACCGCGCGAACCACCCCATTCCCGTTCCCAGTGAGATCAAGACGGACGGCACCGACGCACTCATTGCCATCGACAAAAATCAGCGGAAGATGCTCCGGCTCTCTGTCGTCAGGATGGTGATCGTCGTATCCAGACAATCCGCGCAGATCGAACAGCACATGCCGTCGAATCTGATGATACGCCTCCCATTCAGATTGGCTCGATACCCGTACCAGCTTCAAATCAGCAGCCTCTCGCAGTGGAACGATTATAGGGGCGGTCCATCGGGGCGCAATGACTGCAATTGGCGCATTTTTGCCATCTCTGTCACAGCGGTATTATTCGAAACGGCAATACGCGCATGGTTAAGGTGCGAGGCAAACAGCGCTAACATCGGGCGTCATGGTCGGTCAGGACCCTTGCCCGTCGTCACGGCTTGGTTGGGCAGCCACTTGCCAGGTGAGATATCTGGTCTCGCGCCCCCGTAAGTTCAAAGCCGGTGCTGTATTCCACCACATCGGCCTCGACGGCGTACATAGTGGCGAAATCAGCGCCAGATGTAAGGGCGGCTAGCAGCTTCGGATGCTTTGAAAGAACAATCGTTCGCCGATCGGGACTGTTTCCGTCGAGGCGGATCGTCTCTTTGTACCTCCCAATCTCGAAGCGCGCCGATCGCAGGCCCATCTCGCCAACAGTGGCATCGCCGATCTCGAAGATGAGACCGTTCTTGGCATCGCACCGGACCATGTAACAAGCCTCGATGTCGGTCGCATCAACCATTGAGCATGTTCCGACCGCTCCGGCATGCGAACCGGTGAGCTTAACCCATGGAGCGGGCGGCTCGACTTCCTGTGTGAGCGCAGGCGATGCCGCAAGGCACGCGCCAAACACACACGCTGCCACGCCAACCACGCCTGCGACTGCCGGTCTGCTGAACCTCATCCTATCCTCGTTTTTCTACGACGTTGCGAGCCCGATAGCGTCTCGACATGGACGGGCTTGTCAAGGTCGATTGACAGGTGACGCAGACCAGCGGGGCGGATGGCGCTTGTGATCGCATCACTTGCTCTGAAAAGCCGGTCGGCCGACGCAATGTTCGAACTGAAATTCAGATGGATACCGACGGCTTTTGCCTAGCCATTGACGAAATAGTACCCATCTATCTTCTTCTCCCGGACGGTGCCGAACAAGTTGCTGGTCGCCAGGGGAGCCTCAAGCTCAGGGTCGTGTTCCCAGACTTCGTCGATCAGGCACCAGTCCAGATGCAGGAAGTCGCCGTCCTTCGAAACGAGAACCCCCAACGCCCCAGCCATAGTCGGATGGAGGCGACGGGCGTTTGCTCGCCAATGGTTGCATCTCCTGATAGGATCATACGATCAGCTTCACACTTCAGCTTAAGCCCCGATCTGGAGGCCTCGAATGCCCTGCAGCAACGCGCTCGCTCCGTTCGTCATCGCCGCTCTCGTGGCCCTCGGTCCGCTGCCGGCTGGAGCGCAGAACAATGCTGCGCCACCGCCGCCGGCGATCTCCCACAAGGTCAAGCTTTGCCAGATGTGTCACGGTGCGAATGGTCTGCCGATTGTTAAGAAGGTGCCGATCATCGCCGGCCAGCACGAGTCCAATTTGCTGATAGTTTTGCAGGAATATCGCAATGGAGCGCGCACCAGCGACCTCATGGGCCCGATCGCGAAGAATCTTTCCGGCGACGACATGAAGGCGCTTGCGGCTTACTTCTCCGCACTGCCCTGGCCCGCCTACCGCGAGCCGGCCGACGCAGCGAGCATTACCCGCTTCCAAGCGCTCGACGAACATGCCCCGCATGACGGCCTTGGTGCGCAATTTTTCGGCCGACGACATCGCTGCCATGGCTCACTATCTTGCCGGCCTCTGACGATCAGTTCGGGGTCTGCGATGCACCGAATAGGGCCGCCGAAATAGCGATCACTGCGTTACGGCGATTGGCACCTCTTTGCCCACGAACATCGAGATACTGGCCATGGGCAGCGAGCGTGATCTCGACCTTGCGCTGAATGCCCATCGCATCCTCGAACATATAGATGATTGCGGGCTTCTCCGGCGAAACTAACGCGATACGGCGCCGACAAGCAGATGCTCGGCCTGCGCCAGCCTGGATGGCAGGGACGGCGGCGATGCACGTCGAAAGAGCTGCCGTCCTCGGAAGGACCTCGGATCTCAAAGGGCGACGGTTTGGTTGGACGAATCCAATCAATCGGTCGCCCGGAGATTATTTGGCTGGACGCGAGTAAGCGCGATTTTCGATGCGTATTGACGCCTGTTCCACACCGAACGGCGGATAGCATCGGTCGCGGTATCCGGCTCTATTCGGTCGTGGAGGTCTTGGAGAAGTTGAACGGGAGCAGGTCGCCGATGTCGGCATTCTCTTCGCGCTGTGGCAACTCGGTGAGTACGTGGCGCAGCCAGATCAGAGGGTCGACGCCACAGGCGCGGCATGTCAGCATCAGACTGTAAATCACAGCACTGGCCTTGGCTCCGTCAGCAGTGTCGATTAGGGCATCAAAAGTGGACACCGATTGTGATACGCGACGAATCAGAGGCTAGTAAGTACTTTGGCACGCCCCGTGCGACCCTTGTGACCATGCTTCGACGCCTCGCAGACGACCTCGAGAATGTCGACAAAATCCAAGCTGCCGTTCCTGGCGCAGCGATCGATGATTGGTGCTTGGGCGGACGGAGGGTAGGTCACGTGCCTCATCGGTCGTACCCTGCTCACCCCCGCAATTCAAAAAGTCTACCGACGCCGTGTTGATAGCGGCAGGTCATTTTCACCTCCATTCCTCCATCCCATCCGGTGGTCTCGTCCATGAAAATCTGGGTAATATCCGACCTTCATTTAGAATTCGGCGAACCGTTCGATTTCGAACCTCCAGCTGATGCAGACGTTGTGGTCTGTGCCGGTGACGTTCTGACGAAGGGCATTGTGCCCAGCTTACGGTGGCTAACAAAGCAGCTCGCCGGAAAACTCCCGGTAGTTTTCGCGGCGGGTAATCACGAATTCTATGGCGATGCACTCCGAGAGAGCTTGAAGGAGGCTGAAATGGCTGAAGGCCACTCGGGCGTTCACTTCCTCGAAAACGCCGTCGCTGAGATCGATGGAGTGTCGTTTATAGGAGGCACGCTGTGGTCGGATTTTCGACTATTCGGCTACAATCCCCAGGTCGCGATGTCATACACCGCGCACGACATGAACGACTACAACAAGATCAGGCTTTCAAAGAATCCGTACGCCAAATTCAGACCCATCGACTCTTACAAAAAGCATGTCGAGACGAGAGAGTTCATAGCCTCGGAACTTCGCGAGCGGCCGGCCCGAAGTGCCGTCTTCGTCACCCATCACGCGCCGTCGCCCCGATCGGTAGCCGCCGAGTTTCGACATGATCCGTTGTCGGCGTGCTACGCTTCGGATTTGGAAGAACTTATCCTGGAGACCCGACCCGCTCTTTGGGTGCATGGCCACGTCCATCATCGCAATGATTACTATGTCGGGAGCACAAGAATTGTCTCGAACCCAAGAGGGTATCCAAGAGAGCAAACCCAATTTGAACCCGGCCTCGTTGTAGAAGTCTGATGCCTCGCGGGCCTGTCACCCTAAGCTCTCTTGAGACCGGGGCTTAATCGACACACCTCATCGGGATGAAGCGCGAGTCCCCGTTTTTCGTATTGACGGTCTCTCGGATTGCCGGAACACTTTTAGTCAGAAGTGGAGATAAAATGGCAAACGAAGATCGGGTCAAGCTGCTGAAAGAGCTGCTGGACCGACAGGACATCAAGGGAATTCAGTTGCTTATCGCCGACGGATGCCCGGTGGCCGAGCTGAGGGCGGCAACTGCCGATTTCGTGTGGAGGTTTGTGCTGACTAATTCCGGGCGCGGCGTGTCGATCGCCAACGTAGACGAGCTTTTGACCGAGTGGACGCAGGCGCTCAGCGGCCTCAAAACTGCAGCCGCACGCCTACGTGTGCAGGACATGGACGATCCTAGCCGCGCTGCGGAGTTTGAGCAGGTAAGGGTGCGCACTGCCGTCGCCCGCATCGCGGAAAATACCCAGTTGGCCGGCATTAGGATCAATCGGCATTTGCGCGCTGGCGAACTGTCTCCGCCACTCGAAACAGCTATCGACGACTGCCTCAGGGAGCAGGGTTTCCAATGGAACGGTGGTGATACAGTCCATGAAGTCTGGTCCGAGGAGCACGAAGCTCGTCTTCGCGCCGCCCAAGCGGAACACAAAGCAAGAAAGCAGATGGCTGTAATCTCCGAGGGAGGCGTCGATGCACCAGTCCTTTGCCTGTCTCGGGTCGCCGCTTTCCGCGTTCAAGCGCGTCGTGATGACGACGAAGCTTTTGCGGAAGCCGCAAATCGCCATCTCAGTGAAGGCTTGCCAGTAGCGGAGATCCAACAGGCCATCGAGTGCACGGACTGGAGATATGTGCTCGAGAACTGCGGTGACCAAATCAAGCTTTCGCGCCTATCCGATCTCAAGGCCTGGTATTTCCAGTTGGTCGACCAGATCGACGAGAACCTTCAGAGTATCCTCCAGGTTAGCGAAGTCCAAGGCAGCCCTAAGGCGATGCTTCGGCTTCTGGAGGCGCGAGAGGAACTCGGCCGTTATTGCCACGAAGCCTATATCGATGGACTTCGTGTCCAGCGATTTCTTCTGCCGGAGGACGAACCGCCAGCGCCTGACCTGGATATTCAACGGGTTCTCGCACGCGCGGGACTGACGTGGGATGGCGGTTTCGAAGTCGAAGCTGCTCCTGGCGAAAACGCGAAGCTGTTTACGGACGCTTGTGCGCTGATGGGCGTGCGAAACGTTTCGTATTCTTAGCGGTTATGCGACTTTTGCAGCGAAGGATTGTGCGAGCGCGGCGGCTTCCAGGGCAGCCCCCAAGCGAGCCGACGTCTTGTATGGATAGTGCTTCCAACACCACCAGTCGTCGCGTTCTCCCTTGACAAAACCGAAGCCAGCCCAGTCCCCGCAATGGCATTTCCGGCCGACGAGTGTGGGAGCACGCTGCAGTGTCGGCCGATCGATGTCGTTCATAATACCTCCTTGAGGACCCAACCCGTCTTGGGTCTTTTCCACCCGCGTTTGGCGGCTCTAAGATCAGCCTCGGCTGTCGCTTTCCGTTTCGCTTCCAGCAGACCATCTGCCCAAACCGTTATGCGGAAACGACCGACGGCGAAGATGTATCGGTCGGTGTCCGCTCTGCGCCCCGAAGCATAGCCCGCTCGGAAGAGCTTCTTTGCGAGGCTGATGTTGACCCTGTTCTCGAAGTTCGGTCCCTGAGCCTGCCACCATTTACGAAAGGCGGTCTCGAAATTCGGCTTTGCTGTCCGGCTAGTCCTGTCCAGCACGTTCAACCTCCCGATCAAACGTGGGCGTCCATCCCCGCGTCATTCCGTGGCTCATTGCTGCCTTGGCCAATGCCAGTTGCATGCGCAAATGCTTGATGTCACCGAGCAGTGTCGCGATGGTCGCCTTGGCATCTTCGTCGTGGAAGGCGAGGGCGGCTTCAACCTCAAAGGCGACATCCATTTGCTTTGCGGGCTTAATCGACATGGCCCGCTTCTCGAACGACGTCATAGAAGGCCTGCACGACGTCGCTCGCGTCTCCGGCGCATTGGAACCAGACCGGTTTGCGCATCACGATGCTGGAACCGACGGCATTGAAGTAGCCACAGGCTCTTTTTGTGGCGGGGTCGACCGCAATGTCGAAATAGCCGAGCGGGCCCCCGGAAGCCATGTCGTAGACGTTGGCCGAATAGAGGCTCCAGCCCTGGTAGTTGGGCATCATGATCATGGTTGCCATCAGGAGCGGATGGATTTCGGCCATCGTAGCTTCTGTGGGTGGTGTCCAGTAAGTGCCCGTGATGTCTTCCCCACGCAGTTGTTCGATCGGCATGTGTGGCATGGCCGTCGTCCTCCTCAAAAGTTTTGGATGTTCCTATTATGTTCTCTTTTGTGGCCGAGTCAACATTCGGATATGACGAGACAAGGAAAACTCATGCGAGGGCCAGCTCAACGAGGACGATCGCTCGGAGTTCCTCCGGAGGCGATTTGTCCTTGCGCTTGGTGATTACTCTTGAGCATGTGCCCGCGACACTAGATCACCAGACTCATAGAGCGTGAAAATGTTCTTATGCTCGATTGTGCCGTCGCTTGTTTCGATCTTGATATTCGAAATCCCCTCGGGCCGCACACGGAGCCACATCCGGTAGTCAGTTAGTCGCTGGGTGACGGATCTGTAAATGCCTATCGCCTCGCCGTGGCCTGCTTAGATGACCTCGGCGTGATCCAACGTCTTGGGGATTTTATTTTTTCCGCGCCGGAATCCCCCAGCCTTCGACTTCGTCTCCCTTCGGTAACACGACGTAGCGAAGACCGTCATCGTGGATGTACTGGGAGTAAATTTCGACCATTCCTGAGCCTGCGTCCGACCGCGTTATACCAACATGCATTGATCAAAACCGATGCGCCCACTCGCGCAGTCCAATGGACATTATCTTCCAGGGTTGCGCGACGAGTTTGTTCCAGGCGGCACAGCAGTGAGCGACGATGTCCTCGTAGTCTGTGAAGATGCGGTTCGACAGCCAGTTGTCCCTCATAAACTGCCAGACGTTTTCGACAGGGTTCAATTCAGGCGAACGCGGCGGCAAGAACAGCAATGTGATGTTGTCAGGGACGCTGAGCTTCGGCGTGACGTGCCATCCGGCTTGATCGAGGATGAGGACCGCGTGAGCGCCGTCATCGACTGCCTGGCTGATTTCCAGCAGATGTTGATTCATGGCGTCGGTATCGCAATAGGGCAATACGAGGCCCGCGCCCTTACCTTTCTTGGGGCAGATGGCACCGAAGATGTACGCCCACATCGTCCGTTGATCCAGCGGCGCTGAAGGTCGGGTGCCACGGCGAGCCCATCGGCGGGTGATCTTGTTTTTCTGACCTATGCGCGCCTCGTCGGCCCACCAGAGTTCGATCTCGGTATTCTTCGGGAGGCTGCTTCTGATGGCTGCCAATGCGGCAGGGAACTCTTTTTAAAAGCGTCCACTTCGGGTTCATTCTGGGCGTAGTGGCGCGGCCGGGCAGACAGCTTGGCAAAGCCGAGAGCCTTCAATTCGCGACCAACCGTGGTCTCGTCCATCGAGATCCGGAATTCCTGGAAGATCCATTGGACCAGATCCTTGCGCCGCCACCGAACGACACCGTGGATAGCCGGGATCGGACCACGCTCTACAATCTTGGCCAAGGCCTGGCGCTGATCATCATTCAGCTTGGGCCGATTGCCGGGAGCCTTGCCGTTGAGGAGCCCGGCCGACCCGTGCTCATTGAAACGAACGACCCAGTCGCGAACAATCTGCAAGGTCACGCCCCCGATCCGGGCCGCATCTGTACGCGAGCCGCCGTCATAAATTTCCGCCAACGCCAGAAGCCGCCGCGCTTGAGCGGCATCCTTGGTCCCTTTCGCGAACTGCCGCAGAGCAGGACCATCAAAATCATCGCGCAATGCAATCGCCGAACCCATTGCAAACCTCCCGTTTGCCCCATGGATTCAGATTTTCACCGATTCGGGAATCCCAAGTGAGTCGCACTCTGCGCTCGCTGGTATTAGGCCCCGATAGTGAGCCGCACAAAAGAAACCCGGCAAACGGTTCTTGGCAGACGCATTACGTACTTAACAGCTATTGCAAAGGCGGCACGTCTAGTGCGCATGTGCCTTATTCCTATAGGATGCGGCCCGTTCGCATCCGCCGATGATCTGGAGTGCGATCCTGAGAAAAGGAGTCCATTCAACGGTGTATAGTCGTTGGCTTTTCAGAGCCAGGCTGCAGTCGTCCGCAGCAGAACTTCTGCGCGCGCCTATCGACAGACCGGTCATCGGACGATTTCGACTCCCAACCAGAGTCTCAAGTGTTCGGGTTGAAGGAATCACTGGGCTCTGCCACCATTCGCCGGTTCCCTTGATTCCGGAACGGGTCGTCAATGTTGGGCGTGAACCATGACGACTGCGAATGATCCTGTCTAAGCCAGAAACCGCGAGGGAAAAAGCGATGACAGCCGCCGAGAAAAGGCTAGACCTTCAGTACGATGCCGTTGAACAAGCGATTGCTTGGCACTCGGGTGACATGAGGGCAGCCATTGCCACGCTGATCGACGACTGCAAGCACCTTAGAGATCAGCTCGACACCGCACAGAAATGCATGAGCAAAGGCCTGACACGAGGTTGGGTTCCAAGTCCGGAGCGCTAGAGTGATGATCGGCGGGTATTCGTGTGCCGCAGAGCAGGTACTCGATTCCCGTCGTTCTTTAGCGGACGCTAATCGCCTATATCACCCCCTTCAGACACGAAGGAACAACATGACAAAGAAGCTGAACTCGTTGGAAGCGACAAGGGACTGCGTCTTGACGGCCCGTCCGTTCAAGGGAGCTTTCATGTACATGGCTGTTGCTGTTGCCGTCACGGCCTGGTCGGTGACGGAAACCCATAAAGCGCCGATCCCTCCGGACGACCAAGTCGCGACCGTCATTCACTAAGGCGAGACTTAGGCTCCAAGCGACCTAGTGGGAGATTGCATTAGCTCCCGAATGAACTTCGATAAGCTGCCCTCTCGACTAGCGTTTTCGGCCTCCCAACTGCAGATTCCGAGGCAATCCGCCCCCGCATTCCGAAATAATGCCGCCCCCCAATTCCGAGAATTAACCGCCCCCTTGTTCCGAGATGATGCCGCCCTCTGATTGGGGTGTTTGTCGGGGTGTTCTGCTGGTGAGACGTTCGTCCTTTCAGTTGCCTGAGAGGAAGGAACGCGATGCCAGCGGAGAGACCGAAGATGCGGCGTGTCCGCGAGATACTGAGATACAGATTTGAGGAAGGCCTTGGCCACAAGTCGATTGCGGTGCGCGTTGGTGCGGCGCCGTCGACGGTGCGTGAGACGCTGCGCCGTGTGGACATTGCTGGGCTTTCCTGGCCGTTGGGCGAGGACGTCAGCGATGCGATGTTGGAAGCGGCTCTCTACAAGGCTGCCGGCACGAAGACCGGTCATCGCCGCAGCGCTGAGCCGGATTGGGCTCTTGTTCACCGGGAACTGAAGCGCAAGCATGTGACGCTGCAGATCCTCTGGGACGAGTATATCGGCCTTCATCCCGAGGGATATCGCTACAGCCGTTACTGTGATTTGTATCGCGGCTGGGCGCTGAAGCTGCCGGTGACAATGCGCCAAAACCATGCGGCCGGCGAAAAGCTGTTCGTCGATTATGCCGGCGACACGGTCACGGTGGTCGTCGACAGATTGTCGGGAAAGACGCGGCAAGCCCACCTGTTCGTCGCAGTGCTCGGCGCATCGAGCCTTTCATTTGCACATGCTCGCTGGAGCGAAACGTTGCCCGACTGGATCGGAATGTCACCTGCTTGCGCTTGAGGCGTTCGGTGGCGCACCGGCGTTGCTGGTTCCCGACAACGCCAAGGTCGCCGTCATCAAGGCCTGCCATTTTGATCCGCAGGTCAATCGCACCTATGCCGGGATGGCGGCTCATTACGGAAGCGCTGTTCTTCCGGCACGACCGCGCCGGCCTCGGGACAAGGCGAAGGTCGAAGCCGCGGTTCGCATTGTCGAGCGCTGGCTGCTGGGTCGACTACGCCACCGCGTCTTTTACAGCCTTGCCGACGTGAATGCGGCGATTGCTGAATTGCTCGCTGATCTCAACGACAGGCGCGTCCTGCGTCGCGTCGGGCGCACGCGACGGCAATTGTTCGAAGAGCTGGATTATCCCGCCCTGCGTCCGCTGACTGTGGAACGATACGTCTTTGCGGAATGGAAGATACGCAGGGCCGGTCTCGATTATCATGTCGATATCGACAAGCACTATTACTCGGTGCCCTACCGCTTTGCGCGTGAGCAGGTCGAGGCCCGCATCACCGCCAATACCATCGAGATCTTCCACAAAGGTGAGCGGATTGCCGCCCACAGGCGTTCGAGTGGCAATGGCAAGCACACGACAACGCCCGAGCACATGCCGTCATCGCATCGCCGCTTTGCCGACTGGACGATCGAACGCATCCGCCGCGAAGCCTCCGCGATCGGCTCAGACGTTGCATTGCTCTGCGAGCGTATTCTTGCCGATCGACCGCATCCCGAACAGGGCTACAGAGCCTGTCTGGGCATTATCCGCCTCGTCAAAGCGTTTGAGCGCGAGAGGGTCAATGCAGCCTGCGGCCGGGCATTGGAAATCGGCGCTCGAACCTATGGCTCGGTGCGTTCCATTCTCGACAATCACCTTGACCGACCGTCGGCGTCATCAGGCGCATCATCACCCGAGCCGATCAACCACTCCAACATCCGCGGTCCCCGCTATTACCACTGAGGAGACGACATATGCTTGCACATCCTACCCTTGATAAATTGAATGCCATGGGCCTGACTGGCATGGCCAAGGCGTTCAACGAACTGCTGACCAACGGTGAGAGCGAACAACTCTACCATGCCGAATGGCTCGGGCTACTGCTGGAGCGAGAATGGAGTTCGCGCCACGATCGCAAGCTTGCCGCCCGGCTGCGGTTTGCCAAGCTTCGCCATCATGCTGTGCCTGAGGATGTCGATTACCGCAGCGACCGCGGTCTCGATCGTGCGCTGTTCATGAAGCTGATCGGCGGCGACTGGATTGATGCCCACGACAACCTCGCGATTTGCGGGCCATCTGGCGTTGGCAAAAGCTGGTTAGCCTGTGCACTCGGGCACAAGGCCTGCCGCGACGATCGCTCAGTTCTTTATCAACGCGTGCCACGCTTGTTTGCCAATCTCGCTCTTGCCCACGGCGACGGCCGCTATGCAAGGCTGCAGCGAACCCTCGGCCACGTCCAGCTCTTGATCCTTGATGACTGGGGTCTGGAACCGCTCAATGAGCAGGCACGCCACGACCTCCTGGAGATCCTCGAAGATCGCTACGGACGCCGCTCGACGATTATCACCAGCCAGCTTCCGGTATCAGCCTGGCACGAGATCATCGGCAACCCAACCTACGCCGATGCCATCCTCGATCGCCTCGTTCACAACGCCCACCGCATCGACCTATCCGGCGAAAGCTTGCGGCGAAATCAGCGCCGGAAATCTTGACTCGTTACACGAATGAACTGACAACAATCACAGCCAGCAGGACCCCAGCCTCAAGGGGGCGAGATCATCCCGGAATCCGGGGGCGCAATCATCTCGGAACAAAGGGGCGGCTTCATCGGAATCGGCACTCCCAACCGAATTTCCAAGCATCGTGCGCGCCACCCAGTCCCCAAGTTCGACTGCGTCTTCCTTCGGTGCGCGCTCCGGCTTGAGATAGGGGTTTCTTGGACCTTGGGGCCCAGAGACACGTAACAATGAGGAGCTGCGTTTGTGTTGCGTCGCAGCTCTTCATGTCGTTCCTGATGCTCTGCGCTTAGGGATTGATCCAATGGAAGTCCGTCAGCGCTCCGACATCGCCATAGTCAAGGACTGCGCCGCGGTTGGGCCTTCCAGGAGAAGTGGGCTTTTGAGACATCCCTGGCTCCCATCGATCATGGGACAGGGTTAGTACCGACACGGCCATCATACGACCGATCGTTGTCGCTTGCAGTTCATTTACCGGCCTCTTTGTTCGCTCGTAATGGAATCCTATTGGATAGCCAGGCTCGGACATTCGGAGACGACGTCCACCACGAAGTCCATAACTGCCCGGACCGCAGGAGTTTTATGCAAGTCGCTGTGAACCACGAGCCATATGTCGCGTGCGAAGTATGGTGCACGCTCGTCAATCCGAACGAGATCACGATCGCGTTCACCCATAAAACAAGGCAAACCTGCTACGCCCACTCCGGCCCGCACCGCGATCAGGTGTTCGCTTGAGTAAGTCAGTTCGCAAACGACTGGGCGTCGGCCAGCAATTCCGAGCAGCCACGATTGGGCCGGCGTATCGGCAAAAGTTTGGTCCCACCCTATGAACTCCCAGCGTTGGGGTGCGGCCAGATGGGCATAGGAACGGTGCGCATAGAGGCCAAAGGCCATTGTGCCGATCTTCCGTGTCACGCTACTGGTTTCATCCGGCCTCACGAACCGTACAGCGACATCAGCCTCCCGACGGCTCAGTGAAACCCGTTGCGCTTGCGCGGAGAGCGACAGCCGGATCTCGGGATAGCTCTCCCTGAACCGTGTCAACCGTTCGGTTAGAAGATGGGTTACGAGCACTGGCGGCGCGCTCAGCGTGATCCGGCCGACAAGCGGAGCGTGATCTGCCTTCGCAAGGCGAACGATGCCATAGGCTGAAGCCTCCATCTCGATGGCCCGCTCGAACACCTGCCTGCCCAAGCTGGTGAGACGACAGGAGCGCGGCAGGCGATCTACCAGTTTCGCGTCAAGTTCAGCCTCTAACGCAGCAAGTCGTCTGCTTACAGTCGCGTGATCCACCTTGAGGCTGCGGGCAGCGCCAGACAGCGTGCCGCTTTGAGCAACGGCGAGGAAATGGCGAACGTCTTCCCAGTCAATCATCGGTGCAAAATCTCCAAGATGGCTGGCACACATACCGAATTTTCGCATGGAACGCGCCCATGTACTTTCCGGGACGTCAAGTTTCATCGCATGGAAAGTGAACATCATGACCGGACAACCCTT
This sequence comes from Rhizobium sp. T1470, assembly GCF_042140505.1. Taxonomy (NCBI): domain Bacteria; kingdom Pseudomonadati; phylum Pseudomonadota; class Alphaproteobacteria; order Hyphomicrobiales; family Rhizobiaceae; genus Rhizobium; species Rhizobium sp. T1470. The sequence continues at coordinate 1,429,869 of NZ_CP148092.1, forward strand.
CAAGATCGGCATCGTTGGCGTGCAACCTGGAAGGAGCTGGGCTGCGCGCGCCCATATTCCCGCATTGCGCACTCTCGCCGACTCATTCGAGATCGTAGGGATCGCCAATACCAGCAAGGCCAGTGCCCAAGCAGCTGCAGCCGAGATGGGCGTGTCGAAAGCCTTCGCTGGCGTTGCCGAGTTGATCACATCGCCCGAGGTCGACATTGTCACTGTCGCGGTGAAGGTACCCCCGCACTTCGAAATCGTGAAGGCCGCGATCGAAGCTGGCAAACATGTCTATTGCGAATGGCCGCTCGGCAATGGATTGGCGGAAGCCCGCGAAATGGCTGCGCTTGTCAAGGCAAGAGGGGTCCTGGGCGTGGTGGGAACCCAAGCGCGTTTCGCGCCAGAGATCGAGTATCTGAGACATCTGATCCTCGACGGCTTTGTCGGCGAGGTGCTGTCGACGACCTTGGTCGCGCGAGGCGGGACTGCACTGGGCGGCGGCACCATTCCTGACGCGAAGACCTACGGATATTTGCTGGACCGCGCCAATGGTGCAACTATGCTGACAATCCCAGTGGGGCATACGCTGGCCGCGCTAAGGGATGTATTAGGCGAGGTCGTGGAAGTCTCTGCTATAACAGCGACACGTAGACCCACGGCGACAGCAAACGATACCGGTGAAAAGCTCCCTGTATTGGCACCTGACCAGGTGCTGGTGAGCGGGGTTTTGTCCAGCGGCGCACCCATTTCCATCCATTACCGCGGCGGCGCGGCGCGGGACGGCGATGGATTGTTTTGGGAAATCCACGGGACCGAGGGCGACATACGGGTCTCTGGCTCGTCCGGCCACGTGCAAATGGTGCATCTTTCACTGATGGGTGCGCGCGGCGGGGACACAGCATTCCATGCGATTGATATTCCCTCATCATACCGGACTGGTTGGCCGGAGGATGCCGAGCCTGGGAATGTCGCACGCCTCTATGCCAAGATGGCCCAGGATTTGCGCGAAGGCACTCATACTGCGCCAAGCTTTGAGGATGCGGTCGCAGTGCATCGGGTTATTGACGCGATCGAGAGAGCAGCCGAAGGCGGACATCGCGTCGTGCTAACTTGAACGAAGAAGGCTTTGTCGGACGGCCGTCTACAGCTGACGTGCATGTGGCCGTTCTTGAGGGATACATTGCGACAGCCGGGGATGGAGGTTGCGAATGAATGATCTTTATGCTGATTGCGCGCTCTTTCGAGATATGATCGCTCGGTCCGACCGTTCTAGGCTCATGGTAAGCTTTCAACACTTCCCTCGAGGTGCCTGCGACGACGCGTCATTGCTGCTCGCCAGATTTCTCCGGGAGAGGGACCACGGGACGTTCCAACGGATGTCGGGCAAGCGTGGCGATGATACCCATGTGTGGCTTGAGCAGGGCGATTGGGTGATCGACATAACCGGCGATCAGTTCGGCGATTTCCCGTATGGTCACGCCCATGTTGGCAAGGATCGCTCGTGGCACCAGCCGTTCTCCGGCGAAGATACCGGGCCGGCGGACTATCGTCATCTCGATGGTCCCATAGTTGCCGATCTGAACAAGACTTACTCATGTCTTTCAGACGGTCACTGAGCCGGCCCCTGTAAGCGGCGCGGCCAATCAGCACCTACCGGATGAGAGTGGACACCCACCCGGTAGGTTGATCGTATTCGCCCACTGTTAGACGCTGAGATGCTGGTCGAAGAACGACTGCAGCTTGTCAAACGGGATCACGTCGACCTTATCGTAGAGGTCGGTGTGGTTGGCTCCCGGGATGATCATCAGTTCCTTGGGCTCGGCGGCAGCGGCAAAGGCAGTTTCGCTGAAGTAGCGAGAGTGGGCCTTCTCACCATGAATGAACAGGACTGGGCGCGGGGAAATCTCCGCGATATAGGTCAGGATCGGCATGTTCATGAAAGACAGTGGCGTGGTCTGCGTCCAAGCGTTGCCCGAGTTCACAGCGCGCTTATGATATCCGCGCGGTGTGCTGTAGTAATCATGGTAGTCGATCAAGAACTGGGCTTCGCCACCTTTCAGCACGTTGTATGGTGGCTGATAAGCAGGTGCGCCTTTCTCGGCATCCGCCCAACGCTGCAGGCTAAGCTGCTCCAGCGCCTTGGTGCGCTGTTCAAGCGTCACGCTGTCGTTGTAGCCCTTGGACATCACGCGGGTCATATTGTACATGGTGCTGGCCACCACGGCCTTGACGCGCTTGTCGATGGCTACGGCATTCAATGCCATTCCGCCCCAACCGCAGACGCCGATCACGCCGATACGCTCGCGATCGACTTCCGGGCGAAGACCGATGAAGTCCACGGCGGCGCTGAAGTCTTCGGTGTTGATGTCAGGAGAGGCAACGTTCCGCGGCTCACCGCTGCTTTCTCCGGTGTAAGAGGGGTCGAAAGCAAGCGTCACGAAACCGCGCTCAGCCATAGTCTGTGCGTACAGGCCTGAAGACTGTTCCTTCACGGCTCCGAAGGGGCCGCTTACAACGATTGCGGCAAGTTGGCTGTCGGGACGGTTATTGGGGAGATAGAGATCAGCCGACAAGGTGATGCCGTAGCGGTTCTTGAAGCTAACCTTCTCGTGGTCAACCTTTTCGCTCTTTGGGAAGACCTTGTCCCATTCAGCTTCACCTTGGGCGAACACCGGTGCACCAGCAACCGATGCGACGCCGAGCGCTGCGACTCCAACACCGGCCAGCTTCAGCAGGGTGCGGCGACCTTCGTCTAGCTCTTCGTGATTGACGGTTTCGTTTGGGGTGCTCATCTCGATCTCCAGTTTGGTTTAACGGGAGTTGCGCCTTGCAAGCGCGTTGAATTCAGCCGTCTGAGATGACGGCCACGGCAAAGCCTAGCGAGCAGCCGTGTACTGAGTCTTGCGTGGTGTCCGGTAACGGCCGCTGCGAAGCGTAGACAAGGAGATTGTAGGCCGGAACATACGTGAACGGATAGATAGCCCCGAAATCGAACGTGATCGGAGTAGCCGACCCTGTCTCTCAAAGGGGAAGGCGGAATCGCAGGCCGCGTCTTTGCGAGTGGTCCAAGGTGCTCCCGGGGTTCGTACCGCCAGCATGCAATCGAAGGATTTGACGTGAACAAGGGAGATCCAACCGGTTCAAGCGCAAGCTTGTAGGACCTGCCAAGCCGATGAGGCGAGAAGGGGCTGATGACCGGGTGGAAGTCAGACTGACTGATAGTACTCCGAGGTCGGGAGAGCCGGCCACATGGGGAAGCGGTCAGCGGTAGTTGAAATGTTTTTGGGCAACATGGGCTCCATTCAACGGGAGACACGGCCTTTCATGCAAAGGGAAGATCAGCTGACCATGGAAACGGGACTTGAACATATAGCAGCGAAAGCTCGGTGTGAGCCGAAACTCCGCTTTACGTCGCTTGCCCATCACATCACGCGCGAACGGGTGCAGAGGAATCTGTTGAGGATTCCGCAGCGCTCGGCCGCCGGGGTGGATGGTCAGACGGTGAAGGCGGCGAAGGAGAGCTTTGGAGAATGGATAGAGCCGATGCTCCAATCCATTCACCGCCAGGGATATCGCGCGCCGGCAGTGCGGCGCGTTTACATCCCCAAGCCCGGCAAGACGGAGAAGCGCCCGCTCGGGGTGCCAACTGTTTCGGACCGGGCGCTTCAGCGCAGCACAGCTGCGGTGCTGTCGGCGATCTACGAGCAGGACTTCTTGCCCTGCTCGTTCGGCGGCAGGCCGCATCTTAGCGCTCATCATGCCCTGTCGACCCTCAACGAGGCAATCTGCGGCGGCCGGACGAGCTGGGTGCTGGAGGCGGACTTGAAGGACTATTTTGGGAGTCTGTCGCATGAGTGGCTGCTCCGGTTTGTCGAGCATCGAGTCGGGGATCCGCGCGTGATCAGCTTGATCAGGCGCTGGCTGAAAGCAGGCGTCCTTGAGGACGGGGCTGTCCACCCGAGTGATGAAGGAACTCCTCAAGGAGGGTCGATCAGCGTTTTGCTGAGCAACGTTTATCTCCATTATGTGCTCGACCTCTGGTTCGAGCGCGTGGTGAAGGTCCAGCTCAAGGGCGAAGCCCGGCTGGTGCGTTATATCGACGACTTCGTGATCTGTTTCCAACATCAATCGGATGCGCTCCGCGTCGAGGACGCTCTCCGTCATCGTTTGGGGAAGTTTGGCCTCACTCTTGAGCCGAGCAAGACCAAGTTGGTCGAGTTTGGTCGGTTTGCTCAGAGAGATGCGAGCAAACGCGGCAGAAATCGCCCGGAGACGATCTACTTTCTGGGCATGACGCTGTACTGCTCGCGGAACCAAAAGGGTAACTTCAAGGTCGGGATGCGCACGGAGAAGTCTCGGCTTCGACGTAGTCTCTCGTCTCTGCAGGAGCTGATGCGGCAAGTTCGACATTACGTCATCAGGGACCAGGTCAGCGAAATCAACGCTGCTCTTCGTGGCCACTACGCCTATTATGGCATCGCCGGAAACCTTCGGTCGCTGCTCAAGGTGTATCGGGCCACGGAACGGTACTGGTGCCGAATGTTACGCAGCCGCAGCCGAGATGGTGGCCGCCTCACATGGGACACTTTCAACCAGATCAAAGAACGGAACCCGCTGCTGCGACCCAAGCTGCGGCTTCCTTACGGGAAGCTGCAAGCACTCGCGGTGCTGTGAAGCTGCCGAAGAGCGTAGTGCGGGAAATCCGCACGCTACGTTCTGTGGGAACCGGGGGCGGGTGACTGCCTCCGGTGACCCAGTGAGATGTAATGGACGTCGGTTGCTCGGATTAGACCCGGAGTTTCGCTTGTTATAATGAGAGATTTTCATCAATCGAAGATGAGAAGTGCGAACTGATCGCGCGGCGACTGATCGCAAGGGAGTCGTCCCGAGGCGAGCAATGGGTCGGTCGCATTGCTAGGTATCGAATCTCGATCGGAGCCGGTCAGTTCCGCCACTTCAGAACGGCACTTCATGGACCCAAACCTTCCACCCAGTTAGTGAAAGGTCTTGCGGGCGACAGTATCGTCGCCCGCAAGAGAATTGCCGCGGCGTCCGCTGGGACGCCTTTAGACCGTCATCGCGAGGCCGCCGGCACGAGACCCGACGCCTCGTCTTCTGATGCAGCAGCAGTGCGGAGGCGAATGCCCTTAGTTTCAGGAACGAACTGCACTAGCACCAACCCGACGAGTGCGATTGCGGTCACGTAAAGACCGGGTGCGAGCGCCGAGCCAGTGCTGCTGACCAACCAGGTGGCGATCAATGGCGTGGTGCCGCCGAAGATGGCGACAGCCAGCTGGTAGGCGATCGCATGGCCAGTCGCACGGTAGGAGGTCGGGAAAAACTCGGCTGCCGCTGGAAAGGCTGCACCGTTGTAGATCCCAATACCGATAGCCAGCAGCAACTGACCGATGAACGCGTTTGCGAGATTGCCCGTCGAAGCCAGCATGACCGCGGGGTAGGCGGCCATGAGAATCCATAGGGCTCCAAGCGTGAAAACCTTCTTGCGTCCGATCCGATCGCTCAGGCGGCCTGAAGCTGGAATCATGGCCGAAAGCACCAAGATCGCTGCCGCATTTGTCATCAGGGCATCAGTCGGGTGTAAGTGAGCTTCCTTGACCAGGAATGAATACATGAACCCGAGGAGAAGGTAGGACCCCACGGTTTGTACGGGTTGAACCATCAAGACGTAGAGAATCGGCTTGTATCCGCCGGTACGGGCCATCGAGCGGAAGGTGTTCGTGTCCTTCTTCTCGCGGCGGGCTGCCTTGTATTCCTCTGGATCGTCCAGGCTACGGCGCAACCAGAAGCCGATCACACCGATCAGACCGCCCATGATAAAGGGAATACGCCAAAGCCAATCACCATACATATCCTCGCCCGCCACGAACTGAAGACCGGCCAGCATCAAGGCGACGAGGGCATTCGGGATATGCGCGAAGAACCAAACGATGCCGACCCACCATCCACGGCGGTTGTCAGGAGCCGACTCCAGGATGTAGCTAGTGCTCCCCGTCGTCTCTCCACCGAGTGCGAACCCCTGAGCTAGTCGGCAAAGGACCAGGAGTGCCGGCGCTAAGACGCCGACCGAAGCGTATGTCGGCAACAAGCCGATTACCGCGGTGCCCGCCGCCATGAGCCAAATTGTGATGGCGAGCACCTTCACGCGACCGATGCGGTCAGCTAGGTAACCGAACACCAGACCGCCAACTGGGCGAGCAAAAAACGCGACTGCATACACTGCGAAAGTGCTCAACAAGGCTGCAGTAGGGTCGCTTTTCGGGAAGAAGTGCTGCGATAGAATGGGGACGGAAAATCCGAATACCGCGAAATCGTAGATTTCCCCGAAATTGCCGATCGCACCGGCACCAAGCCGCCGCTTGGATTCATTCTGGCTCATTGATCTCCTCCAATTTGCCCAGACGGGTGCAGCCTCCACTGCAACCGATCCCGTGCAGCCTGGATGGCTGGCACGAGAATCCATGTCTTCATACGAAACCTAGGTAGTTGGGCAAACCCCGCGGCGATCGAGGATATAATCTCAGCCTATAAGTGAATATTGGCCCCATTGATGGTGGCGACGATATACTCAACGCTTCGGGTGGCACGTGCGGCAGCAATGAGGCGCGGGTGCTGAACCTGAGCAAACGCGGCTTCACCTATAGCTTTATGTTATACCGGGCGTCGTCGAGGCACCTCGTTCCAGGTTTCGCGGTCGGAATTTCTGTTAGAAAGATTCCCGAGTGGATTCTGGAAGATAATAATGGAACGCAGATCATCGATAGCCAAAGACCTGCGAGACGCGGGTTTGCGGCCGACTGAACAGCGGATCGCGCTGTATAGGCTTCTTTTCGCGAACGGACATCGCCATGTGACTGTGGAAGACCTTCACGCAGAGGCTGTTGCGGGTGGCGTCACCCTGTCGGTAGCCACAGTCTACAATGCGCTGAACGATTTCACTGATGCTGGATTGATCCGGGTTCTTGCGGTGGAGGGTACACGCACCTGGTTCGATACCAACGCCGCTGACCATCACCACTTCTACGTCGAAGGCAAAGGTGAGATCCACGACATCGACAGCGACAACATATCCCTCTGCAATATCCCCGTGCCTCCAGACGGCTTCGAAATCGCGAACGTCGATGTCGTCATAAGGCTTCGCGCCATCGGCGGCTAATCGCTGGCCTCGAGGAGGTTCTTTCACTCACCAACCACCTAGATTGTTTGGAGCCGAACCTTGAGAGTTCGCGTAAATGTCTTCGTCACGCTTGCTCCCAAGATGGCGGTTGTTTTTGTCGGATTTCTAATCGCAGGCATGGGGATGCCTGTCCTGCCAATTCACGTGAGCAGAGACCTCGGATTTGGCACATTCGTCATTGGTCTGATTACCGGCAGCCAGTTCTTTTCCTCCCTGATAACCAGGCTGTGGGCTGGTGATTTTGCCGACCGCAAAGGCCCCAAGAAGGCGGTGACCGTCGGGCTTGCTCTGGCCGCGATCGCGGGCGCGTTCTACTTTGTATCGTTGCTGGCGGTTGGAAATCCCACGTTGTCCGCGTCGATCCTTGTAGCGGGGCGAGGGGTCCTCGGAGCAGGCGAAAGCCTGATCATCACAGGATCGGTGGCGTGGGGACTGGCCACAGTGGGTCCTCAGCACTCCGGGAAAGTAATAGCTTGGATCGGTACTGCGATGTTCGGAGCCTTGGCCGCGGGAGCGCCCGTCGGCAGCGCCCTATTTGCCCTAGAGGGATTTGCGGCGATCGCCGCTGCGACGATCCTACTGCCGCTGGTAATGGCATTGCTGGTGGCACCCCTTGCACCCGTACCAGGTCGGTCGACGGCCTCCGCATCGAGGCTCAGCGTCATCAAGGCGGTTTGGCTCCCCGGGCTTGGTTCCGCCTTCGCTAGCCTCGGCTACGGAAGTATCTTGGCATTTTCCAGCCTCTTGTTCCTTCATCGCCAGTGGGCCGACGGATGGCTGGCCGTGACCTGTTTCGCCACGGCGTTGGTCGCAAGTCGGATTCTGCTTGGTCACGTCCCCGATCGGCTCGGCGGACCCATAACAGCGCTGGTTTTCGCGATCGTGGAAGCAGTTGGCTTGCTGACCATGGGCTTGGCGAGTTATTCGACGATCGCGCTAGCGGGGGCTGCGTTGGTCGGCTTCGGCTATTCGCTGGTCTTCCCGGGGTTCGGCATAGCGGTCGTACGAGCCGCTCCGCCTGAAAGCCGCGGAATGGCAATGGGGCTATACTCGGCGTGCCTCGACGTCGCGCTTGCAGTCAGCGGCCCAGCACTAGGTCTGGTTGGCGATGCTGCTGGGCTGCCGGCAATATTCGTGGCGTCGGCGGGTCTGGTTTCTCTCTCAACTCTCGTCGCCGTGTCAATTATTCGACGAGCCTAGCTCATCGGCTTCGGGCAAGCCTGGTGACGTTTAACCTTGTGACACTGCTCTACAACGAGGGACAAATGTCTTCTAAACCAAGTTGTTTCAAAACCTATTCCTTTGCCGTGGGGGCCTTCATCGGCATTATGGTCATTGCAGTGCTTTTGGGTCGTGCGCTCGAATGGTACTACAAAGCGGAGTTGTCAGGCTGGGTCCAGGCTGTTGGCGCAATAGCTGCGATTGTGGCCGGCTTTGCCGTGGCAGCTGATCAGCAACAAAGTCAGCAAGTTGCCGCGGCCAACGACTTGAACGAGTTCACACGCGCCACGCACATGTTGGCGCACGCAGCACTTCAGACGGTGAGCGAGCGACTGGACACCGCGTCGACGCCTAGGCACGATAAAAAGGCCTATGCTCTTCAAGGCGACCGAACTACCGAAATGGTAAGGGCGATGTCGGATACAGTTCGGATACCCAGCGAGATTCTACCGTATTTCATTAGGCTCCGAAGCCACGTTTACGCGATAAATAGCCGTATTTCAGAGATCTACGAAGATGAGAAACTCGGCTGTAAAGTTGAACGAGATGCAAAGGTTGCTGAGCGCCCTGGCCTGCTCAAGAGTTCAGTGCGGGTCTATGACGCATCAATCGAGCTTTTTCTCCAATTGCAGGAAGCCATAGCTGAGCGCTTTCCACTCGCAAAACTACAGATTAAGACAGGGCCGAGCCTTGAGGCGTACCCTAGAATTGAGATTTGAGCCGGTCGTTCTCGCACCGAACCCGCCTCAGCGGGTTCCCTTGCGAACCTCGTCTTCCATATCGACACCATTGAGCTTGCCGACCAGATCGCTCAGCATCGGCACGAAGTCATTACCGTGCCCGATCGCCTCGGCGTGTGTGTAGTACTGGACCGCTGCCGAAGCCATAATGCTTGTCACCTTGGAATCGGCCGCCATGTTGTTGACGTAGCGCAGGTCCTTGGCTGCGTAGGAGATCATGAACTTGTGGGCGTCACGGTCGCGCTCCACCACGTACTTCATGAACGTGCCGAAGAACCCACTGTCCATTCTGCTTCCTGTAATGACGTCGCGTATTGCCTGGGGCGTAATGCCGATCTTTGCACCAAGTACAACGGCTTCGGCGTACAGTGCGCCGTAGCTCATGCCGATGAAGTTCATCAGCAATTTCATTTTGTGTCCGTTTCCAACAGCACCCACCCGGATGACGCGGCCGGCCCAGCATTCGATCACAGGCTTCACACGCTCGAAGACCTCGTCGTCGCCAGCGACCATGGCATCAAGAGTGCCTTCCTCGGCCTCCTTAGGCGTTCGCCCTAGTGAGGCGTCGATCAGCGTCGCCCCCGCTACTTCCATTTCCTGTGCAAGCAGGAGGGTGGACGAGGGGTCCGACGTAGAAGTGTCGATCACGATCAGACCGGGACGCGCGCCCGCAATGATGCCGTCGCTGCCTTTGACGACCTTCTCGACCTGTCCCGAATTCTGGAGGCAGATGTGAATAATGTCGCACTTCTCTGCCATGTCCTTGGGGCTCGCAGCGCTTTTCGCACCGATCTCAAGGAGGGTGGGCATCGGGCGCTGGTCCAGGAACCAAAGCTCGTAGCCCTTGCTCCGAATGTTCTTCGCCATCCCGTGGCCCATCATGCCGACGCCGATGAAGCCGATGACCGGTTTGTTACTCATGGATTTCTCCTCTCCTGGAATTCCGTTTTCAGTCTTTGAATGATGCAAGCCAGGCCAGGTCGGGAACCGCACCGTTCGCGGGCAAATACTCGGCACCGATCGGCTGTGCCCAGCCGAGTTCGCGCACGCGTCGAAGCGTGAACGAGTAGTCCAGCTCACCGTGGTCAGGGCTCCCGCGGTCCGGAACCGAGGCGATCTGTACGTGGCCGATATGAGGCAATGCAGCTTCGAAGCGACGCGTGACGTCGCCACCCATGATCTGGACGTGGTAGAAGTCGAACATCAGTTTGAGGTTCGGTTTTGCCACCTCGCGGATGATATCAGCGGCCTGTTCCACGGTGCTTAGGAAATACCCTGGCGCGTTGTAGTGATTGAGGGGCTCGATCAAGATCGTAATGTCCGATCCGGCATTGTCGCATGCATTCACAAGGTTCTCGATGAAGGCCTTGCGTGCTCGCGGGCCGCTCGAGTTGCCTGCCATTACGTGGATTGCTCCAGCCGAAATCTCGGTCGCGTACTGAATAGCTTGGTCGATCGCCGCGCGCGCTTCCTCTTCTCTTCCGGGAAGCGCGGACAAACCGTTCTCGCCAATCGTGACGTTACCACGGACGGTATTCAAACCGAGCATCTTGAGGCCCGTTTCGTCCAACGCCGCTTTTGTTTCCGAAGCGGGGACGGCGTAAGGCCAGTGGCACTCTACTGCATCGAAGCCTGCCTCCTTCGCAGCCTTGATGGCTGCGGGCAGGGGACGGTCGTTCCAAAGGAAGCCTAAGTTAGCTGAGAATTTCACGCTTCCCACTCCACGTTGAAGGTCGTTACGACGTCTAGAATCTCTTCCGCCTTGAGTTGGCGCGGACGGCATCCGCATGTCAGCATGGCGAGGCGGGCTGTTGCCTCCAGCTCTTCGATGGCGTTACACGCGGCCTCCACGTCTTTTCCCGCCACTACGGGCCCATGGTTAGCCAGCATCACCGCAGTTCGCTTGCCGGCCAGCCCGCGGACTGCTTCACCCATCGCCGGATCGCCTGGCCGGAAGAAGGGCAGGAGCTTCACGCGGCCGAGCTGCATGATTGCGTACGGAGTTAACGGAGGAAGAAAGTCGTCCTCGTTGACATCCGGCATCATTGACCAGGCAACCGCGTGGCACGAGTGCAGGTGAACGACAGCACCGGCCTGACTCCTGGTGTCATAGAACGCGCTATGGAGAGGCATCTCTTTGGTCGGCTTGTCACCGCTGACATGCCGGCCCTCGCTGTCGAACCGGCTCAACCGCGAAGGGTCAAGGCGGCCGAAGCTCGTCCCTGTCGGGGACACCAGCAGGCCGCCGTCGGAGGTCCGGGCGGAAACGTTGCCTGTCGACCCGTGCGTCAGGCCGCGGTCGAACAGGGACTTCGCGAGGTCGCAGATCTGTTCACGCAAGCGTGCTTCATCGCTCATGGCTCGAGAACCTCAAAGGCCTTCGAGAAGAATTGCTCGTTGCCAAAATTGCCCGACTTGAGCGTGATTGCGATCCTTGCGTTGTGCGAGGACGCAAAACACCATGGGACGCCCGGGGCGATCTCGGCTCCGATGTTGAGGCGGGTGACGCCCAGTGCCTTCGTCACAGCTCCCGAAGTTTCCCCGCCCGCGACGACAAAGCGGCGGTAACCGCTGTCTCGGGCTTCCTGCGCACAGGCAGCCAACGTGTCTTCAATCAGGGACCCGGCCCGCTCAACGCCGAGACGATCCTGCGCCGCGCGCACGGCGTCGGGCGCGGCCGTTGCGTAGATTAGGGGAGTGGCCGATGAGTCTTGTGAAGCCAGCCAGTTGAGTACCTTATCGTTTCCTGTCTCGGCGATCTCCAAGGGATCAAGTCTGAAGCTTGGTCCGCCCTTTTCCAGAAAATCGGCTACCTGTTTATTCGTCATCGACGAGCAACTGCCGGACAGAACGATGGCTGGGCCGGGATCGTACGAGGGGACATCTGAAGGCGTCGATTTCTCGAGAAGTCCTTGGTTTGCCCATAGCTCGGGTAGGGGCATCGCCACGGCGCTGCCGCCAGTCAGGAGTGTCATGTCCTGGCAGGCTTCCGCAATGACGTCGAGGTCGTCGTTGGCGACAGCATCGACCACGACATGGGCGACGCCGTTCGCGGCTAGCTCGGCCAACCGTTCTCCAAGCGCTGCAGCGCCTTTTGCAACAGTCAGCCGGTTGGCAAGTCCGACCGGCTTTGTGACCTGGGGAGCGAGCAGACGCGTGAGATTGGAGTCTCGCATCGGCGTGAGCGGATGATCCTTCATCGGGCTCTCTGACAGCGGTTGTTCACCGACAAAGAGATTGCCCATGAAGATCGCGCGGCCGTTCTCTGGGAAGGCCGGGCAATAGATGGTCTGATTGACGCCGAGTGTCGCCATCAGGTTCTCTGCTACAGGACCGATATTGCCCTTGGCCGTGGAATCGAAGGTGGAGCAATACTTCCAGAAGAACCGCTGAGCACCCGCGGCTTTCAGCCATTCGAGAGCCGCTTGGGTTTCCTGAACGGCTTCTTGCACCGGGCTTGTTCGGCACTTTAGAGCGATAATTTCCAACGGTGCTGTATTCTGCGGCGGCTCCGTCGGAACTCCCATACGCAGGGAGACGGGGACGCCCGATCTAGCGAGCAGCCCAGCCAAATCAGTTGCACCGGTGAAGTCGTCGGCGATTGCGCCAAAGAACGTTGCCATTTGTCTATTCCTACCGGATTTGGATCACGATCCGGACTTAACGCCAGGCAGTTCGATCCCTGCGTTTCGTGCGTAAATCTTTGCTACCGCAGCGTCGTCTTCGCGGCCGAGGCCCATTCCGGAGGCCGCGACGAACTGCTGTAGGGCTGCTGCCGTAAGAGGTGCGGAGAATTTCGAGGCGCGAGCCACGTCGAGCACAATTCCGAGGTCCTTGGGCCAGATGTCGATGGCTGAATGAGGCGTGTAGTCACCTGCAGCCACGTGCGGTGCGCGATTTTCGAGCATCCAGCTCGTCCCGGCGCACTGAGGGATAACCTTGAGGAAGGTCTCGGGATCGATGCCCTGGGTAATGCCGAAGGTAATGGCCTCAGCCATTGCCGCGATATGTGTCCCGGCAAGCATCTGGTTAACGGCCTTGATTGCCGAGCCAGCGCCGGCGGCGTCGCCAAGTTCAAAAACCTTCTCAGCCATGGCGTCCAGGGCCGGCCGGGCGCGAGAGAACGCCTCGGGTGTGCCGGAAGCCATTATTGAAAGCTTGCCGTTGGCGGCCTTTACCGATCCACCGGAGATCGGAGCGTCCAGGAAATGGATGCCCAAGGCAGAACAGCGTTCTGCGGCCTTGCGCGCATACTCGGGAGCGACCGTTACGCACATGGTGACCACTGCACCTGGGGATAGCTTCGAAACGATCCCGTCCTTACCGAAGAGCACTTCCTCGGTTTGCGCGGAGTTCAGGACCACGACCACGACAGCATCGAGTTCGCGAGCTGCAGCCCCAAGCTCGGTCGTCGAGCCGCCATTGGCGTGAAGTCGCTTCACCGCCTCATGGTTCACGTCCGCGCCGAAGACCTCATGACCAGCGCGAACGAGGGAGGAAGCCATTCCGTACCCCATCGATCCCAGTCCAAAAACGCCAACTTTCATTTTACTGCTCCATACGTTCCAACGATCAGGTGTTGGATCCAAAGATTGCGTTGATCACCGCGTCGGTAACTTCCCGCGTTGTCGCGGTACCGCCGACGTCGGGCGTGGAAATTCCTGCCGAACACACGGTTTCGATCGCCTTCATCAAGCGGATTGAGGCATCCGTTTCACCGAGGTGGTCGAGCATTTGACATGCTGTCCAAAAGGCCGCGACGGGATTGGCGATGCCTTTGCCCGTAATGTCGAATGCCGATCCGTGGATGGGTTCGAACATCGAAGGAAAGCGTCGTTCGGGGTCGATATTCGCCGTCGGGGCTACGCCAAGGCTTCCGGCGAGCGCGCCCGCCAGATCTGACAGAATGTCTGCGTGCAGGTTGGTTGCTACGACGGTATCCAGGGTTTCCGGGTGAAGCGTCATCCGGACAGTCATGTGTTGGTTTCCACGCGGAACTGAGCCGGTTTTTCCACCAAGAAGTGAGCCACCTCTAAGTATGGTTTTCTGATCAGGATTTGGTCAAGGGATTGGCTTTTTCTCCTTTCTTCTGTGCTGCGGCAGCCGAGCTGGCTTTGAAGCGGAAGCTGTCGTTACCGGTTTCCAGGATATGGCAACGGTGGGTCAAACGATCGAGCAGAGCGGTCGTCATCTTGGCGTCGCCGAAGACGGTTGCCCACTCGCTGAAGCTGAGGTTGGTGGTAATCACGACGCTGGTCCGCTCGTAGAGCTTGCTTAACAGGTGGAAGAGTAGTGCTCCGCCTGAGGCGCTGAACGGCAGGTATCCCAACTCGTCCAGGATGAGCAGATCGAGGCGGACCAAGGTCTCCGCGATCTGGCCCGCCTTGCCTTTAGCCTTCTCCTGCTCGAGAGCATTGACCAGTTCGATGGTCGAGAAGAAGCGGACCTTTCGGCGATGATGCTCGATGGCTTGGATTCCAAGAGCGGTCGCGACATGCGTTTTTCCAGTGCCAGGGCCACCGATAAGGACAACGTTCTGCGCCCCATCCATGAACTCGCATCGGTGCAGTTGGCGCACGGTGGCCTCGTTGATCTCGCTGGCGGCGAAGTCGTATCCGGAGATGTCTTTGTAGGCTGGGAAGCGAGCAGCCTTCATGTGATAGGCAATCGAGCGGACCTCACGCTCGGCCATCTCGGCTTTCAGCAACTGGGACAAGATTGGCACGGCCGCATCGAAGGCGGGAGCACCTTGCTCGATCAGGTCCGTGACGGCCTGGGCCATGCCATACATCTTCAGGCTACGCAGCATGATGACGACGGCAGCACTTGCGGGGTCATGACGCATGACGACCTCCTACGATCCGGACCCGCAAGCCATCGTAGCGTTCTACATTGGCCTTGGGTTCGCGCAGCAGGGTCAGTGCCTGTGGCGTATCGATGTCGGGACCGTCGGTCGTCTTGCCATCAATCAGCCGATGCAGCAGGTTCAACACATGCGTTTTGGTCGCCACGCCTTGATCCAGAGCCAGTTCCACGGCCCTGACGACGACCTGTTCGTCGTGATGAAGCACCAGAGCGAGGATGTCGGCCATCTCACGATCACCGCCGGGGCGGCGAAGCATCTGATCTTGCAACTGTCTGAAGGCCAGCGGCAATTCCAGGAAGGGCGCACCATTGCGCAAGGCACCGGGTTTGCGCTGGATGACGGCAAGGTAATGTCGCCAGTCGTAAATCGTTCGTGGCGGCTTATCGTGGCTCCGCTCAATGACCCGCTCATGCTCGCATAGGATATTGCCCTCGGCCGCAACGACCAGTCTCTCGGGATAAATGCGCAGGCTGACAGGCCGGTTCGCAAACGATGCTGGCACACTGTAACGATTGCGCTCGAAGGTGATCAGGCATGTCGGTGAGACGCGCTTGCTCTGCTCAACGAAGCCGTCAAATGCGGGTGGCAGTGCCATTAATGCTGCCCGCTCATCAGCCCAAACATCTGCGATTGTGCCGGGCAAGGTGCCATGCGCCGTCTCCCGCCACAGGTCCTGGCAATGCTGTTCCAGCCAAGCATTCAATACCGCCAAATCCGGGAAGTCAGGCATCTGTTGCCACAGTCGTGGGCGAGCATCCTGGACGTTCTTCTCGACCTGCCCCTTCTCCCAGCCGGCAGAGGGATTGCAGAACTCTGGCGCAAAGACGTAGTGGTTCGTCATCGCGAGGAAACGGATGTTGACCTGCCGCTCTTTGCCGCGACCGACACGATCGACCGCCGTCTTCATGTTATCGTAGATGCCGCGACCAGGTACGCCGCCGAACACACGGAAGCCGTGCCAGTGGGCGTCGAAGAGCATCTCGTGCGTTTGCAGCAGGTAGGCCCTGACCAGAAAGGCCCGACTGTGCGACAACTTGATATGTGCGACCTGAAGCTTCGTGCGCTCGCCGCCGATCACGGCATAGTCCTCACTCCAATCGAACTGGAATGCCTCGCCTGGGCGGAAAGACAGCGGAACGAATATGCCGCGGCCCGCTGTCAGCTGCTCAGCCCGCCAGTCGCGGGCGAACGCGGCGACCCGACCATAGGAGCCGGTAAAGCCGAGAACCACCAGATCCGCATGAAGCTGCTTCAGCGTTCGGCGCTGCTTGCGCGACCTCCCGGCCTCGGTCTTCAGCCAGCCAGCAAGTTTGTCGGCAAAAGGATCGAGCTTGCTCGGACGTTCCGGTACCGTGAACGTCGGCTCGATCGTACCAGCGCTCAAATACTTCGCGATCGTGTTGCGTGACAGCCCAGTGCGCCGGCTGATCTCGCGGATCGACTGCTTCTCGCGCAGCGCCATCCGACGGATGATGTTTAAAAGTCCCATGTGGATCACTCCGTGGCCCCCGTCGCTCACCGCGTTGGGGGGAAGGTTCACATGGCTCAATTCTCAATGGAAATTATGCGCCTAACCGGCTCAGTTCTGCGTGGAAACCAACAGCGGCCTTTTGCCTCCAGCGCAGTCGCACGTCAGGTCGGCTTTCGGCGAGCACTGAACGAAGCTCTCGTACCTGTTAACGAGGACTGGGTCATAGAAACGGATTTTGATCTGGAGGCGGGCGCTCGGGCCGCTTCGCTGCTCGCGGGGCTCAAGCAACGGCCAACGGCGATATTCGCGGTTAACGACAATATCGCCATTGGTGCGATTTCAAAGCTATCGTCCCTCGGTATCAATGCACCAGATGATATTTCCGTTGTAGGGTACAACGACATTCCAGTTGTGCGGCATCTTCCGACACCACTAACGACGGTGAGGGTGCCCTTTGACCAGATCGCCATGGCCGCAATCGAACTTCTGAATTCCCCTGGGAGCGATGGCGATTTTGAGGTGCGAATTGCCACACCGACACTTATTCCACGTCGATCAACATCTCGATACAAGGGCTAGACCAGAGTGGGACGCAATCCGACGCAAGTTAAAAGGATGGAAGCGGGGCGAGGGGTTCTGTATCCAGGCGGGCGACAATGCCCTTTAGTTCGGTGCTTGGCGCGGGATATAGCTCCATCACCAGAGGGTCATGCCCGGGTATAACGCGATCCCAAGAACCTCCCGACAACCGGTTTAAGATGCGATAGGCTTCCATCATTTCGTCGACTCGATAGATGGACGGGAAGACGGTGCCCTTCACCATATTGCAGTAAAGGTGCGAAGCATCGGACGCTAATACGACCCATCCACGCTGGGTCCAAACCCGAACAACTTGAAGGCCGCCTGTATGCCCTCCCACTTTGTGCACCGAGAGGCCGTCCGCTATCTCGACGGTTTCGTTGTGAAACGTGACTTTGTTGCCGTAAACGCACCGAATAAGATGGGTCACGTCATCGACTTCATATCCTCTGCGGAGTAGGTTCGAACACATACAGCGCCCCGTTGCGTAGGACATTTCAGTGTCCTGGACATGGAACTGTGCACGCGGATATCGATCCAGCATACCCGCATGGTCGTAATGGACGTGGGTAAGAATGATGTCCTCGACCTTTGACGCGTCGAGACCCAGCAACTCCAACGTGTCGGCTGGTACGCGGTAGTATGTTTCGCCGCGACGGAGTGCCGTCTCCTCTGACATGCCGGTGTCAATCATGAACACTCGATCGGAACGCCTCGCTATCCAGAAATAGTAATCAAGTGCGGAGTGGGGCTCGTTCACCTTGCCGCCGAGTTCGTTTTGGTTCCGCGACCTGGGGCCGTTGTAAGCATAGCGGACAGCGAATAGTTCGAACGGAATCATCAGTATCCTCCCAGAGTCAGACCGTCGCCGCAGTCTAGACTAGTGCCCGTCCATAAACGGTAAACTGCTGAAATTATTGTAGGAATCGCGATATCTCCGCGGGCAAAGCCCGGCGGTTTCAGGTATACTTTAGATCAAGCGACTGATTCTAAAGACAAACCCGTAACCGCCGGAGCCGACAATGCGCCAAGAACGCACCGTCCAATCCAGTATATTCGATCTTTTTGCCGGGCACGAGATCGGCCGTGAATTGAAGGCGATGTCGCAATGGCTGGATGAGCATCGCGATCTGCTCGGGCTGGTGACGCGGGACCTGCGCCGGCATGGTCTCAAGGAGACCGGTCGCGAGGGGCTGCCGGCCGAGGCTGTGCTGCGCTGCGCGCTGCTCAAGCAGCATCGCCAGCTGAGTTATCAGGAACTGGCCTTCCATCTCGAAGACTCCGCCTCGTTCCGGGCCTTTGCCCGGCTGCCGTGGGGATGGAACCCGAAGAAGTCGGTCTTGCACAAGACGATCAGCGCGATCCGGGCGCAAACCTTTGAAGAGATCAACCGGGTGCTGCTGGCGAGCGCCAAGCGGGAGAAGCTGGAAAATGGCAAGGTCGTGCGTGTGGACAGCACCGTCACCGCGGCACTGATCCATGAGCCGAGCGACAGCAGCCTGTTATGGGACGCCGTGCGGGTGATGGTGCGACTGTTGCAGCAGGCCGAGGCACTGGGTAGCGCCATTCCATGGCACGACCATCGCCGCGCGGCAAAGAAGCGGGCTCGGGCGATCGAATATACCCGCGGCCGTCCCAAACGGGTGAAGCACTACCGCGCACTGCTCAAGATCACGCGCACGACCTTGAGTTATCTGCAGCAGGCGAGCGAACAGTTGCCCCAGACGGCGGGCCCGGCCGGCGAACTGTGGCAGGCCCAGCTCCGCCACTACCGGCCACTGATCGCACGGATCCTCGCCCAGACCGAACGGCGGGTCCTGGCCGGGCAGCCGGTCCCGGCCGGCGAGAAGCTGGTGAGCCTGTTCGAGCCGCATGCCGACATCATCGTCAAGGGCAGCCGCGACGTCGACTACGGCCACAAACTCAATCTGACGACCGGCAGAAGCGGACTGGTCCTCGACCTCGTCGTCGAAACCGGCAACCCGGCCGACAGCGAGCGCTTGCTGCCGATGCTGGAACGCCACATCGCCTTTTATGGCCAGGCGCCGCGTCAGTCGGCAGCCGACGGCGGCTATGCCAGCCGCGCCAATCTGCGCGGAGCCAAAGCCTGCGGCGTCCGCGACATGGCCTTCCACAAGAAGTCCGGCCTCCGCATCGAAGACATGGTCACAAGCCGCTGGGTCTATCGCAGGCTGCGCAACTTCCGCGCCGGCATCGAGGCCGGCATCTCTTGTCTGAAACGCGCTTATGGCTTGGGGCGCTGCACCTGGCGCGGCCTCGACCACTTTAAGGCTTATGTCTGGTCCTCGGTGGTCGCTTACAATCTCGCCCTCTTCGCCCGCCTCAGGCCGACCTGACACCCCTCATCCGGCAGCGTTCAGAGCACACCCGGCGAGCGGTGGCCGATACCTCATGACCCCATTGCCACCAGATCGCGCTTCGCGCCATAACCTGCAGGGTTCTGTGCCATCACCCGTCCCAACAAACATCCTTCAGTGGACAAGCAACCTTGAAAACCCCAGAAAAACAGGCGTTTATGGACGGGCACTAGACTAGTGCCCATCCACAAACGGTAAACCGCTGAAATTATTGTATGAATCGCGATATTGCCGCGGGCAAAGCCCGGCGGTTTCAGGTATACTTTAGATCAAGCGACTGATTCTAAAGACAAACCCGTAACCGCCGGAGCCGACAATGCGCCAAGAACGCACCGTCCAATCCAGTATATTCGATCTTTTTGCCGGGCACGAGATCGGCCGTGAATTGAAGGCGATGTCGCAATGGCTGGATGAGCATCGCGATCTGCTCGGGCTGGTGACGCGGGACCTGCGCCGGCATGGTCTCAAGGAGACCGGTCGCGAGGGGCTGCCGGCCGAGGCTGTGCTGCGCTGCGCGCTGCTCAAGCAGCATCGCCAGCTGAGTTATCAGGAACTGGCCTTCCATCTCGAAGACTCCGCCTCGTTCCGGGCCTTTGCCCGGCTGCCGTGGGGATGGAACCCGAAGAAGTCGGTCTTGCACAAGACGATCAGCGCGATCCGGGCGCAAACCTTTGAAGAGATCAACCGGGTGCTGCTGGCGAGCGCCAAGCGGGAGAAGCTGGAAAATGGCAAGGTCGTGCGTGTGGACAGCACCGTCACCGCGGCACTGATCCATGAGCCGAGCGACAGCAGCCTGTTATGGGACGCCGTGCGGGTGATGGTGCGACTGTTGCAGCAGGCCGAGGCACTGGGTAGCGCCATTCCATGGCACGACCATCGCCGCGCGGCAAAGAAGCGGGCTCGGGCGATCGAATATACCCGCGGCCGTCCCAAACGGGTGAAGCACTACCGCGCACTGCTCAAGATCACGCGCACGACCTTGAGTTATCTGCAGCAGGCGAGCGAACAGTTGCCCCAGACGGCGGGCCCGGCCGGCGAACTGTGGCAGGCCCAGCTCCGCCACTACCGGCCACTGATCGCACGGATCCTCGCCCAGACCGAACGGCGGGTCCTGGCCGGGCAGCCGGTCCCGGCCGGCGAGAAGCTGGTGAGCCTGTTCGAGCCGCATGCCGACATCATCGTCAAGGGCAGCCGCGACGTCGACTACGGCCACAAACTCAATCTGACGACCGGCAGAAGCGGACTGGTCCTCGACCTCGTCGTCGAAACCGGCAACCCGGCCGACAGCGAGCGCTTGCTGCCGATGCTGGAACGCCACATCGCCTTTTATGGCCAGGCGCCGCGTCAGTCGGCAGCCGACGGCGGCTATGCCAGCCGCGCCAATCTGCGCGGAGCCAAAGCCTGCGGCGTCCGCGACATGGCCTTCCACAAGAAGTCCGGCCTCCGCATCGAAGACATGGTCACAAGCCGCTGGGTCTATCGCAGGCTGCGCAACTTCCGCGCCGGCATCGAGGCCGGCATCTCTTGTCTGAAACGCGCTTATGGCTTGGGGCGCTGCACCTGGCGCGGCCTCGACCACTTTAAGGCTTATGTCTGGTCCTCGGTGGTCGCTTACAATCTCGCCCTCTTCGCCCGCCTCAGGCCGACCTGACGCTCCTGATCCGGTAGCGTTCAGAGCAAGCCCGGCGAGCGTCGGCCGATACCCCATGACCCCATTGCCGCCAGATCGCTCTTCGGGCCATAACCTGCGCGGTCTTGTGCCATCACGCGTCCCAAGAAACGATGTCAGCCGGCAAACAACCTTTCAAAACCGCAGAAAAACAGCCGTTTATGGACGGGCACTAGACTAGATAGAGATCGTGGAGCGGAGGATTGGCGTGCGGCTGCTGTCCCCTATAGCAACAAGTTATACCATCGAATGAAAAGTGCTTTTACGAGAGCCACAGTCGCCTTCCCCGCTGGTTGAATCGCGAGATGTGGGCACGACTTCCTCCCGTGTGGCATCGCACGTCCCAACGTCCATTTATGAGAATTTCTCATAACGTCAAACGGTGACCCGCCACTAATCGGGTCGCATTGGCGCTGTTACCGTTGCAGCGTCTTGGCCCGGATACTTCGGAGAAGGCCGCATTAAACACAGCTTAGCCGACGGGAGGACCGGCATAGGCGAATAGGATTGTGCTATGTTTCGCAAATACTACGGTAGTTTTGGTTTCGTGCTAACCGCTGGTTTCGCCGTCCTCAGCGGTGGGTATTTTTACAGCCAAGGGCTCGGTCAGTCGAAAACAGCTTTAGCCGCTGCAAATACGGTTACCTTCCCGCCCTTGGATCAGCTCGTTCACTATACAACGGTTCGTCGAGGTGTGACCCGAGAACATATGCTCACCACACCTCAAGCCCTTAGAGCGATCAAGGCGGGAGAGCCCGTCGCGGTCGGAACACACGTCGTCTTGGTGGACTACCAAAGCGACGTTCTGCATCGCTATCTCGTCGCCCAGAAAGTAGGCGAGGGCTCCTCGGACCAGACGCTTGGCGTTTGGACAAAGCTGACATTCAACTACAGCTTCGAATTCTGGGATTTCACCGCGTCGGTCGCGCCGTTTTTTGGGCATTGGCTTTCGGTGTTCCTAATGCCAGCGATACTGACCCACGTGTTCCTGGTGATGTGGCGGCGAAAGGCCCGGCGCAGTAGGCTCGACCGGGCAATCCGCGGGGGCGAAGTGAGGAAAGGCTAGCTTCGATGTCTTAGAGCTTCGAGCAGGGCCGCGAATGCGGGCGAAGACTGACGTCGGCTTGGATAATAAAGATAGTAGCCGTCCCATGGCGGGGAGAATTCTTGGAGTACGTGCTGCAATCGCCCGTCCTCGACATACGGCTTGGCGATCTCGAGCGGGATGTAGGACAGTCCGAACCCGTCGAGCGTGGCCTCGAGCGCGTTGAACGTATTGTTGAACACAAGTTGTCCGTCAACTCGTATCCTGATTTCCTGTCCCTTCTCCTCGAATTCCCAAACGTAAAGTCCTCCCGAACTCGGAAGCCTGAAGTTAATACAGGTATGAGCGACGAGATCCTTAGGGTGAGCGGGCACGCCGTGCTCGGCAAAGTACGAGGGGCACCCGACAACGGCCAAGCTGAAGTCCGGCCCGATCCGGGCTGAAATCATGTCCTTGGCAAGGTGCTCGCCCATACGCACGCCGGCGTCGTAACGCTCGGTAACGATATCCGTCAGGCCGTTGTCGAGGATGAGTTCGACTGTGATGTCGGGGTATTGTGGGAGAAATTTTCGGAGCTTCGGCCAGAGGACATGGCTGATCGCGTAGTCTGCGGCAGATATGCGGATTGTTCCCGCAGGCTTATCCTTGAGTGCACTCAAGGCTTCGATATGAGCGCTTATCTCGTCGATATGGGGTCCGATCCCGTCGAGCAACCGCTCCCCAGCCGCAGTCAAGGAAACCGCACGAGTGGTTCGTGTCAGGAGGCGGACACCGAGTCTAGCTTCCAATTGTCGAATGGTGTGACTCAGTGCGGACTGCGAAACGCCCATCTTGGCGGCGGCGCGCGTGAAGCTGCATTCGCGCGCGACCTCGGTGAAGGCAGTCAGATCGTTGATAGACTCGCGGGCCACTAATGAATCCTTCTCATGTCGAGGAATAAGATTATTAGTGATCTTCGTTTAATAGGACTATTCAAATGATCTCACGCCTATGTGATAGCCGATTGGACGTTCGGTCCATACACTCTTGTACAAATGCCACGGGGACAGTTGTCTTCGCTTTGCCAGCACGAATTTCTAGGCGAGCTAAATCTCCGGCCAAACCACAGGCGATTCCGATTGATAATCTCCGCTGACCGCTCGGCATCTGTTCAGATAGTCGATTGCCAGCCAGCCAGACATACCGTCGAAAGGTCGGATATAACCTGCGGTTATTGCTGGAATTCCGTGCCACTGACCCTCATTGGGATCGGCTTGATGTCGATTATTCCATCGCCGGACTTATGAGCGGAATCTTCGGCAGTTCCCATCCCCATCGACCGTAACCCGCCACCGCCCGCAGCAGGCTGGGAATAACGCGCTCCTTATCGCGCATGCAGGGCGGTCCGCACTTCGTTCGGAGCCGTGCCCGCAGAGTAGCGAGCACGGCACTGGTATCAGCGGTGCTCGGCCCAGAACTTGGCCAATTCAGCGGAGATGAAATCGGGCTTCTCCTGGAATACCCAGTGTCCGCATTCCTCGATGACGCCACCTCTGGCGGACTCCGCGATTGCCTTGGCGCTTTCGATGCAATGCTCGGCGAACGACGACCGACCGGCCCAAGCAAGCATCGGGACCTTGAGCTTCTTCTTCGCGAGTTCGGCCGTCTGTTCGGCCATCTGCGGAATATAGCCATACAGATTGAGGCTCGAGCGCAGGTTGCCCGGCTGCATCATTTGGGCGGCGTAGGCCTTCACCTCTTCTTCGGGCATGGCCGTCGGGTTGTATGCGAAGTCGCGGAAGAAATGCTTGAGATAGCGCTCCTCACGGCCCTCGATCAGGAACCGAGCCACGTCCATGTTCATGTGGAATGTGAGGTGCCAGTACGTCACACGCGGGTCGACGTAGCCGGGGTAATCCAGTCCGAAGAATGGCGTCTCGATCGTAGAGAGCGAAATCGCTCGGTCGCCCGCCAGATACGCCAGCGAAACAGACGCAGGGCCGCCGAGGTCATGGCTCAGGATGTGAAAGCGCTCAACACCTTCCGCATCCATTAGTTCGATCATGTCCTGAGCCATCGTGTTGGGCTCATACCCGCCGAACTATAGCGCGACGATCAGGATGAGACGCGAGCGACAATCTGGATGAGATTCTTATGTCGCGGTTGGAGCGAAGTTATCATGTTGATTGTCGCTGGCAAGAGTTTCATCGTGTTCTGATTGCCGCTCCGCGACAAGCTGGGAAGAGCTTTTGATTGTCGCGAATGAGGCGGGTCTGCCGCGCTGGCGTTTGGCTTCCATGGCCGAACGCCGCCGGTAGCTTTCGACATTCATCTCGAAGATTGTTGCGTGATGGACAAGTCGGTCCACCGCGGCAAGCGTCATGGCCGGGTCTGGAAAGACGCGGTTCCATTCTCCGAAGGGCTGATTGGCGGTGATCATGATGGAACGCCGCTCATATCTTGCGGAGATGAGTTCGAAGAGCACGCTCGTTTCGGCCTGGTCCTTGGTGACGTAGGCCAGGTCGTCGAGGATGAGAAGATCGAACTTGTCGAGCTTTGCGATGGCGGCTTCGAGCTGAAGCTCCCTCCGCGCGACCTGAAGCTTCTGGACGAGATCGGTCGTGCGGGTGAAGAGCACGCGCCAGCCGTTCTCGATTAGCGCGAGGCCGACGGCTGCGGCGAGATGGCTCTTTCCGCCGCCGGGCGGACCGAACATCAGGATATTGGCGCCTTTGGCGAGCCAGCTATCGCCGGCTGCAATCGCCATGACCTGGGCCTTGGAGACCATGGGAACAGCGTCGAAGGCGAAGCTGTCGAGCGTCTTTCCGGGTGGCAGGTGGGCCTCGGCGAGGTGTCTTTCGATCCTGCGATGGGCGCGTTCGGCCAATTCATGCTCGGCGATGGCCGAGAGGAAACGGGCAGCAGGCCATCCTTCCCGATCGGCCTGCTCGGCAAATTGGTGCCAGAACGTCTTGATCGTCGGCAGCCTCAGTTCGTTGAGCATGATGCCGAGGCGGGCTTCATCGACTGTGTGGATGTTGCTCTTCATGCGACCTCTCCCGCATAGGCCGTGCCGATCAGGGCTTCATAACCATTGAGCGACGCGAGTTGCACATGAACGATCGGCAACTGATCCGGGTCCGGGCTGAAGACCGCTCTCAAAGCCGCCAGATCAGGCAGTTTGTGGGCGTCGAGCGTTTTGGCAAGCTCCTCGGCCAGTTCACGCTCGCAACTGCGATCGTGAGCCAAGGCAAGCAGTTCCACGGTGATCTTGCAAGCCTGCCGCTCGGGCAGTTGCTCGATGAGCGCGTCGAAAGTCCTGCGATATTCCGGCCTGGGGAAGAGCTTGTCGCGATAGACGAGCCCCAAAAGCGCCATCGGCTTTTTGCGCAGGGAATGAATGACGTGATGATAGTTGACGACTTGATCGTGCTTGCCACTCGCATGGGCGCGGCCTCGGGGTAATGTCAGCAGATGCGTGCCGCCGATGAAGACGTCGAGGCGATCGTCGAACAGACGCACCCGCAGCCGGTGGCCAATCAGACGGGAAGGCACGGTGTAGAAGACCTTGCGCAAGGCGAAGCCGCCGGTGCTCGATACGGTGACGATGACCTCTTCGAAGTCGGTGGTGCGACGATCGGGAAGAGCTTGCAGATGCGTGCGCTCGGCATCGATGCGCTTGCCATGTGCGGCATTGCGGCGGCTGACGATCTCATCGATGAAGGCGCGATAGGATCCGAGGTCGCCAAAGTCCCTGGTTCCGCGCATCAGCAGAGCATCGCGGATCGCATTCTTGAGATGGCCGTGGGAACTTTCGATCGAGCCGTTCTCGTGCGCGACGCCCTTGTTGTTGCGCGTCGGCGTCATGCGATAATGGGCGCACAGTTCGTCGTAGCGATGCGTCAGATCGACCTTGGCGTCGGCATCGAGGTTGCGGAAGGCGGCCGATAAGCTGTCGCTGCGATGATAGAGCGGCGAACCGCCAACCGACCACAGGGCGTTCTGCAGCCCCTCGGCCAGAGCGACGAAGCTCTCTCCACCCAGGATGACATGGGCATGCTCGAAGCCCGACCAGACCAGCCGGAAGTGATAAAGCAGATGATCGAGCGATTGGCCGGCGATCGTCACGCCGAGGCTGCCCATGTCGGTAAAATCCGACAGTCCTAACCGACCGGGTTCGTGCATCTGACGGAAGATCACTTCCTGCTCCTGACCGTGAACAGCCCGCCATGATCGGATACGACGCTCAATCGTACGGCGAACACCTTCTGACAGCTCTGGATGACGCCGCAGCATCTCGTTGTAAACGGCGACCGCTCGGATGCCGGGCGCGGCCTTGAGGAGCGGAACAACCTCGGCGTCGAAGATGTGCTCAAGGGGATCGGGGCGACGCCGGTCGCGCGGCGGCTTGGTCTGCGATGGAAGACGCGCATCCTTCTCGATGCGGTAAGCCGTCGCCCGGCTGATCGACGCCTTGGCGGCAGCGACCTCAATGGGGTTGTTTTGTCGGTACTTCATAAAAAGCCTCGTCTGATGATCGGTTACATGGCGACCCGGCACAAAGGTGATTCTCCATTCTCAGAAAATCACCGACGCTACCGGGCCAACCGCGATCATGAGACGCCGAAAAATTGCGCCGCGGCGGGGGTGTAACTCCAGTCGGGCTACGCCCTCCCTTCGTCACACCCCCGCCGCCGAGTCTCATCCTGATTGACGCTGAGTCTCACCTTGTTTGTCGCCGCGCACGCCGAACGGTTTGTCACTGTCCGCAAAGCCGCGGAGGTCGGGCGAGATGAAGGTATAGCGGTCGCCAAGACGCTCGATGATCGAAAGGTATTCGCGGCTGTTTTCCGGCCAGCCGTGCATGCTGAGGACAACGGGACCCGAGCCCGACTTGATGTAATGAATGTTCACGCCGTTGCAGAGCGCGCGCTTGTGCTCAATGGGAAATGGGAAGGTAGTCATGGTTCTCTCCGTTGATTGCTTTCGCGAGCGGCGTTCCGCGACGCCGACAGAGCACCAGCATTGGGGTCTGCGTTGCTACAAACGGAGGTCTGTGGTTCTTGCTCGCGCACCTTTGGTAACCTTCGGGCACGGGCGTTGAAATTGAACGCTGGTATTGGTCCATCATACCCGCGTATGAGTGCGCGACTCCGATTGCCATCAGCGCCAGCGATACAGGAAGACAAACTACGCAGTTGTCCTTGAAGGGAAGCTCGCGGCGGCCCCGATTGCAAAGGTGGTTAGGTACTGTCAGGCGGCGAGAAGAAACAGTTCACGTCGTTTTCCGTCGGATGAAGGCAGATATGATACTGGCCATCTCCGGAGGGGATTTCGTCCCCATACGGAATGAAGAACAGGTGTGGTATTGTCGCGAGGTGGTGCCCGCATGCAGGAAGACGGAAAAGCCGCGAGGCCCTCGGCTGATGTCCTGAGTGGGAATGGCCTCACAATCTCCAACCAAACCGTGAGCGTTGCAGCACGCCGGAGGATAGGTCCAGCCGCTCTTCGCTTGATGGGCGTCGGTTCGAACGATAGTACAGACCGAGATCGCCCCGAGTGTGATCAGGGATACTGTTGATGTGGCGAGTGTCATAGCATACCTCCTTAGAGGCAGCCCCTCGAAAAACGCCGGGAGGTTGCGCACTGATTACCAAAACGCGCGATCTTTTCCGATACCTCGATTATTTGTTTTTGCTACCGGCCTGAAGGGCTATCGCCGTGATGCGTGGAGGCACATGGGAGGCGGGTCGAACATCGGCGCTATCACGGTACTCCTCGGCTGCGTGGAAGTGAAATTAAACTTCTGCTGCGCCGACCGCACGGATGGGACCTCCGTGCTCCGCCAGGTGGCAAAACCATCCTGCTGTGCTCCATCGAGAAGCAACCCATCGGGGTGAGTAGGCGTCGAAACTCCGAAAAGTCTCCGAGTGCCTCTTTGCAAAGCGAAGCGTTGAAGCAAAGTTTGATATTCCACATTTAGGTTAGTGGCTGAGCCGGATACCCCAGCCCCTAACCTAAATGTGGAATCGCTCAAACTTTACAGATCTCACCTCTTTTGGCCCCGAAGCCGCCCCACATCCCACATCCGGAAGGACCGCAATGGGTGGAACCATGCCATCCAACCAAGCACCTCGTAACGTCGGGATTATATGCGCGGGCCGCCCACTCGGCTCCAATGCTACGCATTCGGACAGGCGGAGCGGCGTCGCGATCCATTTCATAGCTTCCGGCGCAGAGCGGAGAACCGGCCATGCGCATAGGTTTCGATCACACGCTCCCACCATCCGATCATTTCTCAAATCTGCCGAAATTTTGCGACCTGAGCCGTTCTGGACATGCCCTCAGCCTCCAAACTGTGGTAGAATGACCGATCGGAAATGCAATCGAAGGGGGAAACCGCATGGATATGCGGGCGGGTCAGGTGTTTGCCATCAACGGCGCTATTGCCGCTCGTCACTTCTCCGCGACATTCGAGCAACGATACTTGCGCTTCTTGCGGCCATCGCCATGCCTTGACAGTGCGAGATTGGAGGGCGGCGCATCGCCTACGGTCGCCTGATTGTAGACATCGCACTCACCGTCGAGCGGCCCGCCAACGAAGCATCAGTAGGAGGACCAACCATGAAGCTGCGATCCCTCAGCGTACGCCATATCGGCGCGCTTATGATTTCCCTATCTGCTTTCGTGCTGATGACTTCAGCCACATTGTCCGAAGAAAACAAGTTCTTCATCAAGCCGGTGGTTGAGAAGAAGGTCACAGAGCTGCCGTCGGGGCCGTTGTACTGGGGGCTGGAGAATTTCCCGACGCTGAAGCAGGCTCAGGACGCGGCGGGTCCGACCTCGCTTGCAGCGGAAGTTGCGGACAAGACCTGGCTGTTCACGCTCGGCCCGAAGGGTGGATCGACAACAGGCGGAACCAAGGTCATCGAGATCGGCCCCCTTCCGCCGGTCAGCGCGAGCGAGTATTTGCTGCGCGTCAATCACGCAGGTGGAGCCCCCGGCACCAAGACGCCAATCCATACGCATCCGGGATCCGAGGCATTCTATGTGCTGGCCGGCAAGCTCGGTCAGAAAACCACCCACGGCGTGACCTATACTGAAGCCGGCATGACCATGACCGGACACGGGGCCGGCACGCCGATGGAGGTGTTCAACGCCGGCACAACCGATCTCGATGAGCTGGCCATCTTCGTGGTGGACGCCAATCGGCCGTTTTCCTCGCCGGCCACCCTCGACTGAGCGACGTGACGATGGCCAAGGGAGGTAGTTTTCCCCAGGCTGTAGCAATCGCCCGTGAGGCTCATTGAATAGCCATCCTGACGTTGCATCTCGCATCGCATGTAGGCTGTCTTGTCACCGTCGAGCGGCGACATTCAGGGACCCCAGTCGGGCCATCCGCAAGCTCACAAAGCTATGGCGGCCGATCAAGCAGCATCGGTCGCTGGCCATGCGGCGCTGGCAGATCAGACCGCCGGGGTATGCGGGTGGCGGGATTGCTTGAAGCCGACCAAGGCAGCAGATTAAGGACATACCAAGGCGGACTTGCAAGCCAATGTCCTATACGAGTCCGAGAGCGTTTCCGGGATAGCTTTTGCTTTTTGGCGCACAGTTGCCATCGGGATTCAGGAAAAATCTCCTGCGCAGGAAAAGGCCCGTCATGCGGCGTTGAAACGTTTATCGCTACAGGTGACCCTGCAATTCCACATTTAAGTTAGTGGCTGGGCCGGATACCGGGGCCCTAGTCGTGAGGTTCAACCTCCAGAGGGAGCAGCAAACGCGTGGCTATTGGAAGGAGAGCCAAGTGCACTTGCTGTACCCTTTGTTGCCTCTCCATGCGCGTGGCACAACTATACCTCTGGATGATTGCGGCGCGTCGGATGCAGCCTATGCTCTTGGGATTCGAATTTAAGGCCGTGCTGTTTACCGATGCTGCAATCGTTTCCTCTAAAGTCGTCTCATCGCGCCGCGCTGGTTGACCCGTTTCACCGGCCTGTGACGTACCTGCGTGTCTCCGTCACCGATCGCTGCGATTTGCGTTGCACCTACTGCATGGCCGAGCACATGACTTTCCTGCCTAAACAGGAATTGCTTACGCTCGATGAGCTTCACCGAGTGTGTTCCGCCTTCATCGCCAAGGGCGTGCGCAAGCTCCGGCTGACCGGCGGCGAGCCGCTTGTGCGTAAGAACATCATGTATCTGGTGCGCGAACTCGGCAAGCAGATCGGCTCCGGCCTCGACGAACTAACTCTGACCACCAACGGCTCGCAGCTCGCCCGCTTTGCCAACGAACTCTACGATAGTGGCGTGCGGCGCATCAACGTCTCGCTCGACACGCTCGATCCCAACAAGTTTCGTCAGATCACCCGCTGGGGTGATGTCCAGAAAGTGATGGACGGTATCGAGGCAGCGCAGCAGGCTGGCCTCAAGATCAAGCTCAACGCGGTGGCGCTGAAGGATTTCAACGATAGCGAAATGCCCGAGATGATCCGCTTCGCGCATAGCCGCGGCATGGATCTGACCGTCATCGAGACCATGCCCATGGGCGAGATCGAGGAAGACCGGACCGATCGCTACCTGCCGCTGTCGAAGCTCAGGGCCGATCTCGAAGAACAGTTCACCTTCTCCGACATCGGCTACCGCACCGGAGGTCCGGCCCGCTACGTCGCGGTCAAGGAGACCGGTGGCCGGCTCGGCTTCATCACCCCGATGACGCATAATTTCTGCGAAAGCTGCAATCGCGTGCGGCTGACCTGCACCGGGACGCTCTACATGTGTCTTGGCCAGAACGACGCCGCCGACCTGCGCGCCGCCGTGCGCGTCACCGCTGACGATGGGCCGCTCTATGCGGCGATCGACGAGGCAATCTCACGCAAGCCCAAGGGCCACGACTTCATCATCGACCGCACCCACAATCGGCCCGCCGTCGCCCGCCACATGAGCGTCACCGGCGGGTGACGTCCGCAGGTGGGATTGAAGCGGCTTCAGACTAAACTTAGGGCTTATCCCGTTCGTACAGGTGTCAACTACATCTAGCGTTCATGCACAACGTGTCTCTCCTGCTCGGCTATACAGGCAGCACGAGCGAAAGACTGTTTCCAACGCGTCCGCCGTCGCTGAAGACGTTAACCTCGGATTTTGCCGATGACGACGCGTGTGCCGTGTACCCAGCGAAAGAAGCGGTGGCGGAACGGATTCAGATGCCCGAGGTGCGGCGGGGACCGCGCCTAGCGGCTGGAGGCGCTCGGTGGGTGGGGAGTGCCAAGACGTTGGGGTGGACGGCGATGCGAAACGAATGAGGACAGGTTGCGGTCACCAAAACTCGCTGATCGCTGGACCAATCGGGAAAGAGCGGCCAGCATTGCCGCCACGGCGGTATATTCATCCGCAACAGCTTTCATCAAAAAACGGGCTGGTTATCCCTGTCATATCCCGCCCGAACTGAGAACCTGGCAAGCCTCAAGACGGGTCGACTATGCCAACCACTCTGCCGACGATTTCATCGACCGTATCTGCATCAAGCGTGTCAACGTGACGTGCCGTTTTTTGCTGAACAAGGGACACGATGTCGAAGCTCCTGACGTGGTTGCAGAGCGCAACTCCGTTGGTTTCATGCCCCGTGATATTCACGGCCATCCCAGCTTTCCGAGCAAATTGACCGCCTGTCGTGATGACGACGGTCAAGCACATGCCAAGAACGTTGACCTGACGAGGTGAAATTACCACGCAACGACGTGTGTCTCGCGTCTCATTCCCAACAACTGGATTGAGGTCAATGAGAAAGACGTCACCGCGCTTAGGAATATTACTCCGCACCATTAAAGAATTTCATTCGCTACAGGAGCGCCAGAGTCCCATCCGGCAGCATGCTTGCTCAGCGCGATCATCTCGTCGGACCCTTCAAGTAGCTCAGCAAGGGTGTATCTCTTCTTTGGCTTCAGCGGCGTCGCGACCAGGGAACCCTTGTCCACGACTAATGTGAGTTCGGCCCCAACGTCCACGCCGAGCATCTTTAAAAGCGCAGGGGGAATGCTAAATACCGCAGCACCGCCCTGGCGGCGAATCTTGGCTGTATTGGACATATGATCACCTCTTTATTGTGCTACATATATAGCACTTTCTATAAGCTCGCAAGGTCTCGGGTTGAGCTTTCCAGAGTGCCGTCCTGTAACGATTTCTAATCGACAAAGATATCCGAACTACCCTGGTTTCCACGCCGTACCCGGGGCCAGTGTGCCCGATCCCCCGGAGACCCACTTTGGGCGGCCTAGATATGGTGTTCACCCGTGAGAACGGGATAAGCCTTCTAAACTTCCTGAAGCCGCGCGCTATCAAGCAGCGATGGGGGTGATCAACCTTCTGCCTTTGAAGAAGGCCTCGAGATTCGAAACCAGTTGATCCAGCAGTTTCGGCAATACCGTCGTTGTCGCCCCAGCAGAATGCGGTGTCAGGACGACGTTCGGAACATCGCGCCACTTCACTGGGTCAGTTGGTTCTTGCTCGAAAACGTCCAGCGCAGCTCCTGCAATCTTCCCGGATCGTAGTCGTGCAATCAACGCGTCTTCATCGACCAAGCTCCCCCGTGCGACGTTCACTAAGAGCCCACCCATGTATTCGAACTCCATCGCGTTGGCGAAAAAAACCGTCTCCGTAGGAGGAGACGGTTTTCGCGGATCGCTCCGCATTCGTGGGGAGGGGGAAGCACCCACGATCTGCCGCGGGCCGTCAGATGACCGCCGCGGGCCTCGGTCTTGGGAAGCAAGGCAAGGGAATTTCTATCGATCTTTGGAGATTGGCGGAATCATACCTGGGTATGGTCCGCCTCGACGATCGGATGATGTTCCCTGTCGTGTTGAATGCGGAACACTAAATGTGAAGGTCGCTCCCCTGTCGGAGCTTTCCACCAAGTGGATCGCTCCACCGTGTGCTTCCAGAATCGTGCGGGAGATTGCCAATCCCATCCCCATCCCACTTTGCTTTGTGGTGAAGAAAACATCGAAAAGCCTGTCGGCGTGGTTGCCGACGCCTGGCCCGTTGTCTTCGACCGCCACGGTGACGCGATCATCGTCGTGCGTAGATGTGAGGCGAATGTACCTCGGTCCTGGGCATGAACTCACCGCTTGGGCAGCGTTGACAACAAGATTGATGAGAACTTGCTGGAGTTGCACACGATCGCCAATGACGGATGGAGCCGTGTCGTCTAGTCGAGTTTCGATTTCCGCCCCAAAGTTCACGACTTGCCGCCGGACGATGAGCAAGGTGTCTTCGATCATCCGATTGATATCGAAGGAGGTGGTCGCTGGCGTGGCCTTCACAGCCAAGCTCTTAGTCTTGGCGATCACATCGGACGCGCGCCTGCTTTCTGAAACCATTCGGTTGATGGCGGCTCTTGCTTCGTTGAGGTTCGGTTCGTCCTTCGCGAGCCAGCGCAAAGCGCCGTTGCCGTCGGCGGCGATGGCTGCCAGAGGCTGGTTGACCTCATGCGCTATCGAAGCCATCAGTTCGCCCAACAACGCTACGCGCGCGGCGTGAGCTAGCTCGGTTTGCGCTTTTGCTAGCTCTTGTTCCTTTGTCACGCGAGCACGGATGTCGGTCGTGCCGATTGTCACGGTGGTGGCATCCGGATCCTTCTTCACGAACGTACACGTCAACAGGACGTCGAGCTTGTCGCCAGCCTCGGTCCGCATCACGGTCTCGATTTCGAAGAATGGCTCGCCGGCGAGGAACGCGCATAGCTGCTGGGCAAATGATTGGAGGCTTTCGTCCGGCCACCATTGCCCAAATGGCTGGTCCATCGCGCTTTTTACGTCGACATCGAAAAGCTGGCAGGCCTTCTGATTAAGGTGAACGACAGGCAGCGCGTCGAGCAACTGCCGAACTCGCCGAGGATCGGTCCGGGCTGCTTGGCCAAGTGCTTCGGCATCCGTGATACTGAGTTGGGTCAGAAGGCCGGGCAGCTTCGCGTAGTCTACAACCCAGAAGCCAGCAGCGGTGCTGTCAAACACACTGTGATATCGTTGATGAAGCACTGCGACGTCGAAGGTAAGGATGTAGAGGCCGTCGAACCCGGATGGCCCCATTTTGGGAGTGTAGGTTACCGCTGCGTCTCTGAACGAGCCATTCCGCATCGGCACCGGAATCTCGAAGTATGAGGTTTCGCCGCGCCGCGCCCGGGCGAGGTGCGGTGCCCTCGCGGAGAAGTCCTTTTCTCCGATGATGTCCTGCAGGTGCCTCCCGATCATCTCATGGGGCGAGCTGCGATACCAACTATGGTGATACTGATTTGCGAAACGGCAGATCAGGTCGCCGTCAAAGAAGGCAAGGATGCCGGGGACGGCATCCACCATGTCGCGAAGATCGATCGTGAGGGGGATACGCTCTGGCTTCTCGTCGACTGACATCTGAGCTTTCGGTTTGCGGTTTTTGTCTACGCTCTTAGCACAACTCAAGTTTGGTGTGCCATTCTTCGAGTAGGCCCCGATCTATTTCATCCAACAACCAGCGAAGCCTCTGCAGCACGGGACTTGTGCCCTCAAATCTCAGGCTTGATGTCTTCTTTTGCTCGATCCGCCAGCGTTCGCAATTCGGCGAGCGGTCTTTCTCCAACCAAGCTATAGCCAACGCCGGACTTCGCCCACGTCCAGCTTCCGACCTCGCCGTCTATCGTGTCGCTCATCTTGGCCTCCTTGTCGGTAATCATGCGGCGGCCAAGGAGGACCAAGCGGCTTCCCTTATCGTCGTCGTACATGAGCATCATCGCAGGTCCGTGGGTGGTGGGCACCGTCCTGCCTCCCATTAGTCGATAACCTGCGGTCGACAGGTCGGGTATGGCTCTGGCGCTACCTAGAGCACTTTCAGACATTTCGCGAAGGCTATCCATTTCAGATGCTCTCACCTCTACTGGTCTAAGGTGGTCGGGAACGTATGTTCGGTACGATGCCGATCCTTCCTGAGCGAGAGCAACAACGCCCTCCGGAGGAGCGAGAAAAATCCCTCTCGAAACCCAGCCTCCAGTCGCACCGACGGCAAGAAAGAGGGCAGCGGCTGCGGCGTATCGCCATGGCGAAGGCTTCGGTGTCGAAACACTCGATGGGACCATGTGCCTCAGATTGAGGCGAACCGGGATAGGCTCGTTTGCGGTGGGGTCGAGTGCGGATCGCAGAGCCGCCCCATGGTTTCTGTAGGCGGAGACTCGCGCCTTGGCCTCTCGATTGGAGGCGAGGTATTTCTCGACCTCTTCACGCCGCCCTTCCTCAAGCGCGTTGTCCACGTAAGCATGAAGGTCGTCTTCGGTGATCGGTTTCGACATCATTTCACCCTGATCAGGTTTGGACGCCCCCGGGCAACGCGGGGCTTTTCAAGTTGGGCTCTCAATTTCTCGCGGGCTCGTGAAAGCCGCGACATCACCGTGCCGATAGGAACGGACAAGACCTCGGCAGCCTCCGAATACGTCAGGCCCTCGACGGATATCAACAGCAGGATGCTGCGGTGATCTTCGGGAAGGACCTCCAAAGCGGCGAGGACTTCCTTGCTGAAAAGCGTTTCATCTTGGCTCGCTTCCTGGGATTGTTCGGATTCGGGCAGCTCGGTCAGTTGTACTGATCTGCCCCAGCGGCTCCGCCTCCGTAGCTTGTTTACAGCGAGATTGTGCAGGATTGAAAACACCCAGCTACGGGCATTGTCCGCGCGTCGGAGGTTCCAGTTGGCGACAACCTTTTCGAGGCAATCCTGCACCACGTCGTCTGCGGTCTCAACGTCGCCGCATAGGCTGCGCGCATACCGCCTTAGAGCCGGGATCATCGGCTCCACCTGTGAGATCATGTCATCCATCGAAGCACCCGCGGCGCGGACCGCCCCACAAATTGGGCGGTCCGAACGCTCAGTCGTGTTGAACCTGGATCACTTCACCCGGCTTGCCGTCCATGGACGCGGCGACAACCAGGTAGCGGCGGTCGCCCTTGCGGTCCGCATCAACAATCTGACGGATCGGGCCAACAGCATTCACAATCGCGGAGCCCGCGGGGTTGGTCATGAAGTTGGAAAGGCCCTCCAACGTTCCGCTGCCGTCCGGCTTGTCGGAAAGTGCGAGTACATAGGGCTTCTTGGGATCAAGACCGGTTACGGATGCCTGCAGCACCTGTGTCAGGCCCTGGTCGAACAGCGTTACGCTTGTCTCCGAAGACTCCTTTTTGCTTCCAAGATTGAGATGCGTAGCTTGGCCAGCGGTGCCGAGAGGAACGAGATTGTCTTTTCCGTTGCCCTTGGTCACCGCGTTGGGAACGTAGGCAACAGCCTGCGGAGCTTGTCCGATCGGGATCGTTGCGATGACCTTGTTCGTCAAAGTGTCGATAGCGGCAAAAGCGTCCGCATTCTCGAGACCGACGTAGACACGGGTACCGTCACCAGACGGCCAGACACCATGGGGGAGGTTTCCGACTGGGATAGTTGCCACTTGATCGAACGTCTCGGTATTGAAGACCTTGACCTGGTTTAAGCCGCCTACAGTGACGTAGGCAAAAGAGCCGTTCTTGTTATTCACCAGATTGACGTGGTTGGTGATCGGGCCGGTGTCGATGGTCTTGATCAGATCAAATGGGGCCTGAGCGTTAAATACTTGCGTTTTGCCGACATCCTTGAGCGTGAACCAAACTTGCTTGCCGTCCGGCGAGGCGGCGATGTTCGGGCAGAAGGGGCTGGCTTGCTTTACGTGTCCCACAATCTGGTGGTCTGCAACTGAGACAACGACAGTCTCGGGATTGAACGAAGAGCAGATGTAGCCAAGCTTGCCGTCCGGCGAGAAAATCTGCATTCCCGGCCCCGCCGGAACCTTGATCCGCGTCTTCTCTTCGAAAGAGTGGGCATCGATGACTGAGATGTAGTCTTCGCCGCGCACCGTCACCCAAACCTCTTGGCCGTCGGGTGTGAAGAACGCTTCATGTGGGGAGCGGCCGACGTAGGTCGTGTGCTTGACTGCATTCGTTTCCGTATCGATGAACGTGACGGAATTCGAGCCGATCGACACGACGGCAAGCGTCTTGTGATCCGGCGAGAAACCCATGCCATGCACCAAGACTTGCCCCTTGTAGAGCGGACTGAGATTTCCCGGCTGCGGGTCACCGAGCTTGATGACGGCAAGCAGTTTGTTGTCCACCGGGTCGGAAACGGAAACGGTGTTGGAGAACTGCTCGGCAGCATACACGCGGTCGCTATGGCTGATCGGAAGATCAGGGTCCGCGATGCCGGCGGGAGCTTGGCCGGCGAATGCGCTTAGCGCGCTTCCGGCCAACAGAAATGCAGCGATTGAAATACGCATTTTCATAGGAACGTCCTCTACATCTTCATGTCCGGGTCCATGCCCTGCATGGACGCGGCGGGTGTTTCAGCCGGAGCTTGAGTTGGGGCAGGGGCCGAAGGAGGGAGCGGGTCGCCAAGCGCGAGCTTCATCGCAGCAATTTCCTGCTGTTGATCGACGATGATTTCCTGCGCGATCCGCTTGAGTTGCTCGTTTTTTCCGTATTTGAGAACCGCCATCGCCATCTCGATTGCTCCTTGATGGTGAGGCGTCATCATCGCGACGAAGTCCCTATCGACGTCGCCGGTTGGCTGGACTTCCATGTCGCGCATCATCTTGTCCATCGCGGCGTCGTTTTCCGCGAGGTAGGCACTTTCGCCAGATGGCCCCTCCGCAGCGTGGAAATGCTCAGAAGGGTCATGTGCTGAGGCTGGGGCGACCGTGGCCAGGAGAAAGGCGACTGACACCGCTCGTATTCTAGTCGTTCGTTTCATGAGGTATCTCCATTGAGTGGATCAGTGTGGGTCATCCGCGATACCCAGGAGCGCGACAGACGCGATCGCGATCAGTCCAAGGGGCACTTCTGTCGCTGCGTTGATGGCGAGGGGCGATCGGACATTGGTCCTGATGCGGGGAACGAGGACATATCGGTTCACTACGGCCAACGCTGCCATTGCGCCGACGGCGATGACTTTGATGGCGAGTACCGAGCCGTATCGAAAGCTCAGTCCGAAAAGCCGTCCTCCCGCCACCGACCCCGCCGTGGCAAGGCCGCCCGTAATCGCGCCAGCAACGGCAGAGTGACCTACGAGCGAGAACCGTCGCATCGCCGCGGAGACGTCACATCTGGGAACTCCCAGATTCGCAGTCTTGAGGGCGAGCACAAACGGGACCAGAGCACCCAACCATGCGCAGCCGCAAAGGATGTGCACGGCCTCCACGAACTCGATGCCGATCCCCGCACCGTGACCGACGCTCGTCAGTTGATAGAGCATCAAGCCCGCCAAACCGACAACGAGGCGGGGAGATTTGGCGACGACGGCAGTGGCCAAGGCTACGGATGTTATGAGTTCCGTGAGCATCGCATGGCCAACCGACGTTTCCATGAGCAGTGTCTTCCCAAGAGGGAAGTCGACGGCGGAGAGTCCTCCGCCAATCGAAGCGGCCTCAAGCAGGATGGCGGCAACGGTCGTCAGTACCACCGCCGTTGCGGCGAAGGCCGTTGCCGGCCGCATCGTGCGGGTGAGCGATGCCGACAACTCTTTCGCGCTGTCGTGGAGGAACCTGTTTGGTACTAGCGGGGCGAGCGTACTCAAGGCGACACCGTGAAGGAAAACTCGCCCGATACGGGGTGGCCATCTTGAGACAGCGCTTTCCACTGCACCCGGTACACGCCCGCGGCCAAAGGAAGGACTGGAGAGAAGGTCATGCCATGTTTGTCGTCACTGAAGGTAGTTGGGTTTAACGCAACAATCGAATTCGCGTTGTCGAGGAGCGTCAATTCGGAGAGCGCAGGTTCTACGCCTTCCGAAAACTGGACGCTGATATTCTTGGGCGGCTTCGCTAGCTGCGAACCGTCCATTGGCAAGCTCGCACGGAGATGAGCGTGAGCCCAGGCAGGTCCGCCAACGCCAATGATACAGCAGATTGCGAGGATGACGTTCTGTTGACGGTGGTTCATTTTCAAGTCCGATGCTCATGCGGTTTGAATGGGTAGACATCGGCGGCGAGAAATTATTCCGCGCAAAATTCAATTTTTCTGGGGAGTGCCGATGCGCGACCTTGTGCCTACCAAGTCGGCCTACAGTCGCTCTGACGCAACTATACGGAGGTATAGGAGACAACGCCGAGACAATGTTGAGGATGCCGCGCGGGCCGGCGCGCCCCGCACCTGCCGAGCCGGGATAACGCGTCATCTGCGCCCAAGTTTCAGAAAAACTCAAAAAGCATTGACTGGATAAACCATGCCAACACCTCTCGTCTTCTTCGTCGTGGTTGCCTTTGTTTGGCGCATCTCGACCGTCGTCATTTCGTCCATCAACGAGAAAGCTCTCAAAGCATCCGGGGCGCGCGAGGTAGGCGCTGCCAACAGCATCTTCCTCGCGGTATCGCATCTAATTTTCTACGTGGTGGCGACCGTGGAGGGAGCGAGAGCGACCGAGCTTAATTCGACAGTTTCCCTCGCAGGCGTTGCTATCTACCTATTTTCGGCGCTCGCTCTGATCTCGGTACTGTATTCGCTCGGCCCGCTTTGGACGGTAAAGATTATCATTAATCAGAGGCACCCCTTCGTACGCACTGGTCTGTTCCGTTGGGTGAGGCATCCAAACTATTTCGTCAGCATTATTCCGGAACTCGTGGGATTCGCCCTCGCATTGAACGCGTACTGGACCCTGATTATTGGTCTTCCGCTTTACTGTGTCCCGTTGTTCATCCGCATCCGGCACGAAGAGGCGGCCATGGTCGAGGCTGTCCCCGGATACAAGTGACCTCCCGCCACCACGTACGAATGGAAGCACGCGGTCGGCGCGATTTGTTCCTTTGTGGCACTTTTGAAACGACGCCTCGCGCACTACCGAAAGGCGCGAGGCAGGCGCACATCCATCGCAGACATCCGCTTTGTTAAAGCGACGTACACAAGAGAGGTCATGAGATGGCAAAGGCGCTTGAGGGCAAGGTTGCTCTAGTTACTGGTGGTGGTCGCGGGATAGGCGCGGCCATCGTGCGACGGCTCGTTGAGGACGGGGCCAAGGTTGCGTTCACGTACTCCAAGTCCGGGGATACGGCCCGGGCTCTGGAAAACGAGCTACGCGTATGGGGAGCTGATGTCCTCGCCGTCGAAGCCGACAGTTCCGATGCCGACAAGGTCACTAAGGCAATCGAACATATCCGGGCTCACTTCGGAAGGCTCGATATCCTCGTCAACAATGCAGGCGTAGCAATTGGCGGCGTGGTCGGAGAAGTTCCGCTGGAGGACTTTGATCGCCAGTTTTCGATCAACGTTCGCGGGCTATTCGTGGCATCCCAGGAGGCTTCCCGATCCATGGCCGATGGCTCCCGGATCATCAACATCGGGAGCGTTGTTGCGGAGCGCGCTGGCTTCCCGGGATACGCGGTGTATGCAGCGTCGAAGGCGGCGGTGGCAGCCCTGACGAAGGGGCTGGCACGCGACCTAGCGAAACGCGGGATTACCGTCAACACGGTACAACCTGGCCCGGTCGTCAGCTCAATGACAGATGGCCTTGAGGACTTAGTGAAGCCCTACGTCGCGCTCGAGCGACTTGGCCGCGGATCAGAAATCGCTTCCCTTGTCGCCTATTTGGCAGGTCCGGAATCGTCGTTTATCACGGGCGCTGCTATTACGGCCGACGGCGGCTTCCTTGCTTGATTAGCGAACACGCGACTCGTTGGGTGCCGACCAGGAAAAGGTGCGCGGTCGGTGGTGCGCGTGCCAGGCATTTCTAAAGAGGCGCGTTTAAGGGACGGCGGGCGAGGCGGACGCTCCGCCGTCCCTTCATTCTTGCGGAATCATATAGCCAATGCCACAAGATTCCATTGTCTGGAATGACTACCTTTAGGTTGCACCTAGAGGGGTTGAGACATGACTGCGATCGTGGCTGAACTGAAGAGAAAATTGGCGGAGCTGGACGCCAGGATCGATCAACTTAGGGCAGACCTGGCGGTCGCTGATGATCAACGGGAAAGCCGTGGTCACGGTAATCGGGGTGTACGATCCAGACGGTGCCAAAGAGGTCGCATAACGGGCGGTGAGAGGTGACCGCTCGACACAAGCGAGGCAGGTGACGGACCGTCTGAAGGAACGCGATCTGCGCCGCGGCATCCTGGAAACCGTACGAGATGGTTCTCTGCCGTCACCGTATGCGAAGGTGACAGACAAAATTGCTTCTTACGCGAAAATGGTAGACATTTCGGTTGACACAAGCTGTTGTGCGGAATTCTATTATGCGAAACTGACAGACAAAAGTGGATCTTATGCGAATCTGAGAGACATTTTGGCTAATGCGATCGCCCTAGGAGAAGAAAATGGCTATTTATTTCACGCCGACAGGTGATGCAGCAGAAGACAAGCGCATATGGAGGCTTCATGCCTCAGGCCGCGTGGAAAAGTTGGCTAACGGAATTTATTACCAGCAGGAAGGAGAGACAAGAGAAGCGGAAATCAGGCGCAACTGGCAACGGCTGGTGGTGAAACTGGTACCGCATGCAGTGATCACTGACAGGACCGGAATAGAAGTGAAGCCGGTAAGACATTCCGATGACGGTCCCTACAACGTATATGTCGTCGCTCCTCGGAGCCGATGGACTTTTGAGTTGCCTGGCCTCTCCATCCATGTCCGGAAAGGCCACGGCCCCGCAAATGGCGACATTCCGTACCTAGGGACGCACCTTGCCGGACAAGAACGGCGACTGCTCGACAACTTGGCATTCTCACGCGCCCGCAAAGGTGAAGGGAGCCGCACCTTGGGAGAAGCGGCGGTGGAAGCGAAGCTTGACGAATTGTGCCGCGCGAACGGCGCTGAATATCTGAACGGCATCCGAGATCGTGCGCGGCATCTAGCGCCCTTGCTCGACCGGGACACCGAATTTCAACGTTTAAACGGGATTATCGGCACCCTGCTCAATACCCACAAGGACAAGATGTTGACCCCTCAAGGCCGCGCTCGGGCCGCCGGGACCGGGACACCAATCGATGTCGCTTGTGTGGAGAGATTCCAGAAGCTCATCACCTACATGGCCGCTCGTGCGCCACAGGCCATACTGAACGCTGACACGAACCCGGACCGACTGATGGCGAGTTCCTTTGTCGAGGCCTATTTCTCGAACTACATCGAGGGAATTGAGTTCGCCGTCGACCAAGCTACGGAAATCGTGTTCGAGGGGAAGATTCCGGACGATCGGCCGGAGGATGGCCATGACGTCCTGGGGACCTACCTGCAACTCGTCGAGCGCGTTGAACGACCTCCGTCGCGCACGAGCTTTGACGAATTCAAGGACGAGATCAGAACACGGCACGGCCGCCTCATGGAAAGCCGTCCTGGCATCAAGCCAGGACAGTTCAAGACGCAGACCAACCGCGGGGGCGACACATCCTTCGTCACTCCCGATCTCCTCGAAGGAACTTTGAGGGAGGGCCACGCCATGATGGCGAGCATCCAGGACCCTTTCCATAGATCGCTCTTCCTTCATTACATGATGGCGGAAGTCCATCCCTTCAATGACGGCAACGGGCGCATCAGCCGCATATTGATGACCCGAGAGCTTCTGTCGGCCAACCTGTCCCGTATCGTCGTACCTACCGTTTTCCGAGATGACTATGTGGATTCGCTGCGCGCTCTTTCGCGACGAGACGAGCCGTCGATCTTCGTCCGATACCTGGAGTTCTGCCAGCGCGTGTCAGCGGCGTGCTCAGCGTCGACGGCCGCAGCGGCCATCGACCTTTGGGCCAAGACCTACGCCTTCTGCGAAGACTCCCGTGAAGCCCGGCTGACGATGCCAAATGCCGCTCTCAAGATCACCAACAGAAATGGCGTCTATGCGCCCGACGACTATTGGCAAGCACTCGCCAACAAGAACGGCTTGGGTCTCTGACTTGGCCTGATCTAAAAAATGGAGCCTTCCCGGCCAGCTGCGAGTGGGATGCACCCCGTGAGTGTTAGCTTTCATTCGTCCGAGAAACTGTCCCCGTGGCATTTTACATAATTCTGCATTCTTGCAGGCAAGTTTCGACGACCTTTTAGTCGGCCTTGCCTACTCCGTCTAAAGCCGACGGCTTCACCAAGACCGTTCCCAGACGTCAGAAGGGGTTACCCGGCTTAATGTGGGGAACGGGGAAATGCTATTTGGCTTCAGTCAACGTGCCCAGATAGCCGACAATGCTCGCACGTTGATCTGCGTTCGGCACGCTAACTGCCATCCGTGTGCCCTTGACCATTTTCGAAGGGCCGCTGATGAACTGATCGAGTGTCGCCGCATTCCAGACGATCCCGCTGGCCTTCATTGCGGAAGAGTACTTGAAGTCGGTCGAACCCGCTGTCCTGCCCACCACACCAAGTAGGTTCGGGCCCGTCGGAGATTGCTTTCCCGGAACAACGGAGTGGCATGTCTGGCAGCGCTGTTTGAAAAGCGTTTCGCCTGCAGCTGCCGCTGCGGCTGCGTTTTGCGCGCCTGCGGACTGGAAGGAAGCTAATACAACGAGTGCAGCTATCGGAATATGACGATTATAGAAGGTCATTTGAATATCCTTTCGGTGTGAGTTTCAGGTTGGGTTGGCGTTGATCGGCAGTCTTCGGACACGTTTCCCAGTCATCCGGAAAATTGCGTTGCAAACTGCCGGTGCGACACCAGGTGCGCCGCCTTCACCGATGCCTTCGATGGGCGCGCCGCTCTCAATGATTTCGGTGGTGAATGTCGGTGTCTCGGCGAGCTTCACTACCTGGTAGGTGTCGAAGTTGCCCTCTTGCACCTTTCCGTCAGCAATGGTGATTTTGCCGTAGAGAGCAGCGCTGAGGGCCCAGATCGCAGCGCCCTCGAGTTGGGCCTTCGCGATGTCCGGTGCGATGACGCGCCCGGGATCGGCCACCGTCCAGATATGGCTGACGCGAATTTCTCCATCCACTGTGACGACTTCGGCCGCCTGTGCGACGAGGCAGTCCTCGCTCTTGTGACTGATCGCAACGCCGATGTGCCTCCCAGCCTTCGCTGCGGTCTTCCATTGACAAAGCTCTCCGAGCCGATCCCAGGCTGCGATCGCGCGCTTGTCGTGCGCCAGATGCTTCCGACGGAATTCGAATGCGTCCTCGCCGAGTT
The DNA here is from genome assembly GCF_042140505.1 of Rhizobium sp. T1470. Classification (NCBI taxonomy): domain Bacteria; kingdom Pseudomonadati; phylum Pseudomonadota; class Alphaproteobacteria; order Hyphomicrobiales; family Rhizobiaceae; genus Rhizobium; species Rhizobium sp. T1470. Next base: position 1,474,120 of record NZ_CP148092.1, read on the forward strand.
CGGCAACAATCTCGTCAATAAAGCTTTCGATCGCAAAGATCGTTTGGGAGGCCCCAACTGACCGCCACATGCCGGTGCGAATGTGTGTCTCGCTGTCGACCCACCATGCGTCTTGGTGGGGAAAGTCGTAGAGAGGGACAATCGCATCCGCGACTGACGTGTCGTAAGGAAGAATCGCGAAAACCGCTGGGAAGGTCCTCGGAAGTACCGACGGGCTGGCTTGGCGATGGCGGAAGGCCACGAGCTTTCCTTTGGATAGCCCGGCGGAAAGCTCGGACACACCAGCAGGGCGATAAGCGTCGTGTTGGATATCCTCCTCGCGTGACCAGACCAGCTTAACGGGCTTCCCCGGAACGGTTTTGGCGATGGTGACTGCCTGGATCACGCAAGCGCCGTCGAGGTTCCTTGTCCAACCTCCGCCACCGCGGATGTCACCACAATGGAGCCATCAGTGAGAATGGTGAGGTAGTTGATCTTCAAGGGACTCCCGTTCGCCACGGCATCTGCGAATGAGAAGGGAAGTAGCCTTCGATGGTTTTGATCTGCGACCCAACCACTGAATCCACGGGCAGCACGCAGCATCTTGTGGCTGCGCCGTCGATATGGACGGTACATGCGCCGCATTGTGCCATCCCGCAACCGAACTTGGTTCCGGTCAGCCCAAGCTCGTCTCGAAGGACCCATAGCAGCGGCGTATCGCTTTCAACGTCAACTTCGACGTCTCGGCCATTTATGTTGAGCTGGTACATTTCCGACCTCCGCAAGTTCGCAGCTTGAGAGGTTGCGTAGCCCATGAAGCGACCGGTTTAAATTGAACGCGGGGGTAGGGTGCTCATACCCGGGTATGATTGCCACGAAATCGAAAATGCGTTGGTTTGTCGGAAAAGCTCTGACCGGAGAGCATGTTGCGTAGAGCAAAGGCTCTGCACCGGTTGCGCGCCCATCGTCCGATCACACAAAACCTTTAGCGGATTCGAGTCCTCATGACCTTGAAGGCCACGACAGCGGTCTGCGCTCTGCGCCGCAATCGGCGATCACGTCGCCGCAGCGAAGATCCTGTCCCAGGACGTCTGCGGAGGGAAAACCTCGCCGAGAAACGCGACAAAACCTTTTACAGTGGGATTTCCCCGACGGCTCTCCGGCCAGAGCGCCGTGATGTTGTAGCGGTCTATGGCGTACTCTTTGAGAACAGGAACAAGTTCACCGCGCTCCAGATAGGGCGCTGCGATGTATGTCGGCGAAATTCCGATACCGCCACCCGCGACCAGGATCGCAGCAACCGCGTCGCTGTTGTCGACCACAATCGTAGCGTTGGGAACGATCTCGAGGACACGGCCACCGACTTTGAACGGCCAGCGCAAAGTCTGACCAGAACTCTGGTACCTGAAATTCACGCATTCATGTTGGTCGAGATCTTCAGGCCGCTCTGGTTTGCCGTGGCGGCTGATGTAATCAGGCGAGGCGAAGGCGCATATCCGGTTCGGCGCGAGCTTCCTTGCAATCAATCGACTGTCTGCAGGCTCGCCGACGCGGATGGCCACATCGATACCTTCTTCAATGAGATCGGTGAACCTGTCGCCCAGCCTCAGGTCAACGGAGACCTTGGGGAAGCGTTCCCGGAAGCGGGGCAACGCCGGCGCGATCAGATGCGCTCCTATAGGCAACGGAGCCGTGACCTTCATCACGCCGGCCGGTTCGGCACGCGCCGCTACAGCCGCCTGTTCGATCTCTTCGGCCTCTCGCAGGAGACGAAGGGCGCGCTCGTGCAAGTCGCGGCCCTCGGGAGTCAGTGTCAACGACCGAGTCGTGCGGCTGAAAAGGCTGATGCCGAGATGCTCTTCCAACCTCTGGACACTCTTGCTTATCGCCGAAGGCGACACCGAGAGCGAACGCGCGGCGGCAGTGTAGCTGCCGAGCGATGCTGACCGCGCGAAAGCGATGATGCCAGTGAGTCTGTCAATTCCGATTTGTTCCGCCATGGCACTATTAAAACGAGTTTCGGGCCAATTATCAATCCGAGAGATTGGAATTAGTTTTTACTCATCGGAGCTGAGAGACAGCCCGACAACAAAGGAGAGAAGAAATGAACCAGACTGTTACGATCCCTGCGGGAGCCCTGACTTCCTCGCTTGAAGGCAAGAATGTTGTGATCTTCGGCGGCACTTCGGGTATCGGCCTCGCTGCCGCTATCCAGGCAAAAGCTGCCGGTGCGAAGGTCACGGTTATCGGCAACGATCGCCAACGTGCACAACAGGCCGCGTCCGAAAACGGCCTTGACGACTGGCGCGCGGCTGACGTGACCAAGCCTGAAAGCATCGCTGAAGCAGTCGCTACCATCGATCGGGTCGACCACCTCGTACTTCTGGCAGGCACTTTCGTCGCCGGAAAAGTATTGGAAGCTGACGTCTCCTACCTCAAGCGCGCATTCGACGAACGCATCTGGGCGGCCGTCCACACGCTTCGCGCTCTCGGCGACAAGCTTGCCGAAGACGCGTCCATCACACTGATCTCGGGTGCCCTCGCAGACTGCCCGAACGCCTACGGTACTGCAATCCTTGCCTCCGCTTCCGCGGCAATGGAAGCCTTTGGCCGTGGACTTGCACTCGAACTGGCACCGCGCCGTGTGAATACTCTCTCGCCTGGGCCGATTGACACCCCGATCCTTTCCAAGGCTCTCGGCGACGGTCGCGACTCCTACGTGGCATCGCTCAAGCAAACGCTGCCGCTTCACCGCCTCGGTACTGCCGAAGAGGCCGGCGCTGCCGTTGTCTTCTTGATGGCAAACGGATGGATGAACGGTGCCGTTCTGAACATTGACGGAGGATCGCGCCTCGTTTGAGGCGCGTATCCAATACTCATCTAAGGAATATGAAGATGCCCAGTTTGTTCGATCCCATTGAACTCGGTGCTATCAAGGCTCCAAACCGTATCCTGATGGCTCCGATGACCCGCGCACGCGGTACAAGAAGTCATATCCCTACACCGATCATGGTGGACTATTACGCCCAGCGTGCGTCTGCCGGCCTGATCATCAGCGAAGCGATCGGCATCAATCAGCTTGGCCTCGGATGGCCCTTCGCAACCGGCCTTTGGCTTCCGGAACAGATCGCTGGTTGGCGGAAAGTGACCGACGCGGTTCATGAAAACGGCGGGCGTATCATCGCGCAGCTCTGGCAGATGGGACGCGTTGTGCACCCGAGTTTCCTAGACGGAGACAAGGCAGTATCCGCGTCGGCCACTACCGCTCCAAGTTTGGCTCATACATACGACGGCAAGCAACCGTATGAGGAAGCCAGGGCTCTCAGCATCGACGAAATCGCGAAGATCGTTCAGCATTTTCGTGATGGAGCCAAGAACGCGATGGAAGCCGGCTTTGACGGCGTGCAGTTGCATGCGGCGAACGGTTACCTCATCGACCAGTTCCTGCGAGATAGCTCGAACCTCCGCGACGACAAATACGGCGGATCGGTCGAGAACCGCCTACGCTTCCTTGTCGAAACGACGCAGGCCGTCGCGGACACGATCGGCGCGGACCGCACCGGTGTACGTTTGTCACCGAATGGTGAAACCCAAGGCGTGACTGACTCCGATCCGTTGCCTGTCTTCACCGCCGCCGCAGAAGCATTGTCTTCGATCGGCATCGCGCACCTGGAATTGCGCGAACCTCCGATCAACGGCACTTTCGGCGTTGGCGACATGGACCCGCTCGCTCGCGAGCTTCGTGGTGCCTTCAAAGGCCCACTGATCCTGAACTCGGACTTCGACATGGCACGGGCTCAGGCCGATCTCGATGCCGGCATTGGTGACGCGGTTGCCTTCGGACGTCCGTTCATCGCCAACCCGGATCTGCCGTACCGCCTCGCGGAAGGTATTCCTCTCGCTGAGGACGACCGCGACACCTGGTTTACTCAGGGACCCAAGGGCTACATTGACTACCCCGCTGCCGACAAGGCAGTCGCGAAGTCGGCATAGGTGGCACCATGAGCACCGTGGCCGAAAGAGCGCCACTGCAAGCGACGGCATCCTGGCTAGGGGTGTCGTCACTTGCGATCGGATCGTTCGCTCTCGTTACTTCTGAGTTTTTGCCTGTCGGGCTGCTCCCTGATATCGCGGACAGCCTCGATATCACTACGGGACAGGCTGGCCTTCTGATGACGATCCCGGGTCTGGTCGCAGCGGCGGCAGCTCCGCTCAGCATCGCCTTCATGGGACATATCGATCGCCGACGCGTCCTGCTGTTCCTCCTCGTGGCGCTTGCGACATCGAACGTGCTGGCGGCACTCGCTACATCGCTGACCATGATATTGGCGGGCCGCGTCCTGCTCGGTTTGTCGGTAGGAGCGTTTTGGACAATCGCTGGTTCACTTGGGCCGCGACTACGGCCGGGGCGCGAAGGGATCAAAGCCAACGCGATTATCCTCTCCGGTATCTCGTTTGGTACCGTAGCCGGCGTTCCTGCGGGTGCTGTCATCGGTGATCTGTTCGACTGGCGGGTGTCCTTTTGGGCGGGTTCGTTGCTTGCCGCTATCTCGTTCCTAGCGGTCGCGACGCTTCTTCCCTCGCTGCCCGCAACGAACAAAAGAGGAGTGCGGGGAATGCCTGCGCTCTTGCTTCGTCCAAAAGCACGCGTCGGTCTAATGGCCGCACTGACGATCTTCGTCGGACACTTCGCGGCGTATACCTTCGTCACTCCGTTTCTCAACGAACGGTCAGCGATATCCGGCCCGCTGCTGAGCGTTCTTCTCTTGGCAAACGGCGTAGCGGGCTTCGTTGGAAACATTTTCGGAGGCTGGGTTTCCAGCAAGAAGGTCAACGTGTCAGTAATCGTTGCCGCGGCACTTATCGGTGGCTCGGCCCTGGCGCTCCTTCTTCTAGGGGAGGCTCCCTCCGTTGCGTTCCTTGCCGTAACCATATGGGGCCTCGGATTTGGCATGGTGCCGATTGCGATGCAGTCGTTCCTGCAGAGCGCAGCCAAGGACGCCCTCGAGGACATGCAAGCCATGTTCGTCTCGGTCGGCCAGATCGCGATAGGTATGGGGTCGTTTGTCGGCGGTTCGATTGTCGACGGTGCTGGGCTCGGCGGCGCGATGTTATTTGGCAGCTTGGCCGCGCTCGCTACCGTCATTCTTATGATGATGCGGTCTGCTCGCAGTTCGGGCTGACGAGTTAGCCTTGGGCAGGACGCCGTCCATCTCTCCTGGGCGGAAGAATGCCTTGTGGGACGCGATCGTTTTGGACGGGCGATCGCGTCTCGCCTATGAACTCGGGACTGTGGGGCTTACACACCAGTCCGCCGAAGGCGGGGGACGTCCGCGTTCATACGTGCGTATAGTTTCCAACGCAGATGCGCCATGCCACGAGTACGAACTGCCTTTATCGCGAGCCAAAGGGAACCTCCATGTCAAAAAAGCGTCCTCACGGGATTAAGGAATACAACGCTCCGGCAGGCGGGTGGGGCGCATTGGAGGCCGTCGCCAAAACCCTCAAGCAACAACAGATCATCGCCCAAGGCACTGCGACGCTCCTCAAGGCGAACCAGCCCGACGGCTTCGACTGCCCTGGATGCGCGTGGCCCGATCCTAAACACACATCGGCTTTTGAGTTCTGCGAGAACGGAGCGAAGGCGATAACCTGGGAATCAACGGTCCAGCGTGCTGGACCAGATTTCTTCGAAAAGCGTACTGTTAGCGAGCTTTGGCACTGGAGCGACCACGATCTCGAGAACGCGGGTCGGCTGACGGTCCCCATGATCTATAACGCGAACACCGATAAATATGAGACTATTGAGTGGTCGACTGCCTTCAGACTGATCGGTGATGCTCTCAACTCTCTAGAGCGGCCAGACCAGGCGGAATTCTACACGTCCGGTCGCGCGTCTAACGAGGCTGCCTTCCTGTACCAGCTTTTTGTCCGCGCTTACGGGACGAACAATTTCCCGGACTGCTCGAACATGTGTCACGAGGCGACGTCGGTCGGTCTTCCGACGTCGATTGGCGTCGGGAAGGGCACTGTCACCCTTGAAGACTTCGACCACGCGGATGCCATCTTCAGCTTCGGGCACAACCCTGGAACCAATCACCCGCGAATGATGACCACTCTTCACGAGGCGTCGCGGCGAGGATGCCCTATCGTTGTCTTCAATCCTCTCAAGGAGCGGGCGCTCGAGCGTTTCGCGGCTCCACAGAACCCGATCGAAATGGCGACATTCGGTTCGACCGATATCGCGTCGTCCTACTACCAAGTTCGCGCCGGCGGTGACCTGGCTGCCCTCAAAGGTCTAATGAAGTCGGTCTTCGAGAAAGACGCTGCCGACATCGCGAACGGCGGGCAGGGTGTCCTCGACCGAGCCTTTATCGCCGAACATACCGAGGGCTCCGATGCTCTGCGTGTCGATGTCGAGAACACATCGTGGAGCGATATCGTCCAGGTATCTGGACTGACCCGGGAGGACATCGAAAGCGCTGCCGATATCTACATCAACTCGAAGAACGTCATCCTGTGCTACGGCATGGGCATTACCCAGCACAGCAACGGCACCGCTAACGTCCAGCAGCTTGCCAATTTCCTGATGCTTAGGGGCAACATGGGTCGCCAGGGAGCAGGGATATGCCCGTTGCGGGGCCATTCCAATGTGCAAGGTGACCGGACCGTCGGGATTACGGAGATTCCGAGCAAAGCCCTCGTGGACGGCATTGAGCGTGCATTCGGCTTCCGCCCCAAACAAGACAAGGGCCACAATGCGGTGGAGACCATCGAGGCCATAGCTGACGGCCATTCGAAGGCGTTGGTCTGCCTGGGAGGAAACCTCGCGGTGGCGATGTCCGACCCTGAGCACGTGTTCGCAGCCATGAGAAAGCTGGATCTAGCCGTCCACATCGCAACGAAACTAAACCGATCCCATCTTCTGACGGCAAAGACAACGCTTGTATTGCCCTGCTTGGGGAGGACTGACGCTGACATGCAAGAGTCCGGGGTGCAGTCGGTGACTGTCGAGGACTCGATGTCCATGGTTCACGCTTCAAGAGGGTTTCTCAAGCCGCCCAGCGAGGTTCTCAAATCCGAACCGGCGATCATCGCGGGCATCGCTATGGCTACTCTTGGCGATCGGTACGGTATCGACTGGAAAGGCATGATCGCAAACTACGATCGCATCCGCGACAAGATCGAAAGCGTCTTTCCGATCTTCAAGGACTTCAATAGCCGGGTCCGGCAGCCGGGCGGCTTCAGGCTCGAGGTTCCAGCGTCGCATCGGGTTTGGGCGACGGCAAGGGGCAAGGCACAGTTTCTGATCGCACCGGGAGTGGATGAAGACCCCGTTCTTGCCGACAGCTCGATGCTGGTACTAACCACGCTCAGGAGCCACGGGCAGTACAATACGACCGTTTACAACATGGACGACCGCTACAGAGGCGTGTTCGGTCGCCGCGATATACTTTTCATGAACAAGGAGGATCTGGCGGCAAGGGGGCTCTCAGAAGGGGATACAATCTTGATCGAAACGGGCCTGGGTGGCGATGATGCCCGGGAGGTGTCCGGCTTTACCGCAATCGAGTATCCGATACCCCGGGGATCGGTGGCGGGCTACTATCCCGAACTGAATGTCGTGATTCCGCTGTCATACTACGACAAGCTGTCCGGAACCCCTGCCTACAAAGGCGTGCCCGTTAAGGTGAAAGCGGCCTAGTTCCGACTTGACCGCTCGCGCTCGAGCCAGTGTTCTACCTCGTATGAGTCGCGCGAAAGCAGACGAATGTGTGCTTCGTGACCGATCGGCAAGGTGGCGACATGGGAATGATCACAAAAATCGATGCTGCTCGCCGGCAGCTTCTAACGGCGATTCACCTTCACTGGTTCTTCGTTGAACCGATTGCCGTTGACCAGCTTGCCGCTAACGCTTCGGAGATTTGCGACAGCATTCTAAAAAAACCGGCGGCACGAGGATTAAACAGCACGTATCAGAACTGAATGGTTGGCCCGTTAAAGAAATCAACGGGCTCGCATGGATCAACTCGTCGATCGCGTCGGAAAGGTGGAGGGAAATGTAGCTGCCGTTCAGGAAGACATCTCTGAAATGCGTCCGGTCACGGATGACGTCAAGCGTTGGAAGCTGATGGGTCTGGGTGCGATCGGCGTTATTGGCATCGGAAGCATGGCGCTTGGTGTCACATTTGCCGACGTCAACGTCGCATAGTGGTCGCTGTCTTCGCCCGGTAGGATGGCTACGATCTACACCGAGCCTGTAACGTTTGGGCCTAGGTCAACTGAAGGGAAGCCTTCGGCGAGGTCTGCTGCAACTGCTCTAAAGCTTCCCTTTTTGTCCTGGCTCCCAGCGGCTCAGAACAATCATAGATTACGCCGATCTGCCGGGATCGCTAGTTGGACCAAAGCCCCAAGAGCAAGAAATCGAGGGGAGGTTCAGCAGCTAGGCGTACGCGCAGGGGATCGCTGTCATGAACCTTGCCCCTCAACCCGTCCTGCTTTGACAGGACACCAGGGAGACCTCAGGCGGTTAAGGAGGGTAACCTGAAGTCGTCCCAAGAGTGCCGATGACGGGGATCATTGGCACTACGATGAGTAAATCTAGGATCTCGGTTTCCGTGAACGTCTGCGCGACCACTGGCTGTCCTATCTCGTACGGATTGAGGACTGCGTTGACCTTGGGGAGGAGCGGCATCACGGTGGTTTGAGTTTCCCGATACCTCTTCATTACGACCCCGATTCTTCGAGCGGTTGATACGTTCAATCATGCCGCTGCAAAAAAGAGAGCCCCCGCTGTCGTGGTTGCGAGGGCCGAGTCGAGAGTTGACCTTGAGGGGTTGCAAGTCTCAAGGCCAGTGCTCAACGCTCGACGCTGCGATTCGTTCCCGCTCCATATTGAGCAGGCATGCAACTCGTCAAAATCCTTAGCGGCCGTGCAACTGTTTTAACTTCTCGTAGGTCCCTTCCACCAGCCGAGACGCCTCGCGTGGCGTCGGTGCCCATCCGTGGTGGGGCAAGACGGTCTGTCGCTGCCAGGGTATGTGGTTGATTGCCCAAATCCACTGACCATTTCTTGGGCTGGTGAGATCGAGCAATATCCGTCCGAATTGCGAATCGCCGTCCCACGCGGCAAAATCCTGATGACTTTCACCTGGCCACGTTTCTCGCCTATTTCGGTTGATATTCGGGCATTTGAATTTCGCTATTAGGGCAACAAGCAAACGGCCCGCTGCCGCCGGGGCAAACGGGCCGCAGTGCTAACGAGCACTGGCGCTCTGGGGGATGGCGCCGCGGATAAATGTGGGCCTTTGCGTTGGGCTGCGCTGACTTCCGTGACGAGACGCCGCACTGGCATCGCTGCAGCGAGTTTCTTATCTTCAGTCCATGAAACCAAAGACCTCAATAGCTTTTGGCATAACCGCCTTTATCGGCCTGGTGTGCGTGCTGTTGGCCACAGTTTCCATACTTGGCCATACCGTGGCGCTCCCGCCTGTATAGGGCTGCGCCGCAAAAAGCCCCTGAGGCCAGTTTGGGACGGGATGTGCCGCTTCGCAGAATCGATGGTATAAAGACGGAATGCCAGGACCGCTTGATAACCAAATCCTTGAATACACGGGCCCGTTCGTCGAGTTCATGAGGGAAGACTTCGAGCGTTCGTTCGGGCTGAAAGAGTTTCGCATTCACGTCGGCGTCGACCTTGGTTTTGAGGCTCGCGAATGGGATGACGAACTGGAATTGGCAATCATCCGGCGCTTCGATGCACATTATGACCTTGCCCGCGCGACCTTCGGACTCGCTGGGAGTTTCTTGGATCGTACGTAGAGGCGCAGCTGTAGCCGGAAGCCATCGCGTTCGGGACGTCTGTTTCCACGGTTGCGAAAAAGACCCCGTAAGCGCGCGGGGCAAAGTTTCAGGCTGCTGCCTCGGGGTGGGTCTACCCAAGGCGATAATTCAACTTAAAATCGTCTTCCGGGTTCCGTTCGGCATATATTTTTTCGGCTCATCTAGACGAAAGCGAATCAGTCGCCATTTGGTGATTCTGCCTTGTCAAGGAGTTTCGAGAATGGACCAAGACGTTCCCGTTTTCATCAAGCCGCTGGAAGTCGAGATCGACGGCCACGGGAAATACCGACATGCGGAAACCGTTCAGGATCTCGCGCGGATGCTCCTGAGCAAATGGCCAGGCTCCGAAGGGGAAAAATTCCATAGCGCCCTCATGCGATCCATTGAGGCGATGGAGTGGTATGTCGACGCCGCGACAGCACGCTCAGCTTTTGTCAACGCCGCTCACGAGGCGGGCATGCACGTCCTTCCAGATGATGCAGATGAGATGAAGAAGGCCAGCTAATGGCAAGGGCTCCACGTTCCCAGCCTCTACAGGCTGACGCTCAGCCGCTCCGTTCGCGCGCACGAAAGCCCCGTGACCCTTCCCAGCCTAAACTCCCCCTTGATCCTATGCCGGCTCGCATAGAGCCTTGCCTTGCGCTTCTAAAGCCGCGTCCGCCCATCGGTCCAGATTGGACATATGAGGTGAAATGGGATGGCTATCGAATCGCCGTTCATCTCAACAATGGAAACGTCCGGATCCTCACCCGGGGCGGCCATGATTGGACGCACCGATTTCCCGGGGTCGAGGAGGCGGCCGAAGGGCTTGGAGTCGGCACGGCTATCCTGGATGGCGAGGCCGTTGTGCTCGACGAGGAGGGCAGGCCGGACTTTGGTCGGCTGCAGAATTCGCTCGGTGGGCGCGGGGGCAAGCTGCCGGCCGGCAACGCGATCATGTTTGCCTTTGATCTTCTCTATTTCGACGGTCATGACATCAGGAACATGGAGCTTTCGGCGCGCCGCTACTTTCTCGAATCTTTGTTGCGAAACGAGAAAGGTGCCATTCGGTTGTCGGAAGAGGTCGAGGGCGACGGCCGAGAGATCCTCGCTGCGGCTTGCGAGCACGGCCTCGAAGGTATCATCGCCAAGAACAAGGAAAGCACATACCGTTCCGGCCGCCTAGGTGATTGGGTGAAGGTGAAGTGTGTTCAGAGCGATAGCTTCATCGTCGTCGGCTTCGAGCATTCCATGGTCGCGCGATCGGACATCGGCAGCTTACTGCTCGCTGCTCGTAAGGGGAGCGACTGGGTCTATGTCGGTTCGGTTGGAACTGGCTTCGACGAACGCAGCGCCGAGTACCTGCGGAAGACACTCGATCGGATCAAGCGGAAGACGCCTTCTGTCGACTACAACGGCCGGCGGACGAACCTCGTTTGGGTGCAGCCAACGCTGATCGCGGAGATCGAGTACCGTGCCTGGACGCATGACGGCAAGCTCCGCCACGCGTCCTATAAGGGACTGCGGGAGGTGCAAGGTAATGCCGCAGTATTCGAACTAGAATAGATTGCGTCGGTCAAACAAACCTAAAAAGTACGTTTGCCTCGGTCGCGGCCAAAAGAAATGCCCACTGAGCTTCTTCTTGGGTTACCAAGCCCGCTGCCGTGCCAGCGCAGGCTTCCATCGCCGATATGAACGCTGCGCCGCTGTTTACCGGCCAATCTGAAAACAGCAGATCCAGTGCGTCCTCCGCTGACGCGATAGTGTAGAACGAGTTGTTGCGTTCTACGATTACGATCAGCCACCCCGGTGCTGACACTCGTCCTCCAATCCCCCTGCAAAAATGGTGGATCGCACAGTTAGCCAGCGTTTGACATGAGGGAGAAAAATCCTCACCCGGCGATCCACTCTGTGAACCTCCACAGTGAGGCGTTGTTCCACGCTATTTGCCAGCTGCGGCCGGAAGGCGAAGAAGCAGTAATTCAACTAACTCAGCTGCTGTTAAGTAAGCGCTCATTTCCATGCGCCTTTTCGCGTTGAGTTCTCTGCCGCATGAAGTGTCCACTTGAAATAGGTGGACACCAAATATGAATGACGAAGAGCAGAAGCTGCGTGTGCGGTTGGTGGGGCGTGATGGTCGGCGGCGCTATGATCCAGGATCAAAGGCGCGGCTTGTTACGGCTTGCCTCCAGCCTGGTGTTTCTATATCAGGCCTTGCGCTTGGCCATGGGGTCAATGCCAACCTTCTACGCAAGTGGGTCAAGGAGGCCAGGGAGGCTGGCTTGTCGGCGGTATCTGCAAGCTCGCCGTTTATCCCGGTCGTCGCAGCAGACGGCAGCCTGCCTGTCGGGATGCGCTCGCTGGATATACCGGTCGCGTATGGTGAAGAACAACCGGCATCACTGGAGAAGACGGCCCATCTGTCAGGTTTTTCCAAAATCAGCGCGTTGCTGCCGAACGGCGTGAAGCTTTCGCTGGAATGCGGTGATGTGGATGCGTTGACGGCGATCATCGGAGCTCTGGGTCATGTTCAGACTGGGCGCTGATATCAAGGTTTACCTGCACCGCGAGCCGATCGACTTCCGGGCCGGTATCAACAGCCTTGCGGTCCTGGTGCAGGAGGTGATGGAGCTCGATCCGTTTGCGCCTGCGGTCTTTGCCTTTTGCAATCGCCGCCGTGACCGGATGAAGCTCCTGTTCTTCGATCGGTCCGGTTTTGTGATGGTGCTGAAGCGATTGTCGGAAGACCGGTTCCGATGGCCACGTCGGGAGATGATGGTGGTAACGCTGACGACCGAGCAATTACACTGGATTCTCGACGGCATTGATATCGACGCGATGGTCCGCCATCCGGTTCGGCAATACCAGATCGCCGGCTGACAGTTCTCGACGTCTGCGGTTGACGGGGCGAAACGGTTCAGATTCAAGAATCTGATGATCCGACCCGGCGAACCCACTGTTGAGGAGTTGATGGCGCGCATTGCGGCGCTGCAGGCGGAGAACCGTCAGCTCACGGAACGCGTGGTCAAGCTCGAGGAAGAACTGGTGTTGGCGCGGCTTCATCGTTTTGCGCCGAAAAGCGAAAAGCACGTGGACCGCCTCTTCGATGAAGCCGAGCAGGTTGCCGATGAAGACGACGCCGGCGGAGACAATGGGGAGGTCGTCGACCTGCCGGACACGGGCTTTGCGGCGATCGAGAAGCCAGAGGGCAAGAAACGTGGCCGCAAGCCCCTGCCGGAACATCTGCCGCGCGAGCACGTCGAATATGACCTTGCCGACGACCAGAAGGCCTGTCCTTGCTGCCGTCACCAGATGCATCGCATGGGCGAGGCCGTCACCGAGCAGCTCCACATCGAGGTGAAGGCCAAGGTCCTGCAGAATGTGCGGCTCAAGTATGCCTGCCGCCATTGCGATCGCACCGGGATCAACACGCCTGTTGTCCTTGCGCCAATGCCCGCGCAGCCCTTGCCGGGCAGCATCGCCACGGCCTCGACGCTGGCATTTGCTCTTGTTCACAAATATGTCGATGGTACGCCGCTCTACCGCCTGGCCCAGGCCTTCGAGCGCGCCGGCGTTCCCGTCAGCCGCGGTGCTCTGGGCCATTGGGTGATCGGCTCGAGCGAGAGGCATCTCTCCCGCATCTATGACGCGCTGAAATCGCGGCTCAGGTCTCAAGCCATCATCCATGGCGACGAGACGACGGTCCAGGTGCTGAAGGAAAAGGACAGGGAGGCCACCAGCACATCATTCATGTGGGCGTATCGGAGTGGAGAGGACAGCGACGAGCCGATCGTGCTGCTCGATTATCAACCCGGCCGCGGCCAGATTTATCCGCAGGCCTTCCTCGGCGATTACCACGGCATCCTGATGAGCGATGGCTATTCCGCCTGGCGCACGCTGGCAGGGGCCACCCATCTGGGATGCATGGCGCATTCCAGGCGTCGCTTCGTCGATGCCCTCAAGGCAAGAAAGAAAGGCGGCGGTCCGCCGGAGCAGGCGCTGAAATTCTTCGAGCAGATCTACCGGATTGAAAGCCAGGCGCGCAACGCAAAGCCTGACAAGGGCGAAACGCAAGCCGATTGCATTCGCCGTTTCCGCCAGCAACACAGTGTCCCCATCCTGAATGCTCTCAAGGTATGGCTCAACGACATCGCCCCGAAGGTCTTGCCCGACAGCAAGATCGGCGATGCCGTGTCCTATACCCTAAATCAGTGGGACTACCTGACGCGCTACACAGAAGACGCCAGGATGCCGATCGACAACAACCTACTCGAGCGCGATATCAGAATTTTTGCCACTGGCAGAAAATCCTGGCTGTTCAGCGACACCGTGGACGGAGCGAGGGCCAGTGCCGTCGTCTACAGCCTAATGCTGACCTGCCGAGCTTGCGGCATCGAACCCTTGGCCTACTTGCGCCACGTGCTTACCGAACTGCCGCAGCGCGCAACAGATTCCGACATCACTGATTTGCTGCCCTTCAACTTCGCCAAAACTACCGCTGCCTGATCCGATAGGGCCGTCACAAAGCGACCCACGTCAAATGGGCCACGTCAACGCGCATGGAAATGAGCGCTTACGCTGTTAACGTCGGATATTGCGACAATAGCTCGATGGCAACACCTGCGGCCGTCTGCACCGAAAGGTTGTTGGGGTCAGTTCGGGTCGCTCCGCACCACCCCTGGAGGGAGGCGGTCACAGTTTCAAGTTCGTTGTCGCTGAGATCCACGTTTGTGAGAAAGTTCATTGAACGGCCCCCACCCACGGCAAGAGCGTATGCATCCGAGCAATCACGCGGGATGAAGGCTCGCGCGTGAACTTCAGCCGGGTTATGATCGAGTGATACGGTTCAAGTTGGGTCCTTTTGCATGCCTTCAGATTTTTCGGCGCGCTCTTCGGGCCCATTTGGCAGCCAGATCGTCGACGGCTTTGTTGAGTTGGCTGAGGTTGGCATTGCCAGGATCGTAATCGCTGCCGCCCCACCATTCGACGAGTTCGGCATGTCGCTCGTGTGCCGGATCGACAAGCGCCTCGCGGAACTCCTGATACCCCCATGGGCCACCGACGTCCTCGGGTGGGCAGTGTCCTGCCGCTTCGAGGAGCATCGGGCCTTCCGTGCCGATTGCCGGGAAGGTGCGCTCGATCTTGATGCTGTGCGTCCAGCCGTCGCCAAAGTCGTAAAGGTATTTGAACGATTTCGCGCCGGTGTCCTGGACTGCCGACAGCAGCGAGACTTTGCGAGCGTCGATGGGACCATCCCCCCATTCCTCGTCAGGCAATCCAAAACCGACGTCACGCATGCGGAATTCATAAAGATGGCTGTTGGTCCAGCCCATCGCCGCCTGCAACACCTCGTGCAGCCGACTGAGCCTGATACGGAATGGCACGACAACACGCCGCATCACCATTGGATCGACTTGATCGAGGGTGACCTTCAGGCGGACGACGGAGGCAGCCATCTTCAGGCCGCCAGCATATGAGCTGTCGCCGACGCACTTTTCCAGTTCCATGGAAGCAGTTCGTGCAGGCGAGAGGCGGGAAGATCAGCGATGCGGGCCAGGACGTCGGCGAGCCAGGCTTTCGGGTCGATGTCGTTGAGGCGGCAGGTCGTAATGAGCGTCAGCATGACGGCGGCACGATCGGCCCCGCGCGGGGAACCGGCGAAGGTCCAATTCCGCCTTCCCAATGCAATACCTCTCAGCGCGCGCTCGGCGGCATTATTCGTGAGACAAACTCTTCCGTCTTCGAGGAAGCGGGCAAAACCATCCCAACGTTTCAGCATGTAGTCCATGGCTTTGATGAGGTCGGAGGATCTGCTGAGCGCGGCACGTTCGCGTTTCAGCCACTCGTGCATGTCGTCGAACAGAGGCTTGCTCTTTTCCTGCCGCACGGCCAGTCGTTCTGCTGCACTCAAGCCGTTGATCTGTCGTTCGATTTCAAACAGGGCGTCAAATCGTTTGACCGCCTCCAGCGCGATCGGGGAGATCGGCCTGCCGTTGCGTTTGCTATCGCGGGCGCTTTTCTCGATATCGGCCAGCTCAAAGAATTTCCGCCGCGCATGGGCATGGCAAAAAGCAAACGTGATCGGCACTTCTTTCTTTTCGGCAACCGATATCGGTTCGAACCCGTTGTAACAATCCGTCTGTAGAATGCCGCCATATCCGGCCAGATGTTTTTGCGGATGCTCGCCCCGACGGTCGCTTGAAGCATAGTAGATCGCCGCCGGCGCGGCCCCGCCGCCATAGGGCCTATCATCACACACGTAGGTCCATATGCGCCCGGTCGTGCATTTGCTTTTGGCCCGGATGGGAATGGTGGTGTCGTCGCCAAAAAGCCGCTCAGCCGCAAAGACATGCTTCTCGATCAGATCAACAACCGGCATGAGAGCGGATGTTCCAAAACCAACCTGATCGGCTAGCGTCGAAGTCGAAAGATCGATCCCTTCGCATTTGAACCGGGTGCTCTGGCGGTTGAGCGGGCTGTGCATGCCGAACTTGTCAAACAGGATCGTCGTCAGGAGATGAGGGCCGATAAAGCCGCGCGGCGTGGCATGGAAAGGCGCTGGCGGCTGGCTGATCGCCTCACAATCACGGCAAGAGAACTTTTCCCGCACTGTTTCGATCACTTTGAACCGGCGCGGGATCTCTTCCAGCGTTTCGGTGACGTCCTCACCCAGTTTAGACAGGCGCGAGCCACCGCAGCATACACAATTGATCGGAGGATCGATCACCACGCGCTCGCGCTCGATATCCTCCGGCCAGGGCTTTCGCACCGGCCGTTTGCGCACAAACGGACGCACGGACGAGGTCCGGGCGGCGGCAGCCTGCGCTGCAATCTCATCTTCCGTAGCTGCCGTGACCAGTTCCTCAAGCTGCAATTCCAACTGGTCGATCAGGCGCGCCGTGCGCTCGCTGCTCTGACCGCGCAGTTCGCGCTTGAGCTTGTCGATCCTCAATTCAAGACTGGCGATCAGGGCGTCGCGGTCGGACAGCAGGGCTTGCGCATTAGCAGCTTCGGCAACCGCCACATCACGTTCAGCCTGCAATACCTCGCGCTCGGCCAGCAGCGCCATATAGGCGCCGGCAAGGTCCGCAGGAAGATCGTCAGGCTTCACAGTCATGAAGTCATTCGATCAGATTCTCACTGTATTTTCAATGGAATAATGCTATCCAACCCTCGTTGGACGCCATGTTTCCTGCGGATGGCGCCAGTCTATGCCAGACAGGAGATAGCTGAGCTGTGCAGGTGATATTGCAACCGCACCACCTTCGGCAGAAGGCCATATGAACTTCCCGCGTTCCAATCTTTTTGTGAACAAGCAACTGCCCTGGCCGTCATGCCAAACCAATTTTATCAGGTCACCGCGCCGGCCCCTGAAGCAAAACAAATGACCGCCGAGCGGGTCATGCTTCAAGACCTCCTGCACCCGAAGCGCCAGAGAGGGAAAGCCACAGCGCATGTCCGTATACCCCGTCGAAAGCCAGACTTTGACCCCTGTTCCCATCGGAAACGGGTTCATCGCAATGTCTCCAGTCCTCGGACAATCCGCAGCAGAGCCTCAACGTCGACATCGCGGTCCACGATCACACGGCGGCCGTTCGCGCTCAGCACCTCCATAAGGCCACTTTGTGCCATAAGGCCACTTTGTGCCATCGAAGGCTTGGTCGCAGCGACCGGGATGCCTGGCTCCGGAACCAACAGGGCAGGAATAAACCCCTCAATGCCACGGCCACTGCCAAGCCGTCCCTCACGTGCTGCCTTACGCCAATCGTTCAACTGAAAGCGCGTGATGCCATGTCGCCGTGCCGTTGCCGTGACCTGCTGGGGAGCGGAATAACTCTCCGCAACGATCGCAAGTTTGGCCTCGTTACTGAAACGGCGACGCCGCCCACTGTCGACAATCTCCATCCGGCTGACTTGCGGCCGGCCCTCTATCGTTACGTCCATCGCTATTACACCGTCTATATTGACGTCCATATAGACAGATCATCCAATTCCGCTCACTTCTCAGCAAGGCGGCCTCCCCCGGATGCATACGCAAGAGCACTTAAAATCTCTCAAGCGGCCCTGCCGGGAACGATGGCCGACCCCTGTACGATACGCCCCCGTCGGAGCGTACGAAAGCAATAACCCCATGTGAGACATACCCGGAAAAGAGCATAGTGATCGGGCAAGCAGTGGGTCTGCCTCACAATCCCGCAAGGCTCTGATTTAGCTCAATTCAACGTCGCTCGCAATTTTGCAAACATGCCGATCGCGACCATCTAGAGGAAATGCAAGATCTCACGTTCGAAGAATGCAGCGCCATTCTACTGACAGGTTGCATCGACTACGCGATGGCGGCCAAGCGGACGCCGGAGATTTTCGGCACCTTCATCCTGTGGTTTGCCGCCACCAACGCGAAAGACAGTGGTACGTTTTTTTCCCAGGAGGCGCGCAAACTCTTCCCCGGTCTTAGTGAGATGAGTCGATCGGAGCAGATTATAGCTGCCCGAAGATTCGTTTTGAAGCCATCTCGCGGGGACGTGCTGAACGATTACAGGAATGAATTGACCGATAACTGGCGCTGGACCGAATTGCGGACTTTGGCGCAGGGACTGAGGACTGAATGATGGTTTCAGCCCTTTCGGAAATGTTTCAGGGGCTTCGGTGAGTTATCATACTTGAACCCAACTGCCTCCCAGTCGCGCCAGCTCATCGAAATATCTCTGGTCCATTTGAAATCAATCTCCTTGGCAAGCGACCAAGTCAACGAAGCCTCGTCTTGCTCGTAATAGCCGAGGGGCAGTTCTTCGCCACCATACTCTAGCCTGAACGGCACCCTCAGTTTCGAACTATTCGAGGGAACGAAGGTCTCCTGCCATTCCCAACTGTTTTTCTGAATGACCGACCTGATTTCGATGCGTTGAACGGCCTGCAGTTCGTCAGCCAGCCCGTCGGTCGTTACTGGGTTCACGTTTTTGGTGAACTCCTTGAAGGTCATCCACCATCGTTTATCGAGCAGCTTCTCTTTCGCGCACAGCTCTTCGAGGCTTCTGCCGCTCCTCACGTAGAACTGCATATCTGGGAATATGATATCGTCCCCGGAAAGCCTCGGCGGTGCGGCCATCTGCCCTAGGATGTAGTACTGGGCAGGGAAGATTTTCTCGTTGTTTCGATATCCGCCGTCCCACAAGTTCCAACGGCTTTTGACCGGGAGCCTCCAGTTAGCAGAGGCTGCAGTGCTTTTGATTTCGATCGTGGTGCCCCAGTGGACCTGGAGATCGTAGACATCGCCTCCCGGCTGAGTGGCATAATATTTCTCGAACAGGGTCTCGAAATGCGATGCTTTAGGGACTTGGTTAGTCATCATTTCGAGACGCGGGGCGAAAATGTATTCGGCGTTGTCGCGAATGTGCTGGATGACGATGTACTCGACTAAGCCGCCTCGAATGAACGGGGAGCCAATCTCTGAATATGCCCATTGTTGAAAAGCATCAAACGTACGGTTTGTGCCGTGGTCGCCAATAAAAATCTTAGCCAATTGGTTTTTCCCGTCTCACAGACTGGTGGTGTCAGTCAAAATAGGCCCGCCCAGATAGTTCGGCAGCCGAGTACTACTGCTATCGCCTTCAGACGCTAATTTTGCCTTACCTCCAGGCGGGGAGGGCTCGCGGCATTCTCGCTGGAAGATTGCCGCGCTGCCGCATTAGTGTTCGACGATATCCATGTCGGCGAAGCTGGACCCGTGGGTCTCCTGGGTTATCAAGCTGTGACCAGTAAGCGGGCCGCCGTATTGCTGGAGCAAGCCGCCTTCGGAGAACTTGCCGAGGTCGATCACCGCAAAGCCGAACCGCTCCATGAGTTGGACGACGATCGGCTTTGCCGCTTGCACATCCCCGGAGATGAAGAGTGTTCGACGCCCGTAGCCACGCCCGTCGTCCGCGTCCCGCGCGAGGATGCGGGCGAGGACGTGGTTGAAGCCCTTAACGACCGAAGCGCCGGGAGCGTGTTGGGCTACGATCGCGGAAGAAGAGGTGCCGCTCAGGTCGGCAGGGCCGAACGTCTTGGGGTCAATCGCATTGGTCGCGTCGACGATGACGCGTCCATTCCAGTTAGAGCCACCGTTAAGGACCTCGGCAGCCGCGCTATAGGGCACGGCGAGGATAACGACATCCGCCTCGAGGGCGGACGTCAGGTCGGATGGGACGATCGCCGGTCCCAGCTTGTCGGCGAGCGGCTTGAGGGAGTCCGCACCTCGAGTGTTGGCGACAGACACCGAAATGTTCGCCTTCGCGAAATGCTTGGCGATCGCAGAGCCGATCGCACCTGAACCGATGATCGAGTATTTCATTAGATCTTAGGCCTTGATGAACGCGAGGACGTCGGCGTTGAACGTATCAGGGTCCACCTGAGCGAGACCGTGCGATCCGCCCTTGTAAACCTTGAACTCGGCGTTCTTCACGATCTTGGCGGTCTTCTCGCCGGCGGCGGCGATCGGAACGATCTGGTCGTCGTCACCATGGATTACGAGGGTCGGCTTGTCGATCTTCTTGAGGTCGGCGGTGTAGTCGACTTCCGAGAACTCACGGATGCAGTCGTATTCACCCTTGATGCCGCCCTGCATACCCATTGCCCAGAAGGACCCGCGCAGGCCTTCCTTCACGGTCGCGCCTTCCCGATTGAAGCCGTAGAAGGGAACCGACAGGTCCTTGAAGAACTGCGCACGGTTGCTGGCGGTGCCCTTGCGAATGTCATTGAAGACTTCGATCGGCGTACCTTCCGGATTGCTCTCGGCCTTGAGCATCAGCGGCGGCACAGCCGCAAGGAGAACGACCTTGGCGACGCGCTTAGAGCCATGGCGGCCGATGTAGTGCGCGACTTCGCCGCCACCCGTCGAGTGACCGATCATGATGAGGTCCTTGAGATCGAGCTTCTCGATCAGTTCTGCGAGGTCATCCGCATACTGGTCCATGTTGTTGCCGTCCCAGGGCTGGTCCGAAGCGCCGTGGCCGCGGCGGTCATGGGCAATGACGCGGAAGCCGTTCATGCCAAAGAACAGCATCTGGGCATCCCAAGCGTCGCCGGCGAGCGGCCAGCCGTGCGAGAACAGAATCGGCTGACCCTTGCCCCAGTCCTTGTAGGCGATCTTCGTGCCGTCCTTGGTCGTGATAAAGCTCATGTGTTTGCTTCCTTTTTTGGCGGGCGTCTTGGCTGCCTGTGCAGCGGCGGGAATTGCAAGCGATGCGGCGACCGCCGCTCCGGCGAGGAGGGCGTCCCGGCGAGAAATCTCGATGTCGAGCGTCATGATGGAATCTTGTGTTCGAGGTGCGGAGACGGCTTCGAGAAGGCGTCCTGTTCACGAATATCCGCCACCGATCGGATGGGGAATCCTACCGCGGTTTTAGTGACCTATACCTGAGTATGATGCGGGTCGGTGGCGTTCCTAGACAAGCGGACTGCCGACTTGGAAACTGGCCCGATGATTACAGGGCCGATTTAGTGCTGAATTACTGAAATAATTCCGGGTGAGCCTTGCAATACTCCAACACAGTTTCCAGCCATTTGTCGTACCAGACCCAGTGGGCTTTGTAGTCGCCGACGCAGCCGTACCCTTTGGCGGGATTTTTCGCGTCGAGGTCTGCCATCAGCTTTGTGTGAGCGCCCGGCCCAAACCTTGGATATCCAGCGGCATGGACCTTATCCAAAATCTCCTGTCGAATGTAGCGAGCGCGATTTACCTCCTTGAAAACAACCTCAATTTTATCCGCTAAGTCCGATCCCGGTGGAACCGTTACAACCGCCTGATCGGCACCCGCCGCCTTCCTGGCGGCGATCGGGACGAACGCAACTTTCAGACGAAAACTGGGGTCCTTCACCTGGTCGTCGGTGAGATCGTGTTCGAAGGCAGAGATGAACGACGATATGTGGGTCGGTAGGCCTGAGGCTCTTTTCAACGCAGATCGTTGCTCCATCCCGAACGATACGAACTGAAGGGCTATGGGCAGCCTCTTCTCTAGACCGAACTGATGACCAAAATGCTCTTTCAGCGCCGTGTTGAAGTTGAGGCAGCAAGCTTGGAGTTCAGCGCCAACTGCGTCGTCTATTCGGCTGGTCGATTGGTGTTCGATCTCGTTTCGCAAGCCGATAAGGAAATGCAGGTTGGTTTTCATTCCTTCGGGAAGGGGACACTTGCCAGTGTCGATACACTGCGTCAGGTCCCAGTATCTTTCCTGCCCGTGGGTTGTTCTCTTATCCTTATAAACATACGAGATGCCGTGCCGCCTGTAGTAGCTGTGAAGAAGGTAGGTCCACGAAATGATAGCGGACACGATGAAAAGTTCCGCTCTGAAGGTAAGGCCCGCGCTATTAAAGATATGCACGGCCGCGATCATTGCCTCACGGGCCTTGATTAGTAGCTCGTCGCCTCGAACGCTGAGTCCCGTTTCGTGGTCGACGTCTGGCCACCGCGTGAGGAACTCAGCTAGCTCTTCATCATCGGCTGCTTTGACCGCCTTGTGCTTACAACCCGATCGAATTTCGGCAATCAGCCTGTGATTGACCGTCCTGGTGGGACGAGTGAAATAGGCCAGGATGTCCTGATCATTATAGTCTTTCCTGCGCAGCATCGCTTTGACCAGTGGCACTTCCCACTTGTCGAGGGTGTTGCCGGCCCGTCGCGTCACCCGTCTTCGTTCTCGTCCTTCAGAAAAGATGGGCTCGAGAGGGTAGTGCGCTTCTATCGTTTCCGCCACCGCAACCGCTGCGCCTGAAAAAAGATCGTTATTATCGTCCGGCATTTCGTCACCCCCGCCACGGGATAATAGCAATGAGCCCGCGCTTTGCGACATTCGGTTGTGGGTAAGGTTAAGACTCGTCAGATACCGCTGGCCGATCCAGACCCACTGAAGTCACCCCATGCAAGGCAACGTGAACTGGAATACAGACCCGGTCCCGCGGTCCGATTTTGCGGAAATCGATCCTCCGTGGGCTTTAATAATGGTGCGGGCCACGGACAGACCGATGCCCATGCCATCGCCCTTCGTGGTGTAAAACGGGTCGAACAGGCAGTCAGCCGAAGCTGTCTCGAACCCGGGGCCATTATCACGGACCTGGATCGTGACCGAGCCTTCAGAATGCCCCGTAGATACCCGGATCAACCTTCGTCCGCTTTGCTCTCGCATCGCTTGAGCGGCGTTGACGATTAGGTTGATTAGAACTTGCTGAACCTGAATGGGATCGGCAGTGAGGCAAACGGACGAGGGGAGTGCTTCTACGATAAGCTCGCACTCTAAGCTCGACGTCTCCCGGTGGACCAACTTTTCGACGTCGGCGAGCAGAGCGTGAAGTTCGCAGTCGACCCGCTTGGGTTCGCCCTTCTTGGCTAGCGATCGCGTCCGCTCGATGATCTGGGCGGCTCGCTCCGCCTCGGCGATCACCCGCCTGAGCGCTGCCGTCGCTTCCTCTAGATCTGGGACGTCGCGATTGAGCCATCGCAGCGCCGCGTTGCCGTTGGTCATCACCGCTCCCAAAGGCTGATTTACCTCGTGGGCGATTGAGGCAGTCAGCTGACCTAGGGTCGAAACACGTGACGAATGTGCGAGTTCGGCCTCGAGCCGGGCCAGTCTTCGATCTTGGGCATTCCGGTATGAGATGTCGACCGTCCCCAGCGTCAACGTGTTGCAGAAGCCATCCTTTCGCGGGAAGCTCGCGGATATCAAGACTTCTACCGGCTGCCCGTCGAGGGTGTTCAAGACCGTCTCGTTCTCGAAGTTCGACTCGCCCTTGAGATAGGCGACCAAATTGGCGGCGACGACCTTTTCAGCTCCCGCAGGCACAAACCGCCCGAGCTTGAGGCCCTCCATGTCGCTGTCCTGGACGCCGAATAGCTGGCGGGCCTTCTTATTCATGTTGAGGACGGGCACGTTGTCGACAGCCTGCCTCATGAACGTGGGATGGTCATAAAGATGTTGGATCGGATCATGCCAACCGCTGGAAGCGATCGCTTCAAGCGCCTTTCTCACGCCACGGAAATCCAGTTCCCAATAACCAACCGCGGAAGCTCCGAACATGCTTTCGAACATGTATTGCTGGTCGTCCATGTCGAAGACGAAGGCGTAGAAGCCTGTTATCTTCCCGTCGTGAATATTCGGCACATAGCGCACCGACGCGGAATGTTGGCTGCCGTCGCCATGCGGAATGTCGGCAAGAAAGGTGACTTGCTCCCCGGTCGCTAAACTCGACCAATGCTCGGCTTTCTTGGCTGCCACCTCGGCCCCGAAAAGTTCTTCGACGCTGCGGCCGATCTGGCTAAACGGTTCGCGACCAAACCAGGCGCGATGGAACCCGTTGGCATATCGGCATACGAAGTCGGTATCGAAAAACGAAATCAGTGCCGGAACGCGGTCGGAAATAGCGGGATCGTGATTGTCCATGGGAAGCAACATTCGTTGACTGAATTGCGAGCTATATCTAAGAATATCCGACATGCAAACACACGCTTCCACACCGGCACAAACCGTCTTTGTCGTAGACGATGATGACGGAATGAGGGACGGACTCGACAATCTCGTCAGGTCGGTCGGCTACCGCACGAAACACTTCGTAAGCGCGCCGGCTTTCCTCGACTCCGGTCAGTACAACGACCCAGGATGCCTCCTGCTGGATGTGCGATTGCCAGGGATGAGCGGCCTCGAATTCCAGGAGCTGCTCGCTGAACGCGGTGTACGGATGCCAATTGTCTTCATGACCGGACATGGCGACATTCCGATGACCGTGCGGACGATGAAGGCGGGCGCGGTCGATTTCCTGACGAAGCCGTTTCGGGAACAGGACATGCTCGATGCTCTGGAGTCCGCGTTAAAAAAGGATCGGAAGATTCGAGCCGAACTCGATCAGATCGCCGATGCGCGTAACCGCTATGACAGCCTCACGAGCCGAGAGCAGGAGGTGCTCAGGCTCGTTGTGCAGGGACAAATGAATAAGCAAATCGCTTTCGAGCTGGGTCTCAGCGAAATTACCGTTAAAATCCATCGAGGCAACGCCATCCGCAAGATGGGAACGACCTCCATTCCACAGCTCGTTCGAGCGGTCGAATCTCTGGGAGCAAGCGAGTCAACCGCCGGTTCTCATCCTCAGGTATAATTCACTATTTCGTGTTTCGGCCGTATTGGTCGGCGAATGTCGCCTTTGGGAGGGCTTGTTAGTGACATCGCCGCTCGTCTGTATCATCGATGACGACGCTGGAATGCGGACGTCGCTGGACGGGCTCATCCGCAGTCTCGGCTACCGTTCCATGTGTTTCGCCTGCGCCGAGGATTTCCTTGAATCTGCGGCGATTGAGGAAAGCGCCTGCATCGTCGCCGACGTGCAGATGCGCGAAATCAGCGGGGTGGAACTATGTTGGATGGTCCAGGAGCGGTATCGGAATCAGAATGGCGTTCCTGTAATCCTAATCTCGGCATTCTGCGACGACAGGATGCGGGCAGGGGCTAAAGCAGCCGGCGCTATTGTACTCCTTCGCAAGCCCTTCGACGGGGATGAACTTGTGGGGTTCATCGAGCAGGCAATCCTAGTCGGTCACACAAGGCATTCTTGACGCGTTTGCAACCGGTGTCTCTATTTATACACCGATATCGATTCCCACCGAGATAGAAGATGGCCCTCAGACCCAAAGCGAACACAGTCGGCATTCCGCGCGTCGAAGCGCTCGCTGGTCGCACATCCTTCCACCTCGGAGACCATGACGGGAACATTATATTCGGCGATGGGGAATTCCAATTCGACACGCGTTGGGAATATCTGGAGTCCGAACGGGTCAGGGTCTACAACGACGGGGACAACATTGTCGGCGTAGCGGTGGGTTCCGGGGACACGTCCTACGATTTGAAAAGCCTTGGGCCGACTGATCTCGGCAAACTGAACTTCACCTCTCGTACCCGTGAAGCCCGACGAGGCCAGCTCGTGGTTTACGAAAACCAGGATGGCCACTACCTGGCCGTGATCGTCCGTAACATAAGATCGGTCCGTGATCAGGAGCGGGTCGCAACGGTCGAATACGTGGTAGTGGAAAACAATAAGCGAGGCGATGGCCTCTATTCTATCGACGAACCTCTGCCCGACATTTTCTTTGAGGACAAGGACGAGGACGAAGACGAAGAAGTCCTCACGACCGAAAGCGGCGAGGCCATCACCGACAATCATGGGAACCCGCTAACTGTCTCCGTCCGGCGGAGCGAGTTTTCCGATTGGATTGACGAAGCGGTGTTCTCGCCGTTTGAGCCCGATGAGATACGCGGCGCGGCTATCAGGGCTCGTCTTCGATTGAACGCACTCGTTACCGGATATTCCGAGAGAGAACGGCGCGCCGGGCTCGGGCACAACAATCCGCCTCCTGAATTCCTGATCCTGGAGGACGAGCGGCAGAACTTGCTGACGTCCCTCGATATGCTTGTGGAGCTTCACCCTGGAGATCGCCTCGATCGTTTAGAGGCCGCTCCCGGCATCAGAGACGTTCTCATCAAGACTGCGGGTCAGATCGCTCGTTGGACAGCCGGCAAGCTTGACGCGGCGGCGGGCGGCTTCGCCGACGAGATCGGCAAGTACGCTGCCAAAGGGGCGGTGGTCGTCGCGGGCTGGTATATCCTTGGTGGCGACCTGATGCGCCTTGCCGAGATGATCACGAAGGCGCTCGGATAGGCTTTGCAGAGAGTGCTGTATCGGTACTGAGGATGCGCTATCACTTAAAGTGAAGTCGTTGACGCCCGTGCTGTGGCCGGTCAATCATCGTCACATCGCACGAGGATTCGCCGAGATGGGCTCTGATCAGGGCAGCGCAATAGCACCCCAACTAACGGACCCGCGCCCAAAGCTCCACAATTGGCTGATTGAGCACCGTGAGTACGAGCGGCAGGAGCAGAGACGTGGAAGACGGCATGCATATGAATCTGTCGACGCCCGCCGAACGGCTCTAATCGTGATCGACATGGTCCCGTTTTTCGTCGAGGAAAGCGGCTACTGTCGAGGGATACTGCCGAACATAGTCCGTCTCGCAGATGCCCTTCGGGCCGCTGGTGGCACCGTAGCGTGGGTTGTTCCCGGCTCCGATCAACCCCACCCCGACGTCACACGGAGTTCTTTGGCGACGAGATAGCTGAAGTATTCAGGAACTCAGGTGGCGAGGGCCCGATATCGGGGAGGGTGTGGGCTGGCCTATCACCACAAGCTGAAGACCTTTATTTCGAGAAGTCCACCTATAGCGCGTTCTTCCCTGGCTCGTCTGAACTGCCATCAGTTCTTCGCTCCCGCGGCATCGACACCATTTTCATCACCGCAACATTGACGAACATCTGCTGCGAATCCTCAGCCCGAGACGCAAATGCCAGCGGATTCCGGGTCATCTTCATAGCTGACGGGACAGCTGCCAGGCGCGATCAGGACCACAACGCGGCCCTTCATAATATCTATCGGACCTTTGGCGATGTGCGACCGACAAACGAAGCCATCGCCCTTCTGTGCTCTGGTCAGGCCTAAGGTAACCATTCGCCCAACAAGCCTGATCTCAAAGCAGCGAAAATTTGCCCGACCGCGCACCGCGCCACTGCCGCTCGCCAGACCAGTTCGACCTCCATCAATTGACCACTGGCTCCATGCCAAACTGTGCTCTAGTCCATACTCAACGACGAAGGGCGGCTTGCGCCGCCCTTATTTACCACTAGGCCAGTAAATCACGCGGCCCCAGATGCAACGGGTTCGGAGGCAACCGTCGCGACCGCTTTTGGCTTCCACCGCGACCGCAACAGCACAAAGAACACGGGCGTCAGGAAGAGACCGAAGATCGTAACCCCGAGCATCCCGAAGAAGACCGCGGTGCCCAACGACTGCCTCATCTCGGCACCTGGTCCCGTCGCGATCATCAGAGGCAGAACCCCGAAGATGAAAGCAAATGCGGTCATCAGGATTGGCCGCAAACGAAGCCGAGTTGCTTCCTCGGCGGCCTCGACCGCTGACTTGCCCGCTTCCTGGGCTTGGCGAGCGAATTCCACGATCAGGATCGCGTTCTTCGCAGCCAGGCCAATCAGCACGATAAGACCGATCTGCGTCAGGATATTGTTATCCAGGCCCCGGAACTGCACGCCGAGTAGGGCGGCGAGGATGGCTAGCGGAACGATCAGAATGATCGCCAAGGGCAGGGTCCAGCTTTCATACTGGGCCGCGAGCGCGAGGAACACGAACACCACCGACAGGGCGAAGATGTAGATCGCCGTGTTTCCGGTGTTGGCCTCCTGGTAGGCGAGTTCCGTCCATTCGAAGTTAGTTCCCGCCGGCAGCATGTCCTTTGCCAGAGTTTCCATCTTGGCGAGGGCCTCACCCGTCGATACGCCAGGTCCCGGATTTCCCTGCACAGGTACGGAAACATACATGTTGTAGTGCTGCACCAGGGTGGTGCCATTGGTGTCCTGGATATTGACGATAGTCCCAAGGGGAACCAGAGCGCCCGTAGCGGAACGGACCTTGAGACCGAGAATGTCATCGCGGTCCATACGGTATTGCTGATCGGCCTGGGCCCGAACTTGGTAGACGCGACCAAAAGCATTGAAGTCGTTGACGTACGAGGTGCCGAGGTTGATCGACAGGGTGTCGAAGATGTTCGGGATCGGAACGTTCAGCATCCGCGCCTTCTCGCGGTCGATCTCGAGGAAGTACTGCGGGCTATTGGCGGAGAACGTCGTGAAGACGCCGGTCAAGCCCTCGGTCTGATTTGCCTTACCCATCAGCTGGTAGGCAAGTCCGAGAACCCGGCGCATATCCGATGTTTCGCGGTCGACGAGCTGCATCTTGAAGCCGCCGCCGTTGCCGATACCGCGAACGGACGGGGGCGGGATCGCGATGATGAAGGCTTCCTGGATTGACTGTAGCTTTCCATACATCTCGCCGATGATGCCATTGGCGGTCTGATGCTTTTCAAGCCGCTCGTCGAACCCGTCAAACGTGGCGAAGATGACGCCCGCGTTCGATGCGTTCGTAAAGGTGGCACCATTAAAGCCAGCGAAGGCGACGGTATGCGCGACACCCGGCACTGCCTTGATGATCGTGGTAGCCTTCTCCATCGCCGCGTCGGTTCTCTCCAACGAGGCTCCGTCCGGCAACTGGACAACGATGATGGCGTACCCCTGATCGCCGGCCGGAATGAAGCCGCGTGGCACCGTAGTTCCCATGTAGTACGTAGCACCCAGCAGGCCGACGAATACCAAGAGGGCTGCGCAGAGTGCTGCCACGGTTTGAACCATATGCCTGACGACCCATGAGTAGCCGTGGCTGAGGCGGTCGAACCCGTTGTTAAAGCCGTCGGCGAGCCGACCGAAGAAGCGCGAAAGCACGTTACGGCGCGCATGAGCGTGGTCATGCGGCTTGAGCAGGATAGCGGCCAGAGCAGGGGACAGCGTCAACGAGTTGAGCGCAGAGATCGCTGTAGCGACCGAGATAGTCACGGCGAACTGTCTGTAGAATTGCCCCGAGATGCCTGGGATAAACGCCGTTGGCACAAAGACTGCGATCAAGACCAGAGAGATGGCGATGACCGCGGTCCCGACTTCGTCCATTGTTACGTGCGCTGCCTCGCGCGGTGTCTTACCTGCCGCCAAGTTGCGCTCGACGTTCTCGACAACGACGATGGCGTCATCGACCACGATACCGATCGCTAGCACCAGTCCGAATAGCGTCAGCATGTTCAGCGAGAAGCCGAACGCCAGGAGGAATGCGAAGGTGCCGACCAGGGAGACAGGGATCGCGATGATCGGAATGAGAGCCGTGCGCCAGGACTGCAGGAACACGATAACGACGATGGCGACGAGGATGGCTGCTTCGATGATGGTCCTGTAGACCTCTTCAATAGAAGCAGAGATGAACTCGGTGGGATTATAGACGATTTGATACTCGAGACCGGGAGGGAAATCCTTGGCGGCTGTCGCCATTGTAGCCCTGATCTGGTCCGCTGCTTCGAGGGCGTTGGTGCCAGGTCTCGCGAACACTGCGATCGCGACTGCCGACTTGCCATCAAGGTAACTGTTGGTGACGTAGTCCTTAGCTCCCAGCTCGATACGAGCAACGTCCTGCAACTGCACAAGGCGGCCCTGATCGGTCGATTTCACGATGACGTAGCGAAACTGTCGCGCATCAGAGAAACGTCCCTGGGTGGTGACAGTGTACTGGAATGCGTTTGCGCCGGCCGTCGGAGGCGCACCGATGGAGCCACCGGAGACCTGCACGTTCTGATCGCGCAAAGCCTGCACGACATCGGATGCTGTCATGCCGAAACCAGAGAGCTTCTCGGGGTCCAGCCAGATGCGGAGCGAATACTCGCGCTCGCCGAAGAGAAGGACGTCGCCGACCCCATCGAGGCGCACCAGACTGTCTCGGATGCGGTTCCGGGCGTAGTTGGAGACGTAGAGCTGGTCATACCTGGCATTCGGCGAGAGCAGATGGACGACCATCATGATGTCCGGCGAACTCTTGGCGGTCGTGATGCCGATGCGGCGCACGTCCTCCGGCAAGCGCGGCTCGGCGATGGCGACGCGGTTTTGGACAAGGACTTGGGCCTTGTCGAGGTCGGTACCGAGCTTGAAGGTCACGGTCAGCGTCATCTGTCCGTCGGCCGTTGAGTACGAAGACATATAGAGCATGTCTTCCACCCCATTGATCTCCTGCTCGATCGGGGTCGCCACGGTGTTGGCGATCGTTTCTGAGTCAGCGCCGGGGTACGACGTCCGGATGACGATCGTTGGCGGAGCGATCTCTGGATATTGTGAGACGGGTAGCTGGAAATAGGCAATGCCGCCAATGATGAGCAGTAGGATTGATACGACCGATGCGAAGATCGGTCGATTGATAAAGAAGTGAGCAAACCTCATTGGCCGACCTCCGCCGCGGCGGGCGCGGGTGCATCGGTACGTTCAGGAGGGAGCTGCGTGATCTGCGGAGTCACCTTGCTGCCCGGGCGGGCGCGCATGAGGCCGTTGACGATAATCGCCTCGTCGCCGATCAGACCTTCGCGGATGGCTCTATAGCCGAAGAGGCGTGGACCGGGCCGGACAGGCTTGGTCGTCACTGTACCGTCTTCGCCGACGACATATACAACACGCTGGTTCTGGTCCGACCCGATCGCTTCATCTGGAATGAGTACGGCCCGGTAGCTGTTCGAGGCCTCGATCTGGGCGCGACCGAAGAGGCCTGGCTGCAGCACAAACTTGGGATTGGGGAAGCGGGCACGAACCCTCATCGTACCTGTTTCATTATCGACCCGGTTTTCCGCGAAATCGAGCTTACCTACAAACGGCTTTGCGGCCGCGTCGGCGATCGACACCTTGACGTCGAGCCCGCCGCCGCCTTCCTGAAGGTCGGCACCTTTGGCGCGGGCCGTGTCGGCAAAATTCAGCAGGCGGCGCTCGTCGACGTCGAAATAGAAATCGATCGGGTCCATAGACACGATCGTGGTCAGGACTGATTGGTCGGCTTGGACGAGATTGCCCGCGGAAACCAGCCGCCGGTCGATGCGACCGCTGATGGGAGCGGTGATCTGGGTGTAATCGAGGTCCAACGCGGCGCGGTCCGCGGCTGCCTGTGCGCCTCGTACGTTGGCCTGGGCCGAGACCCATTCGCGACGGCGGTCGTCAAGCGTCGAGACCGACTGGCTACCGCTCTGCGCCAGCGACTCCGCCCGCTTGAACTGTGCCTCCGCGAATGTGAGCGTTGACTTGGCAACCTCCAGCGCAGCATTCGCCTCGTTCTGCGCCGTAATGAATGGACGCTGGTCGATTGCAAAAAGCACGTCGCCCTTGTGTACGATGGAACCGTCTTTGAAGCGAACCTCGTCGAGGTAGCCGCCGACCCTGGCGCGGACGGAAACCTGATCAACTGCTTCGAACCTGCCGATAAACTCGTCGTTGTCCACGACCTCGCGGACGACGGGCTTGGCAACGGTGACTGGCGGCGGTGCCTGTTCCTGCGCCACGGCTACCGACAAGCTGCAGCTCAACGCGAAGAACAACGCGAAACCTATTCCGTGTTTTGCAGGGATTGGGACGTGCCCTATCCAATTGTCGTGAGGTGTCTGCCCAAGGGACGGGATCATCCGAGTTCTCCGAGATTATAAACGGTCCCGGAAACTGACTAAATTAATCGCGAACAGGAATCCTACGCGGGTCTTACGCAACCATACCCGAGTATACTTGCGTCCCGCGCCAAGACCTGCTCCGATTCCGCGCTTAGGGATTCCCAGTAGAAGGTCGGTGGTTGGCGATGGTAAATGCTTGGTCAGTGGAATGGCCTGAGGGACTGACGCCGGAGGGCGAGGCTTGGTCCCACGCGATCAAGCCTCTCAAGTCTGCCAGTCAGGATATTCTCGTAACCAACGAAATGCCGTTCGGCCGCTGGCATCCAACGCGTCACATGTTCAATGCCGACCGGGCGAGGGAGTGGGCGAACCTCCATGAAAAAGCCCTCGACGCCCTGGCGCGCTTGCCCGTCCGGGCCGTGATTTCGTCCCGTCCCGTTCTTTCGGGTTCCAGGCTGGTGAACGAAGCTTTCGCGCTGGTGGATGGGCGGTACGAATTCCTTCATCAGAAACATTACTTTCCGGCGGAGAACGGATGGCAAGAGCAGGCTTGGTTCGAAACCGAGCGCGAAGGCTTCGAGGTTGCCGACGTGGCCGGGGTATCTGTCGGCGTCTTGCTGTGTACCGAGCTGATGTTCACCGAAAAAGCGCGTTGGCTCGGTAAGCTTGGTGCAGACCTGATCGCGGTTCCCCGGGCAACGGGGACCGATCACCGCTACTGGCGAACCGCGGCAACCATGGCCGCGATCGTCAGCGGTTCCTACGTTGTAAGCTCAAATCGCATCGGCCAACATGATGCAGCATCCCCACGTTTCGGCGGCGGCGGCATCATTGTCGATAGCGATGGCAACGAAATCGGGATGACTACCCGGGAGGTCCCGGCAATCCGTGTTGATCTCGACAAAACTCTGTCCAGTGCGTCGAAGGCGCGGTACCCGGTATACGTTCGCACCACCGAAACCGATGCCCCTGGATCACGAAAGACGAGCCCCGCCGTCCAGATGGAGCACCTCGCAGTTGATCCAACCATTGGTTAGAAGAAGCATAGTAGCTGAAGCGGCATCCGAGGGCGCGCCCAAGCGTCCGAGCAACGACGCCTTCTTCATAGACGCCACGACCTCGTCGCGCTTAGCTCCAAAAGACTTGTCCATCAGCGGCGTTTCGACTGAGCCCGGTGCCAGCACGTTCACTCTCACGGGGGCAAGCTCGAGCGCCAATCCTCGTGCGAGTGCCTCCATTGCCGCCGAAGCCGCAGCGAGCACGGCCGTGCCGCCAGCCGTCGGACGATCGGCCAAACGTCCCGAGATCAATGTGATCGATCCGTCGATCTCGAGGCGCGATCCGAGCGCTTTGATGGCTTCCACGGTCGACCACAGCCGCTCGTCGAAAGCTTTTTGCAAATGATTGACATCGGCTTCCAACACCTTCCCGGCAACCACGGTTCCCGCGAACATGATGAGATGGTTGACGGACGGAATGTCGCTCAAGGCTTGGGCGATCGTGCCTTCTTTGGTTACGTCTGTCGCTCTCCAGCCATCGAACGAGTATTCGCTAGCTACTGTTTTAGCGCGCTCCTCGTTGGAACCGATGACGATGACAGCCGCGCCAGCTGCCTTGGCCTGGGCCGCGGTAGCAAGTCCTATTCCGGACGTCCCGCCAAAGACGACGACGGTTTGTCCTCCGAGGTCGTAAATCGGGAAGAAGTTTTGGGGTGCAGTTTCCACAAACATGTGACGCATTCCTCTATCTCAGTGACTGCTCACAAAGTACAGCGTCGTCCCTTCCTTGATAATTTGGTTCGCCATCCGGATATTTGTGCCGTGACGTCACTAATCGCTACGGCCGTGTGGAAGTACTGAAATGGTGGTGAACGCTTCCGTGCAGGTTCGAAATCGCATCTTCAAGTGGCTGATGGAAGATGCCTGGCAAGAACGGTTCACCGACAACCTTTTCGTACAGCTTTGTGACCGCTTACTTGAAGCCGGCATCCCCGTAGAACGCGGGACGATGCATTTCCGTCTGCAGCATCCTCAGTGGCTGGGCGCACGGGTGCTGTGGAAACCCGGGATGAAGGAAGCGGTCATCAACCGCTTCGACCACGGGATCGACAGCGCTCCCCAGTACCTGATGAGCCCCGCGAACGAAATCTTCAATGGCGTCGAAGAAGTCATCATGAAGCTCGTCCCCGGGGACGATCACGCTTACGAAGTCTACCAGACACTTACCGCGGAAGGCTTTACCGAATATCTAGCTTGGCCACTGAAACACACCCTCGGGAAACGCCACATGGTCAGCTTCGCCACTAAAAATCCTGGTGGCTTCGATAAGCGGGACGTTCGTTATCTCAAGAAGTTGGTGGCTCCCTTGGCCATGCTGAGCGAGGTGAGGACTAAGAACGTTCTCGCACGCACGCTATTACAGACGTACGTGGGCCCGCGGGCGGCCGAGCAGATACTCGCAGGCTCGATAACGCGCGGAAGCGGGGCAACCATCGAAGCCGCAATCATGGTTTGCGACCTCAGGGACTTTTCGACACTCTCAAATCTCTGGCCCCGCGATGACGTGATCGAGATGCTGAACGCCTACTTCGACGTACTATGCAGGCCGGTCGAACAACATGGTGGCGAAATCCTCAAATTCATGGGGGATGGAATGCTCGCCATCTTCCCACTCACAAGCCCTGACGCCCGGAAAAACCTGATCGCTGCTGTGCGGGAGTCCGCTCGCGGCATGGCTTTGTTGAACCGAGGCAATCAGGCCGCCGGGCGACCCGTTCTTCGCTATGGGGTAGGGGTTCATCTGGGCGATGTCATGTACGGCAACATTGGCTCCGAGCACAGGCTGGATTTTACAGTCATCGGACCCGCCGTCAACCTGGCTGCACGGCTCGAGTCGCTTACGAAGAAAACTAGCCATCCCGTACTTATCTCAGCCGAATTCGTAAATTCGATCGACGGGTCGGATGGTTCTTTTAGGTCGATTGGCAAACATGAGCTGCGGGGACAGGACCAACCGCTCGAAGTCTTTGCCCTTAGTGGAACTGAGGACCCCCAGACATGATCGAAGGCACGGGATACATCACAGCGCTGCTCAGCGAACCGATTCCCCAGTTCGCTATTTTGGTGTTGTTAAGAATGCTCGCCAGTGTTCTGACGGGCGAGAGCGGCTCCGGCAAGCTCGCCGCCAACCTCTTGTTCTTCGCGGCCCTTACTGCGCTCCTGCTCTATCACCGCATCCCGCCCTATCTCCCGGACGTGTCGCCGGACAGCGTCTCCGACCGGATCGCCTCGGGTATCCTCAAGGCGATCTGGTGGGTGGGAGGCGCAATGATGCTTGCCAGCCTCGTCCGGACCTTCCTGATTTTCGAGCGCAAGCCAAAGGAAGGTCGACTTCTTCAAGACCTGGTTGTCGGCCTGATCTATGTAGGCGCGGCGCTCAGTGTGGTCGCCTACGTGTTCAGTCTGCCGGTCGGGACGATCATCGCGACATCCGGTGCGTTCGCGATTATCCTCGGTCTCGCCCTGCAGAGCACGCTGAACGACGTCTTCTCTGGCATCGCCCTGAACTTGGGTCGCCCGCTTTCCGTCGGCGACTGGATTGTCATCGACGATACCACGCAGGGCCGTGTGGTCGAGACGAACTGGCGATCTACGGAACTGCTTAGTGGAACCAATGACCTCGTAGTCGTCCCGAACAGCGTTCTGGCTAAAAGCCGGATCACGAACATCAGCGGACCGGACAAATCACACGGCGCGACCCTCGTCGTCCGGCTTCATCCGAGCAAGCCGCCCGCGATCATCCTGGAAGCTATGGAGCGGGTACTCCTCAGCAGCAATTTGACTATGAAGACTCCGGCCCCTTCCGCCAACATAATAGCGATGGATCGCTCATCCCTGGAGATCGAGCTGTCCTTCAGGGTGTCGGACCTGGGCCGGGTGTCTGCGGCACGCAACGAGTTATACGACCTGGTTTTCCGTCATGTCGAAGCGGCAGGGTTACAACTCGCCGATGCCTCCGGGTCGGTGAACGTGGTCCAGATGTCAGAGTCCACGGATGGCAGTGCCAAGCGGCAGACGTCGTCCCGA
This sequence comes from Rhizobium sp. T1470, assembly GCF_042140505.1. Lineage (NCBI taxonomy): Bacteria > Pseudomonadati > Pseudomonadota > Alphaproteobacteria > Hyphomicrobiales > Rhizobiaceae > Rhizobium > Rhizobium sp. T1470. The sequence continues at coordinate 1,510,093 of NZ_CP148092.1, forward strand.
CGCCTGATGGACGCCATCCAGCTATTCTCCGCCCTGACAGCCGAGGAAAAGGACGATCTCGTCGGTACGATGAACCGGCTCACATATAAGAAAAACGATGTCGTGGCCCACAGGGGAACTGCACTTACATCGCTAATGATACTTCGAAGCGGAGTGATGGCCATCGAGGAGTTGGACGAAGGCCGCGTCTCTGAGCTTGAGCGCCTCGCGCCTGGAGACATCTTCGGTGAGCGAGGTGTTTTGATGGGAGCCCTAGAACCAGGGGACATTCGAGCCCTTACGCCTTCCGTTGTCTATGAGATTCCCAAACAGCGTTTCGCTGACATCATGCGGGAGCGGCCGGCGATGGCCGACGAACTTGCTGCTCTTCTATCTGCTCGGACGAAAGCCGAAGAGCAGCTTCACGACGCCAATCGCTTCTCGACCACGCAGCAGACCAACTCGTTGTCTGCGAAGATCAGGAATCTGTTTCACTTGTGACGATGACCTCCACCAGGTTTTTCGCATGCCCGACCGGCTGCACCAACTACCCTCAATAGTCCGTTCGCCACAGCGGTGGAGGCTGATGCACAGAATGTCTCTTTGGAGCCGTCGTGCCGCAGGCCGAACCAGAGCCCGGACATCCTTGGCTTGTGGGAACTGGCGGATGCTGGATGTTCTTGAAAAGTTCCGAGGCTACCGATACATTCCGCGCATGGACAAGCGCGCCTTTTTACGACAACAATACCTCGCCATCTTGGCATCCGCCGATCCCGTTTGCGCCCGCTGGCGTTCGGGCTTCGAGAGCTTCTACGACGACATGATCGACATCACGCCCAGCAGTGCAGGTCGTCGCTTCCTCGGGTGCAAAGATAAAGAGACGGGTTTTGAGCCAGGAAACGTCGAATGGCACTATCATCGCAGCCCCGGTCCTGTCAGAGCCCTCAAGCCCAAGAAGCCAAAGACAAAACGCCGCGGAAGAAAAGCTGCGAATAAAGACCCGGTGGCCAGCCTACACGGGGAGGCAGAACGAAAAGAAGAGCGCCGCCAGATGATAGCGGACCAATATCGTCGCTGGGAAGAGAAGCGGCGACTTGCTCCGTAGCTCGCGCGGTTCGGGAATGGCCGGCCTCGTCGCTCCCGAAACTTTCGGTACTATGCCGATAGAATTCTGAGCGCCTCGTGTATCGCGCTTACAACAGCAGCGCCTTCACCGACGGCCGCGGCAACACGTTTGGTCGATCCCGCACGCACGTCACCGATCGCGAAGACATTGGGAACGCTTGTTTCCAGCGGCATGGACGGACGTCCCACACTGGCCGCCAATTCCACGTCGAATGGCGCTCCAGTTCTGACAAAACCCTTGTCGTCGACCGCGATGGCCGCCGGAAGCCAAGACGTGTTGGGGTCCGCTCCTATGAACATGAAAACGCGCCTGAGCCTCAAGAGGCGTCTCGTCTTTTCTGTCAGATCTTCCATCGTGGCCCGGAGGACGGCTTGGCTATCCTCAACGTGATCTCGCATCCGACATGGAGTTCGACGTTCGGTAGGGTGGATATCCTGTCGATCAGATAACGAGACATGGTTTCTGACAAATCATGTCGCACCACGAGGTGAAGGCGCTTGACGCGGGGCGCGAGGAAAACCACCGCTTGGCCCGCGGAGTTGCCTCCGCCGACGAGAGCGACTTCCTCGTTCTCGCAAAGTCTGGCCTCGATGGCCGTGGCCCAATACGAAACCCCGGACCCTTCGAACGCCGAGATGTTCTCGATCCTCGGCCGCCGATACTTCGCGCCAGTAGCGAGGACCACCGTCCGCGCCAGGACGTCTTGTCCCTTTAGATGGAGAGCTAAAGGCTCTGATTTCGGGCTTCCGGCCCTGGGAGCCGTCAATCCCAATATCTCCATGGGAAGCGCTATTTCAGCGCCGAACTTGAGGGCTTGGTTGAAAGCACGACCAGCCAAAGCCTGTCCTGAGATACCTGTCGGAAACCCGAGGTAGTTTTCGATCCGGGAGGAACTTCCGGCTTGGCCGCCAATAGCGCGTTCGTCGATCACGATGACGCTGAGGCCCTCCGAGGAAGCGTAGACGGCCGCGGCCAAACCCGACGGCCCCGCGCCGACTATCGCGACGTCGTAAACCTTGTCCGGATCAAGCACGGGCGAGATGCCCAGGCAAGCGGCCGCTTCCACATCGCTCGGATATAGCGCGACGATCAGGATGAGACGCGAGCGACAATCTGGATGAGATTCTTATGTCGCGGTTGGAGCGAAGTTATCATGTTGATTGTCGCTGGCAAGAGTTTCATCGTGTTCTGATTGCCGCTCCGCGACAAGCTGGGAAGAGCTTTTGATTGTCGCGAATGAGGCGGGTCTGCCGCGCTGGCGTTTGGCTTCCATGGCCGAACGCCGCCGGTAGCTTTCGACATTCATCTCGAAGATTGTTGCGTGATGGACAAGTCGGTCCACCGCGGCAAGCGTCATGGCCGGGTCTGGAAAGACGCGGTTCCATTCTCCGAAGGGCTGATTGGCGGTGATCATGATGGAACGCCGCTCATATCTTGCGGAGATGAGTTCGAAGAGCACGCTCGTTTCGGCCTGGTCCTTGGTGACGTAGGCCAGGTCGTCGAGGATGAGAAGATCGAACTTGTCGAGCTTTGCGATGGCGGCTTCGAGCTGAAGCTCCCTCCGCGCGACCTGAAGCTTCTGGACGAGATCGGTCGTGCGGGTGAAGAGCACGCGCCAGCCGTTCTCGATTAGCGCGAGGCCGACGGCTGCGGCGAGATGGCTCTTTCCGCCGCCGGGCGGACCGAACATCAGGATATTGGCGCCTTTGGCGAGCCAGCTATCGCCGGCTGCAATCGCCATGACCTGGGCCTTGGAGACCATGGGAACAGCGTCGAAGGCGAAGCTGTCGAGCGTCTTTCCGGGTGGCAGGTGGGCCTCGGCGAGGTGTCTTTCGATCCTGCGATGGGCGCGTTCGGCCAATTCATGCTCGGCGATGGCCGAGAGGAAACGGGCAGCAGGCCATCCTTCCCGATCGGCCTGCTCGGCAAATTGGTGCCAGAACGTCTTGATCGTCGGCAGCCTCAGTTCGTTGAGCATGATGCCGAGGCGGGCTTCATCGACTGTGTGGATGTTGCTCTTCATGCGACCTCTCCCGCATAGGCCGTGCCGATCAGGGCTTCATAACCATTGAGCGACGCGAGTTGCACATGAACGATCGGCAACTGATCCGGGTCCGGGCTGAAGACCGCTCTCAAAGCCGCCAGATCAGGCAGTTTGTGGGCGTCGAGCGTTTTGGCAAGCTCCTCGGCCAGTTCACGCTCGCAACTGCGATCGTGAGCCAAGGCAAGCAGTTCCACGGTGATCTTGCAAGCCTGCCGCTCGGGCAGTTGCTCGATGAGCGCGTCGAAAGTCCTGCGATATTCCGGCCTGGGGAAGAGCTTGTCGCGATAGACGAGCCCCAAAAGCGCCATCGGCTTTTTGCGCAGGGAATGAATGACGTGATGATAGTTGACGACTTGATCGTGCTTGCCACTCGCATGGGCGCGGCCTCGGGGTAATGTCAGCAGATGCGTGCCGCCGATGAAGACGTCGAGGCGATCGTCGAACAGACGCACCCGCAGCCGGTGGCCAATCAGACGGGAAGGCACGGTGTAGAAGACCTTGCGCAAGGCGAAGCCGCCGGTGCTCGATACGGTGACGATGACCTCTTCGAAGTCGGTGGTGCGACGATCGGGAAGAGCTTGCAGATGCGTGCGCTCGGCATCGATGCGCTTGCCATGTGCGGCATTGCGGCGGCTGACGATCTCATCGATGAAGGCGCGATAGGATCCGAGGTCGCCAAAGTCCCTGGTTCCGCGCATCAGCAGAGCATCGCGGATCGCATTCTTGAGATGGCCGTGGGAACTTTCGATCGAGCCGTTCTCGTGCGCGACGCCCTTGTTGTTGCGCGTCGGCGTCATGCGATAATGGGCGCACAGTTCGTCGTAGCGATGCGTCAGATCGACCTTGGCGTCGGCATCGAGGTTGCGGAAGGCGGCCGATAAGCTGTCGCTGCGATGATAGAGCGGCGAACCGCCAACCGACCACAGGGCGTTCTGCAGCCCCTCGGCCAGAGCGACGAAGCTCTCTCCACCCAGGATGACATGGGCATGCTCGAAGCCCGACCAGACCAGCCGGAAGTGATAAAGCAGATGATCGAGCGATTGGCCGGCGATCGTCACGCCGAGGCTGCCCATGTCGGTAAAATCCGACAGTCCTAACCGACCGGGTTCGTGCATCTGACGGAAGATCACTTCCTGCTCCTGACCGTGAACAGCCCGCCATGATCGGATACGACGCTCAATCGTACGGCGAACACCTTCTGACAGCTCTGGATGACGCCGCAGCATCTCGTTGTAAACGGCGACCGCTCGGATGCCGGGCGCGGCCTTGAGGAGCGGAACAACCTCGGCGTCGAAGATGTGCTCAAGGGGATCGGGGCGACGCCGGTCGCGCGGCGGCTTGGTCTGCGATGGAAGACGCGCATCCTTCTCGATGCGGTAAGCCGTCGCCCGGCTGATCGACGCCTTGGCGGCAGCGACCTCAATGGGGTTGTTTTGTCGGTACTTCATAAAAAGCCTCGTCTGATGATCGGTTACATGGCGACCCGGCACAAAGGTGATTCTCCATTCTCAGAAAATCACCGACGCTACCGGGCCAACCGCGATCATGAGACGCCGAAAAATTGCGCCGCGGCGGGGGTGTAACTCCAGTCGGGCTACGCCCTCCCTTCGTCACACCCCCGCCGCCGAGTCTCATCCTGATTGACGCTGAGTCTCACCTTGTTTGTCGCCGCGCACTCGGATGCTTGAGGACATTGCCGTTTGGGCAAACCATAAGAGGAAGGTCGACCGGAACAATGCCGAACCGTTCGATCAGGGCCAAAGCCTCAGGGTCTGTCGCGGCATTGAGAACGATGTGGGGGTATCCGTTCCGGGTTAGAAACCCTTGCAGACGCACCAGGCTACTATCACTCGAGTTGCCAACGAGAACGGACCCACCGCTACCGCTGTCGATCAGCGCGACCCGCCGTAGGATATATGCGCCCATAACGATCTCGCCCACGTCTGCGGAGCCGATGATCAGCGCCTTGAGATGGGCAGCGTCGAACGCCACGGCGATACAACCTTCCGGTCCAGCACGAGCACCAGCCAAGGACGGTCGGCCCGACAGCTGGCTTACTTCCCCGGAAAGGTGGCCTTTTCCGTGACTGACGATGGATGCTTCCGAGGCGAGACCATCGTGCCGGAATATATCCAGCTGACCCTCCAGAATTAGCCAGGCGGGCACATTGCGGTCGCCTATTGCTGAAACCATTTCGCCAGGCGCGAAGGCATGCGGGCCGCTACTCGCGAAACGCCGCGCCATGTCGATCCGCTGGCTTGTCAGAACCGGGAACATCTGGTGGTAGCGGGATGGGTCTAGGGTCATGGGGGCGGGTCTCAGTAATAACGAGGAATTGGACCGAGGTGCGGCGTCTGATCGGGCAACGGAACCACGGTTTCGTCGACGTAGCACCAGCCCAGCCTTCGGGGGGATCATAGCCTTCGATGATCGGGTGGCCCGTTTCATGGAAGTGCGCGGTCGCGTGTCTTCCGACGGACTGGTCACAGCAGCCGACGTGTCCGCACTCCCTGCAGACGCGAAGGTGAAACCACGTCTGACCCTCGTTCAGGCATTCTTCGCAGCCCAAGGCTCTCGGTGTGACCGATCTGATGGTCGATGTGTGTTGACAGCTCTTCATGGGTGGCTCCGCGGATGACAATGCCAAGACCATAGCCGACAACCTTCGGCGGGGGACCTATACTCAGGGATGATCGTGTTTCTGCACCTAGTTCATCCAAAACTGCCGCATCGTCCGTATACCGATCTGCGTGAAAACAATGGCAAGGACGAGGAGAAGACCAAGGTGAAGCGATCCACCGACCTTTGCCAGCGATGCTGCCTCAGCAGCCAGAAACCCCGACACCGCGCCGATCGTCGCGTAAACCAGAATAGGCATGCGCTTGTGATCGTCCATACCGTCACCTCCACACGCATAACGCGATCAAGAAAGGTAAGTTTCATGATTGCTCGCTGTGGTGCCATTGAGTTCATTGATGGGGTGTCCTTCATAAAAGAGAAGGGCTTAGCTAGTGCCCGTCCATAAACGGCTGTTTTTCTGCGGTTTTGAAAGGTTGTTTGCCGGCTGACATCGTTTCTTGGGACGCGTGATGGCACAAGACCGCGCAGGTTATGGCCCGAAGAGCGATCTGGCGGCAATGGGGTCATGGGGTATCGGCCGACGCTCGCCGGGCTTGCTCTGAACGCTACCGGATCAGGAGCGTCAGGTCGGCCTGAGGCGGGCGAAGAGGGCGAGATTGTAAGCGACCACCGAGGACCAGACATAAGCCTTAAAGTGGTCGAGGCCGCGCCAGGTGCAGCGCCCCAAGCCATAAGCGCGTTTCAGACAAGAGATGCCGGCCTCGATGCCGGCGCGGAAGTTGCGCAGCCTGCGATAGACCCAGCGGCTTGTGACCATGTCTTCGATGCGGAGGCCGGACTTCTTGTGGAAGGCCATGTCGCGGACGCCGCAGGCTTTGGCTCCGCGCAGATTGGCGCGGCTGGCATAGCCGCCGTCGGCTGCCGACTGACGCGGCGCCTGGCCATAAAAGGCGATGTGGCGTTCCAGCATCGGCAGCAAGCGCTCGCTGTCGGCCGGGTTGCCGGTTTCGACGACGAGGTCGAGGACCAGTCCGCTTCTGCCGGTCGTCAGATTGAGTTTGTGGCCGTAGTCGACGTCGCGGCTGCCCTTGACGATGATGTCGGCATGCGGCTCGAACAGGCTCACCAGCTTCTCGCCGGCCGGGACCGGCTGCCCGGCCAGGACCCGCCGTTCGGTCTGGGCGAGGATCCGTGCGATCAGTGGCCGGTAGTGGCGGAGCTGGGCCTGCCACAGTTCGCCGGCCGGGCCCGCCGTCTGGGGCAACTGTTCGCTCGCCTGCTGCAGATAACTCAAGGTCGTGCGCGTGATCTTGAGCAGTGCGCGGTAGTGCTTCACCCGTTTGGGACGGCCGCGGGTATATTCGATCGCCCGAGCCCGCTTCTTTGCCGCGCGGCGATGGTCGTGCCATGGAATGGCGCTACCCAGTGCCTCGGCCTGCTGCAACAGTCGCACCATCACCCGCACGGCGTCCCATAACAGGCTGCTGTCGCTCGGCTCATGGATCAGTGCCGCGGTGACGGTGCTGTCCACACGCACGACCTTGCCATTTTCCAGCTTCTCCCGCTTGGCGCTCGCCAGCAGCACCCGGTTGATCTCTTCAAAGGTTTGCGCCCGGATCGCGCTGATCGTCTTGTGCAAGACCGACTTCTTCGGGTTCCATCCCCACGGCAGCCGGGCAAAGGCCCGGAACGAGGCGGAGTCTTCGAGATGGAAGGCCAGTTCCTGATAACTCAGCTGGCGATGCTGCTTGAGCAGCGCGCAGCGCAGCACAGCCTCGGCCGGCAGCCCCTCGCGACCGGTCTCCTTGAGACCATGCCGGCGCAGGTCCCGCGTCACCAGCCCGAGCAGATCGCGATGCTCATCCAGCCATTGCGACATCGCCTTCAATTCACGGCCGATCTCGTGCCCGGCAAAAAGATCGAATATACTGGATTGGACGGTGCGTTCTTGGCGCATTGTCGGCTCCGGCGGTTACGGGTTTGTCTTTAGAATCAGTCGCTTGATCTAAAGTATACCTGAAACCGCCGGGCTTTGCCCGCGGCAATATCGCGATTCATACAATAATTTCAGCGGTTTACCGTTTGTGGATGGGCACTAGCTAGCGCACCAGCCCTGCACCCCGCGCATCACACTGTCCTTGCGAGCAGGTCGAGCCATGGCCACATCTTGAAGGAACGCACACCCACTCAACCTGGAAAACGTAGCGGCGAGCGGCCTTTGACCGCAATCCGCGCAAAGGAAGAACCATGGCCGAACCCAGCAGAACACTCACCGAGATGACTATGGACGAACGGACGAATATGGTCGCGGTCGTCGTTGACGCGCTTGAGGCATTCGCGGAAGAGGCGGAGGAAAGCGGAGACAGGCAATTTTCGCTAAATTCCAGGGCGGTCGCGTGTACCATCCGCGGATGTGCGGGCGATCTTTCCCGTGACGATCTTGCAACTGCGGAGCTGCTGATGGAGCAAGCCGTCCTGTTGATGCATGCCTACAAGTCCCGCAATCCCTACGGCGACACCATCCAATAAGAAGTCTGTGGGCAAGCGCTAGTCGTCTCTCGAGCCGCGCAAGTTCCCACGCGACGAGAAGAAAGCCGCCGGCCAAGGCGATCTGGCTGAAAAAGGTGTCCGGTAGTGGCGGAGCAGAGAATGCCCCGGCGAGCCATGACAATGTGAGGACGATTGCGGCGATCCAGCGGAGGAAGCCCTGAGCAATAAAAGGGAAAGCGTAACACCCAGGAATATCGAAGCGGCGGCGTAAGGTGCGGCCGGAAACAATCTGTATTGCTCCATTACCGCGATGGCTGAGCTGAAGTCCAGATATCGAACAATGCTTCTGTGAATTGAAGGCGCGCACAAGGCGAGGAGGGCGATCCACCGGCGCGTGCCGCGGCGTCTGGAGCAAACCTCTACGGGCAGGGTCAATCGGTATGATGCTCGGCCGGCTGGCTAGACCTTAGTCCCCAGTTCGCGATCCTCCGGCATTGGGAATAGCCAAACGACCTCGCAGCCATACTTTTGTAGATTCGGAGGAGCCTTCCCGGAAGACCATTCGCTTGGACGGAGGCAATCTGGCGTATGACCCACGCAGATTCAGTTGTTGACATGCTCACGCAAGCGTACGCATCCGAGCAGGGCCGCCTTGTAGGAATTGTCGGATTTGGCACTGACTGTCCTTATTGACGTCAAAAAGGACAGTGCGGAATGGAACGGCTTGAGATTGTCGATAGCGGCCGGCGGCGACGCTTCAGCAAAGAGATGAAGCTGCAGATTGTCGCCGAGAGCTATTCGGAACCTGGCTTGTGTGCGACGACGGCGCGGCGACATGGGATTTCCCGTTCGCAGTTATATGAATGGCGGCGGCTCGCACGAGCGTGGCAACTGGATGTTGGGTCACCTGCCGGCGGCTTTATCCCAGCACTGCTTGTTCCAGAGATAGAGCCGGCAGCAGGGTCATTGCCGAACGCCGGCCGGATGGAGGTTGTCAGCTCGAATGGTCGCCGTGTGATCGTGGACCGCGATGTCGACGTTGAGGCGCTGCTTCAGATCATGCGCGGACTGGAGACGCTGCGGTGAATCCGTTTCCGATGGGAACAGGCGTCAAGGTCTGGCTTTCGACGGGGTATACGGACATGCGCTGTGGCTTCCCCTCTCTGGCGCTTCGGGTGCAGGAGGTTCTGAAGCATGATCCGTTGTCAGGGCATCTCTTCGTCTTCAGGGGCCGCAGATCGGATATTTTGAAGATCATCTGGCATGACGGTTTGGGTGCCTGCCTTTTTACCCGGCGGCTGGAGCGAGGCCGGTTCATCTGGCCGAATTTGGAGGGCGGTGCGGTTGCGATCTCTCCAGCACAACTGTCTTATTTGTTGTCCGGGATCGACTGGCGCAATCCGCAGGAAACATGGCGTCCGACACGGGTCTGATAGCATTATTACATTGAAAATACAGGGAGAATCTGATCGAATGGCTTCATGAATTCGAAGCCTGCCGATCTTCCCGCGGACCTTGCGAGCGCCTATCTGGCGCTGCTTTCCGAGCGTGAGATGTTACAGGCTGAACGCGATGTCGTTGTTGCCGAGCGCGACACCGTCGTCGCCGAGCGGGACATTGCGGTGGCGCAAGCCGCCAATGCGCAGGCCATGTTATCGGACAGCGAGGCACTGATTGCCCGTCTGGAACTGGCGATCGAAAAGCTGAAGCGCGAACTGCGCGGCCAGAGATCTGAGCGCACGGCGCGACTGATCGACCAGATGGAATTGCAGCTCGAAGAGCTGGTGATGGCGGCGACGGAGGATGAAATTGCGGCGCAGGCTGCGGCTGCCAGGACATCGAGCGTGCGTTCGTTTACACGCAAACGGCCGGTACGAAAGCCCTGGCCGGAGGATATCGAGCGACAACGTGTGATCATCGATCCTCCCACCGCTTGTGTCTGTTGCGGTGGATCGCGTTTGTCGAAACTGGGCGAGGACGTCACTGAGACGCTGGAGGAGATTCCGCGCCGGTTCAAAGTGATCGAGACGGTGCGGGAGAAATTTACCTGCCGTGACTGCGAGTCGATCAGCCAGCCGCCGGCGCCGTTCCATGCCACGCCGCGCGGCTTCATCGGCCCTCATCTGCTGGCCACGATCCTGTTCGACAAGTTCGGAATGCATAGCCCTCTCAACCGCCAGAGCACCCGGTTCAAAAGCGAGGGCATCGAGCTTTCGACCTCGACGCTGGCTGACCAGGTCGGGTTTGGGACAGCCGCGCTCATGCCGGTCTTTGATCTGATCGAGGCGCATGTCTTCGCGGCCGAGCGCCTTCACGGCGACGACACCACCATTCCCATTCAGGCCAAAGACAAATGCACGACCGGGCGCATATGGACTTACGTATGCGATGACCTGCCCTTCGGCGGTGCGGCGCCGCCGGCGGCAATATACTATGCGTCGAGTAACCGGCGTGGTGAGCACCCGCAGAAACACCTGGCCGGGTATGGCGGCATTCTGCAGAGCGATTGCTACAATGGCTTCGAGCCGCTCAGTGTCGCCGAGAAGAAAGCGGTGCCGATCACCTTTGCCTTTTGCCATGCGCATGCGCGGCGTAAATTCTTTGAACTGGCCGACATCCAGAAAAGTGCCCGTGATCGCAAACGCAGAGGCAAGCCGATCTCGCCGATCGCATTGGAGGCCGTCCAACGGTACGATGCGCTGTTCGAGATCGAGCGCCAGATCAATGGATTGAGCGCCGAAGAACGACTGGCCGCGCGGCAGGAAAAGAGCAAGCCGCTGTTCGATGACATGCACGAGTGGCTGAAACGGGAGCGCGCCACGCTCAGCAGATCCTCCGAGGTCATCGAGCCGATCGACTACATGCTGAAGCGATGGGATGGTTTTGCCGGTTTCCTGGAAGATGGCCGGATTTGTCTCACGAACAATGCCGCCGAGCGCGCGCTGAGAGGTATTGCCCTCGGGCGCCGCAACTGGACCTTCGCCGGTTCCCAGCGTGGGGCCGATCGTGCCGCCATCATGCTCACCTTCATCACGACCTGCCGTCTCAACGACGTCGACCCAAAGGCATGGCTCGCCGATGTGTTCGCACGCATCGCCGATCTTCCCGTCTCCCGCCTGCACGAACTGCTCCCGTGGACGTGGAAAAGGCTCCGTGAGGCCGAAAAGGCCCAGGATCAGTACATCGCCTGAGCGACAGCCTCACCATACATCAGCAAGTGCGCCTGCGCGCGAGCCAATTCCGCGGCCTTCCGCGTATGGATACACGCAAGCCGATGGTGCGCTTCATCTTTCGTGTTTTGTGGACGCTAATATTCCACACGAAACGCTCGGGCGGCTAGTCGTCGCCGGCATTGTTGTGCGGCCTGCCTTCGGCTACTACGCGCTCAAGGGCAAGATTGATAGCCGCGACCTCCCGTGGGTTGGCTTCGCTCTGGCGGTGCCAGACGGAGCCCTCGGCCTTCTCACCGCCGCCAAATTCCATGGAATGACGAACGAGCAACCCGAATCGATACAGGCTTTCGTTCCACGTCGCCATGGTGGGTCAGTTAAGATAGGGGGCGATTGCACGGAGCGTGTCGATGCCATCAGCTCTCGGAATCCCAGTTTTTTAACGGTCGGAATCGACAGTGTGAGGTTAGCTGGAACCGATGTCCGCGTCACCGACAAGGAGCGAACACTCGTCGACCTATTCATTTTCAGTCCACTTAACCGGGTGAGAGCAGCCGCCGCTCGAGCCACGGATCAGACGTTCTTCGACGCCCTCCAAAGGTGCACCGCAAACCCGGATTTCTCAATCGATCGCTTGCACGACATCGCCGACGCCTTGGGGTGTTCGGACCGACTTGTTGCTACGACGAAATTGTTCGGATTTAGGCGGAAATAGCTTTAGAGAACGATCGGCTCGCTCTCCAGCTGCGGCGCACTCTGGTTGATTACTTCTCTCACAAAATCTGCGACCAACTTGCGCCTGAAATGGCCTCGAAGACAGCCGCATGCGTCGTAGGAATTTTCGGGTTGCTTTTGCGGAAGTCAGACGTTGCCGTGGGAAATACAACGTTGCTTTTCACACTCCACGTTCAAGACCGCTCGGGTGTTCCATAATCTATCTTATCCGATTTATGAATGTAAGGGGGTACATTCTATTTCCAAGTGCGACATGCCAATGATTACAATGGCTTCACTATGGAGATTTTGGCATGTCTGGATGCTATACGCAGATCACCCTCGCCGATCGCCGACGCCTGCATCACTTGGTGGCGGCAAAAGTTCCGGTAAGCGAGATGGCACGTCGGCTTGGCCGTCATCGCTCGACGATTTACCGCGAGATCAAGCGCAACACGTTTCGCGATCGTGAACTGCCGGACTACGACGGCTACTACAGCACGGTTGCGAACGACATTGCGCAGGACCGACGTCGCCGGCTGAAAAAGCTGCGGCGTCACCCGAATTTGCGAACAGAGATCATCAACCAGTTGGAAGCTCGCTGGTCCCCCGAACAGATTGCCGGACGCCTGCTGTCGGACGGCGTCAGTCGTGTTCGCGTTTGCAAGGAGACAATCTATCGCTTCATCTACAGCAAGGAAGATTATGGGCTTGGTCTCTATCAGTATCTGCCAGAAGCGCGCCGCAAACGTCGTCCACTGCGCTCCAGGAAGCCGCGGGACGGTGCGTTTCCAGCCACGCACCGCATATCCCAACGGCCTGATTTTATTGGAGATAGATCGCAGTTTGGGCATTGGGAGGGCGACCTCCTCATCTTCGAACGTCCACTCGGCCATGCCAATGTCACCTCCCTCGTCGAGCGCAAGAGCCGCTATACTGTTCTCATCAAGAATCCGAGCCGGCACTCGCGCCCGATCATGGACAAGATCATCAAAGCGTTTTCTCCCTTACCGGCCTACGCGCGTCAGAGCTTCACCTTTGATCGCGGTACCGAGTTTGCCGGGTTCAGGGCTTTGGAAGAAGGGATCGGTGCGTGCAGTTGGTTTTGCGACCCAAGTGCGCCTTGGCAAAAAGGGACCGTCGAGAACACCAACAAGCGCATTCGACGCTACCTGCCAGGTACCACAGATCTGGCAATTGTGTCGCAACGCGACCTTCTCCATCTGACGCGCCATATCAACGATCAACCGCGCAAATGCCTCGGATACAGGACGCCAACCGAGGTGTTTATGGCGCATTTGCGCGAAGATGGGTGATCCCCTATCCTGCAAAACAGGCATGATGCACTTGGGTTAGCTTCTCCAGGGCTATTTAGTAATGCGACAGTTGGGCCAGTTAGAGATGCGACAGTCTCGCCTCTCGAGGTTCTGGTCAATGCCAACGTTGGGAGCAAGGATGACGACCTTCAGCCTGGTCGAGACCATGAGCGGTCGGAGTCGTCATGTCCTTTATGATCACCATGTCGCAGAAAGAATTGCATCGCCTCGAAGTCATCCAGAAGATCCGTGATGAACGCCTGAGCGTTGTCCAGGCTGCCAAGCAGCTCGACCTCAGTCGAAGTCAGGTCCACAGGTTGCTGCAGGCCTATGACCGGGATGGTCCAGCCGGCCTCGTTTCGAAGAAGCGATCGCAGCCGAGCAACCGGCGCCACAGCGAGGAGTTTCGCAATGCGGCGCTGGATCTGATCCGCGAGCGCTATCTGGATTTCGGTCCAACCCTGGCAGCCGAGAAGCTTGGCGAGCTCGATGGATTGCGTGTGTCGCGCGAGACGTTGCGGCAATGGATGACCGAGGCCGGAATCTGGTTGTCCCGCAAGCAGCGCCGCACGTTTCATCAACCGCGCTTGCGCCGCGAAGCCTATGGCGAGCTGGTGCAGATCGACGGGTCCGAGCATCGCTGGTTCGAGGGTCGCGGCGATCCCTGTTCGCTCTTGGTGTTCATCGACGATGCGACGGGCAAGCTGATGCAGTTGCGCTTCGTACGATCGGAAAGCGCGTTCAGCTACTTCGAGGCGCCAGAGCTTTATTTGAAGGATCACGGTGCTCCCGTTGCCTTCTATTCCGATAAGCATTCGATGTTTCGGGTGGCGAAGAAGGATGCCAAGGGTGGCCAGGGCATGACCCAGTTCGGCCGCGCGCTTTCAGAGTTAAACATCGAGATTCTTTGCGCAAATTCGAGCCAGGCGAAGGGCCGCGTCGAGCGGATGAACCGGACGTTGCAGGACCGCTTGATCAAGGATCTGCGGCTGGCGGAGGTCTTTGACATGGATGGAGGCAATGCCTTCCTGGCGGGGTTCATGGAGCGCTACAATGCGCGGTTTGCGGTTGCCCCTTCCCGGCCTGATGATCTGCATCGGCCGGTGAATCTTGCGTCGGACCGGCTCAAGGACATTCTATGCAAGCGCGAGCAACGCTATGTCACGGCACAGCTGACCATTTCGTTCGAGCGTCAGCGCATCATGCTGGAGGAGAATGATGTCACCCGCGGGCTCGTCGGTCGCTATGTCGAGACCTATGCCTATGCCGATGGCCGGCTCGACGTGCGCTGGAAAGGCCATTCGCTGTCCTATCGGGTGTTCGACAAGGACCAGAGGGTGACGCATGCGGCGATCACCGAGAACAAGCGACTGAGTGATGTGCTGGCCTATATCAAGGAGCGTCAGGATCAGCGACCAACGCCTGTTATGAAGACCAACAGCGAGAAGATCGGCTATACGCCTCGGGGCGGCAAGCCGGGTCGGAAGACGGATTTCATGAACGACCCCGCCGTCATTGCCCGCCGGCGACAAGCGCTCTCTGACCTCGATGCGGCGGAATGACTGGCAGCTCCAACTGTCAAAGCTAAAGCCGGTTGGTGCGCCTCACCCGCCCCCGCTCCTCCCTCTCAACCCGGCCCAGCCGGTCGGATCGGGGGCTGATTGTCGGTGCCAGTGTCGCGTTTCTAACTCGCTGGCGACGCCGCATCTCTAATCAGCTTTGACAAAATGGTGTAGCGGCCATGTAGCGGCAGATACCGCCTGGCGCGAGAGGCAACGTGCCGCTAATCGTCTCCAAGGATGGCTTCTATATCGCGGGCGCCATGCAAAACCCGCTCGATACGGACGCTCTCGTCATGAATAGTGTAGAAAATGATATAGGGTCGAAAGACGACCGATCGCAGGCCCGGCCAAAGCGAGAAGCGCGGCGCACCACCGCTCGGCGCGTCAGCAATACGGCTGCAACGGCTTCTCAACCCCATAATGAACCGGATCGCCGCCGGCGGATTCTCCGCGTAGATGTAGTCGCCAATTTCCTCAATATCGTGCGCCGCCGCAGGAGCGAACACGATATCCATTACCTGCGGTATTTCGCTTCGAGGCGATCAAGCACTGATGCTGCCGGGAGTCCATCGCCACTCACGACACCCTTGCGAATTTCTTCACGCAACGCCGACAACTTTGCAGCCCGCTGCTCTTCGCGTTCCTCAAGCATGCGCAGGCTATCGCGCACGACCTCGCTCGCGCTGGCATAGCGACCGCTTTTGACAAGCTCTTGCACGAGAGCTTCATAGTGAGATCCAATGCTGTAACTCGCTGGCATGACCTTACCTTTCAACTTATCAAAATTTATCAATCTATGATAGATTGGGCAAGTCTAAACTCACTGCCAAGATCTCGGCCATCTCTTTCGAGTTTGTAGATGTCCGATGGCAATGGCGTCACAACAAGACCAGATCGAAATTAACCAGACGGACATTGCCGCGTCCGACCAGGCAGGCGCCGGAAGCTTTTCGCGATGAGCCGCCTAGCGTGACTGGCACCGGCACGGGCCGCCGCGGGCGAAAACCAGACCCGGTGACCAGGGCGTCTGAAGACCGGGTATGCTACCTCCCACTCGCCCCGGTCTGTCCTCGCAACCTGGAACAGCCGGACAGATCGGGGCTGGTCGTCGTGCCGTGTGGCGGCGCAAAGTGACATTTTAACTTTGCGTCGAAACGGACAGTTCAACCCTGCCGCCACATGCAGTGATCAAAGGTGGGTTCAAGGATGAAGTGCGACTTGCAATAGATAACAACGGTTTATCCCTGCAAGGAACGAGACATGAAGCGCACCTACTCCCAGATCGATATGGATGAACGCCGCAAGATTGCTCGCTGGCGTACGACTGGAATCAGCGTTGACGTGATCGCCGAGAAACTGCACCGACATCGCTCAACCATTTTCCGTGAGCTGCGCCGCAATACTTTCGAGGATCGTGAGATGCCGGACCTCAAGGGTTACTATTGCGTGATGGCCAATGACATGGCGCGAGAACGGCGTGCCAAGCTGCGCAAACTTGCCCGGTTCTCGCATCTGCGCCAGTCGGTGATTGAGCGCATCATGCATGGCTGGTCGCCGCAACAGATTGCTGGCCGGTTGCAGCTTGAGCGCCATCCGATCTCCGTCAGCCATGAGACGATCTACCAGTTCGCCTATTCATCGGACGGTCATGCGATCAAGCTGTGGCGACATCTGCCGGCCATCGTGCCAGACGCCGGCCACGACACGCCAGGCGCCGCCATGGCAGGCGTTTCACCCCGGATGTCAACATTCTCTACCGGCCAGACGCCGTCGCCGAGCGCAAACAGTTCGGGCAGTGGGAATGCGATCTCATCCAGTTTCGCAAGAAGTTCGGAAAGGCCAACGTGACGTCGCTGGTCGAACGGGTCAGTCGCTTCGCCGTCTTCCTGCGCAATAAAGACCGGCAATCGAGACCACCTCGCCCGCCGCTCGATCACCATTGACCGTGGGACTGAGTTCACCGACTGGCCCTACTTGCAGGCGAGCATCGGAGCGCAAACATGGTTCTGCGATCCACAATCCCCTTGGCAGAAAGGCACTGTCGAAAACACCAACAGACGGGCCAGGAAATGGCTCTCGAGAGAGGTGGATCCACTGTCTCTCAGCGACGGCGATCTCACCGAGATCTGCAATCATCTGAACGCGACACCACGCAAATGCCTCGGCTACAAAACACCCGCCGAAGTCTTCCGCCAGAAACTCCTCGCGCAAATCCGGCGTACCGGTTAGCCTCTCGAAGCCCGCAAGTCGCGGTTCGCCATGAACTCACAAAATGATGCCTCTCAGCTCGAAAGCTTCCGCACGTCGATTCGGCGTTCACCGGCGGACACAGTGATCTCAAAGTGGTCGGTCTGCGTGACATCCCGAATGTTCCGTGGCCGAAGTGCCGCAACATTCACGCCGGTCCTGCGCCTCAGGCTGTCGTAGATGATACCTGCGCCGACGCCCGCCCGGACCTGCTCACCAAGCGCTTGAGAAGCTGCATAGCTGGCACTGTCATATACCGCAGAGTGCCGCGACTGCTCTCCACGGATGTCCAGGTAGTCTCCGTGCAGAACTGCGGTGTAACATCTGTAGGAGCGCGCCATTTCTCTCACACCGCGGGCAACGACCTCGCGGCGAAGATGATGCCCGACCTCGGCAGCGGCTGTGCGAAGATCATCGGCCGCATACCAGGCACCAAGATCCCCGCCATTGAACCGCATTCCATCAGGAGCCACATGCAGGAACGCAGCCATTACCACACTGGCGTTGGGAACACTGTAAACCCATTCATCTTGGGGGAGTCGCTGAATGCGTTCAGCGACCAATCGGTCGTTGGTCCAGCCGACAAGCTCCATCACAGCCTCGAGATCAGCCGCCGTAGCAACTGTGTCAAACAGCCCGATCGGCGGAAACTGCGACGGCACTAGCCGGAATGAGGGATATGGCGCCGGGGCAAAGCGACTGGTCACCGGAACACAATGTCCCCGTCGTCGTATGGCGTAAATGCTTCGTCTAGAGTGTTTGGGGACATGTATACACCGCCCCTCGCCGCGTCCAGAAATCGACGGACAGTCATCAGTCCGTCCTGAGTTCCATTGGTTAGGACTGTAAGCGGGGGATGACCGCCAAAAGCAAGCGCCTGATGCGGCATGCGCAACCACTCTACTCCCGCCCGTTCGTTGGAGAACAGGATGCCAAGCGCCTGATGAATCCCCAGCACTGCAGAGATTCGAGTAAGCGTGTCGACGTCCAGGGTAAACACGCCATGTTCACGGGCCCGTTTGGCCCAGCTATGATAAGTCGACCTTGATGGATAACCGAGAACGAGTAATCGCTGCTCTTCGGTCAACGACCACAGATCCGCAATGGCCAAGAAGGTCCTCAGCGATGGCGCACTGAGTTTTTTTCGATTCGAGGGAGCAAACCGATCTGTTTGAAGGCGCGGTAGTACCGTCCCATCTGTCTTATGTTCAGCGTTCCGCATTACATTGCTCCAATCTGAAAAGAGATATAGTCTAGATCTAGACATTCAGCAAGTCACCTTCGCCTGAGGATCTGATTGTCGGTCGGAATGCATGAATTGCTCCCCTCACCCTATCCGGTCGACGTCGCGTCACTGGAAAAGCAGGCAACACCGATTCTTCTTTGCCCGATTGGTGCGATCGGGATCTGCTCGGCGATCTGTGGGGGCGGAAGGCTATGATGGTGTTTCGACGTCCGAGATCACTCACTCGTCCGCAATCAACGTCCGAACGGATGCGCTTGCAAGGAAAAGGCGCATCTCGTTCGAATGGAAAGGTAGAAACCCGTATTCGCGATAGAGCGCGCGACGTTTTTCTTTACGTTCCGGATTGCCACAGTCAAGGACGTCAGGAACGCCGATGGGTGTGTCTCATCCGCCCCCGCCCTTCCCTTGCAACCCGGCCCAGCCGGTCCGGTCGGGGGCTTGCCTCAGCGCAAGTGGACATGCCGAGTGTCGCATTTCTAAATGGCTGAAGACGCGCCCAAAGTGACACTTTAACTTTGCGCACAAACGGACATTCCAACCTTGCCGCCACATGCAGCATTGTAGGGGGTACATTCTATTTTCAAGTGCGACATGCCAATGATTACAATGGTTTCGCTCTGGAGATTTTTGGGTGTCGCATTGCTTTCGCAGATCACCCTTTCCGATCGACGACGTCTTCACCAACTCAGGGAACGCAATGTTCCGACTGGTGAGATTGCCCGTCAGCTCGGCCGCCGGCTCGATGGAAAGCCTTCCATTGACCTCCGTGTGGAAAGTCCCGTTCATCGGATGCTATAGTCGGCTGAGCAAGTCCGACTTCTTGGCCTCGAATTCCTGATCCGTGAGAATGCCTTTTGCATGAAGTGCCGCGAGACGCTCGATCTTGTCGAAGATGTCCTCATCCGACCGAAGCGCCTCCGTTGCTGGACGTGTCGCTTGTTGTGGCTCGGCGGATTCCGGCGCGGACGATGCGAATATCGACGGCGCAGCCGTGGCGGCGGATGTTCCGGTAGCCGACGTGTCCGCCGGTTCCTTGCCGCCCTGCCGTACCACATCCAGCTCCGAAATTTTCACCAGCCCGTACTGAGAGGTAAAGCTCAGCGACTGGTCGCCGCTTTGCTGTTGTGAGAACCCGCCAATTCGATGGTCCTTCGTGTCATAGATCGTAACCCGGCCACCGATATCGATCGCCAGCCGTCGAATTGTCGGGAACAAGGCATAGCGAAGGTCATTCTGCGCCCCGGTCGAGGCAGGATGCCCAAACTCCTCGGGCCACCAGTTTCCAGCCGACAGTGCGCCAGGCAGGAACAGGCTGACGCTGCCGCCCTGACCTTGATATTGGGACTGGTGCGACGCCTGCGGGCCCAGCAAATCCAGGCCGTGCACCAAGGCCGCAAGCTCGGAACAAATCCCGGCCACGTTCGCTTTTAGCGCATTGTTGAACATGTCGCCGACCATGATCATGCCGCCCTGCGACCATTGCCCCATCCCACCCAGATCGGGATGGTTGAACTGGGCCTGTGTCGCCTGCCCGGCGATAATCGCCATCAGAAGGTGCTCCACCGCGCCGAAGCTGACCCCGTACCGCTCTGCGATCTCTCCCAGGGTCCGTCGGCCCTCTTCACTGAGTTGTCTCATCGTGATCGCCTTGCCTGACGAAGATTGCGGGCACGCCGCACCAGGTCGGCGCATCCGTTGCAAGTGATCTAGCACGCGCCGCTCCGAGTTGACAGGCCCCCGCAGGATCAGCGTCGCGCTGCGCGCTGCCGGACTGGCACAAGGCCTCTTCTCCAATCCCTCGTGACGTTTTATTATAACGCACTGGGCAGTCGTAAACTGGGACGGCGGACGGATCTCGTCCCCGATCCTACCGTCATTTTCCAGCGGCAGAGAGCGATTTCTCGTATCGAGGCGGCGTCCAACTCACCCGGCCCCCGATCTTCCCTTGCAATCCCAACCAGCCGGTCCGGTCGAGGGCTTGCCTCAGCGCAAGTGGAGATGCCGAGTGTCGCATTTCCAAATGGCTGAAGGCGCCCCCAAAGTGACACTTCTACTTTGCACGCCGCCACAAAGGATTGGGTAGCCCCAGGGCTTTTAGCATTGATGGACGCAGATGGTGATGTGTGCCCTCCCGCGAACCGCTGCCCTGGCCGAGCCCTCGACGTGGTTGGCAAAAAAGCGGCTTCACGAACGGTGTCTTCTCGTTCACCAAAAGGGGTTCCGGAACATTCTGCCATTGGTGGGCGTAAGAATTTTTAACGTCTCGGCCTCCATGCGCCTTGGACGGTCAGCTGGCGATCAAAGCGGCTTCATATACCATCGTCGCGGCGGCAAGATCCGCCAACGCTGTTCCGACTGGAATTTCAAGGGGTCAGCAAGCGCTTCGGCGAAATTGTCGCCCTCGGTAATATCTCCTTCTCGGTGAACCCAGGTGAAACAATCGCACTGCTTGGACCAAGCGGCTGCGGCAAGACCACCATTCTTCGGCTCATTGCCGGATTCGAGCGGCCGGACAAAGGCTCGATCATGATCAACGGCAAGTCGATGGCCGGATTAAAACCCTATGAGCGCAATGTCGGGCTGCTGTTCCAGCACTACGCTCTTTTCCCGCATATGACCGTCGAACAGAACATCGGCTACGGACTTCGCCATCGCAACCATGCGCCAGGCGAAATACCCGGTCGCGTTGCCGAGATGCTCGAGCTCGTCCGGCTCGTCGGTTTCGGACAGCGGCGGCCGCATCAGTTGAGCGGGGGCCAGCAGCAGCGTGTTGCACTTGCGCGGGCGCTCGCCACCCATCCGAGCCTTGTTCTCCTGGATGAGCCCTTGTCGGCCCTGGACGCCAAACTTCGACATGAGTTGCGCACCGAATTGAAGGATGTGCTCGCCGCCGTCGGCTCGACCGCAATCGTGGTAACCCATGACCAGGAAGAGGCAATGAGCCTGGGAGAGCGCATATTCGTGATGAACGGTGGTGCAATCATGCAGTCGGGCAGGCCGGATGATGTGTATTGGCGTCCAGACTCGCGCTTCGTAGCGGATTTTATGGGTCGGACGAACTGGATTCATGGCTCGATTTCGGCCGCTGGCGGAACGGCCTGCAAATTCCGCTCCGAATCCGGCTGGGAGTTTCCGGTCGCATCCACGGGAAGCCTTTTAGGTGCCGCCGAGGTTTGCGTGAGGCCGGAAAGCGTCTCGATATCATCCGGCGCTCCGGCTGCTGGGGCGATGCCGGGACGCGTTGCTGAGGTCGTGACACTCGGTGCCTTCAGGCATGTCGTTCTGGACCTTGCCAGTGGCGACCGCATCATCTCGGCTTGCCCCAACCGTCCAGATATAGCCTTCGCCCGCGGGCAGGAAATCAGCATTTCCATCCCCGCCGAGGCATGCGTTCTCTTCGCGCGATAAGCTGGCGTTGATGGTGCGCAGCTTGTACCGCGCCCCGGCTTGAGGGCCACCAGTTGCCTGAGGGACAGGGTTCGTCCAATATCCGCATATGGGCAGAGAGGCCATCCGCTCTCGAGCGCCACAAAATATGGAATGCGGCTTCTGATGCTTGACCTTGATTCCTATCTGCTTCGTGCGTTTCTGACCGTTGCGGAGATCGGCACCGTCAATGGCGCAGCCGTCGCTCTGAATAGAACGCAGGCGGCCGTGAGCATGCAGATCCGCAAGCTGGAGGAGCTTGTCGGCGTTACGCTGTTTTCGCGATCGTCAAAAGGCCTCGAACTCACGAGCCATGGGCAGATCATGCTGGCATATGCCCGCGAAATGGTCGCCCTCAGCGACGAGGTCGAGAAAAGGCTGACCGGCAAGATGATCGAGGACCGCATTCGCCTCGGCGTTGTCGAAGATTTTGCAGCCGGCCACCTGATCGACATTCTTCGGGACTTTAGAGCCCAAAACCCGAAAGTCGAGATCGATATCATTGTTGAGCCGAATCGCCGCCTCGCAGAGCTGTTTGAAGACAGGAAGCTGGATCTGGTTGTTTGCGATATCACCTGCCTCTCGCGAAAACCGACCCTCATCTGGACTGAATATCTGATGTGGACGGTCAGATCTGACTTTGTGGCCGACGCGGAAAAACCGCTTCCCATCATCATGTTCGAGGAGGGGTGTCCCTGGACGCTCCCGACGATTGCAGCTCTGTCCCAGCGGAACGTCCAGTGGAAGACGGCATGCGTCGCATCGACGCTGGTGGCCATGGCGACCGCGGTTCGCGTCGGTATCGGTATCGCGCCAATGATGGTCACGACGAAACCGGAGGGCTGCCGGACGCTTGACAGGTCGGCCGACCTGCCCGGTCCCGTGCGTATCGAGATCGGTCTGTATGCTCAATCCGAGACGGCCGAAGGCGCGCGCTACCTTGTGGACTTCATTTCGCGGCATACCGCCATATTGTCCAGCTAGGAGCGTTCAGCTTCCATTATATCGGGTCAATTTAATTCCCTCTACCGGAATGGCGAGCAAAGCCCCACAGTGATCGAATGAAGGGTCGACGGCCAAATTTCAAGCATTCATGGAAGTCTGCGCATACGATGATGGGGCAAGCCAAAGTTGACGAAACTCTCCTTGCAGATGCCGTCTATCTGCCCGGCCAGATCGCAAACCTCACGAGGGGAGCGAGCGTGGCGGCGCAAACCAACGAAATACTGCAGGGCATCAATGATATGCTGCTGCACGAAGGTACCGATAAGTCGGAGATCATTCTCGCCAACATCTGGCTTAGCGACCTTGCCTCATTCGAGGAAATGAACAGAGCCTGGGACGTTTGGGTGCCGGATGGCGGGACGCCACGGCGGGCGACGTTTGAGGACAAGAATCTCCCGCCGATGTGCGCCATCCGTATTGACGTAGCAGCGTCGCGAAAGAGCGGGGCCCTGCGAGCTTGAATGAGCCGTCTGCGTGCGTGCGCACCATTCCATCGACGCGTCTTGCGTGCGGTCAGACGCAGGTGTTTGAGGATCGGCCATATACCGGGAAAGCTGCCTGAATCGGGTTGGGAATAGTATTCTTGGTTCCGGTTTAGTGCGCGGTAGAGCGCCAACACTCAATGAGGAGGACTCTGTGCTGATCAAAGGTGAACGCACATTTGTGGTCCGCGACATGGGAGGCTTCATCGTCCACATTAACATGCCTGGATGGCTGCAACACAAGCCGACCGATCACGGTCATGGTCCTCTCGCTATGGTCGTCGAATCCATCCACCATCCAGGTCGGGTCATTGCGATGCACGAGCACCGAAACGATGAAATCATCTCCTGGGTGCCGGCTGGCGTGATGCGCCACGAAGACAAAATCACCGGCCGACTGATTACCGACAGAAACAGCCTTATGGTGATGAATGCCGGACGCAGCTTTTGGCACTCTGAAGAGACAATACAGTCCGATCCCCCTTGCGCATGCTGCAAATTCTTGTGCGGCCCTCTGCGATGGATCTCGATCCCAAGATTCAGCACGGACCTATCCCGCCGGCGGAGCCGAACTTGTGGCGGCATCTCGTAGGACCGGAGGGTAGCAAGGCCCCCTTCTACGTGCGCAATGCGGCCGATTTCTTTGATATCCGGCTGGAGGCTGACGCGGTTGTTGAATTCCCGCAGGTGCCTGGGCGTGACCTCTTTTTCCACGTGTTCAGCGGTTCAGTCGTTGCCGACGGGCTGAAGTTTGACGAGCGCGAACAAGGACTGCTTTTGTCTGGTGCCACACTTACGATAAGGGCAAAGAGCTCCAGTGTGGTTGTCGCGTTCCTTGTAGATCCACATGCCCCGGTGGTTCGCAGAGGAACAGTTGGAGATCACCGAAAGATCCCGCCTCCTATCGTCATTCGGGCTATTAAGGGGTGGAAAAGGCTGCAGCGCCTATGGCGTCACTGGGCCAACTAAGGGCCGGGCATCGCCGATCGGCAGCCCCGCCTCTGGGAGAGTGCTGCCTGATCATGCATGTCCGGGCCACTCCCAGACGAGATCCGGTGTAGAAGGGTCGTCGTCGTGAGCCTTGACCGCCCGCAAGCGGGATGTTGGTGCGGTTGCTTCGAACGGTGGCCGTATTTGGATTTGGCTTGGAAACGAACCGCGTCGCGCAATCGGGCTCAGACCGTGGATGCAGTGATGTACAAAAAATGTCACTCTGACGATAGTTCTGTGTTGACCCTTCGGCGTTTGGGACGTCAGCAGTAGACGTTCGTCTTCAAAGCGATAGAAATACTGTCGCTGGTATCAAAAATCGCTCACTCAGCGCACGAGCTTGTCGAACGTTGATTTGTCTTTTTCCTCTTAGAATCTCAGACACGACGGACTGAGCGCCTACTTCTGGCACCTCGGACTGGCCAAGACTCCGCTCTTCCATGATGTAACGGAGTGCATCAGCACCGGTTACGTGAGGCATTGGGCGGGTTTGCTCGTCATAGGCCTCGATAAGGTCCCCCATGCGAGATGCAAGCAACGCCAAAGGATGATCCTCATCGTCGCCTACTTCAGCCAGGATCTCGTCAAGTTGCTCCACGAGATGATCATACTCAGCTTCGTTGGTCGGCATGGCAAGAAGAGGGGCCACATGCGTCCAGTGCTCGCTTACCAGTTTTACAAGTGCGTTCATCGGGCTAACCCTTCCATTTTCCTTTGTCGTATTCCGCATGGTCCATAATCCGCTGAATATAGACCTTCTTAAATTTGTAATGCACCACCGCGATCAAGCGCAGCTTGTTGCCACCAATGTCGAACACGTGGTGCTGGCCGACCTTATCTATTGCCGGAAACAGCGACTTCATGTCAGCGAAGTCTGTCGGCTCCGAGGACTTTATTAGTCGATACCAAGTATCTAGGGCACTGGCTGCTTGGGGCCATCGGTCTTTCGCCTCCCAGATCTTTATCTGTGTAATGACGTGCATAAACCCGGAATCGCGCATCGCATTTTGCTATGGCTGCAATCTAGCGCGATAATCCGATTATAGCAAGTTGCTATGGCGCCTTTTTATTCGCATTCGCCAAGGTCCGACTAGTGCCGCGCCACAGAGATTATGACTCTTTGACGGGGTAAGCTTTGCGGAGCTTTTGGCGGGCTTTTTCGGTTGTGAACATCCATTGGATCTTTGCGCCATTAGCGTTGCGTTGCTGCTCCCAGGCTGCGACTTCGGCGATTATGGTGTCTTTATTGTCGATACGACGGTCGAGGCATTGGCTGCGCAGGACACCGATCTCGATCTCGACCATGTTGAGCCAACTGGCGTGCTTGGGCGTGTGGTGGAACTCCAGTCGCTTCAGCACCCTTCGAGCCTCCGGGGCTGGAAATGCGTCGTAAAGCGCCCCGGCGGAATGGGTGGAGAGGTTGTCCATCACCACGCGGATGATCGGGGCGTCGGGATAATCGACGTCGACCAGTTCGCGCATGCACTGGGCGAAGTCTTGGTTGGTTCGCCGATCGGTGACCTTCACCCTGCGCCAGGGCTGGTGGGCGTCCATGAAGACAAACAGATTGACCGTGCCGTTTCGGCGATACTCGCAGTCGTAGCGTTCAAGCTGGCCAGGCTTGGCCGCAATGGGCTCGCGCACTTCGCCGATGAGTTGGGTCGGGCTCTCGTCGAAGCAGACCACGGGCCTTTGTGGATCAGGCGTCTCTGCGTAGAGGTCGAGAACATCCTCCATGCGCGCGACGTATTCCCCATCGAGCTTTGGGATGCACCACATGTCTTTGCGCCAAGGTTTGAGATGATTCTCAGCCAGCCGGCGACGTACGGTCTCCGAGGACAACTCGTCATGATCGGTGAGTCGGACCATCTCATCGGCCAGAAGCTCCAGGGTCCAGCGGGCTCGCCCGGGCGGCGGCTTTGAGCAGGCGGTCGCCACCAACAGCGCCTCCTCCTTGCTCGATAGCTTGCGCTCAACACCCGGGCGCGGTTCTTCACTGAGCGCGCCTTCCAGATTGGCTTCCACAAACCGGCGCTTGGTCCGGTAAATCGTCGATCCGCTGACGTTCAAGGTTGCCGCGATCACCTCGTCGCTGAAGCCTTCGTCCGCCGCCACCAGGATCTGGGCGCGCTTGATCTTGCGCGACGCATGGCGTCCCCCGCTCAACAAAACGGCCAGTTGATCACGTTCCGATTGGCTAAGCTCTACGTGAAACTTTATAGTCATCGACACCTCCTTCAGCGCGGAGACGCAGATGAATCCGAAAATGAGTCCCTCACTTGACCCGCAAGCCGCAACGGCAAGACATGGCCTTACGCAAGTCCAAGGCCAGTACCTGGCCTTCATCTACGCCTACAGCCGCATCTTCAAACAGCCTCCGGCCGAAGCCGACATGCGTCGCCACTTCGCCGTTACGGCTCCGTCTGTTCACCAGATGGTGCTGACCCTCGAGAAGGCAGGATTTATATCCCGCGTGCCAGGCGCAGCACGCAGCATCCAACTTCTCATCCCACCAGAAGACTTGCCCATTCTACGATAACCCAACCCGTCATAATCTCTGTGGCGCGGTACTAGTGCCACGAGCGGGGCTCTTAAGAACGTTCATAAGTCTGCTGCGCGACAGCACGAAGCCGGCTTTGTGGGCGATGAGGGAGCTCGACGCTCTTTGCCTTCATCCTCTTCGTGACTATGCGCGAGGAGATCAAGAAGATTTGAAACGCAAACAAGGTCAGCCAGGCCGTGCTTAACCAGTTCATCAACGTCAAGAAGGTCACCAGAAACCCAGCAGCACGGCCATCAAGATCCTTGATATTGTCGAAGAAAATGACTGGAAGTGCCCTGCGCGAGCCGCTTGCTGATGGAAAGAAAGGATTTGCCCGCACTATGCAGGCATTTCCATTTTCGGAGATTGAATAAACTTCATGCGGCAGGTGCCAGTTGCACCCCATATGTACAACGCAGAAACCGTACACGTTCGGGCTCACTCGTCGTTGGAGCCTGAGTTGCATTCCATTGGAGTGGCAGGGCGTTGCGATAGGGCCTGTCGTATATTTCCGACGTTTTGGGATTGTCGCCAATTGCAAAAGCCGTCGCCTTTGGCATAGGCCGGACTTTCGACGCCTCGCCAGTTCCGTGCGTATCGAACTGCAAAGTTGTGTACGCCCCAGTCTCGAAACTGGTCGACATGTGTCAGTTCATGCGCCCACGCGGAGACGTTCGCGGCCGCGCTGGGTTCGCGAAATACCACCACGTCGATCAGGGTGACGGCGTCTGCAAAGCCTCCCTTCTCTAGCAGCTGAGCAAGGTCTAGAGAGTCGTCGTTGCCGATCTTGTACCGCACACGGTTCATCGAGTCTTCGGTCGCGTAGCCGGTCAATTGCTCTCGAATATACGGAGGGATCGGCATTGATCCGCTAATCGCGTCATTGCGGCTCTTAACAAGAGCTCTTTCCAGCAATGGCCCAGTTACGACACTGGCTTGAATCTCATTGAGCGCAGTAACGACGCTCTGAAGGGCACTCGTGACAGCATTCGATGAGTCTTGAAGGCTGTTGCCTGTCTTCTCCAGAATATCACCAGGTTCCGGACCGCCATGTTTTGCGGTGAAGGCCACATCGGAAATGCCTGCGCAGGGGTGGGCCAGCGAAGCCGGTATCAACGTCCCGAGCAAGATCAGGGCGAGACGGAACATGGCTGAAAGGGTGCTTTGGGAAACTATCGCGGTGGTGGATCGGGCAACTTGCATAGCCAGTCCCTCAGTTCAGTCTATTACCATATATACACAATATCTAAAATGATGGTGAGGCCACCGTTCTTGCGTAATATTTTTTTGCGGCCAGAAATTGCAGGTGCAAAAGCGCCTGCAATGATCAAGTCTTCCGACGCAGGATATCAAGGCGTTCCTGCATGAAGTCGCTGATGGAAAGAAGCGGCGGCCGTCGGCGATGGTCGGCTGGTCACCAAGCCGTGCCAAAAACCCCAGGGTGATCACGCCTACAGCCCGCACCATCTTGGTCGCGACCGGGCGATAATGTCAGCTCATACCAGCGTGAGCGATCTCTGACTCTTTTTGAGGTTTCCAAATCAGTTGAGTTCTGAATCAATACCGCAAACGGAGGTTTGCGGATGACATCAGGAATTCCACTGCGCGATGACTTCGACGGCTTCGCTCTTCGGGCGTTGGCCAAAGGCACGAAGGATGCGGCACAGGCTCGGCGGCTTCTTGCCCTTGCCGAAATCTATGATGGCCATTCCCGCAGCGATGCGGCCAGGATCGGAGGCGTGACCCTGCAAATTGTCCGCGACTGGGTTATTCGCTTCAATGCGCGTGGCCCGTCGGGGCTCATCAATGGCAAAGCACCCGGCAATCAAGGAAAGCTTTCCGACGTGCATCGCCAGGCTTTGGCAAAGATCGTCGAAAGTGGCCCGATACCGGCGGTGCATGGCGTTGTGCGCTGGCGGCGCAAGGATCTTGCTCAATGGCTGTTCCAAGAATATCGGATATCCGTCGATGAAACGACCATTGGCCGCGAATTGAAGGCGCTCGGCTTTGCAAAGCTGTCTGCCCGCCCGCGCCATTACGCCCAGAACGAAGGCGACCTGGAGAGTTTTAAAAAAAGTTCCCCGCCACACTGGCAGCCATCAAAGGCAGGCTCCCGAAGAACGTCGAGATTGAGCTCTGGTGGGCCGACGAAGCTCGGATAGGCCAAAAGAACAAGATCACCCGGCGATGGGCACGCAGGGGAACAAGGCCTTCGGCACCACACGATCAACGCACGATGTGGACCTATATCTTCGGCGCTATCTGCCCCAAGAAGGGCAAAGGTGCGGGTCTCGTTCTTCCCTACTGCGACACCAGCGCCATGAACCAGCATTTGATCGAAATCAGCCAGGCCGTCGATGACGGCGCTCATGCCGTGCTGATCGTTGATCAGGCGGGGTGGCATGTCACGCCGAAGCTCGATGTGCCCGACAACATCACACTGCTCTTCCTGCCGCCACGCTCGCCCGAATTAAATCCCGTCGAGAACGTGTGGCAATTTCTGCGTGACAACTGGTTGTCCAACCGGATCTTCAAAGATTACGAGGACATCGTCGCCCATTGCTGCGACGCATGGAACAAGCTGGTCGCTCAGCCGTGGAAGATCATGTCGATTGGAATGCGTGACTGGGCGCACCGGTTTTGATTAGCGCTCGTTGGTATCAGCTCGTCGGTATCGATCTTTTGCGCAATCTGGTCGTCTGACATTGGCCGCTCGGTCTGTATGAATTGCATCGGAGTTCTTGCATTCCGTATTGGAGCGGCTTGAGGTCGCAACTCCCATAAACCGTGCCTGAACCGAGGGCCTTAAGATCTATATTGCGGCGAGCCAGTCTATGATCCGAATCGATGCCCTTGGGGAGTGGTCGAAACATTCCAGGTCGTGCAGGCCGAAAAGTCGTGATCGCGCTGGTCTTTTTGTGTTGACCTCAGCGGCTACAGGAGACCGGGCGCGAAGGGTCGCGCCTGGTTCGGAGGACGAAGTTGCAGCCGACCAGCCTACCCTATCGACATCAGGCTGGCATTGCCGCCGGCTGCGGCCGTGTTGATGGAGGTGGACACCTCCTCCAGAAGCCAGTTAAGGCAATACGCATCAGGGTCGCGCTCAAGCTGCTCCGTCGAGGCTGACTGGGTGAGCAGCAGCGCACCCGGCATCGCGGCGATTTTTGCGAGCATGGCCAAGACGCGGTCGGCATCGCCTTCAATCAGGGCGCCGGCCATTGGCTCAGCATCGGCGGAGGTCTCCTTCCAGGAAATCCGCCGGGCGACACTGACGGGAACCCGCTTCAGCATCGAGCGAAGGCTCTCGTCGGCGTCGATGATTGCGCTGTTTCCGGTGGCGAGCACAGCCGAGACCTGGCGAACGAGACCGGTTTGCGAGACCGGAGCGCACAAGATCACACCGCGGGGATGAAGCGCGTAGAGATTGCGCTCGCCGACCGGGCCGGCGAGTTCGGTTTCGAGCCCCAGGGCCGACTGGCCGCCGAGATGGCGCGCCATTTCCGCATCCTCGAAAAGGCCCTGCTGATCCAGCCACTTCGCAAAGTCCGAAAGAGCGGGGTCGCTATAAACGGAGCTGTGCTGGGGTGGGATCGGCGGCGTGGTGACCAGCCTTCCGAGATAGAGAGGACCGCCCGCCTTGGGGCCGGTGCCGGACAAGCCGCGGCCGCCGAAGGGCTGGACGCCGACGACAGCTCCGATGACGTTCCGGTTCACATAAAGGTTGCCGGCCTTCACCTGTGACGTCACATTGGCGATCGTTTCGTCGAGGCGCGTGTGGAGACCGAAAGTCAGGCCGTAGCCCGTCGCATTGATCTCGTCGATCAGGCGGCCGAGGTCCTGACGACGCCACCGGATGACGTGCAGAACAGGCCCGAATACCTCCCGCTTCAGGTCCGAGATCTTTTTGATCTCGATGATCGTTGGCGCAACGAAGGTTCCGTTTTGGGTCGCATCCGGTAACGCGACGCGCTCGACGGCGCAGCCGGACCGGCTCATGGCGTCTATGTGCGCCTCAATGATATCCTTGGCTTCAGCGGTGATCACCGGGCCGATATCGGAGGCCAGCCGATTGGTGTTGGCGATCGAAAGCTCGCGCACTGCGCCCTTCAACATCGTCAACGTACGATCGGCGACGTCTTCCTGCAGGCACAGGATACGCAGCGCCGAGCAGCGCTGTCCGGCGCTGTCGAAGGCCGAAGCGATCACGTCGCCCACGACCTGTTCGGCGAGCGCCGAGGAATCGACGATCATGGCGTTCTGGCCGCCCGTTTCAGCGATCAGCGGGATTGGCTTTCCGTCAGTCGACAGGCGCTTCGCAAGCTCCGCCTGGATGATCCTTGCAACCTCAGTGGAGCCGGTGAACATCACCGCAGCGGCTTGCGGTGCTGCGACCAAGGCTGCCCCTACCCTTCCGTCTCCCGGCACCAGTTGCACCACATGGGAAGGAATGCCGGCCTCGTGCAGGATACGGACCGCCTCGGCGGCGATCAGGGGGGTCTCCTCCGCAGGTTTGGCGAGAACCGGGTTGCCGGCGACAAGAGCTGCGGCGACCTGCCCCGTAAAGATTGCCAGGGGGAAGTTCCAGGGGCTGATGCACACCACCGGTCCAAGCGGCGCATGCGACGGGCCAAGCGTGCGGCGGGTTTGCTCAGCGTAGTAGCGCAGGAAGTCGATCGCCTCGCGCACTTCGGCGACGGCGTTCAACAGCGATTTGCCGGCTTCGCGCATGATGAGGCCCAGCAAGGTTTCCATTCTCGCCTGCATGATGTCAGCAGCGCGATCAAGCAGTGTCGCTCTTTCCGCTGGCGGGACCAACGCCCAGGACTGCGCGGCCTCCAGCGCGACCACCGCTGCTGCGGCCGCCTCTTCAGCCCTTGCCTCGCGTACAGTGCCGACAACGTCCCGCTTGTCGGCGGGATTGACGACATCGCGCGCCGCTGGAGCCCCTTCGATCGGGCCGCTTGGCGCGGCTGCCCACGAGATCGTGGCACTCATCTTCAGCGCCTCTGTCAGCGCCTGCAGGGACGTCTCATTGGAGATATCAAAGCCGGCGGAGTTGCGGCGCTGACCGTACAGGTCGGAGGGAAGCGCGATCTTATCGTGCTTTTGACCGGGCACTGGCATCCTGGCGACGATGTCAATGGGATCAGCGACGAGCTCGTCGATCGAGACATTGGGATCGGCGATCCGGTTTACGAACGACGAGTTGGCGCCGTTTTCAAGAAGACGGCGCACGAGGTAGGCAAGCAGGGTTTCATGGGTGCCCACGGGCGCGTAGATGCGGCACGGACGGTTGAGGTTCTGTCGGCCGACAACCTCGTCGTACAGCGGCTCACCCATGCCATGCAGGCACTGGAACTCATACTTGCCGACATAGTAGTCGGAGCCAGCCATGTGGTAGATGGTGGCGAGCGTCTGCGCATTGTGGGTTGCAAACTGTGGGAAGACAGCATCGGTTGCAGCAAGCAGCTTCTTGGCGCAGACGATGTAGGAGACGTCGGTGTAGATCTTGCGGGTAAAGACGGGGAAGTCTTCAAGGCCATCGAGCTGCGCGCGCTTGATTTCGGCGTCCCAATAGGCGCCCTTGACGAGGCGAACCATGATGCGGCGACCCGCGCGGCGGGCAAGATCGATGATATAGTCGAGCACGAAGGGACAGCGCTTGCCATAGGCCTGGACAACGAAGCCCATTCCGTTCCAGCCGGTAAGCTCGTCGTCGAGGCACAGCGTCTCAAGAATATCGAGCGACAGCTCCAGCCGATCTGCCTCCTCGGCATCGATGTTGAAGCCGATGTCGTAGGACTTGGCAATCAGCGCAAGCGCCTTGACCTTCGGCAACAACTCGCCCATCACGCGCCCGCTCTGGGCTCTCGAATAACGTGGATGCAGCGCCGAAAGCTTGATGGAAATGCCGGGACCTTCGTAGATGCCGCGTCGGTCAGAGGCCTTGCCGATGGCATGGATCGCGGCTTCGTAGTCTTTGTAATAGCGTTCGGCATCCGCGCCCGTGGTGGCGGCCTCGCCGAGCATATCGTAGGAATAGCGGAAACCGCGCTGCTCCAGCGGCTTGGCCCGCAGCAGCGCCTCGTCGATCGTCTCGCCGGTGACGAACTGCTCGCCCATCATGCGCATCGCCATGTCCACACCGCGTCGGATGACAGGCTCGCCGCAGCGGGCGATCAGGCGGGTGAGCGCGGCCGAAAGGTTACGATCGTTGACCGTGGAGGTGAGTTTTCCGGTGACGACCAGCCCCCAGGTTGCGGCATTCACGAACAGCGAACGACCGCCGCCCAGATGCGACTTCCAATCGCCTTCGGCGATCTTGTCGCGGATCAGCGCATCGCGCGTCGCCGTATCGGGAATGCGCAGCAGCGCTTCGGCGAGACACATCAGCGCAACGCCCTCCTGGCTCGAGAGCGAATACTCGTGGACGAGACCTTCGACGCCCGTGCCCTTGTGCTTGGCGCGGAGCGCCTCAATGAGCTTGCGAGCGGTTGCAGCTGCGCCCTGCCTGACCTTTTCCGAAATCGTTGCGGCGTCAACGAGGCGCGGGACACAAACCGTCTCCGGCGTACGGTAAGCCGCTGTAATGGCACGGCGCAGATCGCTTTGCGGTCGGACTTCCGGCGCAAAACCCTCGAAAGGATTTGCGGCGCTGCGAGACTGCGCGTTAACGGTTTCGTTCGCCACCGGATCGTTGGTGATCGTCATGTCATTGCTCCAGAGAAGGATAGTGGCCGAACATAGCAGATCCAATAAAGGTGATTTCACTTGAAACTGGCGTAATGCGAATATATTTGCCTAATTTGTGCGAAACCTAGAGGCAATATCGTGAATACTATCGCAAATGGCAGGGAAATCGACCAATTCGATCACAAGATCATAGAGGCCCTTGTCGCCGATGGTCGCATGTCCATTACCGACCTCGCCAAAAAGGTCGGTTTGTCAAACACGCCCTGCCAGGTCAGATTAAAGAGATTGATCGAAGATGGCTATATTCTCGGCTTTCGCGCGATCGTCGATGTGAAGAAACTCGGGAAGAATCACGTCGCATTCACCGAAGTAAAGCTCTCCGACACGCGGGAGCATGCGCTGACGGCCTTCAATATCGCCGCTTGGAAGCTACAGGAGGTCGAGGAGTGCCACATGATCGCCGGCGCTTTCGACTATCTCTTGAAGATTCGCACGTCAGACATCGCCAATTACCGTCTTGTACTCGGCGAGAAGATATCGAGCCTTCCTTTCGTCGCCAGTACGTCGACTTTTGTGGCTATGGAGGCCGTCAAGGAAAACGGCGTCTGAGGAAACCTATCCTTTTCCGTGCCCGGCTTCAGGCGTCTCGTTTCCCGGAGTGCGGCGGATTTCATCGCTGCCATATTACCTCTTTACAACTAACATGTTAGTCCGTTATACCTAACACGTTGGTGGGGAGGATTAATGTTGACTGAAAAATTCGGGCTTTCCGTGGCACTTGCTACGCCATTTGATGCGAATGGCGAGATCGCTGTCGCGGCGATGATTGCGCAGGCAAAACAAAGTTTTGCGGCGGGATGCTCGAGCGTCACGCTTTTCGGCACCACGGGTGAAGGAGCCTCGATCGGCACACAGGAGCGCGAGCGGATCCTCAATGCATTTCTGGATGCCGGTATCGCGCCTCAGAAGGTTGTGATCGCTGTGCTGGTCGATGCGGCCGAGGATGCGGCCGCTCAAGCCGGACAAGCGTTTTCGTACGGTGTGCGCAACATTCTCCTCGCCCCGCCCTCCTACTTCAAGAATGTCAGCGATGACGGCGTCTTCAAATGGTTCTCCGCCGTCTTTGCGATCCTCGGTGACAAGGCACGCGACATCATCGTCTACAATATTCCGTCGGTCACCATGGTGCCGCTGACGGTGTCGCTGATCGGGCGGTTGCGTGCAGCCTTTCCAGCGGTCGTCACTGGAGTGAAGGATTCGTCCGGCGACTGGCCGTTCACCGAAGCGCTCCTGAAGGCGCACGGCGATCTCATCATCCTGATCGGCGATGAGCGCCACTTGGCAAAGGGTGTGCGTCTTGGCGGACAAGGCGCGATCTCCGGCATGGCAAACTTCCTGCCTGGCGAGGTCAGGCTGATGGCCGAAGAAGGCAGGGATGACGCCCGCGTCGAGGATTTTGTCGCCGAACTCCTCACATACCCAGTTACTCCGGCCGTCAAGGTCATGGTGGCCAGGCTCACCGGCGAGGAGATGTGGCTTGCGGTTCGTCCGCCGCTTGTTTCAATATCCAGCGAGGGGCAGGAGCAGCTTGGTCTTGCCTTCGATCTACTTTTCCGCTCCAAGGCAGCATAGGCACCATGTACCAGGGGGAGGCAATGGACGGAATCGACGAGCAGCCGACGCTGCGGGAAAAGGCGTATGAAAGCTTCACGCGCCACCTGCTGGCGCGCGACGTGCGTCCGGGTCAGTTTGTCTCTCAGCGCCGTCTTGTCGAACTGACCGGATTGACGCTGGCGGCGATCCGCGAACTGATCCCCCGGCTTGAGGCCGAAGGGCTGATCAAGACGGTCCCGCAGCGCGGCCTGCAGATAGCACATATCGACCTCAACCTCATTCGCGAGGCTTTCCAGCTTCGGCTTTTCCTGGAGAAGGAAGCCGTGGCGCTCTTCACGCGCTCCGCCTCCGATGAGATGATCGGTGGGCTCATCAAGCAGCATCGCGATATCGCCGATGCCATTGCCAATGGCGACGCCTCGCATGAACTGGAAGTGCGCGCTCAAGCCGTCGACTGGGGCATGCACGACGCCTTTATCGACGCGCTTGGCAATACGATCATTTCCAACGCCTACCGAGTCAATTCGATCAAGATGCGTCTGATCAGTCAGGAGCGCTTTCGCATCGACGGGCGTGTCGGCCCCGTCATGGGTGAGCATCTGAAGGTTCTGGAGGCAATCGAAAAGCGCTCGGCCGAGGATGCGGTCAACAACCTCGCCGCCCACATTAATCACGCGAGGGATCGCGCCCTGAAGATTTAATTGCACCATAGCCGGCGGTGAGGAGATCGACGGCAACAGGAGGAGGAGGACTTACATGCCATCATCATTTCTTAATCCCACCCGGCGCGGCTTTCTCGCCGGTACCGCAGCCCTCGGTGCGAGCAGCCTCATGGGCGTGCGCTCGGCATCGGCGGCCGTCGACTGGAAGCGTTTTGCCGGCACGACGTTGGAAGTCAATCTGGTGAAAAGCCCGCGCAGCGAGACGCTCATCAAGTATCTTCCGGAGTTCGAAGAACTGACCGGCATCAAGGTCAATGCGGAAGCCACGCCTGAGCAGCAGCAGCGCCAGAAGACCACAATCGAATTGAGCTTCGGCAAGCCGAGTTTCGACGTCGTGCATATGAGCTATCACGTCCAGAAGCGACAGTTCGAAAAGGGTGGCTGGCTCGCCGACATCGGTGGCTTCCTCAAGGATCCTTCGCTCACCGATTCGTCGCTGGTCGAGAGCGATTTTGCCGAAGCGGGTATGACCTTCGCCAAGGATTCTGATGGTGTCCTGCGCTCCCTGCCCTTTTCGGTCGACTACTGGATCGTTTACTGGAACAAGGCGCTTTTCGAGAAAAAGGGGCTTTCCTATCCGACGTCGTTCGAGGAAATGGCAAGTGCTGCCGAGGCGCTCACCGATCCGTCGACCAACACCTATGGCTTCGTCGCCCGTGGTCTCAAGAATGCCAATACCCCGGTGTGGACGACGCTACTGCTCGGCTACGGATCGAGCCCACTTGGGCCGGATGGCAAGCTGCGCACCAATTCCGAGGAAGCCGTTGAAGCGGCCAAGCTCTATCAGCGCCTGATGACTAAGGCGGCTCCTCCTGGCGTCTCCGGCTTCAATTGGGCCGAAGCCCAATCGGCCTTCCTTCAGGGCAAGATCGGCATGTGGCTTGATGGCGTGGGCTTTGCGCCACCGATCGAGAACCCGGAAAAGTCGCGCGTCGTCGGCCAGGTCGGATACGGCATCATGCCGAAGGGGCCAAAGGCCCAGGCGGCGGGAACGTTCGGAGACGGCCTCGGCGTCGTCGCCGCAAGCCAGAAGAAGGAAGCTGCATATCTCTTCTGCCAGTGGGCCATTTCCCATGACATGGGTGCGCGCCTGCTTCAGGCCGGCGCCGGCGTTCCGTTCCGCCAGTCGGTCCTTGCAGATCAGAAGGTGCGCGAGGGCGTGAAGATGCCGGCCGCATGGCTTGATGCTGTCGCAGGTTCCGCGAAGGTGTCGCAACTTGCCTTACCGGTTATCATTCCAGTCACGGAGTTCCGCGACATCTATGGGGTAGGCCTCACCAACATGATCGGCGGCGCCGATCCAGCCACGGAGCTGAAGACGGCCACGGCTCAATTCGAGCCGGTCCTGGCTCGAAGCGAGGGATAATGGCTTCGGTGAGCATGGAAACCGCAACCGCGGCCAAGGCCGAGACAAAGCAGGGGAGCAAACCGGGTCGGTTTGCTCCCAATTATTGGCCTTTCGTCATTCCCGCCCTGATCGTCGTGGCCGCTGTCATCGTTTTTCCGTGGGTCTTTACGCTGTGGATGAGCGTCAACAGCTGGACGCTCGGCCAGGCACAGGTCTTTGCCGGGTTGGATAATTACCTCCGCCTTGCCGTTGACCTGCGCTTTTGGGAATCGTTGTGGCATACCGTGCTGTACACGACGTTGTCGGTCGTCGCTCCCCTGCTCCTCGGAATGCTGGCCGCCCTCATCTTCGATGCCCAGTTTCCGCTGCGCGGCATCCTGCGCGGGGTGTTTGTGATGCCGATGATGGCGACCCCGGTCGCCATCGCGCTCGTCTGGACGATGATGTTCCATCCCCAGCTCGGTGTTTTGAACTACCTGCTTTCCTATATCGGGATCGGCCCGCAGGAATGGATCTACAACCAGACGAGCGTCATTCCCTCTCTGGTGCTGGTGGAAACCTGGCAGTGGACACCGCTCGTCATGTTGATCGTGCTGGGCGGGCTCGCCGCCGTGCCACGCGAACCTTACGAGAGCGCCGAAATCGATGGCGCCAATGTCTGGCAGAAGTTCCGTTATCTGACGCTGCCGATGATTGCACCGTTCCTGATGATCGCGGTCATCATTCGCAGCATCGATGCGGTCAAGAGCTTCGACATCATCTACGCGATGACGCAAGGGGGGCCTGGCACTGCGTCGGAAACGATCAACATCTATCTCTATAACACCGCGTTTTCCTACTACGACATTGGATACGGCTCGGCGATGGCGGTGATTTTCTTCGTGCTGATCGTGGCGCTCTCTTTCGTCCTTTTGATGGTCAAGCAGCGCGCCAACTGGTCCGATTGGGAGGCACGCTGATGAAGCGCAAGGCAGTCGATCGCATCGGACTTCTGTTCGTGGCGCTGGTGATGGTATCGCCGGTCATCCTGTTCTTCCTCTGGATGATCTCGCTGTCTCTGAAGTACGAGATCGACAACGGCGCCTATCCGCCGATCTTCATTCCTGAGCGCTTTGCCTGGTCGAACTACGCAAAGGTGTTCGAGGAGAACAACTTCTTCCTTTACCTTTGGAATTCGGTTCTTGTCACGGGTGCGGCGACGCTCTTGGCGCTCGTCATCGGGGTGCCGGCGGGTTACGGCATTGCGCGTCTGAAGGCCGAAAAGTCGGCTGTCGTCATCATGATTGCCCGGATGACGCCTGGCCTTTCCTTCTTGATCCCGCTCTTCCTGCTGTTCCAATGGCTGAACCTACTCGGCACGCTTTGGCCGCAGATTATCATCCATCTCGTCGTGACCGTTCCGATCGTTGTCTGGATCATGATCGGATATTTCGAAACGACACCGATGGAACTGGAAGAGGCCGCAAGCATCGACGGGGCAACGCCCTGGCAGGTTTTCCGCCTCGTGGCGCTGCCGATCGCACGGCCGGGAATCGTCGTGGCCTTCATCCTATCGGTCATCTTCTCCTGGAACATTTTTGTCTTCGGCATCGTCCTTGCAAGCCGTGAGACCCGCACCCTGCCTGTCGCGGTCTACAACATGCTGTCGTTCGAGCAGGTCAGCTGGGGGCCGCTTGCGGCCGCCGCCTTGATCGTTACGCTGCCGGTGTTGATCCTGACCGTCTTTGCACAACGGCAGATTGTGGCCGGGCTTACGGCGGGTGCCGTGAAGTGACGCTGACGACCGCAATGGATAAGCGTGCGAAGCGACACGTTCTGTGCGTTGGAGCCGCTGTTCTCGATACGCTCTTCAGGGTCCGCACCATGCCTACCGGACAGGGCAAAGTTCTACCATATGACATGCTGCAGATCGCAGAAGGTATGGCCTCGAGTGCTGCTTTTGCGGTCGCAAAGCTTGGTGGGGACGCCAGCCTCTGGAGTGCGGTCGGAGACGACCAAACCGGCGAGCGCATCATCGGCGACCTGGCAGAAAGCGGCATAGACACCCGCGGCATGCGGCGCGTGGCGGGTGCCCGCTCGGCCATATCGACGATCCTGATCGACGATGCCGGCGAACGCCTGATCATCCCCTTCTACGACCCGCGTCTGCATCAGTTCGTCCAATCTGTCACAGCGGACGATATCGCGCCATTCGACGCGGTTTTGGTCGATGTGCGCTGGCCATCACTTGCACTGCAGACACTGCTCGCTGCCCGGGAAGCGAAGTTGCCGGCCATCCTTGACGGTGACGTGGCGGCTGAGGGGGTGATCGAGATGTTGGCACCGGCGGCAAGCCATATTGTTTTTTCGCAGCCGGCTGCTGAACGTCTGGCAGGAACGGCGAAGCCCCCATCGATGGTTCGCCGACTGAAGGAGCGTTTCAGCCATGCCTTCGTTAGCGTGACATTCGGAGAAAAAGGCTCCTACTGGTTCGATGACGACAGCGGTCGCATTCGCCATCTCGAAGCACCGAGCATCACGGCCACGGATACGCTGGCGGCAGGCGACATCTTCCATGGAACCTTCGCGCTCGCGCTGTCCGAGGGCATGGCGATCGAGGATGTGATGCGCGCCTCGTCGATGGCGGCGGCAATTAAATGCCAGACATTCGGAGGCCGCATCGGCGCGCCGGCTCGCGCAGAGCTTGATGAAGCTCTGATGAGTTGGCCAGCCAAGGCCGTCGATATCACCGCGCGAAACGCGCCGGCGCAGGCCCTTTGAACGTCAAGCTGCCTTCGAGATCGTCATGGAGCAGCCGGACGCCTTGAGCGCGGCTTCGACGACGTCAACGAAAAGCTTGCGGAACCATAACGAGCGACCGTCCGCCCGATCGACGCGGCGGTACAGCATCGTAACAGGATCGGCGGGAAGATCGATCGGCGGCGCCGAGATCTCCAGCCCGTGCAACTGCGCGATGCAGCGAGCGATCGATTCCGGAATGGTCGCGATTGCCGGCATCGCTCTCAGCGCCGGTGGCAGCGCTGAAAAGCGCGGTACGGTGGCCACGACCTGTCGGCGCAGACCGGCCTTGGCAAGGACTGTGTCGACATTTGTCGCACTGTTGCCCTCAAAGGACACGGTGACATGCGCGGCATTGACGAAGTCTTCCAAGGTCAGCGGCGCTTTGCGCTTCAGCTGGGCGGGGTCATAGACGCAGACCGAACACTGGCTGAAGAGCGGCGCCCGGACATGCCAGGACGCCGGTTCCTCGTGGACCGCGACGCTGAAATCATAAGCACCGTCGTCGAGCATGCGGGCAGCATCACGCTTGTCGGCGGCGACCCCGATCAGACGTGCACCCGGGGACAGTGCACGCAGACGCGCCACCAGCGGCCCGAAGAACGCCGATTCCAGATTGTCGCACATGCCGATCCTGAACTCGCCCTGCCAGATCTTTGGATCGAAGGCGGCCGGCGGCCGAATGGCGCGCTCGATGCCCGATAGCGCATCCTCGATCGCCGGGGCGATTGCAAGCGCGCGTGGGGTCGGCTGCAGGCCGCGCCCGACCCGCACGAACAGCTCGTCGTCGAGCGTCTCGCGCAGCCGCTTTAGCGCCGCCGACAAGCCTGGCTGGCCAAGCAGAAGCCGCTCGGCAGCACGAGAGACATTGCGCTCCTGCATCAGCACCGAGAAGGCAAGCAGCAGGTTGAGGTCTATCTTTCTGAGGATCGTGTCATTTATCATTATCAATAATACCTGGCATGGTTACTATCAATTTGCAATAGGTTCGGGAGGTGTACATTTTCTCGTTCCCTGACGCTCAAAGCTTCCTCCCGGGGCGTCGGCAGAAAGGAACGATCACTCATGACCATTTCGAGATCTCAAGGCGGAGCCGGCCTGGCATTGCTGTTGCTCTGCGCTGCCAACTTTCTTGATGCAATGGATGTGTCCACGATTGGCGTCGCGCTTCCGGCGATACAGGCCGAGCTTGGCATGAAGGCCACGTCCCTTCAGTGGGCCGTCAGCGCCTATGTGCTTGGCTATGGCGGTTTCCTGTTGCTGGGCGGGCGCGTCGCGGACGTTTTCGGCCACCGTCGCGTCTTCCTCTGGTCGCTCGCCATTTTCGCTGCCGCCAGCATCGCCGGCGGCTTTGTCGATAGCGGCCCGACGCTGATCGCCGCACGCCTGATAAAGGGCATCGCCGCTGCGTTTACGGCACCCGCTGCCCTTGCCCTCCTTCTGTCGGTGTTCGGCGAAGGATCGGCGCGGGCCAAAGCGCTTGGGGTCTTTGCCTCGACTGGCGCGACCGGCTTTGTCCTTGGCATGGTGCTGGGTGGTGCCGCGACGGTCTTCAGCTGGCGGGCAACTCTTGTCATGGGTGCGCCGGTCGCAATTATCGCACTGGCGATTGCTCCTTTCGTGCTGCCGGCAGACCAGCAGCGCAGCGGGCCGCGTGCCAAGTTCGACTGGGCTGGCGCGATGACAATCACGCCGGGACTCTTGCTCTTCGTCTTTGGCATCACCAATGCTGCGGCCGATGGCTGGCAGGCGGTGCCGACCTGGGGCGCGCTCGTGGCGGCTGCCGTTTTGATCGGCCTCTTTCTCATCGTCGAATCCCGTCACGCTGATCCGATGGTGCCGCTTGCGATATTCCGGCGGGGAAAGCTCTCCCACGCCAATGCCATTGCTGCGCTGTTCCAGGGCGTCTATGTCGGCTTCCAGTTCATCGCGACGCTCTATTATCAGACAGTCGTTGGCTGGTCGGCCTTCGCGACCGGGTTCTCCTTTGCCTTCGGCGGCGTCTGCGTCATGTTCCTGGCGCCACGTTTTGCGACGATCGCGCAAAATCGTGGCACGACCGGGCTGATGACGCTTGGCGTAGCACTACAGGCGCTCAGCTACATCTTCTGGATCCTGAGCGTTGGCCACATCGACCCTGTCTGGCTGGTCGCCCTGTCACAGCTCCCGCTCGGTGTCGGCTACGCCATGACCTACCCCTCCGTGCAGGTTGCGGCACTCTCCGACGTTGGCGAGGATCAGTCCGGGCTCGCATCGGGGCTATTGTTTGGCTCCTTCCAGATCGGTGGCGGCATTGTGCTTGCGGCAGCCTCAGCCATATTCTGTGCGGCTTCCGGCTTCGGCTGGGATCCGTATTTCGCCGGCATCACGTTTGTCGCGGTCCTTGCGGTCCTCGTCACGCTTGCGGCCGCACTCGGTCCGAGAGCCTCTGTCGTTGACCGGAACATCTATCAGGCGGCGGAATAGCCGGGACCTGCTTTCGCGCCGACATCGCCGGCCACATCCGGCCATGTCCATTTTATGGATGACAGTCGCCGGCTTCTCTGCGACAAGAAGGCGATGAGAGACAGGGGCGCCCTCCGGTGGAGGGCTGAGAAGCACCCTTTGAACCTGAACCGGATAATGCCGGCGGAGGGAGTCGCTCGGGACTGTCGGCTTCCCGCGTCTGTCCCTGCGCCTTTCTCCCCGGTCGAAAGGCACACCATGCAAGATCAGACTTCGCCGGGAACGCTGCTGGGCGAATTGCGCGCCCAGCCACCGCTCGTCCACTGCATCACGAATTTCGTTGCCATGAACATCGCAGCCAATGTGCTTCTGGCAGCTGGCGCTTCGCCGGCCATGGTGCATGCGGAAGAAGAGGCTGGCGAATTTGCCGCGATCGCCGGCGCCTTGACGATCAACATCGGCACACTCTCGTCAGCATGGCTGCGCGGCATGCAGGCCGCCGCCATCGCAGCCGGCCGGGCCGGCAAACCCTTTGTTCTCGATCCGGTCGCCCACTACGCCACCGGTTTTCGTCGTGCGGCGGTGGACCGGCTGCTGGAACTCGGCCCCACCGTCATTCGCGGTAACGCCTCCGAAATCATCGCGCTTGCCGGCGGGGCGAGCCGTGGTCAGGGCGTGGATAGCCGCGATCACGTCGAGCAGGCTGAGGACGCTGCCCGGCTACTAGCCAGGGAACACGGAGCGACAATTGCAGTAACCGGCTCTGTCGATTTCGTCACCGATGGCGACCGGGCGGCGCGTATCGAGGGTGGCTCGGCGTTGATGCCGCAGGTCACGGCGCTTGGCTGCTCGCTGACCTGCCTTATTGGCGCATTTTCGGCTATTCGGCCCGGCGCACCATTCGAGGCAACGGTTGCAGCCCTTGCTACCTTCTCTGTTGCCGGCGAAATGGCAGCCAGCAAGGCGGATGGCCCAGGTTCGTTTTCCTGGTGTTTCCTCGATGCACTTGCTGCGCTTGACGCTGCTACGCTCGATCGCGATGCCAGGGTGCGCGCCGCATGAGAAACCTCGATCTTTCTCTTTACCTCGTCCTCGATCCGGGCCTTTGCGCCACCGTCGGCATGGTGGAGACCGCGCGCGCGGCGGTCGCCGGGGGAGCAACCGTGGTGCAGCTGCGCGACAAGCATGCGGATACCGCACGGATGATCGAGACTGGGCGGGCACTGAAGGTGGCATTGTCTGGCACCGGTGCTGTGCTCATCGTCAATGACGACGTGGAGGCGGCTATCGCGATTGGCGCCGATGGGCTGCATATTGGCCAGGACGACATCGATGCGATCACGGCGCGGCAATTGATTGGCCCGGACATGATCCTCGGCCTCTCGGCCGAAACGGCGGCGCTGGCGGCAGCAATCGATCCCGCGGCTGTCGACTATGCTGGATTGGGGCCGGTTTTTGCGACAGCGACGAAGCCTGACCACAAACCCGCGCTGGGCTTTGAAGGGCTTTCCCGCCTCGTCAAGGTTTGTCCCGTACCGGTCGTCGCCATAGGTGGCCTGAAATCCGCCCACGTCGGTGACGTGCTTGCCGCCGGGGCCGATGGGCTTGCGGTTGTCTCGGCGATTTGCGGGACGCCCGATCCACAGCTTGCGGCACGAGAGATCGCCGAGAACATGATAAAGGCAAGAACATGATCCGAAATGTGCTGTCCATTGCAGGCTCCGATCCCTCCGGCGGGGCCGGTATCCAGGCCGATCTCAAGGCATTTTCCGCGCGCGGCGTCTATGGCATGGCAGTGATGACGGCGCTGACCGCCCAGAACACGCAAGGCGTTTGCGGCGTCCATCTGGTCCCTGCTGCCTTCGTTGCGGATCAGATTGCGGCGGTTCTTGCCGACGTGCGGGTCGACGCCATCAAAATCGGCATGATTGCGACGGCCGAGATCGCCGACGCCGTCGCCGATGCGCTTGTGCCCCACCAGGGTATCCCGATCGTTCTCGACCCCGTCATGGTCGCCAAGGGCGGAGCTGCCCTCCTCGACCCCTCCGCTGTCGACGTTCTGATCAAGCGTCTGTCGCCGCTTGCAACCTTGCTGACGCCAAACCTGCCGGAAGCGGCTGCACTGCTTCATGTCTATGCCGCCGCCACACGCAGCGACATGGCCGAGCAGGCAGACAGTCTTCGCCAACTCGGCCCGGAGGCTGTCCTCGTCAAGGGCGGACATCTGGCCGGCGACGAAAGCCCGGATGTGCTCTCGACAGCCTCCGGGCCGACATGGTTTGAGGCAAAACGCATTCCGACCGCAAACACGCATGGCACCGGCTGCACCCTTTCCAGCGCGCTGGCCGCGGAACTGGCGAAAGGAGCATCAGTTCACGAGGCGGTCACGCGTGCCAAGGCCTACCTTGCTGGCGCCGTCGGCCATGCCGACGGGCTGAGCGTCGGGTCTGGCCACGGACCCGTGCACCACTTTCAC
Source organism: Rhizobium sp. T1470 (assembly GCF_042140505.1). NCBI lineage: Bacteria > Pseudomonadati > Pseudomonadota > Alphaproteobacteria > Hyphomicrobiales > Rhizobiaceae > Rhizobium > Rhizobium sp. T1470. The sequence goes on from NZ_CP148092.1 coordinate 1,555,088, forward strand.
GCACTGTGGTCGGCGGCGTCGGCATAGCACGAACGATCAGCCTGCCGACCCAGTAGCCAAAGGGGCGCCGGGACGACGCGCCATCGTTCCACGCCCGATCAGGATTTGACAGCACCAGCAGTCAGGCCTGCGATGATGTGCTTTTGTGCCAGGAAGAAGACGATGATCGTCGGCATGATTGTCAGCGTGATGAAGGCGAGCACCAGCTGCCAGGCGGTGCCGAACTCACCGCGATAGACCATGATGCCAAGCGGCCATGGGTACATCGTCTCAGAATTCAGCATGATCAGCGGCAGGATGTAGCTGTTGTTCCAGCTGCCGACGAAGGAGATGATGCTGACAGTTGCGATGATCGGCCGCGAGAGCGGCAGCGAGATATGCCAGAAGAAGCGGATGTAGCCACAGCCGTCGACGATTGCTGCCTGGAACAATTCTTCCGGAAGGTTGCGAAAATAGTTCCGGAACAGAAGTATGCTCATGCCCAGGCCGAAGGAGACTTGCGGCAGGACAACGCCCCAGTAGGAATTCAACAGGCCGAGGTCACGGATCCGGATGAACAGGGGCAGGATGGCGGTCGCAGCCGGAAACATCAGGCCGATCAGGAAGTAATTGAGCAGGAAACCCGCGCCGAAGAACTTCACATGCGCGAAGGTAAAGGCGGCCATGGCCGAGACCGAAACCGTCAAACAGACCGTTAGCGTGGCGATGATCAGCGAATTCATCATTTGCCGCCAGTAGCGGTCCCCAAAGAGAATGTCGGTATAGTTTTCCGGATGCCATGCGACCGGTAGCCCGAAGGGGTTGGTGCGTAGGTCGCCGAGATCCTTGAAGCCGCCAAGCGCCGTCGTCAGCAGCGGCACCAGTACGATCGCTGCGATGATCGTCAGCGAGACATATAGATAGATCTTCGTGCCGGTCGCGATCCGGGCGGATGAGGCCATGTCAGTCATTGCGCATGAATATCCGTTTGTAGCCGAAGGCAAGCGTCACGCAGATGACGAACAGGACGACGCCCACGGCACTGCCGAGGCCGACCTGCATGCGCGTGACGCCAAAGTTGAAAAGGAAGGTGACCATGGTCTGCGTCGCGTTGAACGGCCCGCCGCCCGTCAGCGGCATGATGAGGTCGAAGAGCTGCAGCGAGCCGACGACAGCAAAGAAGACGGACAGGCGAACGGTCGAGCCGAGAAGCGGCAGCGTGATGTAACGGAACCGCTGCCAGCCGCTGGCGCCGTCGATTTCTGCTGCTTCCAGCACGCTTTTGTCGAGCGACTGCAGCCCCGCAATGAAGAGCATCATGTGGAACCCAAAATACTTCCAGACGACAACTGCCAGCACCGCATAGATCGCCAGGTCCTTGTCTGCCAGCACATAGGGTGTCTCGACGCCGATGAGGTGGGCGGCCGAGGCAAACAGGCCATAGTCGCCATCGTAGACTAAGCGCCAGATGAGACCGGCTGCGACCTCCGCCAAGACGTAGGGCAGGAAGAAGATTAAGCGGAAGATGACCACGCCAGCGATCCGGTGCGCCAGCATCATCGCCAGCCAAATGGCGAGCGGAATCTGGATCAGGATTGAAATGACGATGATCAGGGCATTGTTCTTCAACGCCGTCAGGAAGGCGCTGTTCTTGAATAGTACCTCGAAATTCCTCATTCCCACGAACTGCGTCGGCAATCCGTAACCGTCCCATTTGTAGAGACTGTACCATGCCGCCTCCCCCATGGGCAGGATCACGAAAATCGTAAACAGCAGCAGCGCTGGCGGCAGAAACAGAAGCAGGACCGGCAGGCGCCGCGCCAGGCTCGGATCTTTGCTGCGCACCGACGATCTGACAGCCGAGCGAGGTCGGATGGCGCCCGTTACGCTGATAGTGGTCATAAAGGCCGGTCCCTCTTACGTCACACGGAAGGGCGGCGCGAGTGATGCGTCGCGCCGCAATCGTCTTGTTCAGAGCTGATCCTGCTCAAAAGCTTCCTGGATCTGCTGAGCCCCATCGGATGGGCTCATCTGTCCCGACACGATGGCAACGGAGACATCGTTGACCACGCGGCCGACGGACGGACCGAGATCCTGATCAAAGAAGTTCTGGTGCCATGTCGAGTGCGCCAGCTGTTCAGCAGCCTGATGCATCAGCGGATTGGTGACCCCATCCTCAGCACCGACGGCGACCGGAATGAGCATGCCGGCCTTGGCCATTTCGCGCTCGTTTTCGGCGTTCGTCAGGTAGGCGAGGAAATCAAGCGTTTCAGGCGGAGCCGTCTTCGTCACTGCCCAACCGTTCAGCCCACCGAGCGTGTCGGTGACGGCACCGGCACCGCCCGAGATGGCCGGAAAGGCGAAGCGACCGATATTGTCAGGGTCGAGGCCCTTGCCGTCGCCGGAGTTGGTCCGCTGGTTGGCGGCGGTGTTCTCGAAGCCGAGGATCATCGCCGCCTTGCCGTCACCGAAAACGCCAAGCGCCTGCGGCCAGGTCGCGCCGAGATATCCGGGCTGGAAGGGTTGCAGTTTGCCGAGCTCGGCGAGCTGTTCGCCGGCCTTGATGATGGCCGGATCGTTGAAGCCCTCGCCCTGCCCGTTCTTGGCGGCGTCGAAAACCTTCTGACCGCCGTCGCGCATGACGAGATAGCTCCAGTAGAAGTGGATCGGCCATTTTTCGCCGCCACCGCCGGCAATCGGCACGATGCCGGCATCCTTGAGCTTCTTGACCGCGCCGAGATAGTCGTCCCAGGACTTGATGGATGCCGCGTCGACACCCGCCTTTGCAAACATCTGCTTGTTGTAGAAGAAGGAAACCGTACCCATCTTGTAGGGGACGGCACCAATCTTGCCATCGAAGGTCAAGCCGTTGACGGACGCCGGATTGTAGCTCTTCAGCCAGGCGCCGTCCTTGGCATTCATAGCCTCGGTCAGGTCCATCAGCGTGCCTGTGGCAAGTTGCTGCTTCAACACCCCACCGCCCCAGCTGAAAAACAGGTCCGGCGCATCACTCGATTGCAGCAGCGTCGGAAGCTTCGCTTTGAAGGCCTCGTTTTCCAGGAACTGCATTTCGATCTTTACGCCGGGATGCTCGGCCTCGTACTTGGCTGCGATCTTCTTCCAGACCGCCAGATAGTTCGGGTCGATTTCAAGATGCAGCCACTTGACGGTCGTGTCGGCTGCAGCACTTCCCGCAGCGATCAGGAGTGCCAGCCCCGTGGCTGCCGAGCGGGCAATGAAACGGTTGCGAAATAGGGCCTCGGCCCTCATATGATCAAACATGATGTCTCCTCCAAGAAGGGCAAAAATCGTCCTCTTCAATTTTTCCCTTATGCGGATTAAATCATCGGGAGGTTTTGGCGAATGTCAACTCCCCTCGTTGAAATTGGTAGATTTGCCTTGACAGACGGGGCCGCTGCCGCGCTATTTAATTCGCATACCGTTGAAAATATAAGCGCACCGCGCAACATTGAAGAGCCGGCAAGACCCCATGAAGACAGCAGATCCGGAATTGATGCGCGCGATCAACCGCTTGAACGTGCTGGATACGATCCGCCGTCATGGACCGATAGCGCGTGTCGAGATCAGTGAACGCACGCAGCTGTCGACCACGACGGTCTCCGCCATCACCGCTTCGCTGCTTGATGACGGGCTAATCCTGCCGCGTCATGAGGGCGACATTCGCAATGAGGCGGCCCGTGGGCGCCCGCGTGTCATGCTCGAGCTCAACCCGGACGCGGCGCGCGTTGTCGGTGCCAAAATCGCGGCCAACCGCCTCGTTTTCGTGGTGACCGACTTTCGCGGCGACGTGCTGTCGAAACTGACGCTGCCGATTCGCATCGATCGCCAGCCCATCGGCGTCATCGCCGACCTCGTCGAGGACGGGGTACGGCGCTGCGTCGTCGATGCCGGCCTTTCGCTCGAGGACGTCGACACCGTGTGCCTTGGCCTTCCCGGCGTGATCGAACACCGCACCGGCCATATCCGCAGCAGCCCGATCTTTCGCGACACGAATGTCGATTTCGCCAGCGAAATGACGGCTCGGCTGAATACCCCGACGATCGTGGAAAGCGACGCGCATGCGATCACGCTTGCCCACCACTGGTTTGGCAAGGCCCGCGATCTGGAGGACATGGTATTGATTTCGCTTGAGCAGACGCTTGGGCTCGGGGTGCTCCACGACAATCAGCTTTTCCGCGGCGCCGGCGGCCTCAGCCACAATCTCGGCGACCTGGTGCTTGGGATGGGACCGCGCGGCATCGTGCGGCTGTCGAGCCAGGCCGGCGAAAGCGAGATCCTCGGTGAGCAGCCGGCCAGCGGCCGCTTTGCCGAGGCCATCCGGCTTGGACGCGGCATGACGCATGCCCAAGCGCTCATCAAGGCTGAGGATAACACGCTGATCGGCGCAGCGATCCGCGCCGGCGAAGCCGTCGGCGTTGCGATCGCCAATATCGTCACTTTGTTTGCGCCGCCGCGTGTCATTCTCGTCGGTTCGAGCCTTGCTCTTGGCGAACCCTTTCTCGACAGCCTGCGCAACGCCTATGCGCTCGCCATTCCACCGTCTCTGAAGGGTGTTGCCGAACTCGTCTTCGACGATTCGACGGACGACTTCTGGGCGCAAGGAGCAGCTGCGGTGGCGCTCTACGAACTCTATGAGTCGCCCTGGAACACCACCGGGCCGGCGCTCTGAATAGAAAAATCACGACATCTAACGGGAGGAAATCATGGAACGAGTCGGTATTGGCATCATTGGATGCGGCAATATCTCCGGCGCCTATCTGAAAGCGATGGCGTCCTTCCCCATCCTTGACGTTCGCGGCGTGGCCGACCTCAATCACGCGCTGGCAGAAGCTAAGGCCGGCGAATTCAATGTGCCCGCAAAGCGGATCGACGAACTCCTTGCCGACCCCAAGGTCGAGATCATCGTCAATCTGACTGTGCCGAAGGCCCATGTCGCGGTTGGTCTGCAGGCGCTGGAGGCCGGCAAGCACGCCTATTCGGAGAAGCCCCTCGGCATCACCTTCGCGGAGGGCAAGAATCTCGCCGACGCCGCGAAAGGAAAGGGCCTTCGCATTGGCGCGGCCCCCGACACTTTTCTTGGTGGGGGTCACCAGAGCGCACGTACCCTCATCGATCAGGGCGTGATCGGCCAGCCGGTCGGCGGCACGGCGACCTTCATGTGCCCAGGGCACGAACGCTGGCATCCAAATCCGGCCTTCTACTACGAGGTCGGCGGCGGACCGATGCTCGACATGGGGCCATATTACATCACAGATCTCGTCAATCTTTTTGGACCCGTTGCCCAGGTGGCCGGTTTTGCCGTCAGCCCCCGCAAGGAGCGTGTCATCACCAGTGAGCCGAGAAATGGCGAGCGCATTCCGGTGCATGTCGCGACCCACGTTGCCGGTCTCATGGCTTTTGCCAACGGTGCCGTCGTTCAGATCGGCATGAGTTTTGATGTCGCCGGCCACCAGCACGTGCCACTCGAAATCTACGGCACCGAAGGCACGCTGATCGTTCCCGATCCCAACCACTTCGGCGGCGACGTGGAACTGCTGAGAAAGGGCGGGGCATTCGAAAAGCAGGCTCTCATGGCACCTTATGGCGACGGCAACTATCGCTCGATCGGTGTCGCTGATCTGGCCCATGCCATTCGATCCAACCGCCCGCATCGTGCCAACGGCGATCTTGCTCTGCATGTCCTTGAGGTCATGGAAGCCTTCCATACGGCCTCTGACAGCGGGCGTACGGTCGCTATCACTACTCAAACCGAGCGGCCGATGCCGCTTTCGCAGTCGCTCGTCGACGGGCGCTTGGGCAAGTAATCATCAGGAGGAAGAGTATGCGTGAAGCACTGATCGTCTGGGGTGGATGGAGCGGCCATGAGCCGCAGGAATGCGCCTCAATTATCAAGGACATGCTGGAGGAGGATGGCTTCAAGGTCTACGTCGAGCACACCACCGAGGCCTTTGCGGATCCATCCGTCCACGATCTAAGCCTCGTCGTGCCGATCGTGACGATGTCGAAGATCGAAAAGGAAGAGATCAAGAACCTTGCGGCCGCGATCGAGGGTGGTGTCGGAATTGCCGGCTACCATGGTGGCGCTGGCGACAGCTTCCGTGAATGCGTCGAATACCAGTTCATCATCGGCGGCCAGTGGGTCGCGCATCCCGGCAACATCATCGACTATACGGTCAACATCACCCGGCCGGATGATCCCGTCATGGAAGGCATCGTCGACTTCCCCTACACCTCCGAACAATACTACATGCACGTCGATCCTTCGAACGAGGTGCTGGCGACGACCCGGTTTACCGGCGACCACGCCTACTGGATCGACGGCGTGGTGATGCCCGTCGCCTGGAAGCGCAAATACGGCAAAGGGCGTGTCTTCTATTCTTCGCTTGGCCATCAGGCCAAGGAATTTTCGGTGCCTGAGATGAAGACCATCTTCCGGCGTGGAGCGAACTGGGCAGCGCGCTGAATAAATGCCGGCGCCGCATTTTACGGCGCCGGCATTTTATCAGGATAGCGTACGAATTCTGCGGCGCTCATCAGCCGTAGCGGCTGAGATCGAAACCCTCGGTCGATATCTGCGGTTTCGCCCTGTTGATGAGATCTGTGAGTACGCGGCCGGAGCCGCAGGCCATGGTCCAGCCAAGCGTGCCGTGCCCGGCGTTCAAATACAGGTTGTCGTAGGCAGTCTTGCCGATGATCGGCGTTCCATCGGGCGTCATCGGCCGTAGTCCGCACCAGAACTGTGCTTTGCGCTGGTCGCCTGCTCCACCGAACAGATCCTCGACCGAATGGACAAGTGTTGCCTTACGGGAGATCGGCAAGTCCTTGTTGAAGCGCGCGATTTCGGCCATGCCGCCGACGCGGATTCGGTCGCCGAGACGGGTGATTGCAATCTTGAAGGTCTCGTCCATGATTGTCGAGACGGGCGCTCGGCTCTCGTCAACGATTGGAACCGTGATCGAGTATCCCTTCACCGGGTATATTGGCACCTTCAGCCCGAGGGGCTTCAGAAGGGCTGGCGTGAAGCTGCCGAAGGCGGCCACCACGATGTCGGCGCCAAACGTGCCCTGCGCGGTTTCGACCGCGCTGATCCTGTTGGTCTCGATGCGCAGCTTATGGACATCGGCTTCATAGATGAACTGCACGCCCAATGCCTCAGCACGCTTGGCGAGCTCGTTGGTGAACTTGAAATAGTCGCCGGTCTCGTCGTTGGGCAGGCGCAATCCGCCGACGATCTTGTGCTTGACCGGCGCTAGCCCAGGCTCAGCCGCGACGCATTGTGCCGGATCGAGGACCTGGAACGGCACGCCGTCCTTTGCGAGGACCTCGATGTCCTTTGTGATCGAGCCGAGCTGTTTTTGCGTGCGAAAGAGCTGCAGTGTTCCTTGCGTCCGCGCATCATACGGGATGTCGGTCTCGGCGCGCAGCTCGATCAGACAATCGCGGCTGTATTCGGCAAGGCGAACCATGCGGCTCTTGTTGATCGCATAGCGCGTGGAGGTGCAGTTGCGCAGCATCGCCGTCACCCAGGCCCAGGTGGCCTGGTCGAATGTCGGGCGAATGATCAGCGGCGCGTGTTTCATGAAGAGCCATTTGACGGCCTTCTGAGGAATGCCGGGCGCCGCCCAGGGCGATGCATAGCCGGGCGAGATCTCGCCGGCATTGGCATAGCTCGTCTCCAGCGCCGGTCCGCTCTGGCGCTCCAACACCGTGACCTCGTGTCCCGATTTCGCCAGATAGTAGGCCGTGGTGACGCCGATGACGCCGGCGCCAAGCACAGTAATCTTCATTATGAACTCCAGAAAAGAACGACATCAGATCAGATGTAGCGGCGTTGGTATCGGTGGCCCAATCGGGTGAGAATTTCGTAGGAGATAGTATCGGCGTCTGCAGCCATCATCTCCAAGGTTTGGTGTTTGCCAACGACCTCCACCGGCGTGCCGAGATCGAGTGCGCCTTCCGCCAAAGCGCTGATATCGACCGTTATGCTGTCCATCGACACGCGCCCGGCGATCGGCAGGCGCTGCCCCTCGAAGTAGACGGCGCCTCGCCCGCTCAAGCTGCGTGGCAATCCGTCGGCATAACCCGCTGCAATTGTTGCGAGGCGTATGGATGTTTTCGCTGTGAACGTTCCGCCATAACCGATCTGGGTGCCCGGAGGCACGGTGCGCGTCTGAATGACGGGGACCTCAAGCCGGACAACCGGCAGCATGGGGTTGTCGCGGTCTGAGACCGGCGCGCCACCATAAAGGGCAATGCCCGGTCGTGCCAGCGAGCCATGGAACTCGCCCCCTAGAAAGATGCCGCCGGAATTCGCCAATGAGACGGGCAGGGTCGGAAAGGCGGTCGATATCGCCCGGAAGGCCGCCAACTGCCTTGCACTTGCCGGGTTTGCCGGTTCGTCGGCGCAGGCGAGATGGCTGACGAGCGTCGTGACCTCGACGTTCGAAATCAGGCCTGGGTTGACCAGCAGCTCACACACTTCATCCGGTGAAAGGCCAAGCCTTGACATCCCGCTATCGACCTGGAGCGCAGCCTCAAGCGTCCGGCCCGCCCTGCCGGCTGTCTGCGACCATGCCTTGATCTGACCGATGGAGTTCAACAGGGGTACAACACCGATGGCGGCCGCACGTTCCTCGTTGCCAGGCTGAAGGCCGTTCAGCACATAGATGGCAGCGTCTTGCGGGAGCGACGGACGCAGCTGCACGGCCTCGATGAAATGCGCGACAAAGAATGTCCGGCATCCCACCTGGTACAGTCTCTGGCTGACCTGAACGGCGCCAAGGCCATAAGCGTCGGCCTTCACAACCGCGGCAAGCGCTGCGGGAGCAACATTCTTGGCCAATCGGCGGTAGTTCTCGCCAAGGGCGCCAAGGTCGATTGCGAGCACGCCGCATCGGTCGGCTGCGAGCATAACGTTGTCGGTGCTGCTGTTCATAATTGGCCCCGATTTACCTGCTGTCCCGATTTACCTGCTGTAAGGATATCGTCGGTTGAACGACTTTTTCGCTCAATCCTTCGCCAATACGAGCAATTGAGATCAGGTTTCCGCAGCTTTCGTCAACTCATTCAATGTTTCGTGCACATTCGACTAGAAGAGGTAGCTGACAAAGCGCTCCGCCGCTGGGGGCAGACTCGAGCGGTTGCGTGTCAGCAAAAAGAGCGAGCGGATGAGCCGAAAATCGGCGATCGCGCGAAAGACAATGTCGTCACTTTGGATGACCTTCGCAGCCTGCTGCGGCAGCAGTGCCACGCCGGCGTTGCGACTGATCAAGGTCAACTGCGCAATGGTGCTGAAAGTTTGGATACAGCCCATTGTCAGCCTCGGCGGCAACTCGGGGCAATCGGCAAGCATTCTTGCAATGCCGGCCTGTCCGTCGAGCGCGATCACATCCTCCGGATTGATATCGGCCAAGACAATCGGATGCTTCGACCGTGCAAGGTGATGATCTCTATGGCAGACGAGACCAAACGGGTCTTCGCTGATTTTCCTTCCGTCCAATTCCGCCGATTCAAAGCCCGGCCCAGCCAGCGCGAAATCAAGCGTTCTGTTCACCACCATGCCGGCCAACCGCTCGGCCACGTCATCATGGACGATGATATCAATTCCCGGATGGTCTGCACGAAACGTCATGATAGCGTCCGATAGCGGGCTCAGGACTGCCGATGGCGCTGCGCCAATCGCTACCCGGCCACGTTTGAGGCCGCCGACCTGTCGCAGGTTCGTCAGCGAAAGCTCGAAACGATCGAGAAGATCGCGCGCGCCCTCGAGGAACGCCTCGCCCGCTTCTGTCGCCCTTACTGGACGCGTCTTCCGGTCGAAGATCGCCGTTCCACATTCCAGTTCGAGCGTGCGGATCGTTTCGGTCAGGGCGGAAGGCACAACGCCAAGCCGCTGCGCTGCCCTGCTGAAGGATCCCTCCTCCATGACCGTCAGTGCGGCGCGAAGATGGCGTAGACCTATGTTCGTATTTTCCGAAAAAACCTTCATATCTTTCTAATTATACGAAAGGTGCGTTTGTGGTTCAATGTCGGTTCCTCGATTTCTCCGGATGGACGGTGATGCTGCACCAGAGCGTAAAGAAAATGTCCTATCATGTTGTGTTGCAAAGGCTCCCTTCCTTGCTCGCTGACGCAGGATTTCGTGGCGCCATCGCAAACGACGCCGCACTCCTGGCGGCGATGTCGACGGACAACAGTATTTACACGGTGACCCCGGATATCGTCGTTGCGCCGCGCGATGCTGAGGATGTTCGGCGCTTGATGCGCGTCCTCGAGGCCGAGGATCTGCGTGGCGTTCCCGTCACCGCACGCGGTGGCGGCACCGGCACCAACGGTCAGAGCCTGAACGCCGGCATCATCGTCGATTTTCAGAAATACATGAACCGCCTCCTGCAGGTGAACGTAAAGGAGCAGTGGGCGGAGGTAGAGCCTGGCATCGTGCTCGACGAGTTGAACGCGCAACTGGCCGCGACTGGCCTGTTCTTCGCGCCGACCACCTCGACGGCGAGCCGCTGCACGATCGGCGGCATGGTAAGTACCGATGCATCCGGCAAGGGATCGAGGCGCTACGGCAAGACCAGCGACAACGTCCTTGGGATGGAAATCGTTGTCGATGGCGGCCGGACACTGGATAGCGATGCGCCGACGCCCGACTGGGCCAACGCAATGCTCTTAGAGATCGAAGCGGCTTGTGCGTCGGGTCGCGATGCGCTGCTCGGCCAGGTGCCGGCGCTTTCGCGGCGGTTTACAGGCTATGATCTCGAACGGGCGAGGCCGCCTGGAGGCGATCTCGAATGGTGGCGCTTGCCGATCGGCGCGGAGGGGACGCTGGGCCTCGTTACGCGCATACGACTGCATCTCATGCGCAAACCGAAATTCAAGCGATTGGTTGTCATCGGCTTCGAGACGTTCGCCGCGGCACTCGATGCCGGCAGTGCGCTGCTTGCGCATGATCCGCTAGCAATCGAAGTGATGGACGAATGGGTGCAGGGCCTGGCCGAAAGGGCCGGAATTCTGCAAGCGCTGCCCGTCGGGCTACGCGCTCGTGACGGCCAGCCGATCGCCTACAATTTCGTCGAGTTCGTTGGGGACGACGAGGCAGATCTCGCACGCCACGTTGAAGCTTTGCGCGAGAGCGCGCTGAGGCTTGCCGGCGCAATCGCAAGCCACGTGGCCGTCGACGACATCGAAATGGCAGCGCTCTGGCAGGTTCGAGCGGCAAGCGTTGGCTTGCTCGGCAAGGTCAGTGGCACTCGCCGGCCGATTGCCTTTGTCGAGGACTGCGTGGTGCCTGTCGAAAACCTTGCCGCCTTTGTAAAGGAATTCACGGGACTGTTGAGCAGCAACGGCTTGAGCTACGGCATGTATGGGCATGTCGATGTCGGCTGTCTTCACATCCGCCCTGCCCTCGATATCGATTCCGACGAGGACCGGACCATCATGAAAGCGATTTCGGACCGCGTCTTCGACTTGACCCGCCGGCACGGCGGTATCTTCTGGGGGGAGCACGGCAAGGGCGTGCGCGGCGCTTACCTTGCGGAGTTCGTCGGCGAGACCGCCTATGACGCGTTTCGTCGCGTCAAGCGGGCATTCGATCCAGCGCATCGTTTCAATCCGGGAAAGCTCGTCGGTGATCCGCGATCTCTCATGGGCATTGCGACAACCCCGTTTCGTAGCGTCAACACCGATGAAAATGACCCTCTCGGCCTTGCCTTCAGGTGTAACGGCAATGCTCAGTGTCTGAGTTATCAACGCAGCGATGTCATGTGTCCGTCATTCAAGGCCACCCGCGACCTTCGCCATTCACCGAAGGGCCGCGCCGACGCGTTGAGGCATTGGCACCAGGCAAAACACAGAGGTGATGCAACCGAAGAGTTGGTGAGCGATGTTCTGGCCGCGCTCGACGGATGCCTTGGCTGCAAGGCCTGCGCCACGAGTTGTCCCGTGCAGGTCGACATACCGGAGATGAAATCGCATTTCCTCGACCAGCTCCACCGGACGCGCCGGCGCTCACTGGCAGGCAAGGCGGCACTTCTGCTGGAGGAATATTCCCCGTTTTTGATCCGGTATAGAAAACTGATGGCTGTCTTTGCGAGGGTATTCAACCCGTTGATGGAGAAAGCCTCGGGTCTGCATGACCTTCCGTTCATCGCCTTTCACGATGTGGGCAAAGGTGGCTACAAGACGTTTTCCGTCAAGGTGATCGCGCAGCGGCAATGGCATGAGGCTACGGTCTTCGTCTGGCGGGATCCGTTTACAGCCCTTTTCGATACGCAGGCCGCGTTGGCGCTCGCCGACGGCCTTCGTGGCTTTGGCTATCGCCCTGTTTTCGTCGCCATGCGTCCGGGCGGAAAAGCGGCCCACGTGCTCGGCGACCGACCTCGTTTTATCAGGCAGGCCCGGAAGCTTCGATCGGCGGTCGACAAAGTCGCGGCATCCGGAAGACCGATGGTGGGGGTCGATCCTGCCTTCGTCATGATGATCCGCCAGGACTATGCGAACGCCGGCCTGGCGGGCCAGAATATCCTCCTCGTCCAGGAATTTCTGAGCGAGGAAATCGCCTGCGGACGCGGTTTGCCAAGATTGAACAGGGAGCGATTGCCGCGCAAACTGTTCCTTCATTGCAGTGAAGGCGCCGGCGCCGGAGCAACGGCATGGAAAAAGGTGTTTGCTGCTCTCGGCGCGTCGGTTGAAATTGCCGCAACCGGCTGCTGCGGCATGGCTGGCTTGTTCGGCCATCAGCAGCGTCACCAGGATCTCAGCAAGCACATTTTTGATCTTTCCTGGACCGGGCAGCTGCGGGGTGAGAAGCAGGCTATGGTCTCAGGTTTTTCTTGCCGTTGCCAGACGAAGCGATTCTCTTCTATTCGAGGTGAGCATCCTATGCGATGGGTGGCCGACGCAATCGATGCCGGATGACATGGCAGCCGAAGCGCGAATAGATGAGGCGATAATGTATGAGATCGATGCGATCGACAGGAAAATCATCCGGCAATTGCGCCTGAACTCCCGGATCTCCAATGTCGACCTCGGCAAGGTAGTTGGTCTGTCCGCCTCCGCCTGTCTGCGCCGCATCGCACTCATGGAACGGGCAGGCATCATCAGGGGTTACACCGCACTCGTTGACATGCTCGGCGAGGACGCAATTGCCGTCATCATCCAGATCACTCTCGAACGCCAGACGGAGGAATACCTGAACCGCTTTGAAACCGCCGTTCGCAAATATCCGGAGATTCGCGAGTGCTTTCTGATGACGGGTGGATCGGATTATCTGCTTCGCGTTGACGTCGAAAGCGCCAGTGCTTTCGAACGAATCCACAAGGAGATACTTTCTGTCCTGCCGGGTGTGCTGCGGATCAATTCCAGCTTTTCCATCCGCAACGTTTTGTCAGTGCGCCAGAAATAGATGCGCGGAGTACTCAGCGACGGCGTTTGAAGACGGCACTTGGAGCGAATTACGCCATAAGGATCGCAAGACGGCGAGCCGGGCCAATGCTAACCTTGACAGTGGGGATCACTCACGACCGGATAGCGACATGTATGACCATTGCATCATTGGAGGGGGTATCGTCGGCTTGGCGGTCGCCATGGCGTTGCAGGAAAGGACACCTGGCGCCAGAATCGTTGTCTTGGAGAAAGAGCCAGAGCTTGCCAGACACCAGACGGGTCGCAATAGCGGCGTCATCCACGCCGGAATCTATTATGCTCCCGACTCCCTGAAGGCAAAGCTCTGCCGCGAGGGTGCGGCGGCGACAAAGCGCTTCTGTACTGACAATCGCATCCCATTCGAAACCTGCGGAAAGTTATTGGTCGCCACCAACGATGCGGAGACTGAGCGCATGGATGCGCTCGAGGGAAGGGCCCGGCAGAACGGCATCGACTATACGCGACTGACGAGCGCGCGATTGAGAACCGCCGAGCCTGGTATCGCCGGTCTCGGCGCTCTTCTGGTCCACTCCACCGGAATTGTCGACTACGCGGTGGTATGCCGCGCCATGGCACAAAAGATCGAAGCGCGGGGCGGCGAGATCAGGCGCGGAGTTGCGGTCACAGCCATTCACGAACAGGAAAAGAGCGTGCGCATCGAAAGTCCGTCCGGTTGCGTCGACGCCGGCAAATTGGTTGCCTGCGCCGGTCTCCAGTCGGACCGAATCGCATTGATGGCCGGCTTGAAGATCAATCATCGGATCGTTCCGTTCCGTGGCGAATACTACGCATTGCCGGCATCTAAGGCGAAGGTCACGCAGCGCCTCATCTATCCGATCCCCGATCCCGACTTGCCGTTTCTCGGAATTCACCTGACGCGAACGATTGATGGCGGCATGACTGTGGGTCCCAATGCGGTGCTTGGTTTCGCGCGCGAAGGCTATGCCAAGGGCAGTTTTGCGATCGCGGACGTCGCCAGCATGGCGACGTTTCCTGGCTTTTGGAAAATGGCTCGGAGGAACTGGCGTTCGGCAATTTCAGAGTTTGCCAATTCCGCGTCGCGCGCACGCTATCTCAAGGAGTGCCGGAAATATTGCCCTGCGCTGACGATCGATGATCTGCAGCGCCCGCAAGCCGGCATTCGGGCGCAGGCGGTGATGGCCGACGGAAGCCTGGTTCATGACTTCCTGTTCAAGCAGACCGAACGAATGCTGCATGTCTGCAATGCCCCCTCACCGGCGGCAACCTCCGCCATCCCGATCGGACGCATGATCGTCGACCGACTGCTTGCCGGCACCAGCGCGACAAATGTTTCCCCCGCCCTGCAGGGGGCCGAGGCTTAGGTCTTCGGCTTGCTTGTCGCCCAGGAGAAATGTGCGTGGATCATCTCGATCCGCCTGCGAAAATGGGCGTGCCGATCAGGAGCTGGCAAGACCGCCGTCCACGGGAAGCGATATGCCGTTGATCAGGAAGGCTTCATCGCTCAACCTAGCGCCTCGGCTCGCCAGCATGACTGCCGTTTCCCGCCCGATCCCCTTGCCTGCTCCGGTGATAAGAACGCGTTTCCCCATTCCAGTCCATTTTCATTCGCTCGGCGAACTGTGCCGCTGACCATGGACCTACCCGCAAATGCGCTGCTGGGCATCTAGGCAATCATCAATCGGATGACAAAAAAGTATCGGTCTGCGGGGGCAAATGTGGTGGAGCGGCGTGTCAGATCCGGCTAAACTTCTTTCATGGTCGCGCGATGGAACCGGGAGAGCTCCTCCGCGGATGGCCGAGGTGTTGGTTTCCACGCAGAACTGAGCCGGTTAGGCGCATAATTTCCATTGAGAATTGAGCCATGTGAACCTTCCCCCCAACGCGGTGAGCGACGGGGGCCACGGAGTGATCCACATGGGACTTTTAAACATCATCCGTCGGATGGCGCTGCGCGAGAAGCAGTCGATCCGCGAGATCAGCCGGCGCACTGGGCTGTCACGCAACACGATCGCGAAGTATTTGAGCGCTGGTACGATCGAGCCGACGTTCACGGTACCGGAACGTCCGAGCAAGCTCGATCCTTTTGCCGACAAACTTGCTGGCTGGCTGAAGACCGAGGCCGGGAGGTCGCGCAAGCAGCGCCGAACGCTGAAGCAGCTTCATGCGGATCTGGTGGTTCTCGGCTTTACCGGCTCCTATGGTCGGGTCGCCGCGTTCGCCCGCGACTGGCGGGCTGAGCAGCTGACAGCGGGCCGCGGCATATTCGTTCCGCTGTCTTTCCGCCCAGGCGAGGCATTCCAGTTCGATTGGAGTGAGGACTATGCCGTGATCGGCGGCGAGCGCACGAAGCTTCAGGTCGCACATATCAAGTTGTCGCACAGTCGGGCCTTTCTGGTCAGGGCCTACCTGCTGCAAACGCACGAGATGCTCTTCGACGCCCACTGGCACGGCTTCCGTGTGTTCGGCGGCGTACCTGGTCGCGGCATCTACGATAACATGAAGACGGCGGTCGATCGTGTCGGTCGCGGCAAAGAGCGGCAGGTCAACATCCGTTTCCTCGCGATGACGAACCACTACGTCTTTGCGCCAGAGTTCTGCAATCCCTCTGCCGGCTGGGAGAAGGGGCAGGTCGAGAAGAACGTCCAGGATGCTCGCCCACGACTGTGGCAACAGATGCCTGACTTCCCGGATTTGGCGGTATTGAATGCTTGGCTGGAACAGCATTGCCAGGACCTGTGGCGGGAGACGGCGCATGGCACCTTGCCCGGCACAATCGCAGATGTTTGGGCTGATGAGCGGGCAGCATTAATGGCACTGCCACCCGCATTTGACGGCTTCGTTGAGCAGAGCAAGCGCGTCTCACCGACATGCCTGATCACCTTCGAGCGCAATCGTTACAGTGTGCCAGCATCGTTTGCGAACCGGCCTGTCAGCCTGCGCATTTATCCCGAGAGACTGGTCGTTGCGGCCGAGGGCAATATCCTATGCGAGCATGAGCGGGTCATTGAGCGGAGCCACGATAAGCCGCCACGAACGATTTACGACTGGCGACATTACCTTGCCGTCATCCAGCGCAAACCCGGTGCCTTGCGCAATGGTGCGCCCTTCCTGGAATTGCCGCTGGCCTTCAGACAGTTGCAAGATCAGATGCTTCGCCGCCCCGGCGGTGATCGTGAGATGGCCGACATCCTCGCTCTGGTGCTTCATCACGACGAACAGGTCGTCGTCAGGGCCGTGGAACTGGCTCTGGATCAAGGCGTGGCGACCAAAACGCATGTGTTGAACCTGCTGCATCGGCTGATTGATGGCAAGACGACCGACGGTCCCGACATCGATACGCCACAGGCACTGACCCTGCTGCGCGAACCCAAGGCCAATGTAGAACGCTACGATGGCTTGCGGGTCCGGATCGTAGGAGGTCGTCATGCGTCATGACCCCGCAAGTGCTGCCGTCGTCATCATGCTGCGTAGCCTGAAGATGTATGGCATGGCCCAGGCCGTCACGGACCTGATCGAGCAAGGTGCTCCCGCCTTCGATGCGGCCGTGCCAATCTTGTCCCAGTTGCTGAAAGCCGAGATGGCCGAGCGTGAGGTCCGCTCGATTGCCTATCACATGAAGGCTGCTCGCTTCCCAGCCTACAAAGACATCTCCGGATACGACTTCGCCGCCAGCGAGATCAACGAGGCCACCGTGCGCCAACTGCACCGATGCGAGTTCATGGATGGGGCGCAGAACGTTGTCCTTATCGGTGGCCCTGGCACTGGAAAAACGCATGTCGCGACCGCTCTTGGAATCCAAGCCATCGAGCATCATCGCCGAAAGGTCCGCTTCTTCTCGACCATCGAACTGGTCAATGCTCTCGAGCAGGAGAAGGCTAAAGGCAAGGCGGGCCAGATCGCGGAGACCTTGGTCCGCCTCGATCTGCTCATCCTGGACGAGTTGGGATACCTGCCGTTCAGCGCCTCAGGCGGAGCACTACTCTTCCACCTGTTAAGCAAGCTCTACGAGCGGACCAGCGTCGTGATTACCACCAACCTCAGCTTCAGCGAGTGGGCAACCGTCTTCGGCGACGCCAAGATGACGACCGCTCTGCTCGATCGTTTGACCCACCGTTGCCATATCCTGGAAACCGGTAACGACAGCTTCCGCTTCAAAGCCAGCTCGGCTGCCGCAGCACAGAAGAAAGGAGAAAAAGCCAATCCCTTGACCAAATCCTGATCAGAAAACCATACTTAGAGGTGGCTCACTTCTTGGTGGAAAAACCGGCTCAGTTCCGCGTGGAAACCAACAGCCGAGGAGCAGAGTGTATCCCTGGGAGGGGTAGTCCTATGCGGGATGTATCAGAGCCCGATCTGGAAGTCGTCCAGATACGATCCGGCGAGTCCTTCAAGATGTGGTCGCACGGATATCCCTATCATACGGTGCGTTGGCACTTTCATCCCGAGTACGAGATCCACCTCATCACCGAAACCTCCGGCTGCTATTTTGTCGGCGACTTCATCGGCGATTTTCAGCCGGGCAATTTTGTCATGACCGGCCCGAACCTGCCGCACAACTGGGTGAGCGAGGTCGTCGACAACAGGCGCATCGAGCAACGCTGCCTCGTTTTGCAATTCTCCGAGGCGTTTATCGATGGCCTGCTTGCCATCCTTCCGGAGCTCAAGGGTTTCCGCTCGGTGCTGGCCGATAGTCGTAGAGGCGTCCTCTTTTCGCTCGAGGCAGCGGCGCTCGCAAAGCCGATCATGCAGGAGATGCTGGACGCCACGGGTGCGCGTCGCATCGCGCTTTTCATGCAGCTCGTCGAACTTTTGACCGGTGCAAACGATCACGTGGCTCTGACCACATCCGATTATCAGCCCGATCCCTCCGGTTATATGTCGATCGGCACCAACAAGGCGTTGGCATTTATCCGCGAGCGACTGACGGAGCCGTTTTCGGAGACCGATCTTTCGGCGATTGCCGGCCAAACGCCAAGTGCGTTTTCCCGGTCGTTTCGCAAACATACCGGCTTCTCGGTGATTCAGTATGTCAACCGCTTACGCATCAATCTTGCCTGCCAGTTGCTGATGAGCAGCGAGGACACGCCTGTGATCGATATCTGCTACGCATCCGGGTTTAACAACCTTTCGAATTTCAACAGACACTTTCTCGCGCAAAAAGGCATGCCGCCCTCCAGGTTCCGAGCCTTGAGGGCACAAAATGAAAAAGCGGTGGAGGCCGCCTAACCAGGGAGGACAGGGAGGAGACAGGAAACATTGGTGGCAAGTGCGAACCGGAGACCGTGGCGGGTCTCCGTGTGGGATCGCGTGTCGTCAAACTTGGAACAGATGCGCCTTAGCGGTGCGGCCGACGGTGGTCTTTGACCGTGAGTTTCGGCGCGCGCTTTCGTGCACATTAACTCAGGCCAGCCACACGCCTGAGACGGTAACCGCAACAATCGATCTCTTCAATGGAGAAACCGAAATGACGCAATTCTCAATGAAACTCGCAGGCGCTGCCGTACTGGCTGTCGGCCTTCTTAACGGAACGTCCGTTTTTGCACAATCGGCCAAGGTCACCGACGCAACGGTCGCCTTCCTGATGCCCGACCAGAGTTCGACGCGTTATGAAGAGCATGATTACCCAGGCTTCCAGGCTGAAATGGCAAAACTCTGCGCCGGCTGCAAGGTGATATACCAGAATGCCAATGGCGACGCATCCCGCCAGCAACAGCAATTCAACTCGGCGATCTCGCAGGGTGCCAAGGCGATCGTCCTCGACCCGGTCGATTCCACCGCCGCTGCCTCACTGGTGAAGATGGCCCAGAGCCAGGGCGTCAAGGTCATCGCCTATGACCGCCCGATCCCGTCTGCCGCCGCTGACTACTACGTCTCTTTCAACAATGAAGAGATCGGCAAGATGATTGCCGTATCGCTCGTCGAACATTTGAAGAAGAACAATGTCAAGCCAGAAGACGGCGGTCTGCTGGAGATCAACGGCTCGCCGACCGATGCGGCTGCCGGCTTGATCAAAAAGGGCATCCATGCCGGCATCGCTGAAGGCGGATATCAGGTGCTGGCCGAATACGACACGCCGGAATGGGCGCCGCCGAAGGCACAGCAATGGGCAAGTGGGCAGATCACCCGCTTCGGCAAGAAGATCATTGGCGTCGTGGCCGCCAATGACGGTACCGGCGGTGCAGCCGTCGCCGCCTTCAAGGCTGCCGGCATCGATCCCGTCCCGCCGGTGACAGGCAATGACGCAACGATAGCCGGCCTGCAGCTGATTATCGCCGGCGATCAGTACAACACGATCTCCAAGCCGAGCGAGATCGTGGCTGCCGCCGCCGCCAACGTCGCACTGCAGCTGCTTTCCGGTGAAACGCCGAAGGCGGATACGAAGCTGTTCGACACGCCGACGCAGCTCTTCACGCCGGCGCTCGTGACTGCGGAGAACCTGAAGGCCGAAATCATCGACAAGACGGTCAACGGCAAGCCGATCCAGACGCCTCAGCAACTTTGCGGCGACCGCTACGCGGACGGTTGCAAGAAGCTTGGTATCGGCAGCTAAGCGCTCCTCCCCGGGGGCCCTCCGGCGCGTGTCGTCGGGGGGCTCATTGCAGATCGCATGAGGTCACACGGAAAGGCTTGCCTCGATGATGGACACTCAACACGATACGCCCCCGATCGGCGAGCTCGTTCTCAGCCTGCGTGGCGTTTCCAAGAATTTCGGCGCCGTATCGGCCCTGACGGATATCGATCTCGATGTGCATGCGGGTGAAGTCGTGGCGCTGGTCGGTGACAATGGCGCGGGAAAGTCGACACTCGTCAAAATTCTTGCCGGCGTGCACCAGCCGACATCGGGCACGATCACCTTCGCGGGCAAACCAGTGACGCTCGCTGACCCAAGCACGGCACTTAATCTCGGCATTGCAACGGTTTTCCAGGATCTCGCGCTTTGCGAAAATCTTGATGTGGTGGCCAATATCTTCCTTGGCCGGGAGACCAGTCCTCTGAAGCTCGACGAAGTGTCGATGGAGGTGCGCTCATGGAAGCTCCTGAATGAGCTCTCAGCGCGCATTCCCAGCGTTCGCATTCCGATCGCGTCGCTTTCCGGTGGGCAGCGTCAAACGGTGGCGATCGCCAGATCGCTGCTGCTGGAGCCGAAGCTCATCATGCTCGACGAGCCGACGGCCGCACTCGGCGTGGCCCAGACGGCGGAGGTCTTGAACCTCATCGAACGGGTCCGCGATCGCGGCCTCGCCGTCATCATGATCAGCCACAATATGGAGGATGTGCGGGCCGTGGCAGACCGCATCGTGGTCCTGCGGCTCGGCCGCAACAACGGGATATTCTATCCCGACGCAACCAACCAGGAACTCGTCAGCGCCATCACCGGAGCCGCGGACAATTCCGTATCCCGCAGGGCAAGCCGACGCCAAGCGTTGCACGATATCACAGAGGGCGGAAACCTATGAGCACCAACGCCAATCAGAACGCCCCATCCGCACCCCTGCTCGATCGAAGCGACGTTCGCGTCAAGCATGAAACCGGCGTCAGCGGCGCCATCCGGGCCTTTGCCGATCGCGTGCGATCGGGCGATCTCGGTTCGTTGCCGGTCGTCGTCGGCCTCGTTCTCATCTGGACGGTGTTTGCGTCGCTCAATCCGGTCTTCCTTTCGGCCAACAACCTCGTCAACCTGCTCTTCGATGCGTCAACGGTCGGTGTTATCTCGCTTGGTATCGTCTGTATCCTGATGGTCGGCGAGATCGACCTGTCTGTTGGCTCGATCAGTGGCTTCGCCTCGGCGCTCGTCGGAATGCTGTGGGTTAACGAAGGCTGGCCGGTCGCCCTGGCGATCGCCGCCGCCCTTGCAGCGGGTGGTATCATCGGTGCGCTCTATGCATTGCTGTTCAATCGACTGGGAATGCCGAGCTTCGTTTCGACGCTGGCCGGCCTACTCGCCGTTCTCGGCATGCAACTCTACCTGCTTGGCGCGACCGGGTCGATCAACCTGCCCTACGGCTCTGCGGTCGTGAACTTCGGACAGCTGCTGGTCATGCCCGATCCCGTTTCCTATGTCCTCGCTGCCATTCCAGGGTTCGTGCTGTTGGTGAGCGGTTATCGCGCCGTCGTTCGCCGCCGCGCGGCAAGCGTGTCCTCGCAGTCGCTTGGCAGCCTGATTTTCCGTGCTGTTGTAATCACCTTGGTGCTAGAGCTGAGCGTGTTTTATCTCAACCAGGACCGCGGCGTTCCGTGGATGTTCGGTCTGTTTGTCGGCCTGGCCGTGGCCATGAGCTACGCGCTGACCCGCACCAAGTGGGGCCGCTCGATGACGGCGGTTGGCGGCAATCGCGAGGCCGCACGCCGCGCCGGCATCAATGTTCGCATGATTTATGCGTCCGCCTTCATGCTTTGCTCGATGCTGGCTGCACTTGGTGGCGTTCTGTCGGCGGCGCGTCTTGCGTCGGCAAGCCAGCAGGCCGGCACCGGAGATGTCAACCTCAATGCCATCGCGGCTGCCGTCATCGGCGGTACGAGCCTGTTTGGCGGACGCGGCAGCGCCTATTCGGCCTTGCTCGGCATCATTGTCATCCAGTCAATTGCCAACGGCCTGACCTTGCTCGATCTGTCATCGTCGCTTCGCTACATGATAACCGGCGCCGTTCTTGCCATTGCCGTCATTGTCGACTCGCTCGCACGCCGTTCGAGAGTGTCCCACGGACGCGCGTAAAACCCAGACAAAAGGTAAGGAATGCTATGAGACAGGAACTTTCTGGAAAGGTCGCTGCAATCACCGGCGCGGCCTCGGGGATCGGCCTTGAATGCGCAAGGGCGCTGCTCCGTGAGGGCGTCAGCGTCGCCCTCATCGATCGGGCAGAGGCGTCATTGAAACGAATTTGCTCCGAACTCGGACCGCAGGCATTTCCTCTGGTTGTCGATCTGACCAGCCCGGAAAGCGTTGCGACGATGATGCCGCAGATTCTGCAAAAGTTCGGCAAGCTCGACATCTTCCACGCCAATGCCGGTGCCTATATCGGCGGAGACGTCGTGGAGGGAGATCCCGATGCCTGGGACCGCATGCTGAACCTCAACGTCAATGCTGCCTTCCGCTCTGTTCAGGCCGTGTTGCCGCACATGGTTGAACGGCAGACCGGCGACATCATCATGACCAGTTCCATTGCAGGTCTGGTTCCCGTCGTTTGGGAGCCGATATACACTGCCTCCAAATTTGCGGTGCAGGCTTTCGTTCACACGGTTCGGCGACAGGTGATGAAGCATGGTATTCGCGTCGGTGCCGTCGCGCCGGGACCCGTCGTCACTGCCCTGATCAGCGATTGGCCGAAGGCGAAGCTCGAAGAAACCATCGCAGCAGGCGGGTTGATGGAGGCAAGCGAAGTGGCCGATGCCGTCATGTTCATGCTCTCGCGGCCGCGCAATGTGACAATCCGCGACCTCGTCATTTTGCCGCATAGTACGGATCTTTAGACATGGCACGTCACTTTCTCGGAATCGATGTCGGCACCGGCAGCGCCCGCACGGGGGGTTTTAACCAGAGCGGTGATCTGCTGGCATCGGCAAAACAACCCATTGCCATCTGGCACGAGGCTGGCGGCGTTGTCGAGCAGTCGAGCGAGGATATCTGGCTGGCGGTTTCCAGCACTGTTCGCAAGGCGGTCGAGGATGCGGCAATCGATCCGGCCTCCATCGCCGGCATCGGCTTCGACGCCACCTGTTCGCTGGTTGCTCTCGGCGCGGATTGGCGCCCGACCAGCGTCAGCGGTTCAGGCGATGCCAACAGGAACATCATCGTCTGGATGGATCACCGGGCCGCCGCCGAAGCCGACGAGATCAACGGCGGCGGGCACGCCGTCCTGCGTTATGTCGGTGGCCGCATCTCGCCCGAGATGGAAACGCCGAAGCTCCTTTGGCTGAAGAGGCACCTGCCCCAGCGATACCGGGCAGCGACCCACTTCTTCGACCTCTCCGACTATTTGACATGGCGCGCCACGGGAAGTCAGGCGCGATCAGTCTGCACGGTGACGTGCAAGTGGACCTATCTCGCCCATGAGGGGCGCTGGGACGCCGACTATTTTCGGGCCATCGGACTTGAAGACCTCACTGTTGATGGTTTCGCGCGGATTGGTAACGAGATTGTCGCTCCGGGAACGGCACTTGGCACCGGGCTTTCCGCTCAAGCGGCCGCCGATCTCGGCCTTCTGGTCGGCACGCCTGTTGGTGCGGCCCTCATCGATGCGCACGCGGGCGGCATCGGGACACTTGGCGCAGTTGAGGCTGGAACGTCAGGTGGCGCCGACATCGCCCGCCGCCTGGCCTATATTTTCGGAACCTCGGCCTGCTCGATGGCAACGACACAGCAACCAACTTTTGTTGACGGCGTCTGGGGTCCCTATTTCTCAGCGATGGTCCCGGGTCTGTGGTTGAACGAAGGTGGGCAGTCGGCGGCAGGTGCCGCAATCGACCATCTGGTGCGTATGCATCCGGCCTCCGGCGACATCGAGGTCCGTGCAAAGGCAGTGGGTCTGTCACTCGTCGGCTATCTGGAGCGGGCAGCTGCTTGCGCCGGCGACACCGCCGCCGATCTCGCCGACGGTATCGTCGTGGTGCCAGAGTTCCTCGGCAATCGCGCGCCCTTTGCCGATCCGGATGCACGCGCACTGATCGCCGGACTGACGCTTGATGAAAACGAGGGTTCGCTTGTTTCGCTTTATGTGGCAGGGCTTGCCGGTCTCGGCTACGGTCTGCGGCAGTTGCTCGACACGTTGGCTGGTAAAGCGATCGACATCGACCTGATCGTGGCCAGCGGCGGCGCGGCAAACAGCTCCCTCGTGCTGCAGATGATCGCCGATACCACGGCGAGGCAGGTCGCCAGCGTAACCAGCCCGGAGCCAGTGCTGCTTGGTGCTGCGATGCTAGGGGCCGTTGCCGGTGGCTGTCACGCCGACATTTCCAGCGCAATGGGTGTCATGTCGCGCATCGCCAGGGTCTATCGCCCAGCCTCAGGTGCGATGCGCGAAAGACATGATCGACGATATGCGGCCTTCAAGCTGCTTCAGGAGACCGGTCGAAATCTTCGCGACATGATCTGACAAGGGCTCTGCTCTACCTTCCGGTCCGAGTTGCGGCATAGAAGGGTCTCGACCCGTGCGCGGTTGCGATGTGAGAGCTTGGCTGACATCCTTTGAGGGCGATGCGCCTGGGGCGGGGCCGCCTCGGCCGGTTGCCTGACCCTCGTTACGGACGTCGACGGTGGCGAGTGCCTGCTTGCAGCCCTGGAGGCAATCGATCGCCGCATCCATCCAAGATCGCCATTGACAAAGCCGATCCAGCCGTGGCCAAGGGCTGCAGGCAAGATCGACTGGACGCAGCACGAAGGCGCCATTCGCCGGGTGCTGATTGCCCTCGGCGTGAGGACACGGTCGGGTCCAGTCTATCCCGCGCTTTAGCTCCCGTTCGTGACTGCAAGCGATCGGGCGGCGCTTGACTGGGCAATGGTCGGTCTGTTTACATCGTCGCCAAATAGGGATACTTTATATCCTTAATTGATGCTATCAGGCGTCGAACCCGGACTGAATTGATGATCCTGAAAAGCCAAGTCGAATGGGCGCTGCATTGTTGTGCCATACTAGCCGGTCTGCCTGAAGGCCGTTACCTGTCAACCAAGGCATTGGCGGAGTTCCACGGGCTTCCGAAGGAATATCTTTCGAAGGCGCTGCAGAGCCTTTCCCAAGCAGGTCTCGTCCATACGACGCTCGGTCCATCGGGCGGCTACCGATTGGCGAAAGCACCGGCCGAGCTGACCTTTCTTGACATCGTCGAGGCCGTGGAGGGTAAGGCGCGAACCTTTATCTGCAACAATATCAGAGCCAACAATCCTTGTCGGCCGCTTGGCTATTGCGAAAGCGGTCCTTGCGCCGTAGCAGGCATCATGTGGGAAGCCGACGAAGCGTGGCGGCAGAAGCTGCGCAGCGTCAGATTATCCGATCTGATAGAGACCTTGTCCAAGGATATTCCCGCCGATCTTTGGAAGAGCAGCTTCGAGTGGGTCCTAGAGAGAGCCGGATGAGCGTAGCTTGACCTCGCCCACGCCGGGCATTGCGTAGAGGTAGCTCTGCGGCGGCATTGCAAGGGATAGGCCGCTTTCCCGGCAGTGACGATGGACAAGATCGATCACTTCGTTCCTCGCCGGCGTTCTATCTGCCGGACTGGTCACGCGAAACTGAAGTTCGGTCTCTACTGCGACAGCGTCGATGCCCTTGAGGGCGACGATCGGCGGTGGGTCCTGCACGATCCGCGTGCAGTCTTGCAGGGCGGTTCGCATCGCCTCCTCGACGAGTTGCGGCCTGTGGGTTGCGGCGATGCGGACGAGCAGCGTGATCTGATGCGTCTCGTCGGGACGGCTGAGATTCGTCAGCCCCACTTTCGCCAGGGCGCTATTGGGCAGAACAACAACGTTATGAGCGCCGGTGAGCAGAAATGTGGAGCGCCAGTTGTTCTCGATGACACGTCCCTCGGTCCCATCGCTAAGCACGATCCAGTCGCCAATGACAAAGGGCCGCCCCAATGTCAGGGCGATGCCTGAGAAGACGTCGCCGAGCGTATTCTGCAGCGCAAGGCCGAAGATGATGGCGACCACGCCGGAGGTCGCGACCAGGGTGCCGATGGGCGCTTTGAAGACGAAGCCGAGGATGGACAGGGCGACTGCGAGATAGACAACGGCAACGATCAGATCCTGCAGCAGCCGGGCTTCTCGCGGCCGTCGCTCCAGAACGATATAGATGCGCACGAAGCCGATCAGGGTCCATGCAAGGTGTGTCCACCATAAGACCCGGGCGCTGATGGACAGAAATGCCGTCGTGCCTGTCAGATGTGTCTCCTCGACGCGATGCGGCAGGATGCCTGCAAGGGCGAGGACAGCGGTCATGCATGCGAAAAACAGGATCTGAACGACCAGCCTGGCGGTCGGGCGGCCACGACCCTGGAGATGCCATACGATAATGCCGGCAACGCCCAGAAGATTGATCAGAACAAGCGGCAACGAGAGTTGTTCGTTGAACATGGCAGGCTCCGATCGCGAGGTTGGCCCTGTGCGGCGGGGCCGTGTGTGCGATCAACACCCGGCCTGCCCTGACTTACTTCTTTAAGGGATAGGTCAGTTCCTTCTCGCCGGTGTCAACCACGAAGACCGCAAGCAGCTTTGCAGGCTTTGTCTTGCTGCCGTTTGCGCTGACGCCATGACGGTCGCCGGGCATCTCCGAAAAGCTCTCTCCCGCACGATAGGTTTTCACCGGCCCATCATTGACCTGGCTACGGATGGAGCCTTCCAGCACCATTGCATAGATGAAGGCGGAATTCGGATGGGTGTGGCCCTCGGAAAAGCCACCTGGACCATATTCGACCAGGACACCCTTGATGCTCTTGCCCGGAACGTTCGGCAGTTCGTGCTCATAGACGAGCGTGACCTTGGAAACCTTGCCGCCGGCGTCATCGGCAAAAGCTGCGTTGAATGATAGCGCTGCGAGGGCAGCTGCGACGAAGATCGACTTCATCATAATCGAGGTTCCTTTCATAGTTGGCCGCTGCGCCTTAAGAATTATGGCGCAGCGGCGTTCCGTTATTTCCGCGCGGAGGTTGGGAACCATTGCTCGAAGGTGATCCGTCCCAGGCGTGGATTGTTGTCCGAGACCAGCGAACCATCCGCCAGCCGGGCGCCAAAGTAACGCGCCTCGGGATCCGGCTCGACCTTGCGGGCATCACCCGTGGCCTTGAGGTAGCGAGCAACGAGTTCGTTGAGCCGGAAGCGCTCCGGGCCGGCGATCTCGATCGTGCCATTGACCGGTGGAGCGAGCGCAACGTCGGCCATGGCATCGGCGACGTCATCGGAAGCGATCGGCTGCACATGGGCCGGTGACAGGTGAACCGTATCGCCGACCGTGCCGGATTGCGCGATGCCGCTCAAGAACTCCATGAACTGCGTCGAATGAACGATCGTGTAAGGAACGCCCGAGGCCTTGATCAGCTTTTCCTGGGCTAGCTTGCCGCGGAAGTAGCCGCTCTCCTGCAGCCGTTCGGTCCCGACCACCGAAAGCGCGATATGGTGTTTGACGCCGGCAGACCTCTCTGCCGCGAACAGATTGCGGCCCGAGGTTTCGAAGAATTCCAGCACCGCCTTGTCCTCGAAAGAGGGCGAGTTGGCGAGGTCGACAACGACCTCGGCGCCGGCGAGCGCCTCGGCCAGCCCTTCACCGGTGATCGTGTTGACGCCGGTATTCGGAGAGGCGGCAATCACCTCATGACCTTGCTTGCGCAGGCGCTCGACCGTCTTGGACCCAATAAGGCCGGTCCCGCCAATGATGACGATTTTCATCGGACTTCTCCCTTCAGGGCGGCCATCGGCCGCTATTGATGGCTTTGAGGTCGCAAGCTCAGTTGAGGCCGGCCGGGTCGAGGCCGTAGGCCTTGTCTGCAGAACCGGGGACTGCCTTGAACGCGATGCTGGCGCGGTTCCAGGCATTGATCACCATGATCGAGAATGTCAGGTCGGAAATGTCCTTCTCCGAGAGCTGGCTGCGGACCCGCTCGTAGAGTTCGTCGGGGATGCCGCCTTCAGGAAGGTTCGTGACTGCTTCGGTCCAGGCAAGTGCAGCCCGCTCGCGCGGGACAAAGAGGTTGGATTCACGCCAGATCGCCACGTGATAGAGGCGCAGTTCGCTCTCGCCATGGATCTTGGCTTCCTTGACATGCATGTCGAGGCAGAAGCCGCAACCGTTAATCTGTGAAGCGCGGATGTTCACGAGGTCACGAATTTTCTGTTCGATGACGCTGTCCTTCAGGCCCATGCTGAGGTCTGAGAGCTTCTTGAAGAACTCGGGTGATTGCTGTGCGTAATTGAGGCGCTGTGTCATGTCTTTCTCCTATTAAGGATATCATATCTCCTTATGGACATATGATATCCGTAATGTCTGGACAGTAAAGCTCTTCCGACCTAAACTGCGACATAAGGCTTATGTCAAAACGTATGGGGGACAGATGGACATCGTATCTGCGCTGAGAGCCTTTCTGCGCGTTGCAGAGACAGGCTCGTTTTCTGCAGCGGCAATCGATCTCGATCTCACACAGCCAGCAGTCTCCCGGCAGGTTTCCGCACTGGAAGGACATCTCAACACGCGCCTGCTGCATCGTACGACAAGTGCGCTTGCCCTGACCGTCGAAGGTGAACAAATGATCGCGATGGCGCTACGGGTGGTCGAGGCAGTGGACGCTCTCAACGAAGCCTCCTGCGTCGAGACAGCCATGGCGTCCGGCCGAGTGCGGCTTACCCTGCCCGCGCCCCTTGGTCTTTATGTCAGCGACCGCCTCCCGGGACTGCTCGAACGCCATCCCGCACTGTCGGTCGAACTGATTTTTCGCGAGGAGCCGTCCGATTTGATCGGCGATGGCATCGATCTCGAAGTGCGGCTTGGCGCGGTCTCGGACAGTACCTTAATGTGCCGGCGGATCGGCTGGACGACCGGCTTTCTCGTCGCGGCGCCGTGCTACCTGGAACGACACAGTATGCCCAAAGCGCCGGATGACATTGGTGACCATCAATGCATCTGCTACAGCCGCGCCGGAGATGGACGGTCGTGGTCGTTTTCCGATGGGTCGGACGAGATTTCCGTGCGCATCGCACCGCGTCTGGTGGCCAACAATGCCGTGGCGGTACATCGCGCAGTGTTGACGGGGGGCGGTCTTGCCGTGCTTTCGCATCTCCTTGCCAGCCCAGACATCGAGGCTGGCAGGCTCATGAAGGTGATGCCAGAATTTCCGCCCGCGCGCCTGCCAATCAATGTCGTCTATCCGTCGCGCAAGAGCCTGCCGTTGCGGGTCCGCACAGTCCTCGATTTCCTGGCACAGGTGGTCAGGGAGGACCCATTGATGGCATCCTAGAGCACAAAGCACTTGCTAAAATCTGCGCGCATTATCATCCTGCGGGCAACTTGGGAGGAGCCATGAGCCGCAACATTATCCTTGTCGATCCGCTTCCGCGGACGCTCGATCTCATCATGACGCCGGATGTTCGCCGCCGTCTGGCACAGCTGGGAGAGGTCGTCGTCAGCGAAGATCGCCAGATGCCGGCAGAACAGGTCGAAGCCCTGTTGCCGGACACGGTGCTGATCTTCGGCCAGACCGACATGCCGAAGGAGCGCCTGGATCGCGCCCCTCGGCTAAAGGCCATCATCAATGTCGAGTCGAACTTCCTGCCGAATATCGATTACCAGGCCTGTGTCGAGCGTGGTATCTGGGTGATCACGCCGGCATCGGCCTTTGCGTCGCCGGTGGCCGAAGCCGCGCTTGGCATGGCAATTGATCTTGCCCGTGGCATCACCAAGGCCGATAGGCAGTTGCGAGCGGGCGTCGAAGAGTACGGCCTTGCCGGAAACGACGAGACATTTCGTTTTTCCGGCGCACCGGTCGGCCTGATCGGTTTTGGAGATCTGGGGCGCCAGTTGCGGGATCTTATCCGGCCGTTTCGCAATACCGTGCGCGTCTTTGATCCTTGGCTGCCGGCCGAGATCGTCGAGCGGCTCGACTGCACGCCGGCATCACTGGATGAAGTACTTTGCGAAAGCCGCGTCGTCTTCGTCTTTGCCGGTGTAACCAGCGAGAACGAAGGGTTCATCGGCCGGCGTGAATTCGCAATGATGCAACCGGGCTCCGCCTTCCTGCTGATGAGCCGTGCGGCCGTCGTCGATTTTCCTGCCATGCTCGACGCAGTGAGATCTGGCCATATCCGCGCCGCGACGGATGTCTTTCCAGATGAGCCGGTCGCTCCCGACGATCCCGTCCGCAAGGTGGAGGGGTTGTTGCTATCTGCACATCGCACCGGCGGTACGCGAGATGCCTTCTACGCGCTTGGCTCGATGGCTGTCGCTGATGCGGAGCTCATCATGAAAGGCCTGCCGCCGCAGCTTTGCCGAAGGGCGGATCCGGCGACGGCAAACCGGTTGCGTTCCAAGCCGGTCAGTGTTTCCTAAACCGCCGGCGATGCGCCTCAGCGGCAGCGCAAGCCCGCATCGGTCAGTTGATCGGTGAACTGGCCGCCCTCTTGTGGCGGGTCCCGTCGATGCCGCGGACGCTCAGAAATTCATCAATGAATTATCTTGGCGCTCTATCGCGCCGCAGGCGGTTAAAATGCTAGCCTGAGGCAAAAGAAGAATGCCGGAGGATAAAATGACGAAGAAAACGCTTGGCGACTGGCAGGCTCTTGCCGAGAAAGAGCTGAAGGCCTCGCCGGAGACGCTCGTCTGGACCACGCCAGAAGGGATCGCCGTCAAGCCGCTCTATACCGAGGCAGACATAGCGGGTGCTCAACACCTCGGATCGCTTCCTGGCTTTGCACCCTTTACCCGCGGCCCGCGCGCGACGATGTATGCAGGCCGCCCTTGGACAATACGCCAATATGCCGGCTTCTCAACTGCGGAGGCCTCCAATGCCTTCTACCGCAAGGCGCTCGGCGCCGGGCAGCAGGGCATTTCGGTTGCCTTCGACCTTGCAACCCACCGCGGCTATGACAGCGATCATCCGCGCGTCGTCGGCGACGTCGGTAAGGCAGGAGTTGCGATCGACAGCGTCGAAGACATGAAGATCCTCTTCGATGGCATCCCGTTGGAGAAGATCTCTGTCTCCATGACGATGAACGGTGCGGTTATCCCGATCCTGGCGAGCTTCATCGTCGCCGGCGAGGAACAGGGTGTGTCCCGCGCCGAGCTTTCCGGGACCATCCAGAATGACATCCTCAAGGAGTTCATGGTCCGCAACACCTATATCTATCCACCCGAACCGTCGATGCGGATCGTTGCCGATATCATCGAATATACCGCAAGAGAGATGCCGAAGTTCAACTCGATCTCGATCTCCGGCTATCACATGCAGGAAGCCGGCGCGACACTGGTGCAGGAACTGGCCTTCACGCTCGCCGACGGGCGCGAATATGTTCGTGCTGCGCTCGCCAAGGGGTTGAACGTCGACGATTTTGCCGGCCGCCTCTCCTTCTTCTTTGCCATCGGCATGAACTTCTTCATGGAGGCAGCAAAACTGCGCGCCGCGCGGCTCCTCTGGACGCGGATCATGGAAGAGTTCAAGCCGGCAAAGGCCTCGTCGCTGATGCTGCGCACCCATTGTCAGACCTCTGGCGTGTCGCTGCAGGAGCAAGATCCCTACAATAATATCATACGCACTGCCTTCGAGGCGATGTCGGCAGTGCTGGGCGGCACGCAGTCGCTCCATACCAACTCCTTCGACGAGGCGATCGCGCTGCCGACGGAGTTTTCGGCACGCATCGCCCGCAACACGCAACTGATCCTGCAGCACGAGACGGGCGTGACGAAGGTCGTCGACCCACTTGCCGGCTCCTACTATGTCGAGACCCTGACCAAGGAACTCGCCGATAAGGCCTGGGCCTTGATCGAGGAGGTCGAGGCGCTCGGCGGGATGACGAAGGCCGTCAACGAGGGCTTGCCCAAGCGGCTCATCGAAGAGGCGGCGACGCGCCGCCAGGCGGCGGTCGACAAGGGTGACGAGGTCATTGTCGGCGTCAATAAGTACCGGCTCGAGACAGAGGAAGAGATCGAGACCTTGGCGATCGACAATGCCGCCGTGCGCACTGCCCAGATCAAGCGTATCGAAGAGACGAAACGTCGGCGCGACGGCACCGCCGTACGAGCTGCCCTCGACTTGCTTGCGGAGGTTGCAGATAGCGGCAAGGGGAACCTGCTTGCGGCGGCGATCGAAGCGGCGCGCGCGCGTGCGACCATTGGCGAAATTTCCGATGCCATGCGTCGCGCCTTCGGTGATCACGCAGCCGAGCCCGAGGTCATCAAGGACGTCTATGGTCAAGCCTATCGTGACGAACCCGAGCTGGCAGTACTGAAAGATCGCATGAGCGATATCGGCAAGATTCTCGGTCATAGGCCGAAGATCATGGTTGCCAAGCTGGGTCAGGACGGCCACGACCGCGGCGCGAAAGTGATCGCCTCCGCGTTTGGTGACATCGGCTTCGACGTGTTGGCCGGGCCGCTCTTTCAGACGCCGAAGGAAGCAGCCGAGCTCGCCGTCGCAAACAAGGTACACGTAGTTGGCATGTCGTCGCTGGCTGCCGGCCACAAGACGCTGGCGCCGCAACTGATCGACGAGCTCAAGGCGCAAGGCGCTGGCGATGTCATCGTGGTGGTGGGTGGCGTCATTCCGCGGCAGGATTACAAGTTTCTGATGGACCACGGGATCGCCGCCGTATTCGGGCCTGGCACGAATGTTCTGGATGCGGCAAATTCGGTTCTCGACCTGCTCGAGGGCAAGCGGCGAAACCGCTAGATTTCGCGCGGTGTGACAACGGTTCGCGGCCAAGCTGTTCGCCGTCGCTGTTCCGTTCTGCGTGAACGGAGACCGGCGGCTGCTGCTCATGTGCCGCGAAATCGATTCTCTATTCTCGGCTCAAAACTCAGGAGCCTCGAAATCGAGCGGCTATGAAAATTAATTTCATAGTTACAACTTTTCGCGGGATTCGTGTTGACGAGTTCGAATTTTTGTCTCAACTTGACGAAAATAAATTACGTAATGGGAACGAGAACAGCATGAAAGTGGGAATTATCGGGCTAGGTTTCCGGCTCGGCTATCTTGGCTACGTCTTCAAGTCCGTGGATGAAAGCTTCGAGATCGTGGGTTACGTCGATCCCGATCCGGCAGGACTTCCGGGGCTTGCTGAAAAAGACATTTCCGCCGGCACCGCTTATGCTTCCCCCAAAGAGCTGATCGCCAACGAAAAGCTCGATCTTTTGATGATCGGTTCCCCGAACCACTTGCATCTCGATCATATCAGACTTGGCCTCGAAAGGGGCCTGAAGGTCTTCTGCGAAAAGCCGATCGTCACGACGATCGCAGAGAGCATCGAACTGGCTCGGCTGATGGCAAAGTTCGGTCACGAGCGATTGATGGTCGGCCTTGTGCTTCGCTACTCCCCACTCTACAAGGACCTGCGCGCGATTCAGGCGGCAGGCAAGCTCGGCCAGATCGTCTCGATCGAAGCCTCGGAGCACATCGAGCCTTATCACGGCGCTTTCTTCATGCGCGACTGGCGCCGCTACGAGCGTTATTCCGGCAGCTTCATGCTGGAAAAGTGCTGCCATGACCTCGATCTCTACAACGGCGTCGTCGGTGCCCGGCCTGAGCGCGTTGCAAGCTTCGGCGGTCGCAAGAGCTTCACGCCGGCCAACGATCCCGCTCGCGAAGGCATCAACGACCTGGAGCTGTTCCATCGCAAACCGAGCGGCTGGATGGGCTCCGACAAGGTGTTTGATAGCGACGCCGACATTATCGACTATCAGGTGGCGATCGTCGAATACGCCAATGGCGTCGGCATGAACTTCCATACCAACCTCAATGTTCCCGACCAGTTTCGCCGCTTTGCGATCATGGGATCGCGGGGCATGGCCGAGGGCGATTTCGTCCGCGGCTATCTCGACGTCCATGAGCAGCTGACAGGCAAGAAGGTCGTCGAGAACAAGTACGCGGCGACCGAGCTGTCGCAGCATTACGGTGCCGACGAACAGATGGCCGCCGACCTGCTCGACAGCGTGCGCACCGGCACCGAGCTTCCCGTCTCTACACTGAACGCCCTCGAAGCCGGTATTCTCGCCCTGTCCATGGACGAGGCGCGCATGACGAAGGCGGTGGTCGATCTGCGCCCGGTGTGGGACAGGTTTGACGAAGCCCTGCACGCAAGAGCGGCTTGAGGAGGGCGGCAAGATGAGCGTCCAACGCAACGCAGTCATCTTCGCCTGGATCCTTCTCCTTCCGGCAGTGCTCTACGTGGCGGCGATCGTCGCCTATCCCCTGGTCGATACCTTTATCCTGTCCTTCACCGATGCGTCTTTGAAAAAGACGACGAATTGGGTCGGCTGGGTCAACTACAGCAAGATCTTCAATGCGACCTTCGCCGAAGTCATCCTGCGGACGTTCATCTGGACGTTCTTTTCCGTCTCCATCAAGATGATCATTGGCGTCTTCGGCGCGACGATGCTGAATTCGGCGGTACCAGGCAGGGCGCTCTTTCGCGTGCTGACTATGCCGCCCTGGATTGTCCCCATGGCGATCGGCATCTTCATGTGGGGCTGGATGTATAACGGCCAGTTCGGGATGATTTCCGGCATGCTGCAGCGCTTTGGTCTGGTGGACGCTCCGGTTGCGTTCCTCGCACAGGGTTCCACGGCGTTCTGGGCGACGATTATCACTGACGTCTGGATCGGCGTCCCACTCGTCACGCTCTATATGCTAGCGGCCATGCAGGCGATTCCGCAGGATCTTTACGAGGCCGCCTGGACGGACGGAGCCGGCCGTTTCTACCGCTTCCGGCGCATTACCCTGCCGTTGATCGTCCCTTCGCTGATTACCATGTCGATGCTGTCACTCATCGCCACCTTCAACTCCTTCGATATCATCTGGATCCTGACGCGCGGCGGTCCGAGCGGCGAAACGACGACGATGATCATCGACACGTACCGCACGGCGATTGGTTCGAACAAATACGGTGAAGGGGCTGCACGCGCCGTGCTGATCTGCATCTTCCTGTCGATCTTCTGTGTTTGCTACTTCCGACTGACCAGCCGTCTTGCTTCCGGAGACAAGCGATGAAACAACCCCATCTGCTGATCAATCGGTACAAATGGTATGAGATCATCGGCATCTATGCCGGCATCCTGGTGTTCCTCACCTTCGTGCTCGCTCCCTTCGTTGAGGGCTTCCTTGTCTCGCTGAAACCGCTCAGCCAGCTTTTCTCCTCGCCTTATCGTTTCATTCCCGAGAACGGTTCCTTCGAGGCGTACCGGACGATGTGGATCAGCGTGCCGGGCTTTGCCCGCTACATCTTCAATTCCTTCTTCATCTCGACGGTCGTGACCGCTGTCGTTCTGGTTCTCGTCATCCCTGCCTCCTATGCGTTCGCACGGTTTGAATTCAGAGGCGCTGGGCTGTTGCTCGCTGCGTTCCTGGCGGTCAACATGTTTTCGGGAGCGGTGCTGCTCATTCCGCTCTTCCGGTTGATGCGCTCGCTCGGCCTGCTCAATACCTATTTTGCCATCATGGTTCCGGGTGTCGCCTTCCTCATTCCGTCCGCGATCTGGCTGCTCAGAACCTACATGATGCGCATTCCCAGGGAGTTGGATGAGGCGGCCTTTGTCGACGGCGCCAGCCAATTCTACACGCTTCGCCGCGTCATCTTGCCGATCGCGATGCCCGGGATCATGGTCGTTGCAATCACCACCTTCATCGGCTCCTATGCCCAGCAGTTCATCTTTGCGCTCACCTTCAATTCCAAAACCGAATTTGCGCCTTTGCCAGTCGGGCTGTTTGCCTATTTCGGCCGCCAGGAGGTGGTCTGGAATGAGCTGATGGCCGCCAGCTTCGTCGGCATCGCGCCGGCCATGATCGTGATTTTCTTCCTTCAACGGTATCTCGTCAGCGGGCTAACCGCGGGCGCGGTGAAACAGTAAGTCAACCACCAGAGAAAAAACGGGAGCTAACAAAGTGACGATTCAATTCAAGACCGGGCTGATGGCCCTTGCCCTGCTCGGCTCCACCGCGCTCGGCGCCATGACCGCGCACGCCGCTGACCAGGAGATCAGCTGGATCTATTGCGGCGACAAGATCGACCCCATCCATGAGAAGTACATCAAGGAGTGGGAAGGCAAGAACCCAGGCTGGAAGGTCACGCCTGAGGTCGTCGGCTGGGAGCAGTGCCAGGACAAAGCCACGACGCTTGCCGCCGCGGGCACGCCTGTCGGCATGGCCTATGTCGGCTCGCGCACGCTCAAGGAATTTGCCCAGAACGACCTTATCGTGCCGGTGCCGATGACCGACGAGGAGAAGAAGAGCTACTATCCGAACATCGTTGATACCGTCACCTTCGAAAACACCCAGTGGGGCGTGCCGGTCGCCTTCTCGACCAAGGCTCTCTACTGGAACAAGGATATCTTCAAGCAGGCCGGCCTCGACCCGGAAACACCGCCGAAGACCTGGGCTGAAGAAATCGCCGCCGCCAAGCAGATCAAGGAAAAGACCGGCATCGCTGGATACGGTCTCCCGGCAAAGACTTTCGACAACACGATGCACCAGTTTATGCATTGGGTTTACACCAATAATGGCAAGGTCATCGACGGCGACAAGATCGTTATCGACAGCCCGGAAGTGCTGGCAGCGCTCCAGGCCTACAAGGACATCACGCCTTATTCCGTCGAAGGCGCAACCGCCTACGAGCAGAACGAAATCCGCGCCATCTTTCTCGACGGCAAGGTCGGCATGATCCAGGCAGGCTCGGGTGCCGCTGCCCGCCTCAAGGACACCAAGATCAACTGGGGCGTTGCACCGTTGCCGCTCGGCCCTTCGGCCAAGGGTGAAGGTACGCTGCTCATCACCGACAGCCTGGCCGTCTTCAAGGGCACGGGTGTGGAAGACAAGGCAATCGAATTCGCCAAGTTCATCACCTCACCGGGCCCGCAGGGCGAATACGAGCTTCAGGGCGGTGCAGGCCTCACGCCGCTGCGTCCGTCTGCGAAGGTTGACGAGTTCGTCAAGGCTGATCCGTCGTGGAAGCCGTTCATCGATGGAATCGCTTTTGGCGGCCCCGAGCCCCTCTTTACCGACTACAAGGGCTTCCAGAATTCGATGATCGAGATGGTCCAATCCGTCGTGACGGGCAAGGCCCAGCCGGCCGATGCCATCAAGAAGGCTGCTGGCGAGATCGAAGCGTTCAAGTAAGCCTTTGTCGGGATCGCGGGCGCAACAACCGCGATCCCCCACTTACAGTATGCATGCCGCAGGGGCGGCGACCGGAGACAGGTTTTGGGACAGCTTCTTCTCAACAATGTTCAGAAGTTCTACGGTGACTTCGAGGTTCTCAAGGGCATCCAGCTCGAAGTGAAAAACGGCGAGTTCGTGGTCTTCGTCGGGCCGTCCGGCTGCGGCAAGTCAACGTTGCTGCGGATGATTGCCGGCCTCGATGCCACGACGGCGGGCGACATCGTCATCGACCGCCTCAGGGTCAATGACCTGCCCCCGGTTAAGCGCGGTATCGCCATGGTGTTCCAGTCCTACGCGCTCTACCCGCACATGAGCGTTTTTGAAAACATCGCTTTCCCGCTGCGCGTGGAAAAGATGGAAGAGGCGAAGCTAAAGGCCAAGGTCGAGCACGTCGCGCGCATCCTTCACCTCGATCAGCGTCTGCAACAGCGGCCTGGAATGCTCTCGGGAGGTCAACGCCAGCGTGTGGCAATCGGTCGTGCGATTGTGCGCGAGCCGAAGATCTTCCTGTTCGACGAACCGCTTTCCAACCTCGACGCGGCGCTGCGCGCCGACATGCGTATTGAGCTTGCCAAGCTGCATCGGCAGCTGAAAGCGACGATGATCTACGTCACCCATGACCAGATTGAGGCGATGACCATGGCCGACCGGATCGTCGTGCTGAACGCCGGCGAGATCGCGCAGACCGGCGCTCCGCTGGAGCTTTATCACAAGCCCGCCAATATTTTCGTCGCAAGCTTCATCGGCAATCCGAAGATGAACTTCCTGCCCGTCACCTGCACCTCTGTCGGCGATGCCGGTGTCGAAGTCGCCTATGAGGGGCAAAAGGCGGTGATCCCGGTCACCCCCCGTCAGGGCGCTGTTGGCAAGGCGCTGACGCTCGGCGTGCGTCCTGAGCACATCCAGATCGGTTCCGGCGACATCGCGCTTACCGTTGTGCCAACGGTCATCGAGCGACTTGGCGCACAGACCGTGGCATACGCATCGCTTGACGGCGAAGGCGAGAATTTCTGTGCGACGCTGCCGGGCAGCGCCGGCGTGCGCCCAGATCAGCCGATTGTAGCTGGGATCAACGTCGCCGACTGCCATTTGTTCGATCAGACGGGCATATCGTTTGAACGCCATGTCGAGCTGACCGACATCGACATGAACCTGCTCGATCCCACAGCCGCCGCTTGATCAGCGGCGCCGCGCCTCAATACAGAGGATAGAAGAGCCTGTTGGCGGGGTAGGAATAGGCGCCGCGGTCGACGATCCCCAACCGGTACATGCAGCTTCTGAGCGCTGTGACGTGCCAAGGATTTGCCGGATAGGGTGAGCCGCGGTGGACGGCCTCGGGCTCGCAATAGCGATAAGCCCTGTCAAACCGCGCTAGAAGCACGGGATCGGAATCCATCCGTACGCCATGATAGGTCTGCCATTGCGCCGGCGGTTCAGCCGCCGAGATCGCCAATAGGCTTGCTGCTATTCCCATTGCAACAGAGACTCTCATCGACTTGACCTCCCGCGCGCCTAATGCCCGCGCAAAAGAAGATGCTTTTCAATCGCGTAAGGTCAAGAGGCGTACATCAAAGGAAGGTGCTAAGGGCGACGGGGCCCTACCACACTAGGCCACGTGCGGTTACATCCTCGACGCGCGTTACCACGCCATTACGATGAAAAACCATCGTGTCAAACAGATTGGAAACAACGCATGTGTGGTTGGGAATGATCCGGATCTTCTCTCCGATCTCAGGGCGCCGATCGCCACATTTCGCCAGGTCAATGACGCCGTGCTCCTCAGACAATCCGGTGATCACCGCCTCGGGGTAACCGACCACCGTTCCGAAGTCGGTAAAGCCGAGCAGATCGGAGGTCAGGGCCTTTGATCCGGCGTCGATGACGGCGCGATCCGCCGTCGGGCGGGACACGACCGTTGCCAGCACATGCATGGCGCAGTCGGCTTCGCTGCAGTGGCCAGCGCGGACCATGGAGCGATCGTTATAGATATACGTACCTGCGCGGTGCTCGGTCGCGGCGCCGACGAGATGCGCCTCGAAGAGGCTTGGCGTGCCGCCGTTGCTGACGATCGGGCAAGCGATCCCATCAGTCTCTAAGAGCAATAGTGCTTCGCTGAGGAAGGCTTGCACCGCATCGGCCGCGCCGGGCTTCGGGTAGTTGAGGAGACCACCGAACGAAAGGCCGGGGGCATCGTTAATCCGCTTTGCCAAGCTTCGTGCTGCTTCAGGTGTCTGAACGCCGCAGCGTCCGCCGCCGGTGTCGCATTCAACCAGAACAGTCAACGGTTTGCGGGATGCGAAGTAGGAGGACAGGCCATCGATGGTCACCGTGCTGTCGGCAACGACTTTGAGAGCAGAGATCCGGTCGTTGAGCGCGCCAAGGGGCTCGAGCTTTTGCGGGCCGACAATGTTGAAGGTGATCAGGATATCGTCGAAGCCAGCGGCAGCAAAAACCTCCGCCTCGCTGATCTTCTGGCAGTTGATGCCTTTCGCACCCGCCGCGATCTGCTCGGCAGCAAGCGCTGGGATCTTATGCGTCTTGATATGCGGTCGAAAGTTCAGCCTGTGCTTGTCCATGTAGGCCTGCGTGCGGGCAATGTTCGCCGCCAGGCGATCCTCGTCGATGATGGGCCGCGGCGTCGCAAGATCAGCGACCCTGTCGCCCGGTTTGGCGACGACGGCGTACGGATTTTCCTGCATGTGTGACGCTGCTCCGCGTTAGCGGCCGTGGGGATTTTCGACCATCGGCCAGATGTTCTTCGGCGCCCGACGATAGGGTGTCTTGGCCGGATTGTTGGGATAAGGCGTTCCGGCCGAGCAGTAGATGATCTGCGCGGCGATTTTGGAGAACGATGCGAAGAAATGATTGGTCGATTTGATGACCAGGACCTTCTTCGACAGCGGATCGATGCCCATTGCGGAAAACAGGCTTGGATCGAAACTTTGCGCGCGCGTCGAATTCAGGATGATATCGATGCCGTCAAGCACGATATGGGCTGCGTCCCCGAATGGCGCAAAGCTTTCCCCAAAACGCATCTGTGCATTGGTGACGAGCTTGACGATCTTGACGACGCCATCGACCGGATTGCCGGTGCCGGGCGCGGACTTGGCGCCGAAGCGCAGTGGGATCTCGGCCCCCTCGCCGGCCGCCATGCAGATCTGTACGGCCATCGGATCCCAGATCGTACCGATCGCGACACCTGTTGCGCCCCGGGCGAGGAGTTCCTGCAAGACAACGGTGGCATCTCCCGCGGTACCGCCGCCAGGATTGTCCCAGACGTCGGCGATGACGACGGGCCATGACTGTGCTGCCATTGCCTGCCCAACAGCCTCAATCTCGTCGATCTGTGGCATGATGAAGGTGCCGCGCTTGGAAAACAGCTCAAGGCCGAGTTCGCGCGCCAAGGTATTGCCCTTCTCCAGCTCGTCGTTGGTGACAACAAGCATCTTGGTGCCCATTTCCGGTACGTCGCCCGCCATGAACCCATGGATCACCGAGATCGACAGGATATCAGCATCGTCCTTTTCCATGCGCATGATCTTGTCGACGAAGGAGCGCATCGGGTCGCGCGAGGTGGGATAAACGTCGATCATGCGGCAGTCAAAGACAGACATGACAGGTGCCACTCTACCTTCCAGCGTCTCTACGGCAATCCGCCAGAGATCCTCGGCGCGATCGACGAAGTCCGTGTGCGGGAACTCCTTGAAGTAGATGAAGAAGTCTGCTGCCCCTAGCCGCTTCGCGGTCAGATGGCTATGCGGATCAAGCTCGGCACAGACAAGGACGTCCGGCCCAACGATCTCGCGCACGCGCACGAGTATGTCACCCTCCGTATCCTCGTAGCCGGCCGCGACCATGGCGCCATGCAGGCCGAGGACAACGGCGTCGACCGGCATCGCAGCCTCGAGCTGGGTCAGCACCTCGTCGCGCAGCCCTTCATAGGTCGAGCGGCTCACAAGTCCGGCCGGATCGGCCCAGGCGGCCGTTCCTTCGATCAACACCCATCCCTTCTCGGCGCAGACGCGGCGTCCAACCGTGATGGGTGCCGAGCAGAGTGTCGGGGTTTGCGGGTGCTGGCCAGGGGGCGCATAAAGAGATGCCTCGAAGGCGCGCCGGTCGACGCAGATGGGAGAAAAGGTATTCGTCTCGGTTGCGAGCGCCGCCGTGAAAATGCGCAAGGGTTCAGCCTTTGTGGTTGATCAGCCCATCGGGTTCGGCAGGTAGCCGGTAAAGCCGCATATCTTCCAGCGGCCTTCATGCAGGCGGCAATAATAAAGCGTTTGCCACTGCATGACATCACGCGTGCCATCGGCTTTGGCGAGCCCGCCGTCGAACTTCTTGCGCACGAGCGCCATGTCACCCTCAACCTCGATGTCCTCAAGCGTGGTGGTCGTGAAGATCGCGGTGCGGGCATCTTCAGCGAAAGATTGCGTTGCAAAGTCCTTCGCCTGGCGCAGCCACTCGTCGCGATAGGCCGATAGCGTCGGAAATGCCAGACGCCAGTTGTCGGCGCTCACCTGCTTGCGCCCGTCTATGCCGATGAAGCCGTCTTCGACGAAATCATGCTTGACCATCGACCAGTCGGCGGCGAGGAATGCATCGATGTCGCGGGGAACCAGCATCTCCCAGATCGAATGCCGGGCAACGTCGGAGGCCGGAAAGGGGTTTTTGAAAGGATTACGCATTATCTCTCCCCCGGATTGAAATTCTTTTCATGATTGGTGTTTTTCACTGGTCAAATTCCGCTTTCTATGGTCACTTGTCAACTTAATACGAAAATAATTTGCAAGGATCGATCAATGTCCATCAAGCGTTATGGCACGGTTCAAAAGGGTGCCGGGGGCAAGCCCCTGCCCTTTGCGCGCGCCGTCGAGGCCGACGGCTGGCTTTATGTCTCGGGCCAGGTCGCCATGGAAAATGGCGAAATCATCGATGGAAATATTGTCGCCCAGACGCATAAGACGATCGAGAACGTGCTGGCTATTCTCAAAGAGGCCGGCTACGGCGTCGAGAACGTGGTTCGTTGCGGTGTGTGGCTCGATGATCCGCGCGATTTTTGGACATTCAATGGTATCTATCAGCAGTATTTCGGCGACCACCCGCCGGCGCGGGCCTGCGTGCAATCGTCGATGATGGTCGACTGCAAGGTTGAAATCGACTGCGTCGCATTTAAGCCGAAGGATCGATAGCGCAAACGACGGCGGGTGGGATGGATATTTTCTCGACACTGCAGGAAGAAAAGGCCCGGCTTTCGCCCTCGGAAAACCGTATCGCCGACATCCTTCTCAACGACTTCGAGTTTGCGGTGAATGCCTCGATCATCGAGCTTGCCGAAAAAGCAGATGTATCACCGCCCACGGTCACCCGCTTCTGCCGCCGGCTCGGTTGCGAGAGCTTTTCCGATTTCAAGGTGCAGCTCGCCAGGACAGCCTATGTCGGGATGCGCTACCTGAAACCGGAGCCGAAAAGCACCAATCCGGGGGATGTCGCGCAGGATATCATCACCAAGGCGCAGAACGCGCTTTTCCTGCTTCATCGTTCCCTTGACCTTGCGGCAATCGAGCTTGCGGCCGAGCGGCTTTCGCGCGCCGACATGATTTATGCCTTCGGCTCCGGCGGCAATTCGTCGATGATTGCCAACGAATTGCAGAACCGTCTGTTTCGCTTCGGCCTGCATGTGACTGCAAGTTCCGATCACGGCATGCAGTTGATGATGGCCGCCGCCGCCAAACCGACCGACGTGCTGATTGGTTCCTCCTTTAGCGGGCGCAACGCCGAGCTCGTGCGCGCCTTCACCCTGGCGCGCGCGTCCAGCGTGACGACGATCGCGCTCACCCAGAGTAGTAGCCCGGTCGCGCAAGTGGCAGAGATCGTCGTGCCGATCGATCTGCAGGAAGGAAACAATATCTTCCGGCCGACCTCGACGCGCATCGCCTATCTGGCGGCCATCGATATTCTCGCCAGCCTTGTTGCCTACGCGATCCAGCCAAAGGCGGCAGTGGTCCTGCGCCGCATCAAGCAGCAGCTTGTCGCCCACCGCGATGGCGATGACCGGCAATTGCTCGGGGACTAGAGAATTCCATGCCAAAAGGGGATGCGCAATGACACAGACGGTAGCGATCGTGACCGGTGCTGCGGGCGATATAGGGCGCACCATTGCTGGGCGCCTGGCACAGGATCACGACATCATACTTTTGGTCGACATCGACGTTGCCGCCGCCGAGAAGGCGGCACGCGCGCTGGGCTCGGCCGATCGTTTTGTCGCCTACGGCTGCGATGTGACCAGCGAAACAAGCGTCG
Source organism: Rhizobium sp. T1470 (assembly GCF_042140505.1). Classification (NCBI taxonomy): domain Bacteria; kingdom Pseudomonadati; phylum Pseudomonadota; class Alphaproteobacteria; order Hyphomicrobiales; family Rhizobiaceae; genus Rhizobium; species Rhizobium sp. T1470. The sequence goes on from NZ_CP148092.1 coordinate 1,598,627, forward strand.
CCGAAATGGCAAAGCGGGCCGCCTCGCTCGGTTCCGTCAGGACGCTGGTCAACAATGCCGGTGCAGCGCGCGCCGTCAGCCTGCATGATACGACCCCGGAAATCTGGCGCATGGACAATGCCCTCAATCTCGAGGCTGCCTTCCTGTGCTTCCGGGCCGTGGAGGATCTGCTCGCGGCGTCGAAAGGCTCTGTCGTCAACATCGCATCCGTCAATGGCATGAACGTCTTCGGCCACCCGGCCTATAGCGCTGCAAAAGCGGGACTGCTTCATCTCACCAAACTGGTGGCGGTGGAATATGGCAAGTTCGGTATTCGTTCGAATGCTGTTGCGCCCGGCACGGTGCGCACGCAGGCATGGGAGGCGCGCGCTGCCGCCAACCCGAACGTCTTCGAGGAAGCTCGCCGCTGGTATCCGCTGCAGCGCGTCGTCGACCCCGCGGATGTTGCAAATGCCGTCGCATTTCTGGCCGGACCGCAGGCTGCGGCCATCACCGGCGTCTGCCTGCCGGTGGATTGTGGTCTGACCGCCGGCCAGGCGGAACTTGCCCGCACTTTTTCGCAGTCCGAGCACTATTGAAAGACACGCTTAGAGAGGAACAGATATGACTGTGGCGCCTTATCGCCTGGAGAGCTCGTGGCATCCTCTTGGCGGCCCGAACGGCCGCTTTACCTTTTCCCTTTTCAATCTCTGCGACGTCGCGCTTTCCGGTTTTACGCTGGTCTATACGTCGCTGACGCGCGTCATCGACCCGAAGGCCTGCGAGAACGCAACGTTTCTGCGCCGCAATGCCAATTTCCATGAGTTTGCTCCGCCAAAAGGCTTTTCCCTCGAACCCGGCAAAAGCTGGACCTTCACCGTCAGCGGCCTTCACAGGCCCGCTCGCCACTGCACGGATGGCGCAAAGTCAGCTTACGTGACGTTGGCGGATGGGAAGCATGTGACGATTGGTGTTTCCGATCTGCTCCTCGAAGGCCGCGTCAACGAACCGCCGCCGGTACTTCTGCCGGAAGGCAGGCTCGAGCTTCCATTCTCGCTGCAGCCCTGGCCGGCAGAGATCGATGCCAAACCAGGTGATGACTTTCCCGTTGTTCTCTATCCGGCGGAAGGATCATCGGGAGACGACCTGCGTGCCGTCTCGACTGTCCTTTCGCTCTGCCGGCGCCTCTTCGAAAGCGATCATACGCCCTTCAATCTCGTCGCCTCGCCGCAGGGCCGGGCCCTGCAATTCTTGGTTGACGCGACGATCGCCCCGGAAGGCTACACGCTCGCCTTCTTTGCCTCGCAGATCACATTGTCCTTTGCTGATGCGGCCGGGCGCCAATATGGACTGACGTCGCTTGCGCAGCTGCTGCACGGCGCCCGCAGTCAGCCGCAGACGTTTTGCTTCCCCGTTGCCGGCTCGATTTCGGACAGGCCCCGATATGGCTGGCGGGGCTGCCATCTCGACGTTTCGCGGCAGTTCTATCCGACAGCTGATATCAAGCGGCTGATCGACATCCTCGCTTGGTTGAAGCTCAACATCTTCCATTGGCATCTGACCGACGACGAGGCATGGCGCCTTGAGATCAAGGCGTATCCGGAATTGACGGCAACAGGCTGCCTGCGCGGTCCCGATGAGCCACTCCTGCCGCAACTCGGCAACAGTGCCGAACCGGTTGGCGGCTTTTACTCTCAGGACGATGTGCGTGAGATCGTCGCTCACGCGGCGAAATTGAGTGTCGAGATCATCCCCGAGATCGATATTCCAGGCCACAGCACGGCGACCTTGACGGCGCTGCCTGATCTGGCAGACGGCCAGGAGGCGCCGGAGAGCTACCATTCGGTGCAAGGATATCCGAACAATGCCCTCAATCCGGCGGTGCCACTGACCTATGAATTCCTCGAGAAACTATTCGACGAGATGGTCGAACTTTTCCCCTCGTCCTACCTGCACATCGGTGGCGATGAGGTGGCGAATGGCTCGTGGCTTGCGTCTCCGCTTGCCAAGACGCTGATGGAGAAGGAGGGAATTTCGGGCACGTTCGCGTTGCAGTCCTATTTCTTGAAGCGCGTCAAGGAAATGCTGACGGCGCGCGGCCGCAAGCTGGCGGGCTGGAACGAGGTGGCGCATGGCGGCGGTGTTGCCGCCAGGGACACGCTGCTCATGGCGTGGGAGAACCCGCAGGTTGGCATCGATCTTGCCAAGCAAGGCTACGAGGTCGTCATGACCCCTGGCCAGGCCTATTACCTCGATATGGTCCAAGCGGAAGCGTTTCAGGAGCCGGGCGCAAGCTGGGCCGGAACCGTGCCCCCGGCCCACACCTATGCCTATGAGGCGGAGGGCGACTTTCCGGAGGAATTGAAGGACAAGATGAAGGGTGTCCAGGCCTGCATCTGGTCGGAGCACTTCCTGTCGCGCGGCTATTTCAACCGGCTGGTCTTCCCCCGCCTTCCTGCGATTGCGGAAGCCGCATGGACGCCGCGGGCGATGAAGGACTGGCATCGCTTCGCCGCAATCGTGCCCCTGAGCCCGAAACTGTGAGGTCGGCGATGCGGATCGCGGTCGGCGGAATTCACACGGAATGCAGCACTTATTCGCCGGTGCTAATGACAATCGAGGATTTCCGCGTCCTTCGCGCAGAGGACCTTCTTGGCTCGGACTATTTCAGCTTTCTCAATGCGCACGAGATTGAGCATCTTCCGCTTCTGCATGCACGCGCAGTGCCCGGTGGCCCGGTGTCACGGGCCGCCTACGAGACATTCAAGGCGGAGTTTCTCGATCGTCTGCAAGGTGCCTTGCCAGTCGACGGTCTCTACCTTGCCATGCATGGCGCCATCAATGTCGAGGGAATGGACGACGCCGAGGGAGACTGGATTGCGGCCGCCCGTTTGGTCGTTGGTCCGGACTGCATGATCGCAGCAAGCTACGATCTGCACGGCAATGTCAGCCAGAAGATCGTCGACCAACTCGACATATTCGCGGCCTATCGCACCGCCCCGCATATCGATGTTCGGGATACGATGGTGCGTGCCTGGTCGATGCTGGTCGACGCCTTGAGGACAGGCAAGCGGCCGGGTGTAGCTTGGGCGCCAGTGCCCGTTCTCTGGCCGGGGGAGCGAACATCAACCGAGGTCGAGCCTGCAAAGCGCCTCTACGGGATGTTGCCCGACGTCGATCAGCGTGACGGCATCCTCGATGCCAATCTGATGATCGGCTATGTGTGGGCGGACGAGCCTCGGGCGACTGCCTGCGCGATCGTCACAGCGACCGACAAGCGGGCGGCAGCGCAAGCTGCAGAAGAGATCGCGCTTTCTTACTGGAATGCGCGCGATGACTTCGCCTTTGGTCCAGTGACCGGTGTGCTTGACGCCATGCTCGACATTGCCGAGAACGCGTCGACGGCGCCCGTGGTCCTTGCCGATTCTGCTGACAATCCGACCGGCGGCGGCGTTGGCGATCGGGCTGACGTCCTCAAGGCATTGCTGGCCCGTAGATTTGACGGAGCGCTGCTTGCCGGCATTGTCGACCGGCCGGCCGTCGCGGCATGCTTTGCCGTCGGCAAGGGCGCAAGGATCGAGCTGGACATCGGCGCAACCCTCGACCCGTCGAGCGTGCCTGTCCACATTGAAGCCGATGTCGTCTTCCTCGACGACCCTGGCGCTGCGGCCGAGCGCCAGGCAGTGGTGAGGACTTCAGGCATTACGGTCGTGCTCGCAGCGCGACGGCGCCCCTATCACAATATCACCGATTTCACACGCCTTGGCCTCGATCCGAAATCGGTGCGCATGCTGGTGGTGAAGTCCGGCTATCTTTCTCCGGAGCTGGCGCCAATTGCCAATCCGAACCTGATGGCTTTGACGCAGGGCGTCGTCAACCAGGATATCGAAGGTCTGGTCAGCAGGCGACGCACCCGACCGGCCTTCCCGTTCGATCGCGACTTTGACTACGCACCGCGGGCGCGCCTTTCTGCGCGCTGGCAAGACTGATTTTTTGTCCCGGCAGGTTTCGGCGTTGCGCCGAACCTGCTAAGGCGCCCTTCATCCGCACCACCGGGTGTTTGCCACCCTGATCCCAATCATGACCCGATTCCTGCCTGATGTATTCCGCAACCCGACAATCCGGGTCAGCATGCTTGCGATCTTCGCCTTTGGCTTTGCGGGGGCGGCGACCTCGCCATATCAATCCGTCATTGGCATTCGCGAACTCGGTTTGAGCAACAGCCTGTACTCGGCGCTGATATTCGCAGCTGCAGCCGTCAACGTCACCATCAGCATCCTGCTTGGCAATCTTGCCGACCGACTTGGCGACTATCGTCCGCTGATGCTTTCGGTTGCCGTTTTTGGCATCTTCGGTTACGGCGCGGTCTATCTCTTTCCCGCGCAGGCAACGTTCATCTTCAGTGCGCTAGTGCTGCTGCCGATCTATAACGCACTGAATTCCTTGCTCTTCGCCAATGTGCGCGCGACCACCATCGGCATGCCGCGGGGTGATGTTGCCACGGTCAACTCAGGCGTGAGGGCGATGATCTCGCTTTCCTGGGTGCTCGTGCCCGGGTTTGTCGGTGTCCTCCTGGCGCGCTCGACCAGCATGCTGCCGGCCTATCTCTTGGCCACCCTCGCCTGCATGGTGTGTCTTGGCCTGATCGCGGCATTCCTGCCGCGCCAAAGCGGCACCGACAAGGCGGCAACGCGCCATCTTTCCTATCTCGCCGCGCTTGCAGAAGTCATCTCGCCGCGCGTCTTCATCCGCGTGATTGCAGTGTCGCTGATCAGCAGTACTCTTCACGTGAACGGCGCCATCCTGCCGCTGATCGTGACTGGATCCGCGCACGGCACGGTCGGCGATGTCGGGATCCTGGTCGGCATCGTCGCTTTCCTCGAAGTGGTCTTTATCGTCGTCTGGGGGCGTGTCCAACGGATCATGAACCACGTCGCGGCCCTGGCGATCGGCACGATCATCTACGTTGTGTACCTCGTGTTGCTCGGCTTTGCCTCCGCGCCGTGGCATGTCTATGCCTTGACCCTCATCAGTGGAATCGGCGCCGCGGCCCTCATCAGCATCCCAATCACCTATCTGCAGGATCTGATAGCCGAGCGGCCGGGTCTCGGCAGTGCGCTGATATCCGTCAACATTTTCCTGAGTGCGGGACTGAGCGCGCTTCTGTTTGCGATCGGCACCGGCGTCAGCGGCTATTCCGGAACGGCAATCATCGGTGCTGTGGCGGGCCTCTCGGGTCTTTTGCTGCTGCTCTTCTTCGATGGCGCCAAACGACGGCGCTGAGACGGTCAATGTTTTCACGGCGAGCCACGTAACCGAAAATGCCCGCCGCGAGACCGGCGGCGGGCATCTGCTCTCAGGCTCGGGAGAGAGTGTGAGCCTCAGATGTTGGCGAGCAGCTCGTTGATGCGCTGTTCCATGTCGGTAAGGGCCGCATCGATCTCCTTCTGGCCGGTGATCGCCGCGCTCATTTCCTGGCCAATAATGTCCTGGATCGCGAACTGGCGCTGGACGGTAGACGGAAGCGGCGTGCCGAGCGTGGCGATCGCCGAAATCGTGTCGCGATGCGGCAGGGCCTTGAACTGATCGGAATCCAACACCGCCTTGACAGCTGGCAAATGGCCGGTGCGCGACCAGTCGAAATCGTTGTCATGGAAAAACTTCAAGAACTTCCCGATGGCCGCGGTCTCATCCTCGGATCGGTCCTTTTGCGAGACGGCCCAGCTGTGGCCGTCGGCGTATTGCGCCTTCTTGCCCGGGAAGAGCTGCGGATAGGGATAGACTGCATAGCCGCCGGCGTTGAGCGCGGTACCGGACTTTTCGGACGATGCCGTGTAGTCACCGATGACCCAGGTGCCGTTCAGGTGAACACCGCCCTCGCCTGCGAGAAAGGCATTGATGCCGGCTGCATAGTCCAGATCCTTGGTGGTGTAGCCGTTGTCGTAGATCGCCTTGTACATCTCGAGGACATTCTTGGCCTCGGGCGTATTGATCTTGACCTGCTTCGGATCGGCAAAGAAGTTGGAATCCTGCTGGAACAGATACGTATAGAGATTGCGGGTATAGAGCGCGACTTCATTCGCCAGGTTCTGGACGAAGTAAGGCTTGCCGGTCTTTTCCTTGAACTGCTTGGCCTGCGCCAAGAGCTCATCGACGCTGGTCGGCAACTTCGGCGTGCCGTCGGGATTGACCAGATCGGCCTTTTTGAAGAGGTCCATGTTAATGTGGTACAGCATGGTCCAGCTGTCGATCGGCAGGCCGTAGATCTTGCCGTCCTTGGTGACGCCGTTCAAGCTGGCGTCGGTAAAGTCGGTGGAGGCGACACCAACAGACTTCAGCACGTCGTCGAGTGGCATCAGCAGGCCCTTGGACTGATAATCGGCAAGCACCGACTGGTGGACGGTGACAATGTCAGGCGGATCGCCGGCGGCGAACTGCGCCGTCAGCTGATCGTAGCCCGGCCATTCGACGGTCGTCACCGTCACATGCACATCCGGATTGTCCGCGTTGAACTTGTTGATGAGCGAGGTGATGATGCCGCATTCGCCGACCGCCTTGCTGACGTCGGTATTGGTGCCGAAATCTGCATCGCAGGCGCCGAAGAAGCGCTGCACGGTGAGTTCGGTGGCAGCATAAGCCGGGCTTGTGCCGGCAAGGGCAATCACCGAGGCCGCCGCCAGCATGTATTTTCTCAAGGTATGCGTCATTTCCATCTCCTCCTCATTGGGTCTTCGACCCTTGGCTAAGCCCCCTCCCCGGGAGCCGGTTGCGACGTCATCGCAAGGTCAGCGTCAGCGCACGGCGGCGCCAGACACTGCCGTCACGATGTATTTCTGGAAGAACAGGTAGAGAATGAGGACCGGGGCGCCGGCAAAGACCGCCTGCGACATCAGGAAGCCGAGACCTTCCGACTGTGCAAAGTTGGTCTGCGATGAAGCGATCCCGATCGTCAGCGTATACATTTCCTTCTTCGTGCCGGAGATCAGCGGCCAGAAGTAATCGTTCCAGGCGCCGAGGAAGGTGAAGATACCAAGCGTTGCCTGGGCGGGAACCGTCAGCGGCAGGAGCACTTTCCAGAAGATCTTGAAGCGGCTGGCATTGTCCAAGAGCGCCGCCTCGTCGAGTTCCTTGGGGATGGCGCGGAAGTACTGCGTCATTAAGAACACGCCGAAGGGCGCCGACAATCCTGGGAGGATCAGCCCGTGATAGGTGTTGTGGAACTTCAGCCAGCTGAAGATCTGGTGGCGAGCGATGAGGACCGCCTGCTCGGGGATCGCAAGGCCGAGCAACACGATGATGAAGAGCGTGTTGCGGAACGGAAAGTTCAGACGTGCGAAGCCGTAGCCGGCAAGCGACGACAAGATCAGTGTGAAAATCGTCAAGCCGCCGGCGACGATGACGCTGTTCAAGATCCAGCGGAATACCGACGAAGTCGCCAGGATATTGATATAGTTTTTGATCGTGTAAGGCGCACGGAAGACGGAATTCATGTCCGCCATCAGTTCCTTGTTGTCCTTGAGCGAGAGCGCAATCACCCACAGCACCGGCGCCATCATGATCAGCGCGCAGACGACTGCCAGGATGAGGATCACGCGATCGCCGGTCGAGCGACCGACCATGCTGCCACCGGAAACAGCACTCATCCTTCCTCTCCTTTGCGGCGCGAAATGAAGTACTGCGCCATCGCAGCAATCAGGATCAGTATGAAGAGAATTTCGGAGGCGGCGGCCCCGAGGCCGAGGTCCCACTTGGTAAAGGCGGCTTCATAGATGTACAGCACGATCGGCTTCGACACGTTGTTCGGGCCGCCGAGTGTCATCAGCTTCGCCTGGCCAAACAGTTGGAACTGCAGCACGACCTGAATGATGAGCACGAGCACGAAGGTGCGCCGGATCGATGGCAGCGTGATGTACCACAGCGTGCCCCAGCGGCTGGCATTGTCGAGGGCAGCGGCTTCATAGATTTCGGCCGGCACCTGCTGCAGTGCCGACAGGAACAGCATCATCGGCAGGCCGATGCACCACCAGACGGTCGCAACCGCGATGCCGATCATCGCAAGGTTCGGATTGGAGAGGAAGGCCGGGGCCGGCAGGCCGAACCAGCCATAGATGGTGGCAAGCAGGCCGAAATTGCCGATGAAGACGATGCGCCATATCAGCGTGACGATCGTCACTGACAAGACGGAAGACGAGAAATAGACGGCGCGCAGCGCCGCTGCCACCTTCGTCTTGCGGTTCAGGGCAAGCGCCAGAAGCAGGCCGATGATGGCGAGCGTCGGGACCGTCAAAAGCACGAAGTAGAAGGTATTTCCGACCGCCTGGATGAAGATCTTGTCCCTGAAGAGCCTGGCATAGTTATCAATCCCGACAAACCGGCCGATGCCGAAGGCATCCGCCTTGTGGAGGCTGAGCCAGATGCCCCAGAACAGTGGCACGACAAGCAGGGTCACGAAAAAGCAGAGGTAGGGCGCGACGAAGAGAGTGTTGCGCCAAAGCGGCGCATTGATATTCTGCACCGTCTGCCGGGCGGCGATGCCGGCAGCAGGCCGGGCGGAGGAAAGTGCCGCCTCAGCCATGACCAGCCTCCTCGTTGTGCCAGGCGTGACCGGCGTCGTCGAAGAGATGCGTACGCGTCCCGTCGAGCGTCAGTGCCACCTCGTCGCCGATCGCGACGCGGCTGTTGCCGATATCCTCGGCAACGATGACGCTGCCATCCTTGAGACGGGTATAGAGAAGCGTGCGGTCGCCAAGGCGTTCGAGTACATCCACCTTGCCAGTCGTCGTCGCAGCGATGCCGTTTGCAAGCTTGACGGCTTCGGCGCGGATGCCGAGGCTATATTCGCCCGCCTTCACCCCATTGGCACGGATCGCTGTCTGCAGTTCGCTACCATCAGCCAGCTTGGCGCGAACGAAGCCGTTCTCTTCCGACAGGCCAGCCGACAGGAAGTTCATCGTCGGGGATCCGACGAAGGTGGCGACGAAGCGGCTTGCCGGACGCGAATAGATCTCCATCGGCGTGCCGATCTGCTCGATCTTACGATTGTTCATGACGACAATGCGGTCGGCGAGCGTCATCGCCTCGATCTGATCATGCGTGACGAAAATCATCGTCGATCTGACGCGATTGCGAAGCTGCGCGAGCTCGACACGGGTACGAACGCGCAACGCCGCATCAAGGTTCGACAGCGGCTCGTCAAAGAGAAACGCCTTCGGTTCCTTGACGATGGCGCGGCCGATGGCAACGCGCTGGCGCTGACCGCCGGAAAGCTGGCCCGGCTTGCGCTCGAGCAAGTGGCTGATCTCCAGCATCCGGGCGGCTTCAGCAATGCGTGCCGAGATCACATCGCTAGACACGTTGATGTTGCGTAGTCCGAAGGCCATGTTGTCGGCCACCGTCATGTGCGGATAGAGCGCGTAGGACTGGAAAACCATGGCAATGTCGCGCTGCCCAGGCGGCAGCGTATCGATGCGCTCGCCATTGATCGAGATCGTGCCCTCGTCGACGCTTTCCAGCCCTGCGATCATGCGCAGTAGCGTCGACTTTCCGCAGCCGGATGGACCGAGGAAGACCATGAACTCATTCGCCTTGATCGACAGCGACAAGCCATCAAGGACGCTCATCGAGCCGTATCGCTTGCTCACATTCTGAATTTCGATATTGGCCGTCATCCGACTGCTCCTGTGCAGTCAGGACCCGAAAAGCCGATATGAAAACGTGGCTGGCATGTTTCTGCCGAGAATGCGCCCGCCTTGAGAAACGGACTGCCCTCAGTCAGTGATAGTGCCAAAACAGAAGCGTTCGCTTCCATCTCTTCCTCCCAGTGGCACGTCAAAACCGGTGCGCTGACGTTAAATCATACAATTGGATTGTCAACATATCTTTTGATATGTATCGGAAATACGGGTTTGAATTAGGCGCGAAGCCGGATCATCCGGTAGGAGAGCGGCGCGATCCTCGCGCTGAGCTTGCCATCCACGACACTCGTCCCCGTAACCGCCTTCGCCACCACATTATCAGGCGCGTCGGCGGTGTTGGTGATGTTAAGATCACTATGAGAGACGACCTGATCGTCGATGACCCGCAAGGCGCCGAATTCGAGCAGGCTCACGTCGAGATCGAGTGTTTCGATGCCATGGCGGTTGACGATGAAGAAGGTCACCGTCTTCTTGTCGGCATCATGCACGGCTGAGACGTCAAGGTAGGGAACGTCACCGAGGTCGTCGACCCTGTAGGTCGGGCTGTCGACCATCAGCTTCAGCGCTGTGCCGCGTCCGTAGACGGAGGCGAAATAATAGGGATAGAAAATGGTCTGGCGCCATGCCGGACCACCCGGAACCGTCATGATCGGCGCAATCACGTTGATGAGCTGCGCCAGGCAGGCGATCTTCACGACATCGGCACGATTGATGAAGGTATTGAGGATGCAGCCGACCTGCAGAACGTCCTCGAAATTGTAATCGTCTTCCAGCAATGCCGGCGCATGCGGCCAGCCGTTTGCACCGGCGAGTGTCGCCTTGTCGCGCTCCTTGGAGTGATACCAGACATTCCACTCATCGAAGGAGATGTAGACGTTCTTGGAGGAGCGCTTCTTCGCCTTGATGTAGTCGATCACACCTGCGACCGTCCCGATGTAATTGTCGAGTTCGATGCTGCGGGCGAGATAGTTGGCCGTGTTCTTGGCGCGGTTTTCGAAATACATGTGGAGCGAGATGTAATCGACCTCGTTGTAGGTATGATCGAGGACGGTCGCTTCCCATTCCGGATAGGTCGGCATATGAGCATTGGACGAGCCGCAGACGACGAGTTCGAGCGAGCTGTCGAAGGCACGCATGGCCTTGGCGGTTTCATGCGCCAGCCGGCCATATTCGTCGGCTGTCTTGTGGCCGATTTGCCAGGGTCCGTCCATCTCGTTGCCGAGGCACCATAGCTTGACATCCCAAGGCTCGGCGCGGCCGTTGGCGATGCGCTTGTCGCTCCATTCGCTGCCGCCGGAATGATTGACATATTCGAGGAAGTTGCGCGCCTCATCGAGGCCACGCGAGCCGAGGTTGACGGCAAGCATCATCTCGGTGTTGGCCGCGGTGCACCAATCGGCGAATTCATGGATGCCGACCTTGTTGCTTTCGCAGGTATGCCAGGCAAGATCGAGGCGCGTCGGGCGGCTCTCCTTCGGGCCGATGCCGTCTTCCCAATTGTAGGCAGAAACGAAGTTGCCGCCGGGATAACGTACGATCGGGACGTTCAGCTCCTTAACGAGCTCGATGACGTCCTTGCGCATGCCGTTTTCGTCGGCGGTCGGGTGGTCGGGTTCATAGATGCCGGTGTAGACGGCGCGACCGAGGTGCTCGATGAACGAACCATAGAGGCGCGGATCGATGTCAGAGATCGTGTATTTGCTGTGCGCTGTGACCGCGGCCTTCATGCTATCCTCCACTATATCGCTATTTGTGATTTGTATCACAATTTAAGATGAATAAAGCGGAAGCCTGATGCGCGGTCAAGCGTAAAATGCACAAAATCGAATAGGTTCACCGCGTCTTGAGACGCATCACGATGTCCTGATCGTAGTTGCCAAAGCCACGGCCAAAGATGTTGATGCCGCCCGGATGTTTGGCGTCGTCGTGGACGCCGATGCGCAGCCGGATCGAATGATGTTCCGATAGTCTGAGAGCGTTCAGCGTCGTGTTGGAGATGCGCAAACCGTCAACGAAAGCGCCCTCGTCATTGATGCGAAAGTTCTTCAGCTTGCCGTATTGTGAGCCCTTCAGCTTCCACCAGTCGGGGGTGAAGACCCCGCGTTTGTCGCCAAAATCGCCGGGAGATGTCCAAGTTCCAATCTCGGCACCATTGACCGAAAGCGTGATGTCGGAGGGCCAGTCGGCACTGGTGCCAGGAACTTCGGAGCTCAACTCCATGACGAATTCGATCTCACGAATGCTGGTATTCGTCAGTCGCGCATTGTTGGGAAACTGATACTCGACATAGCCCCGCGTGAACCAGATGAGCCCGGTCTTCATGCGGTCCGGATCAAGGAAGGTATTGGGAACATCGAGCAGCCCAATGATGCCATCGGCTGAACAGAGCCCGCAAGGCGCCGTCACCTCGAAGCTCGTATATAGCCCGAGCGGCATCGACACCTCGATCCCGTCCGGTTCGGTTTCCTTGATTTCATTCTTGAAGACGACGAGGATTTCATCGTAAACGCTACGGCAGACCTTCTGATTGCCCTTGCGGGCCTTTAGGGTTTCCGTGTGGATCAGCCCCGCCTCTTCCAGCATCTGCACGTTGGTCGAGACGCTGGACTGCGGCAGATCAAGGATATCAGCGATTTCGTTGACGTTAAGCGCCCCCTTCTCATGCAAAAGCTTCAGCACCGCCACCCGCGCCGGCGAGGCTAGGCCCTTGAGAATGGGCATACCTTCTTCGGGGTCGACGACAAGAAAATTGCGGCTCATGGGGTTCCGATCGGCAAAGATTAAGAATGCACAATCTCGTTCTATATCAGAGATATTGATTTAATCAATTGCGCGGCGAACCAACGGTCGTTGAGCGCTGGGACGCCCGGACGTCAAAAGTCCCGCGACGATGCCGCGGGACCTCTTGGGGCCGTGACCGGGAGAGAGATGGTCAGGCGGCCTGAACCTTTTTGCCGGTGCGTGCCCATGCCGGCAACCAGTCGCCGTGGGCGGCGAGCAGATCGTCCACCATGGACCAGATCTGGTCGAGGTCGAGTTCGGCTGCGGTGTGCGGGTCCATCATTGCGGCGTGGTAGATATGCTCGCGGTTCTCGGTCATCAGCGCCTGGACCGTCAGTTCCTGGACGTTGATGTTGGTGCGCATGAGCGCCGTCAGCTGCGGCGGCAGGTCGCCGATAAAGGTTGGCTGGATGCCCGACGCGTCGACCAGGCACGGCACTTCGGCGGCGCAGTTGTAGGGCAGCGAGGTGATGCAGCCATTGTTGCGGACGTTGCCATAGATCACCGAGGGCTCGCCGGTCCAGACCGAGTTGATGATCGAGGAGGCATATTCCTTCGACTGCTTGACCTCGATCTTGTCGGCCGAACGATAGGCTTCCGCCTGCCCCTTCCAGCGCTCGATCTGTTCGATGCAGCGCTTTGGATATTCATCGAGCGGAATGCCGAACTTCTCGATCAGATCCTCGCGCCCGTCCTTGATGAAGTACGGCGTGTACTCGGCAAAATGCTCCGAGCTCTCGGTGACGAAATAGCCAAGCCGCGTCAACATCTCGTAGCGCACCTTGTTCGGGCAGCGCGGGTTCCAGCCGGGTTTCGGCGCGCGGCCGTCGCGATAGGCGCGCACCAGATCTGGATAAAGATCCTTGTAGGAACCATCCGGCTGGCGATGTTCGAACTTCAAGTAGAAGGCCATGTGGTTGATGCCGGCGGAACGGTAACGGATGTCCTCGTAGGGAATGTCGAGGTCGTGCGCCAGTTCCATCGCAGTGCCCTGCACCGAGTGGCAAAGGCCGACCTGCTTGATATCAGGATACTTCTGCGCAATCGCCCATGTGTTGATCGCCATTGGATTGACATATTGCAGCATGATCGCCTCAGGGCAGACGGCAAGCATGTCCTCGCAGATCTTCCACAGATGCGGCACGGTGCGAAGGCCGCGCATGATGCCGCCGACGCCGAGCGTGTCGGCGATCGTCTGGCGCAGGCCGTAGTTCTTCGGGATCTCGAAATCGGTAACGGTGCAGGGTTCGTAGCCGCCGATCTGGAAGGCGACGACCACGAAGTCGGCACCGGCAAGCGCCTTGCGCTGGTCCGAATAGGTCTCGGCCTTCGCCTTTGCCCCAAGCGTCGAGATCAGCTTGTTGACGACGATGGCGCTTTCGTCAAGCCGCTGCGGATTGATGTCCATCAGTGCGATCGTCGCACCCGACAGCGCCTGGCGCTGCAGCACGTCGCCGATGATGTTCTTCATGAAGACAGTGGAGCCAGCGCCGATGAATGTGATCTTGGGATTTCTTGCCATTATAACCTCCGGCATGTGCAATCAGGCGACCTCGAAAGCGGCTTTGACGAGCCGTTCCGTGTAGGCGGTCTTGGGATTGGTGAGAACGTCGTTGACGGGTCCCTCTTCCATGATCTTGCCATTCTGCATGACAATCACCCGGTGGCAGAGGGCACGCACGACCTTGAGATCGTGCGAAATGAAGAGGTAGCTGAGACCCCGTTCGTCCTGCAGCCTGCGCAGCAGTTCGATGATCTGCGCCTGGACCGACAGATCGAGCGCCGAGGTCGGCTCGTCGAGCAGGATGAATTCCGGCTCGAGCGCGATGGCGCGGGCAATGGCGATTCGCTGACGCTGGCCGCCGGAAAATTCGTGCGGAAAGCGAGATAGGATATTGCCGGGCATGCCCGCCGCAATCAGCGCCTGGCGGACGCGATCGAGCCGTTCGGCCTTGGTTGCACCGAGCTTGTTGACGACAAGCCCTTCTTCGATGATCTGCCCGATCGTCATGCGCGGATTGAGCGAGGAGAACGGATCCTGAAAGACGACCTGCATGCGCGAGCGTAGCGGTCGCATTTGCGAACGCGACTTGCCATGAATCGGCAGCTTGTCGAAGAAGATTTCGCCACCATCCGGATCGTTCAGCCTGAGCAGTGCCTGGCCGAACGTGGTCTTGCCGGAACCGGATTCGCCGACCAGACCCAGCGTCTCATGGCGACGAAGCGTGAGGTTCAGGCTATCGACGGCAACGAGTTCCTTCAACTGTGGTTTGAAGAAGCTGCCGTGGCGCATCATGAAGGAGACGCGCACGTCCCTGGCCTCCAGGATGACATCCGATCCTTCCGGCAGTGGAATGGCCTGACCGCGAGGCTCGGAGCCGAGGAGGTGCTTGGTATAGGCATGCTGAGGATTGGCAAAGAGCTTTTCCGTGGTGTTGTGTTCGCGCATCTCGCCATGCTGCATCACGTAGACATAGTCGGAGAACTGCCGCACCACCGTCAGGTCGTGGGTGATCAGGATCACCGCCATGCGCAGCTCTTGCTGGAGGTTGCGGATGAGGTTGAGGATCTGTGCCTGCACAGTAACGTCGAGCGCCGTGGTCGGTTCGTCGGCGATCAGCACATCGGGGTCGTTGGCAAGTGCCATGGCGATCATCACGCGCTGACGCTGGCCGCCGGAAAGCTGATGCGGATACTGGTTGAGCCGTGCCTCCGGATCCGGGATCTGAACGTGCTTCAGCAGTTCCAAGGCGCGGGCTTGCGCCTGCTTCTTGCTCATCCTGCGATGAACACGGATTGCCTCGACGATCTGGCTCCCGATCGTGTAGATCGGGTTCAACGAGCTCATCGGTTCCTGAAAGATCATCGAGATACGGTCACCGCGTAGCTTGCGGCGTTGGCGCTCGGAAAACTGAAGGATATTGGCACCGTCATATTCGACGGTCGATTTCGGCGCGACCACCGCCCGCTTGGATAACAGCCCCATGACGGTGCGGGCCGTCACGGATTTACCCGAACCGGATTCACCGACGATCGCAATCGTTTCGCCACGATAAAGCTGAAAGGAGATATCCTTCACGGCCTCGACCGTGCCATGCTCGACCTTGAAATTCACGGCGATGTTGCGGGCGTCGATGATCGGGCTTTCAGTGCGGCCCTCGTGATCGAGGCGAACGGGCGGGGCGAAGGAGTTGACGAGTGCAAGGGCCATGTTCTTCACCTCAATAAGGATCGACGGCGTCGCGCAGACCATCGCCCAGCGCATTGAAGGCAAAGACGGTGATCAGCACGAAACCGACGGGCGCCAGGATCCAGGGATAGGTACCGATCACCGAGTAATTCGCGGTGTCCTGCAGCATCAGGCCCCAGGAGATCAGCGGCGGCTTCACGGCAAAACCAAGGAAGCCGAGGAAGGACTCGAGCAGCACGACGCTCGGGATATGCAGCGTGACAGCGACGATGACGTGGCTCATCACGTTCGGGAATATGTGCTGGAAGATGATGCGCCGGTCGGTGGCGCCAACCGCCATGGCGGCACGCACATAATCGATGCGGGCGAGCGCCAGTGTCTTGCCGCGCACTTCGCGCGACATCTGTGCCCAGCCGAGCGCCGACATGACGATGATCACGAAGCCGAGGAAGACATTGGTCGGCGCCGTCACCGGGATCAGTGAGGTCAGGGCGAGATAAAGAGGCAGCTGCGGGAAGGCGAGCACCACTTCGACGAAGCGCTGAACCCAGGTGTCGAAGGTGCCGCCGAAATAGCCTGATACCATGCCGACCGTCGTGCCGATCATCGTCACGATGAAGACGACGGTAAGCGCGATCGTCAGTGAAATGCGCGAACCGATGATGGCGCGTGAGAGGACGTCACGGCCGAACTTGTCGGTTCCGAGAAAGTGCACCGGCTGGCCGTCCACTGAACCGAAGAAGTGGCGGCTCGCCGGGATGAGACCAAAGAGCCTGTATTCCGCACCCTTCACGAAAAAGCCGAGGAGGCGCGGATTGTCGTAGTCAGGGCCGACGATTGGCTGGAAGGTGACGGGATCGAGCTCTTCGGATTCACCAAGCGCATAGACACGCGGCGGATAGGTGAGATTGCCGTCCCTGTCATGGAAGCTCATGACCTGCGGCGGCGCAAAGCCAACATCGGTGGCCTTCGGGTCCATGGGCGCAAAGAAATCGGCAAAGATCGCCATGATGAGCAACAAGCCAACGAGGACGAGGCCCATCACTCCCGTCCAGGAGCGTCTTAACCGCCGCCAGACGAGCGCCAGGTAGCTCTCATTGCCGTGCGGCGCATTGTTGACGGCTTCTTCATGCGGCGGCGGGGGAGCGGAATCGAAGGCGAGCATATCAGGCTCCTCCGTACTGGCGGACGCGTGGGTCCAGCATGGCAAGCAGCATGTCGGCGATGATGTTGCCGACGATCAGTGTGGCAGAGAGCACCATCATGAAGGTGGCCGTCACGTAGACGTCGCCGATCGCCATGGAGCCGACGATCGCCGGTCCGACGGTTGGAAGCGAGAAGATGATCGCGGTCTCGATTTCCCCGGTCAGCATGTAGGGAAGAACGACGCCCTGGTACATGACGAGTGGATGAAGCGCGTTCGGCACCGCATGACGCATGACGACCGCGGCGCCGGACAGACCTTTGGCGCGGGCCGTCTCAACATATTGCGCATTCAGCGTATCGAGCAGATTGCCGCGCATGACGCGCATGTTGTAGGCGAGCCCGCCGAAGGTGGCGATGGCGACGACTGGCCACACGTGGCTGACGAGATCGACGAATTTCGCCCAGGACCAGGGCGCTCCGCCATACTGCGGCGAGAAGAAGCTGCCGATCTCCGAGACGTTGAACTGGAACACGAGCAGGTAGACGATGATCAGCGCCATCAGGAAGCGCGGCACCGTCATGCCGAGGAAGGAGACGCCCGAGAGCAGGGTGTCGATCCAGGAATATTGTCGGGTTGCCGCCCAGATACCAAAACCGATGCCAAGCACGGATGCGAAGATGTGGCAAACCAGGGCAAGCGCCAGAGTGCGCGGCAGGCGTTCGCTGACCACATCGGCAACCGGTTTGTTATAGAACATGCTGTAGCCGAAATCGCCTTTGGTCACGATACCCTTGATCCAGTTGAAATACTGGACGACCATCGGCTGATCGAGGCCATGCTCGACGCGATAGGCTTGAGCCTGTTCCTCAGCCTGGGCAAAAGAGGCCCCACTCTGATTGATCAGCTGCGAACGGATGTAGTCGGCATAGTCACCGGGCGGCGCCTGGATGATCGCGAAGGTCACGACGCTCAAAATGATGAGGACGGGTATCGCAGAGGCTATGCGCACGAGCAGGAATCGTAACATCGGACGGTTCGCTCTCCTTGCCGCCAGTCGCGCCTGTCGGTGCGGCCGGCTTGTTGACGTTGCCCGGCCGCGCTTCACGCGCGACCGGAGTCCTCGGTTGGGAGGGAACTCTTAGTTGACCGGGCCCTTGTCACCGGGCTTGCCAGGCAGCTGCTCGGGGAACAGCTCGTACTTGCCCTGCTTGTCGGCAGCCACCCACAGACGTTCGCGGATGACGGAGTCTTCGGCCCAATTGAACATGAAGATCGGGGTCCCTTCCGGCACGTTCGAGAAGCGCTTGTTGATGATCAGCGCACCTGGATATTCCGTGAGCCCGACCGTATCGACATTCTCGGTCGCTACCTTCTGGTACTGCTTCATAAGATCGACACGCTCGTTGTTGTCCTGGCTCGTCTGGAACTTCGTGACGATGTCCACGAGCTTTTCTTCGTAGGGCATCAGGTCAACCTTGCCGTCGGTGCCAGCGCGATGCTGCCAGCTCGTACGTGGGCCCACGGGCGCAAGCTGCTCGGTATTTTGCACCACTGATGCAAGCTCCGGCGAGCTGCGCTGGATCAGCCAGTCGAAGCGGCCGCTGTAATGGGCATCGTCACGCTTTGTACCGTCCAAAGCATTGAGGATGACCTTCAAGCCAAGCTTTTCCATTTGTCCGACGACGCCTTCGGCAAGGCTCTTGTCGGTCGTATACTGGTTGTTGACGAGAAGGACGATCTCAACGTTCTTGCCGCCTTCGGTGCCGGCGGGGAAATTGACGAAGCCGTCACCATCCGTGTCCTTCAAGCCAACCTTGGCAAGCAGTTCCTTGGCACCCTTGAGGTCGAAAGGATAGTAGACGACGGACTTGCGATCGTAGAAGCTTGTGCCCGACGACAGGCCACCGGGATAAATCGCCGTGAACGGACCCTTGACGAGCGAGTCACCGATCGCCTTGCGGTCGAGACCCATGGTGATCGCCTTGCGGAAGTCTTCATTGCGGTTCAGTTCACGGATCGCCTGACCGCGGGCATCGGGATCGCCCCAGCCGTTGGCAGACAGGTTCATGCGCATATTGTAGCCGATCAGGCGCGGTCCGAAGGCCAGACGCGCCGGTGCCGTCTTTTCGGCAGCGCGCTTCAGCGACGCCACGAAGTTTTCGGGCTGCTCCAGGTTGGAAAAGTCGCCGGAACCGGCAACTGCCTGCACGTCACGGTCGGCCCAGGTCGACAGCTTGTAGTGCAGCTCGTTGAGGTAAGGCAGTTGGTTGCCCTTCTCGTCGACCTTCCAGTAATAGGGATTACGGCGCAGCACGATGATGTCATCCGGGCGGTACTCGACCGGCACCCATGCACCCATGACGGGTATGTTCATGAATTCCGGAGGGAAGGCATTCTTGAACTGGTCGTAGGTGTTTTTCGAGTACTTCGGATGCTGCGGCTTCAGGATATGCGCCGGACCGGGGCAGAAGCTCGGGTAGGACATCGTATAGAGATATTGCTTCGGGAAGGCGTCCTTGAAGGTCCATTCGACGGTGTAATCGTCGATCTTCTTCAGCGTCGTTCCGACACCGAAGGCTTCCGGCGATGCGCCGCCGCCGAGCGGCGAGACA
Source organism: Rhizobium sp. T1470 (assembly GCF_042140505.1). NCBI lineage: Bacteria > Pseudomonadati > Pseudomonadota > Alphaproteobacteria > Hyphomicrobiales > Rhizobiaceae > Rhizobium > Rhizobium sp. T1470. The sequence continues at coordinate 1,618,031 of NZ_CP148092.1, forward strand.
TTCGGGTCGATGACCTCATCGTCCCAATAGAACATAATGTCGTCAGCGTTGAAGGGCACGCCATCCGACCATTTCGCGCCTTCGATCAGGTGCATGGTCAGCTTGTGGCCGTCCTCGGACCAATCCCAGCTCTTGGCGAGGTTCGGAAGCGGCTCGGTGTCCTTTGCCTGAACCTGGAAGAGTGGTGCGGTGCGCGTCAGGCATTCGGAAAGGCCGATATCGATGCCGCCCCAGCCCTGTGTCTGGCCAGCACCATAGTTCCAGCCTTCTGGCCGGCCGCCGATGACGTGCCGAAGAGTGTCGCCGTAGACGCCGGGGCCATCCACCATGTTTCCCGTCTTGAAGACAAGAGGTTCCTTGGGCAGGCGATCCTTGACGGGCGGCAGCTTGCCGGTACCGACAAATTTCTTCGTCACCCAGTCTGGCTCGTGATATTCAGGCAGCGCCTTGAACTCTTCGATCGAATCTCTCGCGACGTATTTGATCTTGCCTTCCGCCGGGAACTGCGGCGGAACAGGCGGTGCTGTCGGCTCGGAAGCATAGGCGCTCAAAGCCGAGACCGAGACGCTCAGCGCCAGTCCGGCAAGGATGCCAAGGTTGCGGTAATTTCTCATCGTCTCTCCCTTTTTGTTTCGAGGCGCTTGCGGCTGCCCCGGTTCTCCTCAAACGACCCGGCGACGGGCTTGCGGCGATGGGGTCCCTCCCGGAGCCCCATCGCCACCCGTTCTCCGGGGAACTCAGACGGCCTGCTTGAGCGCCGCCTTTTCGGCACGCAACTCGTCAATCGAGCGCACGTTGCGGCGAGCCGCCCCGGCCCACTCGCGGGTCTTGACGGTCGATTTCGCCAGCCGCTCCTTGGCGGCGGGAACCGCATCAGCATATTGCGGCAACCAGCGCGCCTGGGCGATGACCATTTCGTCGACCATCTGCCAGACCTCTTCTGGGGTTGCGACAGCCCCGACCAGCGGGTCATGCAGCACGGCAAGCTTCAGGAGGTCGATATCACCGCTGATGGCTGCATGTACCGACATGCGCTGCACGTTGATCGACGCAATGCAGGTGGCAGCGCAGGCTTCCGGAATGGTGATGCCGGAGACCATGTTGATGCCGAAGCGATCGACGAAGCCGGGCGATTCTATGATCGCATCCGACGGCAGGTTGGTGATCACCCCATTGTTCTTGAGGTTGAAGTGGCCGCGGTAGACACGCCCCGTTTCCAGGGCCTCGAGGATATGGCTCGCATGCTCGTTCGAACGCTTGGCCGGATCGATCGGCTTGGATGCCGATTCCAGGAATTGCGGGAACTCGGTCTCGAACCAGTTGCGGGTTTCGGTGGAGTGGCGCAGATAGCCGCCGGTTTCGCCGTGGATCCAGTCGGACATGTCGATCCACTTGGTAATCTCATCCGGCCGCTTGCGATACCAGGGCAGGTATTCCGACAGGTGGCCGTTGCTTTCTGTCGAGTAGACCCCGAAGCGCTTCAGCACGTCGATGCGCAGCTTTTCCTGCTGCGAGAAGACCGGATGCGCCTCGAAGGCTGCGACGAGCTCGTCCTTGCCGATCTTGCGGCCGTTCAAGCGCAGATCGACGAACCAGGTCTGGTGGTTGATGCCCGAGCAGACATAGTCGAGTTCGGAAGGCGACTTTGCGCCAAGCACTTCGGCGATCTGTTCGGCCCCATGCTGAACGCCGTGGCAAAGACCGACCGTGTCGACCTTGCCATACTCAATCGCGGCCCAGGTGTTCATCGCCATCGGGTTGGCATAATTCAGGAACTTGGCACCCGGCTCGGCAACCTCGCGGATGTCCTTGCAGAAGTCGAGGATGACGGGAATGTTGCGCTGTCCGTAGAGAATGCCGCCGGCGCAGATCGTGTCGCCGACGCACTGGTCGATACCATACTTGAGCGGAATGCGGATGTCGTCCGCGTAGGCTTCCAGACCACCAACGCGCACGCAGCTGATGATGTAGCGCGCACCCGTCAACGCTTCGCGACGGTTGGTTGTCGCCGTCACCTTGGTCGGCAGCTTGTTGGAGGAGACGATGGTGTCGAGGATCTGCTTGATCATCTGAAGATTGTGATCGCTCATGTCCGTAAGAGCGAATTCCACATCCCTGAACTCCGGAACGCAGAGGATGTCGGTGAACAGTTTTTTCGTGAAGCCGACGCTGCCCGCGCCGATGATAGCGATTTTGAAACTCATGATCCTTGCCTCAATGCGATCAAATTGCCGGCGCTGAACGATGAGAAGAAGAATAGCACGCGGGCTTGCGCACGACGTCAAAAAAGGCCAAAAACTCTGCCTATTCCCCTCCCCGCCGCTCCTCGGTGCTGGCGGTGTTCTCTCTCTTGAGGCAGGATTATGCGCAAATTCGGCGACGCCGCCAGAGAAGGATTATGCTTTGATGGGTAATATTGTGCTGCAGAATTTGATTGACAACGGCCCGGTCATGCGGACGGTCTCGCTGCCGCGCGGCCGCCAGAGCCTGCACACTATGCCGACCAGCACTGGCTACGAGATCCGCGAGAATGCGACATATGACTGGGATGGCCGCAAGCGCGGGCAAACGCCCTTTACCGTCCTGCAGCATACGATCAGCGGTGCAGGGAATTTGCGATATGAGAATCGCCAGCTTCGGGTGAAGGAGGGCGAGACGCTGCTGGTTCTGGTACCGCACAATCACCGCTACTGGCTCGAGGATGGCGAGCGCTGGGAATTCTTTTGGATCTCGATGAATGGCGAGGAAGCACTGCGCATCCACCGGTCGATCCTTTCGGTGACTGGTCCGGTCCTGAAGCTGCAGCCAAGGACGATCGCGCATCTGGCCGATTGCAGCCTGCGACTGATCAACGGCGCCGAGTCGCCGGGACTTGCCTCGGCAATCGCCTACGAAGCGGCCATGGCGCTTTATGACGATGTCTTTGGGTCTCATCCGGTCTTCAGCGAGGAGTACCGGACGATGCAGCATGTGATCGATTACATCATGAGCAATCTTGAACACCCGCTGCCGGTGGAGGATCTGGCGAAGATCGCCGGTCTCAGCCGAGCGCATTTTTCGCGGATGTTTGCCGCCAATGAAGGGCTGCCGCCGGCAGAGTTCGTGTTGGAAAAGCGGCTCAAACGCGCCGTGAAGCTTCTGACCAAGACGGACAACATGCCCGTCAAGGAGGTGGCTATCCGCTCCGGCTTTGCGGACGCCAACTATTTCTCGAAGGTGTTCCGGCGCGTCTACGGCACGAATCCGACCGAATTCCGCACCACAGGCATGTATGCGAGCGTCGGCAGGCAACGCTGACGCTCGCGTCCAAGGCCGGCCATACCCTACCGCGTGGTGTTGTAGGTGAGGCTTGGGTACCAGGTCGGCGGTCGCCCTTCAGGCGTCGTGTCGAGCACGGTCCAGAGCGGCATGAAGTCCGGCGCGCCGCGTGGATCCTGGCCGGGATCGGCGGTTGCGGGCCCCATTTCCGGGTTCCAGAAGTGATGGATACGACCATCCCGGATCGTGAAGACGTTGTAGGCGGCATCATCACTGCCATCAGCGCCGATGGCATGGTAGTCGCGGCTAAACTCGTCGGTCGTATCGCAGTAGAGCGGCAAATGATGCCAGCCGCGCTCCTTCTTGAAAGCCAATAGCCGCTCGATCGGCGAGCGCGCAACGACGGCGAAGGCGACCTGCTGGCGAATATCAGGGATCTCACCGTCAAGTGCCGACAGCATTGAGGTGCACATCGGGCATGGTCGCTCACGCTGTGGCCCGTACATGTAATTGTAGATCACCAGTGTCGGCTTGTCCGCAAACAGGTCTTTCAACGTCATCTGGCCGTCCGGCCCCTGAAAGCGGTAGTCCTTCGTCACCGGGCCACCAAGCGGCAATGCCCGGCGTTGCTTGGCAACGCGCTCGATATGCCGGCGCAATTCGATTTCCTCGGCGAGCAGATCATCGCGTGCCTGTCGGTACTCGGGACTTTCGTTCGGAAAACTGAGGCCGTTTCTTCTGGCCAGTTCCCTTGCAGAAACAAGGTTATTTGCGTCCATCGCAGGATCCTCCTCTGAAGCGTTGTTGATCGGACTTGCGGCGGCATGCGTGAAGATGTCCGCCACTCAGACGAGGAACGTTTGACGACCGGGAAATTCGACACGATGGCCAAAAAAATACGACTGCGGCACCTTGCGGGCGCATATTTTCTGGCATCGCTATCGCCCGTTGCAGCCACTTGGATAATCGTTCACCTCAGACTTCTACCCCTCTTTCCTGACCCGATTTCAGACCTATGTCCCCTTCATCCTTCATCTCCTGGAAGGACGAGGGAGGCTTTAAGGCATCGTGGCAACCGGTGTTGCGAGCCTCCCTCCATGGAGGAAGCAATGAGATCCTTCATATCCCTGATCGAGGCAGCCGTCGTCGCGGCCGGATCACCCGTCGCTTCTGACGATGGCAAGGGCTTTGAGCGCGCGCAGGCTGTGTGTTCGTTTCTCGAGAATACTGGCTTGAACGGCAATTGCTCCGTCGATGCCGGCCAGACGATCATCGAGGTTTCTCTGGCCGGACAGTATGACAGTCCGGCCGACTGTCCAAAGGTCGTCGATATGTTGCGGGCACATGGTTTCCAACTGGGGCCGAACTGGGCGCTTCGCATCAAGGCGAGCATCAAGGACGAGCCGGAGGTCATGGAATGCGGTCTGGCGCCTGTCCAGCAATAGCCGATATTTCGCAAGTGCCGCACGCGCGTTTGGCTATGTCTCGGCCTTCGATGTGAATGTGAGTTCAGACCCATAGGCATCGCGCAGCTCATCCTCCCCGGCCCTGCGATCGCCAGCCTTGTGGAGGAGAATTGATCTATAGCCTTGGAGGCGCGTTCCTTCGATCAATGTCACGTCCGAATTTCCAGGATTGTCGGAGCGCTCGAACCAATCGACGGCGTGGTGGAGAAAGTTCATTTCGAACGCTCTGTTGGTGACGCCATGGCCGACGATGACGAGGTCGTTGTTGCCATCGCCATGCGTCACGGTTTGTAGGAACAAACGAAGCCGCTGAGCCACATCCGCCCTGCTCTCTCCATCTGGCGGCCTTGCATAGAATTTGCCACTGTTGCTGCGCAGTCTTGCCCATTTCTCGAACTCATCGGGAAATTTCTGTTTGCGCTCGGCGTGGTCGTAGATGTCGGTAAAGAGGCCGAAATCCTGCTCGCGCAACAAATAGTCTTCCCGGACAGCCGCCACCATGTGAGGAGGCAGGACCTCCACCAATGCGTCCTTGCTTTGCCGCGTCCGCAGATAGGGCGAATACCAGATGTCAAGTTGCTGGATCTCTGGGCGTGGCAATTCGAAGAGATAAGCGGCGATCGCTCGAGCAGCCGCCAGCGTCTGTCGATAGCCCCACAGGGTCAACGGAACGTTGTGGTCGCCGAACTGCCGGTATGCCTGTTCATTGATATTGCCCAGCGATTCGCCATGTCGGATGAGAAAGATACGCATTGGTCGCCGCGGTTTCCGGTAACAGATGGGGACCATCATGGAGTGAGAGCGGCCTGGCTGCAACGTGCCTGGCGCCGGAAGCTCATGAGCGTTTTGAAAATCAGGGAGCCGGCGAAGTCAAATGCAGCAATTGAATCAAATATTAGGGCATGCTTTTATTGCACCTTGCGTCCACCAGGGGTATTCCCATGACCTGCTTGATCTGGAAGGCATGCGTGTCTCGTCGTCTGATGGCGACCATGCTGGGGTTTGCCGGGTTCCTCGGCACTGTCAGCCTGGCCTTCAGCGCAACAATAAACGTTGCGCCGAAAAATGAGGGCCGAGATGAAGGGCTCACAATCCAGCAAGCACTCCGTCTGGCACGGCCGGGCGACACGATCGCGCTTGCGCCTGGAACCTATATGCAGGATTTCCGCTCGGTCCGCGATGGCGAACTCGGAAATCCGATCACGATCGAGGGATCGCTGGCATCTGTCGTCAAAGGCGGTGGTCAAGCAAGGATCGTCGAAGTCAACCACAGCTATATCGAGCTACGGAATTTCACCATCGACGGCCATTTCGAGAGCGCGAACACCAAAAAGAGCTATCGGGACAAACTGCTCTACGTGATCGGAAACACGCCGGGAAAGGCGTTGACCGGCCTTCGAGTGCTGGGGATGAATATCCGCAACGCGGGCGGCGAGTGTGTTCGCCTGCGCTATCAGGCGAGGCAGAATGAAATCGCTTATTCCAGAATAAGTTCGTGCGGCCGCTTCGACTTCTCCTTTAATGACGGCGGCAAGAATGGCGAGGGTATTTATATAGGGACCGCGCCGGAGCAGTTGGGCGGGCGTGGCGCGCCAGACGGCGCGATCGACCACTCCGATGGGAATCGTATCCACGACAATGTCATCGCGACCGCCGGCAACGAATGCGTCGACATCAAGGAAGGCTCAAGCGGCAACATCGTCGAGAAGAACAGTTGCACGGGACAGAAAGACCCCAACTCTGGCGGCTTTGACTCGCGCGGCAACGGCAACGTCTTCCGTTACAACCTGGTCTACGACGTGGTCGGAGCAGGCGTGCGTCTCGGCGGCGATGAGGAGACTGACGGCATCAACAATGACGTCTACGGAAATACCTTCCGCAACGTGGGTGTCGGGCTGATCCGGGCACAAAGGGCGCCTCAGGGCAAAATCTGCGAAAACATTTCTCAGGACAACAAGGTGATCAGCACCAATTCGATCGGGAAGACGCTCCACCCAACCGGACCATGCGACGGACCAAAGCCAACGGCAGACCTGCGGACCAAATCGATGGTCGCTACAAATCAGACCAAGATGGCGAAGAAGGTCGAGAAGGGGGACAAACCTTTGAGCTGTGGCTCCTCCGTGGCCGGCTGTGTGATCGGGCGCCTCGAAGGCGACGATCGCAACAGAATCAAGATCGTTGATGCAAGCGACGTTGTTCTGCGCGGCCACCACCTGATTCTGGCGGATGCTATTGGACCCGACGGCAAGAATGTGCCTCTAAAGCCGCTCGCGGGAAAGCTGGTCAGGATCGAATATACGAGTATCGAGAAGAAGCGGTTTGCCGGCGCTAGGATCATAGAGGTGGTGAATTAGCCCGCAGCAGGGCACCTGGTGCTAAAAGACCAGTGATCGATGCAACTGTGCGCCTGCCCACGCTCCATCGGCCACAGCCAGCGAAACCGAATGCGGCACGCGCGCAGCGTCGCCGCAAGCAAAGGCACCGGGTGCTGTCGTTTCCTTGGTGTCGTCGGTGCGGATCTGGCTGCCGAACGGCGTCTCTTCCAGCTCGCAGCCCAGAAGGCCCGCGATCGGTGTGGCGGGGGCGTTGCGCGAAACAGTGAAAAGACCGGCGAAGGACAGCGTGCGCCCATCGACGAGAACGACGTCGGCATGTCCCTCGATGCGTGCGATTGGCGTCGCCTCCGTCGTCACTCCTCGTGCAGTGAGATCAGCGCGGCTGTCGGCATCGAGTGCCACTGCAGCATTGGTGAGGAAGGTAACGGCACCCCATTCCGGGATCAGTTGCGCCTGGTGAATCGACATCGGCCCTGCTGCAATCACCCCGATCGTGCCCTGGCTCAATTCGTAGCCATGGCAGTAGGGGCAATGAAAGATGCTCTTGCCCCAACGTTCAGTCATTCCTTCGATTTCAGGCAGTGTGTCTGTCACGCCGACGGCGAACAAAAGTCGTCGTCCTTCATGTCGACGACCGTCCGCGGTGGTGACGACGAATGCGTCCTTGACGCCGGCTACGGCCTGCGCGGTTTCGTCGATCCACGTCAGTGTCGGATAGGCGTGCAATTGGGCCCTCGCCGTCGCAGCGATTTCGGCCGGGTCCGCACCATCCTGCCCAAGAAAGCCGTGCGAATGGCTGGCAGATCGGTTGCGCCTCAGGCCGGCGTCGATCACGAGGACGGAGCGGCGGGCACGGATGAGCTGGAGCGCGGCAGCCATCCCAGCATAGCTGCCGCCGACAATGATGACGTCATATTTCATGGCGCATTCCTTTCTGCGCGAACCTGCGTGTGCCGACGGGCGAAGTCAGTGGCGAGGTCGGCAATGGTGACGCTGGCGAAACGTTCCAGCAGGAGCGCTTCAGCCTCGGCGAAGGCCTGGTCCAGCGCAGCGTTGACCGACTGCTCGACGAGGCACTCCGGCATTTCGTTTCGATTGCCAATGGCGAAGATCGCGGGTTCCCCCAACACCTCGTGCAACTGGAAAAGGGTGACGGCGCCCAGGTCTTTCGTGATGCTCCAGCCGCCGGAATGTCCGCGCGCCGAAGCCACGATCCCGGCCTCGCGCAAGAGCGCCATCGTCCGTCGCACGACAACGGGATTGGTGTTCATGCAGAGCGCGAGGGCTTCTGACGTCATGGTGCCACCATGCTCTGTCATGTGGAGCAGCGCGTGAAGGACTGAGGAGAGTCGGCTATCGCGTTTCATGTAACTTCAATTATTACGAATTAGAGCGCGAGGCAAGCGGAACGCTAGATGGTGAGCCCGCTTAATGGAAATCGCTCGTTTGTCAGGGACTATGACCTTGCCCCCAAGTTCTATCCAATTTTGAGTTCGCTCCAACGGTTTTTTGAAGTGCTAACCGATTTTGGGCCAGCGGGAGCTGGAATTTTCCGGGGTTGTGGCTCAACCCGGCCATGGGGCCGATGAGCCGTTCATGAGCGAAATCCGCACCTTGTTGCCGATGGCGCTATGTGGCCGGAACTCGTTGTGGTCTCTACGCCGATGCCGCGATCGTCTCCGGAGACGGCGCTTATTCCATCAACCAGCCTTTCCGACGGACTCACGGTTTATTAGTCTGCAGGCCACCGACTGAACACGGGGAACAGGCTCGCTGCTGATTATCGACGCCAAGGCGGCGACAGCTGCCTGCCCCATTTCGAAATAGGGCAAGGCGACGGTGGTCAGACTCGGCCTCATCACTTCGGTGACAACCTTGAAATCATCGAAGCCGACAATGCTCAACTCGTTAGGAATGCGAATGCCCAGCGAGCTTGCGGCGCAGAAAACCTGAAGAGCTATTTCGTCGTTTCCACAAAACAGGATGCTCGGGCGTTCGAGATTTGCAAGCAATGCTCTCGCATTTTCAAACGCCACAAACTTGTCTCCGAAGATCGGGCCCGTCACCCCGGCAACACACCACTCGTCCCGTAACGCCAACCCATGTTCACTTAATCGTAGCCGCAATGCGGCCTCCCGGATATCGGCAGCCATTATAAGCGGGTTGAGACGAACGTATCCAAAGTTTCGATGACCTTCGGCGATCGCCGCGTCGATTGCTTCTCTCATGCCGTGAGGCTCGCCCGGAACGATTTTCGACACTTCCAGGCCTGGTGGCTCGTGGCAGTTGACCAGAACCGTCTTGACCTCCGGATCAAGTTCGTCCGGCCCCAGTCCACGTTGGAACATGGTGCCGTAGATCACACCATCCACACGATGCCCCTTGAGTTCGCGCCAACACTGCCTTGTCCGCTCGAGGTCGCCGCCCGTATTCACCATCAGCATCGAGTAGCCAGCGCCCTCCACTGCCGATTGAATGCCACGGATGATCTCGGTGGAGTCGGGCGTAGTCGATATAACATCGGTCATGACACCGATGATACCGGACTTGTTCTGGCGCATCATGAGGGCGGCCCGGTTCGGAACGTAGCCGAGGCGGTCAATGGCTTCGTTGACACGAGCCCGCGTGCGTTCGTCTACACGCTTGTCATTGCGGACCACACGACTGACAGTCTGATCCGACACGCCCGCATGCAGAGCAATATCTTTTATGGTGACCATCGCGTCCTCATTTAACTCCGGCGCGCATGAAGCTTTCAACAATCAAGCGCTGCATTGCCACAAATGCGATCAAAATTGGAAGTATGGAAATCGAAACCGCAGCCAGAATGACTGCTGCGGGCACTTCGCCCCCGCGCCCGCCGCTGATCCCGACAACGGCCAGCGGAAGGACTTGGTTGTTTCCCGTAAGCATGAATACCAGTGGAATAAAGTAGTCGTTCCAAGTCGTTGTGAAAACGATGATAGCGAGAGCGGCCATTTGCGGCTTTGCGAGGGGCGCAGCAATCGTCCAAAAGATCCTGATGGGCCCGGCACCATCAACTTTTCCTGCTTCGATCAGGTCTTTCGGGACCGTCAGGAAAAACTGGCGCATCAGGAATACTCCAAAAACCCCCGACAGCCCTGGAGCGAAAGCCCCGATCATGCCCGGCAGAATGATTGCGCCCGGCATTCCAAGGAGTCCAATCGACCGCATGATGATATATAGGGGAACGATCATCGTCTGTATGGGCACCATCAGGGAAACGAGCAGCATCCCGAACAGCAATTTCTTGAACGGAAACTCCAGGCGGGCAAAGGCGTAGCCCGCCATTGTCGTGACAGCGACGTAACCGACCGTCACCAGCGTCGAGATATAAACCGAATTCCAGAAATACCGGATAAGCTGCGGGTAGTCCCTTACTGCACGAAGGTAGCTCTCAATAGTGACGTCGCTTCCCGGTAACCACCGAGGGGGTAGCGTGAATGCTTCCGACAGCGGCGACAGCGTTGCAGTGAACATCCAGATGAACGGCGCAGCCATCAGCAGCGAGCCTAGTGCAAGCACCCCCCACAGCAGATAAGTCGCCAACTGAGTCCGGATGACACCTTGTAGCGAGGAACGTGACGTGGCTGCGTTATTCATAGAAGGTCCAGTACTTCGAAGCCACGAAGTTGATGATCGTAACGATGCCGACCAGGGCGAGGAGTAAGAGTGAAACGGCAGAGGCATAGCCCATCTCCAAATCTCGGAAGCCGACTTCCTGTATGTACATGACGATAGATCGCGAGGCGTCGCCGGGACCTCCTTTGGTCAGAACCACAATCGAGTCGAACACCCGGAAAGCTCCAATCGAATTCATCACCAGGAGGAAAAGGATCGTTGGGGAAAGGAGCGGCAGGGTAATATCGAGGAACTGACGTATCTTGCCGGCGTTGTCGATTTTCGCTGCCTCGTAGTATTCAGGCGAAATGCCCTGCAGTCCGGCAAGAGCAATAAGCATTCCGAAGCCGACGTTCTTCCAGATATCCAGAATGATGACGGAGTAGAGAACTGTACTGGCGCTCGAAAGCCAGGGAATCTTCCCTATCCCAAGTTTCGACAGGTAGTAGTTAATGATGCCGAGATCCTTGTGATAAAAGAACTGCCAGACCACGGCGACGAAGACCAAGCCAACCAGTGAGGGAAAGAAGAAGGCCGCGCGGAAAACTGTCTGGAGTGCCTTGGGCATCTTTTGATTAAGGATCGCCGCAAGCACCACTGCCAGAACCGTATTCCCCAATACCGCGAAGACGGCGAAGAACAATGTGTTTCGAAGTACGGTATGGAGGCGATCGTCATCAAGCATCCAGAGAAAGTTGTCGAGCCCCGCCCACTTTGGCGGGGACAATAAGTCGTAATACTGGAAGCTGAGCCAGAACGTGCTCAGCATTGGCGCAGCGATGAAAAACAGAAAGCCGCAAAGCACTGGGGCTATCAGGAGGAAACCAGCAAATGTTTCCTGGCGCGTTTGCAGGGAGAACCATTTTTGCGTGAAGGATTGGCGCTGCGCCATTTCAGTTACCCCTTGCGGATTGCTCGCTTCAATTCCTTGTCGGCCTTGGCGAGCGCATCCTCAGGCGTCTCCGCCTGAGTGATGATGCTGTCCATGGTCCTTGAGAGGATGCGGTCAAGTTCGCTAAAGTAGGTTGGAGCGGCAACCGGACGCATGTCATCAATCACGTTGTAGAACAGTGCTGCGTTTGCCGGCGCGGAGCGGAACGTCGGGCTTTCAGCGGCCTCCTTGTATATCGGGATCTGTTGCCCGATTTCCACGATCTCGGCCACCGTTTCGAGGCTGATCAGTTCAAGAATTGCATCGAATGCCGCCTGCTTGTTTTTAGACTCCGGCGAAATGCCCCAGCCAGCGCATCCAAAGACCGTCTCCCCACCGTTCTTTTTGGGCCACGAGACGACATCGAAGGAGGTGAAGCCCGATTTTACCCATCCCGGCACAGGCCAACGTCCAGCCGAAGTCATCGCGAGCGCGCCGCCTGCAAACTTGTCATAGACGGTCAATCCGATCGGGTCATACCAGCGTGAGCGATCTCTGACTCTTTTTGAGGTTTCCAAATCAGTTGAGTTCTGAATCAATACCGCAAACGGAGGTTTGCGGATGACATCAGGAATTCCACTGCGCGATGACTTCGACGGCTTCGCTCTTCGGGCGTTGGCCAAAGGCACGAAGGATGCGGCACAGGCTCGGCGGCTTCTTGCCCTTGCCGAAATCTATGATGGCCATTCCCGCAGCGATGCGGCCAGGATCGGAGGCGTGACCCTGCAAATTGTCCGCGACTGGGTTATTCGCTTCAATGCGCGTGGCCCGTCGGGGCTCATCAATGGCAAAGCACCCGGCAATCAAGGAAAGCTTTCCGACGTGCATCGCCAGGCTTTGGCAAAGATCGTCGAAAGTGGCCCGATACCGGCGGTGCATGGCGTTGTGCGCTGGCGGCGCAAGGATCTTGCTCAATGGCTGTTCCAAGAATATCGGATATCCGTCGATGAAACGACCATTGGCCGCGAATTGAAGGCGCTCGGCTTTGCAAAGCTGTCTGCCCGCCCGCGCCATTACGCCCAGAACGAAGGCGACCTGGAGAGTTTTAAAAAAAGTTCCCCGCCACACTGGCAGCCATCAAAGGCAGGCTCCCGAAGAACGTCGAGATTGAGCTCTGGTGGGCCGACGAAGCTCGGATAGGCCAAAAGAACAAGATCACCCGGCGATGGGCACGCAGGGGAACAAGGCCTTCGGCACCACACGATCAACGCACGATGTGGACCTATATCTTCGGCGCTATCTGCCCCAAGAAGGGCAAAGGTGCGGGTCTCGTTCTTCCCTACTGCGACACCAGCGCCATGAACCAGCATTTGATCGAAATCAGCCAGGCCGTCGATGACGGCGCTCATGCCGTGCTGATCGTTGATCAGGCGGGGTGGCATGTCACGCCGAAGCTCGATGTGCCCGACAACATCACACTGCTCTTCCTGCCGCCACGCTCGCCCGAATTAAATCCCGTCGAGAACGTGTGGCAATTTCTGCGTGACAACTGGTTGTCCAACCGGATCTTCAAAGATTACGAGGACATCGTCGCCCATTGCTGCGACGCATGGAACAAGCTGGTCGCTCAGCCGTGGAAGATCATGTCGATTGGAATGCGTGACTGGGCGCACCGGTTTTGATTAGCGCTCGTTGGTATCAGGCGAGACCTTGTGGACATGCACGAGATCATGCAGGAACGTGGTCGCTTCTATCAGTTTCGGATCCGTGAGATTGGACGCTGATCCGTCCTTACTGATCGGGTATGTACCGTTGGTCAGAAACCACGGGTAGTGCGCGAAGTTAAACCAGGGCATACCGTAGCCGTAGACTTTCTTGGCACCCTCTCCCGAGGTTAGTGCTTTGCTCGTTTCCAAGAAGTCGTCCCAAGTCCAATCTTCCCTGGGATATTTAACTCCCGCGGCATCGAAGATGAGCTTATTGTAGTAGATGACCATACACTGCCAACCGTTTGGTATCTCGTAAAGCTTGCCGTCGACCGTCAGCGCATCTTTCAACTCTTTCGGGATCTTCGCCAGGAGTTCCTGCGCCTTCGGGCTGGCGGCAATGTAGTCGTCGAGTGGCTCCAGCAAGCCGCGGCTTACCGCGAGCCGAACGCCTTCAATGGCGATATTGATGATGTCAGGAACGTTTCCTCCGGCTATCTGGGTGACGAGGCCGTCCGCGTAGTCGGACCAGGTCGTCAGCGGGATCAGGTTGTCGATCACCTTTACGTCGGGAAATTGGGAGCTGAAGCGAGCAAAAGCCTTGGCATATGCGGCCCCCTCCTCCGGCGTTCCCCAGTTGTAGGTGGTCAGGGTCTGGCTTTGCGCAAGAGCCCATTGCGGCAACGTCACGATCGCCGCGGAAATAGCCGAAGTCTGAAGCAGTCGACGTCTCGATATTTGCATGACAGTGTCCTCCCTCCGTCAGTGGATACTATTTGAGTCTTCCGAATTCCTTGTTGGAAGCCTCACGCTTGCGGGTACGATCAAGCTTCTTTTGGATTTCCAGGTTCCGCAGGTGGAGATACTCCTCGAGGCGTACGGCGGATCGATCGACCATCGCCTTCTGTTCCTCGGTCAGCGTCTCTCGAGCTACGGCCATGGGCTTGCGTCGTCCAGGCGGTGTCGGAATTCGGTCCTCTAGCGTGGGCACCGACAACTTGGGCGACGGGAGCGTCTGGTACCAGTACGCTGTGGAGGCCCAGTCGTCGCTGAGATGATTATTATGGCCGTGTTCGATCGTGACCTTGATCTTCTTGTCGAAGCGCACCGGATCCGTCAGATGAAAGCGGTAGGACACCGCGTAGCCCGGCACGATGCTCTCATGGATCGGCGCTCCATTATAGAGATCCTTCTTGTCCTGCATTCCCCAAGCATGATTGAAGTAGTCCTCCGTACCCGTGCCGTGAATGGAAGGAGGCCACTCGGGATCATCGTCGATCCAGATCATGTCGTCGCCTTCGCCCCACCAGCTACCCTGGAAATGGGCGACTGAAAGTAGGCATCCGACATATTGTCCGCGGCCCTGCGTTTCGAGCACGGTGTAGTTCCCCTTGCCGTCAAGGTTGACAGTATTCGCCTCCGGCGAGTTCGTCTGGATCTGCGGTCCCCAGCCGTCGCAAGGGTTCTCACGCCGCCACGTTGCATGAAAGTATGCGATATCCTCGTCGAGTGGCTGGTCGTAAAGTTCGTAGTCGACATAGAAGTACTGGCCGTATGGCACGTCGTTTTCGTTGATGAGTTCGATCACAGCGCGTTTGTTAAACGGCATCTGGAAGTAGCTGTTGAACGATGCGGATCCGCCGTGGACGTAGCTTTCTTCGGGCTTTGCCGACACCGACAGCGGAAGGGAAGAGAAGCTCACTGGCATTGAATGGCCAACGCCGAAAAAGTCGCCAAGCGGCACGAGGACGGCTGGACGATCCGCATTGTCCCAGGTGATCCGCACCAGAACCTTTCGGTAATAGTGCGGGTCAGCTTCTTCCCAGGTCACGCCCAGCGCATTGTGGATCTCGTTGACTGGGGCAATGTACTGCCCCAACACCGGATCGATTACACTTGGGCCGAGCGTGCGGCGGCAGAACTGGGTTGTCCAGATATGGGTAATGCACCCCGGCCCAGTTATGTCGGCAAGGGTTACCGTTTCACCGGGGCCGATCAGCCAATAGTCCTGATTTCGCCCTTCCTGGTCCCAACTCGAGAGCCGGCGGGTCCGGGCCCTCTTCGTTCTGGTCAGATCGGCAAGCATGGAATGACCTGGATTACTCATCTAGTGCGTCCTTTCAGGCAGCAACTTTGTTGTTAAAGTTGGCGAGACGCCGCTCTTGCGCATCGAAGAGATGGGCTGTTGCGGGGTCGAACGTGAAACGGAGGACGTCGCCCTCAGCGAAGCGGTCCTGCAGCGTGGTCTTCGCGATGACGGGACTGCCATCCTCGGCAGTAAGATAAAGAAGCCGGAACTCCCCCAGGTGCTCTTCGATGTCGAGTCGGAATGACAAAGGCCCTGATCCGTCGGTCGTGAGCATGAGGTCTTCGGGTCGGATTCCCAGCGTTAGATCCGCCTCCCCTCGGACGTGGAAGGGGATCGTGCCCAGGTGCCGGCTTGTCCGGATTTCTGCGCCGGCCTCGGTTCCTCGGGCGTGAACTTTTAGAAAATTCATTTTTGGAGAGCCGATAGATCCGGCAACGAACATGTTCTGCGGGTTCCCGTAGAGTTCAAGGGGCGTTCCGACCTGCTCAATGCGGCCCGCGTTCAGTACGACGATCCTGTCGGCGAGCGTCATCGCTTCTGTCTGATCGTGCGTCACGTAGATGGTCGTTGACTTCAATCGTTGTTGAAGTCTGGCGATCTCGATCCGGGTTTGGACACGCAGCGCGGCATCAAGATTGGAAAGCGGTTCATCGAACAGGAATATTCTGGGTTCGCGCACGATCGCGCGACCTATGGCGACACGCTGCCGCTGCCCGCCGGAGAGGTCCTTCGGATGGCGACCTAGAAGGTGCCCAATCTGTATAGCGCGGCGATCTGGATGAGAGGCGCGCGACAATCTGGATGAGAATCCCGTGTGTCGCTGGCTGGGTGAGTTTATCTGTTTGATTGACGCTCGCAAGCGTCATTCATTGGTCTGATTGACGCTCCGCGACAATCTCGTTTGTGTTGTTGATTGTCGCGTAGGAGGACGGTCTTCCACGTTGGCGTTTTGCCTCCATGGCAGAGCGACGCCTGTAACTTTCGACGTTCATCTCGAAGATCGTTGCGTGATGAACAAGCCGGTCCACCGCGGCGAGCGTCATCGCCGGATCCGGGAATACACGGTTCCATTCTCCAAACGGCTGGTTTGCCGTAATCAGCATGGATTTACGCTCGTATCGCGCGGAGATCAGTTCAAACAGAACGCTTGTTTCGGCCTGATCCTTGGTGACGTAAGCAAGATCATCGAGAATGAGCAGATCGAATCTTTCGAGCTTGTTGATCGCGGATTCCAGTTGAAGTTCGCGGCGAGCGACCTGAAGCTTTTGAACAAGTTCCGTCGTGCGCGTGAAGAGAACCCGCCAACCATTTTCGACAAGTGCCAGCCCGATGGCGGCCGCCAAATGACTCTTGCCTCCGCCTGGTGGGCCGAACATCAGGACATTAGCGCCCTTAGCGATCCATGCGTCGCCAGCGGTGATCGCCATGACCTGGGCTTTCGAGATCATTGGCACGGCATCGAAGTCGAAGCTGTCAATGGTCTTGCCGGGCGGCAGTCTTGCCTCAGCGAGATGACGTTCAATCCTGCGCCGGTCTCGTTCCGAGAGCTCGTGCTCGGCGATGGCCGCAAGGAAGCGCGCTGCTGGCCAGCCTTCCTTGTCGGCCTGTTCAGCAAATTGCGGCCACAGAACTTTGATCGCTGGCAGGCGGAGTTCATTGAGCAGCAGGGAAAGGCGTGCGGCGTCGACGGAGCTGCTATTCTTCATGCTGCATCTCCCATCTCGTTCGATGCGAGCAGAACTTCGTAGCTGGAAAGAGGAGCCAGTTGGACGACGACACCGGGTATCGCGGCCGGATCGGGAGCGAACAGTGCGTTCAGGCGCTGCATGTTCGGCAGTTTACCGGCGTCGAGACTGAGCTGAAGTTGGTCGGCGAGTTCAGCCTCGCAGCCGCGGTCATGCGCAAGTGCGAGGAGCTCGACCATCAACTTACACGCCTGCTTCTCTGGCATCCGTTCAATCAAGAGGTCGAAGGTCTGCCGATACGATTGCCGTGGAAAGAGCTGATCGCGATAAACAAGGCCGAGCAGAGCCATGGGTTTGCGGCGCAGCGAATGAATGACATGCCGATAGTCGACGATCTGACTATGCTTGCCACTGGAGTGAGCGCGCCCTCGGGGCAGTGTCATCAATGGTGTTCCGCCGACAAACAGATCAAGGCGATCGTCGAAAAGGCGAATGCGCAGCGTGTGTCCGATCAGTCGGGAAGGAACTGTGTAGAAGACTTTACGCAGTGTGAAGCCCCCGGTGCGCGCGACACGCAGAACGATCTCCTCGAAATCGGTCGTTCGTCTTTCGGGCAAACGTTGCAGATGCGTTCGTTCCACATCGGTTCGCTTGCCCTTCAGCGCATTGCGACGGCCGATAATCTCATCGATGAAGCTGCGATAGCTGTCGAGGTCGTCGAAATCATTTGAACCTCGCATCAAGAGTGCGTCTTTAATCGCACTCTTGAGATGGCCATGGGAGCTTTCGATCGAGCCGTTCTCATGGGCGATACCCTTGTTGTTGCGCGTCGGCGTCATCAGGTAGTGCTCGCAGAGCTGCTCGTAGCGTTGCGTCAAATCCCGCTTTGCGTCGTTGTCGAGATTGCGGAAAGCAGCAGAGAGGCTATCCGTTCGGTGGTTCAATGGTGCCCCACCCACCGACCACAAAGCATTCTGCAAACCTTCCGCCAGGGCGACAAAGCTCTCTCCGCCCAAGATGACGTGCGCATGCTCAAAGCCGGACCAGACAAGACGAAAGTGATAAAGAAGATGATCAAGCGGCGCAGCGGCGACGCGAACGCCAATGCTGCCCATATCGGTGAAGTCGGATAGTCCAAGCCTGCCTGGCTCATGAACCTGCCGAAAGATAACCTCCTGTTCTTGGCCATGTATTGACCGCCATGCACTGATCCGCCTCTCCAGAGTCCGCCGAATTCCCTGTCCGAGTTCCGGATGACGCCGCAGCATCTCCTCGTAGAGGGCCACAGATCGAATACCTGGCGAGGACTTCAGGATCGGCACAACTTCGGCGTCGAAGATGTCGACGAGTGGATCGGGACGCCGCCGTTCACGGGCCGGCTTCTTTTGGGATGGTAGCCTGGCATCGCTATCAAGGCGGTAGGCTGTGGCAACGCTTATGGAGGATTTGGCGGCCGCAACAGTGACCGAATGCGTCTGACGCAACTTCATAAAAAGCCTCATTTGATGATCGTTTACATGGCGACCCGGCAATCGGTGCTCCTCTCAGGAATACACCTCGATACTGGGCCGGCCGCGATACACAAACGAGCCGAAAAATCTCGCCATCAGCGCTGCTGGAACTCCGGTCGGGCTACGCCCTCCCTACGTTCCAGCAGCGCTGACAGATTCTCATCTTGATTGACGCGCATTCTCATCCTGATTGTCGCGCCGCACCAATCTGCAAGGACCGCGCGACCTCTTGTACTCGCAGATCAATGCTAGCCCGAGGGGTCCCGGCAACACGCAGGCCGTAGCTCAGGTTCTGCGCGACTGTCATGTGAGGGTAGAGCGCGTAGCTTTGAAAAACCATTGCGACGCCCCTTTCGAAGGGACTGGCAGTGGTCATCGCGCGCCCGTCCAGCGCGAGTTCACCGCCGGTGATGGTCTCGAGCCCGGCGACCATGCGCAGCAACGTGGACTTTCCGCACCCGGAGGGGCCGACGAATACAACGAATTCACCATCAGGCACGTCAAGATTGATCCCTTTGATCACTTCGACGGCACCGTATGACTTTCGAATCTCATGCAGCGTAAGCCGCGCCATCAGCGTCCCCTCCCATAGAGCGCATCCTGTATCGCTTCGTGATGCGACACTATGTCGACGTCGACATTATTGTCAACAGGCAATGTCGACGTCGACATCAAGTAATGCTATCTGGAAGGGATGCGAGGACGATTGAGCCGCTTTGGAGGAAAAACGAATGCAGAGTTGCCGTATTGAACTGGACACCGGGACCCGACTCGAGTTCTGGGCCAAGGCCATCGAGAACTCCGACCAACCCCGCGAGTTCCAGATTGAAAAGGATGGCAAGATCCTCTGGGCGATGGATTGCTTCTCGCAGCATCCGGAGTACTACAGCTACCACCACAGGGAGACCTGTGAGGTAATGGTCAGTTGGGATCCGCGAACTACGGAGTTCACATGGGCATACAGCTACGTGCCCGAAACGGTCGCGGAGACGGGTATCACGATCTGGACGTTCGGCGAGCAGCTTTCAAGGATGACCGGGTTCGAAACCGATGCCTGGTGCAGCAGCGATCCTGCCCGGCCGAAGCTGCACTTCTCCCCGATCAGGAACTGGATGAACGACCCCAACGGTCTGTGCATAATTGGCGACACATGGCATCTGTTCTACCAGTTTCATCCGGCCGGCACTGACTGGGGTCCAATGCATTGGGGTCATGCAAGCAGCAAGGATCTCTTCCACTGGACACATCTGCCGGTCTTTCTCCACCCCGAACAAAACCTTTGGCGGCTTGGGGCGACCGGAGGCGCGTTCTCGGGCAATGCGTTTTTTGACCGCGATGGCAGCCTGAAGCTTTACTACACCGAGCGACTGCCCGCCTACGATCTGTTTGAGGGATATCGTGAGGTTCAGAAGATCGCCGTACCCGGTCGTGGCTTGGTAAAGGCCGAGACCATAACTGAAATCCTCGAAAAGCGTCCACCTGGCGTGCAGCACGATTTTCGCGACCCGAAGGTCTGGTGGGATGATGCCGCAGACGCGTTTCGCATGGTGCTTGGCGCGTCCATCGACGGCTGCCCTGCCGTGCTACTCTACGGTTCGCCCGATGGTATTTCATGGAACTACATTGGTCCGCTTTACCACGCGCCCGCACATTTTCAGGAGTGCGGTGCGCGGGCCGTGGAATGCCCGGATTTCTTCCCTCTCGAAGGTCGGTGGGCACTGGTAATGGGCTTTGTCGGATATACAGAACCAGGCACGGGACGGCACAACTTGCTCTACGCCCTTGTCGGCGACTTCGAGAATGACTGCTTTCGTCCCATCTCCGATCAGCTGCAACTTCTCGACTTCGGCAGCGATTTTTATGCGATGCAGAGCTTCAGGGCGGGTGAAAGGCAGCTCGCTATGGCATGGGTGTTCAACTGGGAAACCCGAAAGCCCGGAAATTCCGTATATAGCGGCGAGCTGGCTCTCCCTCGCGAAATCGGGCTGGACGAACGCAATCGCCTGACGATGCTGCCGGTCTCGGAATTCGACGCCGCTTATGGCAGCACTGTTATCCCCGGCAGATCGAGTGGTGCCTTTGCGCTCAGCGGTACGCCATTTGAGATTAGAATCAACGGACAACTTGAGGGAGCGCGCGTCAAAGCAACGTCTGGAGGCTCGCCCGCCTTTGATGTAAGTGTGGAGGCTGGCATTCTCTCGATCATCCTGCCTCAAGACAATGGCTCAATCCATTACCGCAACGATATTGCCACCGACAGCAATTTGCGCATCATTCATGACGCTGGGATTGTTGAAGTGTTCGCAGAAGACGGTGCGGTTTGCGGTACCCGGCGCAACTATCAGAACATCCAACCCGACGAAGTCACAGTCATTTCCTCTGGCGTCGTCGAGGTTTACGAGCGCAAATCCGGGTGATCGCTTAGGTGGTGCACAGGCACCGTTCGCTAATGGCGCGCCGGCACAGGCTGGACGCGGAGTTCAAGACTTGGTGATGAGGCTCATGCTGTGCCCATCCCGTGGGGATCACGGTTAAGATCGTTCGGTGATTTGAGCGGGCCTTCGTTCGTATTGCGAAGGCCATCATGTCGCCTCTAGTTCCAACAGAAACCTGAAGCATCTAATTGCTTCTTCGGGCTCATAGGGCTTCTTGAGGAAACGACAGCGTCGGGGAAGCGAGGACTGCCGCAGACTTACGTCCGCTGATGTTGTGACGATAGCTAGATCGGGTCGCTCGCGATGAATGCGCAGAGCGAGCGCAACGCCGTCAAGTGGACCGGGCATCGGGCATGTTTACAGCCGTGAACACGAGCGCGATATCGGTTCGCTGGCCGAGGACGGTAAGGGCCTGTTCGGCGTTTGTTGCAGAAATAGAAGAGAGGCCAGCGCATATAATTTGGCTGGACACGCGAGAACAAAGATCGCCGTCGGGCTCGACCACAAGAATAGCGCCAGTTGGCAGCGGCTGAAGGTCGTCCTGTCTCAAGGTTATTCCCTTCGTGAATCTCGCGTTGCTGCTCGCAGCGTCCTCATCGCGCTTTAAGGCTTGGGGCTGCCATTTCACTCACGCACATTGATGGGGGATGACCATCCCGCGAGCGCCCATCGGGAGGAACGGAAGGACGCCCGCATCTCAGTTCGTCTCAAGGCTCCTTGTTTGGCAGCTTGCGACAGACGATACTCGAATTTCGCCTAAAATGAATGCGATTTTGCGCAAGTCAGCCATGCGCTATGCACCAAGCGAATATCTATGTGTAAATCAACCGATCAGCATCGCCGCGAGGCGCATGTCTCGTCGTCCGAACCCGCTGCATATGAAGGGCTGGCGTCGGCCGCACACCTCCCTCCCGACGCAAGCTGGTGGGTGTGGACCGGCCGAAGCTTAAGGACCGACAACCCGGTTACAGTCGAGGCCTCCACCTTTTCGACCGACGCCGCCTGCTAGCGACCGAAAGTCATCCTTGACCATTGAGATATCTGCAAAGTAGCCTCCGAGAATGTCGATGACGCGCGTTCTTTTCGGGCCTTCCCGCATCCGGACCTCGCGCGCCCTCTCTTTCCCAGAACGAGACGCCTTTCGTTAAAGTTTCGTGGTGGAGTTCACCAGCTAGATCATGTCCATGTCACCCAGATCGGCGGCAGGATGTGGGAGCGAACCGGATTTGTGAGTTGGACCGCCCGATAAGCCAAGGACCGCTATTGCGACGCGGGGGTGAAGCGCGCCACCAGCGCGTGCCGGTCGCCGGGATAGGTGAAGCGCACATGCGTGACCGGCCCGACATTGCTCCAGGTGCGGCGCTCGACGACCAGGCAGGCGGTGTTGCGCGGGATGTCGAGGGCGGCGGCCTCGTCCGAACCGGCCGAGACGGCTTGGATGCGGTGCTCGGCGCTGCTCCAGGGGATCTGATTGATCAGCCAGGCGCCAGGCGCCGTTTCTGAGAAATTGGCGTCGGCCGCCTCGGGTACGGTGGACAGGCTGATTAGCCGTTCCTCCAGGCAGAACGGTCGTCCGCCTGCCTGATGGATGCAGGCCAAATCGACAACTGAAGATCCTGGCGCGACATCGAGGCGTCTGATGTCGTCGGGCTTCGCCTTGCGTTGCTCGCGTCTCGACACGGCGAAGGAATAGGCAAGATTGAGTGACTGTACCTCAGCCCTGATGTCGTGGATCTCAAGAACGGCCGATTGCGCCTGCGGCTGCGTGACGAAGCTGCCGGACTTCTTGCGGCGCTCGATGAGGCCCGCCTTGGCGAGCTGGGTCAGCGCCTTGTTCACGGTCATACGCGAACAGTCGTATTCCTTGGAGAGATCCACTTCGAACGGGATGCGATGACCCGGCGGCCACTCGCCCGAGACGATGCGGCCTTCGATGTCGCTCACGATCCGCTGGTGCAAGGTTGTATCCTTGCTTTGGTTCATCGTCACGCTCCGGTTAATTCCTCCCGCTCTAATGTGAATGTCGCGACCTGGAAAGCCCTATGCCGAAAGAAGCTCGCCCATCGCCTTCAGGAACCGGCGGTTGATCGCATCGCGCGCCACGTGGCGGCCGCCTTCCACTTGCTTGCGGCCGAGCGCCCAGACGCTGTCGACGGCAACGCCACCGGCAAAGATCCAGTGATCGAGCAACTGGTCGCCCGAAAGGTAGGGCACGACTGTCGTGTCGAGCGAGATGAGATCCGCGTGATGGCCGACTGCGATGCCCGCCGGCGCCTTCAGCGCGGCGCCGCCACCGGTGATCGCATGATCAAAAAGGCTGCGCGCGGTCGAACCGCCTGATGTGGCAAGGACATTGCGGGCCCCTAGCGCCAGACGCTCGGAGTATTCGAGTTGGCGCAGTTCGCCTGGAAGCGAGATTTGCACGTTGGAATCTGAGCCGACGCCGAAACGGCCGCCTTCTTCGATGAAGAGTGGCGCCTGGAAGGTGCCGTCGCCGAGGTTGGCTTCGGTGATCGGGCAAAGGCCGGCGATTGCCCCGCTGCGCGCCATGCCGCGTGTTTCCTCGTCCGTCATATGCGTCGCATGGATCAAGCACCAGCGGTTATCAACGGGCGCATTGGCAAGCAACCATTCGACAGGGCGCGCGCGCGACCAGGCGATGCAATCCTCGACTTCTTTGGCCTGCTCGGCGACGTGGATATGGATCGGCCCCTCACCGGCCAGCGGCACGACGTTGGCCAGTTCCTCGGGTGTTGCGGCACGCAGGCTGTGCGGGGCAAGGCCGAGCTCAGCACCTCGAAGCGCGCCTGTCACCTTGCGGCAGCCGTCCATCAGGTTGGCGAAGCTGTCCAGCGTGTTGATGAAGCGGCGCTGGCCCTCGATTGGCGCCGCACCGCCGAATCCGGAATGGGCATAGAATACCGGAAGCAGCGTCAAGCCGATGCCGCTGGTGTTTGCTGCCGCGCCGATACGCTCGGCCAGTTCGGCAATATTGGCATAGGGCGTGCCGTCCCTGTCGTGGTGCAAATAATGAAACTCGCCGACCCGGGAAAATCCGGCCTCCAGCATCTCCATGTAGAGCTGGGCGGCGACAGCCTCGACATGGTCGGGCGTCATCGACAATGCGAACTTGTACATGACGGTCCGCCAGCTCCAGAAACTGTCGTTTGCTGGGCCCCTCACTTCGGCAAGGCCAGCCATGGCGCGCTGGAAAGCGTGGCTATGCAGGTTACCTATCGCTGGGACGAGCGTATCATGATGCTCGTCTGCCGCCTCAGCGGCGACGCCTGTTTCGACGTTTGTGATAAGGCCGTCCGCGATCGTCAGGCGCACATCCTGTTGCCAACCCTGCGGCAAGAGCGCCACGCTCGCATGAAGTCTGATCGCTGCCGTCTGAGCCATAACGCTTTTTCTCCTGTTTGGCGCCGCGCATCTTTCTTTTCCATGGAGACGCACAAAATTCCACTTGTCACCCGTTTATTATGTATATACATGTTTCCGTATAAGGAAAGGCGCAAAGCTGATGAATGGGAACAAATTTTCAAGCGAAGAGGGACCTGGCGACGTGCCTCCGCATCTCTGGCGGAATGCGCGCCTGGCAACACTCGATCCGCAGAAGCGCGGTCTCGGCATCGTCGACAAAGGCGCAATCGTCACCGAGGGTGGCCGCATCCGCTTCGTCGGCCCGGAGGCCGAACTGCCGGTGTCCGCAATCGAGCGCGCAGAGATCACGGACCTCGAAGGTCGCTGGGTTACCCCGGGTCTCGTCGATTGCCACACCCACATCGTCTACGGCGGCAATCGCGCCCGCGAATTCGAAATGCGCCTCGAAGGCGCGACCTATGAAGAGATTGCGCGTGCCGGTGGCGGCATCGTCTCCTCCGTCAAGGCGACAAATGCGCTTTCGGTTGAAGGCCTTGTCGAAGCAGCCCTTCCCCGCCTGGATACCCTTATTTGCGAAGGCGTGACGACAATCGAGGTCAAGTCTGGCTACGGCCTGAATGTCGGCGGCGAATTGAAGATGCTGCGCGCTGCCCGTCAGCTCGAGCGCGTCCGCCCGGTTCGCGTCGTCACCTCCTATCTCGGCGCCCATGCAACGCCGGTCGAATACAAGGGCCGCAACGGTGACTACATCACCGACGTGGTCATTCCGGGGCTTGAATACGCCCACGCCGAGGGCCTGGTCGATGCCGTCGATGGGTTCTGTGAGGGAATTGCCTTTTCGACCGCCGAGATCGCCCGCGTCTTCGACAAGGCCGAAGCCCTCGGTCTGCCAGTCAAGCTGCATGCCGAGCAGCTCTCCAATCTCGGCGGCGCGAAACTTGCCGCCTCCTACGATGCGCTCTCTGCCGATCATCTCGAATATCTGGATGCCGAAGGTGCCGCAGCCATGGCCGCGGCCGGTACGGTCGCGGTTTTGTTGCCGGGCGCCTTCTACGCCATCAATGAAAAGCAGAAGCCGCCCGTCCAGGCACTGCGTGAGGCCGGCACGTGGATTGCCATTGCGACCGACTGCAATCCCGGCACCTCGCCGCTGACATCGCTGCTTCTGACGATGAACATGTCTGCGACCCTCTTCGGCCTGACCGTCGAGGAATGCATTGCCGGTGCGACGCGTGAAGGTGCGCGCGCCCTTGGTCTGCTGGACGAGACCGGGACGCTTGAGAACGGCAAGTGCGCCGATTTCGCGATCTGGGACGTCGAGAGCCTGGCTGAACTCGTCTACCGCATCGGCTTCAACCCGCTTCATGCACATGTCTTCAAGGGCGAAAGGATCGACCGTTGACCATTATCCTTCATCCCGGCTCCGTTTCGCTCAAGGATCTGGAGACGATCTACTGGACCGGCACGCCGGCGAAACTCGATGCATCCTTCGATGCCGGCATCGCCAAGGCCGCTGCTCGCATCGCCGAGATCGCGGCTGGCAACGCGCCCGTCTACGGCATCAATACCGGCTTCGGAAAGCTCGCCTCGATCAAGATCGACGCGGCCGACGTCGCAACCCTGCAGCGCAATCTGATCCTTTCGCACTGCTGCGGCGTCGGCGCGCCGCTTGCCGAAAATGTTGTTCGCCTGATCATGGCCTTGAAGCTGGTCTCGCTCGGCCGCGGTGCGTCGGGCGTGCGGCTGGAGCTGGTGCGGCTGATCGAAGGCATGCTGGAAAAAGGTGTGATCCCGGTTATCCCGGAAAAGGGCTCCGTCGGCGCCTCCGGTGATCTCGCGCCACTTGCCCATATGGCCGCCGTGATGATGGGCGAAGCCGAAGCCTTCTTCGATGGCGAGCGCCTGTCGGGCGCGACAGCCCTTGCGAAAGCCGGTTTGAAGCCGATCGTGCTCGCTGCCAAGGAGGGCCTGGCGCTCATCAACGGCACGCAAACCTCGACGGCGCTGGCACTCGCCGGCCTCTTCCGGGCACACCGGGCCGCACAGGCGGCACTGATCACCGGCGCCATGTCGACGGACGCGGCAATGGGCTCGTCTGCCCCCTTCCATCCCGATATTCACACACTGCGTGGCCACAGGGGCCAGATCGATACGGCAGCCGCGCTTCGCGCGTTGCTCGAAAGCTCGGTTATCCGCCAGAGCCATATCGAAGGCGACGAGCGCGTCCAGGATCCCTATTGCATTCGTTGTCAGCCGCAGGTCGATGGCGCTTGCCTGGACCTCCTGCGTTCGGTCGCACGCACGCTGGAGATCGAGGCGAACGCCGTTACCGACAACCCGTTGGTGCTGTCGGACAACTCCGTTGTCTCGGGCGGCAACTTCCATGCCGAACCGGTTGCCTTCGCAGCCGACCAGCTCGCCCTTGCCGTCTGTGAAATCGGCGCGATCGCCCAGCGGCGCATTGCCCTGCTTGTCGATCCCGCACTCTCCTACGGACTGCCGGCCTTCCTGGCAAAGAAGCCCGGTCTTAACTCCGGTCTGATGATCGCGGAAGTCACGTCCGCGGCGCTGATGTCGGAAAACAAGCAGATGTCACATCCGGCTTCCGTCGATTCGACACCAACATCGGCCAACCAGGAAGATCACGTCTCCATGGCCTGCCACGGCGCCCGGCGGCTGCTGCAGATGACTGACAATCTCTTCAGCATTATCGGCATCGAAGCACTGACGGCGGCCCAGGGTGTGGAATTCCGCGCACCGCTCACAACAAGTCCCGAGCTGCAAAAGGCGATTACCACCATTCGCGATGCGGTGCCGACGCTGGAGCTTGACCGCTACATGGCAAACGACCTCAAGGCGGCAAGCGACCTCGTTGCCACGGGCGCGCTGAACGCATCCGTCTCACGCGGCATCTTGCCGGTTCTGGAGGGCTGACATGGCTGTTTTCGACGTCAAGCAGGGCACATCGCCCATTATCCTCGGCTTCCCGCACACCGGCACCGAGGTTCCCACCGACATCTGGGAGCGCCTGAACGACTACGGCAAGATTCTTGCCGATACCGACTGGCATATCCATCACCTCTATGACGGCCTGCTTTCCGATCCAACGACGGTGCGCGCGACGTTCCACCGCTACGTCATCGATGCGAACCGCGATCCAGCAGGCGTCAGCCTCTATCCCGGCCAGAACACTACCGGTCTTATTCCGGAAACGGATTTCGACGGAAAGGCGATCTGGAAGGATGGGCAGGCGCCTGGTGAAGCCGACATCGCAGCGCGGCTGCGGGACTTTCACGCGCCTTATCACGCCGCACTTGCAGCCGAGATCGAGCGTGTGAGAGCAATCCACGGCGTGGCGATCCTCTACGACTGCCACTCGATCCGCTCACACATTCCTTTCCTCTTCGAAGGCAAGTTACCGGATTTCAATATCGGCACGGACATGGGCAAGACCTGCGACAGCGCTATCGAGCAGGCGACACTCACCGTCGTCGAAGCCGCCGAGGGCTACGACAGTGTGCTCAACGGTCGCTTCAAGGGCGGCTGGACAACGCGCCACTATGGCCGCCCGGAAACGGGTGTGCATGCCGTCCAGATGGAGCTTGCGCAATCGACGCATCTTCAAACCGAGGCGCCGCCTTTTGCCTACGACACCGCCAAGGCAGAGCGCCTTCGCGTCCATCTTAAAGACATTCTGGTGCGCATCGAGCAGATCGCGCCGGGCCTGAAACGATAACGATCACTCGACAGGGGGAACCCGCATGACCGCAAACCCACGCCACAACATTCGCGAGATCCGCGCACCGCGCGGCAACGAGCTCAATGCCAAGAGCTGGATGACCGAAGCGCCGTTGCGTATGCTGATGAACAACCTCGACCCGGACGTCGCCGAGAACCCGAACGAGCTCGTGGTCTATGGTGGCATCGGTCGTGCCGCCCGCACCTGGGACGACTTCGACCGCATCGCCGCGACGCTCAAGACGCTGAACGAGGATGAGACGCTGCTCGTGCAGTCCGGCAAGCCGGTCGGCGTGTTCCGCACGCATAAGGATGCGCCGCGCGTCTTGATCGCCAACTCGAACCTCGTGCCGCACTGGGCGACGTGGGATCACTTCAACGAGCTGGATAAGAAGGGCCTTGCCATGTACGGCCAGATGACGGCTGGCTCTTGGATCTATATAGGCACGCAGGGCATCGTCCAGGGCACCTACGAGACCTTCGTTGAGGCCGGACGCCAGCACTACGGCGGCAACCTCAAGGGCAAGTGGGTGCTGACCGGCGGTCTCGGCGGCATGGGCGGCGCCCAGCCGCTGGCCGCCGTCATGGCCGGCGCGTCGTGCCTTGCCGTCGAGTGCAACCCGGACTCGATCGATTTCCGTCTGCGCACCCGCTATGTCGACGAAAAGGCGGAGACGCTGGACGAGGCAATGGAGATGATCGCCCGCTGGACCAAGAACGGCGAGGCGAAGTCGGTCGGCCTGCTCGGTAACACCGCCGAGATCCTACCCGAGATGGTCCGCCGCGGCATCCGCCCCGATATGGTCACCGACCAGACCTCCGCGCACGACCCGGTCAACGGCTACCTGCCGAAGGGTTGGACGATGGGCGAGTGGAAGGACAAGCGCGTTTCCGATCCGAAGGCGGTCGAGAAGGCCGCCCGCGCCTCGATGCGTGAGCATGTCGAGGCCATGATCGCCTTCCAGGACATGGGCATCCCGACCTTCGACTACGGCAACAACATCCGCCAGGTGGCCAAGGATGAAGGCCTCGAAAACGCCTTCGCTTTCCCGGGCTTCGTGCCGGCCTATATTCGTCCGCTCTTCTGCCGCGGCATCGGTCCCTTCCGCTGGGCAGCACTTTCGGGGGATCCGGAGGATATCTACAAGACCGACGCCAAGGTGAAGGAACTGCTGCCCGACAACAAGCACCTGCACAACTGGTTGGACATGGCACGCGAGCGCATCTCCTTCCAGGGCCTGCCGGCGCGCATTTGCTGGGTCGGTCTCGGGGATCGTCATCGCCTCGGGCTTGCCTTCAACGAGATGGTGAAGAACGGCGAGCTGAAGGCCCCGGTCGTCATCGGCCGCGACCACCTCGACTCCGGCTCGGTCGCCTCGCCGAACCGCGAAACCGAAGCGATGAAGGATGGCTCGGATGCCGTCTCCGACTGGCCGCTCCTGAACGCGCTCCTCAACACTGCGTCGGGCGCGACCTGGGTGTCGCTCCATCACGGCGGCGGCGTCGGCATGGGCTTCTCCCAGCACTCCGGCATGGTGGTTTGCGCTGATGGCACGGACGACGCAGCAAGGAGGCTGGAGCGCGTTCTCTGGAACGACCCGGCGACCGGCGTCATGCGGCATGCCGATGCCGGCTACGAGATCGCCATCGACTGCGCCAAGGAACAGGGCCTGCGCCTTCCGGCGATCCTCGGGAATTGATCCCTTGGACCGGGCCTCAAAATCCCATGAGGCCCGGATACTGCAGCGCAGCCTTATCGACCGTAACCAGAGGAATGCATTCGATCTTTGACTGGGCAATCAGAATCCGGTCGAAGGGATCTTTGTGAACGGGCGGGAGTGCTGCGATAGCAAGTGCGTGCTTTCGTTGACGGGCATCTCGATATAGCCGTTTTGAAGGAGACGTTCTCTCAATATCGAGGGATCGGCGCGAAAATCTGGGCGTGCCTGCGCATGCTTGATGGCGGTTGCCCAGATGCTGGCGGGACTGAGAAAGGCATCGGTGTCGTCGAGGGGAACGACTTTCACCAGGAGCTTTCCAGCCTTGGCTGTGATGAAAGCCTCGCCTTTCGCAGCCTTTTCGATGAGCCGCGACGGATGCGTCTTGCTTCGTGAATGTTTACGGTCTGCATGGCTGCCTCGATGGACTTAATCCACTAACGTAGATGGAACCAAAATGACCCTTGCCACCGTCCTTAGAGCCAGCACCTATCGCCGTATGCCATGGAAGAACGGTGGCGGTGAGACCGTCGAAATTGCGGTCTCGCCCAAGGGCGCGGTACTGTCGGATTTCGACTGGCGCGTCAGCATGGCAACGGTGGCGACGGATGGGCCGTTCTCCGTCTTTCCCGGTATCGACCGCACGCTTTCGATCCTGGAAGGCAACGGTATGTCGCTTTCAATCGACGGCGGCGCGCCGGTGCTGCTGACGCAGGATAGCGATCCCCTCGCCTTCCCCGCGGATGTCTCGGTTTCGGCAACGCTTGCCGATGGAACCATTACGGACCTGAATGTCATGAGCCGTCGCGCCAGCCTGCGCCATAGGGTCGAGCGGATCGATGTCGATGCTACGTCAACGCTAAAAGTGCATGCAACGACGTGGGTTGGGTTGTGCCATCGCGGCGACGTCATCCTCGAATGCGGTGGCAATCGCACCGATCTTGGGCCGGGCGATGCATTTTTGCTGGAGGGTGGCGAAGGTGCAGATGTTGTCCTGAGCGGCCGGGCGCTCTGCTATCTCATTACCATCGAAAGCACCTGAACCTCGCGGTCGGCGATCTGGCGCCAGAGCGTGCGTTCTGGAAATCAGGTCCAAAACAATATTATCACTGTAGTCTATAAAATAGATGGTTTTACCTATCTGAGAACGATTGTCCGCCCTAGTGTTTTCCTGTCGAAACACATTCAAGCGCTGCAGCTGAAGCTCAGTCGCAAGGGGGCAAAACATGAATATCAGAACACTATTGGCGGCGATTACGCTCAGTTCCGCCAGCCTGCTGGCACCTTTTGTTGCCCAGGCAGCCGACAAGAAGGTGGTTGTTGCCTATCAAACCGATGCACTGCCGTCGTCGGTCGCGATCGCTAATGGCGAATTTGCCAAGGCAACCGGCTATGACATTGATTTCCGCAAGTTCAACTCCGGGGCCGAGATCTTCGCGGCCATCGCGTCGGGCGATGTGCAGGTCGGCTATGTCGGTTCGAGTCCCTTTGCAGCAGCGACTTCGCGCGGATTGGAGGTCAAGGCCTTCTACCTCTCTTCGATCTCCGGCATCGACGAGGCGCTCGTCGTTCGCAACGGCTCCGGCATTGCGGCTCTCTCTGACCTCAAGGGCAAGAAGCTTGCTGCGGCACCCGTTTCCACCGACCACTACCAGCTTCTGGCGCTGATAAAGTCGCTGGGGCTGACGGAAAAGGAGGTTCAGGTCTTTGCAATTCCGCAGCCAGAGATCGTTGCCAGCTACAATCGCGGTGACATCGATGGCGGCTTTGTCTGGGATCCGGCGCTGACCGAGCTCAAGAAGAACGGCAAGGTGCTCGTCACCTCCAAGGATGTGGCGGACAAAGGCGCTCCGACCTTCTCCGCCTGGGTCGCCGCATCGAAGTTTGCCGACGAAAACCCGGCGTTCCTGAAGAGCTTTGCCGGCGTCATCAGCAAGTACTACGCCTCCTTCGCAGCAGATAAGAAGGCTTGGGCCGCCGACAGCGACAATGCCAAGCTCCTTGCCAAGGCACTTGGCGGAACGTCTGAGCAGCAGGCTGGCGCGCTCAAGAACCTCACCCTGCTGACGCCCGAGGTCCAGGCGTCCGAAGCCTGGCTCGGCGGTGGCGAAAAGTCCGGCGCGGCTAAGATTCTCAAGGATACTGCCGCCTTCCTGAAGGACCAGGGCAAGGTGAGCGAAGTGCTGCCGAGCTACGCGGCTTTTGTGACACCGGATGCGCTCGTCAACGCAAGCAACTGAAATACCACGACAATCCTCCCATCCCGGCACGCTGGCGCGATATCGCGCCAGCGTCACAATACGAAGAGACGACACATGCTCAAAGTCGATCACGCAAGCGTCTATTTCAGGACGCGCGACGGCCAAACGGTCCAGGCCCTCGATCGCGTTTCCCTCGATATTCCCGACAGCGGCTTCGTCGTCGCACTCGGTGCCTCGGGTTGTGGCAAGTCGACGTTGCTCAACGCGATTGCGGGTTTCCTGCCGCTGTCGGCAGGCACGATCACGCTGGACGGCCGAGCGGTTAGCGGTCCCGGCGCCGATCGCGGTGTCGTATTTCAGAAGGACACGCTGCTGCCGTGGAAGACGGTTGTCGACAATGTCGCGCTTGGATTGCAGTTTGCCGGAACTCCAAAAGTGGTGCGGCGCGCCCGCGCCGAGGAGCTTCTCTGCCTCGTCGGTCTCAAAGACTTTGCGCGGGCCTTTCCCTACGAATTGTCGGGCGGCATGCGCCAGCGGGTAGGCATTGCCCGGGCACTCGCAGCCGAGCCCGACGTGCTTTTGATGGACGAGCCGTTCGGGGCCCTGGACAGCTTGACGCGCGAGCAGATGCAGGAATTGCTCGTATCGATCTGGAAGGAGACAGGCAAACGCATCTTCTTCATTACCCACTCGATAGAGGAGGCTCTCTTCCTCGGCACGCAGGTCGTGGTGATGTCGCCGCGTCCCGGCCGCATCGTTGCGCGCTTCGATCTCGATTTCGTCCGTGAGTTCGCCCGGACCAGTAATGCGCGATCGATCAAGACGGCGCCGGAGTTCGGCAGTTTACGTGAGGAAATCCGGACCATTCTGCATGGTTCCGACGGGTTCAGGGATGCGGCGGAATGAGTGACGTCATCGAAACGAGGGACATTGTCGTCAAGACCGAAGCCGACCAGCCGAAGACCGTTTCCCTGCAGGGTTATGGCGCCGGGCAAAGCAATACGCTTGTCATCAGTCTCGCGACAGCCGTCGTGTTGATTGCCACCTGGTGGCTGGTTGCCAAGCTGGGAGTGGTGCCGCGCCTCTTCCTGCCGACACCCCAGGAGGTTGTCACACAGATCGTCGCCGTCTATCGCGATGGCTATGCCGGGGCCTCGCTTGGCGAACACGTCTCGGCAAGTCTGTTCAGGATCGCGACGGCCGCAGCGATCGCTATCGCGGTTGGTATCCCGCTCGGCTTGCTCATGGGGCTCAACCGCTGGGCAAAGGGGATACTCGATACACCGATCGAATTCTACTGGCCGCTGCCACCGCTCGCCTATCTGCCGTTGATGATCATCTGGCTCGGTATCGGCGAAACCTCGAAGGTGACGCTTCTCGTCCTCGCCATGTTCGCGCCGATCTGCCTTTCGGCCCAGGCTGGCGTGCGCTCACTGCCGATCGAGCGTGTCAATGCGGCGCGATCGCTTGGTGGAAGACCCTGGCAACTTCTTCTCAGTATCGTTTTGCCATCGGCCTTGCCGGAAATTCTGACGGGTATCCGCATCGCGCTCGGTATCGGTTGGGGCACGCTCGTCGCTGCCGAGCTGATCGCTTCCAATCGCGGCATCGGTTACATGATCATGTCCGCCTCCCAGTTTCTGGCAACGGACGTGGTCTTCGTCGGCATCGGCATTATCGCCGCCTGTGCATTTGCCTTTAGCGCTGCCGTTCGGCTCTTGGAAGCTACCCTCGTTCCGTGGAAAGGTAAGAGCTAACGCACAAGTGCCTTCACGGGGTCCACGACGCTTCAGCCCGCCGGCATAGGGAACGATGGCATGAAGCAGATGCAGATCTACGCATTCGACATGAACAGCGTCGGCCATATCAACCACGGAATGTGGACGCATCCGCGCGATACGTCCCTTCATTACACGGACCTCGACTACTGGGTTGACCTTGCCCGTACCGCCGAGCGCGGCAAGCTAGACGGGATATTCCTCGCCGATATCGTTGGTGTCTATGATGTCTACAAGGGCAGCCCCGCGCCAGTCATCGAGGCAGGCGCGCAGATTCCGGTCAACGATCCGTTGATGCCGATCTCGGCAATGGCCTATGTCACCAAGCATCTCGGCTTCGGGGTCACAGTTAACACGACTTACGAGCCGCCCTTTCTGTTGGCGCGACGGATGTCGACGCTCGATCACCTGACCAAGGGCCGGATCGGCTGGAACATCGTTACCGGCTATCTTGACAGTGCCGCGCGTGCGATGGGCTTTGAAGCGTTGCCCGAGCATGACGCGCGTTACGATGCGGCCGATGAATACCTCGAAATCCTCTACAAGCTTTGGGAGGGAAGCTGGGACGACGAGGCTGTGCTTCGCGACAAGTCTCGGGCCGTCTTCGCCGACGCGTCGAAAGTGCGCGCCGTCAGGCATGAGGGTCCATACTACAAGATGGAGGCAATCCACCTTGCACAGCCCTCGCCGCAGCGCACGCCGCTGCTCTTCCAGGCAGGGGCCTCTGCGCGTGGACAGGATTTTGCGGCCCGCCACGCCGAATGCGTCTTCATCGCAGCGCCGACCCCACAGGCGGCACGACCGACTGTGGAGGCACTGCGACGCAAAGCCTTGTTGGTTGGGCGCGGTGCCGATGCCTTGCGCGTTCTCGGTCTCGTCACGGTGGTCGTTGGGCGCACGCAGAAGGAGGCGAAAGACAAGCTCGAGGATTATCGCAGGCATGCGAGCGTCGAGGCCTGCTTGGCGCACTATTCCGCCTCAACGGGCATCGACCTCTCCAGATATGGCCTCGATGATCCGATCGAGCAGAAATCCACCAATGCCAATCAGTCTGCGCTCGCCGCAATCACAAGGGAGGCTCGCGAGGTGGTCACACTCCGCCAGATCATCGACCAGATGGTGCTTGGCAGTCGCATGAAGCCGATTGTCGGCTCGGCCGAGCAGGTGGCGGATCGTCTGGGGGCATGGGTCTTGGATGCTGGTGTGGACGGCTTCAATCTGGCGCGCACGGTGGCACCCGAAAGCCTGCGCGACTTTGTCGACCTCGTCGTGCCGGTGCTGCAGGAGCGCGGCCTGTTTAAGGCGGACTACGCCGAGGGACCGCTCAGGCAAAAGCTGTTCGGCGGCAGCGGCAGGCTGCCATCCTCGCACCCTGCCGCCGCGTTTCGTTATTGACTACTTGTGGTCAAGCCTGGCGACCAGCCGGTCGCCGAGCCACTGGATGCCACAAACCAGCACGATCAGCACGGCAACGACCGCCACCATGACGGTCGTCTCGAAGCGCTGGTAGCCATAGCGGATGGCAAGGTCGCCCAGACCGCCTGCGCCGATCGCGCCGGCCATCGCAGATGCGCCGATCAGCGTCACCAGCGTCACCGTGAATCCGGCGACGATGCCGGGCAATGCTTCGGGAACGAGCACTTCGCGAATGATTGTCCAGCGGTCGCCACCCATGGCGCGCACGGCATCGATCAAGCCGCGGTCTACTTCGCGCAGCGACACTTCGGCGATGCGCGCATAGTAGGGCGTTGCGGCAATGGCGAGCGGCACGATGGCCGCCCACGTGCCAAGCGCGGTCCCGACGATGAGGCGCGTCAGCGGGATCAGAGCGACCAGCAAGATGATGAAGGGGACTGAGCGGAAGCCGTTGATGATGGCACCGAGGATGCCATTCACCCAGGCATTCTCGGCGATACCGCCCTTGTTGGTAAGCACCAGTGCGAGACCGAGCGGCAGGCCGAAGACGAGCGAGAGCAGGCCTGAGGCGCCGGTCATCAGGATCGTCTCCCACAAGGAGCGAAGCAAGAGATTAAACATGATCGGTGTCATAGCCAAGAACCTCCACCCGCGCCGAGCGAGCCTTCAGAAACTGCAGAACCTTGTCCTTCAGGGCGGGATCGCGCATCGGGACGGCAATGAAGAACCGCGCCACCGGCTGGTTCTGGATATGGTCGATACCACCGTGTACAAGCCGGAAGGATTGCGGCAGCGCCGTGGATAGGTCGGCAAAAACCGCCCCCTGTGCGGCCGGTCCCGCCATGTCGATGCTCAGGATCGCCTCCTGGCCGGAGGTGGGAGACAGCCGGGCGGCGATGTGCTCAGGCAATTGCGGGCGGCTTCCGGAAAGCAGGCTCTGGGTGATCTGCGCCTGCGGATCGGCAAACACCGACCAGACCTGTCCTTCCTCGACAATACGACCGGCATCGATGACGGCAACGCGATCGGCAATGTTGCGCACGACTTCCATCTCATGCGTGATGAGCAGGATCGTCAGGCCAAGCTTGCGGTTGATGTCCTTCAGAAGGGTCAGGATCGAACGGGTCGTTTCGGGATCGAGCGCCGATGTCGCTTCATCCGAGAGCAGCAATGCCGGGCGCGCCGCGAGCGCTCTAGCAATGCCAACCCGTTGCTTCTGGCCACCGGACAGAGACGATGGATAGGCTTTTGCCTTGCCAGCGAGGCCGACAAGCTCCAGCAATTCATGCGCGCGCTTCAGGCGTTCCGCCTTTGCGACGCCGGCGATCTTCAGCGGCAGTGCGACATTTTCTTCGACCGTCTTCGACGCCAGTAGGTTGAAGTGCTGAAAGATCATGCCGACGCGGCGGCGAAGCGGCTGCAGCTCCTGTTCGTCGAGACCGACAATGCTGCGGCCCTCGATTTCGATCTGGCCGCGATCGGGGCGCTCCAAGCCGTTCAGACAGCGGATCAGCGTGGATTTGCCGGCGCCGCTGCGCCCGATAATGCCGAGGATCTCGCCTTTGTGGACGGTGAGCGATGTGCCGTCGAGAGCGGCAGTGGCACCGAAATGCCGATGCACGTCGACGAGGCGCACCACCTCTTGTGCCGTGGCCTGCGGCGGAGCCTCGATGGCCGAGGCCGATATGATTGAATTCATGTTCTTTCCCTTCGGAAACGTCCAAGGCGGCCCGGGCAAGGAACGCCCGGACCGCCTTGTTCAACCGCGCCCAATGCGTGGCGCGAATGTCGATCAGTAAGCGCTGACGCCGGTTCCCTTATACACCTTGTCGAACTCGGCCTTAACCGCATCGTTCTGGTAGGAGGAGACGAGGGTCTTGACCCAGGCCTCATTCTCGCTGCCCTGCTTGACGGCGATGAAGTTGCGATAGGGATTGTCGGCGATCGGCTCCTGCGCAATGCGGTCGGCGGCCGACAGTCCGCTTTTCAAGGCCCAGTCGGTGTTGACGACGGCCGCGTCCAGATCCTCGATAGCGCGTCCGACGACGCCAGCGTCCAGTTCCTTGATCTCGACATTCTTCGGATTGTCCGAGATGTCGGTCACGGTGGCGAGAATGCCCGTGCCGTCCTTGAGCTTGATGATGCCCTCGTTCTGCAAAACGCGTAGTGCGCGGCCCTCGTTCGAGGGGTCATTGGGAACCCCGATGGTGGCCCCTTCGGCGATTTCCGAGACTGCCTTGTGCTTCTTGGAATAAAGGCCGATCGGCCAGACGGCGGTATATCCGACCGGCACGATATGATAGCCGTGCTGCTCGACCTGATTGTCGAGATAGGGCTTGTGCTGGAAGGCGTTGGCGTCGATTTCGCCGCGTTCAAGCGCCTCGTTCGGCTGTGTGTAATCGTTGAAGACGACCGTCTCGATCGTCAGGCCCTTCTTGGCGGCTTCCGCGGTCACGACGCGCCACACGTCTTCATCCTCGCCGCTCATGATGCCGACCTTGATCGACTTGTCGTCCGCGAAGGAGGCAACAGGCGCTGTGAATGCAACCAGGGCAATTGCCGAGGCGACGATAGCGGCAAGGCTTGCACGACGCGTCAGGCTTGATGTGGCGGACGTCTTCTTGTTCATTGTGGTGTTTCCCGTCTTGAATTGATGAGGCTTGCCTCGAACGGTCAGATAATTTCAAAACTGCCGATGGTAAACCAAGCAAGCCGATCTCTATTGCGCTGCAGCACGGAAAAACTGTTCGGCGCCTGAACACAATAGCGGGATAAAAATTCTACTGATTTTGTAGAATATTGGCGTTGCCGGCATGCTTGCCTGACCCTAAACTAAACCATCCGAGCGCGAAGACCAAACCTGCGCTCGCAAGCAAGGTGATCTGGACCGCGGGCATTGAAGCAGGACAGCGCGAAATCACGACATGACACCGATCGCCGGACGCGGCGACCCCTGGTGGCGATTATCGGTGGGGGCGTTTCCGGAGCGGGCGTCGCGTACCACCTGGCGCGTTCCATCACGGACCGACCGCCAGCAATCGTCGTTTTTGAGCCACGGCGCGAGCTCGGCAGAGGGCTTGCCTATGATACCACTGATCCGGCGCATCGCATCAATGTTCCCGCCGCCCGCATGAGCCTACTTCCGGATCAGCCTGAGGATTTTCTGGAATGGATTGGGCGCAATGATGCCGTTGCGGACGATCCGGAAGCACATCGGCTTGATGGCAGCCTCTTTCCCCGACGCCATGTCTTCGGCTCTTACATCGCCTCGGCGCTCACGCCTCTCGTGCAAAGCGGCACCGTGCGCCATCGTCGCGCGGTCGTTACGGCTGTGTGCCGGGACGGCGCGCTCTGGGAGATCTTCGACAGCCAGGGCGGACAGATATTTGCCGATTTCCTGGTGATCGCCACCAGTCATCCCGCGCCCTCGGCGCCCGGGGCTCTGCGAGCTCTTGAAGGACATCCCCGGTTTGTGGCCGATTCCACCGTTGCCGGTGCGCTCGACGTCGTGCGTCCCGACGACCGGCTGCTGATTGTCGGCAATGGTCTGACCGCAGCCGACATCGTCGCCTCGCTGGCGCGCACTGGCCATCGCGGGCCGATCACGTCGATTTCGCGCCGCGGGCTGAGGTCGACGGGACATGCGCCTTTCCCGCAGGACCCGTTCGGCGAGTTTGACACGGCCCCGGCTCATAGTGCGACGGCACTGCTGCAGAGCGTTCGGCACGCCATTGCGCAAGCCAAGACGGCGGGGTTGACGTGGCACGCGGTGATTGACCAGGTGCGCGGCCACGGCCATGCGATCTGGCAGAACCTGCCGATTGCCGAACGTTGCCGGATCGTGCGCCACATCAGGCCCTACTGGGACGTTCATCGGTTCCGCATCGCGCCGCAGGTAGAAGACGTGTTGGAGCGGGCGATCGCGCAGGGCAGGATGGAAGTGCTGGCGGCCTCCGTCGGTCGGGTGCAGCGCGAGGGTGAGGCCATCCACGTGGAGCTGCAACGCCGACATGCCTTGCCGCTTAAGAAGAGCTATGATGCAGTCGTCGTCACAACGGGTCCCGCGCATGGTGGCATTCTCGAAAGCCAGGCATGGCTAGCCGCTCTGCGCGATCAGTCACATTTGCAACTTGACCCGACCGGTCTCGGCATCGCTTGTTCGGAGCGCGCAGAGGCGATCGCGACCGATGGCCGGCCCGACCCGTCGTTGCTGATTTCTGGCCCGCTGGCGCGCGGAACCTTTGGAGAGCTCATGGGGCTGCCACAGATCACCGAACATGCAGTCTTCGTGGCAGGCGAGCTAGCTGCGCAGGTAGCGACCCTGAGCCGCTGCGCTTAGTCATATCACTTCTTTCGCCGCAGGGGCGAAGGCCCGCTGGCGCTGGCGCCATGATTGACCTCACGCATCTGACAGGCCGGCATTTTCGGCGAAGGCTTCGAGCTCGGGATCAAAGTCGACCTCGACGACATTGTTGAAGACGGCTGTCGCGAGCATGATGCCTGCAAAGGCGACGAGATCGACGAGCGTCTTGCCATCGTAGCGTTCCTTCAGCTTCTTCCAGATCTCGGCGGGAATCGCGTTGGAATCGGCAACGATTGCCTTGCCGAAGGCATCGAGCAGCGCCTCTTCTTCGGAGTACAGCATCGCGTCCGGGTTGAACCCGGCATTGATCAGCGCCCGGCGAAAGAAGGTGATGGCGATCTTCGATTTTGCCGCTTTCGAAATGGCATGCGAGAAGATCCAGATCGGCCGATCCGCGATTGCCGAGAGTTCGGCGCGCAGCGTGAACCATTCGGCGTAGATGCGATGGGCTGCGGGTGAATGCAATAACGTCCGCTTCATGTTCGTCATGCGCCCGCGTACCCTCACCTCCTCGTCATGTGCGGCACGGATCTCTTCTGAAGCAGTGGCGTAGTCGATCTGCGGGATATGGCTCATGGCATGCTCGTTCGATGTGGCTAGGGCTAACGGGCGTCTGCGAGATACGGAGGCTTGGCCGACTCCAGCTCGAAGCCGTCTTCAAGAATTCTTGCACAAGCTTGCTAACCCATCGGCTCGATGCGGACCAGATATATCAGGAGATCCCAGCTGCGTTCTTGACAATAAGGCGTCACGAGGAGATGATGAAACCGGTTTCACTCTCATTTATGGCGAGATCGTGCGGCTCGACCTGTCGATTCTCTTGCCCCATCTCGGCTTTCTCGCGCAGGGCGCCCTTTTGACGGCAGAGACATGTGCCCTTGCGCTCGCCGGCGGCGGCATCATGGGCGCTTTCGTGGCGATCGCGCGAACATCCTCGTCTGCACTCCTGTGGCGGATTGCGTTCCTCTACGTGGCCGTCGGTCTGCTCTATTACGCCGCCGCCAAGCTGGTCGCCTCGCTGGGGTCGCGCTTAGAAAATCGCCTTCGCGCCCACAGCGCCTGGAGGGGGCTCTGACATGATCAAAGTTGAAAATGTAAAAAAGGCCTTCGGCCATACCACTGTGCTTGACGGCGTCGATCTGACGATCGCGCCCGGTGAGGTCGTCTCGATCCTCGGCTCCTCGGGCTCCGGCAAATCGACGCTGATCCGGTGCATCAACGGCCTGGAGAAGCTGAAAAGTGGCCTGATCATGGTCGACGAGTTCGATGTCGGCAAGCCTCGCGAGATCGCGGAGGCTCGCAAGCGCTCCGGCACGGTCTTCCAGCTCTTCAACCTCTATCCACACATGACGGTGCTCGGCAACATCACGCTCGCACCGATCGAGGTGTTGAAGAAACCACGCGCCGAGGCGGAAGCGACGGCGCGTGCCCTGCTAAAGTCCGTTGGTCTCGGTTCCAGGGCCGACGCCTATCCGGCGCAGCTCTCGGGTGGTCAGCGCCAGCGCGTCGGCATCTGCCGGGCGCTTGCCATGCAGCCGCGCTATCTGCTGCTGGACGAAGTGACCAGCGCGCTTGACCCGGAGATGACGGCGGAGGTGCTGGCGATCCTTGCCAAGCTCGCGCAGGACGGCACGACGATGTTGTTCGTCACGCACGAGGTCGAGTTCGCCAGGCAGAACTCCGATCGCATTGTCTTTCTCGACAACGGCAGGTTGCTGGTCGATCTGCCAACCAAAGAATTCTTCGCCGCCGAAGGCGGCATGGCGCGCCCGCGCGTTGCCCAGTTCCTTTCCAAGATGCGCAAAGAATAGAGGTCTAGATGCTGCTATTGGCCAATAAAGAAGCCTGGCCGGGCTTTCCGACATGCGTGGAGATGCTGCGCGACGGTGCAATCAGCCTTGACGCGATGGTCGCCGGGATCAGCAAGGTGGAGAGGGAAGTCAAGGTGCGCAGCGTCGGTTATGGCGGCTGGCCGAACATGCTTGGCAATATGGAGCTTGATGCCGCCGTCATGGACGGCAACACGCGTGAGGTCGGTACCGTTGGTGCCGTTCCGAATACACTGTCGGTCGCACGCCTTGCCCACGAAGTCATGAAACGCCTTCCACACGTCATGCTGACTGGTGACGGCGCTCGCCGTTTTGCCACTGAAATCGGTTTCGCTGAGGATGACGTGCTGTTCGAAGACAGCAGGCGGGTCTGGTGGAAACGGCTGGAAGAGGAGCTGTCGCCGGAGGACCTCGCGAAATTCCCTGACATTGCGCTTGCACCGCTCAGCCGCGCCATCACCGATCCGGAGCGCGTACGCGATACCACCGTCTTCCTGTCATCCGATCCGAGACGCGGCACCCATGCGGCGACATCCACGTCAGGCTGGGCGTGGAAATATCCGGGTCGCCTTGGCGACAGCCCGATCCCGGGCGCCGGCTTCTATGCCGACAGCCGCTATGGCGCAGCCGCCTGCACGCATACCGGCGAGATGACGATGCGCTGCTCGACAGCGCGTACCGTCGTACTGGCGATGAAGCTCGGCTATTCGCTCTGCGATGCGGTGAAACTCGCCGTTGATGAGCTTAATGAACTCTCCGCTGGGTTCCTGGCCGGCGTCGTCATCCATGCGGTCGACGCCAAGGGAAACCATGAGGTCGTGAATTTCAGATGCGAGGGCGAGATTCGCTACTGGCTCTGGGAGGACTCGATGCCCGAACCGGAATTGCGGACAGCGAAGCTGGCATAATCAAAAGAGGGAATGAACCACGAAGCGCATTCTAGTGACCCTTGGCCATTACGGCTGGCTCAGCACTTCCGTCCTTCGCCGGGATGATCGACGATATCCGCTTGCGGGGCACCGTTCGCATCGGCGTGTCGCTCGGTGGCGAGCCGATTGGCTTCCGTGACGCGCAGAACAATCCAGTCGGTTACGACGTCGATGTCGCGACGATGCTTGCCCAGAAGCTCGGTGTGCCGGTCGAATTCGTCGACGTGTCGGGTGACGCCCGGATCTCGATGCTGGTTTCGGGCCAGATCGACGTCGCCGTCGCCAACACTTCGGCAACGCCCGAGCGTGCCAAGACGGTGAACTTCACCATTCCCTACAATCGCGCCGGCCTGCACGTCATCGTTCAAAAGAATGCAGGCATCAAGGACCTGAAGGAACTCGCCGGCAAGAAGGTCGTCGTCGGTCGCGGCACGACGGGTGAGAGCTTCCTGAAGATCGCAGTTCCCGATGCGCAACTCGTCTACGTCGATCAGTTTGCGCCCGATGGCGTGCTGCAGTTGCAGCAGAAGCGCGTCGACGCGGCAATCGAAGATTCGTCACTGCTCGACTATCTCGCAACCAAGAACCCGTCACTTGTCACCCTGCCGGGCCTCTATTCCAACGATCCGATCGGCATTGCCGTTGCCAAGGGCGACCCGGAATTCGTGCGCTGGCTCGATATGTTCGTTTCCGACTACATCCAGTCTGGGGCCTATGCCGCAAATTACACGAAGTGGTGGGGTGCCGGCTCCAATCCCCCTGCCCTGAACCCTCAGTGGTAACATAATTGCGGGCTGCCTTCGGGCGGCCCGTTTTCATTAGGCCGTCAGGCGTGGAACGAAACGTGTCGGCACGGTGACAGGCGGCTGACCCGGCCTGAAATTGCCGGGACTGGCAACGGATTCGACGATATATCGGACATAGAGCGATTTATCGTAGCCGATCGACGATATCGGATAGGCGTCGAAATCGGTCAGCGACAGATTGTCAAAGCCATAGAGCCGGAACCGCGACGGCCGGCCGCCGGGAAAATCGGTCCGGCATACGTCAAGAATGCCCATCGCCATCGCATCGGATGTGCAGAAGACGGCGTCGGGACAACCGGCATCGGCAACCGCCTTGGCTGCGGCATGTCCGCTTTCATAGGAATAATCACCCTGGACCGTTTTAAGCAGATTGATCCCGTAACGCGAAAAGGCTTCGTGAAACGAGCGGATGCGTGCCTGCTCGACCGGAGACGACGCGCGCCCTGTGACGAGCCCGGCGGTCCGCACGGTCTTCGACGCGGCATCGGCGACGGCTTCGGCGATGCCGGCATGCTCGTCCGGGATGATCGCTGGCGAGAACTCGTCGTGAAGGCCGTTCAGCATGATTACATGATCCGAGCGGAACATGCGACGGACGGTCGGTGCGTCGGCAAAATCGGAAAACACCAGCGCGGCATCCACATGGTAGGCGACACCATTGCGCAGGAACTCCTCCACGCGTGCGACCGAGCCAATGCGGATCAGGATGACCTGCTTGCCGATCATCTGGACTTGATCAATGAGCCGGTCAAAAAGATCGAGGTCTGAGAGATCGTGAATGTGGTTGACCACGACGGCGACGAGATTGACCGTCTTGGTGGTCAGGCTCTGCGCCAAGAGGTTCGGCTTGTAGCCGAGGCTTGTCGCGGCGGCGATCACGCGCTCCCGCT
Organism: Rhizobium sp. T1470; assembly: GCF_042140505.1. NCBI lineage: Bacteria > Pseudomonadati > Pseudomonadota > Alphaproteobacteria > Hyphomicrobiales > Rhizobiaceae > Rhizobium > Rhizobium sp. T1470. Next base: position 1,662,085 of record NZ_CP148092.1, read on the forward strand.
TCTCGGACGACACCGGGCGCGGTTCGTTGGAAAGCGCCCGGCTTGCGACGGCGCGCGAGACACCGGCCAAGCGCGCCACGTCGGCAATCGTGGGAGGACCACCGCTGCTTTGGTCGTGATTCATGATCGTGAGCTTTCCACCTTCGAAGGTGTGATACCGCAGTGTCGTGTCTTTCGGCTATGCTAATCTTTCGCTTCCTGGCCGCTGGCCCACTACCACACACGGTTTTTGTGCTTTTCATCTTTGTTTGACATTCGTTTCGGTTGGAGGAACCGCATGCAAATCACCCTTGCGCCTGTTGCCTTGCCGGATTTAGGCCCCCTCTTGACGCAGCCGCAAATCCCGTCGGCGACGTACGCAGCGCGAGCAGACGCAGCCTTGCAAGCTGCAGGCACCGACTGGCTGGTTGTTTATGCCGATCGCGAGCACTTCGGAAACATCATGCATCTCTCCGGCTTCGAGCCGCGTTTCGAGGAGGCCCTCCTGCTTCTTGGTCCGGGCGGTCGTCGCGTGATCATCACCGGAAACGAATCCGAGAGCTATACGGCGATTGCCGGTCTTGGCGGCATCGAGGTGCTGCGCGCGCAGACTTTCAGCCTCATGGGACAGGACCGCAGCCAAAACCCGCGGCTAAGCGATCGGCTGCGCGATGCGGGAATCAAGGCCGGGGATTCTATCGGCCTGGTCGGCTGGAAATATCTCTCGGCTGAGGAGGACGACGAGTGCGCCCAGAGCTTCTTCGTTCCGCATTTCATCGTTAACGCACTGGGCCGATCGATTGGTCATTCAGCGCAACTGATCGACGCGACGCCCGTGCTCATGCATCCGGAGACCGGCCATCGCGCGATCGTCGACGTCGATCAACTCGCGGCCTTCGAATGGGCCGCCGTGCGCTGCTCGCAGGCGCTCTTCAGGGTCGTTGCCGGTGTTTGGGTGGGAGATACGGAATTCGAGGCTCTGGGTCGCCTCGGCTATGAAGGGGACCCGGTAAACGACCACACGATGTTTGCCTCCGTCAGCGAGGGCGGGAACATCATCGGTCTGCGGAGCCCGACCGCGCGCCGCCTGAAGAAGGGAGATGGCGTAACGACGGCACTCGGCTATTGGGGAGCGCTGTCTTCCCGCGCCGGCCTCCTCACCGATCATGACGAGGCATTCCTGACGCCCGCAAAGGCCTATTTCGAAGCCTTGATCACCTGGTATGAGACGGCACGTATTGGCGTGACCGGCGGCGATCTGTTTTCCGCGGTCACCGAGAAGCTAAAATCGGCGGGCCTCAACTCGGCGCTGAACCCCGGCCACCTTGGCAGTCACGGAATGGCTGCATTCGCCAGTACGGCCCGGCTCGATCGAGCGCTTGCGATCCGGCATGCCGTTCCAGGTCGATGTCATCCCGGTGCCGATGCCAGCCGGTTGGGCTCTCAACTGCGAAGACATGGTGGCCTTTGCGGACGCCAAGCTGCGCGAAGAGATACGCCAACGCTATCCTGATATGCATGCGCGCATTGCCGCGCGGCGCCGTTTCATGTCAGACAAGCTCGGTGTGGCGCTCTCCGACGACATCCTGCCGCTCTCTTCCACGCCGCTTTATCTGCCACCATTCTGGCTGCAGTCAGACAAGTTTCTCGTCCGGGAATGATCAGACGCTTTTCGTTTGTCAGCGGCAACATCGTTGCCGTCCTCAACGTCTATCGAACGCATCAGTTTGCCCATCGCCCGGAGGCGCTCGACAAGGTCGCTGCCGTCAACGGAGGCGCGGGTAAGCTCGAGTTGCTGATATTCGCGTGCCGCTTGCTGCCAATGGTCGCCGCTGCGACCCTCCGGCCGCCCTTCGGCTTCCCAGAGCCCATAAGCGCGCTGATTGATCCAGTCGTCCTTATTGCGTGACATGCCAACCCCCAGCCGTGAAGGAATGTATCGTCTTCTTCAGGCTGACAAATCGGCATTACCGAGTGGTTACCGCAGTGCGGAAATTTTGATCTGCTGTTCGATATATTTTCCGCCGATCAGGACCGCTTCAACGCGCAGCGGCGCTCGGCGATCTCGACAATGATCCCGTCGGGGTCGCGAAGGAATGCGACTCTGTCAAGCATTTCCGAGTTGACCGCAGGGCGTGGCCTCTCCCTGATCTCGACGCCTGCCGCTTTCAACGTCGCAAAGCTTTCGTCGACGCTTTCGACAAGGAAGGTAACATGCAGGACGCCTGATGTGGCCGGCGGCAGGTCAGGGGCACGCGCCGCGCCTGCGGGCGGGGCGAAGATCTCCAGCATGCCGCCGCCGGCATCGAGGAAAGCCACTTCCGTGCCATTGGCCATGGTCTTGCGCAGATGAAGGCGCAGGCCGAGAAGGTCGCAATAGAAGGCAAGCGACCGCTCCATGTCGCCGGTCACCATGCCGACATGCTCGAAGCCTTTCACCATTTTCGCCTCAGGCCCCAGCGGCCTGGCGTCGCTCTTCTTCCGGCAGCCATGAATGGTAGAGCGGATGATCCGAGAGGATCGGCAGTTTCGTCGGCACGCCGGTGCGCTGCGAATGATAGGCGGCAGTGACAAGCTCAAGCGAGTTGCGGGCATCTTCCAACGTCACCGGCGGCTGGCCGCCGGTCGTCAGCGCATGGTGGAAGAGTTCGAACTGTCTGGTATAGCCGTCTTCCTTGACGACATAGCCGGCAAGTGCGTCATCCACGCGCTTCTGATGCGCCTCCGTGCCGGCAATGAAGGTCCAAGGGTCGCGACCCATCGTGTAGGGCTCGACAATACTCTCGACGACGAGATCGGAGAAGCAGAACCGCAGACGAGAGATCTCCTTGCGGGAGCCGAGCGTCATCGACAGCGTCGCCAGCGAACCGTTCTTCATCTTCACCGACAATGCCGCCGTATCCTCGACCTGGATCGGATTTACCAGCGTCGCCCCGTAGGAGAAGATCTCGGCACATGCGCCATGCACATAGTTCAGCATGTCGTGCGCGTGGATTGCGTGGCCAAGCAGGCCGCCACCGAACTCGGTCGCCCATTTTCCCCGCCACGGGACGGCATAATAATCCGCGCCGCGCCACCAGTGGGTCTCGATCGTGGTCAGGAACGGAGTGCCGGTTAGGCCGAGATCGATCAGCATCTTCAGTTTCTGGAGTCCGGAACCATAGCGATACTGGAAGATCGGCATGAGCCTGGGGCCCTCGGCGCGCGCGACGATACGGGCCATCTCGTCCACTTCGGCGATCGAACCGAACAGCGGCTTTTCGCAGATGACGTGCTTTCCGGCCTCGATCGCCTTGCGGCACAGTGCGAAGTGCGAACCTGGCGGCGTGCAGATGTCGATGATGTCGAGATCGGAGCGAGCAATCATCGTCTCGGCATCCTGCGTGTATTCTGGAACACCGAACTCTTCGCAAAGCGCAGCGCCGCGGTCCTCGTCCAAAGAGCAGACAACAGCAACGTCAAACATTTCCTTGTTCCAGGAAAAGCCAGACAGGTGGCGCGAGGCGATTCCCGCTCCGATGACGCCGACGCGAAACTTCTTGGACATGGTGGCTTCCTCAGCGATGACCCAGGCGCGCGGCCCTTGATTGTGCTTCGAGCGAAAGGCGGCAGACCTCGTAGACATGAGCCTGGGTCATCGCCGTCTGGCTGCGCTCGCGCACGTCGGCAGCAAAGGCATCGAAATAGTCGAGCCTCTCGCCGCTGCAATCGATGTGCGTCATCTCCTTGCCGTTGACGAGGAACAGGTGGTCCTTGCCGGGGCGTCCGGCGATGTCGATATACTTGCGCAATTCGATATAGCCGTCGGTACCGAGAATAGTCAGGCGGCCATCGCCCCAGGTCGGCAGCGCTTCCGGCGTGAACCAGTCGACGCGCACGTAGCCCGAGGCCTTGTCCGAACGCAGCAGGACTTCGCCGAAGTCCTGGAAGGCGGGCCTGTCGGGCATCCCGAAATTGCCGACCGAGCTTGCCACGACCTCGCCGCTCGTCGAACCCGTATAGAAGAGAAACTGGTCAACCTGGTGCGAAGCGATGTCGACAATGATGCCGCCGAATTTTTCCGGATCGAAGAACCAGTCCGGCCGCGTCGGCAGTTGCAGCCTGTGGGGTCCGATGCCGAGCGTCTGGATGACCGTGCCGATCGCCCCGGCGTTGACGAGCTTGCCAGCCTTGACGGCTGACCGCACGCAATGACGCTCGGAAAAGCAGATCGAAAAGATGCGGCCGGTCTCGGTGACAGTCCGCTTCACCTCTTCGAGCTGAGCAAACGTCGTCACACCGGGCTTGTCGGTCATCACGTCCTTGCCGGCCTTCATGGCGCGAATGGCCAGGCCTGCGCGGTCACGAGGGATCGCAGCAATGCAGATGACGTCGATCGACGGATCGGCGAAAATCGTCTCGCGGTCGATCTGTGGCGCACCCGGATAGGTTCTCTGGAAAGCTTCCAACAGCGCCGGCACGGATGTCTGCGGGCAATAGCCGACGAATTCTGCACCGGCCGCGAGCAGGCCCTTCACGTGATCGAACGTGTGTCCATGATCGATCCCGACGACCGCAAATCTCAACATAACAGCAATGCCTCCTCGGAAGTTCCTCGCGCCCGCGTTTGAGTCTTTGGGCGATCTCCTGATGTCGAACAGACAGCGAAACCTGGAGGCTGTCAAGCTTGGATGGATGGCTGTATACCCGGTTATTCCTCTTAAGATAATGATATTGCTTAGTAAACACTTGTATCTAAATAGTTATTTAATTGGTCGGCCGGTTTTTTGAGGCACCCCGCTTGCATAGTCGTGACCTGACCCTTTCAAGACCTTCCGGAGCCGAATTCTCTTCTGGGAAGCCGACATGGGCCGGAACCAGCAGTCGTGACCCTAAGCGGAAGATCATCGACACGGGTAACCGGCTCTACTAACTTGATGAACCACCGGTTGCCGGCTTCATGCGGACGCGGCGTGCTACTCTGCCAACAGAGGGAATCATGCAGATTATCGATCATAACCTTCAGCCGACAGAGGAGTGGCGTCCCGGCGTGTTGACCAGAATGCGCGTTTCTGCGGTCACCGAGGCAGCCACGCTCTGCATATTCGAACAGTGGGTCGCACCAGGAAGTGGCACACGTACTCACACCCATCCCGTCGAGGAAGTCTTGACCGTTCTGGAAGGCCAAGCCGAGCTGTGGTTGGATGATGAACGAGAAACAGTATCGACGGGACAATCAGTCATCGTGCCGGCCGGCAGCTGGCATGGCTTTCGTAATACCGGAAGCGCGACATTGCACATGCAGGCCATACTGGCCGCGCCAACCTTCGAGGCCTCTTTCGAGGGGCAGCCGGAAGTGACGAGGCATTGGGCTGCCGCAAAAGCGTAACACCCGCCGTCTTGACGACCGGAATGGGTCGAACTTGTGTAAAAACGCCGCGCCTGGCTCCAATCTGATCCGTGGATCGTGTACTGTGACGAGACGTCGGGATCGGAGATCAGCGGATATGGGCGAGGAGGGCTTGGCTGAAATCTCAGCCCGATATATTCGCTTCGCCGATACGGAGGCTCACGGTCGGTCGCCGCTATACGAGGAGTTGGCTCGTGCGGTCGCTGGGGACCGGGAAACACTCGGCTTCCTGTCGACCCTCCCGGACGTGAAGCGGCAACCGAACCTTCTGCTCGCCGCGGTGCGTCACCTGTTCGGCACGCCGACAGGATGGAACGAGTTTCGCCAGGTGCTTCAGGCTAATGCCGACGCTATCCGCTCACTAATGCTCGAGCGCTCGACGCAAACCAATGAGCCGGGAAGGTGCGCCACATTACTCCCCGTACTGGCGCGCTTGCCGCAGCCGCTGGCCCTCCTGGAGGTCGGGACTTCCGCAGGCCTGTGCCTCATGCCCGACCTCTACAGCTACGATTACGGGCGCAAGGCGATCCGCGCACCCGCGATGGCCGCGGAGCCGCCTGTCTTCCGATGTTCCGCCAGTGAGACAACGCCGATGCCTGCGGCCGCACCGCAGGTCGTCTGGCGGGCAGGACTGGACCTGAGCCCGATCGATGCTTCGGACCCCTCGCAAGTCGCATGGCTTGAGACGCTGGTCTGGCCAGAGCAGACGGCGCGGCTCGCCAATCTGCGGGCGGCCGTAAAAATCGCTGCCACGGTCAAGCCCCGAGTGCTGAAGGGCGACCTGCGCGGCAGCGACCTAGTGCGGCTCTGCAGCGAAGCTCCAAAGGATGCTACCCTCGTCGTCTTTCACACAGCCGTCCTCGACTATGTTTCCGACCCCGCAGACAGAGAGGCTTTCGCTGAGCAGGTGATGCGTCTCTCTCCCTATTGGGTATCGAACGAGTTCCCTCGCGTATTCCCGTGCATCGCCACGTGCGCCGGAAAAAGCCGGCCGCCAGGCCGCTTTCTCCTATCTGTGAACGGCTCCCCTGTCGCTTGGACCGACCCGCATGGCGCCTCGCTCGAATGGATCGCGGACGTGGCGTAGGCGGCTGGCAATGACAACGTCTCCAAACCGCTCGCCAGAGGTCAGCTATAGGTTCCGACTCGAGCCGTTGCGCGAAGGGCAGCTTTGAGGGAGCGCCATGAAGGTCGCCTTATGGCGCGTCCCGCTGGTTCAGGCACCTGAGCCGCAGAACGGCCGAAATGAGCGTCGCCCGACACCGCCGCAGCCACGAGGTAGCGGTCGAGCTGGGACGCGTGGCTGCTGGCGATCTGGCGACGGTCTCAGCGCTCATGCCTCAGTTGGCATCGCGATCTGGTTTGGCTGCGACGACGCTGACGAATTGCACGCTCATCTGTGCGAGCGCGACGTGCGGATAGCTTTCCCACCGAGGGACAATCCGTTCGGACGCTATTTCGCCTTCGTCGATCCATTTGGCTATACCATAACTGCGCATACCCTCTCAACAAAGTAACTGAAACGGCGTCCGTATTGCGCGATATTTCAATTTCGGTCACGGCAAGAAGGCGGTCCAGATGGACCCGCCACTGTTCCGCGTTCTCGCCAATCAGATACGAGTGATCGGTCTGAGCCGACCGACCACCCCTTGGCGGGAAGCGGACCCTTTGGGTCTAGGTGCATGACATGCCAACAGGCTGTTAGCGTCGACCGAGGCAATCCTATCGAAGGGTGGGGCCGGACCCCTAGAAAGCGCAGACAGCCAATGACCGCAATTGGACCTCGAGAAAGCGCGTCTTAATCAATGTCGGTCACCGCGATGCGGCCAGCATGACGTCCGCACCGTCCATGACATAGGTCGCATAGCGATGGTCGCGGATCAGGCTTATCTTTTGCCCCAGCCATTCGAGCAGCATGAAATATGAAGGACCGCCCGACGGTTCGGCTGATACCAGCAATATCTCCCGGCCTTCCAGCCAAGCCGGTTCGATCCTGACCCGCGGATATTCGGCATAATAGGTGAAAAATCGACCGACGTCGGCGGCACCAGAGATTTCCGGCCGTCGCGCCTGACGAAGCCGAACATCCCGCGCCAGCATGCGACGCAAAGCGTCCCAGTCTCGGGCGTTGAAGAGCGCTGCAAAGTTCAGGACCTCGGGACTCGGCGGTGGCGGAATCTCGGACCGTACGTTGGAGATGGCGCGCAATCTCGCCCGACCGCGCGACAGATGGGCCTTGACGGCATCGACACTCAGTTCCAGCAGCGCTGCGATGTCCGCAAGTGACTCTCCCAACACATCCTTGAGGATCACCGCGCTGCGTTGCGGCACCGGCAATTCTGCAAAGTGGCTCAGGGCGACCCGCACCGCGTCCTGCTGGATCAGCGCGTCCTCCGGACCGACGACGCTGATATCGGCCAGATCGAAAGCCATCTCAAGGGGCTCCGATCGGAGCGTACTGCGCTGGCGCAAGGCATCTATGGCTCGATTGTGGACAATGCGAAATAGCCAGGGTCGCAGCGGCGTGCCCGGAGGGATCGAGCCAGCCGTCGCAAATACCCTGGCAAACGCGTCCTGAATCACATCCTCGCCGTCGATCACCGAACCCACCAGACGGGCAGCATAGCGGTGCAGTTCGGGGCGAAGCGCGTCCGCTTCCCTGGCCAGGGCTACGAGCAGAGTTTTCCTCTCTTCGTCTTCGAGAGCAGCGTCTTGTGTCATTCGATGACCGTCACACCCGTATCCCCACGCACCGCGTAGACCACGGCCTCGGCGAGGCCCGTCCTGCCGATCAGGTCGGCGACCATATCGCCAAAAGCCCACGGCGTCATGTCTGGCCAGGTGGCGGCCTGTTCGGCGAATGTCCGACCCGCCGCCGCGGCATAGGCCGCGATGCCGGTATCGCCCACACCGGTACCGGCGAACATCTGCCGTGGAACGATGACCCGGAAGCGCAGACCCAGGCCGAGTTCCGCCGACAGGCCCTCGGCATATTTTGCAATGAACCACTGCGCGCGCTTGGCTCCCGCATAACCGCCCGATAGCGGCGACCCTTGCACGGCGGCTCCGCTGGAGACCAGGACGACAAGCCCGCCCGGCGTCATCGGCAACGTCAGAGCAGCCTGTATCCAGTGCAGCGCGGCCTTGACGTCCACATTCCAGTTGGTCGTGAATGCCTCCCAGCCAATCCGGTCGATCCGTTCCATGGGCGGTTCCACACCAGCATTCATGATGACGAGATCTGGTCGCGTCTGCTCCATGATCCGCCATGCCGCGTCGACATCGGTTGCATCAGCCGATATGGCGGTGACGGTCGATTGCTCGCCTGGCCCCTGCACGGCAGCCGCGTTTCGGGCTACCACGGTGACTTCGGCCGCGCGAACCACAAATGCTTCGGCGAGCCCCCTCCCCAAGCCGCGGCTCCCGCCGACAACCACGATTCGCTTTCCTTCCAGATCCATCTCTCAGTCCTCATTTTGGTCGGATTCGACCGCTCGACGACGGTCGCAACAACGACGTTCCAACGAGGTGAAAAGAGTCATCGCCAACAGCGATTTGCGGAGGCCAGCGTCTAAAAGTCTGACTCGGCCGAAATTCGACGGTGATCGATTTCGGACTAGAACGGATCAACACAGACCAGCGAGTACGGCTTGATCCTGCGATGCCCACTTCGTGGACAGACACAACGGAGGTCTTATCTTGGTGGCTTTGGTGATGTTCCCAGGACGGCAGCAAACGGCAACTTCGCGCCGCGAAGCCGCCGTCGCTCTCCCCTACGCTGGTGGCAATTGCTACCGGATAGCGGAAATGTGTTCGCAACAAGTCTCAACTAGAAATCATGCCCGAACCACGGTTGGCGGAATCTTCGACCACGCCGGAATCACCTGCTGGATCCCACATCGACACCATCAACGCGATCGACGACGGCCTTCACAGGCGAGCGCGAACCGGCGTTCAACAGTTTGGCACGAGGAATGCATGGTATTCTTCACAGGTTCCTTTGTTTGGAGGGAAAATGATGGCCTTGGATATCGATATCGTCAGCGCCACCGGACAGCTCGAAGCAGCCATTCTCGATGTTACCACGACAGATTCGGACATCCTCGTCCACTCCAAGTCGCTGAAAGCAAAGGCAAAATTGCTTCCGCAGGTTCTGGTAAAGCACTATCCGGAGCTTTCCTTGATCGAACGCGAGCTGCGCGGCGTGTTCGAAGCCTGCTCGGACGCCGTTGATCGCAAATCGGTCAATCCGGTGGTCGTAAAAGCGGCAATCTCCATCGCGGAGGAATATCGACAGGTTATCGAAGGCCTGAAGCGCCGCAATTAGCCGCGCGAACAACAGCCGGCCCATTTCCGTTCGGCTGTCACAAGCGCGTCCAGATCAGCGAGACACAGATCACCTTCATCGTGCAGCCGCGCATGTGCACCGTGTCACCCGTGAGTGTCAGCACACCCCTAAAGGTCTTCCTGCTCTCCGGCTCGATGATGGTTCCCGTGAAGTTGCCGTTGCTTCCCTGAAAAGAGCCGATGCGCTTGCCCGCATTATTGCCCGTTTTCATGGTAATGCAGTAACCTTGCGCGCATTCGTCGATTGCCGCGGTAGTGCCGACTTGTGTCTTCCAGGTGCCGACGACAGGCTCTTGAGCCCAAACGCTGAAGGCCACGAGCGTCATCGACGCCGTGATCAATGCCAACCGTTGCATGGTTTGCTCCCTCTTGGCGATAAGGGTAAGGCCGCTGGTCCGACCTAAAGCGTTTCACTATACGCCTCGAAAGCGCCACGCTCCAGCTTTCCTTGCTCTTTTCTGCCGCGCCGGTGAAGGCGCCCGCCCGGGACTGGCTCGTCGCAAGCCCCGGGCCCAGGTTGCTATCGCCTCAGGCTTCCAGCCACTCCACCTGTTCGGGGGGCAGCGTGATGTCGAGCGCCGAGAGGCTGTCTTCGAGCTCGGCAATCGTGCGTGGCCCGATCAGCGGAATGACCGGGAATGGCTGGGCGATCACGTAGGCGAGCGCGACGTGGATCGGGCTGCGAGCGAGCTTGCTGGCGAGCTCGATTGCGCGGTCGCGGCGTTGGAAGTTACGGTCGGAATACCAGCAGCGCACAATCTCCTCGTCGTCCTGCTTGTCGCGTCCGGCACGGTCGGTAAAGAAGCCGCGGCCCTGGCTCGACCAGGCGAAGTTCGGGATCTGCTTGGCATTCAACCACGTCTTCCACTCATCGTCGGAGGCTGCTACGCATCCGGCCCAGATCGGGTCGAGCATTTCGGCAAGCGAGAAGTTGTTGGAAAGGGCAGCCGGCGCCGTCTTGCCGTTCTTGGCGGCGTAGGCCGCGGCTTGCTCCATGCGCTCGCGCGTCCAGTTCGACCCGCCGAAGATGCCGCGGATTCGACCGCGTCTGACCTCTGCGTCCATGGCATCGACGAACTCGCCGACGGGAACGTCGGTGTTGTCGCGGTGCATGAAGTAGATGTCGACATAGTCGGTCTTCAGCCGGTTCAGCGACTGGTCGAGCTGCTTGGCGATCACATCCGGATAGCAAAGCGGCGAATGCGCGCCCTTGCCGATCAGCACGATCTCCTCGCGCGGCACCTTTCGGCTGGTGTGCCAGTCGCCGAAGATGCTCTCGGTCTTGCCGCCACCATAGACGAAGGCGGTGTCGAAGACATTGCCGCCGGCCTCGTAGAACGCGTCGAGGGTCAGCGATGCCGCCGCGAAGTTCGGGAAGAATTCGAAGCCGAGGGTGACGACCGAGGCAGGCTTGGAAATGCCGGGGATCTGCCGCTGCGGAATGCTATTGCCGCGTCGCACGAGGCCGGCTGCGACGTTTGCGGTTCGCTTGTCGGCCTTCTCGACCCCATATTCCAGTCCGATCGACGCGCGCCACTGATCGAGAACGCGCAGGTTTCCGACGGAATCGGCCCATCCCATGCCGGGGTGGCGGAATTCCTTTTCGCCCGCGCGGATCGCATCGCCGGCCGCATCCACCTCGAAGGAATAGAGCCAGCGATCTTCCTTGACCTCGACCGTCTGTTGCTCGTTGCCCTTGATGATCTCGATCCTGCCGACGCCACCCTGGTGGCCAGAGGCAAACCAGAAGTCCTTGACCTCGATGCGTCCCTCCGAACCGATGATGCGCAGTGTATTGTCCTGCTGCGCCATGATCGAGCAGGACACCTCGGCAATGATGCTGTTCGAAAACTTCAGCACGGCAGAGGCCCATTCATCGACCCCTGATTGACCGAGGTGACCGACGCCGGCGACCTTTTCCGGATCAAGAAACGGCTTGCCCTCGGCAGCACCCGCGATCAACCGCGCCATGGAGACCGGATAGCCGCCAACATCGAGGATACCGCCGCCCGCCGTCTCGGTGGCGAAGAGGCGATGGTCGGGCCGGAACGTGCCCATGTTGAAGCCGAAGCTCGAACGGATGATGCGCACCGTCCCGATGACACCGCTTTTGACCAGTTCGACGATCTTGGCCGTCTGCGGGTGAACGCGATACATGAAGGCCTCGCCGGCAAAGACGCCGGCCTTCCTGGCTTCATGATAGATGGCGTCAGCGTCAAACGCGGAAAGCGCAATCGGCTTTTCAACAAGAACGTGCTTGCCGGCGCGGATGGCCTTGATCGCCCATTCGGCGTGGCCGGTATGAGGCGTTGCGATATAGATTGCGTCGATCTCTGCATCCGCCAGCAGTGCATCATACCCTTTGACGATGCGGGCGCCGGGGAAGTTCTCGCCAAGCCCCGGCTTTTCCGGGTTGCGGGTGGCAATGGCAACGAGTTTTCCGGTGCGCGAATGCGCGATGCCGTCCGCAAAGGTGCGGGCAATCGTGCCCGGGCCGATAACGCCCCAACGGATCGGTTGGTCTGTGCTCATAAGGAGTTCCTCTTCATTGCATACGTCTTGGGATGAAGTTTGCCGTCAGCGCAGCCGATTGCCGTCGCTGTCGAACAGAAAGGTGCGGTTGGCGCTCAGGCCGACGGTCAGCGTGTCTCGGTTGCCGGCCGCGCGCGATTCCGGGCGCTCGATGATGAGTTGTTCGCCCGCTGCCGTTGTCGCGTAGATGTAGCTTGTGTTGCCAAGATGCTCCGCGACGTCGATCGTGACCGTGAGGTCAGTCTCACCCTGCCCGGCGTCGACGAAATGCTCCGGCCGGATGCCGAGCGTCACCTGCGCGCCAGGCACGATCGGCCCCCTCACCGGCATGGTGAGGCGGATATTCTTGTCGCCTGCAAGCGCAACCGTTGTGCGTGCACCGTCCTCTTCAAGAACCTCGGCCTTCAGGAAATTCATCTTTGGCGAGCCGACGAAGCCGGCGACGAACTGGTTGGCGGGATCGTCGTAGAGGTCGAGCGGCGCGCCGACCTGCTCAATGTTGCCGGCACGCAGGACGACGATCTTGTCGGCCAGCGTCATCGCTTCCGTCTGATCGTGGGTGACATAGATCATCGTCGTGCCGAGTTGCTTGTGGAGCCGCGAGATCTCGACGCGCATCTGAACGCGCAATTCCGCATCCAGGTTCGACAACGGCTCGTCGAACAGGAAGACCTGTGGTTCGCGCACGATGGCGCGGCCGATGGCGACGCGCTGACGCTGGCCGCCCGAAAGTTGTTTCGGCCGCCGCTGCATCAGCTCATTGATCTGCAGGATGTTGGCCGCGTGCTTGACGCGCTTTTCGGTGTCCTGCTTCGGGTTGCCGTTCATGCGCAGCCCGAAGCTCAGGTTTTCCTCGACCGTCATGTGCGGGTAGAGTGCGTAGGATTGGAAGACCATGGCAATGCCGCGGTCGGCCGGTTCCACGTCGTTGACGACCTTGCCGCCGATGTTGATCTCGCCGCCCGAGATATCCTCAAGGCCAGCGATCATGCGCAGCAATGTCGATTTGCCACAGCCGGACGGGCCGACGAAGACGACAAACTCGCCGTCCTCTACCTCAAGATTTGCGCCATGGACGATTTCCAGCGCGCCAAAGCGCTTGACGACATTTTTCAACGAAAGTTCGGACATCAGGCATTCCCCGATTATTTGACTGCGCCGGCCGCGATGCCGGCGATGAAGTGGCGCTGCAGGAACACGAAGACGACCAGGATCGGCGCCGTCAGCATCATGGCACCGGCCATGATGCCGCCCCACGATACCTTGGTGAGCCCGATTAGCGTGCCAAGCGCCACCGGTGCCGTCATCATCCCCGGCTTGGAGTTGATGAGCAGCGGCCAGAGGTAGTTGTTCCAGGAGTGCAGGAAGAGGATGATCGCAAGTGCCGCCATTGTTGGCCTTGCGAGTGGCAGGGCGATACGAAGGAAAATCTGCCATTCCTTGACGCCCTCGACGCGCGCGGCATCGAAGAGTTCCCCAGGCATCATCGAGAAGGCCTGACGCATGAAGAGCACGCCAAGCGAATTGAAAAGCGGAGGCACGATCAACGCGATCCAGGTGTTGGCCAGCTTGAATTCGCGCGCCACCATGATGAACTGCGGGATGACGACGACGGCAAAGGGCAGTGTAATCGTACCAAGAATGATGCCGATCACGACCGACCGCCCGACGAAGCGGTAGCGCGCAAGTGCCCAGCCGGCCATCGAGGTTAGAAGCACCGACAGGATCGTGTAGATCACGGCAACGCCGATCGAGATCGACATCGCACGTATGAAATTTGTGTCGGCCTGCAGGTTCTTGAAGTTCTCGATGAAATTCGTAGACGGCCAGAGGACGATTTCGGGGCTGAATATGCCGAAATCCGACATTGTCGAGAAGACGAGCATCATCCACAGCGGAAACAGCCAGATGATGGCCAGCGGCGTCAGGACGGCGTGAAGAGCAATCTGCCGCAGCAGTAGCGATTGAGATTTCGATCTCATTTGGGCTCCCTTCCGATCCAGAGGTTGAACAGCGAGATTGCCACCGCCAGCGCCGCCATCGTGTAGGCGACTGCCGAGGCATAGCCGAAATTGAGCGAGCGGAAGCCCTCGCGATAAAGCAGAAGGCCAAGCGTTTCCGTTCCACCTCCCGGCCCGCCGCGATTGGTGATGAGGAATGGTTCGGTGAAGAGCTGCATCGTGCCAATGACCGACAGGATGACGCAAAACAGGATGATCGGTTTTAGAAGTGGCAGGGTGATGTGGAAGAACTGCTGTGACTTGCTGACGCGATCGAGCGTTGCCGCCTCGTAGACGTCGTCAGGAATCGATTGCAGGCCGGCGAGAATGATGATCGCGTTATATCCCGCCCAGCGCCAGGTCACCGCTATGATCACAAGGGCCATAGCAGCATTGGCATTGTCGAACCACGAGACGGCTGGAAGACCAACGAGGCTGACCAGCTTGTTGACGATCCCGAAGTCGAAGCTGAACATCAGGCGGAAGACGGCCGCATAGGCGACTTCGCCGACGACGACGGGCGCGAAAAAAGCAAAGCGAAAGAGAGGCCGCGCTTTGAGAAGCGGCGAATTCAGAAGTACAGCCATCACGGTGGCGATCGTGATCATGACCGGAACCTGAATGACCAGGATGATCAGCGTGTTGTAGAGCGCGTTGTAGAGCGCGTTGTAGAAGGCTGGATCGCCAACCAGGCGGCCCCAGTTTACTGAGAAGCTGAATTTCCATGGATTAACACGTGTGTTCTGAAACGAGATCAGAAACGAACTGATGATCGGCCATATCCAAAACGTGGCAAAGACCAAGAGATAGGGCGCAAGAAAAGCGTAGGCGTTCCGGTTCCGGATCGGCATTCTATTCTCCTCACAGACGAGACGAGCCATCCCTTTGGATGGAGGCCGGGCGCCAAGCGGCGCCCGGCATCGTTACTCATTTCGCAATGGGAAGGCCTGTCGCCGTGGCGATCTGGTTTGCGGCATCGTCGAGCGCGGCCTTGGCGTCGGGGTAGCCGCCGGCAAAGTACTTCGTCTGCGCCGCCCTGTAGATCGAATCAGCGTCCGTCTGGAACGCCGTGCCGCGGCTTGGAACAATCTTCGGCAGGGTCGAAAGGATGTCGGCCCAGACCTTCTGGTCGTGCCAATAGGGCAGTGGCTCGTTGACAAACGGGTCCTGGACTGCCGTCAGCAGCGACGGAACGAGGCCGAAGGACTTCAGCATCGTCACCTGGCCCTCGTTGGTGCCGAGTGCATAGTTGATGTAGGTCCAGGCTGCTTCCTTGTTCTCGGAATTGGCGGCGATTGCAAGCGACGAACCGCCGAGGTTTGCCGCATGCGGCCCATCTGCAGTCAGGCTTGGCATCATGTAGACGCCCCACTTGCCGGCAAGATCGGGCGAGCCGGACCGAATCGTGCCTTCATACCAGCCGCCATACATCTGGCTTGCCGCCTTGCCTGCCGTATTGGCCTGGATCTTCTCGTCCCAGATGGCTGCCGTCAGCGTGCCGGCGTCCTTCATCTGCTTGACCTTTTCGAGCGTCGCAACGCAGGCCGGCTGATTGATGGTGATCGTCTGGCCGTCCGTCGAGAAGTAGCCGCAGCCCTGCTCGTTGGAAATCATGCGGAACCATTCGCTGTCGCCGTTAAAGTCGGCTTGCGCCATGACGACACCGGGATTGGCCGCGGAGATCTTCTTGCCGGCCGCAATGAAGTCGTCCCAGGTCTTGATGCTCGACGGATCGACGCCTGCCTTTTCATAAAAGTCGCGGCGGTAGAAAACGGCGACCGGGCCGGAATCCCAAGGCATGGCGTAAGCGACATCGCCCACCTCAAGCTCGGTGCGCTTGAAGTCCGGGAATTTTGCCTGGATTTCTGCCGTATAGCCCAGATCCTTCAGGTTGGCGAAGCAGTCGGGAAAGCGGCTCCAGAAGATTTCCGCCTCGAAGTTCTCGACGCTGACGATGTCAGGCAGTCCTTCGCCGCCGGCAGCGCAGGCCGCCAGCATCTTGTCGAAGACCTGCTGGTTGCCGAGGTCTTCGACTGTGACCTTGATATCCGGGTACTGCTTGTTGAACCCTTCGAGCGTGGACTTCAGCGCCGATGCGGCGATGTTCCAGCTCCAGATGGTGAGATTGCCCGACTGCTGCGCGAATGCAGAACCCGAAGCAAGCAGCGCAACCATTGCGGTCGCACCGATAAGTTTGAAGCGCATTGAAAATCCTCCCTTTTCAATTGCCGTCCCTTAGCGAACGCGGCTAGACTATCTGGAAGGGAGCCGCTGTCTCCTAAAAAGGGAACATGGACTTGGCGGAAAGTAAGATCGGAAGGCGGGCTGTCTACCAGCCGGGAGCGAGCAGTATCGAAGGGTTGCCGACTGCCCTGCAGATGTTTCACAACCATCCACCGGTGATGCTGATGCCGCACTGGCACGTGCAGGTCGAGGTCAACTATATCATGCAGGGCAGCGTGCACTACCGCATGAACGGCCATCAGATCTCGATGAAGGCGGGCGACATGTGCCTGTTCTGGGGCGGCCAGCCGCACCAGATGGATGATTGCTCCGAGGATGCGATCTATGCCGGCGGGCACCTTCCACTGGTCTACTTCTTCCGTATGCGCCTGCCGATCAACATTTCCAGCCGGCTGATGAAGGGCGAGATCCTGTTCACCTCGGCAACCGATGCGGCCGACAAGGAGAATTTTCCGCGCTGGGTGCGCTACGCCAAATCCGGTGATCCGGCCAAGGCTCAACACGCTCTCGACGAGATGCTTTTGCGCGTGGAGCGAATCGCACTTGAACCCTATTCGCTGCTGCCGACGCTCGGGCCGACGGATGCCGATGACATAGAGCAATTCTATCCGCAGTCATCGCGCAGCGTCGCCCGCATGTGTGACTTCATCGCCGTCAACTTCCTGCAGGAAATCGATTCGGTCGATATAGCTCGCGCCGCCGACCTTCATCCGAAATATGCGATGAACCTGTTCAAGAAGACGACCGGCATGACGCTCAGCAAATATGTCAATCTCCTGCGCCTGTCGCGCGCGCAAGCGATGTTGATGAACGACGAGGCGAACGTTTTGCAGGTCGCGATGGATAGCGGCTTCGGCTCGATCAGCGCCTTCAACAAGTCGTTCCGCCATATCGCGGGCATGTCGCCTTCCGATTTCCGCCGCGATGCCCGCATGGTCACGCAATATGCGCCTTAGGCTATTGGCAGCCGCGCTGCCTCAAGGGTTTCGCGTCGTGGCAAACACAGTATAGACAAGCTCGGCGGAGGCAGATAGTTCGCGTTCCTTGAGTTTGACGAGGCCGAAACCTGGGACGGAGATGTCTCCCTCTATCTGCAGCGCCTTGACGAGACCATGCCGCTCGAGAAGGGCTGCCACGGGCTCGGCAAAGATGCCGAGCCGCTGGCTCTGCATCATCAGCAACATGGTCAAAAGCGCATCGGAAGTCGAAACGACGCTTGCCGGCACGATGCCATGGCGGCGGATGAAGTCATCGATGACCTGGCGAAGGAACGAGCCATGCGGCTGGAGCACCCAGCTCTGGTGCCTGAGGTCATCCTCGGTGACGACAGGCTTGCCCGAGAGCGGGTGATCGACTGCTACGATGACACGCAGCGTCTCCTGACCGACCGGTAGATAGTCGAACCAGAGTGGGTTCATGCCACTTGGAATGCGGCAGACAGCAAAGTCGAGCCTTCTGTTCAGCACATCCTCGAGCAGCACATCGCTGCTGCCAACGGCGATGCTGATGTCGATCGTCGGGTGGGTCTCGAAGATGCGCTTCAGGGCGGGGGCGACATAATCGGCCGCGGGCGTCATGATCGTGCCGAATGCCACGCTGCCGCCCTGCCCGGCAGCGGCGACCACCATTTCGTATTCGGCGCGTTGTGCTTCGGAGATCAGCATCTTGGCGTGGCGAACGATCACTTCGCCCTGAGGTGTCGGGACAAGGCCACGGTTGTGACGGTCGAAAAGCTGGTGCCCAGACATTTGCTCCAGCTCATTGAGGGTTCTCGACAGGGCCGGTTGCGAGATTCCAAACATTTCGGCAACCACGCCGAGTTTTCCGTGCTCGCTGAGCGCCACGAGCATCTTCAAGTGCCGCAGTCTGAAACCGTCCAATCCCACGATTGCCTCACTCGATATAAGATATTTGCATATCAAAATGCGAAAGACTGATTATACATTCCTGTATCGATCAGCTAAGTGCATGACAACAGCGGCGTCAAAGCAAGGAAATTCATCGTGGTTGAGAAAACTCCCTCCCCGCATCAGAACGCAGTTCAAGAGCAGGACGGATCGCGCCAGCTTCGCTCCAAGGCCTGGTTCGACAATCTCGCAAACCCTGACATGACCGCGCTCTACCTGGAGCGTTACATGAACTTCGGTCTGAGCCAGGAAGAGCTGCAGTCGGGAAGGCCGATCATCGGCATCGCTCAGACTGGCTCCGACCTGTCGCCGTGCAATCGTCACCACATCGAGCTCGCAAAGCGCGTTCGCGAAGGTATTCGTGATGCAGGCGGTATCGCCATCGAATTCCCGGTGCATCCGATCCAGGAAACTGGAAAGCGTCCGACCGCAGGTCTCGACCGCAACCTCTCTTATCTCGGCCTCGTCGAGATCCTCTACGGCTATCCGCTGGATGGCGTGGTCCTGACGATTGGTTGCGACAAGACGACGCCGGCCTGTCTCATGGCCGCCGCGACCGTGAACATTCCAGCGATCGCACTGTCGGTTGGCCCGATGCTGAACGGCTGGTTCCGCGGCGAGCGCACAGGCTCCGGTACGATCGTCTGGAAAGCTCGCGAAATGATGGCGCGTGGCGAAATCGACTATCAGGGCTTCGTCAAGCTCGTTGCCTCCTCCGCGCCCTCGACCGGCTACTGCAACACCATGGGCACGGCGACCACGATGAATTCACTTGCCGAAGGGCTCGGGATGCAGCTGCCGGGCGGCGCGGCAATTCCGGCTCCCTACCGTGACCGTCAGGAAATCTCCTATGAGACCGGCTTGCGGATCGTCGAAATGGTTCGCGAGGACCTCAAGCCTTCCGACATTCTGACCAGGGACGCCTTCATCAACGCCATCAGGCTCAACTCCGCGATCGGTGGCTCAACCAATGCCCCGATCCATCTCAACGCACTTGCCCGCCATGTCGGCGTCGAACTGACGGTCGATGACTGGCAGACCTACGGCGAGGAAATCCCGCTTCTCGTCAACCTGCAGCCGGCCGGTGAGTATCTCGGCGAGGACTACTACCACGCCGGCGGCGTTCCGGCCGTCATGGGCGAGTTGATCAAGCACAATCTGATCAACACGAGCGCGATGACCGTGAACGGCAAGACGGTCGGCGAGAACTACACCACGGCGACGATCGAGGACGACAAGGTCATTCGTCCGTTCGAGCGCCCGCTGAAGGAGCGCGCCGGCTTCCTGGTCCTGCGCGGCAATCTCTTCTCGTCGGCGATCATGAAGACGAGCGTGATCTCGCCTGAGTTCCGGCAACGTTACCTGTCCAATCCGAACGATCCGGAAGCCTTCGTTGGCCGCGCGGTCGTCTTCGACGGACCGGAAGATTACCATCACCGCATCGACGATCCGTCGCTGGCGATCGATGCGTCGACGGTCCTTTTCATGCGCGGTGCCGGGCCGATCGGCTATCCGGGTGCCGCCGAGGTGGTCAACATGCGTGCGCCGGATTATCTCTTGAAGCAGGGCATCAGCTCGCTGCCCTGCATCGGTGACGGGCGTCAGTCCGGCACGTCTGGCTCGCCCTCCATCCTCAACGCGTCGCCCGAAGCGGCCGCTGGCGGTGGGCTTGCTCTGCTGAAGACCGGCGACCAGGTACGCATCGACCTCAAGAAGGGGTCCGCCGATATCCTCATCAGCGACGAGGAGCTTGCCGAACGGCGCAAGGCGCTCGAGGCAGCCGGCGGTTATGTCTATCCGGAGAGCCAGACACCCTGGCAGGAAATCCAGCGTACCTATGTCGGCCAGATGGAAACCGGCGCCGTGCTTGAGCCTGCCGTCAAGTACCAGCGTATCGCCCAGACCAAGGGCATTCCGCGCGACAACCACTAAATCCTCCGGGCGCGGCCAGCAGATCGCGTCGCCGAACACAGTCCGATTGAGTACAATGGGCGCGATACCATCTCGGCATCGCGCCCATTCTCAATTTGGAGACGAGGTCGAGATTCGTTGGTTTTGACCTTGCCCACCGGCATCAATTGTGGTCGATTTCGGCGCGCCGCTGGGTTGGAGGGCGGCCGGTTCGTTTTGATCTTGAGCGCGTCCATCGCTCGTGTGACGGAACATGTCGATGTCTTATGCTCTTCTGGATTCTGCCGCCGCCGGCGGCTTGTTAGTCGGTCGTGCCTGGAACCCCGGTGTTCAAGGCCCGAGCATCGTGGTCGTTCGGGATGGCCAGTTGGTCGACATCACCTCCAAAGCTGCGCCGACGCTGAGTGCGCTCCTGGAACAGGCCGATCCCGCCGCCTTCGTCCGCGCCGCGGGTGGTCCTGTGCTCACCACATTGGACGAGATCGCTGCCGTTGGCATCGGAACACCTGACCCGTCGCTGGTTCATCTGCTTGCTCCTGCCGACCTTCAGGCCATCAAGGCTTGCGGCGTAACGTTCGCGCAGTCGATGATCGAGCGCGTCATCGAGGAGAAGGCGGCTGGAAATCCCGATCGCGCCGCCGCGATCCGCGAGCGCGTCAGTACGCTGATCGGTGGTAGCCTCAACAATCTGAAGGCAGGTTCGGCTGAAGCCGCCAAGGTCAAGCAGGCGCTGATCGACGAAGGCATGTGGTCTCAATATCTCGAGGTCGGCATCGGACCTGACGCCGAGGTTTTCACGAAGTCACCGGTCCTTGCCTCTGTCGGCTGGGGCGCCGATGTCGGGCTGCATCCAATCTCGACCTGGAACAATCCGGAACCCGAGATCGTACTTGCCGTCAACAGCGGCGGGGAGATCAAGGGGGCAACACTTGGCAACGACGTCAATCTGCGCGACGTGGAGGGCCGCTCGGCGCTCCTGCTAGGCAAGGCCAAGGATAACAACGCCTCCTGCTCAATCGGCCCGTTCATTCGGCTATTCGACGAGAGCTACGGCCTCGATGAGGTGCGCAGAGCAGAGCTCGACCTCAAGGTCACCGGAGCCGACGGATTTGTCCTTCACGGAAAGAGTTCGATGTCGAAGATCAGCCGCGATCCTTCCGACCTCGTCAAGCAGACCTGCGGCGCCCACCATCAGTACCCGGATGGCTTCATGCTGTTCTTGGGAACGCTGTTTGCGCCGACGCAGGATCGTGATGCGCCGAACCAGGGCTTCACCCACAAAATCGGTGACGTCGTCGAAATTTCGTCGATGGGCCTCGGCTCGCTCGTCAATACCGTGCGGCTTTCAACCGAGTGCTCTTCCTGGACATTTGGTATCACCGCCCTGATGGCAAACCTTGCAAAGCGGGATCTCCTTTAGGCTTTCGGGCGACCGGCGCGGGTGCTGAAATCTTGCGCCGGGCGGGTTGTCTGCCTGTTCCGGCGCAATCGATCGGATATATGCTTCAGGAATGAAGCGGAATCGTTGAGGGTGCCATGAACAAAGCCCTTGCCTTGATTTGCGTGCTCGCTCTTGTCGGGTGCACCACGAAGGACTTTTCCTCGCCGGGTCTCGATCCGATCGCCGGCAGCATCACCTATAGCGGCCAGCCGCGTACAAGACTGACGAAGTCGCCGCCGGGATCGACCTTCCCGCACAATTTCATCGACGAGTGGGGCCGACAGGTCGATGAGACCTACATGATACAACCGGACAAGTCGCTGAAGATCGTTCACAGGGAAATCCGGCCGATTCGCTTCAACCGCTGAACAGCGCGGCCGGTGAAACGGACGAAGCTCGCCTGCCGATCGACGATTCACCCTGCAACATCGACTTGTTGCGATCGCCAAGCTCTCAGATGGCTAGTCACATTCGTTTATCATACAATGTTATGCAATTAGCCGATTGAATTTGGCCCGCGGCTAATACACACTCGCCAAAGGGGTGCGATACCGGGTATGTGGTCGAGCGGATGAACATGACGCTAGTCCGGTACATGGAACATTTATGATGAATGCAAAGACGCCAAATGCCATCGATACGTTTGTCGGTTCTCGTGTGAGGATGCGAAGGCAACTCCTAGGACTTAGTCAGGAAAAACTGGCCGATCAGATAGGCGTGACATTCCAGCAGGTGCAGAAATACGAGAAAGGTCTTAACCGGATCGGTGCCAGCCGACTGCAACGGATCGCCGATGTGCTGAGCACGTCTCCGAGTTTCTTCTTTCAGCAGGATGCGTCCGAGCCCTTGAGCTTGGCCGGGCTTGAGACTTCGGTCGCGGCCGACCCGGTTGCCGAATTCCTGCATTCGAAGGAAGGTCTCGCGCTCAATCGCGCCTTCCTGAAAATCACCGACACGCAGCTTCGTGAAAAGATTGTCGCTTTGGTCAAAGCCATGGCGCATGCGCAGGAAGGGCGTGACGTTGCCGGCGAGCAAACGAAACCTGGCGAAACCTTCGCCTAAACTGACATGCTGGGCTTCGCCGATCAGATGAAATTCAGCCTGGAAACCTTCGGAGCGATGCGCCTCATTTCGCCGGGTGGGGGAACTCTGCGTATTGTCGACGCTCTGTTGCAGGAGCTCAATGAGCACGCACCGAAAGAGCGCGTGCCATTGGCGAAGAGCATTGGGTGCGGCACTAGCGGTCCGCTGCGCTAAGCACGCTCTTCCCACACCTTTGCGAGTTTGACGAGCGTGGCGACGGCCTTGTCCATGTCCTGCCTGCTGATCCATTCACGCGGCGAGTGGAAGGCGTGGCCGCCGGCGAAGATGTTCGGGCATGGCAGGCCCATGAAGGAAAGGCGCGAGCCGTCCGTTCCGCCTCGGATACTGCCGCGCACAGGCGACATGCCGGCGCGGCGAATGGCTTCAATGGCGTTTTCCGCGACCTGCGGATGCCGATCAAGGACAATCTTCATGTTGCGATACTGCGGCTTGACGGTGAAGGTGTAGGAAGATCCGGGATAGTCGGCCATCACCTCCTGCACCAGCGCTTCGAGCCTACTTTCCTTGTCAGTCAGCCCAGCGTCCTCGAAGTCTCGGACAATGAGGCTGATAGCGGCCTTTTCCATGGAGCCGGCCAAACCGGTCGGATGGATGAAACCTTCTCGACCTTCGGTCGTTTCCGGTGCGACATTCTTGGGTAACCGATCAATAATTGCGCCGGCGATCTTGATGGCATTCTCCATCTTTCCCTTGGCAAAGCCCGGATGGATCGCAACGCCTTCGATGGCAATCTCGACGCCGTCTGCCGAGAACGTCTCGTCTTCGATGTGTCCGGCGCTTTCACCGTCCATCGTGTAGGCAAACTGCGCGCCGAGCTTTGTCAGATCGACCTTGTCGACGCCGCGACCGATCTCCTCGTCGGGCGTGAAGAGCAGCTTAATCGTTCCATGCTTGATGTCGGGGTTGTCCATGAGGATCTCAGCCGCCGTCATGATCTCGGCGATGCCCGCCTTGTCGTCGGCGCCGAGCAGTGTCGTCCCGTCGGTCGTGACGATGTCGTGGCCGATCTGGTCGTTGAGCGCCGGATTCTCGCTGACGCGAATGACCTGCTTCTTGTCACCGGCAAGCTGAATGTCGCCGCCGCGGTAGTCGCGCACGATTCGTGGTTTGACGTTCGTCCCCGTGAAATCGGGTGCCGTATCCATATGCGAGCAGAAGCAAATGACCGGAACGGTCTTGTCTGAATTCGAGGGAATGGTCGCGTAGACATAGCCATGCTCGTCCAAGTGAGCGTCGGACAGGCCGATCGTCAACAACTCGTCGACCAGCAAGCGGCCCAAGTCCTTCTGTTTCACGGTCGACGGCTGCGTCGACGATGCCGCATCCGATTGGGTGTCAATGACGACATAGCGAAGAAAGCGATCGAGGACGGTATCGGTCATGGCGGATCCAATCTGTGTTTTGCGTCCCACCGATATAGCCTTCGAAGATGGGGCGTGAATAGGGGTACTCGATCCCCTATGGCCGACCCGACCGCTGCCGAGAGATGGTGAACTCGCCGCCGCACCCGTACCCGTGACGACTGCGGTTGTGCTGTGGTGGGAGAATGGCAACGTCAGACTTAAGTCCGCCGTTGGAACCTTATAGCATTGAATTTAGTTCCTAGACCGCAATGCAAAAATATAATCATAGGAGTGGCGGATGAGAAAAATTGTCCTTGTGGCTGCATTTATGGGGGCATTGGCATCGTGCACAGCCACCGAGAAAGGAACCGCAATCGGTGCGGGCACGGGCGCTATCATTGGCGGTGCCGTCAGCAATAGCTGGGGAGGCGCAGCGGTCGGTGCCGTGGCAGGTGGTGTCGCCGGGGCGCTGATTGGACGCTCGACCGAACGGCGCGGCTACTGTGTCTATCGTGATCGATATGGACGCACCTATGAGGCGCGCTGCTGATAGGGGCAGCCGCTAACTGACCGCCTCGTTATGAGAGGCGGTCTATTCCCTCGAGACTTACACTAGTGCCGCGCCACAGAGATTATGACTCTTTGACGGGGTAAGCTTTGCGGAGCTTTTGGCGGGCTTTTTCGGTTGTGAACATCCATTGGATCTTTGCGCCATTAGCGTTGCGTTGCTGCTCCCAGGCTGCGACTTCGGCGATTATGGTGTCTTTATTGTCGATACGACGGTCGAGGCATTGGCTGCGCAGGACACCGATCTCGATCTCGACCATGTTGAGCCAACTGGCGTGCTTGGGCGTGTGGTGGAACTCCAGTCGCTTCAGCACCCTTCGAGCCTCCGGGGCTGGAAATGCGTCGTAAAGCGCCCCGGCGGAATGGGTGGAGAGGTTGTCCATCACCACGCGGATGATCGGGGCGTCGGGATAATCGACGTCGACCAGTTCGCGCATGCACTGGGCGAAGTCTTGGTTGGTTCGCCGATCGGTGACCTTCACCCTGCGCCAGGGCTGGTGGGCGTCCATGAAGACAAACAGATTGACCGTGCCGTTTCGGCGATACTCGCAGTCGTAGCGTTCAAGCTGGCCAGGCTTGGCCGCAATGGGCTCGCGCACTTCGCCGATGAGTTGGGTCGGGCTCTCGTCGAAGCAGACCACGGGCCTTTGTGGATCAGGCGTCTCTGCGTAGAGGTCGAGAACATCCTCCATGCGCGCGACGTATTCCCCATCGAGCTTTGGGATGCACCACATGTCTTTGCGCCAAGGTTTGAGATGATTCTCAGCCAGCCGGCGACGTACGGTCTCCGAGGACAACTCGTCATGATCGGTGAGTCGGACCATCTCATCGGCCAGAAGCTCCAGGGTCCAGCGGGCTCGCCCGGGCGGCGGCTTTGAGCAGGCGGTCGCCACCAACAGCGCCTCCTCCTTGCTCGATAGCTTGCGCTCAACACCCGGGCGCGGTTCTTCACTGAGCGCGCCTTCCAGATTGGCTTCCACAAACCGGCGCTTGGTCCGGTAAATCGTCGATCCGCTGACGTTCAAGGTTGCCGCGATCACCTCGTCGCTGAAGCCTTCGTCCGCCGCCACCAGGATCTGGGCGCGCTTGATCTTGCGCGACGCATGGCGTCCCCCGCTCAACAAAACGGCCAGTTGATCACGTTCCGATTGGCTAAGCTCTACGTGAAACTTTATAGTCATCGACACCTCCTTCAGCGCGGAGACGCAGATGAATCCGAAAATGAGTCCCTCACTTGACCCGCAAGCCGCAACGGCAAGACATGGCCTTACGCAAGTCCAAGGCCAGTACCTGGCCTTCATCTACGCCTACAGCCGCATCTTCAAACAGCCTCCGGCCGAAGCCGACATGCGTCGCCACTTCGCCGTTACGGCTCCGTCTGTTCACCAGATGGTGCTGACCCTCGAGAAGGCAGGATTTATATCCCGCGTGCCAGGCGCAGCACGCAGCATCCAACTTCTCATCCCACCAGAAGACTTGCCCATTCTACGATAACCCAACCCGTCATAATCTCTGTGGCGCGGTACTAGTGGGTGCTTTGCTGTTTTGCCCTTGCGACGATCTGCGTCGGGTTGACGAACTGCAAGGCGAGAACCAGCCAGAACAATGTCGTGACCATGTAGACCACCGCCATGGCATCGATCGACTGGCCTGCACGCACTCCTGATGCAAAGACGGCGTAATAGAGCGACACCACCAGTGTTTGCGTCGTCGGCCCGGCAATCAGGAAGGTCAGCTCGAACATCGCGATGGTTCGCACCAGCACCAGCAGCAACGCAGCCAGCATTCCCGGCAAAAGCAGGGGCAGCAGAATTCGCAGGAACAGGCTCGTTGTTCCCGCGCCGAATACGCGTGCGGCCGCTTCGATGCGAGGGTCGATCTGCTCGATGAACGGGATCATCACCAAAACAACGAAGGGCAGCGACGGGACGACGTTGATCAGCACGACGCCCCAAAACGTGCCGCCGAGTCCAAGCTGATAGAGGACGGTTGCCAGCGGAATGCCGTAGGTCAAGGGAGGGATCAACAGCGGCAGCAAGAACAGCAAGATGACCAGACGCTTGCCGGGAAAGTCGCGCCGCGCCAGCGCATATGCGGTCGTGATGCCCAAGATCCCAGAGATGATGACGACAGTAAAGACGATCTCGAAGGTGACAAGGACAACGCTGGAGAGCTGGAATTCCTTCCAGGCGCTGAAATACCAGCGTGTCGTCCAACCTGCCGGCAGCCATGTCCCAAGCCAGCGCGTCGCAAAGGAGTTGACCATGACAGCGGCGATAACGGCGAGCAGATTGAGGACAAAGAGGATGGCCAGCCCCCAAATGGCGAAGCGCCAGATCTTTGAAGCGAGGCCCTGATCTCGGATCATGACTAGCCTTTCGTGCCGCCGGCGGGGCCGCGGTAGAAGAGTGAGCGGGTGGCCAGAACGGCAAGTACGACAACCAGTTCCACGCCGCCCATGATGAGCGCGATGGTCGAACCGAGCGAATGATCATATTGCTCGAAGGCTGCCTGATAGGCTGCAATCGAGATGACGCGCGTCGGGCCGGCCGGCGCCCCTAGAAGAACGGCGGAGGGAAACACCGCAAAGGCCTGCACGAATGCCAGGCAGAAGGTGACAGCGAGCCCCGGAACCAACAGCGGCAGGAAGACCCTGAAGAAGCGCTGTCGTGGTCCCGCACCCAGTGTCGCCGCCGCCTGCTCGATCGCGGGATCGATGCCGGTAACGTAAGACAGCGTCAACAGGAAGGCGAAGGGAAAACCGGTGATCAGCAACGAGGCGAAGACACCCCAGTAGTTATTCGTCAGCTTCACCGGTGCGTCGAGGACGCCGAGCATCAAGAGGGCATGATTGAACCAGCCGCGCGGCCCGAGAAAGGTCAAAAGGCCGTCTGCCACGAAGACCGTGCCGAGGGTAATGGGTAGCACGAGAATGGTGGTTAGCAGCCGCTGCCTGCGCATCAGGCGCACGCGCAAGGCAACGGGTACGGCAAAGGCGAGGTTGATCACCGTTACAGGCAGTGCCAGCCACATCGTTGCGGCGATCGTCTGATATTGGAAGGGATCGCTGAAGAACTTCGCGTAATTGGCATACCATGTGCCCTCTTTCGGCGTGAGTGAATCGGCCACACCGTAAAGGAATGGGTAGACGAACATCGCGATCATGAAGATCAGCCCCGGCAGTAACAAAAGCGTCGTGCCATCGAGACCGCGCCCAGCGAGCCGGGTTCGCAGCGAAGGGCCGCTCATCGGCCGGGTCCTTTGAAGACCAGTGCCCGTCCGGCAATCGGGTGCAGCCTGGTCGATGCTCCCCGCGCCAACGGCTCATCTGCGCGGAAATAGAGTTCAGAGCCGTTCCCTGCCCGCGCCATGCCAAAAAATGCTCGCCCGCGATATTCCATGCTGCTGACGGTGGCAGCGATCCCCTCGCCGTTCGACGCGACCAGATCTTCCGGGCGGACCGACAGGATGGCTGCATCGCCGACGCTGAGCGGCGAACGCATCGTGCCAACGAGGCGGGCGCCGGCGACCTCGATTTCGGCCTCTGCGCTCGTCACACGCGTAATGCGGCCTTCAACACGCGTCCTGAAGCCCATGAAGTCGGCAACTTCGACGTTCACAGGGCGCTGGTAGAGATCCTGAGGCGATCCGATCTGTTCTATATGGCCCTGGCTCATGACGACGATGCGGTCTGCAAGCGACAGCGCCTCGTCCTGATCATGCGTCACATAGATGGTGGTGGAACCGATCTGATCGTGGATGCCGCGAATTTCGGCGCGCATCTCGAGCCGCAGTTTCGCATCGAGATTTGAGAGCGGCTCGTCCATCAGCACGATTGGCGGACGAATGACGATGGCACGAGCGATCGCCACGCGCTGCTGCTGGCCACCGGACAGCTGACCAGGCAACTTGTCGGCCTGGCTGTCGAGGCGCACGAGCGCCAGGGCATCACGGATGCGCTTATCGGCCTCTGGTCCCTTTATGCCCTGCATGGCAAGGCCGAATCCGACGTTCTTGCGCACGCTCATATGTGGAAACAGGGCGTAGCTTTGGAAGACCATGCCAAAGCCGCGGCGCTCGGGTTCGAGCTGGTCGATACGCGTGCCGCCAAGCCGGATTTCGCCACTGGTCAGTGCGAGCAAACCGGCGATGCAGTTCAATGCAGTCGACTTTCCGCAGCCGGACGGACCAAGCAACGCCACGAACTCTCCGGGTTCGATCGCAAGATCAATGCCGGTCAAAGCGTTGAACGCTCCGAAGACGCGACGAATCCCATCGAGTTCCAGGCGCGCGTTCTTACGCGTCGATGCGGCGGCATTCGAAACCGAAGTCAAATCAATCTCCATCTGCAAAATGAGGTGGCCGACCCGAGACGCGGCTCCGGGCCGGCTGCTTCTTTTGATCAGCCCTTCTTGGCGCCGATCTTCTCGTCCCAGATGCGGAAGGCTTCGACCAGTTGTTTCGGCTCCAGCGGAACCTCCAGCGGATTGTTGGCAATCCAGTCGGCATATTCGGGACGGCCGAACTCCTTGATCGTGTCCTGGCTTTCCTGCGGCGCCATCTCGAGGGTGACGTCCTTCACGGCCGGACCCGGATAGAAATAGCCGGCATCGTAGGCGATCGCCTGCTGTTTGGGCTGCAGGATGTAGTTAAGCACGTCGATCAGCACGCCGATCTTCTCGTCCGAGACGCCTTTCGGGACGACCGCGTAGTGGGCGTCCGTGACCCAATGGAAGCCGTCGAGCTTTTGCACCTTCGCCTCGGCTGGAACAATGCCGAGTGCCCGCGGATTGATGTCCCAGCCGGTCGTCGATACGACGATGTCGCGCGTCCCCTCGCCAAGCTCCTTCATCACCTGGCCAGTGCCCGTCGGATAATACTCAATGTGCTCGCCAAGTGCGGCGAGATAGTCCCACGTTTTTGCCCAGCCCTTGGCGGGATCGCGAGGATCACTGTCGCCAAGCAGGTATGGCAAGCCCATGAGGAAGGTGCGGCCAGGGCCCGAATTGGCCGGCCGAGCATAGATGAAGCGGTTCTTGTTTGCCTTCGCCCATTCAAGCAGTTCTTGCGCCGATTTCGGCGGCGTGGGTACCTTGTCAGGCATATATTCGATGAGTGGGCCTGAGGGATAATAGGTGATGACGACGCCCTGATCCTTGGCAAGGGACTGCATCTTGAAGGCCTGCGGCTGCAGGATCTGCTCGAGGTTGGGCAGCTCCGACTTGTGTGCCTTCAGATCGATCCAAAGTCCCTGATCAAGGCCCGCCGAAAGCGCGTCCGTTCCCGTCAGGACGAGATCGATATCGACTTTGCCGGCCGCCTGCTGCGCCTTGATCTTGCCAGGCAGTTCTGGTGCCGGTGCCTTTGTGAAGGCGAAGCTGGAAACCCAGTCCGCCTTTTCCGAGGCGTAGGCCTCGAACATGCCCTGCGTCAGCGCCAGGTTGCCGGCGACATCTGCAATCGTGATGGTGACGGGGCTTGCCGGTTTCTTGGCCTGCGCAAACGCCCTCAGCGGCAGCATGGTTGCAACAGCAGCGCCCGCTGCGGTGCCGACGAATGTTCTGCGGGTGACTTTCATCCTGTTTCTCCTCCTGTTGTCGGACGCCGCAAATGCGCTCCAATGCGTCCTCGTGCCGGTCGTTGCAGGGACCGGAACCTTGTCGTCAAATGTGTGAAACCTATTGAAAGAGTTGCCAAAAACACCGTCCTCCTCGGTGCGCCTTGGCAGTCGCAATAAATTGATATACTAGTATGCACGATCAAGTCAATGTCAGGGCTCCTTATGCAGGCAGCAGTTGTTTCCGTTCAAACGGCCTTGCCTTTCGGGGCCGAGAGGCCGACGAAGCTTCGCCGTGTGACGAATGCCGGCGCCATCTTCGATCGGCTCTACGCGGATATACTTGCTCTGCGAATGCCACCCGGCATGCTGTTGCAGGAAAAGCGGATTGCCGAAGAGTTCAATGTCTCGCGCACTCCAGTGCGTGAGGCGCTGCTTCGATTGTCAGAGGGCGGGCTTGTCGATATCTACCCGCAGTCCGGCACGGTCGTGTCGCGGGTGCCGGTCTCTGCGATCCCGGAGGCGGTGGTCGTGCGCAAGTCGCTTGAAGGCACGACCGTCGAACGCGCCGCCGAAGTTGCCACGGCAGGCGATATCGATCGCCTGAATTCCATCATTTCACGACAGAGATCGCTTGCCGCGCTCGGCGATACGTCCGCTTTTCACGACGAGGACGAGGCCTTCCACGAGGCCGTCGCCGAGATTGCCGGCTATCCCGGCATCTGGACGATCCTCAAGACGGTCAAGGTGCAAATCGACCGCGCCCGACGACTGACGCTGCCGGTTCTTGGCCGCATGGACAATGTCGTGCACGAACACGGGCTCATTCGTGACGCAGTCGCTGCCCACGACGTGGAAGCGGCGCGTGCGGCCATGATGCACCACTTGAGCGCCGTCATTCCCGACGTCGACGAGCTTCGCGTCCGGTATCCCGATTATTTCTGCTGAGCCTGTCAGCAGGCAACGACAAGATCCCAAGGAGGAAATACATGCGCCAGGGTTGGAGATGGTTTGGGCCGGAGGCACCGGTAACGCTCGATGAAGTACGCCAGACCGGTGCGACCAATGTCGTCTCGTCCCTGCACCAGGTACCAATCGGCCGTGCCTGGACTGAAGGGGAAGTGCGCGAGCGCCAGGC
Organism: Rhizobium sp. T1470; assembly: GCF_042140505.1. Classification (NCBI taxonomy): domain Bacteria; kingdom Pseudomonadati; phylum Pseudomonadota; class Alphaproteobacteria; order Hyphomicrobiales; family Rhizobiaceae; genus Rhizobium; species Rhizobium sp. T1470. The sequence goes on from NZ_CP148092.1 coordinate 1,693,544, forward strand.
GATGATCGAAACGACGCCGCCCGGACGCTCGCGCCTGACATGGTCGGTTGTCGAGAGCATCCCGATTCCAGATGCCGTCAAGCGCAACGGTGGACGAGCCAAGGCAGATATCGAGGCCTGGATCGCCAGCCTTGAAGCTGTTGCAGCCTGCGGGATTCCAATTGTCTGCTACAACTTCATGCCCGTCGTCGACTGGACGCGCACCGAACTCGATTATGTCATCGATACCGGCGCGACGGCCATGCGTTTCGATCATGAGAAATTCGCCGTCTTCGATCTCTTCGTGCTCCAACGCGCCGGTGCCGAGCAGCAATACTCCCCTGAGGACAAGGCGCGTGCGCGCGACATGTTCGAGGCGATGAGCGAAGCCGAGATTGCAGAGATCACTCGGATCATCACATCCGCCCTGCCCGGCTCCACGACCGAACCGCTGACGATCCCGCAGTTCCGTGAAAAGCTCGCAGCCTATACCGGTATCGATGCCGCCAAGCTGCGCCAGCATCTTATCGAATTTCTTCAAGCAGTGACGCTTGTAGCCGAAGCGCGCGGCGTCAAGCTGACGCTGCACCCGGATGATCCGCCGCGCTCGCTCTTTGGTCTGCCGCGGATCGCTTCGACCGCCGAAGACTATGCCGCGCTGTTCAATGCCGTTCCCTCAAAGGCGAATGGCATGTGCTACTGCACCGGCAGCCTCGGAGTGCGTGCCGACAACGACCTGCCGGCGATGGCCCGCCGCTTCGCATCGAGAATCCATTTCGCCCATCTGCGCGCAACAAAACGCGAGGCCGACGGACGCAGCTTCCACGAGAGTGCCCACCTGGAGGGCGACGTCGACATGGTTGCAGTCCTGAAGGAGCTCGTCGCAGAAGACCGCGGGCGTCGGGCAAACGAAACAATCGTGTTCCGCTCTGACCACGGCCATCGCATGCTCGATGACCTCGACAAGACCGTGACGCCGGGCTATCCGGCAATCGGTCGACTGCGCGGTCTGGCCGAGCTTCGCGGCATTCTCGTTGCCCTGGGTGCGAAGCCGACGTAACAGTGGATCGCGGCCGCAGCCCGTAAGTCGTCTCAATATCGCGGGCTACAGGTGGCGCGGTTGACCTCTGGAAGGGCAATTGCCCACGCATTTGGAACAAACTTGGGCACAATTCATTTCTCTTCCTGCAGAGAGGAGAAACGACATGACCTACGACCCGAATGATCCGAACCGCAATCCCACGACCGATCACGACCTGCGCACGCCACCGCTGCGCCGCAGCTCAAGCAGTTGGATCGGATGGATTGCCGCGATCGCCGTGATCCTTGTCGCAGCGTTTGCTATCACAGAATGGTTTGACCGGCCGGGCACCGATCCCAACCCGACCGCTTCAACGACTGAATCTCAGCCGATGAAGCCGCCGGTAGCCCCTGTGGCGCCGTCCAGTGAGCCGGCAACACCTGCCCCGGCCAACCCTTCGACCGGCGGCACGACACAGCAGTAAGCATACTGCGAAGCGGAGCCTCACCTCGTGGAGGAGAGGCTCCGGTATCTTTTTCGAAGCCACCTCGGACCCCTTCTTGTCTCCACGGACAGATGCATCGCTAACGGAAGGTCGCGGCTCAAACCGCGTGGCGAACATGTTGAGGCTCATGTCGCCCAGGCTTGGAGGAGGCGCAGCCGGCGAGGCTCTCGGGATGGGAACGCCGGACGATCTCAGCGTCGAAGCCGTCCAGAAGCTCTTGAGGGTGCTGGCGCCCGAAAAGGATGATGGACAACGCCTGCTCAAGACGCGCGCGCTGGAGGTCAGCAGCGCCCATCGCCGAGGCACATTGGCTGGTTCTCGATACGGGAAGCGAAGGACGACCAACCGCCTTCCTGGTGGTGCTGACATTCTGGCTGATCGTGATCTTTCGCACGTTCGGCCTTTTGTCGCCCTATAACGGCACGGTGATATCGGTCATTGTCGTCTGCGCTCTGTCCGTCGGAGGTGCGGTCTTCATCATCAACGATATGGCCCACCCTTACGGAGGCCTGATCTATGTTTCGGATGAGCCTCTGCGTCTCGCCCTGTCGCGGGTGGGGCGCAGTTGATCGCCTCTTGGGCAGTCGGCCGCACACACAGCGTGGATTAGTGCGTCGCCGCGCGCTTCTTGGAGGCCGCGAGAATGTAGTCGTCGGCGATATCCGCGATCGCCATTGCGATTTCGGTCGACGAGAAGCCGACCAGTTTTTCGCCTTGAATGATCTGGTATACGGCTTCCTCTATCTTCTCACGGCAGGCAGAAAGCCTGTCGGCGTGGTTGATGACTATAGGACGTAATTCCATGGCCCTTACCCCCGGTCGATGCGGCACACGTTCTTGATGTGCGTTGAATGTTGATATTGGTTAAGCAAGTGAAGGTCGCGACATTCGTGATGTTATTGAACGATGCCCCACTATCGCGATTCCAGCTAAAAAGCCGCCTGTAGCCTCCGTAAAGACGGCACCAAAGCTTCAACTTAACCGTGCCTGGACTATAGTCGCAAAAATCTGGAACAGCCTGTGAAATCGACGTAACACTACCATGAATAGAGCAGTCGAAATATATACCGCTCAAGGTCGGCAATATTTGCTGCCTCAATGCATCGGACTTGGCTAAATTTCCTCCGCATGGGGTAAAATCGCAACGCCACAGCAAAATGTCGCCGCCGCCAGCAATTAGCTCCTTGAATAAATTTACTCTTGGTTGTATTTTTTATAGATCTCAGCATAATGCCAGTCTGACACGAGGAAACGGGGGACGCCATGCAGGCCAAAACTCCAAACGCTATTGATGCCTATGTGGGTGAGCGTGTCAGGTTAAGGCGAAAGCTACTTGGCCTGAGCCAGGTTAGCCTTTCGGAATCCTTAGGGATTACGTTCCAACAGCTGCAAAAATACGAAAAGGGTGTCAACCGCATCGGAGCAAGCCGGCTGCAGCGCATTGCAGAAGTCCTTGGCGTGCCCGTTGGCTTCTTTTTCGATGAAGAGAAGGCGCACACGGCGGGCCTGCGTTTGAGCGCCGATACCGATGAAGTCGCGCATTTCATCGCTTCGAAGGAGGGTCTGGCGCTGACGCGTGCCTTCATCGCGATCGAAGATCCGAATATTCGTCGAAAGCTGATTGCACTTGCAAGGAGCCTTGGCTCCACGCAATCGGTCACGGATGAGCATGAGAGCTGGGAACGGGCGGACGAAACAAGAGGATAGCCGGTGCTGCGTCTCCAAACATTTGGCGAACTGCGTCTGACGGATGAGGCGGGCAATGCGGTCGGCTATCCTGCCAAGGCGCTGTTGACGATGGCCTATCTCTTCACATGCAAGGGGCACGCCCTCACCCGCCAAGAGGTCGCTGCGTTCCTATGGTCGGATGCCGAGCCCGATCAGGCCGGCCTTAATCTGCGTAAGCTCATCTCCCGTATTCGCCAGATCGATGACAGTGAGGCCGCGCCACTTAAGATTACTGCGGTGTCGATCGAGTTGCAGGCGCGCCTCCTTTCCATCGATGTTGAGATATTCGACGAGGCAATGCCGCCGATGGACAGGCTGAGAGCCAGCAGCGACCTACTTCAGCGTGATTTCGCCGGCAATGTTCGCTCAGCAAGCAAGGCGATCGACAGCTGGATCGCGCGCGAGCAGCGCGGCCACAGGGTCAAGTTGCGGCAGATGCTCTTGGAGGCGGCGCCGTCTGCACAGGGCACCGACGACTACCGAACCGTCTCCGGCGCTGCCTTGCAGTTGCTGGAGCAGGAGCCGAGCGACGAGCCGCTCCGGGCGATCCTTCGCGGGCTGCCTGGCGTTGCTGGCCCGGACGTGCTGGCGCCAAGCGACAGGCAAACGCGGAATTATGCGGTGCCGGCGGAGGTGCGGAATGCAAACCGCCCGGAGCCCGAACCCCGGCCCGCGTCGAGCCTGCCGCGACTGGTTTTGCTTCCTCCGACATCACAGGGCAGCGTGGTCGGGCTCTCGCTTGCCAGTGCGCTGATCGAGGATGTGACGATCGAGCTATGCGCGCTCAGGAACATTTCCATTGTTGCACCCCATACCGCCGAGCAAATTCGCCGCGACTCCGACAAAGCCGCCGTTATCGCTCGTCACTCTATCTCCTATCTCCTTGATACGAGACTTTCAGGCGAAGGTCTGTATGCTCAGCTTGTCTATTTTCCGACCGATGAAATCATCTGGGCGACCCGCTTTCCCATGACCGCTGCAACGCTGCCGACCCAGCGGCGGCTCATTGCCCAGCACCTGTCATCGTCTGTCGCGGATGAACTTGCCAGGAACGAGCAAGCTCGGCTGAGCCTGGAGGCCAACCCGCAGTGCTATCATGCCTATCTCGTTGGTGCGAGCCTGATGGGCAAGCTGACGCTGCCCCACATTCGCAGGGCCAGAGCAGCGTTCAAGGAGGCGTTGAAATACAATCACGACTTTTCGCCGGCTTTTACAGGCCTGGCACGGACCTATACCAGCGAGTGGCTGGTGACTGCCCAGGGCAATGAGGAACTGTTGGGCCTTGCTGAGCAGAATGCGTTGAAGGCAATAGAGCGCGACGATGGTTTCGCCAGCGGCTACCGGGAACTCGGCGTGACAAAGCTCTATCTCGGCGACGTTGACGAGAGCGTGGCAGCGCTTTGCCACGCGGAGGAACTGAGCCCGCATTTTGCCGACGTGATCTATAGCCACGCCGACACGCTGGTGCATGCCTCCCGTCCGAAGGAGGCGCTGACAAAGATCCTGAAGGCGATCTCGCTCAATCCCTTATCGCCGGACAGCTATCTTTGGTGTGCTGCCGGCGCAAGCTACTTTCTCGAGCAGTACGACGACGCCATCGCCTATGTGGAAGCCATGAAGGACAAGGCGCCGGCCCACCGCATTGCTGCTGCGAGTTGTGCAATGATTGGCGACCGCAGGCGTGCGCAGTTCTATCGGCAGCGTGCGGAAACTCTGAACCCCGTCTTCGATGTGGAAAAATGGCTCTCGGTCGTGCCCTTCAAGGAGCAATGGCAGAAAGATCTCTACAGAGAGGGGCTTTTGAAAGCTGGATTTTAACACCAACGAAAGGGAACATCATGTCAAGGGCAGTTGTGTTTGGTATTGCAGGGGACGCGACGCTTTGGATTGCGGACCTCGATGCAGGCACCGTCAAGCAACTCGATGCCGCAGCCGGTGAACTGGCGAAGGTTGCCGAGCTGCGAAAGGCGGGCGCCACCGTCGTCAAGAAGGTGGACTTCGCGGTGGCGGTCTCGACCGCGAAAGCGGCGTTCTCCGGTCACGTCGAAAGCTGAGAGCGCACGCTGACCGCGCGTAGACGTGCCGCCTATTCTGACCGCACGGTTTCACCATCCGAAACCCTCGTTCGAACCGCACCATTTCTTGCGGATTTCGGCATAACCCGTATCGCCCGCCACACCGGTCTGGACAACATCGGCATCCCGGTGTGGTGTGCTTATGTCCCAAACGGGCGTTCGGTTGCGATCGCCCAGGGTAAGGGTTTGACGGATGACGACGCTAAGGCTTCGGCCGTCATGGAAGCGTTGGAGCGCGTCGTTGCCAACAGGCCAGCCATTCCAACGTTCCGCACCTCGGCTCATGATCTGCGGGCGGCGGGTTTTGCTTTTGATACGCTTGCCTGCCTGATCGGCCGTCACGAGAGCGATATTCGGCTGGACGAACCGGTTGACTGGGCGCTCGGCAAGGATCTCCTGACTGATCGGGAGATTTATGTTCCCCTCGACGCGGCGCTTCTGGATCGAACGCGCCGCAACCGCTTCTGGATGTCGTCCGATGGCCTCGCCTCCGGCAATACCCCACAGGAGGCCATTTTGCACGGGGTACTCGAGCGTATCGAGCGCGATGCATATTGCCTTTGGCAGATCGCAAGCGAAGCGGATCGGTTCGCGCGTTGTATCGATCCAGTGAGCTTCGATGATCCACTGGTCGATAAACTCGTGTCAAAGATTGAGACGGCGGGGCTGGCCATGCGCCTGTTTGATATGACGAGTGACATTGCCGTTCCCTGTGTCACCGCCGTAGTCGGGCCCTCGAAGCGACGCGACGGCAACATCCGCTTTGTTGAAGTGACAGGCGGCAGCGGCGCGCACCAGTCGCCTGTTCGGGCGGCGGTTCGGGCAATGACCGAGGCGGTTCAATCGAGGATCACCTACATCAGTGGCGCACGCGACGACTTATCGCAGGACGTGTTTCAAAGGCCTGCGCCCGCCGAGACCGTGCGCGCCCTTGATGCCATGCCGGTCGTTTGCAGCACTATTGCGGCCTCACAGCGGCACGGCGTCGGACCGCACCTCGATGAGGTCTTCAATGCTTTGCGCGAGCGAGAAATCGCGCCAGTCATCGCGCTGCCGCTCACCGATGGTGCTCTTCCGTTCCATGTCGTCAAAGTCTTCATTCCCGGGCTCGAAAATCCCGAGGGCGCTCGGGCGCGTCGCTTTGGCGCCCGCGCGATCGCAAAGGCGGTGTTTTCATGAAAGTCGTGTTTGTCGGGCCGAGCCTTTCTGATGCAGCCGTTCTCGTCGGTGATGAGGTCACCATATGCCCGCCTGCCGTTCAAGGCGACGTGCTGGCGGCCGTACAAAAGGGTGCGCGGGTGATCGGTATCATCGATGGCGGCTTCGAATATACAGCGCCCGTCTGGCACAAGGAAATTCTCTATGCACTTTCGCGACAGGTCCGCGTGTTCGGGGGTGCGAGCATGGGCGCGCTACGTGCTGCCGAATGTGGGATTTTCGGTATGGTCGGCGTTGGCCGCATCTACGGCGAGTATGCGACGGGGGCGACTGTCGACGACGCAGATGTAGCGCTGCTGCATGGACCGATCGAGTTAGCATATAAGGCGTTGACCGTTCCATTGGTCAATGTCAGGGCGACACTCGATGCGTTGGAGAACCGCCAGATGCTCAGGCATGAGCATCGCGTGGAGCTCGAAATAGCTGCGGGAAATTTGTTCTTCAAGATGCGGACCTGGAGCGCGATCGTGGCAAGTGCGGATGTTTCGGCAGATAAGCAGTCGTTGTTGTCGCTGCTGCGATCGAACGAGGTCGATCAGAAGCGGGCCGACGCTCTCGCCGTTCTTGATGCGGTTCTTTTGGCAGACGATCACCCCCCATCCCCGAGCGAACGAGCGTGGCAATTCAACGAGACCTTTGTCTTGTCGCAAAAGCAATAATTTGGAGATTGCGGCACGGAATGCAACAATAACGTGTGTCACGTGTTTTTCACGGGCCTTTTGCGCGTGTGCTGAATATTCTCTCGCCTGTTCGAGGGAGAACAGAGATGAGTGGAGCATCGACAGACAGACTGATCGACCTGGGTAGCAGTGAGCGATCTTCCGACGACTTGGATGAACTCGTCGCATTGGCGCGCATGATTAGTTACGCAAAATATGCGGCCGAAGATGTTGATCTGGTGGGCGCAATGCACTGTCTCGGCCTGGCGCTTAACGAGGTTCTGCGTGCAATTGGTGACGGTCCGCATGAGGGACTGGCGGATGTGTTGTTTTCCAACAGGGCGCCATGCTTGAACTGACATGACCCGCACAGGCGGGGGCCGGCGGCGCGTGCGCCGGCCTATGTCAGTTTTTTCGAGTAGACACAGAGCTTCTCGGACTGCTGATAGTCATTGCTCTTGTAGTATTCCGCAACGCCGCCGGTGCTGCGAGAGACGAGCCACACGTGCACGTAGCCCATGATGCGCGCTTCCTCCTCCAATCGATTCAATAGGCGCGAACCGATTCCGGAGCGCTGATGCTGCGGCCTTATCGCTATTTCCGCAACGTGAATCCCGCGACCCATCACAGACGTGTGTGGGAGGCCGAAGGCGAAGCCAATCGGCCGCTCTTTGTCGAACGCTGCGACAGCCAGGCACATCGGCGTCGTCGTCAATTCGTCTATGCGAAAGATTGCGTTCTGGGTGGACCATTCTTCGTGCCAGGGCTGCTTGGCGTAGGCCTGTACGATGATATCGGCGCTCTGTAGCGCCTCGTCCCGGGTCATGCGTCTATAAATGATCGGCATTTATTCACTGTCGCCACAGTCGCGTATGACGCGCTTTGTGGACGCCTTCCTGTTCATTCTACCCCACGACGTTAAAGCACAGGCCTGACGGGCCGTGTTGTGACTTCATCGTGACACGCGCTTTGCGCGAATGTCTTCGCTGAAACGACGGGGTTTTTTGCTTTGTGTAGTCGCATCTGCACGCCGACGTTGAAGGCGATGAGCGTCGGGAGCGGGAATGATACCAACGGGCTCTCCTTGACACCAAAAGAAAGTGACTTAATCTAATCGTCGGATCTGGATGCTCGATGTGTGGAGGCAAAGGGCTCGGACCGGATCCTGACCAGGGAGGACATAGGGTGAGGAACAAGGCAATCACGCTTGCGCTTGCTGCCAGCACGATTTTCACGCTGCCGCAGCTCAGTATGGCTCAAGACACCATCACAGGTGACATCGTCGGCAAACCCGATGCGCCAAACAAGATGGTTTTCCGCATGACCACGGATGGCCCGCGCAACAACGAACCGGCTTATGCGCAAGGCTATGGCAAACTGTTCAACGACTTCATTGCCAAGCGTCCCGATTGGCAAATCGAGCTGCAGATGATGTCCGGCGACATCGGGCAGGAACAGGCGCGCATGCTCGAACAGGCCAAGTCGGGTCAGGCTCCGGACTGTGCAGCGGTCGACTCCTTCGTTCTGCCGCTGTTTAAGAAGGCCGGCGTGCTTCAATCCTTCTCGCCCTATTTCAGCAAGGATGAGATCGCTCAACTGTTTCCGTTTATCCGTGACGGCATAACTGGCGCCGATGGCAACATCTACGCGTGGTGGTGGTCGACGGATCTGCGTGTCCTCTATCGCAATAAGGAAATCGTTCCGGATGCTCCCCAGACATGGGATGACCTGAAGAAGGCGGGATTATCATCGGTCAAACAGGGCATGGAAGGCATTCTGTTCAATGGTAGCCGCTACGAAGGAACGACCTTTGACTGGCTGGCGAATTTCTGGGCACAGGGCGGCAGGCTGGTCGACGACCAGGGTAAGCCAATCTTCGGCGAAGGCGAAAACCGCGAGAAGTTCATCAAGGCTGTCAACTACTATCGCGATCTGGTTGAATCGGGAGCGGCGCCGAAGCGGGTCGCGACGCTTGGCAGCTACGACGACTTCAATGCTGCCGCGGCGGCGGGCACGACGGCACTTTTCGTCGGCGGCAACTGGCAATATGCCCAGTTGAAGACGGCTCTCGATCCGGAAGAGTTCGCGAAGTGGAGTTTCTCTCCGCTTCCCGGACCGACGGCGGATCAGCGCTCGACCGGTACGGGTGGCTGGACCGTCGCCGCGTTCAGCAAAGACCCGGCCAAGATCAAGGTCTGCGCTGACCTTGCCCGCGAGATCTATATGGGGCCGGCCAATGCGCTGCAGGAGCAACTGCCCACACGCGCTGACCTCTATGACAAGTACGAGGTGTTTTCGAGCGAGGCAAACAAGACATTTGCTGCCGCCCTCAAGGTTGGTCAGGCAAGGCCCGGGGCGCCGGTCTATCCCGAGATCTCGAACCAGATCCAGATCATGATGGGCAAGGTGTTGACAGGCACACAGGCGACCGAAGCCGCCGTGGACGAGGCTTTCAGCGCTTCGCTCAGCGCCTTCAAGCGAAGCTGAGCGAGCGATCGGTGGCGCAGAGCCCCTCATCTGCGCCACCGGTCATGACTGGACGCCATCCTTCTAGGACAATGGACCGGACTGACCGATGATGAATGCTTCCATTGCGGGCGAGCGTCCCCAACGGCTCGGCGTGGGTAACGCGCGCCGGCGCAATCCATCGCCCCTGCCCTGGCTCGTTCCGCTCATTCTGGTGCTCGGCATCTTCTACCTCTATCCTCTGATCGACGTGTTCCGCTTTGCATTCACCAATGTCTCGCTCGTCGGCGCCGATGAGCAATACACGCTGCAGACCATCATCCACACACTGTCGAGGCCCGAGCTCGTCCAGATCCTTTGGGTGACCTTCGTATTCACGGCGTCCAGCGTCGTTGCACAACAGGTGCTCGGCTTCTTCATCGCTCAGGTGGTTGTGCGCAGCGAGGATCGTGATCTGTTTTGGATCCACCATCGTGCGAACAACGGCGCTTGTCGCATGGGTCGTTCCTGGCATTGCCGGCGGCATCATCTGGAAGATGCTGTTCAACGAAGCGCCGTTTGGCGGGCTGAATAGTCTGCTGCGAATGGTGGGGGCTGCGCCGGTACAGTGGCTTTCCGATCCCGATATGGTCATGTGGTCCGTCGTCATTTCCAACGTCTGGCGCGGCACAGCCTTTTCGATGGTCGTCATGTATGCCGCTGTTAAAGCGATCGATCCCGAACTTTACGAGGCGGCCGAGATCGACGGCGCCAATGCCTGGCAACGCATGATCTACATCACCTTGCCGCAGCTACGCACTGCGATCCTGGTCAACATGATCCTGATCACCATCCAAACGCTGAATACGTTCGATGCCATCATCTCGCTGACCGGCGGCGGACCTGGACGGGCAACCGAGGTGCTTTCGCTCTACACATTCAATGTCGTGTTCCGCAATTATGATCTCGCGGCCGGCGCTGTGTTGTCGATTCTGATGCTTTTAATCAGTCTTGGTCTTGCGCTTGTCTATGCGCGCTTCCTGCCACGGGGAGAGCCGGTATGAGAACCTCACGTCAGGATCGGCTGGGCGATCTCTTCAGCTACGTGTTTCTGGCCGTCACCTTCCTGTTTTTCGCCTGGCCGCTGCTATGGCTGCTTTCGCTCGCGCTCAGGACGCGAAAGGAGGTGTTTCTGGGCGTCAGCCGGTTCATTCCGAAAGCCCCGACGCTGGATAACTTCACGACCATTCTGTCGTCCGACAAGTTTGTCGGATATCTCTGGAACGCTTTGATCCTGTCGACATCAAGCGCCATTGGTTGCCTTGTCGTGGCGTTGCCGGCTGCCTATGCATTTTCGCGCTTCCCGATCCGTGGGAAAGGCCCATGGATGATGGTCCTGCTCGCCTTCCAGATGATCTCGCCACTCGTGATCATGGTCCCGCTCTATCGCTACATGGCCGCAATCGGTCTGACGGACAGCCACTTCGGGGCAACCATGGTCTACATCGCGCTTGCTGTGTCGATGGTGACCTGGATCCTGAAGGGTTTCATCGACGGCATCCCCCGCAGCCTCGACGAGGCGGCGCTGATCGACGGATGCAGCCATTTCGCGGTCTTCTGGCGCATCATACTGCCGCTATCGACACCCGGTATCGCATCGGCCTTCATCATCACAGTGATCGCGGGTTGGTCGCAGTTCCTCGTGCCGTTCCTTCTGATCAGCAAGGAATCGCTGATGCCGATTGGTGTCGGAATCTTTCAATATGCCGGGACGCAGAATGATTCCTCCATTCAGCTTCTGGCGGCCGCCTGCCTCGTATCGGTCGTTCCCGCAATCGTTGCCTTTCTTTCTCTCCAACGCCTCATCCTCGGCGCAATGACGGCAGGTGCCGTCAAGGGCTGATCCTTGTTTCAAATCGCAGGATTATCATTATGACGCTTACGCTGCTGCAACGTCTTGAACGCATCCGTATCCGTGCTGCGGAACTCGAACATTGGCGCTCGCGCGAAACGGCCCAGGTCGATGGCTGGACCTTTGGCGCAGAGCCAATTGCCATCGGGGCGCCCTGGCCGCACAGCGACGGTACCGTTCATTTTGCCGCGACCGCCAGACTTCCCGACCATTGGCCGCTGCAAGATGCCCGCCTTTTGCTCGATCTTGGCGGAGAAAGCCTGATCACGATCACCGATGAGGCGGGCAATGAAAAGAGGCTCGGTCTCGATCCCTATCACCGCGAATTTCTCCTCCCCTCCCGCGATATCAAAATATTGTCGGAGACGGTGGCACGCCTGCCGTTCGGCGAGCCGGTACGCGCTCCGAAGCTGGAGCGCGCGGCGCTGATCTGGCTGGACACGGCGGTCGACAATCTCTGGCTGCTTCTGCGCCAGATCTGCGAGGCTGTCGATATTCTCGACCAGCACGACGTTGTTGCGCATCTGCTTGATATCGCCGAGGATGCGATGCGCGGCCTGGAATGGCCCTCGGCGACCGCTGCCTATGTGGCACGCACGGCGCCTTCGCCAATGCAGCAGAAGATCTGGCAGCTGCCGCCATTGGCGGCGGCGCCGGAAGGGCTCAATCAGGCCGAGCGCGCCAGCGTGGTATCCGCCTATGAGACGCTGCTTGCGCAACTGATGCAACTGCGTGAACGGTTCCCGCCGCAGGGCGAGATCGCGTTGACGGGTCATGCGCATATCGATCTTGCCTGGCTCTGGCCCTATGGCGAAACGCGGCGAAAGATGCGCCGAACATTCCATACAGCGCTGTCCCTGATGGAGCAGTCATCCGATTTTCGTTTCAACCAATCGACCGCGCATTTTTACGCGCAGATCGCGGAGGACGATCCGGCACTTTTGGAGCGGATTATCGAGCGCGCCAAAGAAGGCCAGTGGGAGACAGTGGGCGGCATGTGGGTAGAGCCCGATACGAACATGCCGACCGGCGAAAGCCTCAGCCGGCAGATTCTCTATGGACAGCGCTATTTCGAGAAGACATTCGGTGTTCGTCACAGCGTTTGCTGGTTGCCTGACTGCTTCGGCTTTTCCGGCGCCCTTCCGCAGCTGTTGCGCCAGGGTGGCATGAACAGCTTCTTCACGATCAAGGTCAACTGGTCGGAAACGAACAAGTTCCCTTCCGATCTCTTCTGGTGGGAGGGCCTTGATGGGAGTCGGGTTCTTGCCCATACGTTCGACAATCCGATGCATGGCTATAATGGCTTCGTGCGACCGGATTGCTTTGTTCCGACCTGGCGGAATTTCAAGGACAAGGACAAGCACGACACCACCCTGCTTGCGGTCGGTTACGGCGACGGCGGTGGCGGCGTCACACCCGAGATGATCGTACGCGAGGAGCAGCTGCGGGCATTTCCCACCCTGCCGAAGGCGCGGTGGACGACGGTCGACGACTTCTTCAAGGGCGCGCATGAAAGTGCAACCAAGAAGGACTTGGCAACTTGGCGCGGAGAGATCTATCTCGAGCTGCATCGCGCGACCTTGACCAGCCAGAGCGTGGTAAAGCGACTGCACCGCAAGGCGGAGCGCAGTCTCATTACCGCCGAGACCTTGTTTGGGCTGGCCCACCTGTTGGGTGCGGCCCAGTCCAAATCGATGGAGCCGGAGTGGCGCGTCGTCCTGAAGAACGAGTTCCACGATATTCTGCCGGGTTCGTCGATCGCGGAGGTCTACGTCGATGCCGCCGACGAACTCGAAGCGGTTGTCGCCAAGGGCAAGGCAGCCCAGGCCAAGGCGATGGAGGCAATCGCCAAGCAGTTGCCGGCGGGCACCGGAAACAACCTGCTCGTTGTCAATCCATCCCTGTCGGCACGGCCGGTGCGGCTCATGCTTCACGACGGGACCATCATCTCATCCGAAACAGTGATCGCGCCGCTCGCCATTGCCGTCATCGGTGCGGAAGCGCTCGAGCCTGCGCCTGGCCTTTCCGTCAGCCGCGAGCATCTCGAAAATGCCGTCCTTAAGGTAACATTGGCCAAGAATGGCTCGATCGCGAGCATTGTCCACAAGCCGACTGCCCGCGAAGCCTTGCAGGACGGTGGCAACCGTCTGTTCGTCTATCCGGCAGACAAACCTCGCAATTGGGATGCGTGGGATGTCGAGGAGGACTACGCCGCGCGCGGCGAAGAGATCACCGCACTCGACCGCCTCGAGGTGATTGACAACGGACCGAACCGCGTGGCGATCAAGATTGTCAGAACATGGCGGCATTCGCGCATCACGCAAGTGCTGTCGCTTGGCGCCAACGCACGGCGGCTGGATATCGAAACCGAGCTCGATTGGCATGACCGTCGTGCCTTCCTGCGGTCGCAGACGGGGGTGGCCGTTCGCAATGCGCGCGCAACCTGCGAATGCGCCTATGGCGTGGTCGAGCGGCCGACGCACTCCAATACCCCGTGGGACGCGGCGATGTTCGAGGCGCCGGCCCACCGGTTTGCCGACCTTTCGGAACCGGGCTTCGGCGTGGCCATACTCAACGACGCCAAGTATGGACACAGCATTCGAGGCAATGTCCTTGGTCTTTCGCTCCTTCGTTCGCCAATCTATCCCGATCCGCTTGCTGATGAGGGGGTGCAAGCGTTCACCTATGCGCTGATGCCGCACGACGGCACGTGGTACGACGGCGGGGTCCGGGAGGAAGCCGAAGACCTGAACCAGCCCCTCTTGGCACTACCCGTGGCAGGACGCGCGATCGGCAACTGGCAACCACTTGGGGTGACGGGGATCGATGCGGCACTCTCGGCTATAAAACCTGTGGAAGACGGCGACGGACTGATCGTGCGCGTCTACGAACCGGCCGGTCGCCGCGGATCATTCGATCTGAAGCTCCCATCCAATTGGCGCAACCAAGGATCGGTCAGTATCCTGGAAGAACCGATGGCCGACACGCCGGCGACAGGATTGATGCCCTTCGAGGTCAAGAGCTGGCGGATTGCAAGAGCTTGAACAGCGCAATGGCGGAACGGGCTGGCGTTGGTCCCTTTTCCTATTCGATCCAATCACATAGTCTTGCGCAAGCTTGGGTGTGCTGGAGGGAGGCGGAAGGTGTTGGTGTTGGTGTCGGGCTCGAACACGGAGCAGGCTGCGGCCGCGAACCGCGCCATGATCCTTTCTTCGATCCAGCGCGGCGGCCCGATCTCGCGCACGGAACTTGCCGCGCAATCGAGGCTCACCAAACAGGCGGTGACGCGCATTGTCGAGCGCCTGCTCGACGAGGGCCTCGTCATGGAGGCACGGCGTCGACGCGGTTTGAGGGGGCAGCCTGCCATCGAACTGGAGATCGATCCAGAAGGCGTCTTCTCAATCGGTGCGAACGTCGATCGCGATCACCTGACGATCGTTGCCGTGGACGGCGTCGGCACTGTCCGTGGGCGCATCCACCATGAGCGGCGCTTTCTGTTGCCGGACGATTTTGTCGCGCTCATGGGCGACGCGCTCTCGTCGTTTCGTCGTCGCAAGATCATTCAGGAAACCCGGCTCGCAGGTATCGGCCTCGCCATTCCCGATTGGCTGGGCGAAGTGCCGGTGATCGGCTTCCCGCCAGAGTACCGTCGTTGGAATGGCTATGACGTTCGCGGTGCTTTGGAGGCTCTGTCCGATCATCCGGTCTTTATCGACAACGATGCCAATGCCGCCGCGCTCGGCGAGATCGAATATGGTCTTGGCACCGAGATCGACAGCTTCTTCTACATTCTCGCAAATGCTTGCCTCGGCGGCAGTCTGGTGATCGACGGCGTCCGGCACAAGGGGGCAAGTGGTATCGGCGGCGAGATCGGCTGGCTGCCTGTTGTTTTTGATGAGGGTCCCTATGCCGGCAGCACCCAACCGCTCGGCGAGATGTTCTCGCTCTTCATCCTGCTCGACCATCTGCAGCAAAACGGGGTCACGGCGACGGCGCCATCCGACCTTCTGGAGCTCGACGAGACGGGCCGCAAGCTTGTCAGTGCATGGTTGCGCAAGGTCAGCATTAAGATTGCGCAGGCGGTGGTCAACATAGGCATGATCGTCGATCCCGAAGGGGTGCTTATCGGTGGCCGCTTTCCTGTTCGCCTGATCGACGAACTTCTCCTTTATGTGCATGAGGAAATTGCCCGTCTCGGTGCCCAGGCCCCGTCGCTACACCGGGCGGCAGGATCAGAGGACGCCGCAGCGCTTGGCGCCGCCGCAATTCCCCTTGCCCACCGGCTCGGGCTTCCGTCCGCGGAACCGGAGCAGCGGGTTCGCAACCCGCTTGGGGGACATCCTTTGCAGGCGCCGGACTTGGTGCCTGCGTAGCGACTGCGTCAGTTGTCCGGTGCTATTCTCGCGTGTCCGGCAATGTGATTGCGTCCAGCGGTCGCAAGGCGGCGCCGACTGTGACACCCCCCCAGGGAAGCGTCGCGCGTCTGACCTGTTGAATCCAGGGTGCAATGACAAGGTCGCGGATCTTGTCGTCACGCTCCCGCGACATGCGCTCGACCACGGCATCCAGGACGTCCTCGGGCAAGGAGCCGCCGATGAGGATGGCACCGGGGGCTATAAAGCCCGAAACAGCAAGCACCGCCTCATGCAGATGACGGGCCGCGGTCGCGACCCAACGATCCCTGTCGGCCGGGCCTGAAGCGAGACAGCGTTCCAGGGATTTGAGCGTCGCCACCTCGTCGAGACTTGCCCCGTCGACGCCTGAGCGCATTTCGCCGATCTGTCCGGCGCGGCCATGGATGCCTCGGAAGACCCTGCCCCCAATCAGCAGACCGGCACGCACCGAGCAATCGATGAGGATCATGACCAGCCCACCTTCCCGGTCGCCAGTCCCCAGCGCGCGCTCGGCTTCGATCGCGGCCTCCGTGTCATCCAAGAAGACAGGCTCTTGGCTCTGTCTCGTGAGGGCGCTTTTTATCTGATGGCGATCCATGAAGGGGCCAGGCGAGGTTGCGACACCGCAGCCCACCAGCGTGCCGAGACCGGCCGTTCGGCGGAAATCGGCGGCCGTGGCGATGAGATCATCATGCGTCTCGAAAGATTGCCGGCGAACGATCTCGCCAGCAAAGTCCATCAGGATGATTTCGCCATCACGCTTGCCGATCCGCACGCCGAGAGAACAGGCGGCTTCGCCACGCAAGCCAAATTCCGCGGCTGTGTAATGCCCTGTGGTGGAGCGCTTGCGTTCGCTGACAAGGCCGGCAACCGCAAGGCGACGGACGATTCCGGTGATGGCAGGTTCGGTCAGGCCCAGTTCCTTGGAAAGCTCCCGACGCGTCAGTGGGCCGCGGCGCCGAAGGAGCCTAAGGGTCGTGCGGGAATTATGCTCGGCGATATCAACCGGACTGATTCCGGGTCGATCATCGTATCGGAGCCGCTGCCTGGCTACGCCTGAGATCGAATGGCGCCGTGGTGTTTTCAAGCAAGCAACTTCCCAAACAACTGCTGCAGTCGCGATCAATCACGCGCAACAGGTAAATCTATCCCCAATTTCCCCATCGCAGCAAGAACCGATGGCATCTGCTCGGGCACCAAATTGAGTTCGACGGCGCTCCGCGGGTCTCAGCGAGTGGGTGATGAGCCAAGTGTCGCAATATTGCGACACTTGGCTCATCACAATGCTCGTCGCGGATGGCTCTACCGGCAGCGCGAGAATTGCCAAAGCCATGGCTTTGCGCCAAGGTGGCCCTACAATTGGTTGGAGGAGCCAATGGGTGAACTCACTGCGCATGCAGAGCACGTCTATACGTGCACTCAACGGGATTCCGCTGTCGCAAACTCATCCATCGTTGCGTCCTGGCGGCGATGCATTGCCATGCATAGGCTTGCCCCGGAGCAGATACGGGTGCCACTTCGCCTTTCCGGCGAGGAGTTAAAGAGCGCTCGGCAAGCCTCCGAAAACCTCATCGCTGACGCTTTGTCCGAACTTGATCGTCTATGTGCGACGGTGGGCAAGAGCGGCTGTTGCTTAATCTTGACCGACAGCAATGGCGTTGCGCTCGAACGCCGCGGTGTGGCAGGCGATGACAAGCATTTTCATGAATTGGGTCTCTGGACAGGTTCCGTCTGGACCGAAGCCAGCATTGGTACGAATGGCATCGGCACCGCCATCGCTGACGGGCGTTCTGTCACGATCCTGCGGGATCAACATTTCTTCTGCTCGAACATCACCTTGAGCTGCACAACGGCGCCAATCCGCGACCACCGCGGCCAGCTGGCCGCCGCACTCGACATATCGACGTGTCGCGACGACGTGAACGAGGTCACACTCGGGATCCTTGGCCAGATGGCCCGTGACGCCGCCCTGCGCATTGAAATCAATCTGTTCAGAAGCGCCTTTGCCGGGGCCCGCTTCCTCATGGTGCCTGCCGCGAGCAATCCGACCGCAGCGCTCCTTGCTGTCGATCGACATGACCTCGTTCTCGGCGCTACCCGCGCCGCGCGTCTGGCCCTAAAGCTGGACGATAGCCGCATTGCGGCGGGCCTGCCTGCCGCCGATGCGCTTCAGGAGCAGAGCATTTCGGCAAACGAGGATCTCGTCGATGCAGAACGGGCAGCCTTGCTGCGTGCCCTTTCCCGCTCTAGTGGAAACGTCTCACAAGCTGCCGTTGCGCTCGGTATCAGCCGGGCAACGCTGCATAGGAAGATGAAGCGACTCAATCTACACTGACTGCCTTGACGCCTCTTTGTCGCAGAGTTGCGACAGTGTGCGCTGCGGTACTCTTAAGGGCAGCTTTCTGCCGCTGCAAAACGCGCGCAGATTTCCTCTCACCGGTTCGCTCCCGAACCCGGACCTTTTCAAGGGAGGATCACATGCTGCATCAGAAAATCATCAAGACGCCATTCAAGACGAAATACGGCAACTTCATCGGCGGAGAATGGCGCGAGCCGATCGAGGGGCGTTACTTCGACAACATCACGCCCGTTACCGGCGGCAAGCTGTGCGAGGTGGCACGCTCCAGTGAACTGGATATCAATGCCGCACTCGACGCTGCACACGCTGCCAGGGAGAAATGGGGCAGGACTTCGGTTGCCGGACGGGCCAACATTCTTATGAGGATTGCTCAGCGCATGGAGGATAAGCTTGAACTCCTGGCGCAAGCCGAAACATGGGACAATGGCAAGCCGATACGCGAGACGATGGCCGCCGACATCCCGTTGGCGATCGACCACTTCCGATACTTCGCCTCCTGCATTCGTGCCCAGGAAGGTTCGATCGGAGAGATCGACCACGACACGGTCGCCTATCATTTCCATGAGCCGCTCGGTGTCGTCGGCCAGATCATTCCCTGGAACTTCCCGATCCTGATGGCTGCCTGGAAGCTCGCTCCGGCGCTCGCCGCAGGCAACTGCGTCGTCATCAAGCCCGCCGAGCAAACGCCGGCCTCGCTTCTCGTCTGGGCAGAACTCGTCGGTGATCTGCTGCCGCCTGGCGTCCTCAATATTGTCAACGGCTTTGGCCTTGAAGCAGGCAAACCGCTCGCCTCCAGCCCGCGCATCGCCAAGATCGCCTTTACCGGTGAGACGACGACCGGCCGCCTGATCATGCAATACGCCAGCCAGAACCTCATTCCGGTGACCCTCGAGCTCGGTGGCAAATCGCCAAACATCTTCTTTGCCGACGTCATGGCGCAAGACGACGACTTCCTCGACAAGTCGCTGGAAGGTTTTGCAATGTTCGCGCTGAACCAGGGCGAGGTGTGCACGTGCCCCAGCCGCGCGCTCATCCAGGAATCGATCTACGATCGCTTTATGGAAAAGGCCGTCAGGCGCGTCGAAGCCATCAAGCAGGGAAACCCCCTCGACACGGCGACGATGATCGGTGCCCAGGCTTCCAGCGAACAGTTGGAAAAGATCCTCGCTTATCTCGACATTGGCAAGCAGGAAGGTGCTGCCGTGCTGACCGGCGGCTCGCGCAGCGATCTCGGCGGCGACCTCGCCAGCGGCTATTACGTCAAGCCGACGATCTTCAAAGGACACAACAAGATGCGCGTCTTCCAGGAGGAAATCTTCGGACCCGTCGTGGCCGTAACCACCTTCAAGGATGAAAAGGAAGCCCTCGAAATCGCCAACGACACGCTGTACGGCCTCGGCGCCGGCGTCTGGAGCCGCGACGCCAACCGTTGCTACCGCTTCGGCCGTGAGATTCAGGCCGGTCGGGTATGGACGAATTGCTACCACGCTTATCCGGCGCATGCCGCTTTTGGCGGCTATAAGCAGTCGGGCATCGGTCGCGAAACCCACAAGATGATGCTCGACCATTATCAGCAGACGAAAAACATGCTCGTGAGCTACAGCCCGAAGGCCCTCGGTTTCTTCTGAGAGGTCTGTTTGCCGGCTCGCTCTCATGACAGGGCGAGCCGCTTTCAGGAGAGAGATGATGAAAGCGACGATCAATGACCAGCCACGCGTCACAGCGACAGACAGTGCGATCGCGTTGATTGAGGAGATCAGGCGAGATCATCCCGATATCCTCTTTCATCAATCGGGGGGCTGTTGCGACGGTTCGTCGCCGATGTGCTATCCGGCGGGGGACTTCGTTGTCGCAGATCACGACGTCAAGCTCGGGGAGATCGCAGGCGTCCCTGTCTATATCAGCGCCACACAGTTCGAGGCCTGGAAGCACACGCAACTGATCATCGACGTCGTGCGCGGTCGTGGCGGCATGTTCTCGCTCGACAACGGCCGAGAGAAGCGCTTCCTGACCCGATCCCGTCTGTTTGCGGCCGCGACCTGACGAGCGATCAGATCTACCCACTGCCAAGCAGGCCGACCGAGCGGCGATGCAAAAAGTCGTCCTTACCGACTTGATCGTTGGCAAGAACGGTGCCATCTAACGCACATCACCTGTATCGATAGCCTGCTGGCGTGCCCTCCGGGACATGTCGCGTTCGCTGTCCGGGAAAGAAAAGACGCTCCCCGAAAGGGTTGAGCGTCTTTTTCTTTTTGACATCTGCTATGGCTCGCCCGAAACAGCGTATGATGCGGCACGAGGGAGAAACAGCAGATGAACGATAATGTCATTCAATTCCGGCGTCCGAAGCCCCCGCGGCCGCCTCGACCAGGTCTTCGCAAGCTCGCGATTGCGGCAGCCATTCTTGCACTGTTCGTCGCGGCATGGGGTTATTTTACCCTGTTCAGGACGCCGATCTGATATCGGTTCCTTCGGTGCACCGGTTTGCGACTGAGGGCAGTAGGGCACGAGAGCTCCCTGACTGACAAGCGACGAGTGCTCTGGCTTCGCTTTCCCATTCCGCCATTTCATATGAGATAAACCGCGCTACTGTCTGAATGGAATGGTGCGCAAAGCCAGTGCTGGCTGCACGGTTTCGACGGAAGCGTCAGATCATGAGAAACGCACGTATCGCGAAACGAGAGATTCCGATGAAAGTGCCCGAAATCGACAATGTAGACCGAAAGATTCTCCGATTGCTCCAAAGCGAGGGGGATCTCAGCCATGCCGCGCTTGCCGAGCGGGTCGGGGCGTCGAGCGCGTCTTGCTGGCGCCGCATCAAGGCGCTGGAGGCGGCCGGCATGCTTGGGCCGACGGTCCGCCTCGTGCGCCCTGAGGCGGTAGGTCGCGGTCTGACCGTATTTTGCCAGGTGCGAATGAAGACGCACGACCCGGTCGCCAGAGGTGATTTCGAACGTTTCGTGGAAAGTCACGAGGAGGTACTCGAATGCTATTCGATGTCTGGTGATTGGGACTATCTACTGCGTGTGGCCGTCACCGATGTCGAGGACTACGAGCGGCTACTCATGCAAGGGATACTGACACACCACGCCGTGGCGACATCGTCGTCGCATTTCGCCTTGAAGCGCGTGAAATACTCGACTTCGGTGCCCGTCTGAGCACGTCGCTTCTCAAGCACTTTGGTGAAATCCTCGGACCTTGGTCCCAAGGCTGGCTGGACGAACGTCCTGCGGCTATCAAGGAAAGGTCTGAAAGCAGCGATTGCGAATTGACGGTCCGGTGGACACGTGAGCAAATTCGAGAAGGTGGCGCGGCAGTTCCATATGCTACGCCGGGTGGTTTTTCTATGTGCATTCCAGCGTCGGACAAATCGGGTAGCGATGATTGCCCAGATCACGATCGGGAAGGACCGTGGAATTCAGAGGAATGATGATGCCCGCACGTCGAAGGTTCGTTGCGACCCTGTGCCGTATGTCACTTGGTCTGTTGCTGGCAGCGATGCCCTACAAGGTCGTGGTCTCTGGCACTTCGCTGACGCTCAAGCTCCAGACCGCTGAGGCCGACAAGGGCGGCAACGGCAATGGTGGCGGCAACGGCAATGGTGGCGGCAACGGCAATGGTGGCGGCAACGGCAATGGAAATAGCGGTGGCAATGGCAATAGCGGCGGCAGTGGAAATAGCGGCGGCAGCGGCAATGGCAATAGCGGGGGAAACGGCAATAGCGGTGGTAACGGCAATGGAAACAGCGGCGGCAGTTCCAACCGCGGCACCACCACGGGAAATGGCTCGAGGGCTTATGTCGGTGATACGGACAGCTCGGCAATAGAGGTTCGCCACGGCGACGGCATGAGCGAAGCCATCAGGAAAGGCCGCTACATCATGAGAGACGCGAGGGGGCGCACGATCGTCAATCGGCGCGCGACCTCTGCAGATGAAGTCCGCCTCGAATCCTTCATTCATTGATTGTCGCGCCCATCGATGGCATCGCGAAGCGCAATTGCCGCTTCCGTTCGGTTGGCGACACCGAGCTTCGCCATGATCTGCGTCATGTGATGCTTGATCGTCTTTTCGTGAAGATCGAGCTTCCTGGCGACATGCTTGTTGCTCATGCCGGATGCGACGAGCTGCAGGACCTGTTGTTCACGCGTGGTCAGTGCGGCAATGGCGGAAAATTTCTTCGGAGCAGGCGAAGAACGACTGGAAAGCAGCCGTGCTGACAGCGTCGGGGCGACATAGCTCTCGCCTGCAGCCACGCTCCGGATGATTTCGGCAAGTGCCCTGGAGCCGACGCCTTTCAACACATACCCCTTTGCTCCGCTGTTCAATGCGGCCGTGACATCGTCGCTGGACTCAGAAACGGTGAGCATGACAATCTTCTGTGACGGTTCGGTTTGGAGGATCGGAGCGATCGCGTTCAAGCCGCCGCCAGGCATGGAAATGTCCATAAGCAGCACGTCCGGCTGCAGATTCTGCGCCACCTTTATCGCATCATCCTTCGTGCTTCCCTCCGCGACGATTTCAAATCCGTCGATCTCCGACAGGCTTCGGGTTACCCCCTCCCTGAACAACGGGTGGTCATCGATCACTGCGACGCGAATTCGCGCTGTCATGTTTGTGGGATCTCCTCGCTACTGAGCGACATGCTGACAAGGGTACCTTGGGCGGACGATTGCAGCTGGAAGGTGCCGCCAAGGCTTTCAATCCGCTCTCTGAGACCGGCAAGGCCAAGGCTGGTGGGGCCTACGGCATTGGGATCGAACCCGGATCCACCGTCTGAAACCTCGATACTGATGCGGTCACCCTCCAAGCGTTGCACCACGCGTTGTTCTACACCGCCGCCGTGACGATAGCTGTTATTCAGCCCTTCCTGCACGAAACGGTATATACAGATCTTTGCCGAGGGCGAAAGGTGCTCGGGCACGTTAGCCATCTTCAAGTGAACGCGTGATCCGGTTCGTTGCTCATGCGCACGAACGCTGCGCTCCAATATCTCTGGCAGGCTCGCGGCCTCGATCTGCGGCAACACAAGCCCGCTGCAGATCGTCCTGATCTCATTCATGGCCTCGTCGAGGCTTGCCTTGATGGCTGCGATTTCACGCTCGCGCAGTGATGCAGGTGTGGCCGGATCGACCAGCGCATTGCTGTCCAGTCGCAACGAGGCGAATGCGACGAGTTGTGCCGGCCCGTCGTGAAGATCGGCGCCAATGCGTCGCAAATGGCTCTCGTTAAGCGCCGTGGCGCGCTGAGACGCGCGGTGGACCCGCGCTCGCAACGTCTGGTTCTGCGACAGGAGCGCCGAAAGCTCGTCAATGCGGCGCCTCAGTGCCTGCCGCTGATCTTCGATGGTCCTGCTTCCTCTCAAAATGAGGGCCGACAACACGATAAAAAACGCAAGCGTGAAGGCCGCGACCGCCATCCAGCTGTGCAAGCGCGCCTGATTGAGGCTCCGCTGGAAATCGTTGGCTATTTCATAGAATTCGGAGACGGCGACGACCTGCCCTGACCATGGTTGCAGAACGGGATTGTAGATCTCAAGCAAAGGCTTGCCACTTTCCCGCTCGCCTTCGTCCTCCCCGTCGTCCAGGCGATTGAACTGCGCGACCATCTTGCCGGAGAAAGCCGTCTTGAGGTCGTCGCTCAATTTGAAGCGCTTGCCTTGCATGCGCTTGTCGTTCGAATAAAGAACGGTGCCATCTGCGCGCCACAGCCTGAACGACTTCAGGCGGTTTCCAAGCGCGCCCTGCTCGAGGGTCTCGTCGAGCGCGCGAGAGACCGTATCATCGAGCTCCTCTGCCGTGAGCATGTCAGGCAGCAACGGTGCGATCACGCTGTCGACGTAAAGGGCAGTCGACGCCGCTGAATTTCGGGTCACCGCCTCTTCGATCAGGCTGCTTACGAATGCGCCGACCAACACCATCGCGACCAGCGACACAGCGCCTCCCGTAAGTAGGAACTGCCTGGCCAGCGATTGTGAATTCCATCGTTTTATGAGTTCATGGGGCCGCACAAGATGTCTCGGGATCGGCCGCCCAGAGTTGCGGCGGCACGTCAGTTCATCGAACCGCAGAATTACCTCGTTCCGATAATGGGTCAAACAATATCGCGTCACAGGGACGGGAATTTGGACCTTTGGTCTGTGACAGGTCAGACCTAGGTCCTAACTGGAGGAGCAATGGTCTGACCTGCGTGGAACTGGCGCCCGACGCAGGCTATCGTCGATGTGAATTGGAACGCGGTGTGTCCGCGCCAGGCCGGAAAGCTGGCTTCAAGCCCGCCGCTTGCAACCATGCTTTCCGGCCATACGAACAATGTACTGCAAAGCAGTATTAAATCCGGAGGTTGATATGAGCATTTCCACGATTCTTGGACGCAGCATTATTGCGCTGACAATTGCGGTTGCGCCTGTCGGGGGCGCAGCATTGGGCTTGTCGGGCGTCGCCTATGCGAAGGGTGGGAACGGTAACGGCAATTCCGGAGGTGGCAACGGAAATGGCAATGGGGGCGGCAACGGCAACGGCAACGGCAACGGCGGAAACCACGCTGGTGGCAGTTCCAGCCACGGGAAGTCTGACACCGCCGGTTCGCACGGAAAAAGCAAGAACAGCAACAGCAGTAGCGATCGTCCAACGTTGAAGTCGTTGTTCACGCACGAGAAGAAGTCCGCACCGACAACGAAAAGCAAGGTCGCGACGACGACCAAAGCAAAAGCCCCTGAAGCCTCTTTTGCCAGCATGAGTTCGCTGAACAGGAACTACCACGCCTACATGCACTCCAACGATCCTCGAATGGCGGCGGTTTCGGCCTATGTGATGGCCTACGCCGAGTTTGAAGCCGAAAACGGGCCTGACGCTATTCCGACTGACCCGGCTCTTAGCGACGAAGCGCTGCGCGACGCGCTTTCGAGCTTTACCAAGGGTGGCGAAGTGACGGACGATGCTCTCGAAGAGGCAAAAGACATCTTGGGTGTCGGCCCGGCCGTCGGAAAGATCGATCAGATTCGCGATACTCTTCCAACAGAGGAGTCAGTGACGGATCCCGACGCAAGCGCGCCGGTGGAAAGCGACGCGCCGCCAGTGACCGTGATCGTAGAGCAGCCCTGAGGTTGCTAAGAGCGAGGCCACGGTGCGGCAGCATTCGGATGAGGAGCCCCGCGGCGGCACTGGTTGTCGGCGCATGGCATAGGCGATGGAATCGCCAGCCGAAATATCAATAGTGATCGCGACGCCTTGGCCCACTGGCCAGTCGGCGTCGCGATTTCCGTTCCTGATTTAGCCACCATCGCAGTCCGACTTCTACCAGCATTTGGACGATCACCGTATCGGTGTGTCGGCGACGAGCTGCCGCAACCCGAGGCAGCGGCAGAACGCCCGAGCCTTTGCATTTCTTGATCCGGCAATACCCCGTGTCACCGCAAGGGAAGTGTCCTTGGACAACTCTTCTCCCTAACCGCCACGTCTCGTTCCATCTGAACTCTGCTGGCATTCGACCGGCACGCGCCTCGCGCATGATAGCATGGCGCGCGCGTCACAGCACATGGACCGCACAAGGCTCCTCGAGGGGTTTGCCGAATCTCGCGAATCGAGCTAGTTCTGTAACTACGCAAAAAGAGCGAATTATCGCCGCGGGGCGAAACAACGACTGCATTAACCATTCATCAATCGTATCGGCGCTTAGGCTATTGAAACGAACTGAGGAAAGAATCGTGAATCGGCACTTAAGCAGCCTCGACTTCATGCAGAGCTTTTCCACCAAATTGGAGCTCGCACTGCAAAACCTTTCGATGGCGCAATATCCACCCGATGCGCGCCGCGAGATGCGCAAATTCTCCTCGTCGGAGGTCGCAGCGCTCCTGGATGTGTCGGAAGCCTATATCAGGCAGATCGTTCTGAAGGACAAGGGTCCGTCGCCCGAGACCACGTCAAATGGCCGTCGCATGTACACGTTGGAGCAGATCCTCGAGCTGCGCCTGATGCTGGCCGAAAAGGGGCGCAAGAAGTGGATGAACCCACGTCGTGTCGAGGCTGAAGAATGCCAGATCATTGCGGTTACAAACTTCAAGGGCGGTTCCAGCAAGACATCCACGACCATCCACCTTGGCCACTACCTGGCGCTCAAGGGCTACCGGGTGTTGGCGGTCGATCTCGATCCGCAGGCGTCGCTTACCAGCCTGCATGGCGCGCTTCCTGATTTCGATCCCCGTGAAGATGAAACACTTTATGCCGCCATTCGCTTTTCGGACCCGAAGCCGACGAAATCGCTGGTCCACAACACGCATATTGCCGGTTTCGATGTCATCTGTGCGGGTCTCGACCTGACGGAGTTTGAAACGGCGGTCGCCCTTGAGATGCGAAAGAACGGCGGCACCAGCTTCCTGCTGCGGGTCTCGCAGGCGCTCGAGCAGGTTGCCGGTGACTATGACGTCATCTTGATGGATTCGGCGCCGTCGCTGAACTTCCTTACCCTCTCGTCACTGACGGCTGCCACCGGTGTTGTCATACCGGTTCCAGCCCATATGCTCGATGTCGATTCGACAGGCAAATTTCTCGAGCTAGCCTCGTCCTACATGCAGATTTTGAGCGAGATGGGGACCTCGGCGCAGTGGGATTTCGCGAAGTTTCTCGTCACGAAGTTCGAGGCCAACGATCATCCGCAGGCCAATATGACGGCCCTGATGCGACAGGTCTTCGGCGAAGACCTGCTGTTGAACATGGTCGCGAAGTCAACCGCCGTCGCCGACGCCCTGACCTGGAAGCAGAGCCTCTATGAGGTGCAGCGCTCACGCTTCTCGGCGCCGAAAACCTATGACCGCGCGATGGAATCGATCAACGCGGCCAATGCCGAGATCGAGAAGTTGCTTTGGGCAGCATGGGGGCGCGAATGAGCCGGAAAGATTCTCGTGGCATGTTTGCCAATGTGCTCGGTCAACTTGAGCAGCCGACTGCAGCGCCAGTCGCCAAGCCGACGACGTCTCCGCACCTTCTCAAGGTCGCGGCGGGCGTCAGGCAGATCCAGGAAAAAGGCGAGGTCCTCGACAGGCTTCTCAAGGACGGCGACCATATCGTCGAGGTCGATCCCGATGAGGTGGCACCCTCCACGATCCCGGATCGCTTCGACGGTGCTTATGACGATGCGGCCATCGACGAGATTGCGGCATCCATCAAGGAGCGCGGACAGATCGTTCCTGGCCTGATCAGGCCGCACAAAGGTGATGGGCTACCATACCAGATCGTGTTCGGGCGGCGGCGATTGGCGGCGGCCAAGGCGCTTGGCCTGAAGTTCCGCGCCATCGTGCGGGAACTCAGCGATGAAGAGGCAATCGTCTTCCAGGGCGAAGAGAACGCAAACCGCAATGACCTGTCGTTCATCGAGAAGTGTGCATTCGCGCTATCGCAGGAGCAGGCCGGATATCGACGCGACGTCATCTGCGCATCGCTTGCGACGGGGAAGTCGCATGTGTCGGAGATGCTACGGATTGCAACCGCGATCCCTCGGGATGTTCTCTTTGCGATCGGCTCCTCGCCGGAGATCGGCCGTCGCCGGTGGATCGACTTTGCCGACGCCTTCGCCAGGCGCCAGGACGGTGCAGCGCGCGTCAAGCAATCGCTGGGTCACGATAAAGCCGCTGCCGAGAAAGATCGTTTTGCGATCGCTCTTGGCGCGCTCAAGGCCGAAGCGGCGCCTGCGGCTGCGCAGTCTGCCGTGACGGAAATACGAGCAAATGGCTTTCTTCTAGCGACAGTCAGCTACGCGAAGACAGGCCCCAAGCTCAGCTTCACAAAGGCCGTTCCGGCCAGTTTCGTGGATTTCTTGAATGATCGCATGGAGGCGCTTCACAGCGAATTCGTGCAGTCGACACGACACAGTAGCAAAGGATAACGCCGCAAAAGAAAAAAGCTCCCGAACGTTGCCGTCACGGAAGCCCTTCTCATAGGTTAGCAGCTAGAGAATCGCATTTCCGGGAATCGCTGTCAAGAGTCGGCACCAGTTTGGTGGGTGGATTTCTTTTGCCTTCAGCAAGGTGAAGGTGATGGAAACAGGAAGTGTGACGACGCCCTTTGGGCAGCGTCCGATGACGCTTGGCATGCTTGCCAGCCAGAAGGCGGTGAGCGAGCTTCAGGCTGATCAATCGGTCGATAAGTGGAAAATCTATAGGGCACTATGCGCTGCCAAGCCCCTGCTTGGCGTGACGGACCGCGCACTTGCGGTGCTGAATGCATTGCTGAGTTTCTATCCGAAGAATGTCCTGTCGGAAGAAAACGGCCTCGTCGTCTTTCCGTCGAACGATCAGCTTTCGCTGCGCTCGCACGGTATGGCCGAGCAGACGATCCGCCGACATCTGGCTGTGCTGGTCGAAGCCGGATTGATCGTCCGCAAAGACAGTCCAAACGGCAAACGCTACGCCCGCAGGGTCAAGGAAGGCGAGGTCGGAGAGGCATTCGGCTTTTCGTTGGCACCGCTAATCGTGCGCGCCGAAGAGATCGAGCGCCTGGCCGCCGAGGTGGTGGCCGATCGGCTGCATGTGCAGCGATTGCGCGAGCAGCTCAGCCTTTGCCGCCGCGACGTTGCGAAGCTGATTGAGACCGCAATCGAAGAAGACCTGGCGGGCGATTGGGAGGCTGCGTTCAGCTATTTCAGGGCGTTGGTCGACGGTGTACCGCGTACGCCGAGCGCAGAGCGGATTAAAACGACGCTCGAAGAGATGCAAACCCTGCGTGAGGACATCACTAACAGACTGGAAACCTTGCTTAAAGCTGAAAAGACGAGCGGCAATCCCGCTCAAAGTGAGCGTCACATACATAATTCAAATCCCGACTCTAAATTTGAATCTGAACCAGCTTTAGAAACAAAGCAGGGGGCAAACTCGGCGGAGACGCTTGAGCCTTATGCCGCGGCGCCGGCTGAGAAGAAAAAGCATGACGATCGAAATACGGCCGAGGCGCAAAGGCGACCGGGCAGTGATGGCGCGGGCATGAAGTCCTTCCCGCTCGGGCTAATCCTGCAGGCCTGCCCCGACATGGTGAGCTACGGGCCTGGCGGATCGATTACAAATTGGCGCGACATGATGGCGGCGGCGGTCGTGGTCCGGGGGATGCTGGGTGTCAGCGCTTCGGCTTACGAGGAAGCGTCTGCAGCGATGGGAGCTGAAAACGCGGCAACGGTCATGGCTTGCATCCTCGAACGCGGCGGCCACATCAACTCGGCGGGCGGTTACCTGCGAGATCTGACCCGTCGCGCGGAACGTGGTGAATTCTCGATCGGCCCGATGTTGATGTCCCTGGTTCGTGCGCGTGGCGGCGGGACACGGCGGGCCGGGTAGCGGTTTCGGCAATTGGATCTCATCTGCCGAAACCTAGTTTGCTCCCCCACACACATGCGCAAGAAGGCCACACCCAAAAATTGACCGGGATCGTGGATTTTCCTCATCCGGTCGGAAACCGCGGCGGCGCAAATGTCGTCTCGGTCTCCTGGTTCAGCTGTCAGGCGTTTGATCTAACTGGTGAACCTGCCACGACATTCGCACGGAAAACCAGTCTTGCGGCCGCCGATATCGGTGAGACCGCATTGCCTTTCGATCATACGATCGGCTGCGCAATAGTGTGGCAAGGGTTCGGTTCGCGCCGGTCTCCACGATCCGTTAGGCAGTTGTGGCATCTCCGACAAGAACGACGCCGCAGTCTCCGCCGTGACCTGTTTCTCTCTCAGCCCGGTTCTGACGTTGCAAAGGCCGTCTCGATGGCGCGATCGGCGAGCGTTGGCGGCACACAAAATCCTACGCGTGTCGGCAGCAAGTGGCGTCAAAAGTAGAAGTGCGAAGTTGGCGCGCATGGTCTCGTCGAGAGCAACGCTTTCAAGCGTCGCCGCTTCCAGCGAGCGGTGCAGAAGACAGGTTAGCACCCGGATATCGCCTGCCGCACATGCGTTGAGTTTCGCGATAGTCATCGTCGCCGCGCGCAGCGGTGCGATGCCGCTGCGTCCCTCGAACAAGAACGCCCTTGATCCGAAAGGCCCGGTCGAATGGCTTGGCTGCCGCTTGAGATGCCGGCATTTGCCTGCATGTGATGTTTTCACATTCGAGTAGGAACGATGGACGCTGACAAGGTTTTTAAAGCGCTGGGCGATCCAACACGCAGAAAGCTGCTTGACCTTCTATGTGAAAGGACCGGGCAGACGCTTGGCGAGCTTTGCGAAAATCTGGACGTGGCCCGACAATCCGCCACGCAGCACCTCGAGATATTGGAGGCGGCCAATCTGGTGAGCACGGTCAGGCGTGGTCGGGAAAAGCTGCATTTCATCAACCCCGTGCCGCTCCACGAAGTCTACGAACAGTGGGTGCGGAAATTAGAGCATCAGCGGCTCAAGCTGCTGCACGATCTGAAGAAGGAACTCGAAGGAGAGTAACAATGATCAAAGAGATGACCAGCTTTGTTTACGTGACCTAGATTCTCGCGACCCGGAAAAGGTGTTCGAGGCCATAACGAAACCGGACGTCGCAAGGCGCTACTGGGGCCACGAGAACGGGAACATATCCGTGCCAACGACGAGCGCACTGTCGATCTCGTCGGCAACGTCATCGAGATCTTGCCACCGACCTGTCTCGTCATCACCTGGGCGAATGCGTCGCAGGCCTCCGATCCAGCGAGCTACAGCCGGGTGACGTTCGCGATCGAAGAATACGACAACATGGTCCGGCTGACCGTCACCCACGACGAACCCGGAGCCGGCAGCGGGATGGCCAACGGCATCAAACAAGGTTGGCCGGCCGTCCTATCCAGCCTGAAATCCTTCCTGGAAACCGGCCGCGGCATCGACCTGTCAGCCAAACCAAAATCGGCCTGAAACCTTGCGGGGCCAATCAACAAGTCTGCCAGCGGGAGAATGACAATGACCAAGACCTATAGCGGCGGATGCGCGTGCGGCGCGATCCGCTATGAAACGAGCAGCGAACCCATCTTCGAGAACCACTGCCAATGCCGCGATTGTCAGAAGCGAAGCGGTACGGGGCATGGATCCTACCTGACCTTCCCGCAGCGAGCCAACGTCACAATTTCCGGCGAAGCAAACACCTGGCGGGTAGCAGGCGACAGCGGGAACGAAAAGGGCCACGCCTTCTGCCCGACCTGTGGAACGCCGGTCTATCTGACATTCGTCGCAATGCCGGAACTGATTGCGGTCAACGCGACGAACCTCGACGACCCTGGCCAATTCAATCCGTGGGTGGTCACTTACACCATCGGCGGCCATGCGTGGAACACAAATTGACCCCTCGTTGCAGAAATTCGAGCGAATGCCACCCGGATAAATTCCGCTGGGCGCAATACGAAACCGCCGACAATATGAGTGGTCCGCTAGGGCCTGATTAAGCCGTTCGTCCAGGTTGTCGGGAGTGGCGGCATCGGGTGGTTTGCTGGCGAATGCACACGCTGAAAGCGCCTGCCATCAATCTGTATCCCAAAATGGGCAGGGCCGAACAGGTTCAGCGACGTCCTCCTGCCGGTGCATCATCGGTGCGGTTTCATGGGGCAATGGGTGGGTCCCGCACCGACCGCCATGCTCGGTCGCGACGCTTCGTTCGGTGGCAACCGGCGTCATCGAGGTTTTTTGGGGAGCGGACCAGCGTTTCGACCGTTTGCGAGCTGTGAGGTCATCGCTGCGACCGAACGGCGCAGATGCTTAAAGATATATAGGAAATGTATCAAAAAGTACTACGTCAGCTGCGTCGACGGTGCAACTTTTGGAGACCATGATGACGCAAACACTGACGGAGACGACGAAGGCAATCGTGCGCGCGACTGTGCCTGCACTCACAACGCACGGGACTGAGATTACAGCGGCAATGTACAAGCGGCTGTTTGAGAATTCTAAGGTCCGCGACCTGTTCAACCAGTCGAACCAGGGGGAAGGGGGACGTCAGACGAAGGCGCTGGCGCAGGCGATCCTCGCTTACGCCGAGAACATCGACAATCTGGCTATCCTCACCGGAGCCGTTGAGCGCATCGCGCAGAAGCACGTCGGCCTGCACATCCGGCCTGATCACTATCCCCACGTTGCGACCGCTCTTTTGGGTGCGATCAAGGATGTTCTCGGTGAGGTGGCGACGGATGACATCCTCAATGCTTGGGGCGAGGCGTTCTGGTTTCTCGCCAACATCCTGATTGGGCGAGAAGAACAGATCTACGATGATCTTCAATCGTCCGAAGGCGGCTGGAATGGTTGGCGGCAGTTTGCCGTTGCGTCGAAGAGACGCGAAAGCGACATCATCACATCTTTTGTGCTACGACCGGTCGACGGTCGCGCAGTGGTTCGTCATCGCCCCGGTCAATACCTGACCTTTCGGTTCGACGTTCCGGGTCTTCCCCAGCAGCACCGGAATTACAGCATCTCATCTGCTCCCAATGGTGAGAGCTATCGCATCTCGGTCAAACGAGAGATGCACGGGTTGGTATCCGGGTTCCTTCACGATCAGATTGAGGAAGGCGCGGTCATTGAGGTGGCGCCTCCGACCGGAGACTTCCATTTGCCGCCGGGCCAGGAGAGGCCCGTCGTGCTGCTCAGCGGCGGTGTCGGTTTGACGCCGATGGTGAGCATGCTGGAGACGATCGCAAACAGCGGACAAAGGCTTGCCGTCCACTACGTCCATGGCGCCGAGAACGGAAGCGTCCACGCCATGGGACCGCACGTGCGCGATATCGCCAAGAACCGGGAGCATCTAAAGACGACCATCTTCTACGGCAGCCCGCATGATCGAGATCAGAAGGGCGTTCACTTCGACCATGAGGGCTACATCACGATCGATTGGCTGGCCAAGAATACACCCATGGCGGAAGCCGACTTCTACCTCTGCGGCCCAAGACCCTTCCTGGCCGCCTTCGTGAAGGGACTGGCCAAGGCCGGCGTCACCGCAGACCGTATTCACTACGAATTCTTCGGCCCGGCCGACGAGCTCGCCGCGGCCTAGGAAGCCTGAGGTGCCAAGGCGGCTAGCAATGGTCGCCTGGGCCAATTGATTCATCGCGTGGATATCTTTAGTTTGGTGCCTGTGACGTTCCGTGAAGGATCAACAGATGCGTTTGACTGTCTATTCCGACTACGCCTTGCGGCTCATGATGTATCTTGCGCTCAAAGGAGAGCGGCTGTCGACAATCGCGGAAATTGCAGAAGCCTATGATATTTCAAAGGCCCACCTGATGAAGATTACGCATGAGCTCGGGCAAAGGGGTTTGATCGATACCGTGCGCGGCCGTCAGGGCGGAATGCGGCTTGCACGTGCCGTCAAACAGATCGGCGTCGGTGAGATCGTTCGCGCCTGTGAGCCTGATTTTGCGATCGTGCCCTGCATGGAAACTGGCGATGGCGAGATTGTCTGTGTGGTGCAGCCCGCCTGCGTCTTGAAGCGTGCGCTGGCTTCGGCGGCTGCGGCCTTTCTCGATGTGCTCGATGGCTATACGCTGGCAGACCTCGCCCGGCCGTCCGTGCCGTTGCGTCGTCTGCTTGCCCTGCCCGAACCGTGAGGGATCCGGACACCCACCTGGGGTGTCCGGCACCAAATTGCAGCTGCCGATGGCTTATGCCGGGCGGGTGTGAATGGGTTCGGCGCGATGCCAATTTTCCAGGATCCGACCATCGGTGTGGGTCTGCCTGGCCCAGCGAATGCCGTTGGCAATGACCTTGTGCACGGTCTTGTCGTGGTAGATCGGATAGGTTTCGTGGCCGGGGCTGAAGAAGAAGATCCGGCCGCGGCCGCGCTGGAACGTACAGCCACTGCGGAAAACCTCGCCGCCTGAATACCAAGAGATGAAGACGAGTTCATCCGGCTGCGGAATATCGAAAGGCTCGCCATACATTTCTGAGGCGTTGACCTCGAAGAAGGGCGGTAGACCCTCGGCAATCGGGTGAGCCGGATTGACGACCCAGATCCGCTCGAGATCACCCTGGGGCGTTTCGCGCCAGGACAAATTGGCGTTGGTGCCCATCAGCCGGCGGAACAGCTTAGAGTGATGGCCGGAATGCAGGACGAGAAGGCCCATCCCTTTGAGCACCCGCTGCTGTATGCGATCGATCAAGCCGTCGCTCACCTCCTCATGGGCCATGTGGCCCCACCATAGCAACACGTCAGTGTCGTTAAGCAGCGCGTCCGGCAGACCCTCGTGCGGATCGTCGAGCGTACCACGGCGGATTTCGAAATCCGGGTTGGCGATGCCGGCTGCGATCGCACCGTCGATGCGATCAGGGTAGATCTCCTGAACCTCCTTGTGCAGCTGTTCGTGGCGGCCTTCATTCCAGATGGTGACCTTGATTGTCATGGTATCCTCGATGTTTATGATGCTTGGGTCAGACGGATGACCCGACCGGTGGAATCGAACAGATGGCAGGCGGATGTATCGGCTGTGAGCGACACGCGATCGCCGGGCCGCAACGCGATGTCACCTTCTGCGCGGACGACGATCGGCTGTTCCTGCGAGCCGACGGTCATGTATGTCTCGACGCCCAGCCGCTCGACGATGAAAACCTCGGCCGAGAAGTCCCCCTGCCCGTCTGCTGCGATCTTCAGATGCTCCGGCCGGATACCGAGCGTGGCTTGACCCTGCGGCACAACTGCGCCCGCATCAGGCAGGTCGAGCGACAGACCGAACGGGCTTTGGGCGTGGGTCTTGCCGGTGCTCGGCCTCGTGATGAGCACCGGAATGGTGTTCATCTTCGGAGAGCCGATGAAGGTCGCGACGAACTCGTTGTCGGGCTGGTGATAGAGCGTCATCGGCGCACCCTGCTGGGCAACGACCCCCTTGTTCAGAACGACGATGCGGTCGGCCATGGTCATGGCCTCGACCTGGTCATGCGTCACGTAGACGACGGTCGCCTTGAGCTCGCGATGCAGGCGCTGCAGCTCGGCACGCATCTGCACGCGTAGTGCGGAATCGAGGTTGGACAAGGGCTCGTCGAAAAGGATCAGCGACGGCTTCTTGATGATGGCGCGACCAATGGCGACGCGCTGTCTCTGGCCGCCCGACAAGGCAGCGGGACGGCGATCAAGATAGTCCGTCAGCTGCAGGATCTCGGCGACAGCTTCCACCTGGCGACGGATTTCCGCCTCCGGAACCTTCTTCAGGCTGAGGGAGAAGCCGATATTCTCGGCAACCGTCATATGCGGATAAAGCGCGTAGGACTGGAACACCATGGCAATGCCGCGCTTGTCAGGGGGAACATCGTTGATGCGCTTGCCATTGAGGATGAGGTCGCCATCATCGATACCCTCAAGACCCGCGATCATGCGCAGCAAGGTAGACTTGCCGCAGCCAGACGGGCCGACGAACACGGCGAACTCGCCGTCTTCCACGATGATGTCGACCCCCTTGATGACCTCCAATGCACCGTAGAATTTGCGAACATTCCTGAGATTGATCATCGTAAAGCTCTTTCTGGCGTCAGCCTTTGACGCCGCCGGCAAATGTCTGCACGAGGAAGCGGCGGGCAAAGCCGAAGGCGACGACTGCCGGCAGGAGATAGATGAAGGCGAGTGCGGCAAGCAGGCCGTAGTCGATCTCGTTGATGCGCAGGAATGCACGGAAGAGACCAAGCGGCAGCGTCTGCAGCTCTGGCGAAGAGAGGAAGATCAGCGGCAACAGGAAATCGCCCCAGGCTGACATGAAGGCAAACAGCCCGGCGGCGGCCAGTCCCGGCAGCGCCAAAGGGATGAGCACCCGGCGAATGCGTTGTACGAGTGTCGCGCCATCCATCAGTGCCGCCTCTTCATAGTCGCGCGGCAGGCCATCGAAGAACGTTTTCATGATCCACAGCGCCAATGGCAACTGCATCGTTGCAAGCACGAGGATCAGGCCGAGATAGCCATCGATGAAACCCGTCCAGCGCATGATCGGCCGGGCGTATTCGCCAAAGATCGGTCGCAGGATAGCGCCTTCCGCATTATTCAGCGTCAGAAGGAACTTGTAGAGCGGTACGACGAGTGCTGTCGGCGGCAGGACGCGGATCAACAGGATGGCGTAGAGGAACGGCAGCTTCCACCACGCTCTGGTGCGCGACAGCGCATAGCCGCCAAGGCCGGCCAGCACCATCACCAGCACGGTCGCGCCGCCGACCACGAAGAGCGAATTGAACAGCCACTTTGCGCCGTCTTCCTTGGTGAAGACACGCTGGTAGTTGGCGAAGCTCCATTGTTCGGGCCAGCGAAGGAACAGCTGGGCGTTGCCATCGAAGGATGCAAGAAGCACCCAGAAGAAGGGAACGGCGCAAAAGATCGAGATCAGCGACAGCGTTGCGTAGGCAAGCAGGTCCGACCGGGTCTTGTTGGCATTCTCGCTCGGGGAGATCACAGCCATTCAGACCTCCACCTTCATGGCCCGGACGTAGCCGACGCCGAGGATCAGCGAAATCAGCAGGGCGACCACGGCGACGGCCGCACCGTAGCCGAGCTGGAACGCGGTAAAGGACTGGTTGTAGATATAGATGCTGACCAGTTCCGTCGCACCGCCCGGGCCGCCGCGTGTCAGTGCATAGACGAGACCGAAGACGGCGATGGTCGAAACGGCCGAGATCAGCATGTAGAGCAGGATCGTCGGCATCATGAGCGGCAAGGTAATGCGGCGAAACATCTGCGACGGGGTCGCGCCATCCATGCGGGCAGCCTCGTAAATCTCGTTGGGAATGGTGCTGAGGCCCGCCGTCAGAAGGATCATCGCAGTTGCGATGCCGCGCCAGGTGTTGACGACGATGATCATCGAAAGTGGAAAAACCTGCAGCCAGTCGGCCGGCGTTACGCCAAAGAAGCTGACGATACGGCTGAGTGTCGCCTGCTCTCCACCCGCCAACATGGAAATCCACATGAAGCCGGCAACCACCTCGGGCGCGGCATTTGGCAGAAGGATGATCGAGGAAAAAAGCCGCCTAAAGTGGATGCGGCGACGAAGCGCCATCGCTGAGACCAGACCGAGCGCGAACTGCCCGATCACCGCCGAGCCGACCACAAACAGGAAGGTGACGAGCAAGGCGTTCCAGAACTTCGCATCGTTCAGCAACCGCGCATAGTTGCGAATACCGACAAAGCGCGGGCGCAGAGCCGCAGCACCCGTCAGCGCCTCATTGGTGAAGCTCAGATAGACGGAGTAAAGCGCGGGATAGATCACGAAGGCCAGAAGCAGCGCAAGCGAGGGCAACAGGATCAGAAGAAGCTGCCGCTCAGTGCGCCTTTCGTGGACGTTTCGGGCCATGGAAAGCTCTATGACTGTTCGAAAAGGAAATCCGGAGACGCGGGCAAGCCCACGTCTCCCGTGCGTTTTGTTGGTAAGTTTTTGCTTACTTTACGACGTCGTCGCCCAGAGTTTCCTTGACATAGTCGACAAGAATCTTCTGCGCGCCGGCGGCATCGGTTTCCTTGCGCAGCAGCGCTTCTGTAGCGCGTGCAACTCCTTCTGAAACGGTACCGAAGCCGGAGGCCTGTTTCAGGAAGGTGCCTTTTTCTGCTGCGGCATGGATCGGAACGAGTTCCGTCAGCTTCTGGAAGTCGGCGTTTTTAGCCGCATCCTTGCTGGAGGGAATGTTGCCGATGCGGGCTGCGTAGGAAACCTGCGTCTCAACCGACCCGATCTCCATCAGCGCCTTCTTGGCGAGTTCGACATTGGCAGACTTGGCGTTGATGGCCCATGGGGCTGCAAGATTGGCGAGAACATACTGACCACCCCTTTGGCCCGGCACGGTCCAGGTGCCGACGACCTTGGTCACCTCAGGAATCGGGTTCTTGCTTTCACGGCCCCAGTCGAAGATGTAGCACCAGGAACCGCAGGTGGTCGCGGCAAGCTTTCCGGCCGGGAACATCTGATACTTCGGCACGACCCAGGGCTCGGGTCCGAGCAATGGCTGCGTCGGCATCAGATCATTGTCGATCAGTTGCTTGTAGACGTCGAAGACATCCTTGACGCCCTCGCCGTTAAGATCGAGCTTGCCGTCCGCATCGACGAGCTGTGGCGTCTTGGAGCCGACGATCAGGTGTTGGAAGCCTTCGTCAAAGGCGCCGCTTCCCCAGGAAACGCCAGCCGGGAAGAGCAGGCCGTAGGCGCCGGTCTTCTTCTTGATTTCGGCGGCACGATCGAGAAGGTCCTTCCAGGTCTTCGGCTGCTCCGTCGAGATGCCGGCTTTGTCGAGGACGTCCTTGCGGTAGTAGATTTCCTGGATGCCGAGCATGAACGGCATGACATAGGTTTCGCCGTCCGGGCTGACCGCCAGCTGCTTGGCGACGTCATAGAAATTGGCATAGCCATCCCAGGCCTTGATTTCCTTGGTCACCGGCGCGAGGTAACCGGCCTCGACCATATCAGCAACGGCGGCCGTCGTCGGGATGGAAAAGAGGTCAGGCGCGTTGCCGGCGCCGAGCTCGGTCAGCAGTTTCGTCAGATAGTCCTTATCGGGCGCAGGGTATTCCACGACCTCGACGGTCACGCCGTATTTCTTCTCGATCTTCTCGACCGTCGACTTCATGGCGTCGATGCCGGCCTGACCGTGATTGGCAATTCGGATTGTCTCAGCATGCGCCAGCGTCGAAACGGCGCTGAGCAGAATGGCGCACAGGCCACCAATGACCGTCTTCTTCAACGGAAGTCCTCCCTGTTGGTATGCGGCGCCCTCCAGCACCACGGTCGAAAATGTACACGCATTCCAGAGACTGGCAAGATGGTTTTTGATTGGATTTCGGATACACACCGAAGGTATTGAAATAGCATGATTTAATAAATCTTGTTTTTGTTATGTCATTTGTGTAACCGTATACACACAGCATTCGGGAGGATTTTCTCATGTCACGGAAATTGCGGCTTGGCGTCATTGGCGCAGGCCTGAAAGCGGCTGAGTATGCGGCAAGTTGGACTCGCATGCCCGAGATCGAATTTGTCGCGCTTGCCGATACGACACCTTCTTCTCGCCTGCGCCTGATCGACGTTTGCGTTGCGGCCGGAGCGCCGGCGCCGCGGAGCTTTGATGATTACCAAGAGATGCTGGCGTCCTGCCGGGACGATTTGGATATCGTCTATGTCTCTACACCGCATGCATTTCACGGCGAGCAGGCAACGGCTGTTGCAGAAGCCGGCCTCGATCTCTTCCTTGAAAAGCCGATGGTGACAACGGTTGCGCAGGCCGAACGACTGATTGCGGCACAGAAGAAGAGCGGCGTGACAGTTGTAACCGCCTTCCAGGGTGGGCTCTCTCCCCTGGTGATCGATACGCGCAAGCGGGCGCTTGCCGGCGAGTTCGGCGATCTGGTGGCGATATCGGGGATGATCTGGGAAAGCTGGTCGAGCAACTACGACGGCCATTGGAAGCAGCAGCCGGAGATCTCTGGCGGCGGTTTCATGTTCGACACCGGCGCCCATATGATGAATACCGTCTGCCTGCTCGCCAATTCGGATTTCGAGAGCGTGTCGGCCTATATGAACAATCACGGTAAGAACGTCGACATCGCGACCGCCGTTTCGGCCCGCCTCAAGAATGGCGCGCTGGCGACGCTGACGGCGGCCGGCGACGGTCCTCCTGGCTGCGCCTCCTACATCACCTTTTTCTATTCGAAGGCAATCGTTCGCATCGACGCCTGGGGCGGATGGCGCGAGATCAGCGCTGGCCGTACAAACGAGCCGCGCGAGGAAGCGGAAATTCTCGGTAATCCGATGAAAAACTTCCTCGCCATTCGCGACGGGACGATGGAAAACACCGGCTCCGTTGAAATGGGCCTGCGATTCGCTAGGCTCTGGGATGCAATCAAGGAATCGGCTGCGGCGGACGGCGTACCCGTCAAAATAGCGGCGCCATAAACGCGTGGAATAGTTTGAATGAACAAGCGGCGGATCACCTCGAAGGAACTGGCGAAGCTTGCCGGTGTGTCGTCCGCCACGATTTCGCGGGCTTTTTCGCCGGATTCCAGAATCGGAAGTGCGACCCGTGACCGCATTCTGGCGGTGGCTCGCGAATACGGCTATCAGCCGAATGCAATTGCCCGCTCGCTCAACAACCAGCGCTCACGGCTGGTGGCGCTGGTGGTCAACGCGATCGGCAATCCCTGCGAAGCCGAGGAACAGCAGCTTCTCGTTCATCGACTGCAAGCCCGTCAGCTCCTGCCGATCATTTTGTGCTGTGCCGATCACGACGACAGGCTGCAGCTCATGCGCCTCGCCTCCACCTATCAGGTGGATCATGTCGTCGTCTTCTCCGACATGGTGTCGATGCAGGATGCCGTCGACATCTTCCACACCACGAAGCCGATCATCGTCTCTTTCGAACCGCTTGAAAACGAGAGCGTCTCGAGCATCCGGATCGACGGATCGGCCGCCGCCGACGAGATCATCGACAAGATCGTTGCCGACGGCAAAAGACGCTTCGCCTACCTATCGGGCACGAAATCGAGTTGGATCGACAAGCTGCGGCGCAGGTGGTTCGTCGATGCGCTCGCCAAACGCGGCCTCACGCTGCAGGCGGAAGCGTTCGGCGACTACAGCTACGATTCCGGCTTCAAGGAAGCCGTCCTGCTTCTTCACCGCGCCAAGGTGGACGCAATCATCTGCGGCAATGACGTCATGGCCATCGGCGCGCGGGATGCCGCACGGCGCGTGCTTGGGAAGAACACGCCCGATGATATTGCCATCGTCGGCCAGGATGGCATCGCCATGGCGTTGTGGGACTGCAACGACCTGACGACGCTAAGCCTCGACCATACCGCCTTCATCGATGCCGTCGTGGAACTCATCGAGCGTCACGATGCCGAGATCGAAGGCCCCCATAGCATTACCCTCACCTGCACGGCCCGCTGGGGCTCGACAGCCTGAAATCGGTCACGCAGCCGTTGCAATTTCTCTGCGGCTGCTTTCTTCTGGCCCAGACTGGGTTGCGATCTTGAAGGAGAAGCCCGCGGCAAATCCACCACGCCGCGGGGTGACGAAGCTGTTGCGCTTCAACGATCTCTTTTGAAAATCAGCTCATATGCCCAAAGACTGATTGCCATCGCGACAAACATGGCAAGGAATGTCCTGTGGTCCGGCATGTCCTGTCGATCAAGGACGAACGGCAACGTGATGACGAGGAAACCGCAGATGGTCAGCGCGGCCATTGCCGATTGAACCAGAAGCTTCGCGATATTGTTCATGCTCTGATTTCCCTTCGCGGCTTTGTGTCCTCATTGTTCCAAGGATTCGCAGTCCACCATGCAAGCCAACTCTAAAGCATATGGACTCGCCGTCCAACTTGACAAGCCTGGCAAGTCCGGGCCGTTGCGGCTGGGTACACCATGCCCTCAACGAGATCGCGCGCTCACGACGTCTTCGGCCTCCTCGCGGTTCATCGCGAGCACGGTCCTTCCGGTGTCGAAGCTGAAGCCGTTGCGCGCAAATGCCGCCATTTCCTTGGTGACCCCTACCCGATCGACATCGCCACGGCGAAACGGCCCGAAGGCGCGCTTGCGTGCGAAGACCACGGCTGCCAGCAGTTCATCCGCCTCGTCAAGCGCAGCCGTGATGACCTCGCGATCGACGCCCTTCTGGGAAAGGTTTTGCGCGATACGACGCTTTGACCTGCCGCGGCGAACGCCGGAACGCGCGCTGACTTCGGCATAGGTCGCGTCGTTCAGACCGCCATGCTCGCAGGCGAATGTCACGGCCGAATCCGCAACTGCCTTGAGTTGCGGCTCGCTGATGTCCTTAAATTTCTGTTTGGCCTTCCTGACGATGGCATCAAACAATTGTCTTTCGGTCATCATTCCGCGCTCAAGCCGATAGATCGTCGAGTTCCTGGCCCAACTCAGCATGCGCGCAGTCGGGGTGTCTGGCGGGGTCTGATCGTCGGTCACGGTTCAGTCGTGCCCTTATTGCTTACCTGCGAGAGCAGCCAGGCCGTGAATGCTGAGCCAAGCGTATGTTCACGCTTACCATCGGGCGTCACCACATAATAGCTGTTCTCGGTCGACATCGGCTGGTCGAAGACGATCTGCAGTTTTCCGGAGCTTAGCTCTTGTTCGATCAGATAAAGCGGCAGAAGCGCAAACCCCATCGCCATCGTGGCAGCTTCGATGATCATCGAAAACTGGTCGAACCGGTTGCCACGGTATGAGGGATCGGCGTCGATGTCGCAGTGTTCAAACCACTGGCGCCAGAGCCGTGGACGCGTGGCCAGATGCAGGAGCGGTTTGTGTATAAGTTCCGCCGGGCTGGCAACCGGATCCGACTGCAGCAAGGTTGGGCTGGCAACCGGAACGACCTTCTCGTCGCACAAAAACGTGCAGGTTGCCCGTGCCCAGATGGGCTGACCGTAATGAATGGCGAGATCAAAGTTTTCCTGCTCGAAGTCGAATGGTTCGGAGCGGGAGGCGATGTCAACCTGCGAACCCGGGTGGGCAACCAAGAAGCCAGCCAGCCGTGGCGTCAGCCAGCGGCTGCCGAATGTCGGCAGGGTCGCGATTGAAAGCGTCGCCGTTGCGTCGGCACCTGCTGCTGCCCGGATCATCATCTCTTCGGTCTGGTGCAGCAGGCGCCTCGCTTCAGGCAGCAGCCGCTTACCGGCCTCCGACAGGATCGCTCGTTGTCGAACGCGCTCGAAGAGGAGGACACCGAGCTGGGTTTCCAAGTCCTTGATCTGTCGGCTGACGGCGCTTTGCGTCAGGTTGAGTTCGAGAGCCGCGCGCGTGAAGTTGCCGTGGCGAGCGGCAGACTCGAATGATTGCAGTGTCGTCAGGTCGGGTATCAGCTTTCGAGGTAGGGTCATTCCGAAACCGCATTATCTCAGCTTCATTTATCGTTATTCCTCTAGCGTGCAAGCGAT
Organism: Rhizobium sp. T1470; assembly: GCF_042140505.1. Taxonomy (NCBI): domain Bacteria; kingdom Pseudomonadati; phylum Pseudomonadota; class Alphaproteobacteria; order Hyphomicrobiales; family Rhizobiaceae; genus Rhizobium; species Rhizobium sp. T1470. Next base: position 1,736,637 of record NZ_CP148092.1, read on the forward strand.
ATGATCGCAATCCAGAATGAACTCGTCCAATTGGCGTCTCGTGAGAAAAGCTATGCTGACCAAAAGTTACGTCTCCTCCTGTACTATCCGTTCTGCATTTTCTGCGGCCATGTCGGCCATGTATCGGACCGAGGTGCATGCTTACGGCACGCTGATGGACATTGTTGCCAAGGTCAATGCCGCGACGCTTGCCGCCAATCCGGTCCTCAGGCACAGACTAGAAGAAACCAACTCGCTTGAGCGTGTCTCCGAAGAGCGCCATGGTGCCATCCGTCTCGGGACTGCGGCAGAACTTGCGATGATGAGACGCGTCTTTGCGGTCATGGGCATGTTCCCGGTCGGCTACTACGACCTCAGCGAGGCCGGGGTGCCGGTCCACTCTACGGCTTTCCGACCGGTGGGCGATGTCGCCCTGAAGCGCAACCCGTTCCGTGTTTTCACCTCTCTGCTGCGCCTCGACTTGATTGCCGACGAAGAATTGCGCGCTGAAGCCGACGCGATCCTTCAGAAGCGTCAAATCTTCACCGCCGGTGCCATCGAGCTGACCGAAAAGGCCGAGCGCCAGGGTGGACTGGGTGATGACGATGCCGAGCACTTCGTTGCCGAGGTCCTGGAGACGTTTCGCTGGCATGACCAGGCCAATGTTGGCCTCGCCATGTACGGGCGTCTGCATGATGCGCACCGGCTGATTGCCGACGTCGTCTCGTTCAAGGGGCCGCATATCAATCACCTGACGCCGCGCACGCTTGATATCGACGAAGTACAGCGGCTGATGCCGGAATATGGCATTGCGCCGAAGGCGGTCGTCGAAGGTCCGCCGAGCCGTCGCTGCGCAATTCTGTTGCGGCAGACGTCGTTCAAGGCCCTTGAAGAAGCGGTCTCTTTCAGGGATGCAAGCGGTCACTGGCAGGAGGGCACACACACGGCCCGGTTCGGGGAAATCGAAAGCCGCGGCATCGCCCTGACCCCTAAAGGTCGCGCTCTCTACGACAAGCTGCTGACGGACTCGCGCAAAGTGGTTCGTCCGGCCGCTGACGGCTCGAACGCTGCTGCCTACGAGAAGGCGCTTGTCGATGCTTTCGTGCTCTTCCCGGACAGCTGGGCCGAAATCCGCGCACAGGGCCTTGGCTATTTCCGCTATTCTCTGACGGAAAAAGGAGAGAGCGCAGTGGCCTCAGCCGATGCCAGCATCGAGCAACTGTTGTTGGACGGTCTCGTTTGCTTCGACGCGATCGTTTACGAGGATTTCCTACCTGTGAGTGCTGCCGGCATCTTCCAGTCAAACCTCGGCGACGAGGCGACGCAGGAGTTTACCGCAAGCCCCAACCAGCAGCGCTTCGAGCGCGATCTCGGGACGCCTGTTCTCAATGAGTTCGATCATTATGCCGGCATCGAGGCGCAATCGATCGCCGAATGCCGAGCTCGCCTGAGCGCCGCCCAAGCGGCCGAGTGAAGCAACCCAACGACCAGCAACAAGAACCAAACACCAACACAAAGGGTCGTCACATGACCATGGCAGCAAGAGCAGTTGATGTAGCAGAGCAAGCCGTTGCGCTTCTCGATAAGATCGGCGTCGACAAGGCGCTTTATACCGGCGGAGAAATGGCTTCCTACAGCCCGGTCACGGGTGAGCAGCTCGCGGCACTGAAGCCCGACACGCAGGAAGCGGCGAGCGCGAAGATTGACAAGGCTGCCCGCGCATTCGAGACGTGGCGCCTCGTTCCCGCACCGAAGCGCGGTGAGCTTGTCCGCCTGCTGGGCGAGGAACTGCGCGCTGTCAAAACGGAGCTCGGCCGACTGGTCTCGATCGAAGCCGGGAAGATCCCGTCCGAGGGCCTCGGTGAAGTGCAGGAAATGATCGACATCTGCGATTTCGCCGTCGGTCTTTCCCGCCAGCTCTACGGCTTGACCATCGCAACCGAACGGCCGGGACATCGGATGATGGAAACTTGGCATCCGCTCGGCGTCGTCGGTGTCATCTCCGCCTTCAACTTCCCGGTCGCTGTCTGGGCCTGGAACGCTGCGCTTGCGCTGGTTTGTGGCAACGCCGTCGTTTGGAAGCCTTCCGAAAAGACCCCGCTTACGGCACTTGCCTCGCAGGCCATCCTGCAGCGCGCGATTGCGCGGTTCGGCGATGCGCCGAATGGCCTGAGCGAAGTGCTGATTGGCGATCGCGCCGTCGGCGCGGTCCTTGTCGATCATCCAAAGGTGCCGGTTGTTTCGGCGACGGGCTCAACGCGCATGGGCCGGGACGTTGGTCCTCGCCTGGCACGCCGCTTTGCACGTGCGATCCTGGAACTCGGCGGCAACAATGCCGGCATTGTCTGCCCATCGGCCGATCTCGACATGGCGTTGCGCGCCATCGCTTTCGGAGCAATGGGCACGGCCGGCCAGCGTTGCACGACGCTTCGCCGTCTCTTCGTTCACGAGAGCGTCTATGATCAACTCGTGCCGCGACTGAAGAAAGCCTATGCCAATGTCTCTGTCGGCAATCCGCTTGAAAGCACGGCACTGGTCGGCCCGCTGATCGACAAGCTCGCCTTCGACAACATGCAGAAGGCGCTTGGCGAGGCGAAAGCCCATGGCGGCGTGGTCAGCGGCGGCGAGCGCGTCGCGTTGCCGTATGATAAGGCTTACTACGCCAAACCGGCCCTCGTGGAATTGCCATCACAGATCGGTCCGGTGCTGGAGGAAACCTTCGCGCCGATCCTCTACGTCATGAAATACAACGACTTCGATCAGGTCCTCGAAGACCACAATGCGGTCGGCGCCGGTCTCTCTTCGTCGATCTTCACGCTGGATCTACGGGAGGCTGAACGCTTCCTGTCGGCCGATGGATCCGATTGCGGTATTGCGAACGTCAACATCGGAACCTCGGGCGCCGAGATCGGTGGCGCATTTGGCGGCGAGAAGGAAACGGGTGGCGGCCGCGAGTCGGGCTCCGATGCATGGAAAGCCTATATGCGCCGGGCCACCAACACGATCAACTACTCCAGAGCTCTGCCGCTTGCGCAGGGCGTCTCCTTCGAAATCGAGTAGGAGCGGCTATGACCATCGAGGTGAAAATCGAGGAGGCGGGCTTCAGGCCCGCCTCAAGGATATCCGTGATCGGAGTCTCCGAAATCCTGCAGATCGGCGCGCGCGCCGCGGTCATGAAGCGGGAAGGCAGACCGGTCATTATCCTTGGCGCCGGCGAACCCGATTTCGAAACGCCCGATCATGTCAAGCAGGCTGCCTGGGACGCGATGCAGCGCGGCGATACCAAATATACGGCCCTCGACGGCACGCCGGCGTTGAAGGAAGCGATCCGCACCAAGTTTCAGCGCGAGAACGATCTTTCCTTCGAAGTTGGCGAGATAACCGTCGCCACCGGCGCCAAGCAGATCCTCTTCAACGCGATGATGGCGACGGTCGATCCCGGCGACGAGGTGATCATCCCCACTCCCTACTGGACGTCCTATTCCGATATCGTTCAGATCTGCGACGGCAAGCCTGTCCTCGTTGCCTGCGATGCAGACAGCGGGTTTCGCCTGACCGCCGAAAAGCTCGAAGCGGCGATCACGCCGCGGACGCGTTGGCTGTTGCTGAACTCACCGTCCAATCCGTCCGGTGCCGCTTATAGCGCCGATGACTACCGGCCGTTGCTGGACGTGTTGCTCAGGCATCCGCATGTCTGGCTGATGGTCGACGACATGTACGAGCACATCGTCTACGACGATTTCCGGTTCTTCACGCCATTGCAGTTGGACCCGCGCCTGCGCGAGCGCACGCTGACGATCAACGGCGTCTCAAAGGCCTACGCAATGACCGGCTGGCGTATCGGCTATGCCGGTGGGCCGAAGGCGCTCATTAAAGCGATGTCCGTGGTACAGAGCCAGGCGACGTCCTGCCCGTCCTCGATCAGCCAGGCCGCAGCTGTTGCCGCGCTCGACGGACCGCAGGATTTTCTTGCCGAGCGAACGGAGAGCTTCAGGCGGCGGCGCGATCTCGTCGTTTCCGGTCTCAACGCAATTGACGGCCTCGATTGCCGCGTTCCCGAAGGCGCCTTTTATACCTTCTCCGGATGTGGCGGGATTCTCGGCAGGACGATGCCGGGCGGTCGCAAGATCGCAACGGACAGCGAGTTTTGCGCCTACCTCCTCGAGGAGGCGAATGTCGCGGTCGTCCCGGGTTCGGCCTTTGGCCTTTCGCCGTTCTTCAGGATCTCTTATGCCTCAGCAGAGGCGGATCTCAAGGAAGCCCTGGAGCGTATCGCGACCGCTTGCCGGCGGCTCGCGTAATTAATTTCGGGGGCGCGAGGCGGGCTTGGCAGTTTCGCGCCGTTCCGGCGAATAAATGACGTCAAGAAAACGCCCGGACACGATGCCCGGGCGCGTTTTCTGTTGATTGGTTCAGCTAAGCGGATCAGCCGGCGATCTTTTCACCGTAAGCCTTCTGGGCATAGTAATGGCCGAAGCGGCTGTCGAGGAACATGTCGAGACCGATGTCTTCCTGCCGGACGAAGCCCTTCGTCGGCAGCTCGTCCTTGGCCAGCATGTCAAGCACGGCGCAGATGCTCGATGCTGTTGTGATCTGGATGGCGCTCATCATGCGGCCGGCGACGACGGCGCTGTAGACCTTGTTGGCGTAGGTCTCCTGCACAAGGCGGCCGTTCTTCCAGCCGGACACGGTGACGAAGATGATCACGACATCCTGCATCGTCGAAGGCAATGCGTGCTCCAGGATATCCTTGAGGACGTCGCGGCGGTGGCGCAGGCCGAGATCGCTTAGCAGCGCTTTCATGATGGCGGCATGACCGGGGTAGCGGATGGTGCGGTAGTTCAAGGTCCGGACCTTGTCCTTCAGCGTTTCGCACAGCGTGCCAAGGCCGCCGGAGGTGTTGAAGGCCTCATAAGTCACGCCATCAAGGGAGAACTCTTCACGTTCTTCCAGGGCCGGTACCTCGATCAGCTGTCCATCGACGATCGCCTCGCAAGGCTCGATGTACTCGTTGATGACGCCGTCCGTGCTCCAGGTCAGATTGTAGTTCAAGGCATTCGATGGATACTGCGGCAGAGCACCAACGCGCATGCGGACGCTGTCGAGCTTGTCGAAGCGGCTTGCTAGATCATTGGCAACGATCGAGATGAAGCCTGGCGCGAGGCCACACTGCGGAATGAACGCGGTGGATGCGCTGGCGGCGATCGCTTTCACCCTGCGGGTGGATTCGACGTCCTCGGTCAGATCGAGGTAATGCACGCCGGCGTCTGCGGCTGCCTCGGCAATTGCAATGGTCAGGTGGAACGGCGCGGCACTCAGGACGGCGAACTTGCCGGAGAGAAGTCTGACGAGGGCTGCGTGGTCGGCGATGTCGACCTCCGCCAGGTTAAGCGCCGGGTTGGCCTCCATGTGGTCCAGCTGCTGCCTGCTGCGGTCGGCAAGCGTGACATGATAGTCGCCGGAATGGATGAGAAGACGGGCGATTGTCGAGCCGATCTTGCCGGCGCCGATGACGACGATGTTTTTCATATGCGTTCCCTCTATTGGATCGAGAAATCTTTATGCTTTCTTTATTCCCGTCGGTTTGGTTGATTCACAGCGCGAGAATGATAAAATCGACTAGATTTATTCGCCAGAATGCCGTTTGGATTGATCAATATGACGATGAGCGACAAGGATCGGCAGCTTCTGTCGATTCTCAGCGAAAACGCCCGCCTGTCGACCGCCATGCTGGCGCGCAGGCTCGGCCTGTCGCGCACCACGGTCCAAGCCAAGATCGAGCGGCTTGAGCGGGACGGCGTCATTGCCGGTTATGGCGTGCGGCTTTCTGATGACTTCGAGAGCGGCCAGATAAAGGCGCACGTGCTAATTACCTTGGCGGCCAAGGCGCTCGGACGCGTCACGCAGGAGCTACAGGCGATTGCCGATGTCCGCTCGGTCTATTCGGTGAGCGGCAGTTTCGACATGATTGCAATCGTTGCGTCGGCATCGATCAGCGAACTCGACATGGTTATCGACAAGATTGGCGATATCGATGGCGTCGAGAAGACGCTCTCATCAATCATTCTGTCGACGCGCATCAACCGCTAGTGGCGTCGTCATGTCCGTGCCCTACTTTGACGAGGCACTAGGCACGATAGACGACCGCCGCACCGGTGAGACCTGCGCCTGCTGCGGCCAGAAGCAGGGTTTCACCGTCCTGCAGGGGTCGGGCGGCTGCGTCGAGCGACAAGGAGAGCGGGATTGTCGCCGCCGAAGAATTTCCGAACTGGTCGAGCGAGCAGACGGTCCGTTCGGGTTCGATCCCAAGGTTGGCTGCGACCGCCTGGAATATCCGGACATTGGCCTGGTGTGGCACGAATCGGGTGATCGCTCCGGTCTCTATGGCGGCCCTGTCGAGCGCCCTTTTCGAGGCGCTACTCATCATGTCAACCGCCCGCGAAAACACCTCGCGTCCGTCCCGCATCGTCATCAGATATTCCTCAGCGGCACGCTCTGGTGAAAAGGGTTTGTTACTGCCGCCTGCGGTAATCGAGATCAGCTCATAGCCGCTGCCTTCGGAGCATAGATCGGTGCCGAGGATGCCGGTGGCCGGATCGCTTGCCGGCGTCAAAACGACCGCGCCTGCTGCATCTGCAAACAGAACGCTACTGGCTCGTTCAGCCGGGTTGATGCGACGGCTGAGGATATTGGCGGCGACGACAAGAACGGCCTTGCCCTGCGTGCGCACGAAACCGTCCGCGAGCGTCAACGCGTAGAGAAATCCCGAGCAGGCGCCGGCCAGGTCGATCGCGCCCGAATTTACAAGTCCGAGTTTGTGGGCAACAAGCGGTGCCGACGGCGGCAGCAGGTGATCCGGTGTCGAGGTTGCCAGGAGCATCAGGCCGATCTCAGATCGATCGGTTCCGGCGTTATCGAGGGCCATGGCCCCTGCTTTGACGGCAAGGCCGCTAAGCGTGTCGCCGTCTTCTGCCCAGTAGCGGGTACGAATGCCGGTGCGACGTTCGATCCAGCCGGTCTCGAGCCCGAGGGATTGTTCGATCTCGGCGTTTTCGACGCAGCGACCCGGAACGCCGTGGCCAAAACCTGCGATGCGCGCGGAGCCGACGCCCATCATGCTGCGGTTCCAATCAGGACGCTTGCTGCCTCGTCGATCGCATCATAGAGGCGGTCGATCTCGGCTTCCGACACGCAGTATGGCGGCATGAGGTAGATGACGTTTCCCAGAGGACGGATGAGAAGGTTACGCTCGCGGAAGAAGGCGCGCAGCCGCGGTCCTATGTCGGCTAAATATCCATCCGAGGGAACGGCGAGGTCCAGCGCGGCAATGGTTCCAGATTGCCGGACGTTCCTGAATCGTGGATTCCCGACAAAGCGTTGCAGCGCCTGCCCTTGCAATGCAACGAGGCGATCGATGCGCGCCTGGACCGGCTCGCCCGTCCAGATCTTCAGGTTGGCAACTGCTGCCGCGCAGGCAATCGGATTGGCAGTGTAGGAACTTGAATGGAAGAAGGTCTTCCGGCGATCGGTCGAAAGATGCGCTTCAAAGATCTCACTTGTGCAAAGCGTCGCCGCAAGCGGCATGGCGCCCCCGGTCAGGCCCTTCGAGGTACACAAGATGTCGGGAAGAACGCCCGCCCGATCGCACGCAAACAGGGTACCGGTCCTGCCCCAGCCCGTCATCACTTCATCGGCGATGAGGAGCACCCCGTGGCGTTGGGCAATTTTCTTGAGTTCGCCAAGCACGGAAGGGGTAAACATCTTCATGCCACCGGCGCCAAGCACCAGCGGCTCGATCAAAAGGGCCGCGACCCTGCCCGAGCAGCACGCTACCTCGAAAGCATCAAGCGTAATTTGCTCCAGGCCTGGCTCCGGAAATGGAAGTGAATCGACACCAAACAGCAAGGGCTCATAGGCAGCGTTGAAGACGCCCCTTTCACCGACGGACATGGTTCCGATCGTGTCGCCATGATAGCCATGCTCCATCACAACGATCCGGTCGCGGCGTCGACCGGTATTGTGGAAGAAGCCGAGCGCCATCTTCAGGGCGACTTCGACTGCCGTCGAGCCACTGTCGGAATAGAAGACGTGCTGCAGCCCAGCCGGGCTTACCTTGATAAGACCACGGGCAAGATCCTCGGCCGGGGCGTGGGTGTATTCGGCAAAGATGATCTGGTCGTAGACCTCAGTCGCCTGGCGGATCGCCTCCATGATCGTCGGGTGCCGGTGGCCATGGGTGATCACCCACCAGGACGAAATCGCATCGAGAATGCGATTGCCGGCTTCGTCGACCAGATACGCGCCGTCGGTGGCAACAACCTTCTTCATCGTAGGCTCAAGAGCGTGCTGCGTGAACGGATGCCATATGGGGGAACGCGTCATGACCGCAGGCTCCGAAACATCGTGATGTCGAAACCCCGATGAAAGGCTTCCATCAGTCTCTCATGGGTTAGTGGGTTGGTCGGCGCCAGTCGCCCCAACGTGCGAACGCCGCTCATCTGGACGATGATCCTCTGCGTCTCGAGGTTCTCCTCGCCTGTGAAGGCAATGCCGAAGACTGGGACGGTTCGTCGCTGCAACGCCTCGAGCGACATCAATGTATGGTTGATGGTGCCGAGCGAGGTACGGGCGCAAACAATGACAGGCACCTGCCAGCGGGCGAAGACATCGGCGAACAGGGTCTTTGACGTCAGGGGTACGAGAACGCCGCCGGCGCCCTCGATGACAAGCGAGCCGGCAGTCGTCGGCGGCGAGAGTGCGCCTGGATCTATCACCACGTCGTCGAGCATCGCCGCATGGTGCGGGGAAGCGGGGGTCTTTAGCCGGTAGGCTTCCCGAACGATCCGTTCGGCCGGAACATTGCCCAATCGTGCGACCGTTTCAGCGTCCGTTTCCTCTTCCAGCCCCGATTGGACGGGCTTCCAGTAGCAAGCGCCGAGGGCGGACGTCAAAGCGGCAGCGAAGACAGTCTTGCCGATACCGGTGTCGGTGCCGGTGACGACGAAACGCGCCATCATTCCTGCTCCTTTCGCATGGCAACCGCCAGCCGCTCGAACAGTCGCGAAATGGTCGCTTGATCAACGTTGAGAGTAATGGAGATGCGCAGTCGCGCCGTGCCTTCCGGTACGGTCGGGGGACGAATGGGCCTGACGTCGAAACCATCGCTTCGAAGGCGCTCGGCGAGCCGTACCGCGCGATGATTATTGCCGATCAAAACCGGCTGGATCTGCGACTTGCTGGATCGCATCCCAATCGTTGTTTCCATCTCGCGACTGGCAAAGGACACAAGTTTGGCGAGCTTGTCGCGACGCTCCGGTTCATCGGCCAGGATCCGCAATGACTCTCGCAGCGTCGCCGCCATCAGCGGAGACGGCGCCGTCGAGTAGATGAAGTTCCGCGCGCGGTTGATGAGAAAATCGCAGATGATTGCCGGTCCGACGACGATCGCGCCCGATGCTCCGAGCGCCTTGCCGCAGGTGTGCAGCGTGATACAGTTTTCCGGATGCCCCAGGCATTCGGCCAGGCCGCGCCCGCCTTCACCGAAGACGCCCGTCGCGTGCGCCTCGTCGACGACGAGGAAACCGTCATGCTCTGTCGCAAGCTGCGCCAGCGCGCGAAGCGGCGCTTGATCTCCGTCCATCGAGTAGAGGCTCTCGACGGCGATCCACGGTCGGCCGGTGCCGCCAGCGCGACGCCATGTGCGGACGGCATCTGCGACCGCGTCCACATCGTTGTGCGGGGTTGCGATCGATGGCGCACGGCTCGCCGAAATCCCCTCATGGGCACTGGCATGGATCAGGGCGTCGTGGACGATGATGTCCTGGCGTTGTGGCAAGGTCGAGAACAACGCGACATTGGCTGCATAGCCGCTGCCGAAATAAAGCGCTTGCTCGGCCCCGAAATATGCCGCGGCCTCCCGCTCCAGCGCCTGATGCTCCGGATGATTGCCACGCAACAGGCGGGAGCCGCCTGCCCCGACCGGCATGCCGCGGTCCAGTGCATCCCGAAGCGCATCCTTGAGCCGCTGCGAATGGGCGAGGCCAAGATAGTCGTTCGAGGTGAAATCGGTGCCGGACGGCGCGACAAGGTTCCGGCTCCTCCCCTTGCGATCAAGGCCAGCGAGCTTGCGCTCGTAAATCGCAAGGCTGGCGGCGGTCATTCCGTGCGCTCCAGCTGCTCCGCCTTCAGCCCCAGGCGACGGAAGAGAGCCGCGTCGTGATCCTCGCCGGGGTTGTCAGCGGTTAATAGGGTTTCGCCTACGAATATCGAATTGGCACCGGCAAAGAAACAGAGCGCCTGGGTTTCGTCTGACATTTCGGTGCGTCCCGCCGACAGGCGCACGTGGGACTTCGGCATCAGAATACGCGCCAGCGCGATTGTCCTGACGAAGTCGATTGGGTCGATCGGCTCTGCATTGGCAAGTCTCGAGCCGGGAATCGGGATCAGCATGTTGATGGGGACGCTTTCGGGCGGCGTCGGCAGGTTTGCAAGCGTGACAAGCATCGCGATGCGGTCTTCGGCCGTCTCGCCCATGCCGAGAATGCCGCCTGCGCAGACCTTGATGCCGGCCTCGCGGACATTGGCCAGCGTCTCCAGGCGATCGGCAAACGTGCGGGTCGTGATGATCTCGCTGTAGAAGCGCTCGGAGGTGTCAACATTGTGGTTGTAGTAGTCGAGGCCGGCGTCGGCGAGCGCGGCAGATTGGTGCGGTGTCAACATGCCAAGCGTCATGCACGTTTCCATGCCGAGCGCCTTTACGCCCGCGACCATCGCGACGATTGCATCCATGTCGCGGTCCTTTGGGCTGCGCCAGGCAGCACCCATGCAATACCGCGTTGCACCCCCGTCCTTGGCGCTTTGCGCTTCGGTAAGAACGCGCTCCACCTCCATGAGCTTTGATGCCTTGAGGCCGGTCGGATAGTGGGCGGACTGGCTGCAATAGCCGCAATCTTCGGCGCATCCGCCGGTCTTGATCGACAGCAGGCGGCTCATCTGCACCGCGTTCGGGTCGAAATTGACCCGATGGATGCTGTGGGCACGAAACAGAAGGTCATTGAACGGCAAATTATAGATAAAACTAGCTTCCGGTCGCGTAACCCGGTCACGAGGGACGCCGTCGCAAGCAATTTTCTTGGCCTGATGGTCAATATGAGGCTGCATATGTCCGAAACCTTTTCACTATGGAATGGCGAGACGTAGATAGAAATCAATTTTATCTATAATAATATGCCGCACCCTTAGGCAAGCGCGTTTTTCTGGGTGATGGTCTGAAGGCATTGGGCAGGCAGGCTCGCCTCTGGCTCGGGAGTGCATTTTCAGGGCCTGCCATTGCTGTCGCAACAGGCAGAACTCGGGCGCACTTTCCGACAGGGACCCGGGCTTCCTCCGCGCGCAAAGAGCGTTAGATGGGGCCGGAGGTGCGCATGGCGATTGCCCCGTGGTCGCAGATGAGGGAGCAGATCACGATCGCGCCGATGCACAAACCGCATGGAACCTAGTAGGCGCCGTGGGCTCTAGCCGACGATTGCAAACCGATTGCGGGACGCGTGCTGCATTCGCCGCGACGGCCCTCCGATCCATTGCACGTGCCGCTCCAGCGCGGTCACCGCATTCTCGACCTTGCCGGCGCGGAGAAACGCGAGAATGGCGCGATGGTCCTTGTCGACGCGTGGCTCCCAGTCTGTCAGCCAGGTGGCAAACAGAAATCTGGCGCTTGCCGCATGCAGGTCGTCAATGACCGAGAGCAGCCGCGGCATGCCGCAGGGATCGAGGATGAGCTTGTGAAACCTGCGATTGGCCTCCTCCCAGGTGCGCACATCGCGCGCATTGTCACCGTCGATCGTCGCCTGTTCGGCCTGATCGAGACGGGAAGGCGTCAGGTGTTCGGCTGAATGGCGAAGAGCAAGACCTTCAAGTGCTGCGCGCATCTTCGCGACCTCCTGCACTTCCTTGAGGTCAAACGAGGCAACACGAACGCCACGGCGCGGCTCGCTGACGGCGAGGCCTTGCGCTTCGAGACGACGCAGGGCCTCGCGCACGGGTACGTGCGAGGACCCGAACTCCTCGGCGATATGGTCCTGCTTCAGCTTCGAGCCGGGCGGCAAGGCACCTGTCACAATGCGCTCTGCGAGCGCGCGACTTATCCGGCCGGCTATCGTGTCGTCGTTATGAATAGTCATATTTTAGAGATAGTTCCTGCGCTCGACGCTGTCGAGGTGCGTGGCATGCGCGGCTGTGGATTTGTCGGCCGCTTCGGCGAGTACGGTGTCATGAATGGATCGCAGTTATCGCGTGACAGAGCCTGCTGTTTTCGAGGTTGAACCCAGATTGCGACCTTCGTGGAGCTAGTGCGCTGGGGGGGAGTGACGTCACTGCGCGACCATCCGGCCCCGTCATGGAGCGACATCGCATGCTCGCTCACCTCTCAACCTTTGCTCAGCATGCCGTGGATGAGGGGGCTCGGTGCTCACAAGGGTCGCGATATTTCGTCTGCCGTCGCAATGGCTTGCTGTCGCCGCTGATCCTTGGTTCGCCCGGCCTTGATTGGCTGGGAGGCATCAAATGCAACCTGGTTTGGGAGGCGTGTCCTCTGGATCGGGTGGGAGGCGCTCGGCTGCCTGATGCAGCAATGTGCAAGCCGGTCATGCGGCTAGTGTTGTGATCGCCCCGAGCTGAAGGGGTGCCGTTCGGGTTCGGTGAGGTGCATTGTGCGTTACGCGATCGATCCGACACTGGCAGTCCTGATGGTGCTAGGCACGCTGGGTTCGAGGCGGCCGGCACGGGCTCGGACCGGCTCGTTTGCGAGCAGGCGCGGGTGCACACGGAATTTGGAAGAGCGCGAATTGTAGAAAGGCTGGCCGTGAGGCCTGCCTTTTCGCAGACACTGCCTGGCTTGCGGTGGACGAGGTTGAAGACCAATGCGCGATATGTAGGGGCTGTGGTCAGCGTGAGCGCAGGCACCAGGTGTTGGTGCGTTAGGTGATTTTCTCGGCGCGGTATCGTCCGCGCTTTTTTCGGCCAACCGGCAAATGGTTGGCGAGTGATATCGGGAGTGGCGGTGTAAGTCTTTGAGGCGAGGCTGCGACAACAGGCGCAAGGGGCGGCAAGGTTGCTGCCTCATTGGGCCGAATCTGGCGATCGCTCGCGATGCGTCGCAGTCGTTTTGGGGGTGTGGCGACGAGGCAAAGACGCGATGGGCGTTGTCGGGGGCTGAGCTCAAATGACGGCCGGGCCACCTGCTCGCGGTTAGGGTGGTGCGGGGGGGCCTGGTGGCGAGCGCCGCTCAGACAATCGGGCGAAGTTCCCCGCGGGGAACAATTAGAACGAATGACGCCTCTTGTCGGAACCGGCAGCGCCTTTGCGTAGACACATCGGCTCTCCGTGGTCCCGCGTAACGGCTGGTTCTCAACCGTTAATCCCCAGATAGCCGTCCGGATGCGGTTGACAAATCACCGCCAAATCCGGGATTCTAGTTGCCTGCGCTTCGGCGCTCCAGAGCCGGTTTGGCGAGAAACTCGGGCTTGGGTCGCTTTCGGAGCGACTTTTCGGGCAAAATTGCACTTCAAGTGCATACCATCCAGCGGAACAAAACCTGGAGTTAGCTACCGTCCGCGCAAATAGGTATGGTTAACCAAGAGTTTAGCCCGTGGGTGCAGGTCATCAGCAGGCGCTTCGGAAGCGATCGACGCAGGTTGCAAGCACCTTTTCCCCGGGCCGCTTCCACCAGTTCCCCGCCGAAAAGATCTCGACCTCCTGAGGGCCTTGGTAACCCGCCGCCTCGATGGAGCGACGGATCCCTTTGAGGTCGATGACACCGTCTCCCATCATCCCACGGTCGAGCAACAGGTCGGTGGTGGGAACCAGCCAGTCGCAGATATGGTGGGCAAGGATGCGGCCCGAGGCGCCGGCCCGCGAAATCTGCTGCTCAAGCTTCGGATCCCACCAGACGTGGTAGACGTCGATGGCGACGCCGATGCCGTCCCCGAGAAGGTCGCAGATGTCGAGCGCCTGTTCGAGCGTGTTCACGCAGGCACGGTCGGCGGCATACATCGGATGCAGCGGTTCGATGGCAAGCGGTATGCCGGTTGCACGCGCATGCGGCAGGATCGCTGCGATGCCTTCGGCCACCATCTCGCGCGCATGTGCGATATCTCGGGATCCGGCGGGCAGGCCGCCGACGACGAGGACCAGGCAGTCCGCCTTGAGGGCGGCAGCCTCATCGATGGCCTTCCTGTTGTCGTCGATTGCGGCTGCCCGTCCGGCGGCGTCGGCTGCGGGGAACATGCCGCCGCGGCAAAGGCCCGTCACCTGCAGCCCGTTGTCGGCCACGATCCGGGCGGCTTCCGAGAGGCCGATGGCGTGCACCTGATCGCGCCAGGGAGCGATCGCGACGATATCCTGCTTGAGACAGGCTTCGATGGCCTGCCTCATATTGTATTGCTCTCGGACGGTCGCGAGATTGATGGAAAGGCCGTCGACTGCCATGTGTCTTCCTCCCTCACGCCCCGCAGTTGCGAGGTGCATGCCCGTGATGTTTCAAATGCCGATTGTCGCCAGGATCGTTTTCATTCGAGCCGCGGCGATATCCGGATCGCGCAGGACGCGGGCCTTGTCGGCGAGCCGAAACAGCTCGGCAAGATGTACCACCGAGCGCGCGCTCTGTTGGCCGCCGAGCATCTGGAAGTGGTTCTGAAAGCCGTTGAGATAGGAAAGGAAGACGACGCCGGTCTTGTAGAATCGCGTCGGCGCCTTGAAGATGTGCCGCGACAGCGGGACCGTCGGAGCCAGGATATCATGGAAGCCGGCGAGATCGTCCGTGGCAAGCTTCTGAAGGGCAGCACTGGCCGCAGGCGCAACGGCATCGAAAATACCGAGCAGGGCATGCGAATATCCCTGTTCGTCACCGGCAATGAGCTCTGCGTAGTTGAAGTCGTCGCCGGTGTACATCTTCACCGCGCCATCAAGGCGGCGGCGCATGACAATCTCCTTTTCTGCCGAAAGCAGAGAGATCTTCACGCCATCCACCTTGCCTGCGTGGTCATTGATGATGGCGATCGCCGTTTCCATGGCTTCGATGTCGTCACGCGAGCCCCAATAACCCGAAAGCGCAGGATCGAACATGTCGCCGAGCCAGTGGAGGATGACCGGCTGGCGGACCTGCCGCAGGATACGGTCGTAGACGCGCACGTAATCCTCGGGGCTCTTGGCGGCTGCAGCGAGAGCGCGGCTTGCCATCAGGATGATCCTGCCGCCCTGCCCTTCGACATACGCGACCTGCTCTTCATAGGCGCGGATCACATCATCGATGCCGATATCGGGGCCCGGCGGCAAATGGTCGGTGCCGGCGCCATAGGCAATCAGCGCATCGGGGCGCTGGCGCGCGGCCGATTGCACGTTGGCGATGAGCTCTTTGGCACCGGTCCAGTCGAGCCCCATGCCGCGCTGGGCCGTGTCCATCGCCTCGGCGACGCCGAGACCGAGATCCCACAGATATTCGCGGAACGCGATAGTGCGTTCCCAGTCGATGTTGCGGTCGAGCCAGGGATCGTTGTCGGCCAACGGATCGACAACGACATGAGCGGCCGCATAGGCAACACGGTTGAAGGCGTGCCCGCCAGCCGGGCGTTGCGGCGCGGCAAGCGGTGTGTTGACGACGGTGTAGTCCTGCAACGTGCCGCCGGAAACGGGAAGGCGAAGTGTCGTTGCCATGATCGTCAGGCAACCTTGCGCACAGACGTGTCGGCAAGCGAGGGAACGTCCACCCAGCGCCGTTCCTTCCAGCTCTTGTGCGCCAGTTCGGCGAGCTGAACACCCTTGGCGCCTTCGCGCAGGGTGAATCTCCACGGCGCATCCTCGACGACGTAGCGCAGGTAGTCTTCCCATTGGGCCTTGAAGCCGTTGTCAAAGACCTGGGTTTCCGGAACCTCGTCCCAGGTCTTGTAGAAGTCGATGGTCTGCGGCTGGTCCGGATTCCAGACTGGCTTCGGGGTGTTGACGCGATGCTGGGTCCAGCACTTCGTCAGCCCGCAAACAGCCGAGCCATGCGTGCCGTCGACCTGGAACGTCACAAGGTCATCGCGGCGCACGCGAACCGCCCAGGAAGAGTTGATGTGGGCGACGACGCCGCCCTCGAGTTCGAACGTCGAATAGGCTGCATCGTCGGCGTCGGCCCGGTAGGTCTTGCCATCCTCGTCGACACGGCTAGGGATATGGGTGGAGGCATAGCAACTGACCGCCTTGACCTCGCCGAACAGGTTGTCCAGCACGTAGCGCCAGTGCGGCAGCATATCGAGGATCATGCCGCCGCCGTCGGCCGCGCGATAGTTCCAGGAGGGGCGCTGCGCCTTCACGCCCCAATCGCCTTCGAATACCCAGTAGCCAAACTCGCCGCGAACCGACAGTATCTTGCCGAAGAAGCCGCTGTCCTTGAGCAATGCGATCTTGCGTAGACCCGGCAGGTAGAGCTTGTCCTGAACGACGCCGTTCTTGACGCCGCGCTGCTCGGCGAGCATCGCAACGGAAAGCGCTTCATCAAGCGTCTCGGAGATCGGTTTTTCGCAATAGACATGCTTGCCGGCTTCGATTGCCTTCTTCAGCAGCGATACGCGCATTTGCGTCGAGCCGGCGTCAAAGAAAATCTTGTTGTTCGGATCGGCAAGGGCGCTATCGAGATCGGTGGTCGTGCGCGTCAAACCGTGCTGGCGGGCGATCGCTTCGATCTTGTCGGCGCTGCGTCCAACGAGAATCGGATCGGGCATCAGGCGGTCGCCGTTGGCAAGCTGAAGGCCCCCCTGCTCCCGGATCGCAAGAATGGACCGCACCAGATGCTGATTGTAGCCCATGCGGCCGGTAATCCCGTGCATGATCATGCCAAGCGATATCGTCGCCATCTGCGTCTTCCTCCCAAGTAAATAACTATTTAGTTACATAAGTGACATGCAGTCAACGTGCTGTCAACCCGGCCCGCCGCCAAGGGCGCCTCCGACGAGAAATCTCAAACGTCGCGGGTGGAGATCTGAAGCAAACCTGGTAGCCGAGGGCCCGGCTCAGGCCGCGCGCGCAATCTTCTGGCTATCCGTCACCGAACCTCTTATGCGGTAGAGCAAGTGATTGGTTTGAATTCCCGCAAGTCGGACATATGAAGGCAATTTCAGGCACCAACCTCGAGCAGGCAAAATCGCACAACCGGCGCGTCGTGATCGAAGCGATCCGAACGAGCGGCCCCTTGTCGCGTGCCGCTCTTGCCAAGTTGACGGCGCTCAGCACTCAGACGGTCTCCAACATCGTCGAGGAGCTTGAGGGGGCAAAACTACTGAAGGCGGAAGCGCCTCAAAAGATCGCGCGCGGCCAGCCGATCACGCCATATTCGATCAATCCTGACGGCGCCTATTCCATCGGCCTGGAACTGGAGCGGAATCATGCAGTTGGGGTCCTGACGGATCTTTCGGGAAGGGTCCGGGCAAGGGTCAAAAGGGCCGTCGACAGGCCGACGCCTGCCGAGGCGATGCCCATCCTGGCCGGGATCGCTGAGGAGTTGCAGCGAAGCTTCCGCTTCGATCGCGCCCGCCTGCTCGGTGTCGGCATCGCGATGCCGGGGCGTTATGCCGCCGAAGGGGTGACGTCCCTCAGCCCCGTGACACTGCCTGGCTGGCAAGGTTTTCCGGTCGCCCGCGAGCTAGCCGGTCTGGTTGGCGTGCCCGTTCTCGTCGAGAACGACGCGACGGCTGCGGCAATCGGCGAGCGCCTCTATGGCGTCGCGCGCGGTCTAAGCAGCTTTGTCTACCTGTTTCTTGGGCGTGGCATCGGCGCCGGCATGTTCCTTGACGGTCATCTTTACAAGGGCAGCCGCAGCAATGCGGGCGAGATCGGCCATATGATCGTGGTCCCGAATGGCCAGGCCTGCCAGTGCGGCAAGCGTGGTTGTCTGGACCGTTACGTTTCCCTCGGCTCGGCCTACGAGTACCTCAACGTTCAGGATCCTGAACAATACGCCCCTGAGACCCTGGATGCTCTGATCGAGCAAGCGACCGGTCGGATTGACGCCTGGGCGAAGGCTGCGGCCGAACCCATGCGCCAGACGATCGATTTTCTCGAACTGGCCTTCGACCCGCAGACGATCGTTCTCGGCGGTTCCATGCCATCTTCGCTGTTGCAGCGCCTTGCCCGTCGGTCGGAACCCTTGCATACGCCGGTTAATCCGGGGGCCGAGCGAAGCCTGCCCCGCATCATGATCGGCGCGACCGGCAAAGACACGGCGATTTTGGGCGCCGCGGCTCTGCCAATCTTTTCGGAAACGAACCCGCAGTTCGATGTGCTCCAGAAGCCTTTAGGCTGACAGCATCACGGATAGGCATAAAGGACCGGCATCAATCCCGCGACCGCCTTGAAACGCTCCCAGGATTTGTCGGCTGGTTTCGTCCAGGCGCTCTCGGCAAGCGCCGAGATTCGGGGGAAGACCAGGCGATCGAAGACTGCGCGGTCGGTCATCGGCTCCGACCAGATGCAGGCCTGGATACCGCGCAGCTTCATCTTCTGCTCATCGCTCCAGCCTTCGACCGGATCGAAATTGTAGAGCTTCTCCGGCTCCGACCACCCGGCCCAGCTGGCGCCGGGCTCGTCCCAATCGGGGCTGTTTGCCATGTCGAGATAGTAGACCTGCCCCGGGCAGACCACCATCTCGTAGCCTTGGCCAGCAAGCGCTGCCGAGACTTCGACGCTACGCCAGCCGCAGAGATAGCTCTTGGTCTTGTCGATGACGTTGCCGTGCGCAGCTTCTTCCCATCCGCCCGTGATGCAGCCTTGCTCGGCAAGGAACTGCTGGATCCTTGCGAGAAAAACGGATTGCAGAACCGCAGCTCCAGATCCGTCGATGTCATCGGCGCCATGTGTATTGGTGATCACGTTGAGGCGGTTGGCGTGTGCGTCGGCCATTGCGTCTCCAGCGATCTCGCGCAGCCGCGCCAGCGCTTCCGGGGACCCCGACCAGGCACCGAGCGGCACCTCGTCGGCGCCGATATGGATCGTCTTGAAGGGAAAGAGCTCGATCAGTTCGCCGAAGATGGTTTCCAAAACCTCGTAGGTCTTCTCGCGCGCCGGGTTCACGCAGTTGTCTGGAAAACCCTGGACGGAATAATAGCTTCCGACCTCCTGCGGGTCACGAAGCTCAGGAATTGCCTGCTGCATGGCAAAACAATGTCCCGGCACGTCGATCTCCGGCACGACCTCGATGCCGAGTTCCTTGGCGTGCGCCACAATCTCGCGAACCGCAGCTTTGGTGTAATAGCCGCCGGTGCGTGCCGCGCCTGAGCCGAGCAGCGGCGGAATGGCAAGTCCATGTCCGCGCCAGGCGCCGACGTCGGTCAGCGCCGGATAGGCATCGATTTCCACGCGCCAGGCTTCGTCGTCCGACAGGTGCCAATGGAAGCGGTTGACCTTGTTCCAGGCGAGAATGCTGAGCAACTTCTTGATTTCAGCCATGCCATAGAACTGACGGGCAACGTCAAGATGAAGGCCACGCCATCCCATGGATGGCTCGTCGCGTATCTCGCCTTCGACGGGGAAGCGGAATGCGCTCGGATAAAGATGTGCGCCGCGCCAGATCTGGCCGAGCGTGATCAGACCATAGAGCAGGCCCGTCTGGGTGCTGGCTGAGATGCGAATGACATCACCGGCGAAGGACACGCCATAAGCCTCCGGTGTGAAACCGTCGACGATCTGCAGCATGGCAGGCATTCCGCCTTCTGAGGCTGGACGAACGATCCCCTCGACGGCAAAAAGCTGTTCGACGAGGCCGGTAAAGGTAGCCGCCGCGGCAATTGCCCGCGGATCGCTGGCGCTAAGGGCAAACCCCGGGGGGACCGAACGCTTGCCCGATACCGACACCTCGTTCGGCCATGGCACGATCGAAATAGGCACCGGCGGATTGGCCGGCACGGGATAGATTTCTGCGCCACGCTTTAGCGGAGAATTGTTGGCGAGCGAGCGGGTCGGTTCGACCGAGAGCGACAGCGTGCTGCCGTCGGCAAAGGCGAGATAGGCGCCGGTAGCCCCATCCGTCCAATGCTGGAACGGCCAGCTCAGAGCGGAGATCGTCAATGTCCAGGTCTTGCCCGCCTCAAGCTCGAAGTTTTCGGGCGGTAGGAATTCGGTGAAGTTCGACAGCCGGCGACCAATCGTGCCGCCCTCGATGTGAACCGCCGGATCCACGCGTCCCGGGCCACTGATGCAGAGAGAGAAATCGGCGATTTCGTTCGACGAAAGGTTCTTGAGACTGAGGGTATAGGCCTGGCCTTGTTCTTCGGATCCCGGTTGCCACGAGGTTTCGAGCCGCAGGGCGGGTTGGCGCTGTTTTGTCATGATTGTCTCTTGGTGACGTTGCTGAACACAGGGCTGTCCCGGCAGCGCCGAGACCCATTCTCATTTAATCAATCAATTTGATTTAATCAGCTGTCGTCGGCTGGCGTCAATCGGTGGTAAGAAAATTATCGGGCGTGCAAGTCGCCGAAGAGCGGCGGGAACCGTAGCAGTTGGCGGCGCCGCGATCGCTAGCAGCGCTTTGCCGCGTCCGGATGGGCGGCCTTGAATGCTGGCAATGCATTGCACGCATCAGCAATGCGTGCGACGCGTCGCAAAGTCGACATTTCGACATCCCAGCGACGGGCGTTGTAGACCTGCGGCACCAAGCAGAAATCTGCCATGGTCGGCGTGTCGCCAAAACAGAAGCGGCCGGTTGTCGGATCATCAAGCATCTTTTCGAGTGCCTGAAGTCCGCTGCCGATGAACTTGATCATCCACTGCGTTCGTGCGCCCTCCTCGCCCGTGAGGTGGACGACGTGAGAGACGACGTTGAGGTTGCAGACGGGGTGAACGTCCATGGCAACGGCATAGGACAGCGCCCTCACCCGCTGCCGCCCGGCCGCGGTATCGGGCAGGAACCCGCTTTCGGGGCGGGTTTCGGCCAGATATTCGATGATGGCCAGCGATTGGGTCAGCATACGTCCGTCGATGCGCAGGCTCGGGACCAGGCCTTGAGGGTTGATCTTCAGGTAGTTTTGATCCTTGTGAGCGGAGGCGAGCAGGTCGATTGGCACGGTCTCGTAGGCAAGTCCCAGCATTTGAAGCGCGATGCGGACACGAAAGCTCGCCGAGGAGCGCCAGTAGTCGTAGAGCACGATCTCCGTCATTGCCTCCGGTCTCCATCGCAGCGTTGCACCGTCTGCTCGATCGCACCGAAGATCGATGCACCATGCCTGTCGTTCATCTCGATGCGAACGGTATCGCCGAAGTGCAGGTAGGGCGTCTTTGGTCGGCCGTGTTCGATGGTCTCGATCATTTGGATCTCGGCGATACAGGAATACCCGTCCCCACCCTCGGCGATCGGCCTGCCGGGGCCGCCATTGCGTTTGTTGGAAACCGTGCCGGAGCCGATGATAGAGCCTGCGGTTAAAGAGCGCGTCTTTGCTGCGTGCGAAACGAGCTGCCCGAAGTCGAATGTCATGTCTACGCCGGCATTGGCGCGACCAAACGGAGAGCCGTTCAGACTGACCAGCAGCGGAAGATGTAGCTTGCCGTCCTTCCAGGCCTCGGCGAGCTCGTCTGTCGTTACGGCCACCGGCGAGAAGGCCGATGAGGGTTTCGATTGGAAGAATCCGAATCCCTTGGAAAGTTCATCGGGAATGAGGCCCCGCAGTGAGACGTCATTCACCAACATCACCAGCCGGATCGCCTCGCATGCCTGATCCGGCGGTGCACCCATGGGCACGTCGTCGACGATCACTGCGACTTCGCCTTCCATATCGATGCCATAAGCCTCGTCGGCCGCAAGGATCGGATCATAAGGCGCCAGGAACGTGTCGGAACCGCCCTGGTACATCAGAGGGTCGGTCCAGAACGTCGTCGGCATCTGCGCGTTTCGCGCCTTTCGCACCAACTCAACATGGTTGACGTAGGCCGAGCCATCGGCCCACTGGTAGGCGCGCGGTAGCGGCGAATGCACGTTGCGTGGATCAAAGGGCTTGGATAGGTCAGAGCCTGCTTCCAGGCGTTCGGCGATGCGCGCAAGCTTGGGCGCCGTGGCCGACCAGTCGTCCAGCGCTGCCTGCAAGGTGCGCACCTCGCCCGTATCGGCAAAGCGCGTCAGGTCGCGGGAGACGACGATCAGCCGACCGTCCCGCGTGGAGTCTTTGAGTGTTGCAAGTTTCATGGAACCTGTCCGCGTTCGCTGTGGTGGCTCACTTGATGCCCGGCGTTGCGTCGAAGCGCCGCTCCAGACCATCCCAGCAATCGATGTAGTCGTCCTGCAGCGTCTCCAGTTCCGCAGCGTATTTCGTCAATTGCTGCGGGAACCGGGTCTCGAACATGAAGGCCATCGTATGATCCAGCTTGACCGGTTTCAGCTCCGAGTTGGACGCCTTTTCGAAGCCGGACGCATCTGGTCCATGTGGCAGCATCATGTTGTGCAGGCTCATGCCGCCTGGAACGAAGCCCTTTTCCTTGGCATCGTATTGTCCAAGGATCAGGCCCATGAACTCGCTCATGATGTTGCGATGATACCAGGGGGGGCGGAACGTGTGCTCGGCAACCAGCCATCGGGGCGGAAAGATTACGAAGTCGACATTTGCAGTGCCCTGTTCTCCGCTCGGCGCTGTCAGCACCGTGAAAATCGACGGATCCGGATGATCGAACAGAATCGCCCCGACCGGGGAGAAGGTTCTGAGATCGTATTTGAACGGCGTGTAGTTTCCGTGCCATGCCACGACGTCGAGCGGTGAGTGACCGATCTCCGTCACAAAGAACCTGCCGCACCATTTCACATGGACGCGACACGGTATCTCCTTGTCCTCGAAGGCGGCGACCGGGGTCTTGAAGTCGCGGGCGTTCGCCAGGCAGTTGGCGCCGATCGGCCCGCGATCCGGCATGGTGAACTTTGCTCCGTAGTTCTCGCAGATGTAACCACGCCATTCTGTTCCGTCGCCGAGACGTGAGACCTTGAACATCATCCCACGGGGGATGAGGCAGATCTCCGCGGGCTCGACCTCGATGACACCCATCTCCGTGAAGACGCTGATGGCGCCGCGTTGAGGTACGATCAGCAGTTCGCCGTCGGCATTGAAGAAATAGTCGTCAACCATGTCTTCGTTGAAGGCGTAGGCATGCGCGGCCATGCCGACCTGGGTCATCACATCGCCGGCGGCCGTCATCGTTCGAATTCCGGCAAGAAAGTCCGCGCGGGCCGTTGGCGCCGGGATCGGGTCCCACCGCAGCTGTCCAAGCGGCAGCGAGTGATCGTCCAGGCACGGCGCCGATTTCCAGAACGGATAGCTCGCATTGCTAAAACGACGCGTGTGGCGAACACTTGGCCTGATGCGGTAGAGCCAGGAGCGTTCGTTCGTCCCCCTGGGAGCTGTGAACGGCGAGCCCGACAGCTGCTCGGCATAGAGACCGTAGTTGCACTTTTGCGGGCTGTTTTGACCCTGTGGCAGTGCCCCGGGAAGCGCCTCCGTCTCAAAATCGTTGCCAAAACCCGGCATGTAGGAAACGTCGCTGGCTCCCGCCCGCGCACGGGAACGTGGTGCTTCGGTCGTGTCCATGCTTGCATCTCCTCCATTTATATAGTTACAAACGTAACCGTCGATTTTGTAACTATCAAGGAGCAGGAATGGCCAATGGATTCGAGCTTGACGGCTTCATCCCGTACCGGCTCAACCGGGCATCGGAACTGGTCAGCCTGTCATTTGCCCGGCAGTACAAGCAGGAGTTCGACCTCACCCGGCCCGAATGGCGCACACTGGCCGCACTCGGCAGCGTCGGGGTGATGACGGCAAAGGACATCGGCGCGCATTCGCATATGCACAAGACAAAGGTCAGCCGGGCAGTCCAGGCACTGGAACAGCGGCACTGGCTGAAGAGAGTTCCAAGCGACACCGACCGACGCTTCGAGCAGATCGAACTCACCGCACTAGGGCGGCAATACTATCAAAAAATCACCCTCCTTGCCGACAAGTACCAGGAGACGGTGCGCATGACGCTCGGCCAAGCCGCCATCCGGCATCTCGATCTGGCGCTCGCGGCGATCGAGGCGTCTGCGGGACTGTCGCGCAAATCGAAATGAATTATGATCCGGAAAGCGGATAACCTTCGAAGTTCTTCAACGTATTGAGAACAATCGCCGTCTTCACGTGCTGAACCGATTCATGCGGCAGCAGCACGTCGTTGACGAAGCGCGAAAGGCCGGACAGGCCACGGGTCGCGACTTTCAGGTGATAGTCCATTTCGCCGGTCAGCGCATAGGCTTCAAGGACCTCGGGAAGGCCGTTGACCAATTGCGCAAAGCGGCGAGCGTTGTCGCGATTGTGGGTTGCCAGCGTCACCGAGATGACGACCAGCAGGTTAAGCCCCAGCCTGTCCGGGTCGAGGTTTGCCTGATAGCCGCGAATGAAGCCCTCGGCTTCCAGTCGCGTTCGCCGTCGCGAACATTGAGACGCTGAAAGGGCAATGCGTTCGGACAGTTCGATATTGGTCAGTCGTCCGTCGCTTTGGAGCTCGGCAAGGATCTTCCGATCAAATCCATCCAGTTGCTCAGACATTGTACGATCCGTCCGTAATCTGCACGTTTCGTGCGGATAATTTGCCAAGCATGCCCATAATGCAAGCACATTGCATGAAAGTGGAGCGATAATTTGCATCAAATGACGACAACCTCAGGAGCAGCAAATGGGCCCCTATCCGCACGACGCACCGCCGTCTCAAATTACTACGGACAACCCCGCCGGCACGGATGGGTTCGAGTTCGTCGAATTCGCGCACCCACAGCCGGAAAAGCTCGCGGAACTGTTCACCTGCATGGGGTATCAAGCGGTTGCCAAGCACAAGACGAAGGACATTACCGTCTGGCGCCAGGGTGACATCAACTATCTCGTCAATGCCGAGCCGGACAGCCACGCGACGCGGTTTGTCGGCGATCACGGCCCCTGCGCTCCGGCGATGGCGTGGCGTGTGGTCGATGCCAAGCATGCCTTTGACCACGCCGTTGCCAAGGGCGCGACCCCCTACGAGGGCGACGACAAGACGCTCGATGTGCCAGCGATCGTCGGTATTGGCGGTTCGCTTCTCTACTTCGTGGAACGCTACGACGCGAAAGGATCGGCTTACGATCTCGAGTTTGACTGGTTAGGCAAACCCAATCCGCGGCCAGACGGCGTTGGTTTCTTTTATCTCGACCATCTCACCCATAACGTCTATCGCGGCAACATGGACAAGTGGTGGGACTTCTACCGCGAACTGTTCAATTTCAAGCAGATTCACTTCTTCAACATTGATGGCCGCATTACCGGCCTGATGAGCCGCGCAATTACCTCGCCGTGTGGCAAGATTCGCATTCCGCTGAATGAATCGAAGGACGATACCAGCCAGATCGAGGAATATCTGAAGACCTACAAGGGTGAAGGCATCCAGCATATTGCCGTTGGAACCGATGCCATCTACGAAGCGACCGACAAGCTCGCCGAGAACGGGCTTCGCTTCATGCCCGGCCCACCTGAAACCTACTACGACATGTCAGTTCAGCGCGTCACCGGCCACGACGAACCGATCGACAGGATGCGTCGGCACGGCATTCTGATTGATGGCGAAGGCGTACTCGATGGTGGCACGACCAAGATCCTGTTGCAGATCTTCTCGAAGACCGTTATCGGCCCGATCTTTTTCGAGTTCATCCAACGCAAGGGCGACGAAGGTTTCGGCGAGGGCAACTTCAGGGCGCTCTTCGAATCCATCGAAGCCGACCAGATACGCCGCGGCGTGGTCAAGCCGGCCGCCGCTTAGCGGCGGAAATGACGAGCGAAATCAGTGGCCGTCGGGGGCGACAGCCTCCGGCGGCACTGTTTCCAGCAGGTTCTTGCGATGGAAGATAAACAGGCCGGCCACGACGATGATCGTGCCGCCTGTGATCACGTAAAGATCAGGAACGTCACCGAAAAAGAGGTATCCCAGTGCAATCGCC